>NZ_JABBMT010000003.1 GCF_012927645.1 Pseudoalteromonas arctica | reverse complement strand
ATTAGCCCATTTTTCAGTATCTTTTATCAGCATAATAATTAAACTCGATCGGTTTTTTCGTTATAACTGATCTGATCGACTGATATAAATAAAGTTCAATTGAAGCCTAATTTATTTGTGTATAAGAGTCAGATCCTGACACAGGGGGATATGGTGGATAAGAGAATTACAGGGGTCAGGTTCGTTGCTTCACAGCATTCCTCATATGCCTGTATCAGAACAATCAAGACACAGTATTATGAAGCAAGTGATCTGACCCCCATTACTTTTCTCTGCAGTAATTCTCTGCAGTAAAATGTTATCGATACCTATTATTAAATTGAATTACCCACTAGTTTTTTGGTTATGCTAGCGACGTGCTTCCCTTGAAAAGTAGCTAAAGCAAGCTCTTTACTTGAGGGCAACTTGCTACCATCAGCGCCAGCTATACAAGCAGCGCCTAATGGTGAACCACCTTTTACTTCTGAAATATCAGCAAGGTCTGGAGCAGAATATGGTAGCCCGACGACGATCATACCATGATGAAAAAGAGTAGTATGAAATGATTGAATTGTAGTTTCATTGCCTCCTCCTGTCCCTGTTGATGTGAAAACGCTACCAACTTTGCCAATTAAACCTCCAGCAGCCCAGAGCCCCCCAGTTTGATCAAGGAAGTTACGCATTTGTGAAGCCATATTGCCAAACCTTGTCGGTGTGCCAAAAATGATTGCATCATATTCTTTCAATTCAATAGGTGCTGCAATCGGTGCACTTTGATCAAGCTTAACCCCTGCTGATTTTGCTACATTCTCTGGCATTATTTCAGCCACGCGCTTTATCGTTACTTCTACATCTTTAATTGATGATGCTCCAGTAGCAACCGCATCAGCCATCGCTTCGATATGCCCATAGCTTGAATAATAAAGTACAAGTATTTTCGTCATTATTTTTTAACTCTGTTTATTGTAGAAGTTTTCATAATAATACTCGTAGCAAGTTATATAAATTTCAATTTACAGAATGTAATTATCTTTTTTATGAATAAACAAAACCTCGACCTTGAATAGTAAAACAAGGAAAACAGGAAGGGTTATAAAAATCACAGTTAATTCAAATACCTATAAAGTTATTCTGTACTGACCAAGGCGAAGTCACACTTTGTTAAATTCTAATTATGAGAAAGGTGTATCTATATAAATAGAATATTCAAATTATTTTATTTACTTATAATCCAATATTGTTCTGAAATACCTGATAGAAACTTAACTATTAGGTATTTGCATTAACACCTCGTAATTACTTTATCTAACTTAGGGATTTTTATGGTTTTCCTTTCACCGTGTAAGATTTTATTTGGTTCAATCTCAAGCGAAAAAATTTCAACTTTTTTAAAAGAAAGTGGTTATTCGCACCCTCTTATAATAACTGATAGCTTTATAGGGAACAGCCCTATTTTAAAGAACCTAACTGAGCCTTTGAGTATCAGTGGTATTAACTATGTTACCTATACTGATATCGAGATCGAGCCTACAACAGATTCAATTGACAAATTAAGAGCTTTTTATCATTTAGGTCAATTCGATATTATTATTGCGCTTGGTGGTGGTAGCGTTATTGATTCTGCTAAAGCTTTGTCTATTATGGAAAGTTTTGGTGGCGATTATACTGATTGGCACATACCGAATACGCCGACAGGTAAAGTAATACCCGTTCTAAGCGTACCTACAATCGCAGGCTCTGGATCAGAGACGACTAATGCCTGTGTACTTAGATCTTCACTAGACCAAAGCATCATCATTTTTGCAAGTGATGCTTGTATCTCAAGTGCAGTTTTTATTGACCATGAGCTCACGATGAGTGTGCCAAGTACATTGCTTGCTGTAACCGGTATTGATGCTTTAACCCATGCACTTGAAGCCTATACCTCAATACTTGCTAATGATTTTAGTGATATGTTTGCTTTAGAGGCTGTTCGGTTATTGAGCCAAAACTTACGCCCTGCATTTAATGATCCCACTAACATGTCAGCAAAAAAATCACTCATGATTGGGAGTATGATTGCCGGCTATGCCTTTTCCAATGCTGGCTTAACATTGATCCATGGGATGAGTGGTCCTATAAGTGCTCATTTTGGTATTCCTCACGCACTTTCAAACGCGATACTGTTGCCGACATTACATCGATACTGTGCCAACGGGGCGACATCAAAATACGCTGTTCTTGCCAGAACAATATTACCTAGGTTGGAAAATGAGAGTGACGAAACAGCTTGTGAAGAACTGATTAAAGAGCTCAGTGCTCTGAATAATGAGTTGCAAATTCCCACCCTGTCAAGCTTAGATATAAATGAAAGTGAGTACGTTTCAGTATTAGATACTTTAGCCGATGAAGCGCTACAGCTTGGACTCATTCAAAATTGCCCGTTTGTTCCATCACACACCCAAATTGTGGATTTATATAAACAATGTTGGTCAGAGAAATGGTAGCAAGCACTCAGCAAGCTAAGGTAGGTCTATTCAAATAAAACGAAATAGCGATTCGCTTTTATGAAATTGTGTTACTAAAAAAACTCTGGCATAAATTAACTTTTAAAAGATACGCCATCGTAATTTAAGGTTAAGCGTATCTCTCTATTACATCATCTAGGAATTATCTCTAATGAATACAAAACCTGCTTTAAATTGGATAGATGGCCTTTGGCTTGACTCCGGTAATTATAAAGACTCTATTGACCCTGCTACCTATCAGCTAATTGGTAAGTACGCTGAAGGTGGATTACATGAAGCACAACTGGGCATTAAAGCTGCAAAGCGCTCATTCATCGAAACGCCCTGGAAAGAAGATCGCAACTTACGTGCACAAGTTTTGCTTGAACTAGCCGACGCGTTTGAGCGTAATTCAAAAGAGCTTATCGACATGTTGGCATTGGAAAATGGCAAGATAAAGCCTGAAGCTACCTTCGAGGTCACTATGGTTCCCTCAAAGTTACGCTACTATGCAGCACTGGCTCGCACTGAGTATGGTCGTGCTGCTGAGCCTAAACCAGGCAAAATTTCAATGGTGATTCGCCAAGCGGTTGGTGTAGCCGGCATTATAGTGCCGTGGAACTCTCCAGTTATACTAATGATCCGCTCTTTAGCGCCGGCTCTAGCTGCAGGTTGTACTACGGTTATCAAAATGCCGGGGCAAACAGCTCAAACTAACGCGTTAGTGGCACGAATAATAAGTGAGGCCGCATCGTTACCTAAAGGAGTTATCAACCTGTTTAGCGAGTTAGGGGCACCGGGTTCTGTACACTTAGTAGAATCACCAGAGGTTCCAGTGATCAGTTTTACTGGTAGTACGACAACTGGCCGTGCAATCTCTGCCAACGGTGCACAGTCGCTAAAACGTTTTGGCCTAGAACTAGGCGGAAAAACACCGATGCTAGTATTTAACGATACCGACCTTGATGCCGCAGTGCCAATAATTGAAAAGTCTCTAACCGTATTCGCAGGCCAGTTCTGCATGACCGGTTCTCGAGTATTAGTACAGCGTGATATAGCGCCCGCATTAATTGAGCGTTTGGGTGAGCGGTTAAAATCTGTACGTGTAGGGCCTGCTGCAGATCAGAGCAGTGAGATGGGACCTTTAATTGATAAATCAAACGTTCAACGTGTAAATCAAGTTGTTGAGGAAGCTATTACTAGTGGTGCTGAAGTCATTGTACGCGGCGGCCCTGTCACAGATGGCTCTATGAGCAACGGAGCATTTTATCGACCAACCTTGTTGCAAGTATCAGATCCAAATATGCCGATTGTCCAGCACGAGACATTCGGCCCAGTGCAAACTTTACAAGTATTTGATACTGAAGCTGAAGCGATTGCATTGGCAAACAACAGCGAGTTTGGTTTAGCTGCAAGTGTGTGGACTCGCGATATAGACCGCTCTTTGCGGGTCGCTCGCGAGCTGGAAGCCGGCACGGTCTGGATCAATGACTGGGCTATGGTATACGACGAATTCGAGGAAGGTGGTTTTAAACAGTCAGGCCAAGGGCGTTTGAACGGTGTCGCGGCAATGGATGATTTTGTTGAATACAAACACATCGCATTAAACCCTGGTCTACGACAGTCGTAATTTCAACTCAATTGCCTACACAGAATTGTGTAGGCAACAGGAAAGTAATTTATGGATCACTTAAAAAGTTTACCTGCATTATTATTTATTAATGTTCAATCTATTCAACGCAGACAACGCTTATGAATAATGATACAGGTATCAGCGTTATTGTTCATGAGGTAAACCCTGATCATCAAGCTCTTTATGAACAATGGATGAGTAAAGCAATTGAAGCTCATCAAAAATTTTCAGGCTTTCTGGCTACGGATATAGTAAAGCCTGTGGGAGAGCAATTACGCTACGTAATAATTCTGCGCTTTATCAGTAAAGAGTACGTATTGCTTTGGTTGAAGTCTGATGTACGCCAGGCTTTGTTGCGCGAATCTTTGCCATGGTTAAAAGAAGATTATTATCGCACGGGTGAGGACTCGAAATTTTGGTTCGAACCGTTACAAACTCGAGTAACCGTAGCTCGATGGAAACAATGGCTGCTCTCTTGGGGGATCGTCTTACCTTTAACCATTATTATACCTTGGGCAATGTCTGCTTTTTTCGAGCTAGCTCATTTAAATATACCCAGCTATTTTTCCCAAGTGCTAGTAGCAGGTTTGGTATCTCTGAGTATGGTGTATTGGTTGATGCCTTTAGCGACCCGTACCTTATCTCGCTGGTTATTGCGTTAAGCCCTATTACGATTAGCTAACCAGTCTGATACCCAAACCACCTAACTTGTCGCAATACATAAAAATATGTATACGAGTATGATAGGTTGTACTAGCGAATATTTTTAATAGTTAGTATAACGAATGAATAAATTTTTAGAGATGAGCACGTTTGTAGCGGTTGTTGATGCTGGTGGTATTTCTGAGACAGCTAATCGTTTGGGGACTACAAAATCGGTTGTTAGTCAGCGGATTAAACAGCTTGAGAATCGCTTGGGGATTAGCTTGTTTGATCGAGGCTATCGGCTGTATGCAACAGAGGTAGGCCGTGATTTTTATGTACAGTGTGTTCGTATTTTGGCTGATTTAGCTACTGTTGAAGAGTCTATGTTGTCAGAAAAATCCACTTTGAAAGGAGGCTTGCGTTTGGCTGCACCAATGGCATTTAGTACTCCTTATCTAACCGATATATTGCCTGCCTTTGCGATACAATATCCTAACTTGCAACTTGATATTGAGTCTAGTGACCGTAAAGTTAATCTACAGGATGAAAATTATGATGTGGCAATTCGAATGGGCCAGTTGACAGACTCATCACTAATAGCAAAGCCAATCACCTTTAATCGCCACTTAATTTGCGCGCACCCTTCCTACCTAAAACGCTACGGTACGCCACATCACCCTGCTGAATTAATTAATCATGAAGGGTTATTATATATCCATCGTGAGCCACACGGTATGTGGCAGCTACCTGTTGAGGGTAAAATTCAGTCTTTTCGAATTCGTAGTCGAATGCGTACAGATAATGCACACATGTTGATGGAGGCCGCACGTACAGGGTTAGGGTTGGCAATCCTACCGACATTTATCGCGGCTGAGTATATTGCATCAGGGGAATTACAGGTTGTTTTGCCACAGTATTCACCTTCAGGGGGGGATATTTCTGTTGTGTATCGTCAAAGTAAACGAGCCTCATTGAGAATTCAAGCATTTGTTAAATTTCTAACTGATCATATCGGCTGTCCACCACCTTGGGAGATGCTGATTGCAGCTAAGTTGCTTGAGATAGAATGTAAACACAACATGAAGTTTAATAAATAAACTACGGCATTATTTATTTGTAACGTTGTTCGTGGTTTTCGAACTATTGATTCGCAAAAGTGTATCTATTAAAAGGACAAATTAATCCCTATAATCTGAACAATAAAATCTCTTATAAAAAGTTTGGAGTGATAGTATGAGTTATGATGAATCAAATGTAGAAGAAAATGAAAACATTGAAAGCCCTGAACGCCGTAAAATAATTAAAAGTACTATGCTAACCTTTGCTGCACTTACCGCTGGCAGTTTGTCTGGTGTGTCACAAGCATCTGAGCTTAATTCAAATACTAAACAAACATCAGAGCAAATACCCGATGTGATTATCGTGGGCAGTGGCTCAGCAGGCTCTGTACTCGCTAGTCGCCTGACTGAAAAAGCAGATCGTCAGGTTTTATTGCTGGAAGCTGGACATAGCTATAAGCCAAATAACTACCCTGAAGAATTAGCAAAAAGCGATATTGTTGGTGCGAACCGTAACCCCGATGTGGAATGGGGTTATAACACTGAACCAGGCTATGTTGGTCATCCCATTGGGGCGATCCGCGGTAAAGTAGTTGGTGGCAGCTCAGCGGTTAATGGCGCGGTTGCCATTCGCGCTCGTCCAGAAGACTATAAACGCTGGAATTTGCCTGGGTGGAGCTACGAGGATATGCTGCCTACATTTAAAAATATGGAAAACCGTACAGGCGGTGATGATGCCATTCATGGACGCAGTGGTCCATTCCCTATTCGTCAGTTGACTTACAACGATATCACGCCGATGCAGCGTGCATTTATGGATGCCACTATTGCCAATGGCTATAAATCAGTCGCTGATTTTGATGGTGCTAATGCCCATGGTGTCGGTCCATATCCGATGAACATTGTTGATGGTGTACGGGTTAATACCGGTATGGCGTATTTAACAGATGCTGTTCGGGCGCGTCCTAACCTGACTATTCAGCCTGATGTGATGATTGACCGTGTTATATTTGAAGGCAAGCGTGCAGTGGGTGTGCGTTTAGCAAATGGCACTGTATTGAAAGCCAAAGAAGTTATTCTCTCTGCCGGTTCTTACGGTAGTGCGGCTATTCTTTTGCGTTCGGGCGTAGGGCCTGCATCCGATTTAAAAGCCTTATCTATTCCAGTTGTTGCTGATTTACCTGTTGGTCAAAATATGGTTGACCATCCATTCTATTACAACGCATATGCAGCCAAACCTGACATGGTTGGTGCGCAATCCCCTGTGATTGGCGCAAAATTATGGACACACAGTCGTACTGCGGCTAAAGGAGAATTAGATTTACATATTACAGCCACTCATTTGTTCCCGCATGAACAAAGCCCGACTAAAGTCGGTTTTGTTTTGGCCGTTGCATTAACACGTCCAGAATCACGTGGTCGCGTATGGTTAGCAAGTCGTGATCCTATGGCCGCACCTAAAATAGATCTTAATTTTCTGGCGGCAGAGAGCGATCGTATTCGTTTGCTAGACGGCATTAAGTTGGCACGAAAAATTGGTAAATCAGCACCGCTTGATAAGATGATTGCAACCGAATTGAATCCCCAGCCAGCCGCGCAAAGTGATGAAGCACTTTTGGCTTCAGCTAAAGCGACCTTAGACACTTACCATCACCCTGTTGCAACTGCACCTATGGGCTTACGTGATAACCCGATTGCTGTGGTTGATTTACAAGCACGAGTGCATGGTTTAACTGGTCTGCGTGTGGTTGACGCTTCAATATTTCCTGATGCGCCATCGGTGGCAACCAATGTCCCCACTATTGCGGCAGCGGAACATATTGCACGTCATTCTTACGCATAAATTTGCCGCAAGATTGTTGCTATATACCTAAACCACCTCAAGATGCGAGCGTCGTTGAAATTAACAGCGATTGATATTTTTAAATCGCTGTTAATATCAGCTGCAATGCTTATCTTGAGCTAGTTAGATATTGTAAGGCTCCGTCACAGTAAAGGTTAAAGGTTAAGTTAATAATTTAGAAAAGATTAAAAAGTAAAACCTACTTATTTGAAAGTTATAGTTAAAAATGAATTTTACGTTTATAAGGAGCAAGTAGCGTGCTTAGAGTTACACTTGAACAATGGAGAATGTTTATTGCTGTTGTGGAGTATGGTGGATTTAATCCAGCAGCGATTGAAGTACACAAAAGTCAGTCCAGTATTTTTAATGCAGTAAAAAAAATTGAACAATCACTTTCCCTGAAGTTGTTTAAGTTAGAAGGTAGGAAAACAGTTCCTACGACGTCTGGTACGAGGGTTTATGAGCAAGCATGCAGTTTACTTGAAACGGCAAAAAAGATTGAGGTATCTGAACGGTCAAACATTTATAAAGATAAAGTTTTGCGTGTTGCCGTTGATGAAATGTTACCTAGAGCTCTTCTAAATAAGGCTTTGAATAAAACATCAGCTTTACTTCCTGATTTACGTATTGAATTAATTAATTCTTCGTCCGAGATCTCTACCAGCCTTGTTGAGCATAAAGACGTTGATGTTGCAATTTCCTCTCATTACTCTTCAAATATATATTGTCAAGAGCTATGTAAAATGGAACTCATTCTTGCTGTTAATACTACCCACCCCTTAAATTCATTAAATCGGGAGCTTAAAATAGAAGAGCTCAATAGCCATCGTCAAATTGTATTACAACAGTGTAGGAAACTTCAGCATAGAAACCTTTATTGTCCTAATGATAGTAAATATTGGACAGCAAACAACCTTCGCCTATGCATTGATATGGTAATAGAGGGGATGGGGTATGCTTGGTTACCTTTAGCAACTATCACAAAAGAGTTAAACACAGGAACCCTAACCTCTTTAGACCTTTTCGACAAGCAAGCTAGAATGGTCAGTTTATATCTGCTACATGGTAATTATCAAAATCTAGAACCCGAGGCTCAGGCTTTCTTAAAGGAGGTTCAAAAACAATTCAGTTCCGGGGCGGTTAAAGTGAGCAGTGAGCTAACTTCTTCTGGCTTCCTACAGACCTAACCGCTAGGGAAATATAAAAGCGCCCTCACTCTGGGCGCTTCCGTTGTTGAATTAAAATTCTACTGATTTACTACACTTTTCAGTGGATTCACTGGCTGGGCGTTTTCGTCTAATAAGTTCATATCAAAATCAAATTCATCAACACGAATTGCGCGTTCACGTTTTTTGTTGTAATCAATTAATATTACATATTCGTCTTCAGTGATCACATTTGCTACAAGTGCATTATCAAGAGTAAGTGCAAAACGAATACCTGGTTTGATTGTTTTAGCACGCAAGGCTTTTTTCACTTTTGCGAGTAAATCTAAACAGCCCATTTTCGCTTTATACGCTTGCTCGTTAATGTAATGTCCATCACCTTCAATAGGTTTAACTAAGTGCGTTATTTGCTTTTTAAATACCGTGTCGAGTTGCGCTTGTGTTGCTAATTCACGAATTAAGTCATCGCTAATTTTTGGCATTTTAGTCGAATAGTTCATGGTAATAAAACGCATAAACTTACGTGTGCCACTTGCAGGAAAGTTGTCTAAAAACTTATGCAATGCTTGTTCCGCGCTTTGTAATGCAAAACGTGTTGCGTAGTGGAAATATGGCGCTGCTTGCTCGCGTTCACTGCTTGCCACTTTTTGCTCATAATATTTAATTGATGCCATAGCCGCATATAAAAAGCTCATTACATCACCTAACCGGGCTGATAGCATTTCCGCTTGTTTAAGTTTACCGCCAAGTACTAATAATGAGAAATCTGCATAGACTGCTAATTTAGCAGATAATTTATGTGCTGCTTTTTCATATTCACGTACTTCTGGCAGCTCAGACTCAGCACCTGCGGTGAATGGTAATACCCCTAAGCGAAATGCACGTAGGCTGTTTGCTACACTGTAACCGACTGTTTTACGTAAGATACTATTAAATTCTTTATCAGCATTTTTATCTTCACTATGAATAGACTCAACCATCGATTGCAAATACGGATGACAACGCATGACACCTTGACCAAAGATCATCAAGTTACGGGTAAGAATGTTGGCGCCCTCAACCGTGATGGCAATTGGTTGTGCAACATAACCACTTGCTAACGTATTTTGTGGGCCATTCTGAATCGCTTTACCTGCTTGAATATCCATTGCTGAGTCAAGCACGTCACGGCCAATTTCAGTCATGTGATATTTTGCAATAGCAGTCACAACTGATGGCTTTAAGCCCATGCCTAAACCTTCGGTTGTCAGTACACGCATTGCTTCTTGTAGGTATGTTTTACCGGCAATATCAGCGAGTTTTTCTTGAATACCTTCAAACTGCCCAATCGCTAAACCAAATTGCTCTCGTACTGCTGCGTATTCAGATGCGCCTTTAAAAGCCACTTGTGATGAACTCACACCTAATGCAGGTAACGAAATACCACGGCCAGCGCCTAAACAGCTAACCAGCATTTGCCAACCACGACCGATGTTCTGTTGACCACCAATAATGAAGTCCATTGGCACAAATACTTTGTTGCCACGCGTAGTACCGTTGTAAAAACGAATACCCATTGGATCATGACGATTACCAAGTTCAACACCTGGGTGCTCTTTTGGAATAAGCGCACAGGTAATACCAAGGTTTTCTTTACCGCCCAGTAAGCCATTTGGATCCACCACTTTAAATGCTAAACCAAGCACAGTTGCAATTGGCGCAAGGGTGATATAACGCTTGTCCCAAGTTATCTCAAGGCCAAGTACTTCTTCACCGTTGTACATGCCTTTAGTCACTGTGCCTAAATCTGGAATGCCACCGGCATCAGAGCCAGCCTCAGGGCTAGTAAGTGCAAAACATGGAATGTCACGACCATTCGCTAAGCGTGGTAAATAATGTGCTTGTTGCTCTTTAGTACCAAAGTGCAGTAGTAACTCACCAGGGCCTAACGAATTAGGCACCATAACAGTTACTGCAACAGCAGAACTTTTAGTAGCAATTGTGCCAACAATAGTAGAGTTTGCGTAAGGGCTAAACTCTAAACCACCGAATGATTTAGGAATGATCAGTGCAAAGAAACGTTCTTTTTTCAGAAAATCTAAAATGTATTCAGGTAAATGAATACCGTTTTGAATTTCTGTATCGTCGATCATACCCAATAGTTCTTGTAATGGACCGTCGATAAATGCTTGCTCATCTGTGCTTAAAACCGCAGCAGGTACTGCGCGTAAAGCGTCAAAGTCAGGCTTACCTTGGTAGATAGAGCCTTCTAACCACACATCACCCGCATCAAGGGCTTCTTGTTCAGTGATAGAAATACTTGGTAATACTTTTTTTAATTTTGTACGTAAACTCATAATCAACTCATCCGACCAGATAATAATACCTACATTACGTCATAAAAAATGGTTTAGATCAATTACTCTAACCAACTTTTTAACAGTTTTTTCAATTTATTTATTATTAGACTAACTAAGCTATTGAATAAAAAGAGCTAACACTTGTAAGCTGAAAAGTATTTAGTTGACTTATTTTTACTAAAAAAACACTAACACAATGAGGCTTTAGCAATAATAGAAACAAAATGAGGGGGAAAGATACGTTAAAGTTTGTGCAAAGTAGTGGTGTTAGTTTATCGACGGTAAACTAACACTGCAAATTACCACTAAAAGTCGGCTAATTTGCCATTACATAGTTTTATTAATGTATTTGGATCAAGTGCAATTTCAAGGCCGCGTTTACCAGCGCTTACATAGATAATATCAAACTGCTTTGCACTACTATGGAGGTAAGTCGCTACGCGCTTTTTTTGCCCTAATGGACTTACGCCACCAAGAATATATCCGGTGCTATTTTCTACCTTTTGTGCCGCGGCCATATGTACTTTTTTAACACCACATGCTTTTGCTAAGAGCTTTAAGTTAACTTGTTGACTCACAGGCGTAATTGCCACCACTAACTGCAATTCATTGGTTTCAAATACTAAGGTTTTGAAAACCTGCTCAGCGGCTAGATTTAACTTTTCAACAGCTTCTAAACCAAAGCTTTGTGTACTTGAGTTATGCTCATAGCTGAGCAGCTCAAAAGTGGCCTTGTGCTTTTTTAATAATTGTGTGGCTGGCGTCATGACTAACTCCATTGAATTGTTAACTGCTTTAAAATCAACAAAAAAGAGTACCAAGGTACTCTTTTTAACTATATACACTTGCTAAATAATATTAACAACAGGGATCAAACGGCTCTTTGCGGCCATTTTATTACCATAAATCCGCATAGCGCTTATCGCTAATGCAATAACGACAGCACAGCCGAATAACCAAAATATCGAGAAGGTCGGTGATTGTTTGAAGTTGCCGACTTGGTAAACAACAGAGGCTGTAATATATGCAAGGCCCGTTGACCAGCTTGCTACAAATAGCATCCATTTCATTCCAGCTTCACGATACATTGCCCCCATCACCGCTAAACACGGTGTATAAAGCAATACAAACACTAAATAACTGAATGCAGCAAGTTGACTACTGAATAAGTTTTCCATGGTTGCGAAGGTCGATACATTCACTTCTTGGTCAATGGCAGCACTACTTTGATCACTCACATTTGTGACTTTTAAACCCAGTGGATCGAGTAAATTACCAAATACGTCTGCTAGGTTTGTCGGAATACTCGCGAACGCTTCAGCCACTTTATTGATGACATTAACTGGCTTTTTATTCGCTGGCAGTGCGCTATCTAAATTTGAATACAAACTATCAAGCGTTCCAACCACTGCTTCCTTAGCAAATACACCAGTAAAAATACCGACCGTCGCTGGCCAGTTATCTTGCTCTACCCCGATAGGAGCAAACACCGGTGTTGCAATTTTTGAAATTTCACTGAGCATCGATTTATCTGTGTTGTCATTACCAAAGGTAAAATCAGTACCTATAGAGCTGAGTATTTTTAAAATAACAAATACCACGATAATGGTTTTACCGGCGCGCATACAAAAGCTTTTTAAGCGCTCCCATGCTTTGTAAAGTACACCTTTTGCCGTTGGCATATGATACGCAGGTAATTCGAGAATAAATGGGGTAAGCGTTGGACTAAACAAGGTATTTTTAAGTACCAAACCGGTTAATACCGCCATGACAATACCTAAAATATACAGTGCAAATACTAAGTTTTGGCCATTAGTGGTAAAAAAGGCAGCGACAAATAAAGCGTATACACTCAGCCGTGCACCACATGACATAAATGGCGACATAGCTATAGTGAGCAAGCGATCTTTGTGGGTTTCTAAAGTACGTGTCGCCATCACTGATGGCACGTTACAGCCAAAACCAACAATCAGTGGTACAAATGCTTTTCCTGGTAAACCAATGGCGCGCATTAATCTATCCATGATAAAAGCAGCACGCGCCATATAACCTGAATCTTCAATAAAGGCTAAACAAAAGTATAAAAAGCCAATCACCGGAATAAAGGTGGCAACTAACTGAATACCCCCACCTAAACCGTCCGCAAGCAATGCGCGTAGCCAATCAGGTGCGCCTAATGACGTTAATATTTCACCAAAGCCATCGACTAGAATCGCACCAACAGCAATATCGAAAAAGTCTATAAATGCACTGCCAACATTGACTGCAATAGTAAACATTAAATACATGATCCCTAAAAATATTGGGATCCCTAAAAAGCGGTTGATCACTACCGCATCTATTTTATCGCTGATGGTTTCAGAGGCGATGCCTTTGGTATTTTGAGCAAGTTCAGCAAGTTGATGGGCAAATTCATACCGACCATTGGCAAAAAGCACATCAAGTTCATGATGATCGGCAAACTGTTCAAATTCAGCTTTTGCCAGTGCCAGCGTTTGTTGATCCACATAACTAAAACAACTTTCATCTTGCTCTAATAAACGCAACGATAACCAATGGGTATCAATGCTTTCTAATGGCTTATTATTGATTGTAATACTGGAGGCAATCTTAGCCGCTGCTTGCGCCACATTTGGTTCATAAATTGGTACATGGGATGACACTTTCTTTAATTTTAGACCCTGAGAAATACACTCTTTTAACGCGCTAATATCTTTTTTATTATTCGCACTTAACGCAATCACCGGACAACCTAGACGTTTCTCTAGCGCTTTAGCATCTGTCAGCAAACCATTGCGGTTTGCTACATCCACCATGTTTAGAACCACTATAAGAGGTATTTTCATCTCAAGTAATTGCGCAGTAAGATATAAGTTACGTTCAAGATTTGATGCATCAAGAATATTGATGATCAGTTGTGAGCCACCACTGAGTGCATAGTCACGGGCAATTTTTTCATCTAAAGGGGTTTGTGCATTTACATCTAAAGAGTAAGTACCGGGTAAATCAACTAAGTCGACAGTTTGATCAGCCACTTTAAATTGACCAATCTTCTTATCTATGGTAACCCCTGACCAATTACCTACTTTCTGTTTGCTACCGGTTAACGCGTTGAATAGTGTAGTTTTACCACAGTTCGGGTTACCTATTACGGCAATGTTTGGATTCATACTGCAAGTTCCAAATTAATTGATTGTGCCTCGGCTTTACGAAGACTAAGAACAGTACCGCGAACTTTGACAATCATCGGATCGCCAAATGGAGAAAAGCGCAATACGTGGACAGGAGCGCCTGGCGTTAAACCCATTGCAAGTAATTTCTGACGCAGTAAACTCGCATTAGGATCGATGCTTACAACAGAGCCATGTTGGCCAATTACTAATTTGTCTAACGTGAACATGCCGTTTAATTTCATTTAATACATCAATGGCGCTGATTTTACGCCGATCCTTCAATCATGCAAGTGAGACTAGGGCGTGTTGACCTTTCAGGATTAAAATTTGTTCAAACTAGGGGCGATTTAATCGCGGCGCGAGATTTGTAACCTAGTGGGCTAAGTAAAAATCGAGCAAAGCTTTCGCGTCCTGCTCACGCCCCTTACCTACATCCATGTAGGCAACAAAGAGTTAGTCGCCCCTAGGAAGAACCCAAAGGGCAGCGCGTGTTTGGCATTAATCTGCGTTATCGCCTATTTATGGGGGACAACCACACTACATAGGCTCTGCCTTGCCTAAATACCAAACACACTGCTGCAAATTTAACCTCGAAAGATAAACACGCCCTACTTATCATAACTATAAAAAATGGCGCTTATTAGCGCCATTTTATAAGTAATGAATGATTACTTAGTTAAATCATCAAAGAACTTTTTTACACCATCAAAAAAGCCTTTTTCTTTTGGACGATTTTTAGAACCATCCTTACCCATGCTTTGCTCAAGCTCTTGCAATAACTCGCGTTGGCGTTCATTTAACTTAACGGGTGTTTCTATTACCACTTTACAGATCAAGTCACCAACTGCGCCACTGCGAACAGACTTAACACCTTTACCGCGCATACGGAACATTTTGCCCGTTTGACTCTCTGCTGGGATCTTCAATTTAGCACGACCATCTAAAGTCGGTACTTCAATTTCCCCACCAAGAGCTGCCGTTGTAAACCCTATCGGCACTTCACAATAGAGGTTATTGCCATCACGCTCAAAGATACGGTGTTCACGTACCGATACTTGCACATACAAATCACCAGCTGGTGCACCATGTACCCCAGCTTCACCTTCGCCAGATAAACGAATGCGATCGCCAGTATCAACTCCCGCAGGGATTTTAACCGATAATGTTTTGGTTTTTTCCACCCGCCCTTGACCATGACAGCTATTACATGGATCAGAAATTATCTGACCAGTGCCCTGACAAGTTGGGCAGGTTTGTTGTACAGCAAAGAAACCTTGGCGCATTTGCACTTGGCCTGCACCATGGCAAGTAGTACATGTTTTCGGTTTAGAACCTGCTTTTGCACCGCTGCCGTCACATGGATCACAGCTCACCCACGTAGGTACTTTAATTTCGACTTCTTTACCACGAACCGCTTCTTCTAAGCTTAAATCCATGTTGTAACGTAAATCGGCACCACGCTGTTGACGCGATTGACGACGGCCACCACCGCCACCAAAAATATCACCAAACACGTCACCAAATACATCACCAAAGTCACCATGGCCACCACCAAAGCCGCCACCACCGCCACCGCCTTGTTCAAACGCAGCATGGCCGTATTGATCATACATTTGACGCTTTTGACTGTCGGTGAGGATCTCGTAAGCTTCTTTTACTTCCTTGAATTTAGTTTCAAGATCTTTATCGCCTGCGGTACGATCTGGATGATATTTCATCGCTAAGCGCTTATACGCTTTTTTAACGTCTCTTTCGCTGGCGTCTTTTGCCACTCCAAGGACTTCATAATAATCGCGTTTTGACATATCTATCACACTACTCTTTTCTTACTGCAGCATTGCTGCGGATAAATCGATAAATCGTATCGATTTATCATCTAATTTACATGCAAAAGGCGCGTCAAGCTATAGCCTGCGCGCCTAAGTTGTTCATCCTAACTTAAATTACGATATCAGTCATCGTGTTTTCAGTTAGTGAAGCGCTGGCAACAATTACTTGTCGTCTTTCACTTCTTCAAACTCAGCATCCACTACGTCGTCATCTTGCTTAGCTGACTGTTGTGGTTGCTCACCAGCGTCGCCGCCAGCTTGTTGTGCTTTAGCTTGTGCAATTTCCATTAACTTTTGTGACTTTTCAGCAAGCGCTTGAGTTTTTGCTTCAATCTCGTCTTTGTTGTCACTCTTGATAGCTGCTTCTAGCTCAACAACAGCCGCTTCAATCGCTTCTTTATCTTCGCTTGGTAATGCTTCACCCGCTTCTTCAATTTGTTTACGTGTACCGTGAACAAGTGCGTCAGCTTGGTTGCGTGCAGCTACTAACTCTTCAAACTTTTTATCGTCTTCAGCATGTGCTTCTGCATCGCGAACCATTTTTTCAACTTCTTCATCACTTAGACCTGAAGACGCTTGAATGGTGATTTTTTGCTCTTTACCTGTGTCTTTATCTTTAGCAGATACATGTAAGATACCATCGGCATCTACATCAAACGTTACTTCGATTTGTGGCGTACCGCGCTGTGCAGGACGGATACCTTCTAGGTTAAATTGACCTAGAGATTTGTTATCGCTTGCACGTTTACGTTCACCTTGTAGCACATGAATGGTTACCGCAGCTTGGTTATCTTCTGCTGTTGAGAATGTTTGCGATTTCTTAGTAGGAATCGTGGTGTTTTTCTCAATCAGTGCCGTCATTACTGAACCCATAGTCTCAATACCTAGAGATAATGGTGATACGTCTAGTAATAGTACGTCTTTCACGTCGCCTGCAAGTACACCGCCTTGAATCGCTGCACCTACGGCTACTGCTTCATCAGGGTTAACGTCTTTACGTGGCTCTTTACCAAAGAAATCAGCAACTGTTTTTTGTACTAAAGGCATACGTGTTTGACCACCAACAAGGATGATGTCGTCAATGTCGCTTACTGATAAATCAGCATCAGCAAGGGCACGTTTTAATGGCTCTAGTGAGTTCATTACTAAATCTTCAACTAGTGACTCAAGCTTAGCGCGTGTTAGTTTCACGTTCATATGCTTAGGACCCGTTGCATCAGCAGTTACGTACGGAAGATTTACTTCTGTAGATTGTGCAGATGATAATTCAATTTTTGCTTTTTCAGCCGCTTCTTTAACACGTTGCATTGCAAGTGGATCAGCTTTTAAGTCTAAACCTTGATCTTTTTTGAATTCAGCAACTAAATAGTTGATTACACGGTTATCAAAATCTTCACCACCTAAGTGAGTATCACCATTTGTAGCAAGTACTTCAAATGTGTGCTCACCTTCAACTTCATCAATTTCAATGATTGATAAATCAAACGTACCACCACCTAAGTCATATACTGCAACAACGTTTTCGCCTTTGTTTTTGTCCATGCCATAAGCAAGGGCAGCAGCCGTTGGCTCATTGATGATACGTTTAACTTCAAGACCCGCGATACGACCGGCATCTTTAGTAGCTTGACGTTGTGAATCGTTAAAGTAAGCAGGCACAGTGATAACCGCTTCTGTTACAGCTTCACCTAAAAAGTCTTCGGCTGTTTTTTTCATTTTTTTCAAAACTTCAGCTGAAATTTGTGGTGCAGCGCGTTTTTCGCCGCCCGCTTCAACCCAGGCATCACCATTATCAGCTTTGATAATTTTAAATGGCATGATGCTGATATCACGTTGTACTTCTTCGTCTTCAAAACGACGACCAATTAAACGCTTAATTGCAAATAATGTGTTTGTCGGGTTAGTAACCGCTTGACGTTTAGCAGACTGACCTACTAGAGTTTCTCCGTCTTGCGTGTAAGCTATAATAGACGGAGTGGTACGATCGCCTTCCGCGTTTTCAATAACACGTGCTTTGCCACCATCAAGTACTGCAACACAAGAGTTAGTAGTACCTAAGTCAATTCCGATAATTTTACCCATGAAATATCTCCAACTTCAAAATTCATTAATACGTTCGATGACTAGTAAATAGGGATGCCACAAACTTAATTCAACTGTAAAAATGAAAAAAAAGTGCTTTTTTGTAATTTATTTTGCAAATACCCCTAATTAATGTGCGAATTGTTGTTTTTTTGCATCGTTAGAGGCCATTTCACAATCTAGTCAGATAAGTTTTCTGGGTTATAAAGTCACGAATAAATAGAAATATCATAATGACTCAATAAACAATTTACGCATTTGTATTTAACCGTTAATTGATGCAAACTTGCTCTTAAATACTTCTACGTGGTTATTGATTTTGCAAACTGCCTGTCCTCATTGTGACCATATTATTGATATTCCACATGTAGTGGCAAAACAAATGGCTGTTTGTCCACATTGTCACAGTAAGCTTTGTGCAGCAAATATAAATTACGACAGCCGAGTTGTTGCACTCAGTATCAGTGCCTTGTTAATGCTGTTAAGCAGTATGTTTTATCCATTTATCTCATTTAGTAGTAATGGTATTACACAAACGATTACCTTGCCCGATGCTGCTCGTATTTTGTTTAATTACGACAGCGATTTATTAGCCATTTTTATTGATGTTAGTATTATTGGTTTACCGATGGCATTACTCACCACCTTGATCCCATTGCATTTAGGCTTACTTAAAGTACTTCCACAAACGATTGCCAGGCGCTTACTCAAGTTCACCTTAGCGTTGGAACCATGGATCATGTCAGAAATATTTTTAATCGGCGTTTTGGTCAGCATGGTGAAAATAATGTCACTCGCGGAAGTCAACTTTGGCGTTAGTTTTTGGGCCTATACCGCGTTTGTAATCTTATATATTGGCTCATTAGCACACTTAAATCGTGCTCGATTATGGGAGCAAGTACAACCTCAGGTTGGGATTGCAGCAGCAAAACTTTCTTATCGTGCCATAGATAGTAACATTCGTGCCTGTCATGTCTGCCATCAACTTAGTGATAGCCAATACTGTTCTCGCTGTAATAGCAAAACCCATATCAGAAACCCCCACAGCGTACAAAAAGCAACGGCATGGTTAATAACTTCAATTGCCTGTTATATTCCCGCAAACCTATTACCAATAATGTATACCACTAGTTTAGGCGATGAATCCCCCTCAACATTAATTGGTGGAGTGATAACACTGTGGCAAGCAGGTTCATACCCTATAGCATTAATTATTTTTTTAGCTAGTGTAGTAGTGCCGCTTGCAAAAGCGCTCATCTTAACGTTTTTATGCTTTTTGGTGAGTAGACCTGCTAATAGCCAAACAAAGGGCTATACAAGAGTTTATCAATTAACTGAATTTATTGGTAAATGGTCCATGATCGATGTATTTGTTGTCGCAATTCTAGTAGCCTTAGTACAATTAGGAAACTTAATGTCAGTAACGCCTGGCTTAGGCACTGTATTTTTTACTATCATGGTGATTTGCCAAATGTTGGCAGCACACGCGTTTGATCCTCGGCTATTATGGGATCCGCCAAGCAATGATAAAAAGACCATAAATTAGAGAAGCAGCATGAGTGAAACGGCTAATATAAAACAAGAACCCATTATTTCTGCGATTTGGATCATCCCCGTTATAGCTTTGCTCATTGGTGTGTGGATGCTTTACCAATACCAAGCAAATAAAGGCGCGACGATATATATTTCAATGCCTCATGCTGAAGGCATTGTGGCAGGAAAGACGGAAATTAAAGTACGCAGCGTGAAAATAGGCCAAATCGATCATATTCGCCTCTCTGAGACTAAAAACAGTGTCGTTGCTCGTGCGCAAATTGATAAACATTATGATGGCTTACTCACCGAAGATGCCACTATATGGGTAGTAAAACCGCGTATTGATGAAACAGGCATCAGCGGTATGAGTACTTTACTTTCTGGTGTGTATTTAGAGTTTTCGCCAGGTGAAAGTAGCAAAACAAAAGAACATTTTAAATTACAAGAAGAGCCTGCGCTGATTGATAAAGATGTCAAAGGTGGTCGCTTTTCATTACTCAGTTATGATGCTGAGGTTATGGATGTCGGCACCGGTATATTTTTTAAAAATTATAAAATTGGTCAGGTTGAAACCGCGACTTTTGATTGGAAGAATCAAGCAATGAAGTACGGTATTTTCATCAACGAACCTTATCAAAATCTGATCACTTTAAATTCTATTTTCTGGGTTAATGCGGGTGTTGAAATTGATTTATCTGCCGATGGCATTAATGTAAAAACAGGTTCATTAAGCAGATTATTAAAAGGAGGGATCTCGGTTGGTTTGCCTGAGCAACAATCGCCAGGTGATTTTGCCCAGGAAGGCCACAGCTTTTCACTTAGTAATAGTTACAAAGATGCTCTTGAGGAACGTTTTTATAATTTTGATTATTACCTCATTGAGTTTGAGCAATCTATTAGAGGTTTACGTGCCGGCGCACCGGTTGAATATCGTGGTATACGCGTAGGTACTGTTGTAGAAGCCCCCGCCTTTGTGATCATCGATGGCAAACCCGTTCACTTTAAAACTGACAATACTGCAGTGCCAGCTTTGATAAAAATAGAGTATGGCCGCATTTACCACGACAATGCCTCAGCCAAAGAGTTTTGGCAAAGCAGTATTAATGGTTGGATAAAAAATGGCATGCGCGCTTCTTTAAAATCAGGCAATTTGCTTACTGGCGCTGTGTATGTCGATTTTGATATCTACCACGATGCCCCAGCTGCGAAGTTAGAAACTCTGTCTCAATATCAAGTATTCCCGAGTGTTTCCAGTGGCATTACCGTTTTAGCAGATCAAGTATCAGACGTATTAAATAAAGTAAACAATTTAAAAATTGAAGACAGCTTAGCGCAAATTGATTCTGCATTTGCTGATTACCAAGCGCTGGCGAATGAAATGCGTACATTGTTGAGTAAACAAGATACCCAAAATTTGCCCGGTGATATTAACCGTAATTTTGCTGAAATGACAAAAAGTATGCAGCAATTTGATGTCACCATGAAACAGTTTGAAAAAACCATGGCCAGTTATCAACAAGGTTCCTCATTCCATCAACAATTACAACAAACGCTCTCAGAGTTTAAGCGTTTAAGTGAAGAGCTACAGCCACTCTCTCGTGGCTTAAATGAACAACCAAATATGTTTATTTTTGATAAATCATTGCCTGCCGATCCAACGCCGAGGAAACAATAATGCGCACGCTTTTACAACTACAATATTTTGCTGTTATCGCAGTGCTATTCTTATCTGGGTGTAGTCAATCGCTTAATGCACCCGTTAAATATTATCAGTTTGAGCAAAGCATAAAACCAATGCAACGTAAAAGCACAGATACTGCAGCGCAATTACGCGTTAGTACCGTATCATTACGAGGCGCACTAAATAACCGTGGTATTGCTATGAAAATGGACAACAACCAAGTTAACGCCGCTAATTATCACTTATGGAGTGAAGCGCCAGATCAAATGCTAACAGCAAGCGCCCATCAAACATTATTTACCGAGCTTGGTAACTGGATGGTGATCAAAGGACTACCTGTCATAACAGATAAAGATCAGCAAAGTTATTATGAATTAGAATATGAACTGCATCATTTCAATGGTGATAACCAAGGTAATGCGGATATTTCCGGTTTATGGCGTCTGTATTATACGTCATTTGAAAATGGCCGCTCTTTAAAAGCAATTCATTATTTTAGTGAAGTTAATCCTTTAATCGGTGATGATTACGAGGGGCTTGTCGAAAGTTTAGAGCAAAGCTGGCAGAATATTAATCAACAAGTAGCGACCACCCTAAGCGTGCTTAGTCACGAATAATTAAACATGGCTAATTTTCACGTAATACTTGTGCGCTATCTAAGGCTGTAATATCCATTGATTAATTTTAATTCGAACGAAAAAAGTCGGCCTAACGGTTACTTGAAAGAGTACAAGCCCTATTTGTTTTTGATATATTCATTTTTATAAAAAATTTTTAAAATTAAGATCTTAGTAACTAACAGCCTACTCATCATTAATTAATTGTTCTATATCTTTTAACATATCGGAGAACTCAGCATTAGCATGCTGGCGCTGTTTTGCTGTCAACGTCGCTCTTAAACTCACAAGTAAACGCGCATAGCGCTTTGAATTTTCGGCATCTAAGCGAATTAATTCGTCACTCATAAACACCTCTCGCTTAGTAATGACAGTTGATAATTGGTTAATCAGCTCATCTCGGCTAAGTTGGCTATCAAAAAAGAGCTGTTTGAGTTTGTTCAGCCGAGTTTGCTTGTAAGCTTGCCATAATAAAAATGTTGCTTGGAATTCGCTGTTCGTCTGGGTGATCAAAAACACTTGTTGTTCACTCAGTTTACCAAGCCACTGTTTATAAGTATCTAACTGACGCTCAAGACGATCTTGTTCACGCTGTGTTGGAGTTTGTTCATGATACTCATCACTTTCGGTCGTTATATCCTTTGCAATGGCAGCAACAAATTCTTCTCTTTGTTCCATAGATAAACCAACAGCCAGCTCAATAAGATCGTCTTTAACATACATAACTAACGATTGCCAATGTGCTTTGAAGCCTTGAAAATACGTTAATAATGCTTGCTCTGAAGGATCCTCATTAAGTAGCTTTTGTAATGCCAACAGATCCTGTCGATACAAAGGCAATTGCGTCTTACGATGCCAATCCCGACTTTGCTTAATTAAATCTTTAGCTTGTTTACTTTGCTGCTTCGATAAATCAACGTAATCATCAATCCAAAATGCCGATAACCAGCCTATATTATTGTAGGTAAATGTAGCGGAGCACCCAGTCAGAGCTAATAACAATACACCAACTACTGTTGCTTTATAATTCAAACATATGTTTTTTATCGACATTTATTATTTTTCTTACTGTTTTTATAACACTACGTTAATCAACTTAGTGCATTATGTAAATGAGGAAATTAAAATAAACCCGATCAAATAAAAATAATTATCATTTAGTTGTTGACGCACAGCAATATTCAAGTGATAATCGTTCGCATCAACACTGAATAGCTCAACACAATCCGTTTGCGCTTCTTGTATGAATTGAACGTACCGACCTCAGTGCCCTAGGGAAGATCGACCAGTAAGGATGCTGGGCCCCCTTAGTACAAAGTTGTTAATGAAGATAGTGACGCTTCAAGCGTATTACTTACTCGACCCAAGTAATATAATTAAAAGATCACACTCACTTGCTACATTGCTCATATCGGTGACGGTTGATATGACCCAAAAAGCCCCAACAGGGGCTTTTTTATTCCTTTAAATTTTCTGTAATATCTGTATCTTATGTCTAAGTTTTATCATTTATAGTGCGACGCTGGGCAATTGTGGTTGTTGGGACTAAAATTAAACAGTAACACGCTAATTGGAGGTATTGTCATGTGGCAGCCGAAGTTTAAGATATTGTTGATGGTCGGTGCACTTAGCATCTGTGGTGTTGCTCATGCGGGGCTTGAAGAAGGGATCCGCGCAGCCAATGAAGGACAATTTGAAGATGCACTTAGAGAGTTTAACTACCTAGCAGAAAAAGGCTTTGCACCAGGAATTTACGAGCTAGGGCAGCTATACGAAGGTGGCCATGGTGTAACGCGCAACTACCACAAAGCAGCTGAGCTTTACCAGCAAGGTGTTAACAAGCACCACGTCGACTCAATGTTTGCATTAGCTGTACTTTATCAAGAAGGTAAAGGCGTTAAACTTGATAAACAAATGTCAGTTTCACTCTTTAAGCAAGCCGCAGCAAAAAACTTGCCTGCTGCTCAGTTTAACTTAGGTGTGATGTACGCCAACGGCGATGGCGTTGCACAAGACTATAAAGAAGCTATAAAATGGTATGAAAAAGCCGCTGGTAACAATTATACACTGGCACAGTTTAATATGGCGCTAATGTATTTTGAAGGCCATGGAGTCGAGAAAAACATAGAGAAGTCATACATATGGAATACTATTGCTGAGTATAATGGTAATTTAGATGCCAGTCACAGTCGTAAACTAGATGAGCGTAAACTGATGCCAGCACAAATTGCAGAAGCGAAAGAAAAAGCGGATGCATTATATGAAAAAATCCAAGCAGGCCTGTATGCAGGGGAAGATCGGATGTTCTAACTGCCGTTAGAACCTTATTGGATTGTACTTAACGCCTATTTATGGCCGTAAGTACAACCATTTAAGTATTTTAATCAATATCTTATTTTGCGCCAGCAATAATCCTAATTTAGGATTAAAACCACCCGTTTTCAATGTATTACGTGCATGGCTAAAGGCTAAAAAGCCTTCTATGCCGTGATAATTCCCCATCCCAGAAGCACCTAAGCCACCAAATGGTACATCATCAGCAGTCACCTGTATTAAGGTGTCATTTATTGCGAAGGTACCACTTTGTGTTTGCTGTTGAATACCTTCATTGATTTGTTTATCTTGCCCCATTATGTACAAAGCTAACGGCTGAGGACGTTGATTTATGTATGCAATCGCCTGAGGTAAAGCTTGATAACTGACAATCGCAAGAATTGGTCCAAACAGTTCTTCTTGCATCAACTTCATATTGTCATTCACATCAGTCACAATGTGCAAACCAAGACGATGCTTATGTTCGTCGCTTTGGTTTTCATCTAACGGCTTAATTATCTGTGCGCCCTGTTGCTGTGCATCTGCCAATAAATCGGTTAAACGCTGAAAATGATGGCTGTTAATAACCGATGTTAAATTTTTACCATCAACACCTAATTTATAATGTTTTTTATATAAGCTACAGAGACTTCTGACTAACTGATGCTGTAAATTTTCAGGCACTAAAACATAATCGGGGGCAACACAAACTTGCCCTGCATTAGTCATTTTACTAAATAAAATAGCTTTAGCAGCCTTATCTATATCCGCTTGCGCGGTAATGATAACTGGCGATTTGCCACCTAACTCAAGCGTTACTGGGGTTAGGTTCTTACTCGCAGCGGCCATAACATGGCGTCCTATAGCTGTAGAGCCGGTAAAAAATAAGTGCGCAAATGGTAAACAGCTAAACTGTTGACTTAATAGTGCTTCACCTTCGATCACCGCACAATGTTCGCTAAGCTCGCCAGTAAATAGTTTTTTCAGTACTTGATTAGTGTGTGGAGTAAATTCACTGACTTTTAATAATACCCGATTACCTGCGGCAATTGCGGTGATCACCGGCACGATTGATAATTGAATTGGGTAATTCCATGGGGAAATTATTCCCACCACACCTTTAGGTTGATAGCTCACAGCAACTTTTGATGGCGCTAGACTCAAACCCGCTTTTCGGGGTGAATTTTTTGCCCATTTAGGTAAATGCGCAATGGTGTAGCTGATCGTTTTGACCGTAGGCAGGATATCACCCAAAACCGTATCAAAAGCAGTACGAAAGCCAAAGTCTTTCGAGCTTGCTGCGACTAGTTCAGCTTCTAATGTCAGCAATTCACGTTTTAAGGATTTTAATAAACGGATCCGCTGTGATAATGCTAAATATGGCTGTGCAGCAAAATGCAGCTGCATTTCATCAAACTGCGCTTTTAGCTCAGGGTTACATACAGTGTCAGTCTCAGACAAAAGCATACTCATAAACAAAATAAAGATTTAACCACTATAACTTTGTTTCTTAGAAGGGGCAATATATACCCAAGTCAGCTCAAGATGCGAGCGTCGCTGGGCGATTCACAGGGGCTTACTCTCATCGTTGTTACTTCTTAAAAAGGACTGCCATTATTGCAAAGTAACACTTACAATCTTAATACAAATGTGACACTGCGTGAGCGTTTTTCTCTATTAATTTATAAATTTAGGCCATAGCTGTAGTCCGTTTCGCTTTCAGATATTTGTATAAACCAATTAATGACGCTGCGATCCAAAATATTTCGATTACAAAACTTGCCAAATTAAAGTTATAACAAAGGCTTATGAGCAGTAAGATTGCGCCCGACAAATTCATCATGTTATATAAAAGCCCAGTAGGTTTAGCTTTACCCAGCTGTAGCATAAAAAAAGCGCCAACCACTAAAAATGTACCTGTCATACCAACAATATCAAATAAAAGTGCAATCACGGGTGTCCCCTATCCTTTTTAAATCATACCCAAAACACTGGCCCAATCCATGGGAAGGGTTGTTTTCAATCATTGAAACAGCAAACTGGGTAAGTTTAGCAGGGTAGGAAAATTGACACAGGATAAATGTCCTCTTTTAAATAAACGACACGCTAAAACTTAATAGATAAACGGTTAATATCACAGGTGGTACTTTCATTATCAAAACTAATAGTTAACTCTTTATCTGATGATCCAGCAACAAGTGCAACCGACAAAAAGTTAGCAATTGCAGGCTGAGTCACGCCATTTTTTCCTTCAGAAACATAATAATATTTTGGGTTACTATTATTTTTACAGGTTGCGTTATCAGCTTTAAAGGTCAAGACAAAGCCACCATTAGCTAAAGGATAAACTCTGTCTACTTTGGCTGTATGCCAAGTGGGTACGGCTGCTAAATTTAACGAAATAAAAGCTAAAAAAATTACCAAAAGCTTTTTCATAAATATCCTTATTTTGGTTCTAGAACAATCAATTTTAATTTACATTCTTTCGAGCTTAAGCCACTCCAGTCTTGGTTCTCATCAGCATGGAGCATCACTTTAGTATCACTATAATTTTCGTTTTTATCATTTTATTGTTCCAATATAAACTGGGGCTGGTGTATTGCCATAAGTTGCAAGCTCCTTACAGCTGCCGTCGCCTGGATAATAAAAGATCACTTTTTGTGCATTAACTTGAGAATTTTGTAACAAGCTGGCCCACATAGCGCAAGTTAATGGCTCAACTCCTTTCCAAGTACTGTTTAAATTACAAATATTGGTGTAATCACCTCGCCCTGTATGCAAGATATTAATACCACCCGTTGCATACACAAGTACTCTTTGCACATCAACAGTACAGTGAAAACTTGCCAGTACGTTTGTGGAAATAAATAAGCATATAAATAAAATAAACTTATAACTGTTTTTCACATTAACCCCTTTAAAAATCAACTTCTATTAACCTAACTTGTTGATAACCGTTTAAACAATCATCGTGATCTGTAGATATCCAAACCCTTATATTTTTGCCGGATAGAGCAGCTGAATAAGCAGCCGAATATAGCTCTTGAAATAAATCATAGTTTTTACTTAAAGCAAAAAAATGAGTTCTTTTACAAGATTGATTAACTGGGGTTATATCTTCTTTAGGTTGGATATAAACATACCCTGTATTATCACTAATACGAATTTTGTCTATTGAAAAATAAGGTGTTGGAGAAACCCCTGCAGCTGCTAGGTTAGAAACAAAAACAAATAAAATTATTACAACTTTAATAATACGCATACCAATTAACCTACCCTATGAACACGAATATAACCATTGGCACAATTACCTTGCGAATCATAACCAATATTTACTTGCTCTTTGGAAGCCAGCGCCAGCATTAATCGAGACAATAACTGATCCCTGCGTTCTTGTGGCACAGTGCCACTAATAACAAAATAAGTTGCTTTACAGGTTTCATGACTCGCTGGCTGAGTTTTAAAACGAAAGTGAATAGCATCATGATCTGTATAAACGTATACACCTTCAAGCTCGCCGCGAATATTACTGTTATAACCAGCAAAGGCTTTTATATGAATAAGTAGTGCGAATAGACACACTATAGCAATTAAGATCTTCATGAAATAATCCCTAAAAATTAATATTATTTTATAATGTTTATAGCACCGGCTGGGGTAAGCGTGTTGAAGGTTGTTTCTTTCACTGCATACCAAGTAACTGGTTTACAACTATGAATATAAATTCTTAATTTTTTATTACTGGCAAACGCGGCTAATACCATAGCGTAAATTTTATCGTATTGCGGATGAGCTTTTTCAATAAATACTTTATTGCTAGTACTGCACTCATTTGGATTTCCAAATGCGCCGTAAATCATAACCCCGTTGCCACGCTCTATATCTATTCGCGTAGGTTCAACCGTTAGACTCCAACCTCTGGCTTCTGCAAAAGTTGCAAAAGACGTTAAAAACAAAAATAAAATGACTCTGGTTTTCACTCCATATTTCCTTATTTGATTTTGTTACTATTTCTATCTAGCTACTTCTTGCAGGCCAGTTATGATGCAAGTTGTTTGCTCGCTGTCTACTACGTATTTTAATTTTTGCTTTTGCGGATAGCGCATAAGCATATTGTGCTTTATTAAACTCTGTACCATCCATACTTATTCGACTAAGCTCTAATTATGATATAGCGAGATTTAACGTAGCTGGGCAAAGTTTGGCACGTGATAGCATCATTATTGTTATTGATATACACATCCACCGATTTATTCGCAGCCAACGCGGCCAACACAATAGCATTGCCTTTCTCAGATGCTGGGCATATCCACTTGTTATTTGAACCTGTGGTTATAAAAGCATAACCGCCATCACAATAAGTAGGATAATCCATCACGGCTTTAACTCTGCCTTTACAGTTGATATCTTTCGCATGTGAGAAAAACGATATCCCAATTAAAAGTGCTATCAAGATTAATTTTATTGCTATTGTTCTTTTAAATATTTGCATAACCAATAACTCATTAATAAGTAAAATAACGAACATTTGCCCGTTTCCAATTTCCCCAAGAGCTACAATCCGTTGCCACATCGTCACCATCAAACCACACTGCCTATATCAGCTTATAAGAGAATTACAGGAGCTAGGTTCGTTGCCTCACAACACTACTCATATACCAATACCTGAACAATCATGACAAAGTATTATTAAGTAAGTGATCTGACCCTATTCTTTTATATAATTAAAATTATAGCGAGCTTATTGACCCATAATTTAATTTCTATTTTTCATACATAGCAATAATTTTACACGTTTTCTCATCAATATTTATTGAAACTGACTTACCTCTCGCTTTCACTGATAATAAGAAAGCATATTCTTTTTCAAATGTATCGCGACTATTATCAAGGCAATATCTAGTTGGCCAAGCGGGGTAACAAGAACAATCTGTTTTAGCCGTTCCTTGCTGTCCAACTGAAATTGTCTTGCCATCATAACCAAAGGCGATAATACCTAATTTTCCATGATGCCAATCTGCTAAAGCATTATTTGAAGCTGTTATTAATAACAGAGCAATTAAAAATTTCATTGAATGGTTCCTTATTAAAGTCTCGTCATATAGAAACTTATTCTTAACTTTTTAAATACTTAAAGCTGTATGAAAAACCAACGTATTCTGTAAAAATAAACTTCGTTTTTATTTTTAATATATAAACTTTATTTATGTATTTACTGACTGAAAGTTCTAACCATATAGGCTGCTGTGGAATAATTAGTTTTCCCGCAATCATAGTCATCACCAGAATACCCAACTATCACCTTACTTCCTGTTGCCTGAGCTGTTAATAAAGCGCTGTATCTTTCTTTGGTTCCATCATTACTATTAATATATCCAAGCGTTCTCCACGGTGCCCCTTCTTGAAGATACATGATTTTAGTCCCTTCCATTTGAATATGGACAATTTTAGCTGAAGGGCAATCAGTCCTTACAGCTAAAGCGGAGGTACTCACTAAGGCTAGCAACAAAAACAGTGGTATGTTTTTCATTCTCTAACATCCTTATTTAATTCAATATAACAATCTAAAAAGCATTACTTAATATCCATTAAAAACTCATAATAAAAAGGCAAAATAAAGACCCTATTTATTTTTTATTATATAAACATCAACTCACGATTCATAAGGGTCAACTTGAATAACCTGACAATAACCCTCGTTATCAGCCGAGGTATAAACCGTCACACCGCGTTTTAATGTCCAAGCAGCCAGCGTCAATGATGTCATTGCTGTATTTTATTGCTTGATTAGCATCCAAACTCGGCCGCTAGTGCAATGCTCAGGCACTTCATTTACATTAATACGCACAAGTAACCCTGAGCCAATGCTGGTAATATTCGTGATTTTCCCACTAACATGACCTTTGCCAACAGCAGCAATTGCATTAGCAGAAAATAAAACACTAATAAATACAAACACTCTTAATAACATTTTATTTAATATCCTTATTAAAAATAACTATCATGATAAAAAAGCAAAAAGAAAGACCTGACCCTATTTACCAGGGTCAACTTGAATAACCTGACAATAACCCTCGTTATCAGCCGAGGTTATACAGTTACATCACGCTTTAATGTCCAAGCAGTTAGCGTCAATGAGGTCGTCGCTGTATTTTCTTGCTTGATTTGCATCCACACTCGGCCACTTGTGCAATGTTCAGGTACTTTGTTGGCATTAATACGCACAAGTAACCCTGAGCTAATACTGGTAATATTCGTGATTTTCCCACTTACATGACCTTTGCCAACAGCTGCCATTGCATCAGCATAAAATAAAACATTAATAAATATAAACACTCTTAATGACATTTAATTTAATATCCTTATTAAAAATAACTATTATGATAAAAAGGCAAAAAGAAAGACCTGACCCTATTTACCTCCATACTCGGCCGCTAGTGCAGTGCTCAGGCACTTCGTTTGCGTTAATACGCACAAGTAATCCTGAGCTAATACTGGTAATATTCGTGATTTTCCACTAACAAGGCCTTTGCCAACAGCAGCAATTGCATTAACAGTAAATAAAACACTAATAAATATAAATACTCTTAATAACATTTTATTTAATATCCTTATTAAAAATAAGCCTCATAAGCAAAAAGAAAGACCTGACCCTATTGATTTCTTTATAAAACAACAAACTAAAACCAATACTAGTTTTTTTTAAACATCATTAATACTCTGCATAAAACAAATGCCAACTAACAAAAATTAAAATAATAAAAAGGAAAACAAGCCTCTGTTAATTTAGCCTTCAATGTCAAAAGTCAACTCCCCCTTTAGCTTTATTATTTACTTCTATTTGAAAAGGAATAAATAAAAGTTTTAAATTCGGATTATCTAGGATGATTTAGTTGTAGCAACTCAATTTGCCAACACCACCGTTGGCGATAATATTTCTACTCTCTCGATCTAATTTTTCGTAAGATTCCTTTCCAATTGGTTTTTCAAACTCTAAAAACACATGTTTTATATCACCAAATTGGTTTAGGAATCTCAATACTTCAAGATTTTTATATAAAGAAGCAGTATGTGCAACATTATATAAAATATATTCTTTTTCACTCTTGTTCTCAGCTAGGATTGAATCACAAAATACAGTAATAGTTTCTGACGACAAGCTCCACTCTTTAGGTAAACCAAGAGCGGACGGAAAAAGCATTTCCAAAAATATATTTTTCTTTTCTTCTAAAGTCACCCAGCTTAGTTTTTGTTGGACAACATAACTAGAAATAGATCTAATTAAACCATTATTATGATTACATAAATTTGTAAAGGAAAAATAATGGGTTTGCGAAATATACAATTTCGCAAACCCTATTGTGACAACAATAAGCAAAAATATTATCAGTGCCTTCTTTATTTTAATCATTGAAAATTAGCCTCCTTTTATAAACGTATTATAATAAGATCTTTGCTTTAGAATGGTCGCATTTTGTACTGATTGATAAATTGGAATTCCACCTCCACCTAGCAACTCCCAAGCCGTCATTCCGCCATTCACTAAATCACTTGTTACAGCAAAGCCGAAATCAAAAGCTGTAGTAGGAACTCCCATGTAAAGATAATTCATTGTTTTCTCAATAACGGCTTTTCCATAAGAAGCATCTACCATTTGATCTAGTAGGTATTGAGCATATTTGTGCTGATTGGTGCTAATTTCATCAGGGACACCATCACCAAATATAGAAAGAACTTTTCTTGCTTGATTCTTATTAATTCTTATTTTTGTTTTATCCCAGCTTTTCGAAGCCTGATTAAACAAATACTGATATGCAGCTGTCCTAGCTCCATTGGCAAATTTACCACCTGAAATCACGGATGCTGTGCCACCGATAACGGCTGATGCAACAGTTCCTTGGACAATTTGTCCTGCGGTTAAATCATTGCCACCGGGTAAGAAGCGCCCTCCAGCTCCTTTAGTAACACCCGCGGCAAAAAAACCATGACCAAATTTACCGCCTTGTAAATCCGCTATGACCCCGCCAGCAACGGCATGTGCGGTAACTTGCCCTGCTATTTGTCCACTAGTTAAATCTAGCCCTCCAAAAGAATGAGTTGTCGCAGAAGAAGGGTTGCTTGCTGCCACTCCTTTGAAATATTGGCCGATTCCATAGAATACTGCGGCAGTGGCACCAGCGGTTAAACCTGCTTGCAACGCCATGCTAGTACTACCTGTTTTATAATAGGTCAAGTTTGCTGTAGCAAGCGCTGTGAACCCAATACTACATGGCCCACAAAATACTGTAGTTACCACCCCGACAGCTGCAACGGTTAATTGAGTTAAAGTTTGGCTATTAGCAATCCATTTATGAGCTTGATGGGATAGAAGTGCCCCAGTAAAACCGCCACCAAGAAACCCAGCAAGCTTAGTTAAAGCTTTAAAAAAATACCCACTCGGATCGGTATAACTCAATGGATTATTCAATACATAACTGTACGCGTTGTAGTTTTGTAAATTACTCGGCGCTTGTACGACGGGATCGGCTTGCATCATTCGGCCGGTGCCGGCGTCGTAGATACGGCCATTCATGTGGATCACACGGTTGTCGCCATCGAGCATCACTTGTTCGTGTCCTGTATAACCACGAGTATTGCTGGCAATGGCGTTAAAAGCACTTAAATTACTTTGCTGGGCGTAGTAAAGCTGTGCTTCAAGTGCAGTTGGGGCAATCTCTGTTTGTTGACCAAATACATCGTAAGCAAAGCGTTTTAACAGTTTAAAGCTGCCATCAGTAATAGCGGTAATGGAGCCTTGATGGTCAGTAAACAGCCATTTTATGCTGGCATTGCCCGCAGCATAATAGGTTTGCATCGCGTCGTTACCAATATAGCGTTTGATGTATTCATCGTTCACGGTGTGATTAACCGTCAGCTCTAGTGCGCCTACGTAATAAATCGTTTGCTCAGTGTCTATGCGTTTATAGCGGCGGTTATTGGCATCGTAGTTAAAGTAGGCTTTTTTACCATTAATACTAATTTCAGTGGCTTTATTGCGGCCGCTATAGGTAACAGTACGCCAGTTTGTGCCGTTTTTCTTCGCCCAAGTTTGGTTACCGTTTTTATCGTAACCAAAGGTTTCGCTCATGCTGCCTTTACTGCGACTGGTTATACCATGAATAGGTGAATTTGCCGTTTCGTTATAGCGCTGCTCCCAATCGTCTTTACGCTCTAAATTACCGTTATCAGCATAACTATAAACAACTTGACCATCGACCGTGGTAACACGGTTAAGGTTATCGTAAGCAAAGGTTTGTTGTTGCGATGCGGTTAAATGGCGCCCGGTTAAATTACCCATGCCATCAAAGTTATACGTATCCGCTTGAATATAGTCAGTGCCCGTACTAATACCTGCTACATGGCCTGCATCATCGTAGTTAACGGTCATCAACTCTTGGCCTTTGTTGTAACCTATTACTTGGCCACGGTTGTTAAGCGCATTGACTTGGTAATACACACGACCAAAACTTGTTCCTTCACGGGCTTCTTGGCGCTTGAGTACTTGGCCGTTTTGATACGTGGTGTGTATGCCGCGTGCCTCGCTATACTTACCGCTAGCATCTCGACGGTAATCATCAAAACTAAGTAGTGGTCTGCCAAACTCATCGTAGTTTGTTTGTTGTATTACACAACGACTCGTGAGTGGGTCGTTAAGGCGTGTATCTGTGTAACGTAAATCGTTACTACGGCGATTAAAGACCACCATACTGGTACAGTTTAGGGCGCTTTCAACATTGGTTAAACTGGCTACCGCACGGCCAAAGTTATCGTAGTAGTAATTTTTTTGCCATTTATTGCCAATACTCTCAGATACTAAACGATGGGCGTGATTACCGGTGCCGAACAGCCATTGACTGGTTTGCTCCCCCGTGACTGTTTGCTTTGTTTTACGACCTAGAATGTCATAGCTATTAGTTGTAACAATACCCCGTGCATCGGTTTGCGTTTTAAGCTCACCAAAGGCGGTGTAGGTATAGCGCCAGTTACCACGGTCTTTATCATTCATTGATTTTTTACGACCTAAAACGTCGTAGGTAATTGTTGATAATATTTGATTATCGGCTGATGAATGCACAGTTTTTAAATTACCCAGTACATCATAGGTATAGGTTAAAACATTACCTGCGTTATCGGTCACAGAAGCTGTTTGGCCAAGCACGTTACTAAGCGTGGTTTTAACTTGTGTGCCCTGTGGTATATCGCCCGTTAAGGTAACTGTTTCCTTAAAACTATTAAGTTCATAGGTGGTGGTAATGTTTGAATTGGGATCGTCAATTTGTATTGGTCTGTCAAATACATCATAGCTGCTGGTAATTGCCTGCATACCCGGTGACGTTTGGCTCAGTGAACGGCCGTGTTTATCATACTGAGTATAGGCGGTTAGCCAATCACCCAATACGGTAATTTTACTTGCCGCTGTTGTGCGCCCTGCTTTATCAATGGTTTGCTTTTCAACCAATTCACCATTAACTAGTTTATTAACTTGTGCCACACAATTACTGCTATCGCAGTCACTCATATACGTACTAGTTTGTGCGCCAGTGGCGCTGTAACTTGATATTTTACTGCCAAACACATCATATTGAAAATACGCTTTGGTGCCATTAACATCGGTTACTGCTGTTGGCTGGCCGAACTTATTACGGCTATTGACCGTTTGCTCGGTAAATAAATCGTTCGCAGTAGATACTGCGTAGCGCCCTTCACTATCAAAGATTGAGCTTTTACTGCGTGTTTGATGCTTTTGCCCAGCTGCATTATTACAACTAGGTAAGTTTGCTGTTTGTATAGCAATTTCATTGCCAAGTGCATCATAGCGATGGATTGTTTTGAGGTAACTATCACAGCCACCTTGCGGCATCACAATTTCATCTTTAAGCATGCCTTCATTTTGATGGTTGCTTGGGTAATAGCTAAACGCTGTATTACGTGTAACAGGTGTAAGCCCACCTTGGCTTTGAGTAACCGTGGTCGCACTTAAACGGCCAAAACGTTTATCGTAATCACTTGTGCCGTAGCTGTTCGCTGTAACTACAGATGACAGTGAAGCGCCAGAGCCAAGCGACGCTAAAGACCCATGACTTTGCTCGTATTTATCGACCGTTAACTTGGTCACATTCGCATGTTCATCTTGCACAGTGGTTGTAACAGTACAGTTATAACCACTCACGGTTAAATCTGTATCAATACGAGCAGAGCATTCTTTGGTATTGGCGTTATACACTTGATAACTGGTTAAGTTATTTGCATTAACCGACGTTACATTGGTATAGCTATTAGCCGCAGAGCTTAGTAATGTGCGGTTGCTACCTGAGACCATATACTTTTCGGTTTTATCAGGCATACCTATAAATGGAAATGCTTGTCGGTAATAGGTATTGGTTTCAAACGTGTAACCGTCTTTTTCGGTTTCCGTAGTGAGCTTTCTAAAGCCCAGCCAGCCACGACCACCAAATTGCAATCTAGCACCTGCATAGCGATAGTTTACCGATAAAGTATCACTAGGTGACAAGGTACTAGGGCTATCGGTAGTCACTGTTTTAACCAGCGCAGATGAACCAATTAAATCCGTTACATTGAGATTTTGCCCGTCATAGAGCGCTCTATCAGCTGCGGCCGATTGCTCCTCACTCGCTGCTGGGTATTGTGCCGCGCTTTCTAAATTATATTTACTATATAATTGCGGATCAGACATTAAGCCATAATCTATAACTGTTTTACTGCCATACCCTTGACTCACTTCGCGTAGCATGCCTTGGCTGAATACTTCGTTTAGGTTGTACTTAACCTGAACTCGATTGCCACTTTTAAAGAAAATATCTGGCACGGCATCATGGTTGTGATCGGTGAAATACGCATAATCACCTTTTTCATAATTAATACCAGATGTATTAAAGGCTAAGTTTGCATTCTTATAAAAATATTTAGAGGCAGGATCCCACTGATAAGCGGTCCAAGTACTTGATCCCTCCTCTATAAAGAACAATTCGAGTTTACCATCACGGTCGATATCAATACTAAGCGGTGCAATATGCTCGCTCATATTGCCTACTCTAAATACTTGAGTAAACGTAAGTTCTTCACCACCCTCGTTAAGTAAAACTTTCCAGTTGTCGTCGCTTATATCATAAAATAATAAGTCAACTAAACCATCGCCATTGAAATCATTAGGTTGTAGGTGTTTTGCCTTGCCACTGCGAATAACAACTTGTTCTAAGTCTTTGCCATTATTGGTATTTATATAGGCTGAGATCTGGTCTACTTCAGTATTCCCATCGCACTTATAGCTGCTACAACCGAGCGTTAATATATCTGCTAAACCATCAAAATTTAGATCCAGCATGTACCATGGCGTGTCATCTTCAACAAGGTTACGCTGGTAACTTATGGTTCTACCTATACGCTCATTGTTTTGGGTTATGATGCCTAAGCCAACTTTAGCCTTATAACTTTGCGTATCCTGATCCCAAAAACGAGCATAGAGTTTTTCATCATCACTGCCTCTTTTATGAATGATATCAGCATAACCATCGCCATCGAGGTCTCCGAGCCTAATATCGGTCATATATCTATCAGTGCCTATTAATGGTAAGAGGCTATAATCTATGGAACTATTATTCTCATTAAAGCCATATTGATACCAATAATAATCAGTGTCACGAGAATGCTTATCACGCATGTTGACCCACAGCACTTGCTTACCATCCCCTTCAGGGTCAACGGCCATCATTTGCACAATATCAGCGCGATCAGAGCGGTAAATAGTTTTACACACCTTTGAATTAGTGCCATCAGTGAAGTTCAAACATAGCAAATACTGCTTATTATCTACTCGCTCAAGCGTGGCAAGTTCGGGTTTACCGTCGCCTTGCGCGTCTATTTGCGTCACTGCAGCTAACTTATTGCGGGGAAGGGTATGAAATACAGTGTGATAAGCTTCAAAGTTTAAGCGGTTATTAAATTCGTTGTACGCAAACTCAATGGGCTTTTTGCACACATAATCTGAACACTGCGCTACAGATTTCAGTAATCGAACTCCATTTGCTGCATTTTCAAAGGTTAAATTGTAATTAAAGAGCAGCTCATTCCTATGGTTATAAACTTTAATACCACTTAACTGCGCACGGGCTGTAAATTCACTACCATTTACATATGCCTGGCTGCGAATATCACCAGCTTGATGTTCAAAAACAACTTTATTACCGCTATAACTAATTTGTGCTAAGGCTTTTTCGCCAAAACCTAAATCGGCTGAATTGCTCGAATTTTTGTCTGTATAGCTAAAGTTAATGGCTGTGGTGTCGTTTTCTAAGTTGTCGTAAATTTTACGGATGTTCCATGTCAGTACTTTATCTGCTGCTATTGCTACTTCTGAATTTAACGTACCACCATAGTATTTTTTACTACCGTCTTTACCTTCAACAACAAACATTTTTTTGCTACCCGTTGTCGTGTTTGCAATTGTTATTAATAGCTGACTGTCTATTTCGGTTTTATAAGTAGCACCGACCTCGCCTTCAGCATAGCTATCATCGAGTAAAATAAGGCGTTGGCCATCTAAACAATAGCGATCAGACTCAGTAAACGTTAAACCACTAAATTGGCCATCTTGCGCAACTGTTTGACGACAGCGGCTAATAGAAGAGCCAGCACTAATGCCCCAACCAAGTCCCACTGACGTCTCTGGTGTTTGTGAATCATAGGTAAGCGCCACTTCAGGTTGCACACCAGCAATTCCTGCTGGTAACGAGATAGGAACCGTATAATTAGCAGAGCCATTTTCAGTGACTCTAAAACTGCCTAATGTCGGTGAAAATGATGCTGATGTGTTAAGCACATCTATACCTGGCCAATTTCTATCTGCAACTGACTCATTCAATGCCACTTGAATAGCTGACTCTTGCACGCTAGTAGTTACTAAGATTGTGGCAGGATCAGAGCGCTGCGAACATTGTTTTTTGAGCTGTCCCGTTTTAAGTGTTACTTCAATACAGGCTTTAGCCCAAAACTCATATTCGCCATTAGCCAAATCTACAGCATAACGGTTGTTAGTTACTGAGGCTAATAACCGCTCACTTTGTGCATTATATGACTGGATTAACTCATAAAAGGTAGTATTACTTGGATGATTAAAGCTTAATTCATATTGGCCTAAACCAAGTTCAGCATGGCTCAAGCTTGGTTTATCACTGAAGCCATCACGCGGATCGAGTGGGTTTTGCCCTAATAGAATTTCGACTTCATCTGAAAGGTTATCGCCGTCAGAGTCCGTATCGTATTGGCAATTACGCGAGCTTAAACAAAAGTCATAGAAATAATAAACCGTATTATTGGCAATAATATCAAAGCGCGATACTGAAAAAATAAGCTCATCAATTAAAGCGGCGCGTGTTAGCCCTTGGTTTAGCTGTGCTAACCACTGCGCTTTTGTTTTGCCTTTTACTACGGGGTTATTAGAAGCAAACAATAAAGTATAAAGTTTATTAATAAATACACTATTGCTATCAGCTAGCGGTAAATTGACTAAGCCTTCATCTGAATTTAAAAATGCATTGATCAGTTCATTATTTTCTATGCCTAATTGCTGGGCGTAAGCAAAAAAGTTAACTCTGCTTTGGTTGGCGCACGCTGTAATAATGCATAAAATAGCTTAGTAATTTGAATAATATTCTGGCTTTGTTGTGATGGCTGCCAACCATCAGGCTCATTATTTAATAAGTTTTTAATCAGTGAACTGTCAATATCGTCCCATTTTAATGCGTTGAGGCTGACACTCTCTCTATCAATAATATGCAGTTGTTGATCTTCGGTTGTAACATAAATTTTATTATTAGCCGAAACCACCGGCTGCTGAGTAATGCCACTGGTTAAAATATACTGCCACTGTACGGCACCCGTGTTTTGATCAAGCGAATACAATGCTTTATCCATAGAGCCAACATAAATATTTTTATGTTGATCGATTTGCGCGGCGGCTTTTATAGGTCCTCGGGTTTGTGTTACCCATTGCTCAACACCATCATGATTTAATGAGTACACCTTGTGATCAAATGAGCCTACAACAATATTGTCACGGCCATTTTTAGTAGTTAACAATGGCATAGCAACCACTGGGCCACCTGTTGTTACTTTCCAACGCTCTTGCCCTGATGCATTGAGGCCGTATATATCATTCCCACTGCCTAAGTAAATTGACCCAGTAGAGCTTACCACTGGTGCATGTGAAATCATGTCAAAGCCAGCATTAGCACCCGTGTTGTCTACGATGATTGAGCCTTTCTCAGCATCTGATACACCGTTACTTAGCTCTAGATACAAACCACCATTATTTAAACCTTCAATTACTCGTGGTGGTGCTTTAAATTGCAAGTTATACTCATCTATATAGCTCAACTGAGCGCTAGATAGCGAGTAATTAAAAACCTCCGCTGTATTACGAAGCCTTACATCCAACCGCATTTTTTTATTATTAAAGCCTACCCCTGTTATTTGCATGCAATTAATACCGCAATTAGGGTTCAACCTTGCTTGTTGAATATAAGCAGGAATATGATTTATTGTAATTTGCTGGCCTAACGTACAAGAGTCTTGGCTATTACAAGCAGATATTTGATATGTAAAATTGCCTAACTCTAGAGTGTTTATATCTTTATATAAACCGCTTAATGAGTATAGCAACTCCTTTGTAGCAGTTTGCGGATCAGCTGGCGTACCTTGCCAGCGCTCTAATTTATAATAAGCGGTTAAATTATCGTTGTTCTTTTGCCAACTAAGTCTATAAGGACCACTTTGCTGTAAGTTATGTGTTGTAAATACGGGCTGTTCGGGACTATCTAATAAGTTATTTATCTTGATAGTTTTACATTTATTTCCAGTGCCACGGGCACTTGTTTGCACACGACCATTAACGGTATTTTTTGCTGCTGCACAATAAGTAAATTCTTTATTGTGATCCTTAGTGCCTTTAGAAATTGCCACATTATAATTTTGATTTGAATACTCACCAATAAAGTTATCATTTTCATAAACTAAGTAAGTTTGTGCATAGGCAACTTGCTCAATTTTTACTGTAAATTGACCATTTGATTGTGGTCCAACTTGAATACTAGGCGTTGATGGCACAGGTAAGGATACATGACTTGTAACTGGTGCGCTTGTTCTAGACTTTCCACTTGAATCTGTGGCTATCGCTTGCACACTTACACCCCCTGCAACTTTAGGGATCCAAGAAAAACTAAACTCTTTGTGCTGCGTATTACTTGGAGGCAAATTTTGCGGTAAAACAGGCGACACTGAAATACTTTGCTCTTTGCCATTAACTAATAACTTTAATGACGATAATGGCTTAGCCGCACTTGTTAAAGCACCTACATGCACTTTCAAATTAACAGGTTCATTAAGTGTGATAGTCGTAGGTAGTTGCACTACTCTAACACCAAATGGCGCTAGTATATTAACATCAACACTGGCATGAGCTTTTAAACCGTGTAAGCCTTCAGCAAAAACATAGTATTTATAGCTAGATGCAGAAGACTTAGTGATATTTATGCCACAATTAGATGCCCCAACATCACATGTTTTTATTAAGTTTGCCCCACTGCATTGTGTAGGAGCTGTTGGCACACTCCCCGCCGGATACTCACATATTTGATAAGTGCGTAACCCCTGGCTATCATTTGCGTTAGCATTTATAGCGAACGGCTCATCAATAAATGGCGATGAGTTGGAAACACTTACAGCCACTGTAGGAGTATCATTAATATTGACTGCTGTAGAGCTTTCAACAGCACCGCCAGCATCTGTCGCTATAGCTTTAAAAACCGTATTCTTTGAAACATTTCGAGAAATGCTACAACTTAGATTTCTCCCTGTTGTTAAACAGCTTGTATTATAGTTAGAGACTGGCCTACACGAACTACCAACACAAAATTTAAACGACTTAATTTGGTTATAGCTTTGTGTATCATTATCAGTCGCTCTTAAAGTAAAGGTGACATTACCGCCCGCATTGACTAAGGTTTTATTGCTCGCGAGTGTGACTGTTGGCGCAGTATTTTTCTCCACAACATTAACCGTTGCAGTAGGACTTGATGTGCTTTTTATACCAAAGCTGTCTTCAGCGACTGCGGTGAATTTATATTGACCAAATGCAGTTCCTTTGAATGAAAATCTACAGCGACTAAATCTTGAAGTACAGGTTCTAACAACTTTATTTCCTTTTTTAATTTTTAGGGTCTTTAAATCATTACCAGCGTCAGAGGCAGAGAATTTTATTATTGCATTTTTTAAAGGCTCTATCGACACATTTAGATTCGATTTTAAAGTAATCTGAGGACGTGTTAGTCTTTTAACCTCGATATTAAAAACATGGTGCGTGGGGTAAGTAGCACCAACATCTTGACTGTAAGGATCATCTTCACCATGCTCTATGACTGCTGTTTTAATTAATATGGAATTAACACCTACAGGCAGATTTTTGAAAATCACATATTCATCTGCAATTACCAAATCAGTTACACTACGCTGATATAAAAATTTATTTATATTTACATAGCCTATTCCAAGATAACTTTCGTTGTGCCACAAACTCGGTTTCGGAACATTAATACGAACGTCATTACCTACTAGAATAATTTTATTTGGCAATGTTTTAACATATGGTGAAGCAGAGTAAGCGTTAGCATATGTAGAAAGTGAAAATAATAAAGTATAGAAAACAAAAAATAATAATTTAGACATCTTACAACTCCTTCTGCCAAGCAATATCTAACACTTGCGGCTCAGTATTTTGAGTATCGTCGCTGCTCGTTGTAAAAAAACGTTGTACGCTTGAAAAAATCTCACTGCCTCTTCCTGAACCCGAAGAAGGTATTAAAAAAGCAGTGACTTGATTTGGCGCTGTACGCAGCAGGAGTTCATTTTGCTTTGAAAGTTTTGCATCAGATAATATGGGGTTATTGCGATAATCACCTGGGAGTATAAATTGGTTTTTTACCGTTAATGTTTCAAGGCTATACTCATTGACTAAACCCGTTGTACTGACACTCAGTAGACTACTATTTAAACTGCCTGAAAAATAATTAGAGATAGAAAATGCTTGTTCGTCAGGTGGGGAAGTGCTGTTTTTGTTCGGCTTGATGACTGGGCTTGCAATAACCTCACTCCCAGTACTTTTACACTGAGTATCGGCTGAATGCATGTAGGTTTTGCATATTTCACCTTCACCGCTGATCAAACTAACACTGTAATATAGATAACCATTATCAATAATTGGTTTATTAGCCATAACACCATTAAGGCTTTTGCTCCAAATAATTTGCGATTGGTTATTTACCTTGTGTAAAAACCCATCTTGAGTAGGAACATAAGTAAAGTTACCACTTGTTACAATCGCTCGTTCAACAATATCTAACCCAAGGTTCATCAGTGGTTGCAGGTATCCGCTTAACTCTACTTCTTTAATTACTTGGGGCTTATCGACTACCACTGCCATTTTTTGTTTTTTAGTGCTGCCAAAACCCACTGCGGATAACTCAAATGAACTATAGTCATACGCTGTTATTGCTTTGTTGCCAGTAAAAGGTAACGCTTTATAATGTGTGCCATTTACTTTTAAATTGACTTCACTCGCCCCTTCAACATTCCACGACACAACAACTCGCTCACCTTGAGCAACTTTACTTTTGTTGGTAGAAAAGGAGGTAATATGAAGTGGTGACGTATTTACATTATTGATACTCGTCCAGCCTGCGCAACCATACTGATGACACCCTTTAACTCTGAATTTATTACCTAAACTTTTATCAGCACGGTATTCATTACCTGTAATATTGCTCGCAACTAACTGCCAACTACCATTAATGTAATGCTCAATAATATAATACTTACTGTCGGAATTTTTTGTCCATTGCAGCCAATATTCAGTTGGTGTCTCTTTAATAGTTAGGTAAGTTGTAGTATCTGGGTATAACTCAATGGGCACAAAAATTGTAATACCAGAGACATTTATAGGGGCATAAGCTTGTTGAAAGTCTTGCTGAGCAATGACTAAACAAGAGTAAAAGCTTAATACCGCGGTAAAGCAGTGAATTAATAAAAAGGCGGGCTTCATTTTAGTCCTTTAATTTAACCATGGTTACGTCCTAGTAATAATTATACGTAAACTATATATCGGTACAATCAGCCGAAAAGATGATTAAATGAATAAAAGATGAATGAAATATTGAATTAAGTAACTACTTAAACGTGACTTTGCCGCCGATCATTTTATACGCGGGTACGCCTCGGACAATGGCTTCTCGAGCAAAAGGGCGTGAGCAGTTGGGGCATATGCAAGGAATTGTGGTGAAATCTTGACTGATCCGTTCGATAAAACATTTAACCAATGCCCCTTTGCCGCCTTTACGATATTTGAATAAGGGAGCTTTACATTGACTACAAAAAATATCGACGGTTTTAGTAGGGCCTTTTTTATTCGGTTTTGCCATTATTTTGTTACTTTTACTACAAACACGCGAACAGATTAACAGCTTATGGCCAAAGTCCAAAGATTAAGCCCATTAAAGTAAACTGTAAAATATGGTAACCGCTATTGATTAAAAACAGCTTTAGTGGCCGTTGTTCATAAATATAGCTCATCCCTAAGGCACTGCTTACCAAACATAGTCCAACCGCAAAGCCAACGCCTACCGCAACTCCTAAATGTGGGTGTGGCCCTAAAAGCAGTGATAAACCAAAAGCGATAAATAACGATAAAACAAAACCGCCACTAAATACCCATTTTGGATTTGTTGCTTTTAAATCCAGCTCCGTTAATCCACAGCCTTCTAACCAGGCTCGTTGAAACAACCAAGGTGAATACCAAACGCCTCCTAACATAAAAGAAGACATGGCAGCTAATAATATGGCTACAAAATCTAGTTGTGATAAATCCATAATGACTACTCATGCTGATTGCAAAAAATACAATGATATTTTACTGTAGTTAATGAACCCAATTGCAGCAACTATCTAAACTGCAAAACTACCTACGGTGCATGACTGCCGCTTAAATATCAACGTATTAAAGTAACCTTAACTTCACTGAAAGTAGCTAAAGGCGACTGTGTTACCAAGTTTACCGGGTTAATTTTATTGCTTAAAAAGCAACAACAAACTTCTTGAGCATTACCAAACCAGAAACAGTGTTCTACAATGACGCTCACTATTGCGCTAGTATTTATTGTTGAACTGGTTTTTTTTGTAGCTTACGCTGTAAGGTGCGCCGATGCATATTAAGTTGCCGAGCAGTTGCTGAAATATTGCCTTGATTAGTATGCAGCACTTGTTGAATATGTTCCCACTCAAGACGCTCTGGCGACATAGTTGCAATATCGTCTGCAACTAACTCAGTAATTGGCTCGATTGTGCCTGTTAATGAGCGTAATAAGGTGAGCATATCAACGGGTTTTGTTAAATAATCATTTGCGCCTAAGCGCATAGCTTCTACGGCCGTGGCGATACTAGCAAAGCCGGTTAACAATACAATATGTGCGTCTGTTAGTAAGGCTCTCAGTGGTGCGATAAGAGCTAAACCATTGTCGTCAGCTAATTTCATATCTAACAGAATATGTGTCGGTGCGAAGTTTTTAGCTGCACCGATCGCCTGGGCTTTATTATGTGCTAGCAGACATGTAAAACCGTGTTTGGTTAGCCGTCGCGCTAGCGTATTGGCAAGATTAATATCATCTTCAATAATTAATAGCTGCATGCAGGCTCAACTTGTGGCTCGTCAATGGTTAATTGTACTTTGGCAACCGCACCACCTTGTGGGTGATTATATAATGTTAAAGAACCTTGTAAACGCTCAAATGTTACATTTGAAAGCATAACTGCTAGCCCCATCCCCGTTTCACTAGGCATTAACTGCCCCCCTAACTCTGCCAATTGTGCGGCGCTAAATCCTTTACCAAAATCACGTATAACTAAACTCACTGTTTTAGGGTTATCTGGAGTCTGTTGCCAGTTCAATTCCAGTGTTTGTTGCTGGGCCTGTTGATTGGCAAAAGCAGCATTTTGCAACAAGTTTAATATCGCTGGCAGTAACATAGCATCATTAGTAACCGAGCTAGCTGGCGCTGCATTTAGCCAATTAAGCTGTTGATCGGGATACTGTAATAGCATTGTATCGCTAATTTGTTGAGCTAATGTGTTTAACGATACAGTCGCTGCAACCGTTTGTGTGCGTAGTTCAGATGACAGGGTACGAAACTGTTTTAACTGCTGCGTGCATTGCAACAGCGGTTGCTGCATGTCTTTCACAATTTCGTTATCTGGTTGATCCTCAATAAGTTCTTCATACAACAAGTGTAAATTGGCGATTGGACTGGCTAATTGATGAGTGATTTGTGCCGCTGCACCATCAAGTGTGACTAACTGCTCTGCTCGTAATTGTTTTTCTCGCACAGTTGCAATGGTACGCTCTCGCGAATGCAGAGCACGGTTCATAGTGCCTATAACGAATGCAATAACGCTGGCACTGATCACAAAGTTAACCCACATTCCCACAAAGTGACTGGTCATTTGCATGTGATGCATGCTGGGCTGAGGCATTTTAAATAGCAGCACGCTATAAGCGGTGATCGCTAATACAGCAATTTAAGCTAAGCCGCGAGCACTGACACTCACCGCAGCAATCATTATAGGTAATAACAGTAACGACACAAATGCATTGGTCGCGCCACCACTTAGTGACAGCAAAACAGCTAAAAACAAGACATCTGCCGTCAGCTGCATTAACATCCCAAGCTCTTTCGCTTTACTGACATTACGATAAGCAATCACGCTTAAAATTTGGAATACGGCTTCAAGGGAGATCACTACCAATAGAGGCAATAACGGGATTTGGTGCTCAAGTAAAAAATAGCCTGCTACAACGGCCAATAATTGAATTGCAATTGCACCACTGCGTAACATCAGTAAACGGCTAATCGCAGGATCAGTGCGCATTAAAAACGCCATACATAACTACCTAATAAAGAGTACCTAATAAAAAAATGCCTAATTAAAGAAGGTTAACCTAATCATCATCCATAGAGATACTAAACACAGCACACGGCGTTCCTTGATGGAACACCATTTTCCACTGGCCTTCGGTTAATCGCCATAGCGACATCCGTAACGAATAGTTAAACTCAGCGCGCGCAGAGCGCCGATATGCCGCTTGATAACTTAGTTGGGCAATATCATCACTAAGCATTCGGCCTTTAAAATGCTGATTATAAAACTGCGGCACGACTTCCGTAGGTAACCGCGTTAATACTTGATATTTATTAAATACAGTACCATTGGCGGCAATTTCAATAAAATCGTCATCAAGCAAGGCATCCAGTGCCTGCTCAGATTGACGAACGTCAGGATCTAATAGTTGGCGCTCAGCGTCAATCAAATGATTAAACAATGATGCCTTGATTTTGCTGCCCATGTTGTATCCTACAATTGGTGTTTATATACCTGCCCCGCTTTCATCACAAATTGTACATTTTGCAATGTCGTTATATCATCAAGAGGAGAGCCATTCACGCTGATGATATCTGCTTGTTTACCAACACTCAACTGCCCTAGTCGGTCTTGTTCGCCGAGTAACTTAGCGGCATTAACTGTTGCTGACATAATAGCCTGCTTTTCAGTCATACCATACTTAACTAACCATAAAAACTCATCAGCATTATTACCATGGCGCGATACGCCAGAATCTGTACCAAAAGCAATATTAACCTTGTTTTTTAATGCTAGTTTAAATGAAGCTGCAACATTTGGTACAACAGTGCGTACTTTATTGGCAATAGCTACAGGCATATTTGGGTTACTGAGTACTTCTTGACTAACTGTTTGGCCTGCCAATAACGTGGGCACTAAATAAGCGTTATGTTGCTTAAATAACTTTACAGTCTCTTTGTCTAGGTAAGAGCCATGTTCAATTGAATCAACACCTGCTCGTAATGCCGCTTTGATCCCTGATGTACCATGAGCATGGGCTGTTACGCTGCGCGCTAAGTTATGTGCAGTATCAACAATCGCCGTCAACTCTTGATCAGTGAACTGCTGATTGACACCCGCTGCGGTATTACTTAACACCCCACCCGTTGCGGTAATTTTAATTACATCAGCACCTGATTTAATTACTTCACGAACCGCGCGGCGACAATCATCAGCACCATCGCACACCCCTAACCCCCCACTTATCACATCACTAATATCTTTACGGTAACCGTGCAGATCAGCATGCCCGCCTGTTGGGGTAATTGTATCTCCTGCAGCAAAAATACGTGGCCCTTGAATATCTCCACGCTCAACGGCACGCTGTAGTGGAAAGATCACTTTATAACTACTGCCTAAATCACGCACGGAGGTAAAACCCGCAGCAAGGGTGCGCTGCAAATATTTAACTGAGCGCAGCGCATAATCAGCCTCATATTCTGTTATCCAGCGATGTGGATTAGCACTTGCGTCACGCTCAAAAGTAACATGTACGTGCATATCAATTAATCCAGGCAGAACAAATTGATTTTTTAAATCAATGATCTTTGCATCGGGCAATGCTAGATCGGTAACACTCACATAGCCTTTTTCGATGCGCGTGATGATAGCGTCTTCTATAACAATAGTGCGTTGCTTTTCTAGTGTTTGTCCAGCACCTGCTAACATTGACCCTGCGTAAATAACCTGAGTTTGTGTTGCAAAACTCGCCGCAGAGCATATCGTCGTACTCAGTGCAGCCAAGATAGTAATTAATTTTTGTTTCATGTTTACCTCATTTTTCTACTACCATTAGCCTAAATTACGTTTAATTACCACTATTTACGACGTAAGCTAAGTTATAAACTAGTCTTAGAACTGGATTTTTGGTATAAATCAAACATAGATGACACATGTCTGACCACTTAAAGAGAGCACACTATGACCTACGCACACATAACGGGTTGGGGTAAATGTATCCCACCAGCGCGTATTAGCAACGATGAAATTAGCCAATTAGTTGATACCAATGATGAATGGATCACATCCCGCACTGGCATCAAAGCCCGTAGAGTAAGCCACGTTAGTACTGCAGAGCTTGCCACTGTAGCAGCTAAACATGCAATAGCCTGTGCTGGCATTGATGCTAAAGACATCGACTTAGTGTTACTAGCAACATGTACGCCCTCAACTATGGTGGCAAACACAGCTTCATTAGTACAAAAAAACATTGGTGCAGTTGGCGCAGCCGCTATGGACACCAATGCAGCGTGCTCTGGTTTTTTATATGCAATACAAGCAGCGACCGCACAAATTCAAGCCGGTATGATCAAAAAAGCAGTAGTCATTGCTGCTGAACGTATGACCTGGTATGTAAACTGGGATCGCCGTGACAGTGCGGTGTTATTTGGTGATGGCGCCGGTGCCGTAGTACTTGAAGCAGCAGACACGCCAGCGGGTTTACTCGCGACAAAAACAGGCTGTGATAGCGAAGACCGTGATATCTTGCATATCACTAACTTTGGTAGTGACTTAAATAAATATGTGCCTATTGGGCCGTCTGATTTATTGTTTGCAGGGCGAGAGATCTTTAAACGCGCTGTAAAAGGCATGAGCGAAGCCTGCGACGATGTGCTCACACAAGCAAATTTACGCCTTGATGACATCGATGTACTTGTACCGCACCAAGCAAATTTACGTATCATTCAAGCCATTCAACATCGCTTAAAAGTGCCGGATGAAAAAGTAATGGTTAACATTGGCGAATACGGCAATACATCGGCAGCAACTATTGCAATCGCATTATGTGAAGCGGTTGAGCAAGGATTAATTAAACCACATGCTAATATCATGTCTGCAGCATTTGGGGCCGGATTAACTTGGGCTGCTAGTTACATCAAATGGGGTGAACGCGTCACGCCAATCAGCCTGAGTGATGCAGCGCTACCGCCGTGTGATAAAACCGGTTTAGAGTTAGTGGCCCCCGCAGTAGCAGCTTGCAAAGGCAGTGATCAATATTGAGCAAAGTAAAGTGTATTTGCAAAGCCAAGGTGTAACGGTGGAAGAGATTCGAACTGATGAATACACAGGTAAACGGTTTACTTTTTTGCCATCCCTGATGGATTACCGCTTGAGCTTTATGGGCATAACCTCACAAAGCTCAATAAATTTACTTAAAACGACTTTGTAAGTAGTTAAATACGGCACGAATACCGAGTGCTTCACCACCGACTGGACGACCTGGTAATGAGCGGATATTCCATGCCATTACATCAAAATGTACCCATGGAGTGGTTGGCTCTACAAATTCTTTTAAATAAAGTGCAGCAGTAATTGCACCGCCAAATGGGGTGCTTGAACAGTTAGCCATATCAGCAACATCACTTTTTAATAAACTTTTATATTGCTCAAAAAGCGGTAATTGCCAAACGGGGTCGCTTACTGCAATACCAGCGTCAATAATGCCATTAGCAACATCACGTTCAGTTGAGAAAAACCCTGGCAACTCAGTGCCTAACGCAATACGACAAGCACCCGTTAAGGTTGCAAAATCAATGATCAACTCAGGATTGTCATTTTGTGCTTCCGTGAGTGCATCACATAACACTAAACGGCCCTCTGCGTCGGTATTATCGATTTCGACCATAATTCCTTTACGGGTTTTAATAACATCGCCAGGGCGAAATGCATTACGCGATACCGCATTCTCAACAGCGGGGACTAACACACGTAAACGAATAGGTAAATTTGCCGCCATAATTAATTGTGCTAAACCAATTACATGAGCCGCACCGCCCATGTCTTTTTTCATATTGCGCATACCTGAACTTGGTTTAAGATCTAAACCACCAGAGTCAAAACAAACCCCTTTACCAACCAAGGTGATCAAAGGTGCATCTTTAGCGCCCCAGTGTAAATCAAGTAAACGCGGTTTATTTTCACTGGCGCGGCCTACCATGTGGATAGTGGGATAGTTTTGTTCTAATAATTCATCCCCTATCCATTCATTGAATTGACCATTGTAAGTGTGCGCTAAATCAGCCATCACTTGTGATAGGTGCTGTGGCATCATGTCTGCGGCAGGCGTATTAACCAGATCTCTCACTAAGTTAATCGCATTTGCTTGGCGTGTAATACGCGCAAATAATGCCTCATCGGCTATTGCTAATTGTGCTTTGACAGCCCCTTTGGCTTTATATTCGTTAAATTCATAACCACCAAGTATAAAACCCAGAGCAATCTGTTCTAATTGTTGTTCACACTCTTGAACTTGGTAAATTCCTGCTGGCAGTTTAGTGGCTAATTCACCCGCGAGCCAAAAGTCATCAACGCTATTAACTAAACAATACACCTGACTTAGTGCTCCACTTTGTGGATTGACCACCAAGGCGAAACCTTGTTTTGCAAAATCACAGCTATTTAGCCAGTTTTGTAAAAAAATTGGCTGCTGGGATTGCCATCTAGCTAAGTCATTTTTAACAATAAAAGATAAAGGAATACCCGTAGAACTATGACGAATTAATGCACTCATTAAATGACTCGTTTAAAATTATAAAGATGATCAAGCATATCAATAACTCAATATAAAAGGTATAGCATAAAGACTATCCTTTAAACTGCATGGCATTATTTTTTTACAGGTGGTTTTACGTCTGACTTTGCCGATTTTTCAACGTGGTGGTGTTGCTGCTCTTCATCAACAATCAGCTGATCAATCTCTTTGAGTGACTTGTTCATATTGAATGAACTTGGCAATACATCAACCCCAACCAATTGCCCTAACTTAACTACTAAGGGAATTGTCACCGGTGCAAAGGGCAATACCGCAAATACCCCCAACCCTAATCCTTTGAGTATATCTACAAACTGTGCGTTGGCTTTTCGTAAATCATCTTTACTGACATCTCCTTGGGTGTAGCGACGATAAATTGTGAGCATTTCTTTGGTTTCTTGTTTTTCCTGTGCCAGTGCAATTTTAAGTGCCACCATAGCGCGCTTGACACGCAACTGTTGGCGTTTTGTCGTAATTTTTGCCACTCGAATTGGAGCACGGTGAATAACTTTATATAGTCGCATAATGCTATTCTCACATAGCCTTAACACTTCACAAAGCATAATTTAATACAATCACCGATAAACAGAGCCACATACCCTTGCTCAGCCAAAAAGGCACTAAGCCCTTATTTGAATACGTATAAAATATTTTGCCATTTTCAACAGCACCATGCATAAACAACTCATCCCACCAGTAATTTAAACAAGATCACACGTCAATGTGTTTCTCTGGTAAAATAACTTTTTTGTTTGTTAAGCTAATTATTTGTTATGAAATCAACACCATTAAAATCAAAACTACACCCTCGAAATCGCCATAACAAAGGCTATGATTTAGACTACCTAAGCATTCAAGTACCCACTTTAAAACCATATATCGTGATTACTCCCAATGGTACTAAAAGTATTGATTTTAGTGATAAAAAAGCTGTAAAAGCGCTTAATCAAGCTCTTTTGCAAGCGTACTATAACGTTGATTTTTGGGATATACCTGAACACAACCTTTGTCCACCAATTCCGGGGCGCGTTGATTACCTTCACTACTTGGCCGATTTACTAGCAAACGATAATCAAGGCGTTATACCGCAAGGCAGACAAGTTAAAGTGCTAGATATAGGTACGGGTGCAAACATAATTTACCCTTTACTAGCAAGTCATGAATATAACTGGAGCGTCACAGGCTCAGATATAGATCCAAGCGCTGTAAAATTAGCCAAACAAATCGTAGAATTTAATAATCGCAAAATTACCGTAAAGCTACAAAAGCAATCACAGCATATTTTTCAGGGGGTGATAAATGCGAAAGAGCTTTTTCATATTACATTGTGTAACCCTCCTTTTCATGCCAGTGAACAACTAGCGGCTCAAAGTAGCGAGCGGAAATGGAAAAACTTAGGCAAAGCCCCAAAATCAACTTTAAATTTTGGTGGGCAACATAATGAGTTGTGGTGTGAGGGTGGCGAAGCGCAATTCATTTGTACCATGATCGATGAAAGTGCACTATTTGCTGAGCAGTGTATGTGGTTTACTTCTTTAGTTTCAAAAAAAGAAAACTTAGCCACGTTACAAGCACAATTAAAAAAACACCCTGTGGCTGAGGTTAAAATCATTGAAATGGCACAAGGGCACAAAGTGAGCCGCTTTATTGCGTGGAGTTATTTTGATCAACAAACTCGCCAAGAGATCTGCCAGCAATTTATAGCAGCGTCAACTACGACGCTGTATGTTTAACGCAGCTTTATAGTGTTTGCGGCATACTGATACATAGCGATCGTTGCCGCCGATTTCCACTTGAGCGCCGTCGACAATAGCATTACCCTGCTCATCAGTACGCAATACGTGGTTTGCTTTGCGACCGCAATGACACACGGTTTTAAGTTCAACCAGCTTATCAGCCCACGCCAGTAAGTACTGTGAGCCGCTAAATAGTTCACCTTTAAAGTCATTGCGCAAGCCATAGCACAATACAGGAATACCTAGTTCATCCACCACATCGGTCAGTTGCATTACTTGCTGGCGTGATAAAAACTGACATTCATCCACTAGCACACAGTGGCGTTTTTGGTCGCTATTAAGCTGTTTGATCAGTTCAAAAACATCTTTGTCAGCATCAAAAATATGTGCATCAGCTTGTAAACCAATTCGAGAAGATACCTTACCAACACCGGCACGATCATCTAAAGCAGCTGTTAAAATAACTGGCTCCATGCCGCGCTCGCGATAGTTAAATGCCGATTGTAAAAGCGTGGTAGATTTACCTGCATTCATTGCAGAATAATAAAAGTACAGCTGAGCCATGAAAATGCCTACCCTGAAAAAAGTGCGCTAATGCTACCTTAATCTTGATTGAACATCACCTTTTTTACCCATGCTACAAAACCGTTACTCAACTGCGTCTGCTACTGACGGCCTTAACTTAGTCGTTAGTTTTGTTTAAGTATTCAACATACAGCTTAGCATTATCTTGTGCGGCGATGGTTTGCCAAATGCGTTGACTAAGCACTTTATGCTGTTGATAAAATTGCTTAGAAAAAAGCAAATAGCCTTGAGCTTTTTCAAGTGGGGGATAAATTGCCTGTACTTGGGCTGTTTTATACCGGTAGTTTGACACTTTCCGATCGCCAACTTGGCACACGTCAAGCGTAGCATCAACGACACCACGGTTGATCAACTCCACCGCTTTTTCGACTGAGGAAGTATGTTGAACAAAAAAAGGCTCTTGATGTAATGCCTTACCTAAGTCATAACCATTCGCAATAGCTAATGTAAAAGCCCTCGTCTGAAAGACTTCACGGCTTTGCCATTGCTGATGAAATTTTTTTCCGCCGATCAGACAACTGCCAAATTCACTCACGGCAAAACGCGGATCCGGTTGCTGAGAGCCAGCCATTGGGTATTGGGCAAATTTAGTTCGTTCAGGCCGATAGCTAGCAATAACCGCATTCACTTTATTAGTACGCAGATCATTTAAACAGCTTAGCCAAGCTTTACGCTGATAACGAATAGACAGTTGTGAAAGTGTATTATCAAGATTTTGTAGGATTTTTAGCGATGCTTCTGGTTGAGTACCTAACATTTCATTGCTTTGCGCTAAAAACATCGGCGCGACAGTTTTATCTTCATAACAAAAAATTAGTTCAGTTGCGTTAGCAATTGCCGCTGTAGATAGCAAACTACACCCGCTACTGAGCATCGAGAACGCCAATAAATTATCCCTAACACGTTTATTTTGTTTCATTTTATCTTGATCCCTAGACGTTTTATCTAAAGTGTAGACCGAAAAAATGAATTGTTTAGTAACTAACCCAAAAAAATTAGATGATCCCTTCGTGCTCTAGTAACCACTGCTTGCGCTCTAGCCCACCCGCATAGCCGGTCAATTTACCATTGGCACCAATAATACGATGACACGGCACAATAATACTGATTGGGTTTTTACCATTAGCAGCCCCCACTGCACGAACCGCCTTGGGATTATTGAGTGCATGAGCAATATCAGAATAACTTTGTGTTTGTCCAAATGGTACAGCGGTGAGCGCTTGCCATACCGCTTGTTGAAAAGCAGTGCCATCAGTGGCTAGAGTGACATCAAAGGTTGTTCGCTTGCCTGCAAAGTAGTCATTAAGCTGCGCAGCACAGTTTAAAATATATGGCTGCTCAACCTTTGTAAATGGGATTTCTGGGCACTCTATAACCGGGTAAAAGCCCACATAACTCACTCCGTGTTGGTTACCTTGAATAATAATGTCATCAATGGGGCTGGGAATACGTGTTTGGATAATACTCATGTTAGCTGCTGCCATAGTTGAAAAGTTAAATAGGAGCGAAATGGTGCGCACATCTCATCGTTAAATGGTTTTGCCCCCGCTTGCGCTTTCTTTACGCCTAAATCTCCCGCTAATAAAATATCGGGCTGACTTTGGCCGCGTAATTTTGCATAGTTTACTGTCCAAGGTCCTATCCCTTTGAGTGGCAGCCATTGATCAAGCTGTTGGCAATCAGGGTTATCGGCACAAAATTGCGCTAAATTACGCAATGCATTTTTTCGCGCTTGAGGCATTTTAAAAAATGCCAGCTCACTGTTCGCCACTACCTCTGGGGTTGGAAAATACACTCGCTCGCCATCTTGTGCGCCCAATTCCGCCACCAGCTGAGTCACTAAATTACGTGCAGCAGTCACGCTGACTTGTTGGCCAAGCACCGCTCGAATTCCCGCCTCAAATACCGACCAAATACCCGGTAACCGCAGCCCTTGGGTTAACACAATTGCCCCTTGAAGCTGAGTTGCTAGGTGTTGTTCGATTTGCGTAGTATCGGCATCTAAATCGAGCACTCTGCGAATTTCACTTAAAATAGGCTGTAAAAAGCGCGGCTGATCAATATCAATGCTGACTAAAAAATGATGTTTGTACTCTACAAACTCAGCCGTAAACTGGCCTTGGCAATGCTGATTTTTAAAGCTGCGACCATAATGTGTCTCGCCAAGCCACTCAAGAGGTGAAATTAACCGCTTAGCTAAAAATTGCTGCAACGCAACCCAATTATAAGGGGGCCGAAAAGGTAATTTAAGCGTCAACACCGCATGTTTTGTGCTGTGCTGCCCACGCATTTTTGATGGGCAAATATGTAACTGCTGTAAAAACGCATCATTAAAGCGACGAATACTGTTAAAGCCCGCCGCAAACGCCACTTGGGATACCGATAAACTTGTTTCTTGCAATAATTTTTTCGCAAAATGACAGCGGTTAAATAATCGGTACTGGGTCACTGAGATACCAAAATGTTGTTGAAACAGTTGCCTTAAATAGCGGCTACTCACCCCTAGTCGTTCTGCTAAGCGTTCACAGCTTTGCTGCTGAGTTAAGTCACTATCTATTAACTGTTTGGCTCGCAGCGCTGTGGTTTTTGCTCCTTGCCATGCGCTACTGCCAGGGGCGCTATCTGGGCGACAACGAATACACGGGCGAAATCCAGCCTGGGCAGCATTATGGGCATATTGAAAGTATTCTACGTTTTGCTCTTTTGCAGTAGGGGCAGGGCAAATTGGCCGACAATAAATACCGGTGCTTTTAACACCGATGAAAAAGTGTCCATCAAAACGATGGTCGCGGCTTTGTCTGGCAAGTTGCCAATGGCTAGTATCCATAAAGTGCTCTTAACTATACATCTGCTGATAGAGTACGTGAAAAAACACAGTTTACTAGCCATTTTCGGCACTCAACCTTTAGTTGCTGATTGATTTACTGATAGCAGCTAAATAACGACACTCAACTTCAGCCCAATTAATAACATTATAAAATGCTGCGATATACTCAGGACGGCGGTTTTGATATTTCAGATAATAAGCGTGCTCCCACACATCTAAACCTAAAATCGGCGTGTTGCCGTGCATTAATGGACTGTCTTGATTTAAACTACTTTCCACCACAAGTTGGTTATCTTTATTAACACTTAGCCACGCCCAGCCACTACCAAAACGGCTCACCGCTGCGGCGGTAAATGCGTCTTTAAATGAGACAAAGCCGCCAAGTTGCTCAGTTATGGCAGTTAATAACTCGCCAGTTGGTTGCCCTCCCCCGTTGGGACTCATTACTGTCCAAAACAATGAATGGTTTGCGTGTCCGCCAGCGTGTTCTTGTACTACTTTTTGCAGCTCACTTGGCAGTGACTCAATATTACGTAGTAACTCATCAACATCGGTATTGGCATAGCTACTACTTTCAAGTGCCGCATTGGCTTTATTAATATATGTTTGATGATGCAATGTATGGTGGATCTCCATCGTTTGAGCGTCAAGATGTGGCTCTAATGCTGCATAATCATAAGGTAAAGCGGGTAATGTAAATGCCATGATTGCTCCTTAGGGGCATAGGGTTGATTGCTCAATGCAAGGTAATATGTTGATCGGGTGTATAACTTAATGTTTGGTTTATTCTGTCAATCAAATGAGGTTGATGATTATGCACCTTGGCAAAATGTACTAGCTCAAGATACGTTTTATGGTGATGATGAACCACTACCGTTCGTACTGTATTACATGGGTGCAGAATTAAGTGACTCAAGGTGATATGTACATCGCATAGCCACTGACAGGCTTGCTCTGTTTGATTCATTGCGCGGTAAGTGTCGGCTAGGTTATGCGCCGCAACAACCAATGCAGGGCAGCAATGTTCAATCGCAGTGAGTACGGATTGGCATATTGTGGCTTGACTAAATTGACTTAAAAGGTGTGAGGCCAAAGTGTGTGCAGTTGTGTATTTGTCTCTAGCCTCGAGTAAAGCACCTCGTTCAAAAGCGTAGTTACCAGCCATAATATTAGCTTGCCAAGGACTCAGAGCCTGCTCAACACATGGAAGTTCTGCGACAGTGGTACGCTGAAGTTGTGGCATAAAAATCACCTACACAAAATTAAATGATGTGATTAATTTACACACCCAAACAATTAAATGCAAATGATTTTTATTTATACTTATATATTATTATGTCTCGGAAAAATCAATTAATGCTTGCCCTGTTAATCGATAGATAATCCACTCATTTTGTGGCTCAGCTCCCATACTATTATAAAAATCTATTGCCGATTGATTCCAATCAAGTACCACCCACTCAAAACGGCCGCAGTCTTTTGCGATAGCTTGACGTGCCAAATGTTGCATGATCATTTTTCCTGCGCCTTTGCCACGGCTATCTGGACTAACATATAAGTCTTCAAGGTACAGGCCATTCTTACCAAGCCACGTCGAGTAATTGTAAAAGTACACTGCAAAGCCAATTGGCGTATCGCCTTCAAAACAAATCAAACTATGCGCTGTTGCGCCGTCACTAAACAGAGTTTTTAAAATCGCCTGTTCATCGGTTTTAACCGCATCAGGCTCTTTTTCATAAATTGCCAGCTCGGTAATAAAGTGCAAAATAGTAGCAGCATCCGAAGGCTGCGCATCTCTTAAAGTAATCGTTTTTTGGTCTGTCATAAGTTCTCTTATTTATTACTGCATTATTTAATACTGATACACCTTGTATAGCTAGCATAACTGGGCTATTTACGATGTCCATTAACGCGATAAAACTGTTGACTAAATTTTGTGTAAAGCACTGGTAATACAAATAAAGTCAAAAATGTTGCGGTAAACAAGCCACCTACAATCACCGTTGCCAATGGCTTTTGGATTTCAGCTCCGATACCGGTTGAAATTAACATGGGTAGCAAACCAAGTGCCGAGGTTAATGCCGTCATTAGTACGGGTCGTAGCCGAGATAGTGCACCATTAAATGCCGCTGTATCTAAACTATCACCGCTTTTCACACGGTTATTAATGCTCTCAACCATCACCACACCATTGAGAACGGCCACCCCAAACAAGGTAATAAAACCTACCGAACTTGGCACTGATAAATATTGCCCTGATACGTAAAGCGTAACCACACCACCAATCACCGCTAATGGCACATTCACTAAAATCAACATCGCTTGGCCTATCGAGCCAAATGCAAAATACAAAAGTAATGCGATCAAAGCCAACGAAATAGGCACCACGATAGATAAACGCTGCTGCGCCCGTTGTTGGTTTTCAAATTGGCCGCCAATACTAATACCATAACCTGGCGGTAAATCAACTTGCTCACCAATGGCAGTACGAATATCCGCAACCACAGAGCCCATATCGCGCCCTTGTACATTTGCTTGGATCACTACTCGGCGCTGAACATCATCACGGCGCACTTGTGGCGGACCAGATTCAATATTAACCGTTGCGACATCTCCAACCCTAACCACGGCACCTGTCGGTGATGATAACCGTAAATCAGCAATCGCTTCAGGGCTGTCACGAAACTCAGCCCCAATGCGAACATAAATATCATAGCGCTCATTGGCATTAATAATTTGCCCTGCCGCAGTGCCGCCAATACCATCTTGCACTATCGACATTAAATCACCCACTGAAAGCCCATAACGCGAAAGCGCTAAGCGATTCGGTTTGATCACTAACTGTGCTTCACCAGCAATTTGCTCCATTGCCACATCTTTAGCGCCAGCAACGCCTTTTACAGTTTGCTCAATTTGCTGCCCTTTAGCGACTAACACATCTAAATCAGCACCAAACAGCTTAATCGCCAATTGCGCTTTCACCCCAGATAGTAACTCATCCACCCGCGTGGCTATCGGCTGTGAAAAGTTAAACAATAAACCTGGGAATTGCTCCAGCTTTGTCTCCATTAACACTTGCAGTTGCGCTCGGCTTTCAGCAGATTGCCACTCGCTTACAGGCTTCAAACCTAAGTAAATTTCGATATTATTAACTGGCTCTGGATCGCCCCCGACTTCTGGGCGACCAATTCTGCTAAGCGCATACTCAACTTCAGGAAAGGCCAATAATATCGCTTCCACCTTAGGAGCGACCATTAAAGCCGTATCCAAACTCGCCGAAGGTGCTAATGTTACCCGTAAGTTAATAGTGCCTTCTTCAAGCTCTGGCACAAACTCAGTGCCTAGTTGTGGTAACAGGGCACCAGCAATGAGCACTAATATTCCCGCTAGAGAGATCACCGTTTTTCGTGCGTTCATTGCCCAGCGTAAACATGTTTGATACGTTTTATCTAACGGCTCAAGTAATACACTGCGCCTAACAGTGACACCTTTAGAAAATAAATACACTGCCATTGCTGGCACGATCGTTAGCGCAACAATTACAGCGGCAATAATAGCTAACATAATACTTATAGCCATTGGCTGGAATAATTTTGCTTCTACGCCTTCAAAACTAAACAGCGGCATAAACACCACTAAAATAATGAGTGCAGCAAAAAATACTGGCCTGGCAACTTCTTTAGCCGCCATAGTGATCAATTTAGCTGGTGAGTGATTAGCATCAGTATTATTAGTTAAGTGGCGAAAAATGTTTTCCACCATCACCACAGAGCCATCAACCAGCATACCAATTGCCACGGCAATCCCACCGAGTGACATTAAGTTAGCAGAGAGTCCAAACCACACCATCACACTAAGCGCTAAGCCGATTGAAATTGGGATCGATAATAAAACTAATAATGTGGCGCGTAGATTCATTAAAAACAACGCCAGTACAATCACAATAAATATAAATGCTAATAGCAATGCATCCACCACAGTATCAACCGCTTTGGTGATCAAATCAGCTTGGTCATACAGCGGTTCAAACGTTACCCCATCCGGCAGCGCTTGATTGATCATTGCAATACGAGCGGTGATTCCGTCAATGGTTTGCTTGGTATTTGCACCAATACGCTTTAATACTACCCCCGTCACCACTTCGCCCAGCGATGTAATATTACCATCGGCATCTTTTTTACTCATGGTCGCCGCGCCTTGGCGAATTTCACTGCCAAGCATCACCTCAGCCACATCGGCAATGGTGATCACTGTGCCATTAATGGTTTTTAATGGGGTTTGAGCTATTTCTTGCAGTCCTTGTTTGCCGGCATTAAACCAACCTGTACCACGAATAACTAACTGTTCCTGGCCACGGTTCATATACCAACCACCTACATTGGTATTGTTTTCTTCAAGTGCGCTCACAACTTGCTGCTGATCTAACTGATAAGCCAATAACTTATTTGGGTTAAGATTTACTTGGTATTGACGAACATCGCCACCAAACGACAATACTTCTGTCACCCCATCCACAGGTAATATCAGTAATTTTACAATCCAATCGTTTAAGCTGCGCAGTGCCATACTGTCCAAGCCAGACTCAGGCGATGCCGTTAATAAGTATTGGTAAACCTGCCCGAGTCCTGAGGTATTCGGCCCCATTTCTGGCAAACCAATCCCTTCCGGGATCAGTTCTTTCGCGGCTTGCAAACGCTCAAATACCAATTGCCGGGCAAAATAGATATCCACCCCTTCTTTAAACACTACAGTAACTCCTGAAAGCCCCGTTTTAGAAATCGAACGAACTTGCTCTACATCAGGCAATGCATACATGACCGCTTCAATTGGGTAAGTGATCAGCTGCTCAACTTCAACAGCAGCCAAACCGGGTGCTTCGGTATTAACAGCCACTTGCACATTGGTTACATCAGGAAAAGCATCAAGATTGAGTTTTGGGATCACTACAACACTGGTAACAATTAATACACAAAGAGTCAGTAAAACCAGTAGTCGATTAGCAATCGCACTATCTATTATTTTATTAAACATAGTGTCAGCTCCTAATGGTTATGCGGATCAAAGCCGCCTTTTGCTTGTTCTGATACAACAAAAAATGCCCCTTGAGTAACGACTTTAGTGCCCTCAGCCAATCCTTTAATTTCACGAAACTGACCAAACCGTCGGCCACGCTCAATTTCAGTTGCTATAAGTTCACCATCTTCATCTTGCACATATACCGCCCAATCACCATCGGGGTTCCTAAGTAGAGCTTGCTCTGGTACTGCCAACACTGGTTGCTCAGTTGAAAATTCAAAATACACGTCACTAAACATCCCTGAGTGCAATTGATGCTGACTGTTTTGCACACTTAAACGCACAACCCGTGAACGAGTGATCTGATCTATCGTGTGTGCTTCTTGGATCACCTTGGCCGGGTATGTGACTTGATTCACTTTCACTTGCGCTATTGTGCCTCTATCAATATCAATGGTCTGATTTGCCGACAATTGCGCCTCAACCCACAGTAGGCTTTCATCAGCAATCAGCATTAGTTCAATGCCTGCATCGACCCGCTGCCCTTGCGCAAAATTATCACTGAGCACAGCTCCTGACGTACCAGCAAATAATGTGTACTCACCCAGTTTATCCGCTGGACTGACCGCACTTTGCGCAATCGCTTTAGCCGATAAACCAAATGCCACCAGCTGGCTCTGCGCCACTTCATATTCAGCCTTAGCTGTGAGTAAGCGTTTTTCGCTCACAGTGCCTTTACCCATTTTTTGCACCCGCTGCCACTGCGCCTTAGCTAACCGATAAGTGGTTTGCGCACTGGCGACCTCGGCACTAAATAAAGTCACTAACGGTGCGCCTGCTTTAATATGTTGCCCTAAGGTTGCGTGACGTTTCACCACAATTGAATCTACCCGTGGCGACAACACATAGCTGCTATAACCATTAGCTTTGATTTCACCAGGGGCATACAACTGCGATTGATAAGTACGCTTCACTAATGGGCTGATCTGCACTTTTGCTAAACGCATTTGTGTTTCTGTTAAGCGTACCCCACTAGCTTGCTCGTCGTGCTCTGGCTGCGGATCCGAAATAGCTTGTTCATTCTCGTGAGGAGCTTCATCAGCTTCATGCACATGCATAACTTGTAATTGTGCTTCACTGTGATCATGGCCTGATTTGGTGTGTTCAACATCTTGCGGTGTAGATGTGGCTGCCTGTACCACGTTGGCAAACATTAATACAAGGGCAGAAAAAGTAATTTTTAAGCGCGTCATAGTGCAGCTCCATCAGTTAGGGGATCCGTAAAGGTAGAAATATAATGACTAAGTTGCCCACTTTGCGTTAACCAATTAACGCTTGCTAGTTGACTTTTTTGAACAATTTCAATGCCAGCAAGTAATCCTGAAATACGCTGCTGGCGCATAGTTAGGTACTCAGCAGTACTAATATCACCGCTTTGCCATTGCTGCTCTATCAATGCAAGGCTACTATCTGCATTTGCTTGATTAATCGTCTGCCAACGTTTAACGCGCTGAGCGTACGCTTGCATCACCTCTTTACTGGCTTGCGCTTGAAACGCCATGGTGCGCTTTAAAGCTTGATATTCAGCTTCTTTTGACATCGTCATAAATTCAGCGGCTTGATATTCATCACTAAAACTATTCATTATATTCAGCGGCATAGAAAAACTTACAGAGACAAGGTTATCATCACCACTTTTACCTGCAACAAGCCCAATGGTTGGTTTGACGGCTCGCTCTGCTTTGATTACCTTTACTTGCTGACGCTGTTGTTGCCATTGTGATTTCACCAGCAAAAGTTGTGGATGTCGGATCACACTTTCAGTATCTGAATTGAGTTTAATACCACTGAGTAACTGTTCAGGTGTCAACGGCCCACCTTCGCGCCACGTTGGTAACAGTGCCTGCACGGCTAATTTAGCATCTGCATAAGCACTGGCTTGTTGGGCGGTTTGATTTAAAATTTCTGATAGTGAGTACAACGCTAATTGTTCATCCAGCAACCCGACTTCTCCGGCCGCTCGACGGCGCTTAACCACGGTAACTAAACGCTCTAGTTGCTGCTCTTGCTGTTGTGCTAACTGAAAAACTGCTTTACTACTGCGCCAATTAATAAGCGCAATCAGGGTTTGTTCAACTAATTGTAAATATGTTAATTGCAAACGCTGCTGCTGCGCAACCAATGTGAGTTGCGCCGCACTATGTTGTTCCTGTTGTTGATCATTAATATCAAGTGTTTGGCTCAGCCCAAGAGTAAAGTTATTAGCATTGCCTTCTTTTTCAATACTCGACTCAAGGTTTGGATTATATAGAGATTGCCCTGCGGCTCGCACAGACGCAGTGGCACTTTGCAGCTGCTGAAAATCAGCCTGTAAATTAGGGTGTTGTTTTAATTGCGACAACAACCAGGTTAAGTCGCCGGTATTATGCGTTGGCGCAGCCAGAGCCAGTGGTGCAGCTAATACAGTGGCACACAGACAAGCAAACCCAAATGGTTTGTGTAAATTCATAACATATACTCTTACTAAATAAATCGGTGACCATTATGTTGGCCAGCTAAAAATTAACTTAGTAAGTGAGTAATTGGAGGGCGTAGATCAGGAATAAGTAGACGTGAATCAAATGCTGGGGCATTCAAACTAATAATGTCGTAGCTTGGTAAATTAACATGCTGCTGCCACGGCTCTGTAAAAAATGCGGGAATATGACATACATGACAATGCGCATCATCAGCGTTATCAGCTAAAGCTTGGCTTAATTGCTGATGCTGCAATCGGTGGGTGTCATGATCGTTATTGATAGAGCAGTGTTCGTCTAATTGACTTTGTTGATATAATAATTGCGAGGTTACATTAATAGCAGTGTTATGATCAGCCACATCAAAACTATCCAGCACAGGCTGAAGTAGTACAAACGCTAAAATTAACAACACTAATTGCTTCAAGCAATACATCCTTTAAACGATTTCCAAGCTAATTTAACACATCTTTTCCTTACTGAGAAGTACTTAGCCGCTTACCACAGGTGCCAACTTTATGCTGCAGGCTAATTCAGCCATGCTCATTTAGTATATATGGCTTATCAATATGCTACTTACTATTGCCCAAGTTGTTGGCTGTAATTGCATTTAATTGGATTTTTATTGAAAACAGCTTGCGTTCTCATTTATCATCACATCTTTATATATCATAGGATGTCTGTGTTGTTAAAGCTGTGGTTACGCCGTACTCATTTAATACTGACATTAGTTAGTGGGCTGTTTTTGATCTGTTTGAGCATCAGCGGCGCTATTTTAATTTACGCAAAAGATATTCAGCAAATCATTCATCCGCAATATTGGACAGTAACTCCGCAATCAACACCATTGGCTTATCCGGTGCTTATTAATACGCTGGCTGTTCACTCAAAACAAACTGTCACTTTACTTATGCCAGAGCAGCAACCCACTGTTGCATGGCAAGCCCAGCTTGCTGATAAAAACTATATCAGCGTTAATCCATACACTGGGCAAGTACTGCTCAAATATGATTATTACAGTACACTGTATGGCTTTACCATGGCCGTTCATCGTTGGCTATTATACCAAGATGCAGATGGTAAAAAGCCGCTGCGCAATTGGGTCTCTATCTGTGCGTTAATTTTTATTATCAATATATTCGTCGGCGTATACATGTGGCTTAAACCTAAAAATCGCCTGAAACGTTTAGTGATAAAACCCAAGGCTAAATTACGTATTTTGCTTTACCAACTCCATACAGTAATTGGCATGTATCTGTTTATCCCTCTTATTTTAATTGCCTTTACTGGTATGGCATTTCACTGGAAAGACGAGACCAAAGCAGTGCTTGAATTTGTAACACAAAATAATGTAGAGACACGCCCTACAGCACCGGAACTCGAAGTGCCAAATATAATCAATGGCGATAACTTTGCAGTGGCTATACAAAACGCATTAGCCGTATTTCCTGAGGCTGAATTATTTCGTATCTATTTACCTAAAAAAGCCAGCGACCCAGTTGCCCTTAGAGTAAGAAACCCTGATGAAAGTCATGCTTATAGTTGGGTATGGGCCGATCAATACACCGGTCAAGTACTGCAATCTTACGATGCCTCAAAGGCCAACCTCACAACTCGCGCGTGGAATTTTAAATACAAATTTCATATTGGTGATTTTGCCGGTTTTCTAGTGCAAATGTTATGGCTATTGATTGCACTACTACCTGCTTTTTTTACTATCAGCGGGGGTTACTTTTGGTATAAGCGGCATTATAAATATACTTTTTAGCCTTGTGGCAACTCATACATCAAACAAGTGACGTCGCTTTATTTTTCCTATTTTAGATCCTAAAATTAATCGTACCAATTACATTAAATTAATCACTTATTAGTACAACAGGAAAAACATAAGGGCGGGAGCAATGAGAAGTGTTCTATTATTATTTATAATCAACCACCTATGTTTTTTTATAATAGCCGAGTTTTTTACTGGCACCTTGAGTAAACTATCAGGTAGTAGCTTTCTCTCCGTGGTAGGACTCATTTATGCCTTTGTGGGTTTTCCGCTCCAGCTACTTATTGAGCTACTGCTGCTTATTGGTTTTTGTTATCAAATTTTTAATGTCGGAAAATATCAGGCAAGTGCACCGCTTTGGTTAGCTTTTTGTGCAAGCATAATGCTGATGTTTAACTTTTTTGAATAGCAAAAAAAATAAAATGCAATTGATAATAACTATCAATACCCTTGCCTTTACACTTCTTTACACTTATTATTGCATCAATAAAAACAGTAATATTTCATAATTATATAGCCGTAAAGGATCTTCATGTTTAAAACCTCTTTCACTTTATTAGCCCTCGCTATAAGCACTGCCACTTTTGCCGATGAAGTAATCAATAAAAAGCAATTAACCGATGCACAAATGGAGCGTGTGGTTGTCTCTGGTAGCCGTATTTTTGAAAGTATTGATGAGGTTCCCGCATCAATTACCATTATCAATCAACAGCAAATCGAAGAGCATTTAAAAGTAAATCCAGAGCTACAAAGCTTACTTGCGCAAATGGTGCCAGGCCTTGCTCCTGATACAGGTAGTTCGAGTAATACAGGGCAAACGCTGCGCGGTCGCGCTCCTTTGATAATGATTGACGGCGTGCCGCAATCAACCCCGCTGCGTAATGGCTCTTTAGGTATAAAGAGCCTCGACCCAAGTGCCATCGGTCGTATTGAGGTGATCAAAGGTGCCACCTCTATCTACGGTAACGGTGCATCAGGCGGTATTATTAATTACATCACTAAACAAGCAAAAAGTGATGGTAAAACCGAAGGTGAAATAAGTTTATCGAGTCGTTTTAGTGCGGTAAAACTTGAGGAAAGTGCCGGTGCTAGGCTATCAGCAGCCATAAATGGCCGTGCTGACAAATTTAGCTATTTAGTTACTGCCAGCTATGAAGAAAATGGCGTACAACGCGATGCTAAGGGTGACATACTCGGTTTACAATATGGGTTATCCGACGCAGTTACACAAAACTACTTTACTAAATTGGGCTATGATTTTGATGACGAAAAACAGCTACAATTTAGTTATAACTACTTCAGTTCGCAGCAAAAAACTGACCTCGGTGATGTTGTGGGCGATATGAGCTTAGGCGAAAAAACCTACGCAATCCATGTACCACCAGAATTACAAAAACAAGGTAAACCACAAGGCCCCGAAGGCAACGAAAACATCACCCTAAAGTACACAGACTACGCGCTATTTGAGAACACCCAAATGACTTTAGATCTTTACATGCAAGATATAGAAAACGTGTTTTTCTTCTCCCCAAATCTTGCTAATCAAGGCGAAAATTATGACGGCGGCCAGTCAATTATCAGATCAGAGAAAAAAGGTGCACGGGCAACTTTTAATACCCAAATAGATTTTGATTCTATTGAAGCCTCATTTATTTATGGTATCGATGCATTAACCGATGTAACCTCGCAGCCACTTGTTGACGGCCGTATCTGGGTTCCAGAGATGGATATGCAAAGTGTTGCCGGCTTTTTACAAACCAAGTGGGTAATTGCTGATGATCTTATCGTCAAAGCTGGTGTTCGCAAAGAGAGCATTGATTTAACCGTAGACGATTACCGCACACTTAAACTATGTAAAACGCCAACTCAGTGCTCAGTGCCTATTAACGTTAAAGGTGACACCATTGATTACGATGCTACAACCTATAATATCGGGATCAAGTACAACCTTGATGAAAAATTCAGCCCATTTTTGAGCTACTCACAAGGCTCTGATATTTCAGACATTGGTCGTCTGCTGCGTGCTGCCACGGTGAATGATATCGGACAGATCCAAACTGAAGCCTCGATCATCGATAACTATGAAATTGGTTTTAATTCACAGTTTGATAATGTTCGTATTGAAGTTGCCGCCTATCGCAGTACTTCTGAACTTGGCACAACCAATAAATTTAATGAAGTGACCGGCGTATATGAGCCAGTAAGAGCGCCACAGGAAATTTGGGGCTACGAAACACTGGTAGATTACACCATTTCTGCAAACCTAAAATTACTGGCAACGTATAGCTATGTTGAAGGTAAAAACACCGAAGCAGATGTTTATTTAGGCTCTAAACAGATCAGCCCACCAAAAGCGACTGCTAACCTAAACTGGCGACCGAGTGAGGCTATGTCACTGACATTAAGTTATCTGTATGTCGGTGATAGAAAACGCTTTGCAGCAAATGACGATGGCAAATATGTGGGCGATCAGGGCCCTGTCGAAAGTTATAATATTTTTAACTTAACTGGCCAATATCAATTTGCTGATAACTGGCAAGGGTTTGCAGGTATCGAAAACTTATTTAACGAAGATTACTTTCCAGCCCGTGCTCAGTCATATACATTCGGCGGCTACAACATCAAAGGTTTAGGAACAACAGCAACAGTTGGCGTTAAATATAAATTTTAAGCATCATTCAACTCGTTCATTGTGCTGTGCAATGAACGAGCCCCTCTTAATTTCACCTTTAATCTTAAACCTTAAATATAAATAGCAATCTGTTCATAAAGCAACCAACAATGCAAACTTAAACGAGAATCACACGCAATATTAACCATATGATTTAAAAGGAAAATACTTGCAATTTTGTGATTTTACACTAAACTTGTCGCTATTATTAATTTCAAGGTAGGCCATTATGAAAGGTAATCAAAAAGTTATCGACAGCTTTAACACGCTGCTTGCAAATGAACTTGCAGCAATCGATCAATATTTTATCCACTCACGTATGTACGATGATTGGGGTTTAGATAAACTTTATGTACGCCTTAATCATGAAATGGAAGAAGAAAAAGATCACGCTGATTGGTTAATTAAGCGTATTTTATTCCTCGAAGGCGTACCAAACATGACCAAACGCCGCGATCTTATTATTGGTCATGACGTTAAATCAATGATGCAAAATGACTTAACCCTAGAACTTGAAGTCGTTGAGTGTGTTAAAGAAGTAATTGCAGTCTGTGAGCAAGAAAAAGACTATCAGTCACGTGAGATCCTTGAAAAGCTATTATTTGATACCGAAGAAGATCACGTTTACTGGCTTGAACAACAACTCGGTTTGATTGATAAAATTGGTAGCCAAAACTATCACCAATCACAAATGGGCGAATAGGAGCTAAATTATGAAAGGCGATAAAGACGTTCTTGCTGCATTAAATAAAATATTGGCAAATGAATTAGTCGCTATTAACCAGTATTTTTTGCATGCCCGTATGTTTAAAGATTTTGGTTTTAGCGTATTAGACAAAGCCGATTACAAAACCTCGATTCAAAAAATGAAAAACGCTGACCGTTTAATTGAGCGTATTTTATTTTTAGAAGGCTTACCTAATCTTCAAGATCTTGGCCGTTTACGCATTGGCGAAAACAGCGAAGAAATGATTGCCTGCAATATGAGTTTTGAACTAGATTCATTGGTTGATCTAAAAGATGCGATCAAACTTGCTGAAAGTAAAAAAGATTATATTAGCCGCGAAGCACTCGATAACATTTTATCTGAGCAAGAAGAACAAATCGACTGGCTAGAAACGCAACAACAGTTAATTAAAAGCACCGGTATTGAAAACTACCTACAGTCGCAAATGTAACGCTTGGTTAATACCAAAAAAGCAGCTTAGGCTGCTTTTGTAGTTTTTATCATACAAATAAATGTCACTGAGTTTAAACAATTACCAGCAATAGCTACGCCACTTGGTCGGTAATATCAGCGATTTGGATAAGTTTACGATTGAGGATCTTTTTAGTACAGCCACAGCATTTGCCGCACTGGCTACCGACTTTAAGCTCTTTAGTTAGCTCGCGCATTGTAGTCGCGCCGTCGTCGATTGTTTGTTCAATTTTTTTATCTGTCACACCGTGACATAAACAGATATACATGAATACAAACCACTCTCAATAACATTCGAGCTTGTATATTAATCTAAACGTAAACAGTTCGCAATTAGTAATCGCATAAAATTGAGAATTATTTTTATTTACTTAATTTCATATCGTTTTGTAAAGTTTCTGCTAAGTCAGCATTATTAATATCAATAGAGCTATATCCACCGCTTGAAGCGCTATCAATTCAGATTAAACAACTGTGACACCGCAAAACCACTATCATTTACAATACTGAAGTGGGATTATTCTGTTCTTGCAGCCAAACTTATTTAACAATCTTTAAAATCTCTTTAAATACAGGCGTCGCTGCCACTTCTGTCCATTGAAAAATCACACTTTCAGCACAGCTGATCACAGCACCTGCTTGTCTTAACTGAGCGATGGCTAAATCGCGGTGTAGATCATTACGCGAACTAACCGCATCCATGACTAAAAACACCTGATAATCTTGCGCCAGTAAATCTAAACAAGTTTGTAATACGCATACATGCGCTTCCATACCAACCACAATGATTTGCGGGCGTTTATAGCTGGCAATAAGCTCTAAAAAACCGGTCTCCTTACACGCGCTAAAGTGAGTTTTATCAAAGTATTCAGCTTGCCCAATCTGAGCTTTTAATTGCTGATCAGTTTCACCAAGCCCTTGTTTATATTGTTCGGTGACTAAGATAGGAATATGCAACAATTGTGCGGCTTTTACTAATTGCACTGTGACCTGTTTTACTTGTTCATAACGAGACATCGCCGGACTTAATTTGACTTGAATATCGACAACTAACAACAGACTTTGCATGGCGTGAGCATTTAATGAGTGAGGCAATGTGAACATCCTGTGATCTAAACATAACTAACAGCATAAGTGATTTGTTCTATAAAGTTAATTCTTTAATTAAACTATAAATTGTTATGCTATATTTACTTATAGCTAACGAGTATATTACCTCAGGGGAGCAGTACCTTAAGTGCGGTTAAGTAACTTTTTTTTCATCTTAGTTAGTATTTTATGCACTTGGTTTAGTGTTAATTCCAGTGCTCAAAATTATGCACAACAATTACAGCGAATATCGACTGATGAAGGGTTATCACAAGGCCATGTTACTAGCACACTACAAGATAAACTAGGATTTATTTGGATCGGTACATTACAAGGCTTAAATCGGTTTGATGGCTATGAGGTAAAAACATTCACTGGTGAATACTCACTGGATCAACTCTCAATTATTGTATTGTTCGAAACACACAACGGCGATATTTTTGTATCAACTGAGTATTCTGGTGCATTTATTATTGATCCTGTGACACTCAAGGTTAGCAAAATTTATTCAGGTAAATTAAACGCTGAAGAGAAGCGTTTTTCTCCTATTTTTGCTATCGCCGAACATCAGCAGCTATTTTATTATGCCATTAACGAACATGTGTATGCTTTTAACCCACAAAAAAACACCTTTACTCACGAGTTTTCAATCAATAAAGATGAGAATTTTGTACGCGCAATTACTATCCACAATGATTTTTTATATATCGCCACCACTGATGGGTTGTATTCAAAATCATTAATTGATGAACATATTACGAAAATACCTTTAGTTGCCAAAGACAAACTCAATTCCGATAACAACAATATCAAATTTTTATCCATCGACTCGCAACTTGGTTTACTGGTTGGCACGGTCGAAGGATTTTACTCTATTGCATTTAATAACAATGAGTTATTAAACTTAAACAACGTAAAAACGCTACTTGCAGAACGTAATATTTGGGACTATGTTAATACTCCTTATGGTGAATTTATAGTCACTGAGGACGGTCTTTATCAATACCATCGCCATATTGATCACAATGAGTTTCTATTACGTTTTGATCAAAGCAAATTTCACATGACCGACAACACTATTTTAGATGTGATGGTTGATAAAACGGGACTTATGTGGCTTGCCTCACGCTCGCAAGGTGTTTTTACTTGGTCCACTTTAGCAAGGCGTTTTAGCAGCATTCAAATCACTAGTAATGATAAATTGCACAGCAATGTGATCCTTACTGTTTATCAGGACGATAACACCGTGTGGCTGGGCACCGATAATGGCCTAGCCAAAATACGCCAAGATGAAACTACCGAGAAAACTTACTTAGTCAGCGATGATACCAAAGCGTTTTATGGCCAATTTGCTGTGTATGGTATTACCTCGGCACACTTAAATGAGCCGGGCCGTTATTTGTGGTTACTGCTGTATGATGGTCTTGCTTTGTTCGATAAAAAAACTGAACAAAAAATTGCCCTACCAATGCAAGGCAATACACAAGCGATTCTCGACCGTGGCCCAACCTATGGATATCATCAAATCACGGCTGATACGTTTGCATTTTTTAACGAGAATGATTATTTTCTGTATGATGGAAGCAGTGGTCAAACTAAAGTAATCAAAGGTCTTAAAGAACAACTTGCCCCGGTCAATGTACATGCATTTTTAAAACCGTTGTCCAATAAACCCGATGACTACGTGATCAGTGTATCAGGGGCGCTATATCGTTATAATGAAGCCAGGCAAAAACTCACCTTGATCTACGAAGTCAATAATTATAATCCAATAAATTATGTCACTATTGATGATTGGGTGATCGATTATAACAATACCCTGTGGCTTGCCTCCTCTCAAGAAGGGCTAATTGGTCTTGATGCAACCAGTTACGAAATAAAACACCGTATTAACCTCAGTAATGGTATTAAAACTAAAGCAGTTGTCGCCTTGCAAATCGACCAATTTGGCTTTTTATGGTTCAGCAGTAAAAATGGTATTTATCGGCTAGATTTAAGCTCAATGCAATTAAATGCATATACAGTTAAAGATGGCTTAACTGTGAATGAATTTAATATTGACTCACACACTCAGTTAAACGATGGCCGCTTAGCTTTTGGCAGTACACGCGGCGTACTAACTCTCGCCCCGCAAAACTTCCTATCTGTTCCGAATGACCACCACAGTACCATAACTGAAATCACCGATATATCGTTACTCTCCCGCGCACTCAATTATCATCCATTGCAATACGCTAACCAATGTTTACAACTGACTAATGAAGACGTGGGCTTAGAAGTTAGTTTTTCTAATTTTGATTTTCAAAATATAGATCAAACACGCTATAAGGTGTCATTAACCGGCCCCAATACATTAAGCTATAACAAGCTAAACAATAATAAAGTTTTTTTTACTAAGCTCCCGGCTGGTAATTATCAACTAACAATCGCAGCATATAACTTAAATGACTCAGGCCTCGGTGATGAAAAAACACTGAACTTTACTGTTGCCTATGCTCCGTGGCGCTCTCCGCTAGCTATCAGTGCATATGCATTGATTTTTTTTGCGGTGTTATTTTTCATCTTTTGGCAATACCGAACAAAACAACAAACAATTGCCCAAGCTCATAACAAAGTGCTTTATTCACAACAACAAACAGAGTTGGCATTAAGTAGTAGTAACAGTGGCGTATGGGAAATTAATTTAACAACAGATGCTGGAACTCGACACCGTATAATCAAAGAATTAGGGTATTTAAAAGTCTCAAGGGAAATTGATTTTGCTGAATATTCTAAACTTATTCACCCAGAAGATCTTGGTAATTTGATGCAAGAATGGGCTCGCTTTATATCACAAAATAACGATCAACAATGGCAGTCTACGTATCGCATTAAACATGCTGCAGGGCATTGGCTATGGTATCAAGACATAGGCAAAATTACCCAAAGGAATGAACAAGGTGAGCCTACTAAGGTTTCTGGGATTTATACCAACATCACTGAACAAAGAGCCAATGCTCAACAAGCCACCGTTTTAGGTGAAGCATTTAGTCAAATCAACGATTGGCTATTGATTTTAGATTCTCAACTGCTACCGTTTTCGGTCAACAATAGTTTTGCCGAAGCTTTCTCTATTAACACAAACACCATTAAGCTTGGGTTAAAACACTTTTTAACTGCAATGGGTAAAAAGCAATATCGTGAGTTTCTCAATATATTAAAATCATTATCACCAAAACAAAACTGGCGTGGTGACGCTTATATAAAAACTAAGATAAATCCGTCGCACCCTATCCATATTAGTATTACCGCAGTGGCAAAAGACAGTAATGTGGTGAGCTATTATGTGGTGGTTATTTCTGATTTAACCGAGCAAAAACGCGCTGAAAATGAACTGCGCTACCTAGCCAACTATGATCCATTAACTAAGCTACCAAATCGGTCACTAATGTATCAAAAGATATCGCATGCCATAAAAGATGCCGATACACATGCAAGTATGGTTGCTTTGCTGTTTATAGATTTAGATAAATTCAAACCAGTGAATGACTCATTCGGTCATGCGGTTGGCGATCAGCTGTTATGTGATATTACCTCTCGAATGAATAGTATGCTTGATAATAATGCTGTTGTTGGGCGTCAAAGTGGTGACGAGTTTTTATTATTAATTAAAAACTTAGACTCACCACAAAGTTTGAGTAACTTAGTGCATAGCCTCACCGCAGAGCTTGCAAAACGGGTGGTGGTCAACGATTTTGCAATTAATATCTCGGCCAGCGTCGGGGTTGCACTCTACCCATTTGATGCCGACACCACCGATGAGCTTATTCGTAATGCCGACATCGCAATGATGCATGCTAAGCAATCGGGCCGCAACGGCTTTAAGTTCTTCACTGAACAAATGAATAACCAAATCACCCAAAAGCTGCTGCTCGAAAATGCCTTAAAAGATGCCTACAAGGACGATTTATTTTTTAATAATTACCAGCCGATTGTTAATAATAAAAGCAAGAAAATAAACGGCGTAGAGCTCTTAATGCGCTGGCAACACCAAGCTGAATTGATATCCCCAGCAGTGTTTATTCCTATTGCTGAAGAAACAGGTTTAATCGATGTACTCACAGAGCAAGCGCTGACTCGTGCACTTGAAGAACTCGCACAATTATTTAAAGCTAACCCACGGTTTTACTTATCGTTAAATCTATCACCGATGCATATTTTAAAATCTAATTTAACCGAGCGCTTATTACTTATTTTAAATCAGCACCATATAAAACCGGTACAATTACGTTTAGAGATCACTGAAAACACCTTTCTTGATGATAAAAACAAAGCGGCTAAGCAGCTGCAAGCGCTCAGAAACGCAGGTTTTAAATTATTACTGGATGATTTTGGTACCGGGTATTCGTCTTTAACGTATTTAAGTCAATTTCCAATTGATGTGATTAAAATTGATCAAAGCTTTGTGCGTAATATCGGCCAAGATAGTAATAATGAATCAATCATCAAAACAATCCACACCTTAGCTGAAAACCTAAATCTATACTGCATTGCAGAAGGCGTAGAAACAATTGAGCAAATACACTTTTTAAATCACATCGGCTGTGCTGACCTACAAGGCTATTATTTTGCAAAACCAACAACTGCCGACATACTCATTAGCGATGCGTATATCCAAGCACTGCAAGAGAAATTACAAACTACCTAGCTCAATGTATCAGCCCACTTTTTAAGACATTGAAAAAGTTGGCCACGATCCACAGGTTTGGCTATAAAATCATCCATACCCACTTCTAAACAACGTTTTTTATCGTCTTCAAAGGCATTAGCAGTAATGGCTATAATAACCACAGAGCCAAATTGAGCACTGTTATTACGGATTTCAGTTGTGCACTGGTAACCATCCATAATAGGCATTTGGCAATCCATTAAAATAATATCGGCCATATTGTGTTGTAAACACGCCAATGCTTTTTCACCATCGTTAGCAACCTCTAAGGTACAATGGGTGTCACTGAGCATTTTTGCAATAACAATTTGATTGATTTGGTTATCTTCTACCAGTAATAATTTCAGTCCAGTTAAATCAGGGATGCTTTGCTGTATGTCTACCTCATGGTTAAGTTGTGCCACTTCAACTGGAATAATGATAGTAAAGCAACTGCCTTTACCAATCTCGCTGTGTAGTACAAGCTTGCCCCCCATTAACTGAACTATTCGCTTACAAATAGTCAAGCCTAATCCTGTACCACCATATTGCCGCGTGGTTGAAATATCAGCTTGAGTAAACTCACGAAACAACGATGATTGCTGCTGCCCAGAAATACCAATACCAGTGTCGGTGATCGCCACAGACAAATGATTATCAGCATATTCAATGTTCATCGTTATGCTTCCTGTTTGCGTAAATTTCCCCGCATTACTTAGCAAGTTATTAACAATTTGGCTCAATCTTAGTGAGTCTAACTGCACCACATCCGGAACTGACGGGGCAATATTTAATACAAATTCAACACCTGGCTGTACACCAGTATTTGTAAACACCTGTGCTAACTGGGTAAGCAGTTTTCGTACTCTAACTATATGAATATCTAATTTGACAGCCCCCGCCTCAATTTTAGAAAAGTCTAAAATATCGTTTAAAATCAATAATAGATTTTTCGCGCTTTGCTGTATCATTTGCAACTGTTCACTGTGTTCCAGCTTCACAGAATCGGCATTAAGTAAAATATCAGTTAGCCCCATAATACCGTTAAGCGGGGTGCGAATTTCATGACTCATGTTCGCTAAAAATTGTGATTTAGCTTTGCTGGCCTGATTTGCAGTTGCCACAGCTTTAACTAACTCATCTGTTTTTTCATTTACTTGATACTCTAACTCCACATTAAACTGTTTTAAATGCAGATTCAGTGCTGCATTTTCAATATTCACTTGCTCTAGATCTTTAAAATTAGTGGTCAATTTAGATGCTAAGGTCGCAAATTGCTGCTGTAAACTCAGTACTTCCAGCCACGCATTGTTTTGCGTCTGTAAATCACTGATATCTTCTTTAGGATCAAACGCATCGATTTGTTCGGTAAGCTCTTCTATAGGCCTCACCAACCATCGGCTCAATTGGGTGATAAAAATACTGATCAAAACAATCACCATAAGAGTTAGTAATAGTGATTGCCCCCAAGCACTTGCCGCAACAAGGTTTGCATACTTACGTTTTAATAAGCTTGCTACATACCAACCTTGTTGTTGTGATAAATATATTTTTACGTAATATTGTTCACCATCAATGTCGGTAGTCATTATGGCCTGTTGATCACCTTGTAACTGCGTAAATTTATCTTCAGTGAGCTGAGTTAATACCGAGTAATGGGTAGGTAAAGTGCTAAACACCACGTGTTTTTTGGCATCAAGAATAATCAACTCACCATCATTATCAAATATGGTTGGCCTAAATTGCAAAAATGAGCCCAATACTAACGAGCCTTCAACAACCCCCTGAAAACGGCCGTTAATATGCACAGGCGCAGAAATCCCCACAATAGGTTCATCACCAAATCCTCGCCCCCTTAAAACATTAGAAATATACCCTGTTGGCGAGTCTTTACCGATCGTAAAGTAATCACGATCAGCAACCGATAAATTGCTGCCTTTTAAGCTTTCTTGCAAACTAAGTGGGTTAAATACCTGTGCTATTGCGTTTTCATCCGTGACCATTGACGTGCGAAAATTTGGATAAAGTGCCATTAACTGACTCAATGCTAACTGTTTATCAACCCCCTGCTCAATGGCTTTTGCAGTTAATACGATGCCACGGCGATAGTCATTTAAATACAGGTCAATTTTTTCAGCAATGTCTTCGGATTTTTCAGCAAGCTGCGACTTCACCTCGTATTCAATACGCGCATAATGATTGTTGGTAAGTACAATGGTGGTTAATAACACCACTAAAATAATGAGGATGCTTACAATGTAATTAAGAATTTTATACAGCGAATTTGCTCGTTTTTGCCACACTTGCTGAATAAAGAAAAAACTGAGTAAATCAATAACACATAAAACAATAGCAGCATTTAAAAAATACTTAACCAAAGCGGTAATGACCGCCAATAATGGCAACTCAATGATAAAATAACCAATGAGCCCCAGCAGCGGAATACCAATTAACAACCAATAAATAATGCCGCGAATAAACAGCAGTCGCGCGGTTTTAAAACTAAAGTAATACAGCCAAAGTACTTCGCCAATAAACACGAGTGATGGCCAACTATGTCCCCAACGATAAAAAATAAAAGCACCGCTGATAGCGCACGCAATTAACGCGTAGCGTAAACCAAATAATAACAAACAAATTAAAACAAAAAGCTGACCAAATAAAAATTCAGAGCTGTCGAAAAACCAAAATGGCAGTAAATTAACAAAACCAGCCAACACGCCTAAAAGTATAGAAAAGCTGAATGCAAAGTATCGATGCTGAAAAAACGGCAATGGATTGTTCCGAATAAAGTAGGCTATATCTAAAAGTAAAGTAAAAAACACATTTTGCCAAGTTAACTAATTGTATTTAATGCTGACAACCATGACTTTCGATTTGCAATACGCTATTACCAACATTAAATTGCCTTGCTAGCAATTGCTCAACTTTAAGTCGACATGCTTCATCATGTTTTTCTTTAGTGCAATGTTGTTTAAGTACCACATGCGCCCCTACAACTAACTCCTTGTCACGGCGCATAACAGTAACATTGTGCACATTTTCTACATGTTCGACTTGCCCTATAGCACTTTCAATATCGGCCACATCAGGTAGTTTTGCTTTATTTAAACGCAGACCTTTAACACAACCAACAATCACTTTCACACCTGTAAACAAAACAAATAACGCAATCAGCATGCTCGATAAAATATCAATAATGCTCCAACCCGTTAGATAAATAAGTATACTGGCGATAAACGTAGACACCGTTGAAATCAAATCAAAAAATGAATGTAAAAATACCGCATAAACATTAAAGCTAGCCTTCCTACCTTTATATAAGACCCATGCTGCAGCACCGTGAAATAAAAATCCAGTGGCAGCAATAACCGACATTAAATAGCTATTGACGACGGGCTCTTGCCCTTCATGATGATGTATAAAGCGCTCTCCGCCCTCGTATAAAATCACCAGGCTGATCGCCAAATATAAACACCCATTGATCAAACCACCGGTCAATTCAGCTTTTTGATAACCATCGTTGTAGTTTTTAGCTAAATGAATCGCTAAGCTCGATGCGATCAAGGCAATAAATAAAGAACTATTATGAACAAATAAATGCCCAGCATCAGCTAATACGGCAAGAGAGTTTGCATAATAGGCACCAATAACTTGAATAACCATAAATGAGCTAGTGATTGCTAATGCAATTAATAATCTACGTCGTGATGCCTGGTGAGTTGTAATGTCGGTCATGAAAAGCGGTTTTACCTGTGCTTATAGTGTGCTAAGAGTCATCATTCTAAGAAACGTTTAAAAGAGTAATGATATACAGTATCAATTGTAGTACTTCCATAAGCCAAACGCACTAAAAACTTAATATTGAGTTAATTTATCTGTAAAATGGCCAATTAAAGTGCCATTTTATTCAAACTGAATGTAGACTCAATATGTTAATAGAAAGTTGAAATTCCAGTAAAAAGTATTCTGTAAACGAAATTTGGCAATCTTTACAAACATTACCACTTGCAATTGTACTGTTTGATCAACAAACAGATACGCTGCACGCCAACATACCTAGTCAGCAGTTACTCAAGTTAATGCCCACAATAAGTCCGGTGGCAAAAGCGTTTCAACACTTATCTATTCAACAAATAGAAAACCACGCTATTGTGGATTATCACACATTTTTAACCCCCCCAAATAACACCGAGCACACCTACAATATTGCCACCAAACACACCCCCCTGCGTGTTATAGTCACCTATAGTTTAATTGGCTCACAATTAATGATGCTGGCAATTGAACCGCACTCATCATTCACTGTACGAGCTGACTTTGACGAAGTAATAGCAAAAATATCAACACAACTTATTGATATACAAATAGACAATCTCGACCAACAGATCGAAATCGCTTTAAAAACCATAGGTACATTTTGTGATGCTGATCGCAGCTATTTATTTCAATTTAGTGACGATGGCAAAACCATGAGTAATACTCATGAATGGGTTAATACGCAGGTCAAGCCTTTTAAAGAAAAACGGCAAGATATTCAACAAGATTTATTACCTTATTTTTTACCACAATGAATAAAAAACACGTTTTCAAGGTATCTGATGTTAACTTGTTATCCCCTGTAGCTGCTGCCGAAAAGGCTGAATTTGAATCAGAAAGGATTCAAGTCTGTTTTATGTATTGGGCTGCGCTCTGAAAATGCCTTATTTGGTTTTATTGGTTGTGATTGCGTTACCCATATACGCCACTGGAGTGACACCGATCTAATGCGGCTCAAACTGGTAGGTGAAATTATCGCCAACGCACTTAAAAATGTATTTTACAAACAACGCTTAGAGCAAGCTCAGCAGCAATTACTCTTGGTCAATCAAGAGCTGCAATCACAAGCAAACCTCGATAGCCTAACTGATATCGCCAACCGCCGCTGTTTTGATCAAACCTTACTCAATGAAATTCAACGTGCAACACGCTCACAGCAACCATTGAGTTTAATCATATGTGATATCGACTATTTCAAACGATATAACGACAATCATGGCCACCAGCAAGGCGACGAAGTACTTAAACAAGTTGCCCAAACATTGCATAACTTATGTAAACGACAAGGGGATTTAGCAGCCCGCTACGGCGGCGAAGAATTTGCAATTGTGTTACCCTGCATTGATAAAAACCACTGCTTAAAATTTGCCAGATTACTACAACAGCAAATAGGCCAACTAAATATTCTGCACCCAAATTCAAACATCGCCGACCACCTCAGCATCGGATGTTATAGTTGTAAACCAGATAAACACACCACCGCCGATATGCTAATCCTTGCCGCCGACAGCGCACTTTACGTGGCAAAAAAATCCGGCCGCAATCAAATTCAAGTTTTTGATGAAGAGCACTAGGGCCATGTATTCGTAGCCACGAGTTATCTCGCAGCATGGTGACACGCTCGGCCACTCAATTTCAACCCACCACGCGCCTGTGTGAGGCGCGACTGGCATTTAATGCAGAAGCAGCCGCCGGTAAAAAGTTTCAATCCACGCGCCTGCGTGAGGCGCGACCTTAGCAATTGATGGCTGGAGCATACCGGGGTTTGTTTCAATCCACGCGCCTGCGTGAGGCGCGACGGTGCGGCCTAATTCCGTTGCGTACGAAATTAGGTTTCAATCCACGCGCCTGCGTGAGGCGCGACCAAGGGCGCAGGCTGGCATATGATGAGCATCCATGTTTCAATCCACGCGCCTGCGTGAGGCGCGACTATCGTGTGTTTTACCGCAGACCTAAAACGCCATGTTTCAATCCACGCGCCTGCGTGAGGCGCGACGACCATGCCTGTTCACCCGCTGCTTCAGTTGTTGTTTCAATCCACGCGCCTGCGTGAGGCGCGACGCATTCCGAAACGCTATTGACGCTATTAACGACAGTTTCAATCCACGCGCCTGCGTGAGGCGCGACTTCCGTTGAAAACCTACCCCAAGTTGATATTTCTGTTTCAATCCACGCGCCTGCGTGAGGCGCGACCTCCGTTAGTAGTCTTGGTAAACGAATGTAAGATGTTTCAATCCACGCGCCTGCGTGAGGCGCGACTGTATTTCTTCACTTAGTCTTTGACCGAGTTTAAGTTTCAATCCACGCGCCTGCGTGAGGCGCGACTGGTGCAGTTATGCAACTGGGATGGCCTTGGAACAGTTTCAATCCACGCGCCTGCGTGAGGCGCGACAGATTTTGCAATCAGCCCAAGGACCAAAATCAGGTTTCAATCCACGCGCCTGCGTGAGGCGCGACCATCGAAGAATACGCACTAGGTTTCAATAAAATTGTTTCAATCCACGCGCCTGCGTGAGGCGCGACATTACACAGCATGTTAAAGAAAATGCCTAACGTGTTTCAATCCACGCGCCTGCGTGAGGCGCGACTAAAACTACTATCATTTTTAAATATGACGGTTCAGTTTCAATCCACGCGCCTGCGTGAGGCGCGACAAAAAAAGGCCAAGATGATGGTTTGGCCTTACTTGTTTCAATCCACGCGCCTGCGTGAGGCGCGACTTTTTTTGATGATGATGTACCTAGTTTCTTAAAGCGTTTCAATCCACGCGCCTGCGTGAGGCGCGACTGTGAATTAATAACTTGACAGTTCACGATATTATGTTTCAATCCACGCGCCTGCGTGAGGCGCGACCCTCTTGAGGATGTAGAGGACCCTGATTGCCCAGTTTCAATCCACGCGCCTGCGTGAGGCGCGACTTTGACGGACTCGCAGCAATTCCCTATTACAACAGTTTCAATCCACGCGCCTGCGTGAGGCGCGACGGTTCTTTTAAGTCAGCTAGCGCAACATGGTTTGTTTCAATCCACGCGCCTGCGTGAGGCGCGACAAGGTATGAACGCCACAGGTGAAGGGGACGACAAGTTTCAATCCACGCGCCTGCGTGAGGCGCGACAAGTGACGCACTTACTGTGTTGTCTGGTGACGTAGTTTCAATCCACGCGCCTGCGTGAGGCGCGACTCATTTCACTAAGATATCTACTTTAGGTGTAACAGTTTCAATCCACGCGCCTGCGTGAGGCGCGACGTATTCACATCGATACCAGCGACACGCATCGCTAGTTTCAATCCACGCGCCTGCGTGAGGCGCGACCAATTGTGCGGTTTTACGTAACTCATCAAGTGAGTTTCAATCCACGCGCCTGCGTGAGGCGCGACCTAGAAATAGGAGGTCTTAGGACTAATACTTGGAGTTTCAATCCACGCGCCTGCGTGAGGCGCGACTTTTAACCAAGTCGCCAGCATCACCAGCGGTTAAGTTTCAATCCACGCGCCTGCGTGAGGCGCGACCACACTGTGAATATACAACCCGCAACGGACAGAGTTTCAATCCACGCGCCTGCGTGAGGCGCGACTAATTAACTACACGTCACTGGTGACATATGACTAGTTTCAATCCACGCGCCTGCGTGAGGCGCGACCTGCCAGAGCTTATGCCCTTCCTCATGCTGAGAGGTTTCAATCCACGCGCCTGCGTGAGGCGCGACTAAAAGCGCCCCCGATATCGAGAGCTGTTATCTGTTTCAATCCACGCGCCTGCGTGAGGCGCGACATGGCATTAAAGGTGAACTTGGCTTTATTGGTGGGTTTCAATCCACGCGCCTGCGTGAGGCGCGACAGGTTCTTTTAAGTCAGCTAGCGCAACATGGTTTGTTTCAATCCACGCGCCTGCGTGAGGCGCGACTATTCAAAAATGTGGCTTTGAACCTAAGAGCGTAGTTTCAATCCACGCGCCTGCGTGAGGCGCGACCTGGATGCCAACGGGCGCATTGGTTTTAATTGATGTTTCAATCCACGCGCCTGCGTGAGGCGCGACGCGGTTGTACGACACATAATACCAACTATCACAGTTTCAATCCACGCGCCTGCGTGAGGCGCGACTGCATTAATGTATAAATCTTTTTATTGCATAGGTGTTTCAATCCACGCGCCTGCGTGAGGCGCGACGTTTTAATCGTTGGCGTTGCACTTGCTTACAAGGGTTTCAATCCACGCGCCTGCGTGAGGCGCGACGCAGTCTATGGTGACTATTGCCGTGATTTAATAGTTTCAATCCACGCGCCTGCGTGAGGCGCGACCCATTCTCAAAAAAAGAGCACTACTTACAATATGTTTCAATCCACGCGCCTGCGTGAGGCGCGACTTTAAACGTTGATGTTTTCTGTGAGGTTTATGGCGTTTCAATCCACGCGCCTGCGTGAGGCGCGACGGAGGATCTTTGATGTGTGCTAAACCTCAGCCGTTTCAATCCACGCGCCTGCGTGAGGCGCGACGGAGGATCTTTGATGTGTGCTAAACCTCAGCCAGTTTCAATCCACGCGCCTGCGTGAGGCGCGACTATTCTTGTTGGTTATCTTCAATAACACCGTGTTGTTTCAATCCACGCGCCTGCGTGAGGCGCGACGCAATTAACTCGAAAACAAATTGCTGACTTGAAAGTTTCAATCCACGCGCCTGCGTGAGGCGCGACATACAGTATTCTTTTAACTTATATGACTATGATAGTTTCAATCCACGCGCCTGCGTGAGGCGCGACTTTACTGCAACTGGTAAAGACTGCGATGGTGATGTTTCAATCCACGCGCCTGCGTGAGGCGCGACGTTGTTGATGGTGAATTTCATAACTATGGGGGCGTTTCAATCCACGCGCCTGCGTGAGGCGCGACATTAGTATCTCGCCGTCTATAACTCTCTTAGCGTGTTTCAATCCACGCGCCTGCGTGAGGCGCGACACGCTTTTAAGCGTTTATGGCGTGAGCCTTTACCGTTTCAATCCACGCGCCTGCGTGAGGCGCGACTGTATTCTTCAATTGCGGTTTGTTGGCCGTCAATGTTTCAATCCACGCGCCTGCGTGAGGCGCGACAATTTGTAAACGGTCTTTATCTTTAAAGGATCGAGTTTCAATCCACGCGCCTGCGTGAGGCGCGACCACCACCGGTGACGTTAACAGACGAAGTTAAAGAGTTTCAATCCACGCGCCTGCGTGAGGCGCGACGTTGAAATCGCACGTATGGACGTAGAGTTCGAAGTTTCAATCCACGCGCCTGCGTGAGGCGCGACCATACATACTGATAATAATAGTGAGTGTTTTATAGTTTCAATCCACGCGCCTGCGTGAGGCGCGACCCAATCGGGTATGCTTGGTTGTGGTCATCAAATGTTTCAATCCACGCGCCTGCGTGAGGCGCGACATTCAATAAAAATAGGAGTCATATTTTTACGATGTTTCAATCCACGCGCCTGCGTGAGGCGCGACAAAGTGCAGTCGATTTGAGCTAGCTGGGCATACTGTTTCAATCCACGCGCCTGCGTGAGGCGCGACCCGTTGCTGCCGATCCAACTAAACCGGATTTACCGTTTCAATCCACGCGCCTGCGTGAGGCGCGACCCTTTTAATATTGTTGGTGATACCCACTTTAAAGTTTCAATCCACGCGCCTGCGTGAGGCGCGACCCAACACCGTGGCAATTTAAAAACTCGATGGACGGTTTCAATCCACGCGCCTGCGTGAGGCGCGACGCTGTGTGCGCTCAGTTTATTAAAGGTGTTGAGGTTTCAATCCACGCGCCTGCGTGAGGCGCGACCCAAACCCATATTTGAAATAAACCCAGGTGACCCGTTTCAATCCACGCGCCTGCGTGAGGCGCGACCGGCACACTTACCCCAACTACGCAAACGCTCGAAGTTTCAATCCACGCGCCTGCGTGAGGCGCGACGTTTTAGTTATTCAAAAGCCGATCGTTTATTCAGTTTCAATCCACGCGCCTGCGTGAGGCGCGACGTCAGCTTATGAAAATGGCTTTACTGGTATTTGGGTTTCAATCCACGCGCCTGCGTGAGGCGCGACTAACTATGGCGGCCAACGCCCTTTTTCAAAAAAAGTTTCAATCCACGCGCCTGCGTGAGGCGCGACAGAGTGTATAAAATGATTGACTTAACTGAAGTAGTTTCAATCCACGCGCCTGCGTGAGGCGCGACCAGTGAATCAATGTTAGAAGGTCGTGCGTTTCACGTTTCAATCCACGCGCCTGCGTGAGGCGCGACTGCTGCACACTCGCGTCGATTCGCTGCGAAGCTTGTTTCAATCCACGCGCCTGCGTGAGGCGCGACCATTCTTGGTTTTTTGTATACCTACTAGTGAAACGTTTCAATCCACGCGCCTGCGTGAGGCGCGACTGCCAGAGCTTATGCCCTTCCTCATGCTGAGAGGTTTCAATCCACGCGCCTGCGTGAGGCGCGACCGTTTGCAGCCGATGCGACTTTAGAAGCAACTTGGTTTCAATCCACGCGCCTGCGTGAGGCGCGACACCTTCACTACCCACGTCGATTTGATGTTCTTGGTTTCAATCCACGCGCCTGCGTGAGGCGCGACAGCGCAAATAATTTACACCCAGGGTTCTTCTTTCGTTTCAATCCACGCGCCTGCGTGAGGCGCGACATAATCTTATAAATGTTGACATTTAGATTCTTAGTTTCAATCCACGCGCCTGCGTGAGGCGCGACTTCGCGTTACCCGTAATGTAAAGCATTAACTCTTGTTTCAATCCACGCGCCTGCGTGAGGCGCGACATTGTCGAAGAGGCTATGCGAACACTAAGTGAGTTTCAATCCACGCGCCTGCGTGAGGCGCGACACCCGAAGACGCGTTAGATGAAAAGCCAGTTATCGTTTCAATCCACGCGCCTGCGTGAGGCGCGACTATCGCTATTTTCTTGTACTCGTTCGAAGATCTTCGTTTCAATCCACGCGCCTGCGTGAGGCGCGACATACGTATAGAGAGGGGTTCAGTTAAATTCCAAGGTTTCAATCCACGCGCCTGCGTGAGGCGCGACATTGTTTAGCGGCGTTGTTATAGGCAGCTCTCTGGTTTCAATCCACGCGCCTGCGTGAGGCGCGACGTAACAAAGCGGGCACGCATTATGTGTGGTTAAAGTTTCAATCCACGCGCCTGCGTGAGGCGCGACAAGGTATGAACGCCACAGGTGAAGGGGACGACAAGTTTCAATCCACGCGCCTGCGTGAGGCGCGACTCTGAGCCTACACCTGATTTAGGTGGAAGCATTGTTTCAATCCACGCGCCTGCGTGAGGCGCGACAGATAAAGGTTTTCATGGTTATCACAATTCCATGTTTCAATCCACGCGCCTGCGTGAGGCGCGACGAAGTCACTTTGAAGCCCTTCACATTCTGCTAAGTTTCAATCCACGCGCCTGCGTGAGGCGCGACGTCTCTGGTTGAACATGTCACCGTAAATAACAGGTTTCAATCCACGCGCCTGCGTGAGGCGCGACCACTACTGGGAAAAGCGTTTGGGTATCTACTGTTGTTTCAATCCACGCGCCTGCGTGAGGCGCGACAAAGCACATAGACGACATAACATGGCGCAAGGTTGTTTCAATCCACGCGCCTGCGTGAGGCGCGACACAGACGCTTATAATTTCTCGTACAACAAGCGTGTTTCAATCCACGCGCCTGCGTGAGGCGCGACTGATAATACGGACTTTACATTACCCATTCTAGGGTTTCAATCCACGCGCCTGCGTGAGGCGCGACGGGGAGCTAAAAAATGATACACGGCATTTCAGGGTTTCAATCCACGCGCCTGCGTGAGGCGCGACCACGTAACTATACGGACCCTGACGACGGTTTAGAGTTTCAATCCACGCGCCTGCGTGAGGCGCGACCATTATGGATAATTCACCTGGTAAGGAATTTACAGTTTCAATCCACGCGCCTGCGTGAGGCGCGACGAAATATTCGTATATTATCGGCGATACGGCCCAGTTTCAATCCACGCGCCTGCGTGAGGCGCGACCACCTTGGTTAAAAGGCACGGTAAGCCTAGCATAATTTATGATATGCCGCTAAGCACATAAGTAACATAGTAATAAAATAATCATTTCTATGTTACTCGTAATAAATTCTTTGTTTTTAAAGAGCTTAAAAAATCGCTAAGGCAGCGGCTTTTTTATGAGAGCAAAGGGGTAGCGCGAGTTTATAAAATTAATGTGTCTCTAAAAATATCTATGGCGACTTTTGCACCATGATGCTCAACTTTACTTTGCCAATTTTTACCTAATTTATAAAACCTTAGGCTATCAACATCAGGATCGTATATTGAAAGTAGCTTTTCTTTAAAAATCAGCCATTGTGTTGAATCAACCTCACATTCAAAAACAGAATATTGAACTCGCATACCATAATCTAAGCACACTTTTGCCAAATTACGTAGTCGTCTCTGCCCTCCTTCATTTTCAAAAGAAACATCATAAGTTACTAATATCATCATGGTGCTATTTCCTTATAAATGTATTTATTTGAGTGATTACTTTTGTACATAATAAGCAGGGTACTTAGCCAAATCACCACGAATATGACGTGCAAGTAACATTGCTTGTACGTGTGGTAAGAGCCCAACTTGTATTTTTTCGCCTAAAAAAGGGTGTGTTATTTCTTCTTGTTTTTTTGCTTGATAAGCCTGAAAAACCAATCGCCTAGCATCATCTTTTAGGGTAAAACCGCCTACTACATCTTGAGTAAAATCTTTGCTACTAAGTTGCTTATTGTTGAATAATTTAATAGTTATACTATCGACAATGCTCGCTCTAAATTCTTCGAGTAAATCTAATGCTAAACTGTTGCGTCCAGGTCGTTCTTTATGTAAAAAGCCAATTTGTGGATCAAGGCCAACACCTTGCAAAGCGCCACTTATTTCCTGCCCTAACACTGAGTAAAGTAGTGAAAGTACGGCATTAACAGGATCTTTGGGGGGACGACGGCTGCGGTTTTTAAATAATACATTATCTTTGTTTGGCTTTATCAGTTCGCCAAATATTGCAAAATAATGCGATGCGGCTTCGCCTTCTAACCCTAAAACCGTTTGGTATTCATTTATATGGGGTAACTGAGCAACGATTTGTTTAAGGCGAACTATTGCTTTGCTTAATTGAACTGAGTCACCATGATTGCGCCTATGGCGCATTAATAATACACGAGATGAGCGAATTTTAGCCCCTACACAGGTTTTAGCAATATCAAGTGCTTGTTCATGTTGAACACTAAATTGTTGGCGTCTGAGTAATACGTTCCCCGTTTGCTTGCCGACTACATTGGCTAAAAACTTTCCATACATATCAAAAAAAGCTAAGTGTGTGCCACTTTCACCACAAAACCCAAGTAGTTGCGGCGATACCATAATATTACCAAAGCAAAATATACTACAGATAGAATGAATTGGTATTTGCAATAGTTTTTCTTTTTTGCCTTCGATACGTTGCTCTATTAACAAGGTATCCCTTTGTTTATGAAGGTAGGCACCCTCTTTTGTGATGTATAAACAATTTTGTAATTTTTTCATTCATCATCCATGTTAAATAAACGCGTAATATAACGCGATGAGCTGTCTTTAATTATGAGCTCAGGTTGGCAGATTTCATTTAAAGAACATGCTTTGCAATGCTTGCCAAATATTGGGGGTGGCGTTTTAGCACTATAAAACATGCTTTGAATATCGGAGATCAGTGTTTTGGTTTGCAAACGTAATGCTTCATCAATATCTACAGTAAGACGTTTGCGTGTTTGCCAATACCATAATGCCCCCTGATTAACATCTACACCTAGCATTTCTTCTATGCATAAAGCTTGCGCGCACAATTGCACTTTATCAACATTATTGGCTTTGGGTTTACCACGTTTATATTCCACAGGCATAAATTGATTAATTGACGCTTGATATTCTAATAAATCAAGCTTACCGGTTAACCCTAATTGCGGGGCATTAACTGTCACTCCTCTTTCAAAACGTACTCCTTTACGTGTTTCAGGCCCACCGTGATCTACTCTCTCGTGTAATTGGCGACCATGCGCCGTTAAAAAGTTTTCTTGCCATACTTGCTCTAAATGGATCAGCGCACATTGGCGCTGACAAAATAAATAGTGTTGTAAGGCTGAGATAGAAATTAAGCGGGCCTCATGCATAATTTAAAACCCTTCTATCACTTGTGTTTTAAGATCTTGAAGAGTTGATATTAATGAATCGTTTAAAGCGGCAGTGTTAAGAGGCAAGCCTTGTTCAATATGGTCACGTAAAGTTTGATGCACTTTTGCTGATGAATACTGCCCAGACTTAGAATTATGTTGCCACCATACTAAATGTGAAACTGCCATAGAACCTTCTGGACGTGCTGATGATGCATCACCTTCAAATAGCTTAGTGAGTACTTCTTTTATTTTTGCAGCATCTTCATCACTGAATGCTGTTTTTTCTGCGAGCTGTGGCGTCATTGCGCCAAATGTAACGTATATTGAACTATCAACACGGTGTTTCATGCCCATAGTATCGGATGATTTTTTGCTGCCATCACCTTCACCACTGACACTTTTGGTGATCTGCGTGCTTGTGATACTTACTGGCTCTAAACTAAAAGCACTTTGAATAGTCACAGGCCCACGAATGGGAATAGAAACGCCGTCTTTGTTAGCACCTTTAAACGCAAACACTTGCCCAAAAGCACGTACATCTAGCCATTTTTCACAGCATTTTTTGGCGGCTTCATCTACTGGCGTTTTCTTACTATTAAATGCGTCTTTGCCTAGACCAAACTCATCCGATTCAGCGCGGTTGCGTAGGCTTGTCATGCCATCGGTTTTTTTCTCATCTGATTGGACAAAAATACTTTCTCCCGCTTCTTGTAATCGGTCACGGATTTTACGTTTTAAACATACATCGGTAATTTCGCCAAAACCGTCGTAGTCGGTACGTGGGCGATTACCATTTAATGGATCGCCATTTGGGTTGGCATTTTGAACTTTAAAAATAATTGCGAAATCGATTTTATTGGATAAACTCATTAGATAGTCCTTTTATAATACTTGTGTTGGTTGTTCTTCTACTATTAATGCAGAGTCAGTTTTATTTACCCACTGACCTTCAACTACTTTATGCTGTTCTAACCACAACATTTGGCTGTGAAAACCAAGTAAAAATTCCGGTGATAGCTTTTTATCTGATGTAAATTCATCTATTTCAAACATATCGGTAATGCTCGTAACTAATTTTTTAGTCGCACTATCATACCCCGAGAGACGACTGTGAAGTCGTTGCTGATATGGCTGTAAAGCAGTTGAAATGGTTAACCATGTAGCAGCTGGTTTACTTACAAAGCGGTTCATATAACGCTCTGCTGTGGTAAGCCTATTACCTTCGCCAATAGAAAGTGCCACTTGTTCAATTTTATTTGCTGTTGCTAACAATCTGCCAAATAAATAATCACGCGAGGCATAAGTCTCTTGTAATGCCATGTTATAGTCCTTTTTATGTGTTAGGTTTGCTGTGCGCTTGCAATACCCTTTGTACAGCGCGCACGCAATACCAAGGTTTTGTAACCACAGCCAAGTTTGATCTGATTTATAAGCAACGCGATTGGTTGCCCGCTGAAAAGCATTATTTACAATGTCGATAGGAATGGGTTGCCCTTCAACAATACAGGGGTAAAGCCGTGCGACAAGGTTCTTTTTTAATGTCTCAGATGACTTTAAAACATCGCCATATACGCCATCGAGTACTTTGTATAAACTCGGTGCACACGGCAACCACGTGGCTTTTTCATTCTTTTTCACTCGCTGCCACCAGCCTAGATCCAATTGCCATTTATGGAGTTGATCAATAAATTCTTGAGCAATGGTTTCTCGGTAATAAATAATCCCCATTCGCCCTGGGGTTGCTGAATCTAAACCTAGCAATGCAATTTGTTCATTGGCTTCTAATTTTTCATTGGCTTCTAAATCATTATGGCCAACCATACCTGAGAAATAGCGGTTTAACTGCTCGGCGTAACTCTCTCCTAGGTTTTTTTGGTGATCAACTTCCTCTGAATTAGCAAATAAACTCATAAGATCTAATTCAGTAGGAATAGGCGTTTCTTTTCCTGATACAGCCCATGCAAGGTAGACCTGTTCGCCTGTTCTATACCCTTGCTTGGCTAACAGCCAACGCAATGCATTATGTGCTTTTTGGGTCACTTCAAAACTGACATTAGCAGCATCATTAACGGTTAAAAATTTTCCTCTAAACGTAAAGCCGCTGGTATCATTCGCTGAAATTAGCTTTGCTTTATCACCACTGTGGCGAATTTTCGCAGGGTGATTAGTCGCAACGACTTGTTCATTACCAGTAACAAAACACAATGCTTTTTCACCACCATTTTGACTCTCATAGTCAATCCAGGATTGTTGAATTGTTTCATCAAGCCATGTTTTGCTTTGTGCGATGCCTTTGGTTTCAACACTCCAACAAACAAGCGCTGAGCCTTGATCGAGTTGACCTTTTTCTTTTGGTAGCACTTTAAATAATGCAGGTGCTTCCCCATCATCCTGCCACTGTGTTAAAAGTTGATTATCATGTGCAAACATAATTTTTGCAGCAATCAAATCTTTAACTAACTGGCCTTTTTCAACATAGCTAAGTATTGCTTGCACGGCACTATGCTTAAAATCGGATGCAACCCAATTACGTAACTGGGTTAAATACAGATCATAACCAGGCTTTTTTATGCCTCCAAATGCAGCGTAATCTCCAGCAACATATTGTATTTTGTCGGCTAAAGCATGCGGAGCCAAACCACTAGCTCTACCTGCTGATTGCTCTGTGGCAGGTAATATCAGTACTTGCTTTTCTAAAACTTCGGCTCTTAAGAAATCACCATTTTCATTAATGACCACATGCACATGAGCTGTCTGCGGAGTATGACTGATTGGCATCACTTGCTGATCAATAGGTAAATCATCGTAGCGTATTTTTGCCTGTTCATAGGTTTCATAGAGCTTTGTAAGCCAACTCATAATTGTGCCTCCAGCTGCATGACTGGTTGCAAGTTCTGATCTAAGTCGAACTGCTTGGCGTGCATATCTTTGACAAACCGCGTTATCGGGCACGCCTGCGTTTTAGGGTATTCAATTACGCCATATTTCATGTGTGCATGCCAAAACCGACTAATTAACTCATTTTTACCCGTTTCATCGGGGTAACCAAAACTATGGAACATTAAGCCAAAACCAAGCTCGTCAATTTGATCATATGCGCCTTCTCCTTCACCAAATACACAAGGTTCAACATAACCTTGGCAATCTCGAGTACCTAAAAACACATCTTGGCGACCGCCTTTATCGAGCATGCGTTTAGCTATTGAAAAATGCTTACCGTCAACTCTATCAGCTGCAAGTTCAGGGCGATGTTCGTTCCACTCAAAGTGTGCTTCTACTTGATATTCCACCTCATGTAAAAAGGTATAGAATGCAAGCGTATTCCCACCCCCCCAATTTAATGGTTTGGTGCCCTTTGTGTGTGTTCGTAACGGTTTTATTACCCTTACTTTATCAACATGCCATATTAAGGTGGGTTTCCAATAAATGGATTTAAGTACACCTTTTATAGCCTCGTAAGTGGGTATATGGTATGAGCACTTCTCACCACCCACTTTAGTAATTGGATCGGTAAATAGTGCATACCTTCCCCATAATCGAAAACTAATGCTATTTTTCACTCAGTTCTCCTTGTTGTCACAAGCAATTCTGCCTGTCCTTTATAAAATTAGATCCTGTTGTGTGTTACTCACTTCTGTACTTAAACCGAAGTCACCGCTGTAAAAATCATCTAACAAATAATATACTTGTTCGTTTTCACCAATCGGATAAACAGCCTGCATATCCACCAGCTTAGCCCATACATTAGGAAATAAATTGACGCTGTATTTTTGACTGCGTTTCAATAGTGCTCGGTATTCAACGGCATTAAAGCGGGTATCGAGCGCGCATAACTCTGTAATGATACTTTTAGCTTCTTCGTTATAAGGTACGATAACTGAATTACTTGGTGCATCAATTGCTTTGAATGCTTTTGCGGCATCCATAAACGCATGTTTTAATGGCAATGGTGAATTACTAATATTATTTTTATTGCGGCTTAAAAGGTCTAACAAGGTTAGTGTGCCTTTGGTAAACCCTGATTTTGTGATGTTGTATGGCATTTCACCTGCACGTTCATAAAAGTAATATTCAAAGTAACGAGTCATTGCTTGGGGAGAAAGTAACTGGGTATCATCAAACTCATCAAGAATACGCTTCGTTGCGTCAATCCCGGTTTTTATGTCGTGTAGCATGCCGATATTTTCTTGTTCAGGGTTTACCACTATCACTTTGGCGCTATCACGAAAACCATGACGATTACAACGCCCTGCTGCTTGAGCGATTGAATCAAGCCCTGCCATAAAGCGCACCACACAAGAAAAATCAACATCAACACCGGCTTCAATTAATTGGGTACTAATACACAACGTTGGCAAGCCATTTGCCAGCCTTGCTTTCACACCACTTAAAAGTGCTTTTCGGTGCGCAGCACACATGCCCGTACTCAAGTGGTACACTTTGACTTGCTCATCAACCTGTACTTTTAATGCCATAAAAAGGCGTTTTGCCCAGTCTTTAGTATTAACAATAATAAGGCAACTTGACACAATTTGTAGTTGTTCAGCAATCAATTGTGTTAAATCACTTTCACTCCAGCCGCTATCACGGGTTAAGTTTGTTACTTGTACACGTTCAAGTACGTTATAAAGGGTAGTGATATCAGGTGTTAATTCGTTAGCAGGCGTTAATGCTAATTGCCCCAACATTGCTTTTTCATTAGGAAGCTGGTGAAGTAAAGGCTGAGTAGCAGTGCACATCACCGCGGTTGTTTTACAAAATCGTGTCAAATAATTTATTGTATTATTAAATAAATGCACACAGCGAATAGGTAACGTTTGTATTTCATCAAATACCAAGACTGCATTACTCATTTGGTGGAATCTTCTTGCTCCTCGTGTACCACTGCCGAATGTACTTTCTAAAAACTGCACCATGGTAGTCAGCACAATTGGCCGATCCCAGTTTTCAGCAGCTAACTTAGAGCGCCAAGTTTGTACTTCGGGCTCTAAGTTTGAGTGATGCTCTAATACCCAACTTTGCTTATTTTCGTCATCAAGCACCTTGCGTATTGCATCGGCATTTTGTTCGATGATGGAGGTAAAAGGAATAATGTAAATAATGCGATCAAGATTATATTTTTTGGCATGGTGTAATGCAAAGCGAAGGCTGGCATATGTTTTACCACCTCCAGTGGGCACTGTTAGACTAAATATACCCTGTGGATCCTGTGCACGAGTGAGACAGTTATTAGATATGTCTGCACGTATAGCATCAATCGGTCCATCAGCTGAAAACTGCGCTACAAAACGCTCAATTTTTTTGCAAGCCTTCTTCCAATCAGCCACTTGATTACGCTCAGGTTTATTATCAGGGTTTTCGAAATCAGCACTGTCGATTCTGTCAGCATCTATCAAACTACTAAACAATAATTTAGTGTACATGCCTAGATAAAAGTCATGCTCTACGACGCTTAAGCTATATTCGCCGAGTAGTACTTTTAACTGGATACTGGTTTTAAGTAAAAAGGACTTTGTCGCTAGTTGCTGCGCTTTTTCAATGACGGTAACATCCGCATTTTTTACACACTCATTAAAATGCGCTTCTTCTTCACTTTTCAACATTCGTTTTGCAAAGCCGCCTGTCGGCTCAGGCAGATTATTTATTAAACCACTATGATGCGACACTACGCATAAACTAAGTATTTGTAAAATAGTCAATGCATATATTTGTATACTAGGATCATCTTTACAAACCGATAGTAAATGCCCTTGTAACTCCTTAGTGATCCACTGTGCTCCCGCCGTTGAATGGTCAATAGAACCTTTTAATTGTTTTGCGCTTGCACCATCTAAATCAGGGTCATAATGGCCTAACAGTTCATTAATGATGATCTGCATATAGCGCTGAAATGCACCACTGTATTTGCCAAAATCATGTAATAGACCAATTAATGCAGCAGCATCTTCGCAATTAAACTTTTTAGCAATCTCCAAAGCTATATTACTAACAGAACATAAATGCGACTTTACCGATTGATGATGCAGATCTGTAGAACTTGGGTGAGCAATAGCAACGCTTTGTGTTGCTTTCGTTTTTAAATTGCTGGGGCTAAAATGATCCATGCGTTCCCTGCACTATTTTATTGTTGTTAGACCAACTTATCAGAAAAATTTTTGATTACAAGCAGAATTCCTTTTCTGCTTTATAAGCTTGTTTTAAATCAAAGGTTAAACATACTCTCTAGTGCATTTTCAATAGATATGGGCATATGGCGTTTATCTAAAATTCGATCGTTTAGTTCTTCTTTGAGTAATTTTATTGTTGTGCAATAGCCTAAGCGCTCTGCAATTTCATCACATTCATTATTTAAAGCTGCTATATGATTTGCAAAATTTGCTTTGGTTTGTGCTTTACTGCGGCCATTAAATTTACGCCATACGAGTGAGTGAGGATCATTGCCTTCTTTTTGCTGACGGTGCTGTTTATTCAGTTCGACTATCTTATTTTGTAAAAGAGGAACTAAATTCGCTCGAGTTTCTTCGTCAAAGTCTACATCATCATCAAAATGAGTTATATAAAGCTGTAATAGTGTAAAACCATCTTTTGCTTTACGAGCATGACCTAGTAGCTGCATAAGTTCGTGCTTTTCAGCTTTTTTAGTTGGATCGGGTTCTTTGTCGGGGTGGAGTTTTGAGGCTAAACGCTTATACATTTTATTAAGCTGCGAGCTTTTAAATAGTTTCTCCAGTTTGGCATCTGTTTTTTGTTGTTTAATTTCGTCTCGGTCGAATTGGTCAAATTGGTCAAAAAAATCATCCCAATTTTCATCTTGGTCTGCATGCTCTTCGTTTGCATCACATGCGCCGTTATCACTTTGTTCATTTCCATCTTCGCCAAACCCTTGTTCATCAAGGTGTTTATAAAGTTTTTGGGGATCAACGGCTACTTCTCTCAAGTCTTCATCAGTCAACTCTAAACCCGGAAAGTCTTGCTGGAGCATAGTTCGTAGCAGGTTCAGCTGTGATGAATCAATTGCATTAACCGTATCATGATTATGTTTATTTAAGTGAGATTGAAAAATTTGTGTTACTTTTTCAACCTCTACTTCACCAATGAATGGGTGTCCAGCTAAATATGATAAATCTTCATTTATCCAATCTACAAGCTCATTGCGCTGCTCTGCGGTTAAACTCTTACGAGGTATAAATTTGCTCAAATGGATAATTTGCTCTGCTATCATACTCGCTTGGTGGTGTTCGTGCGGTTCAACTTGTTCTTGAAACTGATTGAATAAAGTACTTTTTTTAATATCAAAATTTGCGTTACGCTTAGTATGCTTATCTATTCGCTGCCATAATCGCTCTAACTCAGAGCTTGGCTTTGCTGTGGTTGGTTGTTTTACATTTTGTAAAAAAGTTGTCTTTGGTTGCATAACAGCCCATCTATCCATCTATAAAAAATATTTTCCCTTAGAATAACACGACAGCGATAAATATTTAAAAATGAATTTTCAGAATCATTCGCAAGTATTTACCGATACACTTTGTCACGATTTTTCACTTGGAGAGCGCTTCTCTCAATGATAATCTAAAGTTAGTCACGCTTATAAATACAGAAGTAACTGGGTGACTCGCCAATTTGGCAATAATTTAAGGAGAGTATTTATGGATCCGATCGCGCAAGTTCTCAACATGTTATTTACTGTTGAGGCGTTTTTACTCATTTTTGTTTTAGTGCTGCTAAAAAGTAGTGTTAAATTTGTACCACAAAACCGTGCTTGGTTAATTGAACGTTTTGGTAAGTACCAATCAACCAAAGAAGCCGGATTAAACTTTATCGTGCCATTTGTTGATCGTATCGCCGCGGATCGTAGCTTAAAAGAGCAAGCGCAAGATGTGCCGTCGCAATCTGCTATTACTAAAGATAATATTTCATTGATTGTTGATGGTGTATTGTATTTCCGTGTTATGGATCCATACAAAGCCACTTATGGCGTTGATGATTATGTGTTTGCCGTTACGCAGTTATCGCAAACAACGATGCGTTCAGAGCTTGGTAAAATGGAGCTGGATAAAACCTTTGAAGAACGTGATGTACTAAATACTAATATTGTCGCGGCAATTAACCAAGCCGCAGATCCTTGGGGTATTCAAGTATTACGTTATGAAATTAAAGATATTGTGCCACCGCAATCAGTAATGGAAGCGATGGAAGCACAAATGAAAGCTGAACGTGTTAAACGTGCACAAATTTTAGAATCAGAAGGTGATCGTCAAGCTAATATCAATGTCGCTGAAGGTAAAAAACAAGCGCAGGTATTAGCAGCAGAAGCTGAAAAAGCCGAACAAATCCTGCGTGCTGAAGGTGAAGCAAAGGCGATAATCGCAGTCGCTGAAGCACAAGCTGATGCACTGCGTAAAGTTGGTGAAGCGGCGGATACAGAACAAGGTCAAAAAGCCATTCAGTTAGATTTAGCCTCAAAAGCCATTGCAGCTAAGCAAGCTATCGCTAAAGAGTCCTCTGTTGTTTTACTACCCGATAACGGCACTAATGCCAGCTCAATGGTGGCACAAGCAATGTCGATTATTAATACCTTAAATTCCAAACAAAAAGGTTAAGCTATAAAGGAGCAAACTATGGAGTTCATTACCAACAACTTACCCCAAACACTGATGATTTTAGGTGTACTAGCACTGATAATTGAAGTGGCCGTGCTAGGAATGTCGACCTTTATATTGTTGTTTTTGGGTATATCATTATTTGCAACTGGATTAATGATGAACTTCACTCTGTTAGAAGACTCATTAACTACCGCACTTTGGAGTAATACCTTGATCACCGCCGCATGCGCTGTTTTACTGTGGAAACCGCTAAAACGCATGCAGGATAATGTTGATAATAAAGAAGTGAAAAGTGACTTTGCAGAGCTTGATTTTGTGCTCACTAGCGATGTTAATGAGTTAGGTATTAGTACTTATTCATATTCTGGGGTGAGCTGGAAACTAAAAAGCCAGCAACCTCTGAGCGCAGGCACTCATGTAAAAGTGGTAAAAAAAGAAGTCGGTGTTATGTGGGTTGCAGTAGTTTAACACAGCCCCCAAAGCTACACCTTTAACCTTTACAAGTACAACACCTAATTCAAAAGCTTTTTGTAATGTTTCTTCCAAAAATTATTATGATCTAGGGCCATAAACTTTTAAGTCACAACTCAATGATAAAATTGTATCACTTTTAGTGACAGTGCTGCAAGAGATAAATATTGCACGCTTTAACACTGTGATTGTGGTGTGAAAGTTTTGAACAATTTATAACCGCAGCTCAGTACCAATTAAAAAGTAATGGGACATAACTACGCTAGGATAAAAACACTATCAGCCAATGCCCTTAGCGGGTCGGTTCAAAACCATCATAGTGCGGGATATCGGCATTTATTTGCTCCCAATTCGCTTTTGAGCTGACAAAGTTATGACTAATTGGCCGCTCTGTAATATCACTGTCGAGTATACCCAGACGCAACCTTAGTCTGCTTATATCCTCAAGGTTTTCACTGTAAATTGGGCTGCCGCATGCACTACAAAAATAGCGGATACGCGCTGGTTTAAATTCAAATCTGCTTAACCACTCATTGCCTTTGGTTACTTTAAAGTCAACACGAGAGATAAATCCATTGGTCGCAAATGCAGTACCACTGGCTTTACGACACAATGAGCAGTGGCAATGAATAATGCCCTGGATCGGGCCATCAATTTGCACTGTGACTTTTTTACACAAACAACTTCCTTGGTACATACACTGCTCCAATTATTTTTTTAGAACATAACATATCTTCGTATTTCTACAACTAAAAAAAGCCGCCTTTGGAGAGGCGACTTTGGAGAATAACAGTCACGGGTGTATCAACTGTTAAATCAAGAGATTTTTAGCTAAAACATAATTATGCAGCTTCGGTGGTTTGTTCACTGTGACGAATTAAATAATCAAAAGCCCCTAAACTTGCTGTAGCGCCACTACCCATAGCGATGATGATTTGTTTAAATGGAGTATTTGTCGCATCACCTGCACCATAAACCCCCGGTAACGAGGTGGCCCCTTTAGCGTCCACTAAAATTTCACCAAATTGACTGAGTTCAAGCTCGCCACCTTTTAACCATTCGGTATTGGGTATTAAACCTATTTGAACGAAAATACCTGCAAGGGTAAGGCTTTGACTCTCACCTGACACACGGTCAGTGTAGTTCAAACCAGTCACTTTTTTCCCATCACCTAACACTGCTGTTGTCTGTGCATTTTTAATAATAGTGATGTTGCTTAAACTTTTCGCTTTACGAATAAGTACTTCGTCAGCACGTAAAGTATCCGCAAATTCAAGTACTGTTACATGCTCAACAATGTTTGCTAAGTCAATTGCCGCCTCAATGCCCGAGTTACCACCACCGATAACAGCAACCGGTTTACCTTTGAATAATGGGCCGTCACAATGCGGGCAATAAGCCACACCATGCCCGCGATACTGTTGCTCACCCGGTACGTTCATTTCACGCCAGCGTGCGCCTGTGGCAAGTACTAATGACTTCGCTTTAAGCATTGCACCATTTTCGAGAGTGATCTCATAACCATTATTAGCACGCTGAAGTCCGCTGGCTCGTTGGTTATGCATCACATCTACGTCGTATTCTTTAACATGTTCTTCAAGCTGCGCCACCAATTTTGGCCCTTGCGTGGCTTTAGTTGAGATAAAGTTTTCAATCGCTAAAGTATCAGCCACTTGCCCACCAAATCTATCAGCAACGATACCGGTGTTTAAACCTTTGCGCGCTGAATAAATAGCCGCCGATGCACCTGCAGGCCCACCGCCCACAACCAGTACATCAAACTCATCTTTTTCATTAAGAGCTGCAGCTTGGCGAACAGCCCCTTTAGCATCGACTTTATTTAAAATATCAGTCAAGTTAACCGCACCTTGGCTAAATGGTTCGCCATTTAAGTACACCGCAGGAACAGCTAAGATATTTCGCTGCTCTACTTCATCTTGAAATAATGCCCCATCAATCATCGTGGCTTTAATTTGGCTATTGGTGGCTGCCATTGTATTCAGTGCTTGTACAACCTGCGGGCAGGTTTGGCAACTCAAGCTAATATAAATTTCGAAATTAAGGGGTTGATCCAGTGATTGTATTTGTTCAATGTCTTCAGTCTTCGCTTTGCTTGCGTGGCCGCCTGTATGTAATAAGGCTAACACTAAACTTGTAAATTCATGTCCCATTGGTACACCTGCAAAAGTGATATGGGTATCTTTTTCAGTGGAATGAACAACCATAGAAGGACGGCGAGCGTCAATATCAGGGTTGTTCGATACAGTCAATTTATCGCTTAACGATGCTAGATCGTGAGCCAGGTTTTCAAGTTCTGTTGATTTTTTGCTGTCATCCAAGGCGATAAGCAGCTCAACAGGTTGAGTAAGCGATTCAAAATGGCTTTTTAATTGATTTTTAATATTGTTGTCTAACATGGTTCCGCCCTTGTGTTCAGCAAAAGGAAACCCATCACACGTGCTAATGTGCTTAAAAATGGTGTAATGGGTAACGTGATTTTAAGCGCGATTTAAGCCGCGCTTAATGTAGCTAAGCTACGCTTGGCAAATTAGATTTTGCCAACTAAATCCAGAGAAGGAGCAAGTGTTTCTGCACCTGGCTGCCAAGAAGCCGGACATACTTCACCATCATGAGTCGCAATGTATTGTGCAGCTTGAACTTTGCGAACTAGCTCTTTGGCGCTACGACCTATACCTAAATCATGTGTTTCAATGATTTTGATTTCACCCTCAGGGTTCATTACAAACGTACCACGCAGTGCTAGGCCTTCTTCTTCGATCATTACGCCAAAGTTACGTGTAATACGCCCTGTTGGGTCACCGATCATTGGGTAAGTAATTTTACCAATAGTGTCTGATGTATCGTGCCATGCTTTGTGAGTAAAGTGAGTATCAGTTGATACTGAGTAAACTTCTACACCCATTTCTTGTAATTGCGCGTAGTGATCCGCAACATCACCCAATTCCGTAGGACATACAAAGGTAAAATCAGCTGGGTAGAAAAAGAAAATAGACCATTTACCTAAAACATCTTGTTCTGATAGTTCAACAAAATCACCATTGTGGTAAGCCGTTGCATTGAAAGGTTGTAATTTAGTGTTAATTAATGAAGTGCTCATAGTATTCCTCATTTGTTTATTTAAAGTGTAAACAACGCAGACTGCTGCGTTGGCTTGAGTAATACAATAAGGCGTAAATTAAATTTAATAAAATTGATTATTTAGATTAATTTAATCGATTTTATTGACCATTGTGGTCATTGTCATCTGGACAGATAGCGCTAAAGCTTTTTTTGCGGCTAATGTTACAATGCTCACTGAAAAAATATCGCGAATACGTATATTTAGTTAATTTTGGGGTAAGCCATGAATAAATTCATCAATCATATCCAGTTAGGCTATTTAGGCTTATTGCCCTTTTTAGCATGTGTAGGTTGGCCGTTATTAGTCGGTAGTAATAACTTTAATATGCAGTTTTTTACTTTTTATAGTATTGCGATTTTGGCCTTTATAAGTGGTAACTTATGGCACGCTGGGCAACAAAGTTATCGCGATGCTGTTAAGGCTATACTACCTATTTTACCACTTGGCTTTTTAGCTTTTTTACCACAACACATAACCTTGGTTTGGTTAGCTGTTAGTTTTTGGCTGGTATTACTATTTGAAAAAACCAGCCCACAATGGCAAAGCTATCATGCTGATTATCAAAAAATGCGCTTTGTATTAACCTCAGTGGCGTTTGTTTGCCATATATTAGTAATAGGTATTAGTTTATACCCTAACTAACTCGCCCTTTAAAACGGATTAATGTACCATCCGTGCACTGCTTTTTGAGGAACTAAGATGATAGACCAATTGCGCCAACAACTTGATCAACTCGGTGAAAACTATGTGGAGAAAAGCGCTCATTTCAAAATTAAAGTGATCCCTTTTTTTTGTGCTATTCAAATCAAGAAAGATCATAAGCGTGAAGGCCGATTATCATTTTATTCAAACCAATGGCTTGAAATTGCACTTGTGGTACTCTTTTTACTGTTTGGCTTAATGCTCTTTGATGCTGACGCAGGCTTTACTCATGGCCCAATTCATATTGCGTTTGCAGTATTAATCACGTTTAATTTAATTATCAAACAAATCGCGATTGAAGGACTAAAAACTCGCTTAGCGTTTTTACGTTTAATTGATCATGACGCTAAAAAAACACCACTAGAATAATTGAATCAATGTATTTAAATCCTAATTGGCGGATCCTTACCGTTGGCGATGGCGACTTATCGTTTTCTCATGCTTTATTTACTGATATAAAGCCGGCCAAGTTAGTTGCTTCTACCTATGATAGTGCAGCCACGATTACCTTAAAATATGCTGATAACGCACTAAATGCACTGCGAGATCATCACATTACGGTACTTGATGATTTTAATGTAACGGATCCGCAAGCCTGGCAGCGCTTAAATGGCGAGCTATTTGATGTAGTGATTTTTCAATTTCCACTGATCCCTGCTTTTGTCGGGGAAAGCGCTTATCGTGAAAACACCCAAACAACCAGTATGAATACCCTCAACCGAGCTTTACTACACCAATATATTAAATACACGACCGAGCTTGCTCTCGATAGCAATGGACCAATGTTGTGCTACATCACTTCAAAAGATGTTAAGCCATATCGTGAGTGGAATATTGAAGGCAGCTTAAATTGTGGCTTAGCATCACGCTATATCGGCCAAATGCCATTTGATATCAGCTCTTTCTCTGGCTATAAAATCCGTAATGTTGATCGTGACAAACACGTAAAAGACACCAGTGGCACCACTTATGTATTCAGCCCAAAAGAAACGACTGAACTCCATAATCGATTAACTACACCCAGCTACTTAGCAGCTGATAGCTGCTCACTGTGCCGAGTAGGCCCATTTCAAGCCAGTGAAGATAAACAAAAACACCTTTTAGCTAAAAAGCATCAACAAATGTTAGGTTTTGAGGCCGACTGGCAAGCTTGGCTTGCACAATTCAACAATCAGGAGTGACCATGAATTTTGTAATCGTCGGCACCAATTTTATTAGCGATACTTTACTAGCAGCGGCTAAAACTGTCAGTGAGTTTTCATTATATGGCGTATGTTCGCGTGCCGAACAAAGCGGTCATGCATTTTTAGCTAAGCACGCTATAAAAAATGTAAAAGTATTTACGACTATTGAGCAAGTATGCAGCGATGACAGTGTAAACGCTGTATATATCGCAGCCCCCAATAGTTTGCATAAAAGCTATGCTGTCGCCTGCTTAAATGCAGGAAAACACGTGTTAGGTGAAAAACCTGCAGCAGCAAATAGTCAAGAGTTAGCCGCCATATTAATCGCGGCGAAACAAAATAATCGCCTCTATATGGAAGCGATGATGACCACCCACTTGCCTAACTTTGCCGTTTTACAACAAGCAATTACAAAGATTGGCATACCGCGAAAGTTTATAGGCCAGTACAGTCAATATTCATCTCGTTACGATAAATACAAAAATGGTGAATATCCGAATACGTTTTTACCTGAGTTTGCCAATGGTGCCTTGGTCGATTTAGGGATTTATCCGTTGTATATTTTAATTGCCCTTTGGGGAGCCCCTAATAGCATACAAGCCAGCGGTGTATTACTCGATACGGGTGTTGATGGTGCTGGTGATGTGTTACTCAATTATACTGATAAGCAAGCTGTGATCAGTTATTCAAAAATATCTCAAGGTGATAATTTTACAGAAATCCAAGGGGAACTGGGCCGTATTAGAATCGAAGCCGTTTCGTTATTAAAAAAGGTACGGTTTATTACTCATGATGGCAGTGTTGAAGAGTTATCACAGCCATTTGATGAACACTTTATGCGTCACGAAGTTGCCCATTTCATTTCAATCGCCAACGCAGGGCAACTCGAATCACCTATCAATAGCCATCAACTAAGTATCAACGTGATGGCTGTACTTGATAAAGCAAGACAGCAACTTGGCGTTATTTATCCAGCCGATCAGAAGCTTACAAAGTGATATTGTGCTTCACAACAACTCTTTATCGAAATAGTGTGACCTACATTTTCAGTAATATATGCAATAACTGACTACTAGATGACCTCAATCTTAATTGTTACAATTATTTTAATTATTTTCTTCATAAAATGTTTCGCTATAGTAAAAGTAATCTATATTTAACTTTAGAGTTATTTTTAATTGGTGTGTTGTGGAATTAACAAACAATTATAAATTCCATTTCATATAAATCATATTGTGGAGGTTTTTTTGACTATTAGATCAATGCTTAGAATTGTATTCGCTGCTGCGACAATTATAGCCGCGGGACTATTAGTAATTATTTTATTACTCAAACAGGGGTTATCACAAAGTGAAGTCGTCGCTCAACAACGTTACGATGTAAGTCATCTCGCTCGCTTAGCAGACACCAGCTCTACATTACTTACTAATTTAGCTCGACAACATGTGGTAACTCTTGACCCTTCATATAAGCAGGGATACAACCAACTAGTTGCACAAAGAAATGGAGAGCAACCATGGCTAGATGGTCGTTCACTTTCTTACGTTAAACGTTTACAAGAGTATCATATTGGTAGTGAGGATTTAGATTTTCTTACCAAATCTACCGAGTTATCTGTTAATTTAATAAAAACAGAGATGCAAGCCTTTAAATTGGTTGAACCTTTCATTGGTCTAAGTTCTACTGAGTTAAACAGCCAACAACAAATGCAATGGCTTAAAGCTGTTAATTTATTAACCGATGCTAATTACATCAACGAAGCTGAAAAAATAAAACAACCGGTGGTTGAATTTTTAAATTCAGTTAATCAAAAAAACTTAAGTCTTGTAAACGATAATAATAGTTATATAGAAAGTCTTAGCTACGTTAGCCTGTTTTTAGTTGCAGCGATCATTATTATTTTAATTATCTGCTATCTCCAACTAGAAAAACGCGTTATACGTACAACATCTCACTTGGTCAATGAAGCGCAGCGTATTGCTAGCGGTGACTTATCACGAAGCATTAAATTCACCGGTAACGATGAAATATCCATGCTTTCAGAAAGTTTTAACTCTATGGTTACTCGGTTATCTGAACTACTTTCGCAAATAAGTAAACAATCACACCAAGCACAGGTTTCGGCTACTGAACTCGATCAAATATCCCAACATGCCAGAAACCTTAACGATAAGCAAAGTCAAGCTATTGAAGTTATTTCAAGTTCTGTTTATGAAAACTCAACAGCGGTTAAAGAGGTATCACACAACTGTGTTAATGCTGCAAATAGCGCCAGAGAAGCGGATGAAAAAGCGCAGGAAAGCATTATCGCAGTGCGCCAAGGTATTCAGTCTGTAGAAGAAGTTGCACGTATTTTAAGTGAATCAATTACTCATTTAACTGAGCTTGAAAAGTCAGTAACTGAGGTCACAGCTATACTAAATGTTATTAGTAACATTGCTGAGCAAACTAATTTACTAGCGCTGAATGCAGCTATTGAGGCTGCCCGAGCCGGTGAACAAGGTAGAGGATTTGCTGTGGTGGCGGATGAAGTACGAACTTTAGCAAGTAGAACACAGCACTCAACAGTTGAAATTAAAAACAAAATAGAGAGCCTGCAAACAGCAAGCAATGCCGTGACTAACCGGATACGTAGTAGTGATAAAAGTGTTAAACAGGCGGTAACAAACTCCGAGAAAGTAGGTGAAATGTTAGAGGAGATAAGCCAGCAGGTTGCACTTATTTCAGATGTAAACCGTACCATAGCATCCGCTTCAGAAGAGCAAGCACAGGTCACTGAAGATATTGCAGAGCGTTTAACGCAAATCCAAGACTCCAGTTTGGAATCTCAGACGCAAACGCATCAAATTTCTACCTCTTCGAGTGAATTAGCTGAAGTTGCCAACAACCTCAATAGCGAAATAAGTAAGTTCAAGTTAACTTAAATATTAAACAGAACAGGTTGTATATAAATACAACCTGAATTCTTCTATTAAAAGCGATAAGTGACAGATGCACCTAAGGTTTGTGGGTTAACAATAGATACATAACCAGTTGGATAGCGCCCACTTGCTGGCTCTACTGAAGTATAAGCTTGTTCATCAAAGGCATTATTAATAAATGCACTAATTAACCAGTCCTCTGTGTCATAGCTAATTGTAGCGCGAGTCATAGTGTAACCTCCTGCAATGCGCTCTTCGGTGTTAGTAAGATCACCGTAATACTCATCGACATAATTTGCACTAACATTTATCTTAAAACTGTCTGTAAACCAATGAGACAGACCTAAACTGGCCGTAAATGAAGGGGCTGAATTAAGTTCGTTACCAATCGCGTCAGAATACGTTGTAGATGCGTCAATTTTTGTTTTTAACAATCCTAGACCAGCATGTAACTGCCATTGCTCACCTAACATACTATAAGCTTCAAGCTCTAAACCATAACTATGAGCATCATCGATATTAGTAATTCTACGATCTGAACTTAATGCCTGATAACCATCAAAGTTATTGTAAAATACATTTGCACTGATATTAATGTCGCCGTGATTTAGAACACTTCGCGCACCTACTTCATAGGTATTAACCGTCTCTTGCTCGTAGAAATAATATGCTTGCGCATTAAAATCAAGCGCCCCGCCACCCGAATTATAACCACGTCGGACACTGGCTGATAATGTGGTTTCATCGGTTGCTTTATACTGAATAGCTAACGTTGGTAATTTAATAGTATTAGAGTTATCCAACTGCTCAACTAGATTATCGTCACGAAAAGCCATATTAAAATTACGAACTTGTGTTTCACGCTCAATACGCAGCCCACCTGTTAGGGTGAATTTATTGGTCAGGTTAAAACTAGCTTCAGAATAAACGGCAATTGAGTCACTGCTATCATCACCAAAATAATCCGTGGCACCGGCGCTGTCAAAATCTTGTTCACGATCAAAGTAGGCTAAACCAATAAAACCTGAGTAAAAATCACTACTAAGACCAAAGTTTAATTTACCATCAATGGTAATATTTTTTTCATCCATAGTAACATCAGATTCTGCTGTTTCTAGCGGCTCATAAGCATCAAACGCCCAATGATAATCCATATATGCCACCAGCAGATCCACAGAGAAGTTCTCATCAATCTTATATTCAAAATCAATTTGTGTTGTGTCTGAGTCGGTATCCATTATACGTTGGAACAGAGGGATATAATCAGCTGGCTTGTCACCTTCATAATACTGACGACCAGAGTTTCCTTTTTCACTGTAATTTGAATAACTGAGTTGTATTGATAGATCATCAAATGGCGTATAAAGTAGTTTTGCTCGGGTGCTTGAGGTGTTTAATTTATTGAGATCGTGACCAGTCGGATTTGTTTCATAGACAGTTGGGTTGCTGTACGTTTCACCATCAACATATTGAGTCGACAACCTAAAAGCAAGTATATCTTCAACGAATGCACCAGAAACAACGGCTGCGGTATCAAGGTAACTATCTTGATTTCTATAGCCAACACGTACCGCACCTTCAAAGTCTTGGGTCGGTGCTTTGGTTGTCATATAAACGGCACCGGCAATACTGTTGCGACCATTACTTGTGGATTGTGGGCCCCTATATACTGCGATTTGTTCCATGTCCCATAAGCCGGTATCACCCGTTAGATCAGCAACAAATGGCTGACTTACACCATCTATTAGAGTTGAAACCCGTGCCTTTGAGCCACCGCTGAATGAATTAAACCCCGTTGCCCCTCCATTACCCGACACCCCACGCATATCAGGAACTGAGCCCGTTAACACCACGACATTGGCCATTTCTGTAAGCGCCTCAGAAACAGATGCTAACTGACCATTTTCTAATAATGACTTGTCAACAATCGCTACCGAGGTAATGGTATCTTTAAGCGATTTTGCTATTTTTTCACCGGTGACCACTATGGTGTCTATGGAGCCTCGCTTGGATTCATCATCATCAGCCAATGCTTGACCTTGAATAAATAAAAAAGAGCTAGCAATAAGAAATGAAAGTTTATTACGTTTAAATGAAGCCGCCACTGTTATTTCCTTTTATCAAACAGTTGTTAAATTGCGCGAAAAAAGTAGCATATCAATTGACTTATTGCAATTGAGTTTAGTTATCACTTAGAATGTCAATATCATTAACAACCAACCTAACTTATGTTACAACTTATCGCCATTGTTATTCTGTTTCTCGCAACGACATTGCTTTACTGCAGTAATCGTCATCAAAGGTTATTTAACAAACCAATTGCTAAGGGCTGGCGTCAACTGGCCTTTATTCTGTGCATTATCGCTATTGGTTTGGCATGTTATGCTTTCAGCCATGCCGCTGCGGTTTTCTTTATTATTTTAATACTTATGCTGGCTTTGATGATCATGCCTTTTATCAGTTTACTTAAACGTAAAGGAGCAAAGTAATGGCATCAGTACATAAAAGACAACCCACTTGGCTGGGAAAAAGCTTAGCGGGCTGTATTTTAGGATTAGCACTTGCTTATATTCTCATTGCCTTCTTTGCATGGTACGGCCCTGGCGGTATCGATGCTCGCGACAAAGTACAATTCAATATGTGGATGATACCTATTTTATGGTTAACCATTTTTAGCTTCACCTATTTATTTAATTCAGCAAAACAAGCGTGGTTAATACTCGGTGGCTTAAATCTTATTTTATATGGTGGATTTATAATAGTAAGAGGTGGGCTATGAGAGTCAGAGCAGATATTTTGCGAACCTACCAAGGTGTTCATACATGGACAGGGATCATCGCAGGTCTAGTACTCTTTATAGGATTTTACGCGGGTAGTTTAACCATGTTTAAGCATGAGCTCGCTGACTGGAGCAAACCGGTTAGTGCACCCGTGTTCACCCCAGAATCCCATAACTATCAAGCATTAATTGATCAAGCTATCGCACACTATTCAGCGCAAATGAGTCATGGTTTTTCTGTCGATCTTTTAACTGATAAAGCCCCTTTATCTTGGTATAGCCAAGGCACAGCAAGGGGAATGAAGCTTGATAATCAATTACAAACATTGTACTTAAATGCACAAAATGAACTTGTGATACAACAACAAAGTGAACATAAACTTGCTGATTTAATTGATTACCTTCATCGTACAGCTGGTTTTGCAGGTGAAATAGGTCATGATCAATCTGGCGTATACATACTCGGCCTTGCTGCAATATTATACTTTTTAGCCTTGGTATCTGGAGTCATTATTTTATTACCGACCCTAGTAAAAACATTTTTCGCGCTCCGCAAGGAAAAAGGAGCTAGCCGTTTTTGGCTTGATAGCCATAACTTAGTGGGAATTGTTAGTCTGCCATTTCATTTTATTATTGCTTTTACGGTGGTGATATTTGCTTTTCATGATTTAATTTATGGTGGTTTAACACAATTTTACGGCGATGAACCTCTGTTTCAACGCGGGACACCTGCTGCACAAAGTTACCATATAGATAAGTTACCAAGTCTTGAAAAACAGCTGTTAGCGGCAAAAAACTATGCACCAGGCTATGAGCCTATTCATATTTCCTTTAGTCGTTTAAATTCAGCAATGCCCTCTGCCGTATTAAAAATGAGTAATAATGCTGCGGTCGTTCGCGGCCCTGACACTGATTATTTATTTTTAAACCCCTATACACTTGAAATCGTTAATTCAAGCTATCCACAAGGCGAAGACAGTCAATGGGGCAATTTTGTAGCTAGCTTGTTTTCACTGCATTTTGGTACTTATGGTGGTGAATGGGGCCGCTGGGGTTATTTTGTGATGGGGTTATTTGGCGCCTTCTTATTTTATTCCGGTAACTTATTGTGGTTAGATAAACGTTTTAAAAAAGCGCCCAATAAGCGCAGCACGCGCTTTATGGCACATTTAACCATTGGTATCTGTTTAGGTTCAATGCTTGGCGTAGCGGCTACTTTATTGCTTGCTAAATGGAGCAATCTATATATAGAAAATGCCAATTACAGCTACTTATATAGTTATTATTTGGTCTTTTTTGCCTTTGTTGCTTATACCTTTTATAAAGGAACTCAGCCTGCCAGTTTTTGGGGGCTAATCGGATTAGTGATGTTATGTTCATCTATGGGGCTTTCGACCTTAATACACGCTGTACTCACCGAGGATTATTTTAAATATTACTCAAGCATTGCGGTTGATATCAGTGCCGCTGTTCTGGCCATAATATTTTACTTAAGTGCTAAAAAAGTAAAAGATAGGTCAACATATTACAGCGTAATTACCACATCATAACAAGCTATCTACATACCACTTTAATAAGGCGTAATAGACGTCTTATTAAAGTGAAAGCTTTTACCGCAAAAGCTTAGCCCCGCTCTCAAAAAGCGCGTAGAATCCCCGCCAATAACCTTTTGCACGACTATAAGGACTGTAATGCAACGCACAATTCCTCCTTTTTTGATTGCTGTTATTTGCGTATTACTTGCTATGGTAACTATTCAGTCAGGCGCTTCAATTGCTAAGCAACTGTTTCCAATAATTGGCCCAGAAGGGACAACGGCACTTCGTTTAGGTTTTTCAGCAACTATATTATGTTTAGTGTTTAAACCTTGGCGCGCATTTCCGCCACTTGGTCAACGTATGCCAATTTTTGTTTATGGTTTATGCTTGGGCGGAATGAACATTTTTTTTTACTACGCCATTGAGCGTATTCCATTGGGGATTGCAGTCGCACTTGAATTTACCGGACCGTTAGCGGTAGCACTGCTATCATCTCGACGAAAGCGAGATTTATTTTGGGTCGCCTGTGCTATATCGGGGATCGTAATGTTGCTCCCAGATATGAAAGGTGAGGAAAGTCTCGACCTACTGGGCGTGATTTTAGCACTGGGTGCTGGTGCATGTTGGGCTGGCTATATCTTATTTGGCAAAAAAACGGGTAATCAAAGCTCTGGCGGGATGACCGTTGCGCTTGGTATGAGTGTCGCAGCAATTATATTAGTGCCTTATGGTGCTATTTCTCAAGGCAGTGCACTACTAAACTGGGAAGTGATCCCTTTAGGCTTATTGGTTGCTATTATGTCAAGTGCCCTACCTTATACACTGGAAATGGTTGCACTGCGTAATATGCCTGCACAAGGGTTTAGTATTATGATGAGTTTAGAGCCCGCTATTGCGGCACTTGCTGGTTTTATAATTTTAGCCGAGTTATTAACTCTTTGGCAATGGTTAGCCATTCTTTTAGTGATCATTGCATCAGTTGGCAGTTCAATATCGACAAGTAAAGACAGCAACTAACAAACCAAAAAAGACGTAGAACAGAGCATAATATACCCAACAATTTTCAACGCACGGCTTAGGTATCAAGCTCTATTTATAAAATAAGGTCTCAATTGAGACCTTATTACTTAACCTAAGCGGGGGTTACTAAATGGTATGCATTAAAACTGCCACCCGAGCGATGCCCAATAACGGCGTCCGTCTTCGACATAGCCATATTCATCCTCAGTGATATCTTTATCAAAGAGGTTATAAATACCAAAGCCTAATTTTACGCTTTTAGTCAAAATATAATTACCACCTACATCGGCTAACGTGTAACTAGGTGCTATTAGGCTGCTTTGTGACGCTCCCTTGGTCGGTTGGCTTTCTTCACCACGGTAATGCACGCGTAACCAACCACTTAGGTGATCGCTTGGCTGCCAGTTTAACGATGTTTGCACTATGTGTTTAGGTAGCTGATTGAGTGGGCTGCCTTTATATTGTCCAGTTTTTTGCTCTGAATCGGTATAAGTGTAATTAGCACTTAAACCTAAGTCGCTGGTTAAGTCGTAAGAGACTGAAAATTCAAATCCTTGAGTTACGGCTTCATCAACATTTACATAGGTTGTCGGATCTGAACCAAACTGGTTTGGACCATCTGTGCATTTCGTAAGTGGGCAAGCAATTCGCGTGATTTTGTCATCAAACTCATTATAAAACACAGTACTTGAGATAGTGTAATCACCACGTGGATCGTAATAAATACCCACTTCATAATTCAATGACTTTTCAGGGCTAAGATCTGGGTTACCATAAATATTCCCGCCTCGGCTTACTTGCCCCCAGTCTGCATTTGATTGACGAATATTAGGCGCTCTAAAGCCCGTTGAAATACCGCCTTTGATAGTGATAGCCTCAGATGCGCTATAAACGCCATATAAACGCGGGCTCCAATGACCTGAAAAATTATCGTCGTGGTCGTAACGTAAACCTGTAGTGAGCTTAAATTTGTCGCTAGTGCTCCACTCATCCTCAGCAAATACTGACCATTGTTTATTTTCCACATGAGTTAATTCGCTGATCCTATTACTCGTGTAATCATCAAGTACTTCTTTTAAATAGGCTGCGCCAAGCGTGGCGTTGTGACCAGCAAAAATCGGTAAACTCCAGCTGGTTTGGGCATCGGTGTTTTCAACAAACATTTCACGAGAAGTATTATCGTACTTATCGTACTTTATATAGCTGCGCGAGTTACCAAAATTATAATAACCGTTATGGGTTAACGAGTAAGTTTGTTGCTCATACTCTGTAGTTGATGATTCTGGGCAACCTCTTCGGCCACAGCTTTCACCCGGCGCCAATGGTTCAACTGTTTTACCCAATGTGTTTTCAAGTTTTTGCTGTGCGCTACCAACCTCTAGCATTATTTCGTGATTATCGCTTGGCGTTAAAATAAACTTCGCTTTAAGATTACTTTGCTCTTTGCCCCTAAAGCCTGAAGTAAAGTTATCTTCATCACGTTTAGAAAACTGCCCATATAATTGCACACCTAATAATTCAGGAACAAGTCCACCCGCTGCGAAAAAGCTGCCTTGATTAGTATTACCTGAGTCGTTACTTTCCTGAACCGTACTGTCTAAACGCAGCTCGCCATACCACTGCTGGGGTGTTTTTCGAGTAATAATGTTTATCACCCCACCAATAGCATCTGAACCATACAAGGACGACATAGGTCCTCGTATCACTTCAATGCGTTCAATTGCAGAGATTGGCGGTGTCCATGCACCTTCAACGCCGGGTCCATCACTGTTTGGCCGAGTTTCACGTGATGATTGTCGCTGGCCATCAACTAAAATTAATGTGTATTGGCTAGCCATGCCTCGCAAGCTTATATCTTTACGATCCCCACCGCCGGTAACAACAACCCCTGGGACATCGGTCATTGCATCGGTCAAGTCACGATAAAAGCGTTTTTCCAGATCTGCCCGATCAATCACACTAATGCTTGCTGGCGCGTCCTTTAACATTTGCTCATAGCCTGAAGCAGATACCACGATAACTTCCATATCTTGTTTCGTTTCATCTGCAAATACTGTTGGGCTGGATAAACTAAGTGCGGTTAAAATAGCGCTAGTTAACGGTATTAACTTACAACTTACCGTATTCATGATTTTTCTCCGTGACAAATACAATTTAAATGATAATAATTAGTGTTTGCATGGTAGTGAGATGTTCCCACTCCTACAATGTATATTTTCTTAAAACAGCATTAAGTAAGACTTAACTAAATGAATACAAAATTACTTCGCGCATTAACTGTATTTGTGCGTATTGTTGAAACAGGTAGTATGAGTAAAGCAGCAGCAGATCTTGCTATGACCACATCAGCAATTAGCCAGCAAATCAAACAAATAGAACTTGATGTTAAACTGAGCTTATTTAATCGCAGTCCACGAGAACTAACACTCACCGAGGCTGGCGAGATTTATTATCAAAGCTGTGTAACAATCCTTACAGCTGCAAAACAAGTCGGTGAAAAGCTACAATTTTTACAAAACACCCCTAGTGGTCAATTAAAGTTAGTAGCACCGGTTGGATTTGGTGGCGGAATATTAAGCAAACCTCTAAAAAAATTAACCAGCCAATACCCTAATTTTGATGTGCAACTGACTTTATCTGACGAACCACTTGATATGATAAAATCGGGCGCTGATTTGGCTATAGCGATTGGTCCGCTGGATGATTCAAGCTTAGTTGCTCGGCCTTTAGCCAAGTGGCCACTCGTATTATGTGTGCATAAAAGTCACCCATTGGCTGAGCATTGCACTGTGTCGCCTTCGCAGTTAAATCATCATACCCGTATTTCACATTACAGTGCAGATCACCCACTAACGCATACTGTAAACAGCCAAAAAATGGCTCTCCCAAAACCACGTATTGTGGTTAATAATATGCACAGTATTATTCAATTAGTGTGTGATGGCGTTGGTTATGCAATTTTGCCAAAGCCAGAAGTGCAATCATTATTGCTAAAAGGAGAACTTGTTAAGTTATGCACTGACTGGCAACTACCAACCTACAGTGTGTATGCGATCACCCCGGCAAGAGACATTTTGGCGGGTAAAACCAAAGTGGCTATCGAAATTTTAAAACAGCACTGTGATGAAATCTCAGATTCATTAAAGCAGCCTCTATAAATGAATTTATACTACCGTAAGTGGTTACTCAAAAGCCTTAACGATACATTTTAATAAACCGCCTTACGCAATCTTCAATATATGCTGCTGGCGGTACATCATTAATTTTTGCGTGCCCGAGTGCATGACGTAGTTTCCAAATTTGCGTATCGATACTTTTTCTGAGCGTATTGATGTCACCATCGATAACTTTAGCCGGTGGTATTGCCTTAATTGGTTCATACCTGATTTCACACTCTTTAGTGGTGGTATTTGCAGGGCAATTTATCAATAACGAACAGCGTACTGGTATCTTTTATCAAGGTATACTATACGTACACCTAAACTCAGTAAACGCTTTGAATTTATTCTGTTACAGAAGGTTCAGTATTTGCTTGAGCATCGCTTGCAGGAGCTTCGTCACTTAACAAGTACTTATCCAGCCATTGCTCTTGCTCCCATAAAACATGTAATAAGCTTTTACGGGCACGATAACCATGGGCTTCGTAAGGTAGCATCACTAAACGCACTTCTTTACCTAAACCTTTGAGCGCCGCGTACATACGTTCACTTTGCATTGGGAAGGTGCCGTGAGATTAAGGGTGGGTCTTCTTTCTCATGTAATTAAATTAACAAGCGCGGCATAAACCGCACTTTCAATTTATTCTGTTACAGAAGGTTCAGTATTTGCTTGAGCATCGCTTGCAGGAGCTTCGTCACTTAACAAGTACTTATCCAGCCATTGCTCTTGCTCCCATAAAACATGCAATAAGCTTTTACGGGCACGATAACCATGGGCTTCGTAAGGTAGCATCACTAAACGCGCTTCTTTACCTAAACCTTTGAGCGCCGCGTACATACGTTCACTTTGCATTGGGAAGGTGCCAGAATTCGGATCTTCTTGGCCGTGGATCATTAACATCGGCTCGTTAATTTTTTCAGCATGAAAAAACGGTGACATATTGGCGTATACATCCTGTGCTTGCCAAAAATCACGTTCTTCTCCTTGAAACCCAAACGGTGTCAAGGTTCTGTTATAGGCACCACTGCGGGCAATACCGGTTTTGAATAAATCACTGTGAGCTAATAAGTTTGCAACCATAAAGGCGCCATATGAGTGACCCGCAATAGCAATTTTATCTTTATCTGCAATGCCTTTTTCAACCAACACATCAACTGCCGCTTTAGCGCTGGCAACTAACTGCTTTCTAAATAAATCATTTGGTTCTTTAGCATCCACACCGACGATTGGCATCTTCGGATCATCAAATACAGCAATCCCTTTCGCGAGGTAAGGCATTGGCCCCCAATAACCTATATAGGTAAATTCGTACGGCGATTCACGCACTTGCGATGCAACTGCTTTATCTTTATATTCAAGTGGATATGCCCACATTAATACAGGTAATGGACCTTGCGTTTTATCGTAACCTGAAGGTAAATAGAGTGTACCAGAAAGTTCAACACCGTCATCACGTTGATAACGTAGAAGTTCTTTAGTCACTCCTTTAAACGCCGGGTAAGGGTGCGCAAAGGTAGTGAGCTGAGTCAGAGTGTCGGCATCTAAATCACGAATAAAGAAGTTAGGTTGTTCTGTCTTCGATTCACGAATAGTAATTAATCGCTCACCTTCATCATCAAGCATGGCACTAACTCGCTCGTAATACGGCGCTTTTGATTGCCATAACCGCTTGGTTGTATTGGTTTTAATATCGTACTGATCTAAAAACGGCACATTTCCTTGCTCTGACGCACCATCACCACGCAAAAATATATAACGTCCACCAACCACTTTAATAACGTTTACACCAAGATCATTTCGCTCATAAATAGCGTCGCCCGGATCTTTATAGGCATCGTTATAGCTACGCTGTGAAAATAATACGCGGTTATTATCCGCATCGCGTGGTTGGATCACATAGGTACGTAACTGACGATCACTAAAACGCCACTCGGTTAAAATCGCAACATTTTCATTCGCCCACTCAATGCCTGAAAAACGCCATTCTAGTTTAGCAAATAGTTTTGGTTCACGTTTAAAAGGCGAGCGCAAGCTATATAAATGATCATGATACGGCACATCGGTTTTCATATCGCCGCCATCTTGCGCCTGCGCCCAAATGATCTCAGCACCTTGGTCATCACGCCATTGAAAATCACGACGACCCGTTCGCACACTGTCATAACCTTGTGGAATGTTGTCGGCCAGTGGCTGTTTAGACAATTGCGCTAACGTATAACCACGCATGCCAAGCACCTGCCACGTGGTCGCAAAGCGGCTATAGGGTACTTGATACGAAAATGGTTCGTCGATAGTGGCTACTAAAATATTGGTTGAATCAGGCGAAATCGAAAATGATTTTAATAATGCTGGTTTGCCAATCGGTAATGCAACACCGCTTAGGGGAATATAAGTTAGTTGACCTTGGCCGTAAAACTTAAACTGCAACTCATCAAATGGGCTGGTTAATAAATTTTGGTAAGTCCGTGCTGGCGCTTTTTGACCGCTACTTTGTTGAATAACCGGCACAACACTATTTGCATCACTAACTAATTTAGGCTTACCAAGGTTAACCGCTTGGTTAGCAACAATTGCCGTGCTATCTGGTAACCATTGATAAGGGGTCGCTGTGAGCACTGAATTAAGAGCCACAGTTGACAACTGACGTGCTTGTTTAGTTTCGCCGTTATACACCCACAATTGCGCTTGAGTTGGTTGCTCCACAATAAACGCTAAATATTCGCTATTACTTGACCATTTAGGTGAGCGGATCATCCCTTGAGGTAAGTTATCAACAGTGATCACAGCCCCCGTTGCAATGTGCTTTAGTTGCAGAGTACTAAATTTGGTGCGAGGACGTGAGCGTGAAAAGTTTGCCGGGTTTAACTTTATACCCGCCAATTTCAATTCTTCTTTTGCTAAATCATCTAATGTTTCAACACGTTTACGCTCAAACAGCGCTAACCATTGACCATCAGCTGATAGATAGCTACTCGGTGCTAATTTAGCATCAACCAGTGCGGCTAAATCACTTGATGGGGTTTGATAGCCTTGTGCAGCAAGTGCCGAACCTGAAACACTTACACTCAGCATTAATGCTAATAACAGCCTGATGCCTTTCATAGTTTACCCTCGTTCTTCATTATTAATGGCTGTATCTAAACATGTTTTGCAATATTCATAAAGTTTTTGCGATGCTAGGTTTAATAACGCCGATAGATGACTTATTCGCTCAAACTACGTTAAACTGACGCCTTAGTTCAAGCAATTGCTAACGTATACATTAAAATGAAAACAAAAACCGATAAAATAACTATTTTTGACGTTGCCAGAGAAGCACAAGTTTCTAAGTCAACGGTGTCGTCAGTGTTTACACACAGTGACAAAATCAGTGATAAAAGCAAAGCAAAAGTATTAGTTATTGGCTATGTGTGGCCTGAGCCAAATTCATCTGCTGCGGGCACCCATATGATGTCGCTGTTAAATGCATTTAGAGCACAAACTTGGCAGGTTGAATTTGCCAGCCCAGCACATAAAACCGAGCATATGGTGAACCTTGATGACTACGGGATCAGTAGTGCAACTATTGCCCTTAATTGTGCAAGTTTCGATGAATATATTATCAACTACGCGCCTGATATCGTCATGTTTGACCGTTTTATGATGGAAGAACAGTTTGGCTGGCGAGTAGATAAACACTGCCCTAGTGCATTAAAAATCCTTGATACTGAAGATTTACAATGCTTACGTAATGCGCGCCATGAAGCACATAAAGGCAACCGAGCATTTAATCATAGTGATTTACACTCCGACATCGCCAAGCGAGAAGTAGCCGCTATTTTACGTTGTGATTTAAGTTTAATTATCTCAAGTTTTGAAATGCAATTACTTGCTGATGTATTTAAAGTCGATAGCAACTTATTGCATCATCTGCCTTTTATGGTCGATTTAGCTGCGCTGCCAGTACAGACAAAATCATTTGAGCAACGCCAACACTTTATGACCATAGGTAATTTTCGCCATGCCCCAAACTGGGATGCTGTATTGTACTTACAACAAATTTGGCCGCTCATTCGTAAACAATTACCGCAGGCTGAGTTACATATTTATGGCTCTTACCCACCGCCAAAAGCAACAGCCTTAAATAATCCTAAAACTGGCTTTTTCATAAAAGGCTGGGCAGATAATGCCTATAAAGTAATGGAAGATGCGCGTGTGTGTTTATCACCTCTGCGTTTTGGTGCTGGCATTAAAGGAAAGCTGTTAGAGGCGATGATCATGCAAACTCCGAGTGTAACAACTTCTATAGGAAGCGAAGGTATGCATGAAGATTTACCTTGGAGTGGTATGGTTGAAAATGAACCACTGCAATTTGCCGATGCCGCTGTGGCTCTGTATCAAAATAAAAGTTTATTTACGCAGGCACAAACAGCCGGTAATACGATATTAAAAACGCACTACGACAAACAGCTTTTATCTAATAACTTAATCATCAAAATTCAATCAATTAAAGAGCAATTGCAAGCTCACCGCGAAGCAAATTTTACAGGCCAAATGCTCAAACACCACACAATGCGCAGCACTCAATATATGGCGCAGTGGATTGAGGCTAAAAACAGATAAAAAAAGCTAGACAGGCGGTGATTAGTGTTTAAAATTCCTGCCAAACTAGGTAGGCAAATTTAGATGTATTGTCTATATTTTTTAACTGAATAATTTAAATTTTGGTTCAATACAAATTTGAAAACCGCAACGTTCACAGAAAAGCGCAAATTTATCGTTAAACTGGGTAAGATGCTTCATAAATATGGCACCCCAGCTTACCGACTCGAAGCCCACTTAATGGAAGTGGCGACTTACCTTGATCTTAAATCGTCATTTGTCATGTCACCCACTTCCGTTACTTTTGTAATTTGGACAGATGGCCATGAAGATGAATATACTCATGTTGCCCGTGTTGATCCTGGCGATCACGATTTAGGCTCGTTAGCCGATACCGATGATCTGGTTAATAAAATGCTCAATGGCGAACTCACGCTACAAGAAGTTGACGTTCAACTCGATGCCATTTTTATTATGCCAAATCCGTATAACCGCTTTACCACAGGGATTGCCTTTGCCACCTCTGGCGGCGCATTTGCAATGCTAATGGGCACCAGCTGGAATGACGTGTTTTGGTCAGCACTACTGACCTCTGTCGTCTACTTGTTTGTACTGTGGTCAGCACGTTCAAAACGCGTGGGACACATGTTAGAGCCATTAGTGGCAATAGTGTCGGCTATTTTGGCCTGCGCTGTGAGCATGCATTTAGATGTCGGGATCAATATTCGTTTAGTGGTTTTGTCTGCGATAATTGTGTTTATACCCGGGCTTGCATTAGCGCTGGGTCTAGCAGAACTTGCAGCGCGGCATTTAGTTTCCGGCACAGCCCGTGTGATGGATGCTTTTATGCTGTTGTTTAAACTGTATTTTGGTGCTTTCATTGGTATTGCTATCGGTTTTGCACTATTTGGCCAAGCCGATTTCGTACAGCCTGAGCCATTACCAAAATGGACGGCTTGGTTGGCAATATTTTTACTCTGTAGCAGCTTAGTCGTTATTTTCAGAACCAAACTAAAACATGCTACATGGTCTATCGCCTCAGGCTTTATCGCTTATGGTAGCAGTATTGGCTCTGCGATGTATTTGGATTACACCTTAGGAACATTTGTAGGTGCATTTGCGGTGGGTGTATTTAGTAACCTATTTAACCGCGTAGCAAACGCTCCCGCTTCAATTGTTGCCATGCAAGGCTTGATTGTATTAGTGCCAGGTAGCAAAACCTACATAGGTTTAAACTCATTAATTGAAGGGCAAGACTTTATATATGCCGATCACATCGGTCAACAAACCTTCCTAATATTTATGTCACTCGTGGCTGGATTAATATTTGCCAACGTTGCACTCCCACCGAAAAAGAGTTTATAAAGCGATTAAGCGCCTAGGCTGCTAGGCGCTTAATTTAAAAGTAAACATAAACGTATCACCTCTTAGTTGCTTCCCTATCGTGAGGCCTTAACTCGCCGTAAATGAGTTACTAAAAAACTCTGTGATCAACTCTTCGTAAGTATTAGTTACAACCATTAATCGTTAACGCTTGCGTGTTGACCGCATATTTTAACATTTAAGGTACGTGCTGTTATAATCCTTCAACAACTAAAACAAACGAATAAAACAAGCAAAGGAAAAATCATGCTAAAAACTAGCTTAGCGCTGGCTATTGGGTTTTCAAGCTCATTAGCGGTTGCTGCCACATCGTTAACCGTTGAAGATATTCCAAAGGTTCAATCTGTGCTACAAACCAGTATCAGCCCTGATGGGGATACTGTGGCTTTTACCCGCTCTGTACCTCGTGAATTATACGTAGATGAAAATGGCACTAATTACAGCGAGCTTTATGTTGTTGATGATGAAGGTGTTGAGCGCCCTTTTATTACCGGCTCTGTAAGTATCAAGAGTATTCAATGGTCAAACGACAGCAAAACTATTTATTTTTTAGCTAAGCTAAAAGATGACAAATTTACCGCTCTATACCAAATCCCGGTTGATGGTGGTCAAGCGCAAAAAGTATTGTCACTAAAAGATACTTCAATTTCTAGTTATCAATTAAGCCCGAATAACAAACAACTCGCTATTTTAGCTATGCCAGCGGCTGATAAGTCTGAAAAAGAGCTTAAAAAATTGGGCTTTATGGCAGAAGTATACGAGCGAGGCTTAAAAGATAAACAACTGTTTATTGTCGATTTAGCCAAAGCTGACAAACCATTAACTCCACAAGCTCTAAATGTTGCTAACTATGTAAGTGACGTAAACTGGGCCGCAAAAGGCGATAAGTTATTAGTAAAAACCCAGCCTACAGCGCTAATTGACGACAAATACACTAAATCACAATGGCACTTATTTGATATTGCGACTGCTCAAGTAACGATGTCGTTTGCCACTGAAGGTAAATTAGGCGGTGCTGAACTGTCTCATGATGGTCGTTACATCGCAATTCTAGGTGCCGAAGATAAGCATGATCCAGCCGCTGGTCGTTTATTTTTAGCTGACACAGAAACAGGTGAAGTAAGAGATTGGTTACCTAACTTTATGGGTCATATCGTTGATTTTGAATGGTCGCATAAACACAATACGCTTAATTTTATTGCCAATGTAGGTACGCAAAGTTTTGTCGCAAGCATTAAAGCCGGCTCGAATAAATACAAAAAATTTATTAATGAAGGCCAATTTATTGCATCAAATCTAAGTATTTCTGATTCAGATAAAACCTTAGCGCTACGTGCAAACACTGCAAAACACCCAAATGAAGTATTCATTGTTCGTGGTACTAAAGCACAACGTTTAACCGATTCAAATACATGGTTGAATGATAAACGTTTTGCTAAACAACAAACCATTTCTTTAAAAGCCCGTGATGGTGTAAAAATTGACGGGATACTCGTGTACCCTCTCGATTATAAAAAAGGCACACGTTATCCATTGATCATGTCAGTACATGGCGGTCCTGAAAGCCATGATAAAGATGGTTGGGTAACTAACTACTCTCGTCCTGGACAAATGGGTGCAGCACGTGGTTATGCGGTGTTTTACCCTAACTACCGTGGCTCTACTGGTAAAGGGGTGGATTACTCTAAACTTGGGCAAAACGATTACGCAGGTAAAGAGTTTGATGATCTGGTTGATTTTAAAGATCATCTTGTTGAAATGGGCTTAGTAGATGCCGAACGTGTTGGCATCACCGGTGGTTCATACGGCGGCTATGCCTCTGCATGGGCCGCAACAAAACTGACTGAACACTTTGCTGCAAGTGTTATGTTTGTAGGCGTAACCAATCAACTTTCAAAGTTTGGTACGACTGATATTTCCAATGAAATGAACCTAGTACATGCCCGCTCTTACCCGTGGGATAAATGGCAGTGGTATTTAGAGCGCAGCCCTATTTACTGGGCAGGTCAGTCTAAAACACCATTACTGATCATGCATGGTAAAGACGATCCTCGTGTACACCCTGCACAATCAATGGAACTGTACCGTTATATGAAAGTACAAGGCAAAGCTGTACGTCTTGTATACTACCCTGGTGAAGGCCATGGCAACCGTAAAGTAGCTGCGCAATATGATTACAGCTTACGTTTAATGCGCTGGATGGATAATTACTTAATTGACGGAAAAAAGGACATGCCAGCATTTGAAATTGACCATGCAGCTAAACTTAAAGCCGTAAAAGACGCAAATAAATAATAGGTTAAAGTAACGACTTTGAAGGCCAACCACTGTGTTGGTCTTTTTCATTTTACTCTGTAATTTTTACACTATTTTGCCTTCACTTTTCTGCCTCAAACAAAATTAACAATATAAAACAACACCTTAAAAACTGGCTTGTCACTTGCTTCAATACTTATAAATGAGCAAAGCAAGGATAAATCATGAATATTTTTGAAGCATTACGTAATGATCACGATAAACAACGTTCACTGGTTGATGCCCTTATTGAAACGCATGGAGATTCACCGAACCGCCAATCGCTTATGGATAACTTAAAAAATGAGCTAGAAGAGCATGCGAAATTTGAAGAGCGTTATTTCTATAACCCTTTAATGTTTGATGATTTAACCCATGAAAAAGCCCGTCACAGTATTGCAGAGCATCATGAACTTGATGAATTGATTGAGCAACTTGAAGAAACTGATATGAGCTCACCAGCGTGGCTTGTGACCGCAAAGAAATTACATCATCTTGTACATCACCATCTTGCGGAAGAAGAGCATGAAGTATTTCAACTAGCCGGTAAAGCACTAACCGAAAGTCAAAAAGAAAGTCTAGCCGAAAAGTATAATGATGCGATGAGTTAACTGCTGTATGTGCCGCTTTAATTTATAAAGCTCTCTAAATAGCAACAACTCTATACATTTGCATTTATTAGACACCTAACAGTCAATACTTGGCTAAGCAAACTGTACTAAATTAATTAAGCCCAGCATTAAACGCTGGTTTTTTTAGTGCTAATGCTCCATCCACCTTGGTTACTTAGTACATATCAATTTGTTCTATGACATATCAAAAGTGTATTTTCGTAAGCCGATACAAAACGCTAAAGTGCCGCGCTTATTCACAGCTTTAAAGAGGATACTATGTCGCTTGCTGTATTATTAATGCTGGCATTATTTGTCGGTTTGCTGTTTGCGATTTATCTTGTTTCGCAAAAAAGTAACACCTTATCTCGCACTGTTTTATTTGGCTTAGTTGTTGGTAGTGCTTTTGGTTTAGCCTTACAATTTTTATTTTCCCACTCCCCAGAGTCTATTAATGATGTTTTAAGTTGGGTGAGCATTGTTGGTAAAGGCTATGTTGGGCTACTAAAAATGATCATCATGCCATTGGTATTGGTGTTTATGATTGCCGCCGTGGTAAAACTCGAAAACCAAGGCTCTTTGGGCAAAATATCGTTTATTAGTATTGCTGTTTTACTCTTTACTACGGCAATTGCAGCCTTAATTGGTATTGCCGTGACTTATGGATTTAATTTAAGTATTGAAGGCTTAGTTACGGGAACCCGTGAGGCCGCAAAAATGAGCACGCTAGAAGGTAAAGCCGCCAATGTAGCCGATTTAAGTGTGCCACAAATGCTATTGAGCTTTATTCCAGAAAATCCATTTGCTGATTTAAGTAACCAACGCTCAACCTCTATTATTGCTGTCGTTATTTTTGGTGTGCTTGTAGGAATTGCCGCTCGTAAGGTGATGCTTGAACGCAGTGAGCTAGCAGACCCAATTCGCAATGGCGTTAACGCCTTACAAGCCATAGTAATGAGTTTAGTAAGAATGGTGATAGCGCTAACGCCTTATGGCGTCGCAGGGCTAATGGCAAGCGTTGTGGCAAACTCTAGCAGTAACGATATTTTAAATTTACTCGCCTTTATTGTTGCCTCGTATATGGCTATTTTATTGATGTTTGTTGTGCATGGCTTATTGCTTAGCTTTGTAGGCGTTAATCCAAAGCATTATTTTGAAAAAATTTGGCCTGTACTCACATTTGCATTTAGTTCGCGTAGTTCAGCAGCCTCTATTCCTATGAATGTGGATGTACAAATTAACCAGCTAAAAGTGCCGCCTGCCATAGCTAACTTATCGGCTTCTTTTGGCGCAACTATTGGCCAAAATGGCTGTGCCGGTATATACCCAGCCATGCTGGCAATGATGGTGGCACCCAGCGTAGGAATTGATCCGCTAACATTCGAATTTATTTTACCATTAATTGGCATTGTTGTTATAAGTTCGTTTGGCATTGCCGGAGTAGGTGGTGGCGCAACGTTTGCTGCATTGGTTGTATTACCAACCATGGGCTTACCGGTTGAGATAGTCGCGTTACTGATCTCAATCGAGCCATTAATAGACATGGCACGCACCGCATTAAACGTATCAGGATCAATGACCTCAGGTGTTATAACGAGTAAATTAATTAAAGTGCACTAGATTTTTTGTAGTCGCCCAGCTTTGGCTGGGCTTTTTTATCTGTATTACTCTCTCCGCCTTACGTAAAATCAATCCATTTATCTAATCGCTAAAACAAAATTAATCACATTTATAGATTGCAGTAATCGCTTTATTTCGCACACACATTTCAGCCCGTTGCTATATTCTTTTCATTGCTTTGTTATTTAGGCTTGATATGTCTACGGTTTGGAAAAAGTCATCAGATGCGGGTATTTATCAAGGCTTTGATCGTCAATCAGGTGAGCAAAAGTACACAGCCACTTCAGTTGACCTTATCTTTGGTTCAAATTCAGAGCTGCGTGCAGTTGCAGAAGTATATGCCTTTGATACATCAAAGCAAAAGTTTGTAGAAGACTTTGTTGCGGCATGGACTAAAGTAATGAACTTAGACCGTTAATAACCATTAAGTAATGCAACCATAGCGCTGCAATTAATTGCAGCGCTTTTTATGTTGGTTAATCATACTCTTTTATATATTACTGCATTGCTTTGCAGCTAAACATACTGCCCAAACCTTGCTGAGTGTCAGTGCCTATAAAGATAGTCAATAAGCTTCGTCATCACTAAAAACCGTCACTGAAAGCTCTTCATCTATATGCTCACCACAATAAGGGCAGGCGATAATTTTTTCTGTTAATTGATTCATAAATAAAGCTCCTGCCGGTTTTATGTTTGCGAAATACTCCGTCAAAACCTGTGTTTAAATAAAGTAGCTTGTTTAATACGCTCACTAAACAAGCAAATACAGTTACTCTAACAAACTATTAACTTGCTTAAGTAAAGCCTTAGTTGTCCATTCAAGTCCATAATATGGAATATCTGGCTGATAATAGAATCCTTTTTCACGGGGCCTGTCTACGTACACTTTATTAGGAATAATCACCTTACTCAACCCCGAAGGTGTATCGATTAACCTTACTTCCATATAAGTAGAGTCTGAACTACTTGGCGCGCCAAATAGCGCTGTATTTGAAAACAGCTTAAAGGTATCAACAGCATCCAGGCAGGCGCTACCGCACTGCCCTGGTACAATCACTATCGCTTTATTTTGAAAGTCGCTGCTTGTTACTTCAACTAAACTTTGCTCAGGAGGCTGATTATGCTCTACGTAAAACGCATCACCTTTATTTAGCGATAGTTGCATGCCCGCAGAAACTTCTTTTACCATTTCGTACATTTCAGGTTGGTCTTTTAAAACTGCCTTTAATGACTCTACATATTCGGTATTTTCTTTTGATGCGCGCCACCAAACTTGAGTTTTTGCGTTCGCTTTTTCTCTACGATAACTAACGATTTGTTGCCCCCATAACTGCTCTGCAACTTTTAGACTCCAAAAAGAAGATCCCCCTTGGTTATGGCGAAGATCAAGTATTACCGCTTTGGCCGTTAATAACTGGACGCGCTGCTTTGCTAAATCGGCAAATAGTTTTCGATAATCAGCCTGTTGTTGCTCATTGGGTGAAAATGTTGGCATTGCGATCCATGCGATATCTTTATTTGCCCAATGAAGACCGATTGGGAGCTCGTCACCATTAAAAGCATTCGCTAGATGTTGTCTAACGTTTTGTGGGCGAACAGACCACGTAAGTTGCACACTATAAGTAGCTCCATTTACGTTGACAAAATCGCAGCTTTTTATTTTAGGCAAAAAGGGGTTGCCATCATCAATAAGTAACCGCCGCCCTTGATTCCACCAATGGCCAGGCTGCTCAACTTGACCATGAAAACTAAAAATGGTTTTACGCATTAATGGCTCAATTGGCGTGTTATTACAGCGTATTACTTTGTCACCTTTAGTAATTTGACTATGCTCAGAGTAATACACTTTTAAGCCATCTCCCCGCCATACTGCCGAAAATCCAGGCCAGCGGCGTGGTTGCTTTAGTTCTTTAGATAAAACCGCCACAGCTCCTGCATGACCATCTTGCAAAACGGTATTAAAACGCGCAATTGCAGCTGCATAGGCCTGAGGCGTTGTTACTTGTTTAGCAAGCTCCAGCGCTTGATATTTAGCACTATCGAGCAACTCTGGAAAATCAAGGTTGAGCTTGTCAAACATACCCGGATGATTCGCCACTGTTTGCGCGTAAGCATATTGAATATCTTGCTCTGTTACAGCTTGCCACTGCGATGCAGTTAGCGGAAAATGCGCCATAGAGCTGGCTTCATCGCCTTGTGCATAAACATGGGCTGCTAGTAAAGACATAACGACCACTAGTATCTTAGGGGCCGATTTAATCACCTTTGTCATATAAATCCTTTTTAATTATTATATTTTACTGATACCTAAGTAAACCAAACTAAGTTCTAAATGTGTAAACTCATTTCAGGACAAGACATAGTATATACAAAAAAGCGCAGCCAATGGCCACGCTTTGCATTACTCAATAAAATTACAGCTATGCTTAAACCGTCTTTAAAAAAAGCCGAGTGGATCTTCGCTGTAGCTAACAAGCAAGTTTTTAGTTTGCTGGTAATGATCGAGAGCAAGCTTGTGGGTTTCTCGGCCGATGCCTGATTTTTTATAACCACCAAACGCAGCATGAGCTGGGTACATATGGTAACAGTTGGTCCAAACACGTCCCGCCTCTATCTTACGGCCAAAGTGATAAGCACGGTTCATATTACGACTCCACACGCCTGCACCCAAACCAAACTCTGAACTATTAGCAAGTTCCAGCGCTTCGGCTTCGTCTTTAAAAGTCGACATTGAAATCACCGGGCCAAAAATTTCTTCTTGGAATACCCGCATATCGTTAGTGCCTTTTAACAGCGTTGGCTGAATGTAATAACCACCATTTAGCTCCTCACTTAATTGCTCAACATTGCCACCAGTGAGTACCTCTGCCCCTTCTTTTCTACCAATTTCAATATAACTAAGAATTTTATCAAACTGAGCTTGTGATGCCTGCGCCCCCACCATGGTTTCACTATCAAGCGGGTTGCCACGTTTAATTTGTAAGGTGCGCTGTAAAATACGCTCAATAAACTGCTCGTAAATATCTTCTTGAATAAACAAACGCGACGGACACGTGCACACCTCACCTTGATTAAAGTAAGCAAGTACAGCCCCTTCTATCGCTTTGCTTAAAAATGAGTCGTCCTTATCCATTACATCATTAAAGAATATGTTGGGAGATTTACCACCGAGTTCAACCGTTGATGGAATAATGTTATCTGCGGCACATTTTAAAATATGCGAGCCTACAGGGGTCGAGCCAGTAAAGGCAATTTTAGCGATACGCGTGCTGGTTGCCAGCGCTTCGCCCGCTTCTTTACCAAAGCCGTTCACGACATTAAGCACACCAGCAGGCAGTAAATCACCAATGATCTCCATCAACACTAAAATAGACGCTGGTGTTTGTTCAGCCGGTTTGAGTATCACACAGTTACCTGCAGCAAGCGCTGGTGCAAGTTTCCATGCGGCCATTAGAATTGGAAAGTTCCACGGAATGATTTGTCCCACAACGCCCAGTGGCTCATGAAAATGATAGGCGACTGTGGTCTCATCAATTTCACCAATACTGCCCTCTTGGGCACGAATACAGCCAGCAAAATAACGAAAGTGATCTGCTGCCAGAGGGATATCTGCCGCCAATGTTTCGCGAATAGCTTTACCGTTATCCCACGTTTCGGCAACTGCAAGTAACTCAAGGTTTTGCTCTATTCGATCAGCAATTTTTAATAAAATATTGCTACGAGCCGTTACTGAAGTTGTACCCCAAGCAGCCTTTGCCGCGTGAGCTTTATCAAGGGCAAGTTCTATATCTGCTTTATCTGAGCGCGGTATTTTACAAAATACTTTACCGTTAACGGGGCTAATATTATCAAAGTATTGGCCATTGACAGGCTCTAGCCATTGCCCGCCAATGTAATTACCATACTGAGATTTAAAGTTAATAAGTGCGCCGTCGCTGCCAGGATTTGCATAGATCATTGTGTGTATCCTTTATTCAAGTTGTTGCTTTTTAATTGAATCAAATTGATTACGTTGACGGGGAGATTATTGGTTGTTTATCCGCCATTTATTGACATTAGCGCATAACAGGCATACAAACTTGTTTACCTGTCCAAAAAACGTGTCTGTGTGTCCAGACTTATAAGTGAGGTAAAATGGCAGCTTATTTAACCAAAGAAAAGCTCACCAAACAGCGCCAAGCGGTTGATGTACTTATCGAAAACAAAGTTACTTTTGCCTCAGATAACGCTGAATTGAGTATTTACGATACCTACCAGGATGCCCAAAAAGTGGCGCTGCATTCCTCTGAACTGCTATTTTGCGGCATGATCTGTGGTAAAAAAATCATGCATGTTGGCGACAGTGATTATCACAAAGAGTTTTTACCACAGCAATCATTTGTACTAGCGCCAGAGCAAGGTGTGTTGATTGATTTTCCAGAAGCGTCAATTAAGCAACCAACCACCTGTTTAGCGATTGAAATAAGCCGAGAGAAAATTAGCCAAGTCGCTGATGCACTGAATATGCAGCAACAAATAAGCAGTGATGATTTTTTTCAATACATCCCTAAACTTATCCATGCCGAGCATAATCAACAAACTCAGCAGCTGCTGGATCGTATGATTGGCTTATTCAGTGAAAACGAGCAAGATCGTCATTATTTAATTGAGTTGGCTGTTAATGAATTAATCACTCGGCTGTTACAGCAACAAAGCCGCGATTTAATGCTCTCAAGCTGCCAGCAACCACTGATCAACTGCAGCCTTAATCAGGCTCTTAATTTCATGGCTGAAAACCTAAACCAAACGCTCGATATTGATAAGTTATGCAAAATAGCATGCATGAGTCGCAGTAAGTTTTATCAACAATTTAAACTCGCATTTGGACTCAGCCCTGCTACATACCAACAACAACTACGATTGAAAAAAGCACGACAATTGCTGCAATCAGGCCAGCAAGTGAGTCAAATTTGTTATGAACTAGGTTTTACCAACCCGAGTCACTTTAGCCGTTTATTTAAACAAATGTTTGGCGTACCACCTAAGCACTACAAGCATTAATATGTAAACAGTCAGTCTGTAGCATATTGTAACGGAGTCAGATAAAACAACTTTGGCCTTTACCCTTACTAACTTTACCCTCGCGAGCTGTACTCTTTTAAAATTAACCGTGACTATTACTTGTATGTACTCCCCTAAAAAGCGGATAATTACTGCCAAATGAAAATATACTGATAAAATCTGGCTCAAACACTTAAAAGCCTTGCTTATTAGTGCGCACGAAGGTGGACCAATTCAATGGAAATTAAAGTTAATTTTCTCGATAATCTTAGATTAGAAGCTAAGTTTGACGATTTCTCAGTTATTGCTGATCAACCAATCCGTTACAAAGGTGATGGCTCTGCGCCAAGTCCATTTGACTATTTTTTAGCATCATCGGCTTTATGCGCTGCGTACTTTATAAAAGTGTATTGTAATGCGCGAGATATTTCGACTGACGGTATTCGAGTTGCACAAAACAACATTGTTGATCCTGAAGACCGTTATAACCAAATTTTCCAAATTCAGGTTGAACTTCCTGAAAGCATTTCTGAGAAAGACCGTACCGGTATTTTGCGCTCAGTAGATCGCTGTACGGTTAAGCGTGTTATTCAAACCAAGCCTGAGTTTAAAATTGACGCGGTAGAAAGCTTAGATAACGACGCACAAGCCATGTTAATGGCAAATCCTCAAGGCAGTGAAAACACCTTTATTCTAGGGAAAGATTTACCGCTTGAGCAAACCATTACAGATATGACCGCGATTTTAGCCGATTTAGGTATGAAGATTGAAATTTCATCATGGCGCAATATTGTACCAAACGTGTGGTCATTGCATATTCGTGATGCTGCATCACCGATGTGTTTTACTAATGGCAAAGGCGCAACCAAAGAAAGCGCATTATGCTCTGCCCTTGGCGAATTTATCGAGCGCTTAAACTGTAACTTTTTCTATAATGACCAATTCCTTGGTGAAGAAATTGCCAACAGTGAGTTTGTACATTACCCAAATGAAAAATGGTTTAAGCTCACTGATGATGACTCACTACCAGAAGGTATTTTAGACGACTATACGCTGAATATTTACAACCCTGAAGATGAACTATGTGGCTCACACCTAATCGACACTAACTCAGGCAATGTTGAGCGCGGTATTTGCTCTATCCCATACGTTCGCCAATCTGACGGTGCAACCGTGTATTTTCCGTCAAACTTGATTGAAAACTTATTTTTAAGTAACGGCATGAGTGCAGGTAATAACTTTGCCGAAGCTAAAGTACAGTGCTTGTCAGAGATTTTTGAACGTGCAGTTAAACGCCAAATTATTGAGCAAGAACTGGTATTGCCAGACGTACCAGAAGCGATACTTGCTAAATATCCTAGTATTGTTGCCGGTATTAAAGGCTTAGAAGAGCAAGGCTTTCCGGTTGTTGTGAAAGACGCATCTCTAGGCGGGCAATTCCCAGTGATGTGCGTGACGTTAATGAACCCGAAAACCGGCGGTGTTTTTGCTTCATTTGGTGCACACCCAAGTTTTGAGGTCGCTCTTGAACGCAGCTTAACTGAGCTATTACAAGGTCGCAGCTTTGAAGGTTTAAACGACGTGCCAAAGCCTACTTTTAACAGCATGGCCGTATCTGAGCCGGAAAACTTTGTTGAGCACTTTATTGACTCAACCGGTAAAATTTCATGGCGCTTTTTCAGTGCTAAACACGATTATGACTTTGTAGAGTGGGATTTTTCAGGTACTAACGAAGAAGAAACTGCCAGCCTTTTCGGTATCTTAAAAGAGTTAGGAAAAGAAGCTTATATTGCTGAATTTTCAGACCTTGGCACCGCATGCCGTATTTTAGTGCCTGATTATTCAGAAGTTTACCCTGTTGAAGACTTAATTTGGGATAACACCAATAAAGCCCTTAAATACCGTGAAGATATTTTAAATCTGCACAGTTTAGATGAAGACCAACTTGCCGACTTAGTTGAGCGCTTAGAAGACAGCCAGCTTGATAACTACACCGATATTATCACCCTAATTGGCGTTGAGTTTGACGAAAACACTGTTTGGGGTCAGTTAACCATTCTTGAACTTAAGCTGTTAATTTACTTAGCACTGGGTGATTTAGAAGCGACGATGGAACTGGTCGAAACCTTCTTACAATTTAATGATAACACCGTTGAACGCGGGTTATTCTACCAAGCAATGCACGCGACTTTAGAAGTTGCGCTAAATGATGATTTAGAAATTGAAGACTATATTCACAGCTTCACCCGCATGTTTGGCCAAGAAGTAATGGATGCCGTGGTCGGTTCAATTAATGGCGATGTTATGTTTTATGGTTTAACACCCACTAACATGCAACTTGAAGGGTTAGAGCGTCATCAGCGTTTAATTGACAGCTATAAAAAACTGCATGCTGCTCGCGCTGCAAAAGCTAAATAAAGAGTATGAGCGCGAGAGAAACTCGCGCCAACACTGACTATTAAAACCCTATATAAATTTAAGCACCTAGCATTGGCAGGTGCTTTATTTTTTTGTAACGCAGAGCCAGCGACAAACAATGCACAAGCTCTTTGCTTGGCAGTGTTTGGTTAAGCTCAAATACCAACGCACGATTGCCTTGATAGACAAAGGTATCACCATACAACTCTTTAAATGTGTCGATCAGTTTGGTTTTACAGTTAAAGTAAATACAAAAATGCTGCGGTAACTTTTCTTTATAATCAAATCTAATCACAGAACCACTTTTTGAGATATAACTCGGCTCACCCCACTTGAGTGTTTCTTCAAGCTCGGTGATACCATCTTGCTCAGCAACCTCAAAAATTAAATTTCGAACATCATGCAGTAACAGCGCAATATTGTCAGGATAAGTCGTAAATTTCTGTTCAACACTCACATCCATCTTATAGTACATAGTAAGTCCTTTTATAATTCAACTGGCTCATACCGATAAGTCTCGCGTCATTAATTATAACCATTAAGTTTAAAAAAAGCCCAAGCAAATCGCTTGGGCTTTAATCTTTTTAACGTTTCAATAAGCTAAAATTACTTTTGCAATTTAATACCATTAAAGTGCGCTTGTAAGTCTGTTACCAGTGTTTGCTTTGGTAAATCTGCAAACGGTTTGTCAGCAAATTTGCTACCACGAAGTTGTACATTTAAACGTGCAGCTTGTGGGTTTAACATAGTTTGCTGGTAGTAGTCTTTAATATCTGCAAGCGTGACTTTTTCAACTTCAGTGATTAACTTATCCTTTGAATCAAAATCAAAGTTTTCACGATACCAATCGCCAATCAGTGGCTCCATTTCATCGCTAAGGTTTTTAGGCTGCTGTTTAAGCGATACTAATACGGCGTTTTTAAGTTGAGCAAAGGTTTCTTTGCTCATGTTATCAAGCTCTACTGCATATTGCATTTTGAATTCTTCAAAACGCGCTTGCATGGTTTTTACATCTTTTACTGGAGTTTGAATAAACAAGCCAATCGCTGAGTAGTCTTCAATTGGCCGTGCTAAGCCACCAACCGCATACGCTAATTGCTCTTCAGTACGTAACTTGTCAAACGCGACGGTACTAAAGTGATCTTGTAAGACTTGCGCTTGCGCTTTTTGCTTATAGCCTGCAATCGGGTGTACAGTCATATCAATAATAGCTACATCAGCCACATCAATATCTTTTTGCAAGACAATCGTTTCGCCTGGCTGCGGTAACCATGCTTTACTGCGTGCAAATTCAGTGGTTTTATGCGCCGCAGGTAAAACTGCCGTTAACTCTTTAGCTATCGCTTCAACATCTGATTGGTTATAGTTACCATAAGTGAACACCCGCATTTCGTTATTAGCAAAGGTATGCTGTTTAAGCTGCTCAAAATCAGCAATGGTTAATGCTTCTGCCGTATTGATCAGTGCATCAGTGTCAAAGCTACCAGTTCGTATTAATTTAGAGTACTCACCAAATGCTTGATAATAAGGAAATTGTTTTTGGGCGTTTAATAAGTCGCGTTGGTAACGATCAAGCGCTTGAGCAAAGCCTTGCTCAGTTACTTGCACATTAATATTTTTTAGCGCTTGCGCGAGTAAAACATTTTGCTTATCGGTAAAACCTCTCATTGAAAGGGTAAGTCCGTTACTTGCTTCAAGGCCAACACTCATACCAGCCACGGCAGCTTCGGTACTTAGCTTGCTTTGTTGTAAGTTAAATAAGTCAGCCCATACTGAATAAAGTACTTTAGCTTTGATATTCGTCAGAGCAGCTGGGGTATTTAAATAAACTTCGACCAAACCTTTCGGTTGCTCAGCAAAGTTTTGACTCGCTTGACGCCATACTTTTACGCCATTTTTATCATATACCCGCTTAGGGTGTTTTTGCTCTGCAAATTGTGCCGTTTTAATCGCAAAACTCTCTGGTAATAAACGATTTACCGTGGGTAATGCTAAGGCAAACTGACTTGGCCTACTCCAGCTGGCAATTTCGGCATCACTAATATCTTCAATGCGGTATTTACCATCGTAAAAATGTAATTGCGAATCGGTTTCTTCTTGCTGTGAGGTATACCAAATACGTAGAGTATCCGCATTGAGTTGCGCAAGTACCTTGTTGATCGCAGCAGCATCAAACTTAGCATAATAAAAAGGCGCATTAATAACATGGTTTAGTGGATAATCTTGCATGCTACCAGTTAAATTACTGACATAGCCAAATTCATCGCCCTTTTCTAAAAATTGAAATCTATTATTAAGTGAAGTGCGAATTTCATTAAAGTATTTACTATCTACACCTTCTTTTTTAATCAAATCAATATATTGCATTATTGTTGCAACGATCGTTTCACGATTTTTCATGCCTTCATCAGTTAATTGCACACTAACTGTCAGCGCACCGTAGTTACCATATTGGGTTGGTGTTGCCCCAGCTGAAAGTTGTGAAACCCAGCCTTTATCACGCAAAATTTGCGCAGGGCTACCTTGCATTTCATTGCTTAATAAGTACGCCACAAAACGGTTAGGTTTAACGGCAAAGTCGTTGCTGTTATCGGTAATAGTAAAATCAAGTTGTAGCTTTTTTACATCTTCATTTGGCGCGTAGTGAACCCGTTTTCCACCTACGTTATCAAAATCTAGCTTTGTGGTAACCGTTGGTTTGTCGATCTTTTTATCTTCAATATCAGCGAAGTATTTTTGTGCTTTCGCTTCCATTTCCGCCAGTGGTAGATTTGAAATCATTGCTACTTTCATAATGTTAGAAGAGTAGTATTTATTATAAAAATCAACGGTTTCTTTATGTAAAGAGCTACCTTCTTTATCACCTAATGTTTCAAGATTACCGATTAAAAAACGATTAGCTGGATGATCGCCCATCATTTGTCGGGCAAGTTTAAACTGACCAAAAAAATCCATCTCGCGACGCATTGACCATTCAGCGTTTACTGCGTTTTTTTCTTTATCAGTGTATTCTGGGTAAAGCTTAGGGGATTTAAAAAAGTCAGCAAAACGATCCAATGCTTCATCGTAAGCATCGTTATTTACTTTAAACATGTAATTAGTAACATCTAACCAGGTATAAGCATTATGGGCGCCGCCGTTTTTAGTCATAAAATCAGAGTACCCTTTTGTGTCTGGGTAACGATCAGTGCCTAAAAACAGCATGTGCTCTAAATAATGCGCCATCCCTTGCTGACTAATTGGATCATGTAATAAACCAACACCTACGCTTAATGCAGCAGCTGATTTTTCAGCAGTTGGATCCGAGACTAAAATGACTTCAATCTCATTCGCAAGTTTAAGAGTTTTATATTGGCGAGTATCGTTGGGGCTTATTACTAGCGTATCTGAAAGTAATGACGTTTGCTGCTGTTCCGGTGTGGTGGTAGTACCGCAGCCACTTAATACTGCGAAAGCAATAGCGCTTAAAATAATTATTTTTTTCATATTGAGAATGTGATCCGTACTTATTGGTTGTTTGAATGATCGGTAAAATTCATACCGCTTGCAATCATTTTCCTAAATACTTTGTAACACATTGTGAATTATAAAGACAAACGGCTAGGCTGAAAGCCATGTTGTTTATCAAGTGAGACTCTCTATGAAAAAATATGTATTACTCACGATGTTTTCTCTGGTACTTCTCACTTTTACAGTAATGGTAGTCATGGGCCGCCGCCGTTTTAGTGTGGCGCATAACAAAACGACTACTATGCAAGGTTATGCCACTATGCAATTAACTAACGCAAGTGATGATGTACATATTGCCGGTAGCAAGTATATACCTTTAAGCTGCGCGGCGGCGTTTAAAGCCAAGCAATAATAATGGTAGTAACCAACTCATACTACCACTTGAGCTATCCTCATCACCAGGCTGAGTTGGAGTCGGATCGTCAATGAGCGTATTTTCTTTTGGAGATAAATTAGCAGATGAGTTTGGATCATCATCAAGTACCACAACACTATTGATCGACACTAAATTAGCAATAGTTAGTGTAGTGTCTGCGCTTGCACATTGTTCCTCAGTTAAATTAACTACCGGAATTTCACCGCAATGCACTAACGCAGAAATCTTATCAAGCACAGCATAACTATCTGCTGTAATTTGACCAAATACAGTAAAACCGCCATTTTGCTTATCTAAGTTTGCACTATTATCTTTGAGATTAAAAAACCATTGGCTAGTAGCACTATCTTTATTGTTGCTGAGTTTAGCCATAGCAATAGTCCCTTTAACATTCGATAGTTTCGGCTCATTCGCAACAGCTGGTAATGTTGTTATCGCTTTAAAATCATCGGTAAAAGTAAAGCCTCCGCCTTGAATAATAAAATCCTTGATTGAACGGTGGATCACGGTTTGGTTGTACGCATCATTTTGTATATAACTTAAAAAATTCTCGACTGTTTTTGGCGTCTGTTGATCAAACAAATCAACCTTAATAGCGCCTTGTGAAGTTTGCATTTCAACTACAGTGGCATGGCTTACAAATGAGGTTGCGGTTAACAAACCGCACAGTAATAGTTTTTTCATTATTATATTCTCCTGAAAATTCTGTGGTTATGTGAATTTAATGAAAATAGTAAAGAACTCATGTGGAGATTACGATAGCAAAACGTACCTTTAAACAAATCAAACCGGATTGGTTACATTTAAATTACATATAGTTACAGTGCGTTGTTATTCACTCACGTTATAAATAAATTTTGTTTAAAACGAAATCGTCTTAATAGAAGAGTCTATTTTGCTAGTATTATTTATAACAATAAAACACACACAACAGGATTAGCAACTATGTCGTATGAAGAACAACACATCTGTGATTTTGGCTTACACCAAGGAGAGGCATACACAAAATTACCGGCAAGCTTTTTAAACTGGATGGTGGGTAATAACCATGAAAAATCAGCATTAGCAGAACAAGAGTTGCAGCGGCGCCAATTAGCCGCGACTGGAAAATTAAATTTCCAAGATGACATTAAAATAGAATAATTACGTTATTTTACAATAAAACTAGTTTAAACTATGCACTTAATAAACAGCACAACACTGACAACACGGGTCATATTATGCGCATATTACTTTCTCTTTTCCTATTACTAAGCATTACTGCATGTAGTAATCAAACCTCCGTTCAACAAGCTGACACCGCAGATATTCACTATCTCACCATTTTACATACCAATGATAATCATGGCCGCTTTTGGCATAACGAAAAAGGTGAATACGGTATGGCTGCACGTAAAACCTTAATCGACCAGTTACGTGCTGATGCGCAGCAACAAGGTCATGCAGTGCTACTTCTATCTGGTGGTGATATAAATACAGGCATTCCAGAATCAGACTTGCAATTTGCTGAGCCTGATTTCAAAGGAATGTCACTCATTGGTTACGATGCGATGGCGATTGGTAATCATGAATTTGATAATCCATTGAGTATTTTAAAACAACAGCAACAGTGGGCAAATTTTCCGCTACTTTCAGCTAATATTATTGATAAAAAAACTGGCAAAAATGCGTTTCAAGCTTATAAAATTTTCAACAAACAAGGTCTTAAAATAGCCGTTATTGGCCTAACAACCACAGATACCGCTAAAATAGGTAACCCGCAGTATATCGGTGGCCTTGAATTTCAAGAGCCCGTTGCAATAACCCAATCTTTAGCCGAGAAAATCAAAGCACAATATCAACCGGATATCACGATTGCAGTAACGCATATGGGTCATTATGTTAATGCAAATTATGGTATAAATGCACCTGGCGATGTTACCCTTGCCCGCTCTTTACCAGCTCATACCCTTGATATGATCATCGGCGGTCATTCACAAGAGCCTGTGTGTATGGTTGCTGAAAATGTTACTGATGAGAACTTTAAACCGGGTTTAGCCTGTAAACCCGATCAGCAAAATGGTACTTGGATAATGCAAGCCCATGAGTGGGGTAAATATGTCGGCAAAGCCGAGTTTAAACAAGAAAACGGCGTATTAACCTTATTAGATTATAAGTTATTGCCAGTTAACTTATACCTTGATAAAACGCAAACTGATGGTTCAATTAAGCCTGAGCTTGCCAACGAATACATCAAACCAGACGCAGCCCTCAAAACATTTTTAGCTGATTACCAAGCCAAAGGTGCAAAACAAATTGCAGGTGAAATTGGTTATGTTGATGCAAAGCTTGAGGGCGATCGCAATAAAGTTCGTTATCAACAAACCAACTTAGCACGCGTTATTGTGCAAGCGCAAATGAATGTTGTTGGCGCCGATTTTGGTATCATCAGCGGCGGTGGCATACGTGATAGTATTGCTGCAGGTGAAGTTAGTTATAAAGATATTTTAAAAGTACACCCTTTTAAAAATCGCATCACGTATATTGATTGGCAAGGCCAAGAACTTTGGGATTACCTAGAGACTGTAACTAGCTTCCCACCAAATTCTGGTGCTTACTTGCAATACCACAAATTAAGCTTTGAGCGTAACGATAATGCGCTGACTAAAGTGATGATCAACGGCAAAGCTCTGGATAAAAGCAAAACCTATCGCATGAGTATTAATAGCTACAATGCATCTGGCGGTGACGGCTACCCGGTGCTGATAAATTATAAAGGATTTATCAGCACTGACGAAACAGATACACAAGCATTAAAACGTTTCTTTATTGAAAACAGCCCAGTTAAAACCATTGAATTTGCGCCTAAATAATCCGAGCTTACCTCACACTGTTTAAGCATTAACAGTGTGAGGGCCTTAATCTTTACTGACTAGCTGGAGGAGCTAGGTTATTTGCCTATCACTTCTATATCATCGGCTTTGATATTCGATAAACCATAACTATGTAACCGCGATCGGGATCCTTCACCATGTGCCTTAGGTGGGTAATAAATACTTTTGAGCTCAGGATGATCAATAAGCAGCTCATCCAACGCAGCTCTGATTTCACTCAAGGTCTTTTCCAAACTATTGGTAAAATTAGGGCGCTTACGAATGGTGTGACCTAGCTGAATTAAACGATAAAAATACTTATTCGCCAATGCAATTAATTCATCCGGCACATCTTTGTTTTGATTAAGTGTCACGCCGGGGTGCTCAACGCAAAATTCAATTAAAGCTAAATAAAAACACAATGGTTTATTAGCCAGCGCAATTGCTAATTCTTGGTTGCAATTCAATCCTAACGTTTTATTATTTAAACTAATTTTGACAATTGGAACAATATTTTTGGCTTGCTCTTGGCTACCTTTACTAACAGCCAACAATGTACCAGTTTTTATATCGAGTCTTCTAATTAAAGCAACGATAAATACCGATGCCAAAGCGCCCATCAATATCACCTTAATAAAAAAAGCCGCTGTATATTGATGCACTTGCAAAAAAACCACCGGAATATTTCTACTTGGTGTGACAAGTTTGTTGGTAGCCATTTCCTCATCAACAATCTTTATTGCAATATCACCTATTGCGACTACTTCAAGTAAGTTATTGATTTTTAGTTGTTGGTTAAGTTCGGTTATATATTGCTTAATGTCATCTTCACTACCAGAGTGACTCAGAAATGTATTTGCCAAATTGATGTACGGTAAATCTAACGCAATGCGGTTTAAAATTTGTAACTGAGCAAGTTTCTCCTGCTGCTTGATTTGTACAGTATTTGCGACAAAAAAAACAGCTAACAACATGCTAAATACACCACAAAATACACTTATATATTTTTTCATTTTTGCTTACCGACAAAAAATGCTGATTGGCCGTCACAGTGCCAATAGGATTCTACATGATTAAAATATTGTGAGTTTTGCTCTTTTGATAATGATATTAATCGAGCTTGTACAGCGCACAGTAAGTCGGTATTTTCCGTTTGCATTTTTAAAAACCAGCGGCTGCCACTGATATTATCACTGATCGGTGTAATATAATTTTTTGAGAATAACGCTTGATCACTTTCTTGCCAATAAGAAGATATTAAATCAACACTACCAGAGGCTAATAACGTCCTTAGTTCTTGGTGAGAACTGGCATACGTAATGATCAAATTATCAAAATTTATATCTAGTCGTTTAAACATCTGTTTTGGAAGAATATGCCCAGATCGACTAGTAGGATAATCTAGTAAGCCAATGCGCTTATCTAAAAAGTACTGTTTTTCTAGTTTTGGTTTTTCTTTACTCGAAATAATAAACGCTGTGTAACTGGGAAAGCCAATCACGGCTTTATAGCTGTAAGTAGTTTGCGCCATAAAAGCATCCATTAAATTTTCTTTCGCAAGGATCAGATCCGCAATTCCCTTACCTAAAAAGTCTATGGTGTCTGATGATTTGTTACCCCAATAGGTAGTTACTTCGCCATATTGCTTTGCCACTACAGCATCATCACACAGTACATTTGTGACATCACTAGCCATTGACTTTATTGGCACATACACAATTAACACATTTTGATTTGCAGCTGACGTTGTTTGGCAACGTACTGATGTGTTTATAAATGTTGGTATTTTTTCATTACCATTAGGAACGCCGGTATTGCCTGCCCACCAAAACAAACCCACAAATAGACACAAAACTGTAACAATTATTGTTTTTAAAGAAATTACTAGAACTCGATTCAAAGTTTACCACCAGTGTTATTTATTCCCTCTCCATTTGACCAATTTAAATTACTTATTACAATAGGTAATTTTACCTAACAAATATAAATACTTGTTTTATAAGTAATTACAATAAGAAATTGTGAATTTTATTGAGTCCTTTCTATCTTACTATAAAATCAGGACAATTGGTTTTAGAAATATGACTCAGTTACGAACTACAGTTTGGAAAATGAAAAATGTTACAAAAAATAGGTAACTTATTAATCAGTGCGAGCAGTGTTATTTTGTTGTTCACCAGTAATAATGTTTTTGCGTGGGGTCAAAATGGACACAGAATTGTTGCACAAGTAGCCAATTCCCATTTAACACCCGCCACAGTTAGAGCATTAGCACCTTTGCTTGAAGGAGAAAGTTTGCCACAAATTGCCACATGGGCTGACGAAATGCGCTCCGCACCGGGTGAATTTTGGCAAGAAAAATCATCTCGCTGGCACTATATCAATGCTGATGCCGCAACCTTAAATAATCCGCCTTCTCATCATTCATCAAAAGAATCTGTTTCTAATATCCTCGATGCTCTACTTTTCAATATAGCCGTACTAAAAGATACAAATAGCTCAATTGACGCCAAAAGATTCAGTTTACGCTTTGTTGTGCACCTAGTTGGGGACAGCCACCAGCCATTTCATGCTGGTAGAAAGGGCGACCGGGGCGGCAATAATATTTCTGTCATATTCTTCGGGCAGGATACCAATTTGCATAGCTTGTGGGATTCAAAACTTATTGAAAATGAAAATTTATCCTACACTGAATTTGCAGACTTTATAAATACAGATAATAAACTATTGATTGCTAAATACCTACACAGTTCACCAGTTGAGTGGCTGCAGGAATCGCACAACATAGCAAACTCTATTTATAATAAACATGAAACAAAAATCAGCTATCAATACATCTATAAAAACATGCCAATTATAAAGACCCGCTTACAGCAAAGCGGAATAAGACTTGCCGGATTGTTAAACTTAATTTATGACAATTCAGCACTACCGTTAGTGAAGGCACTGAAGATGCCAGCTAATATAAATTAAAATCATTTAATTAAACATAACCTTAACACGGGAAATAACATAATGAAAATTCAACTACGCAAAACAGCACTTTCACTTGCTATCGCAGCTTGTGTTGGCGTAAGTGGCGCAGCGTTTGCAAATACAACTGCATCGGGTGTCAAAGGTCAAATTGTTGGCCCTAACGGTAACCCTGCTACAGGTACTGAAGTAACTATTATTCACGTACCTTCCGGCTCTTCTAAGGTAACTTACGTGAATGATGCTGGCTATTTTAGTGCTAGCGGCCTTCGTGTTGGCGGACCATACAACATTATAGTTGACTCAGATAAATATGAAGATCAACTTGTTGAAAATATTTTTCTAACTCTAGGCTCTGATTATCCCGTTAGCGTACAACTAAAGCCGGCTTCAAATATTGAACAAATTGTTGTTACTGGTCGCCCTATTAGTGCAATGTCCGGTGGTACAGGACCATCTTCAACATTTACACTAGAAGACCTTGAAAATGCCCCTGCTATTAACCGTGATCTGAGAGATATTGTTCGCGCGGATCCACGTGTCTACGTTGATGAAAGCCGTGGTGCAATTCAGTGTGGTGGTAATAATCCTCGCTATAACAGCTTAACCGTTGACGGCATCCGCATGAACGATAACTTCGGTTTAAGCTCAAACGGTTATCCGACTATCGGCGCTCCTTTCTCATTTGATTCAATCGATCAAGTTGCCGTTGAGCTTGCCCCATTTGATGTACAATACGGCGGTTTCACCGCGTGTAACATTAATGCCGTAACCAAATCTGGTACTAACGAGCTGCACGGTGGTGTGTTCTTTGATTTCACCAGCGACAGTTATAAAGGTGATAAAGTTGAAGGTGTGACAGCCGATAATGGTAACTATACTGATAAACGTTATGGTTTTAACTTAGGTTTACCACTAATTAAAGATCAGCTATTTTTCTTCGGAACTTATGAAAAGCAAGAAGGTATCACGCAATTCAACTATGGCGCAGCCCAAGGTGATGATCCAAGTGTTACAGCAGGCGATATTGCGAATATTCAACGTATTGCCCAAGAAAAATACAACTACAACGCAGGCACTATGCCTGGCAGCATGCCAGTTGAAGACGAGAAAATTTTAGTTAAGCTTGACTGGACTATTAATGATAGTCACCGTGCAAATTTCATTTATAACTACAATGATGCTTTTACTATTTCTCAATCAGATACTGGTTCAAGTCGCTTATCATTAGATAGCCATTATTATGAACAAGGCGCCAAGTTTACCTCTTTTGTTAGCTCACTTTACTCAGATTGGAACGATGATTTTTCAACCGAGCTTCGCTTTGGTAAATCTGAAGTAGATGCACGCGTGCAATCACTTGATGCTGCATCAGGTTTTGGCGAATTTCAAGTAAAGACTGCAGGTGGTGCAACGGTTTACATTGGCCCAGATGATTCTCGTCATGCCAATAAACTTAAGTATGACACAACGACATTTAAGTTAGCCGGCAAGTACTACCTTGATAAACATACAATTAGTGCTGGCTATGAATATGAGAAGCTAAATGTATTTAATATGTTTGTACAGAACACACAAGGTAAATTTGTCTTTAATTCAATTGCAGATTTTGAAGCCGGGTTAGCATCTTACGTTGAATATGATAATGCAGCGGTTACAAACAATCCTGCAGATGCTGCTGCTGAGTTTTCTTATAAGCAACATACTTTTTATTTGCAAGACGAGTATAACTTCGACAGTATTGATGCCAGTTTAACTTTTGGTTTGCGCTATGATCGTTATGAAAGCAGTGATGTACCAAATTTTAATGAAAACTTTACTAATCGTTACCGGTTTTCAAACCAACAAAACTTAGACGGTATGGATCTTATCCAACCTCGTATTGGCTTTAATTGGTATGCCACCGATGCATTAGAGGTACGTGCTGGTGTTGGTCTTTATACTGGTGGTAATCCAAATGTGTGGGTATCAAATGCTTACTCAAACGACGGTGTAACAAAGGTTGATACAAGCCGTAATAATGTTGATTTATTTAATACTGCAATGACCAATTTTGATGGCGGTACGCCAGGTTATGACGTACCACAAGAAATGTTCGATGAAGTTGCCAATACCGACGTTCGTTTAGGCGACAGCCAAACAAATGTTATTGATCCAAACTTTAAAATGCCTTCAGAGTGGAAATATGCATTAGGCGCTACGTTTACTACTGATAACGATTATGTTATTTCTGCTGATGCGCTTTATTCACGTAAAAATGATGCTGCTGTATTAACTGATTTAGGGTTAGCCCAAAATGGCTATGAGCCAGTAGATGGACGCCCAATCTACACGTCACCCGAAGGTCGGAATGGTGAGTTTATGCTAACCAATATTGATAATGGTGGTGATGCATTAGTACTTTCAACGGCGCTTAGCAAACGTTATGACAATGGTATTGACTTTACTGTTGCGTATTCATATACCGATGCTAAAGATGTTAATCCAATGACCAGCTCAGTAGCAGATTCAAATTATCATAACTTAGCAACTATTAACCCTAACAACCCGGGTATCGCAACATCAGATTACGAAGTACCACATCGTTTCACCTTAAAACTAGGTTACGCGCACGAGTTCTTTGATGGCTATGCAACGCGCTTTAACTTATTTGGTCAAGCATCAAAAGGCATGCCGTATAGCTACACATTTGCTGACTCAGATAATTTGTGGTCTCCCTCTAAAGCGAATAAAAACCGTCAATTGCTGTACGTACCACAGGTCAATGATCCAAACGTGGTTTATGGAACTGACTTTGATATTGATGCATTCAATGCATTTATCAATGACGAAAATTTAAAACGTGGCAGTATCACTGATCGTAATAGTGAGTACGCACCTTGGTTTATTAAATTCGACTTCAAAGTAACTCAAGAGCTACCAGGTTTTATGGAAGGTCATAAAGGTGAAGCCTACTTTGTTATTGATAATTTAACCAACCTCCTAAACGATGATTGGGGTAAACTTGAAAAAGGAAACTTTGTGGGTAACCCGGTTGTAAAAACATCTCGTGATGATCAAGGTCGTTACGTTTACGAAAGTTTCAACTCAGGCAATGTTGGTACTTATGTACAACGTGATGCCTCACTTTGGGAAATGCGTGTAGGTGTTCGTTACACTTTCTAATTTGCTAAGTTAACTTAACAAATTAAATTAATTTTAAAGCCCATCTTTTGATGGGCTTTTTATTTTATTCAGCTAATTTACTTGTTAACTTATCTAAACAACTAAGCAGGGTTTGATACTCGGCTTGCGTTAAAACATCCAATAGATTCTTCTCCCACGCTAAAGCTGCTGGGGCTAACTGCTGATATAAACTTAACCCTTCATTACTGAGCGCTAATAAACTTGCTCGCTTGTCTTGTGGGTTTACTAAACTAACAACGTAACCCTTATCTATTAGCGCTTTAATCGCGCGTGATACAGTGGATTTATCCATTGCTGCTTGCTCACACAATGCTTTTGCGTTGCTTTGTCCAAACTGGGCTAAATTAAACAAAATACGCCACTGAGGAATGCTTAAATCACTTTGCTGTTGATACACAGGTGCAAACTGTTCACTCATTTTACTCGCTAAATTAGCCAGTCTATACGGTAGAAAGGTCTCTAAATCAAGTGCCATGACGGCTATGTCCTGTTAATTTACAGTCACAATATAACTGTTCATAAATATGTACAGTGACAATAATTGTGATGTTTGAATTTAGTCTCACTTGAGAGTATCTTACAGTAAAACATAAAGGAGTCGAGTGATGAACAGCGAATTAGAATACATGACCGGATTTGGCAATGAGTTTGAAACCGAAGCCTTGCCAGGTGCCCTGCCGATTGGCCAGTTTAGCCCGCAAAAAGTAAAATACGATTTATACGCTGAACAATTTAGTACCACGGCATTTACCGCCCCGCGTGCTGATAACCGCCGTACGTGGATGTATCGTATTCGCCCCTCGGTTGTGCAAGGTGATTACAGCGTAATTGATAATGGTTTAATTCGCACCGCCCCAATTACCGAAGTCCCGACTCCACCGACTATGCTGCGCTGGGATCCAATTGCTATTCCCACTACGCCAACCGATTTCATTGATGGTTTGATCACTATGGCTGCAAACGGCAGCGCCAATGGCCAGACTGGAATTGGCATCCATGTATATGTAGCAAATAAATCAATGACTGATCGTTATTTTTATAATGCCGACGGTGAAATGTTGTTTGTGCCGCAGCAAGGTGAGTTAATGCTGAAAACAGAATGTGGTAACTTAACGGTTAAAGCGGGTGAAATTGCAGTTATTCCACGTGGTATTAAGTTTCAAGTTGAATTGCTCACTGAGACTGCTCGTGGTTATATCTGTGAAAATTATGGTCATGCTTATGTGTTAGCTGAGCGCGGCCCAGTGGGAGCCAACGGCTACGCTAACGACCGTGATTTTCAATACCCTGTTGCTGCCTTTGAAGATAAAGAGGGTGAGTTTGAGTTGGTTGCTAAGTTCAACGGTAATATGTTCCGCTGTGATATTGGCCACTCCCCTTTAGATGTTGTGGCCTGGACGGGCAACAGCGCTCCCTATAAATATGATTTAGCACGTTTTAATGTAATGAATACAGTGAGCTTTGATCACCCTGATCCGTCTATTTTCACAGTACTGACATCCCCATCAGGCACAGAAGGCGTTGCTAATATTGATTTTGCAATTTTTCCTCCACGCTGGATGGTGGCAGAAAACACTTTTCGCCCCCCCTATTATCACCGCAATATTATGAGTGAATTTATGGGTTTAATTGAAGGCGTGTACGATGCCAAAGAGCACGGCTTTGTACCAGGAGGCATGAGTTTACATAATTGTATGTCGCCGCATGGCCCTGAAGCTGATGTATTTGAAAAGGCCTCTAACGCAGAGCTTGAACCGCAACGCTACGAAAATACCCTCGCGTTTATGTTTGAATCACGTTACGTTATTTCACCAACAAAATACGCATTAGAGGGCAAAGAGCGCCAACCTAACTACACTGATTGCTGGCGTACTATTAAAAAACACTACAGTGGCCCACAAGGATAATTAAACATGAAATTATATAGTTATTTTCGTTCATCTGCCGCATATCGCGTGCGTATTGCGCTTAATTTAAAAAATATTCAGCATGAATTAGTCACTGTTAACTTACTAAAATCTGAGCAACAAGCACCTGACTACCTAGATAAAAACCCACAAGGATTATTACCTGCGCTAGAAACTGATGACGGTGTACTCGCACAATCGATGGCAATTTTAGAATACCTTGAAGAAACACACCCAGACACACCACTGTTATTTGGTGATGCATGGCAAAAAGCCCACATTCGTAATTTATGTTATGCCATTGCCTGCGATATTCATCCTATTGATAACCTGCGGGTACTAAAATATTTAAGCGGTGAACTTGGTGCTGACGATGCAACTAAAAATAGCTGGTATCGTCATTGGGTCGAGGTTGGTTTTGAAAAAATTGAACAGCTACTTGATCATAAAAATGAATATTGTGTGGGTGATAAACCTAGCCTTGCTGATGTGTGTTTAGTGCCGCAAGTATTTAATGCTTATCGTTTTAACGTCGATATGACTGCGTATCCGAAAATAGCAGCCATTTATGAACGTTGTAACACGCTTGATGCATTTATTGATGCTGCACCACAAAACCAACCGGATGCAGCCTAATATTCTTTTAGTTACCCAACGCACTGTGTAGCACGGTTACGTGCTCTATCAGATCTAAGCCCAGATCGGTTAAGTAACCACCATCTGGGCTATCTATAATACCTTTATCAAACAATCGTTGTGCCGCGCTTAATAAGCTTTCATCAGCATCACTGTGTAACTTAATACCTTGCATTTTACTGGTTAATGGAAATTTTGCTAACAGTGTAAATTCGTCAATCATCGTTTGTTTAAATTGCATGTGTTCACCTTGTCTTTAGAAAATTATTTTTGTGGATTTTTTACCCTAACACATTTTATGGCCATGTCACCCTAAAACCCTAAGTGGGCTGGTTTAAACGCATTTAATTGCAAATTAGGGCGTGTTGACCTTTCAGGATTAAAATTTGTTCAAACTAGGGGCGATTTAATCGCGGCGCGAGATTTGTAACCTAGTGGGCTAAGTAAAAATCGAGCAAAGCTTCCGCGTCCTGCTCACGCCCCTTACCTACATCCATGTAGGCAACAAAGAGTTAATCGCCCCTAGGAAGAACCCAAAGGGCAGCGCGTGTTTGGCATTAATGCTGCGTTATCGCCTATTTATGGGGAACAACCACACTACATAGGCTCTGCCTTGCCTAAATACCAAACACACTGCTGCAAATTTAACCTCGAAAGATAAACACGCCCTAGTATTTTGGGGTAACTTAGGTGTAAGCTTAGTGTAGTTATTTTTTAATGCAAAGGCTAAATATGCGAATTATAACGATTATAGGCATCTGTTTTATCAGTGTAATTTACTCGGCTAATAGTTTCAGTAATAATCAAAAACCAGCCTTGTTTCTTGACGCTAAAAATATAGTTACCGAGCAGCAACTCTGTTGGTTTGAAGATCAACGCTACAGTGAAGGTGCGATTATTTTAATGGCTAATGTGCGGGTGATCTGTGCAGCTAAAAACCCTCATCACAATAATAGCGCGTTAAATTGGTTAATGCTCAACGAGCAAAATGAAATCATTTACCCAACCGCCCCTAAAACAATTCGCGTTAATTAATAGAATTGGTATCAACGCACAGTTACGTTACAATAGCAGCGACTTTTATCAAGCAATAGTGAATTATGGATCAGCAAACAAACAACCCGTTACATGGCATTACACTCGAACAAATAGTAGTAAAACTCGAGCAAACACTTGGCTGGAAAGCAATGGGGGAGCATGTTGATATTCGCTGTTTTAAATCTGACCCAAGTGTAAAATCGAGCCTTAAATTTTTACGTAAAACACCTTGGGCTCGTACCAAGGTCGAGCAGTTATACCTCGATAACTGCATTAATACACAACCACAAAACAGCGGTTTTGTGTGGCCTAGTATTAAAAAGAAGTAACAGCCATTGCGCGTTATAGCTTATAACACGCAACAAGTTTAGTTACTCGGCCTGCTCGGCACAGATCACCGCCAGTGATTGCGGAGTAATTTCAATAGTTAGTTTATCAGCACTTTTAACTTCACCATCAAGTACATATTTTATTTCCTCAGTCGCCGATATTGCAACGCGACGCGCATTGGTATGATGTGAATTAATAGCAAAGTGTGCTTGAGTAATACTGCTAAATACCAGCTCAGCAATACTTAATACATTGGCTGATGCGTCTGGGTTAGGGGTTAGCCAGTTAACATCCAGTAGACCATCGTAATGATCTGGCTGACCGCCCCCTTGTGCTAATAACGTAGTAAAAGGCGCTGCATTCGCGACAATTAAACTATTGGTATGTATTTTATGCGGTTGATTATCATCTAGCTGCACGGTAAAATCTTGGGCCTTTTGTTCGCCTAAAGCTTGCCAGAACCCTTGTAAATATGCGAACTGCCCAAGCTCGTTTTTAGTATCCCGATCGGCTTTTTCAATCATGTGTTGTTCAAAGCCAATCCCTGCTAACAGCAACATTAACTCCCCATTACAGTATGCTGTATCCATTAGCTTAGTCTGCCCTTTAATAATTAAGTCACAGGCCACTTCAACAGGGATCAGTTTAGATTTAATGCCCATTAGCACATGTGCCAACGCATTGGCCGTGCCAAATGGGATAATACCTAATTTACAGTCTGTATTTACCAAAACACTTGCCACTTCTGCCACTGTGCCATCGCCGCCACAGGCGATGATCATATCTGGCTTATCAGCTATCGCTTGTTTGGCCAACGTAATACCATTTTGCTCGACTGATGTGATCAACACTTTTAAGTTATAATAAGTAGATAAATGCGCAACTATTAAATGCTCTTTTTGCTGCCATAATTTAGTGCCGGAAACTGGATTAGCAATTAATACCGCTTTATTTTTGATTAATAATTCCCCCTTTCTATGGCGTTTAACTAGTTGACGTAGTTGATGTTTATTTAAATTAGCGGTTTCGCGTGTTTCTTTTATTTGCGCAAGCACTTGATGTACATCAGCCTCCTTATTTTGACTGAGTAAATAAGCCGCCATCACAAACACCGAACGACCACGACCCAACGCGCAATGCACCACTACCCGGCGATTATTTTTAATATGATGAGCAATCCAGTTTATCGCTTGATTAAGCTGCGAATGTGTTGGGACTCGATGATCAAGCACCGGAATATTTAAATAGTTAATATTCTCTTGTGTTGATGACCATTCAAGTCCATCAAATTCACAGGTTACATCTAAAACCGCAGTAATACCGTTATCTTTTAAAGTGTCTATATCTGAAGGAAATAAGCGACAGGCTAAGAATAAGTGTTCGTTAATTTGTTGCAATGGCGGTACTTTATCGTGCTTTCGGCTCCATGCGTTATAAACTTGTGCCCCCAACAAAAAAGGAATGAAAGCCCAACGAATGTAAAACGGGATAACGCCGTTTTCTCGTTTACGAAAAATTTTTGCTATATTAAAAAAATAGGCACCGCTTACCAGTAATAAAGATAAAGCTGCCCAATAGAATAGCAGCGAAAAATAGCTAGGACTAACCTGCCACCCCATAATGATAAATACAATTGCCAGTAATAAGTAACTTATTGCGGCCCACATAAACGCTCCTTTTGTCGTTAGTTATACCCAAACAGAAATGCAATCTATGCGCCACTAAAAAAATCTAACAGCAATAAATATTCATATATATTTCATAGTATTAAGATATTCATCGATTAGTTTAGTGATACTTGCTGTGCTTACATAGGCTATTTTTACACACCTATGAAGCTAACTTACACAGTTGAAAGTATAGATTATTAAATAACTTAGAGCATAAAAAAGCCTAAGTTATAAATAACCTAGGCTTTTATTAAAAAATATCGTTTAACTTTACACGTCGATTTTAGTTAACCAGCCATGGGGGTCTGGTGCTTTACCCCATTGAATATCGTTCAGGGCTTGGCGTAAACGCATTGTCGTTGGCCCAGCTTCACCACTGCCCACTTTATATTCTTTATCATTATGAATAAAAGTACCCACTGGGGTTAATACCGCAGCAGTGCCAGATAAAGCAGCTTCAGTACCCGGTTTTGCAGCACGCTCAAGTAATTCAGTGACCGTAAAATTACGCTCAGATACTGTCATACCTAAATCTTTAGCGATGGTTAAAATACTACTACGCGTCACGCCATGTAAAAAGGTGCTGTCTAGCGCTTTAGTGATAATTTCATTACCATCAATTAAAATAAAGTTTGCCGCGCCCGTTTCTTGTACATCACCGCCTGGGCAGAATAAAATTTGATCGGCTTGATGTTGCAAGCGAGCCGCTGTAATAGGTGCTAATGCACTAGCATAATTACCACCACTTTTGATCATACCCATGTGTGGGGCACAGCGCATACCATCTTCTTCTAACAATACTCGCAGCGCAGTCGCGCCACCAGCAAAGTAATCACCCACAGGTGATAATAATACATACAATAAAGAACTTAATGACGGCACAGCCGCTTTACCAATGGCCGCTTCAGTACCAATATGCGTTGGACGAATATACATAGAGCCCGGTGGTAACGGTGTTTCATCGGCATATTGGCGAACAATATCAATGATCATTTTTTCAAGCATGGCTCCATCAACTTCAGGTAAGCTTAATAAATGCGAGCTTTGTTTCATGCGGGCAATGTTAGCATCCATGCGGAAAATATAGACTGAGCCGTCTTCATGGCGAAATGCTTTTAACCCCTCAAAACATGTACTCGAATAATGAAGAACATGCGCCCCAGCATGAAGTTCTATTTTATCTGACGGAACAACAGAGCTTTCACTCCAAGCGTTATCAGTAAAACGCGCTTGAATCATCTGCGGCATAAATACAGTACCGAATGCGGCCATTTTAATCTCTCTTATGTGGTCTACTTTTGCTCTATTGTATGACATTCATGCACTGTTTAACCATAACTAAAACAAAGCATTTGCTAAATTGTGTAATGCCACAAGCGCAAAGCTATTTGCGATCAACTTAAACGGTTAAGATAGCGCAGCAAAGAGGATTAAACGATCCCTCTTTGCGCTTAGAGCTCGACTCTAATTAGAACGGTACAAGCAACACCCGCATTGCAGGGCGAAGCGCTAATAAGAGTGTGGCTTTATCAACATGTGGATTAAGGGTTTTACGCAAAGTGATCCCATTTATCATTGCAAACATCACTTCAATACGGCTTTCTAGTTCCGTTGCACTGAGGTCTTTTATTAAACTGCGTTCACTCAATAAAAGATTACGCATTTTCTCTCTGGCATAACAATCAGACTTTCGCAACTGTTCTGCCACTTTATCGTTGCGCGCAGCTTCAGCGAACATCTCTAAATCGAGTGCACCTTGGTTTACATCAGTATGATGATCAACGGCATAGTCTAAACCATCGAGTAGAATCGTTACTAAATCTCCAGGTTGATCTTCATACTCCTGAAAAATAGAGAACACTTTTTCCATGTCCTGTTCAATAATAGATTCAATGATCGCTTCTTTGCTAGCAAAGAAATTATAAATATGTCCTGCGCTCATCCCTGCGGTCTTTGAGATCTCGGCCATTCCTGCGCCATGATAGCCTTTTCGTCTAAAACAATCGGCCGCAGCACATAACACTTGATCACGCCGAGCCTGCGCCAATGCAGGGTCGGTTTGTCTTTTCGATTTTTCTTTCATGTATTCCTGCCAGGTAATCGCGAAAAGCATCGCTTTTCTTTTAACCTAATAATTATCACTAGCTTATATATTCTTTGACATCGACTTTGTCGGTTACCACAAAGAACTTAATAAACTAGTGATAAAATATTCAGTAGCGTAGCCTAGCGGCTATTCATCCTGTTGAGCCGATCGTTGCCAACCGCCTCCAACTGCTTTATACAAACTAATTTGGCTCGTTATATAGGCTTTTTTACCACTAATGAGTTGTTGCCCTGCACTATACCAATTACGTTGTGCATCCAGCACTTGTAAATAGCTATCGGCACCTTTTTCAAAGCGAGCTTCAGAGAGTGTAAAAGACACCTGATTACTATTGTACAAATCTTCAAGCGCACTTAGCTGCTGCATATAACCGTCCCTATCGGCAAGCGCATCAGAGACTTCTTTAAATGCCTGTTGAATCGTTTGTTCATAGGTGGTTAGCGCAATCTGTTGCTGCGTTTGCGCAACATCTAAGTTTGCTTGATTACGACCCATATTAAATATCGGTATCGTGATCGATGGCATAAAGCTCCATGTGCCACTGCCACTTGAAAACAAATTATCTAGATCACTCGACGCACTCCCTGCATTAGCCGTTAAGCTAATACTTGGAAAAAATGCGGCTTTAGCCACACCGATATTAGCGTTAGCAGCTAATAACTGAAACTCTGCCGCTTTAATATCAGGACGTTGCTCAAGTAACTCGGATGGTAAACCTACAGGCACGCTCGGGAAATTTAGTACTTCATCTAAACTCTCAACGGGTAACAACTTTGCTGAAACCGGTTGACCAACTAATAGATCTAGGGCATTTTTATCGCGCATTAACAAACGTTGATAATTAGCAATATCAACTTTAGCAGTGGCTACAGTGCTCTCAATTTGTGCCAACGTTAATTTTGATGCTGCACCAAGTGCATAGGTTTTTTCGGTTAACGCTAATGAAGCCTGCTGGCTTTTGAGGGTTTGCATCGCAAGCGCTAATTGCTCTTTATCAGCAGCATAATTCAACCAAGCACTTACCAACTCAGAAATTAAGCTAATTTTCACACTCGTTTGCGTTTGCTCCGACGCATATAGTGTCTGTAACGCTTGCTCTGATTGGTTTCTCACTTTGCCCCATAAATCGAGCTCATACGCTGTCATTCCAACAGTAGCCGAATAACTCTGGCTGATCTGCGCATTCCCCGTTGATGATAAATCAGCGGGTAAACGTTGACGCGTGCCCGACGCAGCAAAGTCGATTGACGGATATAAAGCTGAGTCTTCGATTTGATAAAGGGCACGTACTTGCTGCACATTAAGTGCAGCAAGTTTAAGGTCTTTATTATGAGCTAATGTTTGTTCGATCAAGTGTTGCAGTTTTTCATTCGCAAAAAACTGCTGCCATCTTAAATCAGCCGTATTACCTTGCTCGCTCTGTATTGCGTAGCTATCAGGCACTGGCAGCACTATGTCCTCACGCGGCGGTGCCATTTGACAAGCACTGAGCACAAATACGCTTAAACTCGCTAGGCTTAACGTTTTGAATGTCATTATGATTGCTCCTGTGTCACAGCTTTGTGTTTACCTGGAAAAACTCTGCGCACCAATACAAAGAATAACGGTACAAATAGCACAGCTAATAGTGACGATGCGAGCGTGCCACCTATGACTGAGATACCTAGAGCATTTTGTGCACCAGAACCAGCACTTGATGCAATCGCTAAAGGTAAAACGCCACAAATAAATGCCATAGAAGTCATCAAAATTGGTCGTAATCGTAGCTTAACAGAGTTAATTGCAGCATCCACTAGCCCCATGCCTTCATCCATTTTATGGATCGCGAATTCAACAATCAAAATAGCATTTTTAGATGCCAGCCCTATGGTAGTCAACAAGCCTACTTGTAAGTAAATATCATTCGATAAATTACCTATAAAGGCAGCCATTGCAGCGCCAAATACGCCTAAAGGAACAATCATCATTACCGCTGCCGGTACAGACCAACTTTCATACAATGCAGCTAGACATAAAAACACCACCAATAACGACAACGCATATAATAATGGCGCTTGCCCGCCACTTAAACGCTCTTCATACGAAATACCAGTCCATTCAAAGGCGAACCCAGTTGGTAGCTGGCTAACCAACTTCTCCATTTCATCCATAGCTTGACCAGTACTGTAACCTGGCGCTGCTGCACCTTGAATTTCCATCGCTGAAAAACCGTTAAAACGCTCAAGACGCGGCGAACCATAGGTCCAATACGACTGAGCAAATGCGGTAAATGGCACCATATCGCCACTACTATTACGTACATACCACTTATCTAAATCTTCCGGTACCATACGCGACTCAGGCGTACCTTGTAAGTACACTTTTTTTACTCGACCACGGTCGATAAAGTCATTCACATAACTACTACCCCACGCCGTAGACAAGGTACTATTGATATCAGCTTGGGTCAGCCCAAGTGCTTGCGCTTTTGCTAAATCAATATCTAGCTCCAGTTCTGGTTTATCTTCTTGACCATTAGGACGAACGCCCGCCAACACAGGACTTTTTGAAGCCATCCCTAGTAACATATTTCGCGCTTCGAGTAATTTATCATGGCCAAGCCCAACCCTATCTTGTAAAAACAAGGTAAAACCATTGGCAGTGCCAAGCTCAACAACCGCAGGTGGTGGGAAAGCAAAAACAAAGGCTTCTTTAATCGTAGAAAAATAGCCCATCGCTTTGCCTGCGACCGCACCAACCGATAAATCATCGCGTTGACGCTCATCCCAGTGTTTTAAACCAACAAAGCCAAGCGCTGCATTTTGCCCAGAGCCTGCAAAACTAAAGCCAGTTACACTAAACACAGACCGTACAGCTTCTGACTGATCTTCTAAAAAATGCTTTTCCATTTTCTCAACGACTTTTAATGTCTGCTCAGTGGTTGCTCCTGCTGGTAAACTTACTTGATTGAACAAAATACCTTGGTCTTCATCAGGTAAAAACGCTGAAGGAAGCTGTGAGAAAATATAGACCATGCCGCCAACAATTAAGCCATAACACAGCAAGTAGCGCTTACTTTGCTTGATCATACGGCTTACAAAGTTTTGTGCTCCGCTATTTGTTTTATCAAAGCCACGGTTAAAGCCCATAAAAAAGCGGCCAATAAGTGATGAGTTATTATGCACATGACTCGGTTTTAACATGGTTGCACACAGTGCAGGCGTTAAAATAAGGGCCACTAAAACAGATAAGCTCATAGCCGTGACTAAAGTTACTGAAAATTGACGATAAATAACCCCAGTGGAGCCCGCAAAGAAGGCCATTGGGATAAATACCGCAGATAGCACCATAGCAATACCAACTAATGCACCTTTGATCTCGTCCATTGATTTACGCGTTGCTTCAAGTGGTGACAACTTTTCTTCAGTCATAACCCGTTCAACGTTTTCAACCACAACAATCGCATCATCAACCAACAAACCGATGGCTAAAACCATTGCAAACATAGTCAAAGTATTAATTGAATAACCTAAAACTTGCAGTACTGCAAACGTCCCCAAAAGAACCACTGGCACCGCAATTGTTGGTATTAACGTTGCCCTAAAGTTTTGTAAAAACAAATACATAACTAAGAAAACCAGTACAACCGCTTCGATTAATGTACTGACTACTTTTTCAATTGATAGTGATACAAACGGAGTGGTGTCGTAAGGTACAACACTGGCTAACCCTTCAGGAAAAAACGGTTCTAGTTCAGCTAATGCTACTTTTACGCCTGCAGCAGTATCAAGAGCATTGGCGCCACTGGCAAGTTTAATACCTAAACCTGACGCTGGTTTACCATTAAAGCGTGCCACAACACCGTAGCTTTCACCGCCAAGTTCTACTTTTGCGACGTCGCCTAAACGAACTACAGAGCCGTCTTCATTGTTTTTGACAAAAATATTACGAAATTGTTCTGGTGTTTGTAAGCGACTTTGTGCAGTCACTGTGGCATTAAGCTGCTGCCCTGAAACCGCAGGTAAAGAACCAAGTTGACCTGCTGATACTTGCGCATTTTGAGCACTAATGGATGCTCTAATATCTGCAGGAGTCAGTTTATATTTTTGCAGCATACTAGGGTCTAACCAGATACGCATCGCATATTGAGAGCCAAATAACTGTACTTCACCTACGCCATTGACGCGGGACACGATGTCTTGCACATTGGAAGCAACATAGTCACCGATATCGATATTATTCATGCTGCCATCTTCAGAAACAAAACCAACAACCATTAAAAAGTTGCGAGCAGATTTAGCGACTGATACACCTTGGCGTTGCACTTCTTGTGGCAATAACGGTGTTGCTAAGGCAAGTTTATTCTGTACTTGAACTTGTGCAATATCTGGATCAGTATCAGCATCAAACGTCAGTGTTAAAGTTGCCGAACCATTTGATTCTGAGGTTGATGACATATATAGCAAGCCATCTAACCCTTTCATTTTTTGCTCAATAACCTGCGTAACAGTATCTTCTAACGTACGTGCAGAGGCACCAGGATAATTAGCTTGAACACTAATTGCCGGAGGCGCAATAGACGGGTACTGAGCAATAGGTAAACCTTTAATTGCTAATATTCCCGCCAACATAACAACAATGGCCAATACCCATGCAAAAATAGGCCGATCGATAAAAAATCGTGACATTAAAATGCTCCGTTATTGAGTTTTAGTAGCTGAGTCGGCCGGCACTGCATTAACAGATGCGCCTGGTGCTATTTTTTGTAAACCTTCAACGATCAATTGATCGCCATCATTTAAGCCACTAGTCACTAACCAGTTTGCACCTACTGTGCGGTCAGTTTTTAATATTCGCGCTTCAACGGTATTATCTTTACCCACCACCATCGCTGTAGGCTCACCTTTAGTATTACGGCTCACACCACGCTGCGGTACTAAAATAGCATTAGGCTTAACCCCTTCAACAACCACAGCTCTGACATACATACCAGGTAATAATAGCTTTTCTGGATTTGGAAACTTTGCTCGTAAAGTCACTGAGCCAGTGCTTGGATCAACCGCCACTTCAGAAAACTGCAAAGTGCCTGTGTGTGGATACACTGAGCCATCTTCCATCGTAAGTTCAACCTTTGATTGTGCAGTAAGATCTTTGTCAAGCTCACCATTGGCAATCGCTTTTTTCAAGCGGGTCAACTCACTACTAGATTGGGTAAGGTCAATATAAATTGGATCAAGCTGAGTGACAGTTGCTAATACAGTTGCTTGATTAGCACTTACCAAAGCACCGGCAGTCACGTTCGATTTGCCAATTTGGCCACTAATAGGTGATGAAACTCGACTGTAGTTTAGATTGATCTGCGCTGTTTTAAGCTGTGCTTGCGCAGTTAATAAATCAGCTTGCGCACCTTTATAACTGGCATCTGCTTCATCAAAATCTTGCTGGCTGACCGCTTTTATTGCTAATAACTCAGAATAACGATCTGATTTAGCTTTAGCATTAGCAATACTCGATTTAGCTTTACTAATAGCGGCTTTACTGGTTGCTACTTGTGCTTCAAATGTAGCAGGATCAATTTGATATAAAGCCTGACCTTTTTTGACTTCAGCACCTTGAGTGAATAAACGTGACTGGATAATACCGCTTACCTGCGGACGAATTTCCGCTACTTGAGACGCAGTAACACGCCCTGGCAGCTCCTTTGTAAGTGTTAATGGTTGGCTTTTTAATGTAATTACGCCAACAGGAGTTGGCTGTGAAGCATGCATATTAGCCTGCTGAGTTTGATCGCAACCGGATAAAACAACTGCACTTGCCAAAGCCGTGACAGTAAAAAGAACGACGCGAGAACGCTGCATGTTAACTACCCTTAATTTAGAATGAACGATCATTCTAAATTAAAAAGTTATAATTTCCAACTTTAATTGAGAGTTATTTTAAAAAGACCTAGAGCATGTAAAGTGATGTAAAAAGACTTGACGGTGAGCTAAAAAACAGTCCATGTAAATTATCAATTACAGGCACAGAAAGAGTTGATTTTATCTTTAATGAGCATAACAATGCAGCTGCAGTAAACATTAAAAGGCATTTTTGAATAAATAATGAGGCGCATAGCGCGCCTCACGTTTTATTGTAAGGCTGGTTCTAGCGGTAGTATTTTAGACACCAATAACTGCTCAACCCGGATCCCTTCAACATCCACAACTTCAAATTTAAAACCTGCGTATTGAATATATTCTGCACGTTTAGGAATTCGCTTCATGGTATAAATTAAAAATCCAGCAACAGTTTCATAATGCATTTGATCTAAAAATTCATCTACACCGAGTACTTTTGCCAGCTCAACGGCTGGAGTTAAACCATCAACTAACCATGAGTTTTCATCTCGCTGTATAATAAGTTCATCACCAGTATGAGTGATCAGATCTCCCATAAAGCCTTTCATCAAATCTTTAACGGTCACAATTCCCACGACAAGTGCGTATTCATTAACCACCACTGCGAAGGGTTTTGCTGCGCCTTTAAAGGCATTTAACGCCTCTGACAAACTCAGTGTTTCTGGTAGATAAAAAATATCTTTTTCAAGCATCTCGTCATTGATAGTCGCCGCTTTGCCTTTGAGTACTTGACGAAGAATATCTTTTGATTCAACTGAGCCAATTAATTTATCTAAATTGCCATTACATACCAAAAAATGATTATGTGGATGATCAATGATTTTACCCGAAATACCATCGCTGGGTTCGTTGATATCAAAGTAGACTATTTGATCTCGAGGTGACATTACACTCGATAAGAAGCGCGCCTCTAAATCAAATACATTACCAATTAAGTCATATTCTTGTTGTTGTAAACTGCCATATTCGGCACCTGCATCCATCATTGCGACGATATCTTCAGTGGTGACAATGTCTTCACGCTCTGCTGGCACATTGAATAACCGTAAAACAATGTTAGTTACACCATTAAAAAACAATACCAACGGTGTTAATGCATACGTTATCCAACGCATGATCGTGACTACGCGAACCGCAACAGCCTCAGGGAGGATCATCGCTAAGCGTTTTGGTAATAAATCAGCAAATAAAATAAACAATGAAGTAATTGTCAAAAAAGACAGCAAAAAGCTAATTTGCGCCAGTAACGGTCCTTGATAAAATAAAACAAGTACACTTTCAACATAAGGTGAAAGCGCTTGTTCGCCCACTATACCGCCTAAAATAGCAATTGCATTGAGAGCAATTTGGATCATGGCAAAAAAAGCACCTGGTTGCTCTTGCAGCTTTAATACTGCCGCCGCTTTAGCATTGCCCTCATCAGCCATGACTCTTAATTTAATTTTACGTGATGCTGCGATGGCGATTTCCGACATAGCAAATAACGCACTGATCAAGATTAATAAAGCAATCCCGATTAAATCACCCATTTATAACTCCAAAAATAAGCGCTTTTATAAGCAAAAGCAGCTGGATTATAGCCCCTTTTAAAGGTTGGGCAATTGAAATTTAATTAATATAGAAAGCCTATAAATATCAGTTATTTAAAAATAAAAAAGCTTACTGATACATGCTAAATGCGTTAATGAGTTTAGTTTGAGTTGGCTTATCTAGCGCTTTATTACAAGCAAAATACAGTGCTGGTTGTTTGATCTCGAGTCTTAAAATAGGTGCTAACTTATCAACAACCTGTCTTTTCGACTGTTCAAATTTAACGCGTTGTTCTGGTAATACGACGATATCGATACTACTTTGACGGCTTTGAACTATTTTAAAAATATGATCAAAACTATTCATCAGCATTATATTTACGCCTTCTTCAAAGCCCTGTGATAATAAAAAGTGATGGCTGTAATTATCTTTTAATACCGCAATTCGGTATTGCTTTGCTTGCTCTAAGGAATTGATGACAATGCTTTTCGAATTCAATGCATAAAGATAAGTGTTTAACTGTGCTAATTCTGCAATCCAAATAAATTGCTTTTCACGAGGAGCTGAACGCGCCATAGAAAAAATACACGTTTGCGGATCGCGCAGTGCCATATTAAATGCAGTGCTCCAGCCATGTACTGAAACTACGTAATCGAGTGTTGAAGAATCTAGCACCATTTGAACTTTATCAGCAATATAGCCAACAAGTTGTTCATTTTCATCAAGGTGTTGAGCAGGCGGAAAGTGTTCCGTCACGACATTTAATTTGGCGATACTTTGATTACTTAAAATTATGAATAAAAAATAACACCACTTAGCCACTACTGCCCCACCGATTATTACTTTAAGCGCCTATTGACATAAATTAAATATAACGGCAAATAGCTGATTTGTGAATTTAAAAAGCAGCATACGCAGTATGCTGCTCATCATTAACTATGTGCGGTTCATAGTATTAATTAAAAATGCTGAAATTTTTGCACCTTCTCTAAGCGTTGTATCTGAACTCGATTGACCTACCAAAGAGCTATCCGTAAATGGAGCAATCTCCATCATATCAGCGCCGGTGATCGGAAATTCATCTGCCAATGCAACCAAGATATCCAAAGCATGTTGCGGTGTTAAACCATTTCCTTCCGGTGTACCTGTTGCTGATGCAAACTCTTCATCTAGAGCATCAATATCAAAGCTGACGTAGAGTTCATCAACATTATCAGCTTTAAGCTGAGCAATTACTTCTGCGGCAATTGCCGGTGCGCCTCGTTCGATGATCTCATGAGCCCAATGTTGTTTAACGCCAAAGGTAGATTCCCAGTGCTGTTTTGGCTTACCGCTTGAACGAATACCAAATTGGATCAAATGATGCGGTGCAGGTAAAAATTCTAAAATATGCGTGCACCACGAGCCAAAACATAAATCGATACCTAAACGCTCAACCAGTAAGTCAGTGTGCGCATCAAAATGAATAATTGCCGTACGCTTGCCCTGCTCGCGTTTGGCTTTTAAGTATGCTTTAGTCAATGGGTAACTAATTGAATGATCGCCACCAATCCCAAAAATCCCTTTATCTTTAAAGGTCGCGTAAAAGCTATTGCACACATCTTCGGTAATTGATAATGGACTAACGTAATACTCACTATTTGGATTGTCGTATAATGCTTTTTGGCAATTACTGATAGTCGCGTCGTTTAAATATTTATCATGCAATAAATGTGGGATAACCCTTACATCCCCTAAATCAAATGACTTAGCCTGAGGCTGCTGATCAATCAATGTTGAGCGTAAAAACAACGGCCCCCAGTTCGCGCCGCGTAAAATGCCACCACCGCAGTCAGAGCTAATACCTAAAGTCACCGCTTTATGCTCATTTTGACTCAGCGTATCGAGTGATGCACGCCATAGCGTATCGACATTATCTTCTTGCCCATACAGTTTCATGCGCAGCGCCGCTTTACGTTCTTTTGCCGTATTAACCGTAAAAACGCCATCGCCCGGTGGACATAAACAGTGTTCAACTTTACTTTTAAATGTCTGCCATTGTGTGCTCATTGCAATTCCTTACTGTGTGCTTTTGCGTAGTTATGCAAAAGAGCGTTGTTGAAAATAAAATTAATAAAAGGTTCACGCGCCGATTTTTACTCGCAATTTTATGACTCTCGCCGCTTTAGCTACATTTAAAATAACTATATAAACCTCTAAAATTACAATTGGTTATACTTATTTATCCAACAACGTATAAACTAAAATAGAGTGCCCAGTAGGGTTGATATAGTGTCTATGAATACAAGTCAACTACCGACGATGAGACAAATTAAAGTCAGTTGCTTGAATATTCAAAGAGAATGAATAAATTTGATAACGGACATCCGTCCTGTACAAAGCAAAGTATTGTGGTAATTATGCTAAATTGACAACAACTCTTTATAAATTAGCGTTATTAACTGACGTTAGAACAAAAGTTATAAATAAGGCTCCGCTATGGAAAAGGTATTTCACTTAGGACTCACCCGCGACGATCTACACGGTGCAAAACTTGCGATTGTTCCGGGCGATCCAGATCGTGCAGCACGTATTTCAACTTTTCTCGAAAACCCAACTTGCCTCGTCCAAACCCGAGAGTTTCATGCTTACTTAGGTCAACTCAGTGGTCAGTCTGTGGTTATTTGCTCAACCGGTATTGGTGGTCCTTCAACCTCTATTGCAGTAGAAGAACTGGCGCAATTGGGAGTTGAAACATTCTTACGAATTGGCACAACTGGCGCTATTCAACCTCATATTAATGAAGGTGATATTTTAATCAGCCAAGCATCTGTGCGTTTAGATGGTGCGAGTCAACATTTTGCGCCATTAAACTACCCTGCTGTGTCTGACTTTTTCGCTACTCAAGCGATGGTCAATGCGTGCGGTAATTTAGGTATTGATTTTCATATTGGTATTACTGCATCAAGCGATACTTTTTACCCAGGTCAAGAACGTTACGACACTTACTCGGGTTATGTACCAAAAGCATTTCAAGGTAGCTGTGAAGAATGGCAAAAGCTGGGCGTGATGAACTATGAAATGGAATCAGCAACCTTATTTACAATGTGTGCAGCACTGGGTCTAAAAGCCGCCTGTGTAGCTGGAGTGTTGGTTAATCGTACTCGCCAAGAAATCCCTAATGTAGATCACGGCGAGATAGAAAAAAAATCAGTCTCAGTGGTACTTGAAGCCGCTAAACTGCTGTTGGCTTAATATTTAAACTAATACTTTGTAGTACTGGCAAACCAGGGTAACTTGCCAGTACTGCTTGACTGACACTTAACTGATTTTCCTTGCCCTGCGTTTGTAATAACTCAATCCCTTTGACAACATTTTTAGTCATTGCCAAACCAGCTAAATGCAATTGACTCACCGCACTTTGCAGTGGTGATAAGCTTGGGCTATACGCGGCATTCTCTGCATAACACCCATAAAAATTACCATTTTCGAAAGTACTAATCTTCACTGCACTGTAATTTTCTGAGTAAGGTACATAAGCTGCCAATGCATAACTTAGCAAGGTTTTATCCAGTTTAGCCGCTGTAACAAACTCATGTTGTTGTGGTGCAGGGTTAAACAAGCTATAAGAATTACCTAAATCTTGCGGGCCAAATGAGTGAGGGAGTAGATCAGCCAGCTTGAATTGCTGCTGCGGTAATAAAATATCAAAGCTCTGTGCATCAGCCAACTCATTCATAAATTGACGACAATAACCACACGGTGCATCACTGATAGCAATTTTAGCTATTTTTTTCGCACCATTGAGCCAAGCGTTATTAATTGCCGATTGCTCAGCATGGACCACTAAGCTTAATGCTTGTTGTGCAAATTCAACATTAGCCCCAAAATAAAAATGTTGCTCACCATGTTTATCGTAGCCAACTACAATTGCCCCAACAAAAAAATGTGAAATAGGAACAACTGCAAATTTAGCGGCAATAGGTAAACAGGCACGCAGTATAACCTCGACAGGCTGCTTATATTGGGCGCACAAAGCTGCCATATCAGCGGTATTTAAAATACCTTTGTGCTGTTTTACGTGAAGATATAACTGCTGCTGTTGCTTTTCGCTGAAACTAAAAACGCAGCGAGTTTGAGTACTTACTGTAGGCGTTAATGAAGACATAGACTAGTTTTATGATTTAATGGCTAACTAGTTTAGAAGGTTCAACGCTTAAATGCTAGGTTGATTTACTAACCAATTTTTCGCGCTGTTAAAACAATCAAAATTTTCTGCTTTTATATTAAAGCGCTGCACTTTTTGATAAAAGTTCATCACATCCTGTGCACTTGCCGTCCCTCTAAGCGTCATTATTATTAATGACGTAGATGCATCATACACGATGCAAGTAGACACATTTGACATAATTACTACTCGATTATTAATGCTATTGCCATAAAATGACAAAACAGTCGACATTCTAGATAAAAAGATGAACAGTCAATATCAAATCAGCTCTGACTAGAGTGATGATACAGAATAAAAGATGGCTTTTATTACTGAAATAATGCCAATAGAGGCTAACTAAAAGAAGCTTAATTTGCATAACTAGGAGTTTAATACCGTTAAATATAACCTGTTCAGCAAGATATGCGCCGCACCTTTACCAATTTAAATTAGTATTACCTATAGCGGCGCACAATTTGTTAGCACGTTAGTCTTTGGCGGATCTCAAGCCGCAAAGCAATAGCAAGAGGCCTAATATTTATCGACTAACAATCAACCTGTATTACGCATACCTGCGGCAATCCCGGTCATAGTGATCATTAACGCGTTATCAATGTCACCAGAGCTGCCTTCTGCCGCTTCGCGCGAACGTTTTAACAACTCAACTTGAAGCACATTCAGTGGATCCGTATACGGGTTACGCAAACCAATAGACTCTTTTATCCAAGGTTGATCGGCAAGCAAACTTTGCTGTGGGCTTAACGATTGTACCAGTGAAATAGCCTGCTTGAGCTCTTTACGTAATTTTTCACCTAATGATTTGTATTGCTCTTCAACCAAAGCATCGTCGTAATGCGCACTTAACCAACAGTCCGCTTTACTGAATACCATTTCAAGCATTTCTAGACGGGCTCTGAAAAACGGCCAATGTTGACTCATCTCATTAAGGGTGTCTATGCCGTGTTTTTCAAGTGCAGCTTGTAAACCAGTTAGTGCACCAAGCCATGCTGGTAGCATTAAGCGATTTTGACTCCAAGCAAAAATCCACGGAATAGCCCGCAAGCTTTCAACACCACCATTGGGGTTACGCTTTGCTGGACGCGAACCAAGCGGTAACTTTGATAGTTCCTGCTCTGGTGTTGCCATTCTAAAGTACGGCACAAAGTCTTCATCAAAACGCACTACATTACGGTAATGCTCACATGACTTTTCACTGATCAACGCCATTACATCACGCCATTCGTCTTTAGGCGCTGGTGGTGGTAATAAATTACTTTCAAGCACTGCGCCAGCATAGATGTTTAGACTTTCCAGCGCCACATTAGGTAGGCCAAACTTAAAGCGGATCATCTCCCCTTGTTCAGTTACACGTAGGCCACCTTTTAATGATCCTGGTGGTTGTGAACGCAATGCTTGCGCAGCAGGTGCGCCACCACGACCAACAGTACCGCCACGACCGTGGAATAATACCAACTCAATACCACGTTGCTCTGCCAGCTGTACCAGTTTATCCATCGCTTCATATTGCGCCCAACCAGCGGCCATCATACCCGCATCTTTGGCTGAATCTGAGTAGCCAATCATCACGTTTTGCACGCCTTCTGCTTGACCGCGATACCAATTATTATCTAATAATTGAGTGATAACATCGCTGCCTGCATTTAAGTCATCTAAGGTTTCAAATAATGGCGCAACGGGCAGTTTAAAACTACAGCCACTTTCTTGTAATAGTAATTGTACAGCTAATACGTCAGAGGCTGTACGTGCCATTGAAATGATATATAAGCCAAACGTCGACGCATCTTGCTTAGCGATTACATCAAAGGTGTCGAGGACTTCTTTTACATCAGCGCTTGGTTGCCAATGCTTAGGAATAAGTGGGCGACGAGAGTTAAGCTCAGCTAATAAAAATGCCTGCTTATCTTCTTCTTGCCATTGGTCGTAATCACCTAAACCTAAATAACGAGTGAGCTCTGAAAATACCTGACTATGACGCGATGAATCTTGGCGTATATCTAGTTTAGCTAAACGAATACCAAAGCTATTAATACGACGTAACATGTCTAATAATAAGCCATTGGCTACCACCGCAATGTTACTATTAAGCAACGAGCGGTAGCATGCTTCAAGCGGCTGCTTTAACTGCTCAATATCAGTGACTATGTCTTGTGCGTCGGTGCGCTTATTCATAATTTTAGCGCCAAGATGAGCAACGGTTTCACTCACTTGCGCTTTGAGTACTTTTAATACCGCACGATACGGTTCAAAATTTTGCCCGGCGAGTTCGACTAGCTCATCACTGGCTTGTGACATAGAAAGCTCAGTGCTTAAAGTGTCGATATCGCGACTGTATAAATCAAGTGCCATCCAGCGACCATGATCCAGCACTTGCTGCGTCACTAATGCTGTTACAAATGGATTGCCATCGCGATCGCCGCCCATCCATGAGGTGAACTCAACGGGGCTATAATCGTTCGGTAACTCTAAATCAAGGTGCTCTTTTACTTCTTTATTAAAGTCTCGTAAAAAACGCGGAACGGCGTGCCAAAGGCTATTTTCAATCACTGCAAAACCCCATTTTGCTTCATCAATTGGGGTTGGACGTGAACGGCGGATGTCGTCTGTATGCCATGCTTGACTAATCAACTGAGCAATACGGTTTAATATATTTTCACGCTCATAAGGCAGGTTATCGGTGCGCTCAAGCGCCGCTAAACAATCACTTAATTCAACGTGTTTGTTAATAATTGTACGCCGAGTTACTTCAGTTGGGTGTGCAGTTAAAACTAAATTAATATGTAGTTTGGCTAAGCTCTCTGCGATTTCATTGGGATTTATTTTACCCTGTTGTGCGTGGCTAGCTAATACTTTTAAAGTTTGTGTTAATGGACTTAGCTGACAAAAACCCACGTCATTAAAACGAGAAATAGTATGAAACTGCTCTGCAACATTGGCTAGATTCAAAAAGTGATTAAAAGCACGTGCCACTGGCAGTAACTCTTCATCGGTTAAAGTATGCAGAACATTAATTAAGGTATGGCGGTCTTGCTCGTTTCCTGTGCGGGATGACTTAGCTAAAGCTCGAATTTCTTCTACTTTATCTAAAATCGCTTGTCCTTGGGCGTCTTTAATTGTTTGGCCTAATAATTGCCCCAATAAATTAACGTTCCCACGCAAGGCGGCATATTGTTCATTCATTCCTGATACTCCATTGTTGATGTTTATACCATAAAGGTACTAATAATAAGTCATGTTCGATTTTTAAGTGTGGAGTGTGAGAGGCTAAAAACCGATATTTTGCTTACCTTTATATTTGTAAGGCTCTATTAATATCATCCAAATGGATAATTTAACAGATCTAAAGCTTACTCTTATTGTATTAGCCACTTTTAACGCAACTCGCTTGCAGTACAGCAGTGGCACACGCACAATTGCCACATACAAATAAAGGAGAGCACCATGACAACATTTGGTATTGGTATCCAAACTAAAGAGCAGGCATTAGCCAGCCTAAGTGATATGACGAGTGATTTAACAGCTATTCAGGCTGATGAACTTTTAGCGCGTATTGCCAAAGCGCAAACCTATATGCAAGCAAATGACATTGACGCGATTTATCTAAATGCAGGCACTAACCTTACCTATTTTACTGGCATGCACTGGTACGCCAGTGAGCGTATGGTAGGTGCAATTTTACCTGCCAAAGGCGACATACAATACATTGCCCCGTATTTTGAAATTGGTTCGTTGAATGGCTTTAAAGTCATCGATGGTACTATTCGTGGTTGGCAAGAGCACGAAAGTCCATATGAGCTCTTTGTACAAATAATCACTGAAATGGGTATTGCTGCCAATGGCACTGTGGGCATAGATGAAAGCGCACAATTCTTTATTTTTGACGGTATAAATAAAGCGCAAACGGGCTTAAACCTAGTCAATGCACAACCTGTGACCGCGCACTGCCGTATGCATAAATCATCCAACGAGCTGGCACTGATGCAACGTGCTATGGACATGACGTTAGCGGTTCACCAAGCAACTGCAAGTATGTTACACGAGGGGATCAGCACGAGCGAAGTTGAAGCATTTATCAAGCAAGCCCACCAAAAAGTAGGTGCACCAGGTAACTATTTTTGCATCGTATTATTTGGCGTTGCAACCTCGTTCCCACATGGCGTGAAAGACCCACAAATTCTTAAAAAAGGCGACATGGTACTGATTGATACTGGCTGTAAAGTACATGATTACTTATCAGATATTACCCGCACCTATGTATTTGGTGAGGCCACAGAGCGCCAACGCCAGTTTTGGGATTACGAAAAAGCCGCGCAAATCGCCGCGTTTAACGCCGCTAAAATCGGTGCTCCTTGTGAAGCCGTTGATGCTGCAGCACGCAGTTATTTAGCTGCACAAGATTTAGGTCCTGAATATCAAACCCCAGGTTGTCCACATCGTACTGGCCACGGTATTGGTTTAGACATTCATGAATGGCCTTATTTAGTCGGTGGTAACAAAACCCCGCTCGTAGCAGACATGTGTTTTAGTAATGAGCCAATGCTAGTTGTGCCTGATGAATTTGGCGTTCGCTTAGAGGATCATTTTTACATGACCGACAACGGTCCTAAGTGGTTTACCGAGCCGGCTCACAGCATTGACGACCCATTTGGTTTAGCAGGTTAATTTAACTTAAATTAGCTTATCCCTAAAGCTGCACGGTAAGCCCCCTACCATGTAGCTTTATAAAAACTAAGAATAGCCCCCCCTTGAATTTACTCACCCTCGCCTGCATATCCCTGTTACATTTTGTAAAAATAGGCTCACTGATGAAAAAGCTTAAAATCGACATCGTTTCAGACGTTATGTGCCCATGGTGCATTATTGGTTATAAAAACCTTGAAACAGCCCTTGCGCAATTAAGTGACGAATTTTCTGCTGAAATAAGCTGGAAGCCATTCGAACTAAATCCAGACATGCCTGTTGTTGGCCAAGATTTAAACGAGCACCTACAACAAAAATACGGCCTAACTGAACAGCAAGGCGCTGAAAACCGTAAACGTATTTTAGAGATGGGCGAGCAAGCAGGCTTTGACTTTAATTTTGACGGCAAACGGATCATGATCAACAGTTTTGATTTACATCGTTTACTGACATGGGCTGCCAGTGAAGGCAAACAAACTGAATTAAAACTGGCATTTTTTAAAGCGCACTTTACTGATTTAGTTTATTTAAATGAGCAAGATACGCTGCTTGATGTAGTGCAAAGCGTTGGCCTTGATAGGGCCCGTGCAAAAGAAATATTAGATTCAGGCGAGTATTTCCAAGAAGTACGTAGCGAGCAAAGTGCGCTACAACAGATGGGCATTACCTCAGTGCCAACCTTCATCATTAACGAGCAATACGCCCTCACCGGCGGCCAACCAAGCGATGCATTTGTGCAAGCATTTAAACAAATCGCCGAGCAAGAAGCGCAACAGTAAAATAAAAAGCCATGTAACAACTATTGGGGTCACTTCAACCAAGTTACGTGGCTTTTTACCTTATGTGCCAATCTTAGGGTGCTGTTGAATCAGTGAGTTCTAAATCAAATACGGCACTGACTGATGCCGAAAAAACCATATTTTCCTGCAAGTACTTACCAGCGCTTGTAAATTGCTGAGTCCGATTACCAGTCACTTCTATCCGTTCAATAGCTTGATTTTCGCCATACCGATTAAAACTATTATTGGCAGCCGAGTTGATACTATAAATACTCCCAAGCTTAGTACCAAATGCCTTGGCTAATGAGCTGGCTTTCTCTTTTGCATCATTCACAGCCATCGCATTGACTTGTGCTTTTAAAGCCTTCGCTGCTGATGATTTTAGCTCTATACTTTTAATTGCATCAATTTTTACGCTCAGTGCAAAATCCAGGAGTGCATTCAAGCACTTAATATCCGTTAATGTTACTTGAATACTGCGGTTAGCTGTATAGCCTTCCAATTGCTGTTTATCGCTCTCGGTATACGAATACTCGGCTGCGTGTTAATGCTTGAAGCAGAAACATTTTTCTCATCAATATTAAACTTAGGGAGGCTAGCTAAAAAACTATTGATCCGATTATCAACATCCTTTTTCGCATCTAAACTAGAGACTTGTAAATTTTCCACCTCGAGGTTAATCACAGCAATATCAGGCTTTGCTTTTAACTGCGCCTCCCCGGTGACTACAATATGTCGGTTATCTGGCAAAGCCGTATTTGCACTGACAAATGAGGCAAAAGCTAAGAACGCAAAAAGACTAACGTAATTCATAATATCCCTTTCAAAAAAACCAGTAAATACGTAAGAGCATGGCAACCTTACATCGTTTCTTTATCAATTACTTTAATATTGTAAAACTCACCATCGCTTGGCTCTTCGAAATATTGAGTAACGTGATTAAACACAGCTTCAGTGTCAAATGCAGCTCTATTTGGTTGTTCAATGCATCGCCGGGCAATTTGCTGAAGGCATAACTCATTCGATACTTTTAAGTAAGTAAACTCAATATTCGCTTGTATTTCAGTAGCTAAACTTTTTAACCATGCTCGCTGTTTTTTTGTATTAGCAGGGAAGTCCATAACCACAGTCGCACCAGCTTGCAGAATGTTTTGAACATGAACTTTGAGTAAAGACCTCAATAAACCAGAGTAGTTAATATAATCTTCAAACGACTTGATTTGGTCAGGGTAAAGTGTAGCCAACCAGTCATCTTCACTGATAAGCACGGCATTACGTTCAAGAGCTATCTTTTTAGCTTCGGTTGATTTACCTGCCCCCATTTTGCCACAGAATAACAGTAAAGATCCCGCTACCACCATGAACCGTACTCCTTGTTGTATTTTGATTTCTATGCAAATAGCTTAACACAAGCTGTAAAGGTATAGCTCTGTATTAAGTATCACATGAGTCTTAAAAGTTAAGCTAATTTTAAGATGGGTGTCTGCGAAAATATGTTATTGCACAACCCAATTTAAAGACACCCACTTTAAACTAATGACTGTTTTTTCTTGAACCTAGCTAACTATAATCATGGCTCTTCCCTGTTACATTCCTTTACAGTGCAACTGTTGCTATTTTTATTATGATTTTATAACTCGTGTTATCCTTAACAAAAAGCAGCGAGGCATCATTCGCTGTGCCAATTATAAAAACGGAGAACGTATGAGTAATTCTTTCAAAGTACCGCATACTTTGATTTTACTGCTAGCTATGATGGTAACAGCGCTGATTGCTACCTGGTTAGTACCACAAGGCTTTTTTACTACAACACTATCTGACTCAGGCCGAGAAATGGTGGTCGCGGGGACTTACCAAGTGGTTGCAGAGCGTCATTATTTGACCCCATGGGATTTATTAACGGCGATACCGCGGGCGTTTGCAGCGGCGCAAGATGTGATCTTTTTTGTGTTAATTGTTGGCGGCGTACTTGCCATTGCCCGTGCTACTGGCACGGTTGATGCGCTAATTGGCCGCTTACTAGAGCGCCATGGCAAAAAGCCGCAACGACTTATTTTTATGGTGATATTTTGTTTTGCTTTAGCCTCTAGCAGCATTGGTACTGCGGGTGAATACATTCCGTTTGTATTGATTTTAGTCGCTTTATGTAAAGCCATGCGCCTTGATGCAATGACTGCGGTCGGTATGATTGTGGCAGGTTACGGGATTGGTTATGGGGTATCGGCGTTTAACCCGTTTACGGTGTTAATTGCTCAGCAAATTGCTGAAATTCCTGTTTATTCTGGCTTATGGTTACGTTTAGCGATATTCGTGCCGTTTGTATTAATTGGCTTTCACCATGTGTGGCAATACACCAAACGTGTAGCCGATGATCCCAGCAAATCAATGATGTTGGATGTCCCCTGCCCACTTAATGATAAAGCCACACCAAATTATCCTGAACTTGCGCTGCGCCATAAACTAATTTTAGGCAGTTTTATCATTACGCTTGCTATCGCTGTATGGGGCATTGCCACGAAAGATTGGTACTTATACGAGCTAGGCGGTGTATTTATTGCGTGGGGTGTGATTGTTGCTGTACTGGGACGTTTATCAGCAGATGAAACTGCTAACCGTTTTATTGAAGGGGTCTCAGATCTCGTGACTACCGCTATTTTAATTGGTGTGGCTCGTGGTATTGCTTTGATACTGGAAGATGGGCAAATTTTGCATAGTTTAGTGCATGGTATGTCGCTGCCGCTTTCGTATGTGAGCGCCGAGATCTCGGCCATTGGCATGTTAGTCATTCAAACAATACTCAATACCTTTATTCCATCAGGCTCTGGGCAGGCGTATGTGACTATGCCGCTAATGGCACCGCTAGGCGATTTAGTCGGCGTGCCACGCCAAGTGGCTGTACTTGCTTATCAATTTGGTGATGGCTTTTCGAATATGATCATCCCAACTAATGCAGTATTAATGGGGATTTTAGGGATGGCGGGCGTACCTTACGGCCATTGGTTCCGCTTTTGTTTACCACTACTAATCAAGCTGATGGTCGCGGCTTCCATTGTATTAGTGCTTGCAGTAATGTTTGGTTATGGCTTAGATGTACAACCAAGTGCCGTTGGCAGTTAAATAGCTTGGCTATTTAAACGTAAAAACCACCTTTATTGGTGGTTTTTACGTTATGAGCCGCTCAGGTTGAAAGCTCTTTAGCGCTACCTCGTCACTAACGTCTAAGTTCTATACAGCACTTTAACTACATGCCAGCCAAACTTGGTTTTAACTAAATGTGGCTCGAGAATTTCTCCACTAAAAGCCACTTTATCAAACTGTGTTACCATTTGGCCGCGTTTAAATTCGCCTAAATCACCGCCTTTTTTACCCGATGGGCAAGTAGAGTGCTTTTTTGCCAGCACTGGGAACTTAGCGCCTTTTTTTAATTGTTTGATGATATCTTCAGCAAGTTCTTTATGCTTAACTAAAATATGTAATGCGTGAGCGGTGCTAGCCATGATCTGTCTCTACTAAATTTAACTGCTGCGATTTTAACACAACATTTATATGCAAACGATCTCAAGATGTAAAATTCAGCCTCTAGAGATCGTTTGCATATAAATTAGGTTATGACTTTTAAAATGTATTTATTTGTTACTTTTGAACACAAATCAAGCAACCCTACTACACAGTCTGTCCGCTATAAATCACTACAGCCCGTTAAATACAAGAAAACACTTTAAAAACAAAGATAAAATGGGCATTTAAAGGTTGATTTAGGTATATTGCTTTTAGCCATTTTTATGGATATGATAATGGCTATCATTTACAATTACCTTGCGGATCCTCTATTATGAAAGCAGTATTTAAATCAGCTACCACCTTAGGTGTTAGCCTTCTTTTAGTATCAGCATTTGTTGCGCAACCTGCATTTGCTAATGGCCCTATTGGCGAACATGTAAACCACTTACAAGCAAATATTAAAGATTACTCAGAAGAAGTTGAATGGATGATCGGCAAAGTCGATACCATGGTAAGCAACTATGAAAGCAAAGGCGCAAAAGCGGTAAAAAGCGATGACTTAATCGAATACTGGGAATCAGTAAAGTTTCACAGCGCAATTGAAACAAATTTTGTGCCTGTATATGCGTCAATCTGGCAAGGTATTTACGGCGTAAAAATGGCCATTGATAACAACAAGCCGGCCACTGAAGCTCGTAAAGAACAACACGCTATGAATACTGCCTTGTGGCAAGGCCTTGGCGCAGTTAAACTAGCGGCGCAATTTCAACAAAAAGGTTTACTTGCAAACGTTAAAGCAACTGCAACCACAAGCATGACTCAAAGTGCTACAATCGATGAAATTAAACATAAACTTGATCGTGTCATTGCCAAATATGCAGAACGTTTAAGTGATGAAGCAACCAGCATTGTGCACGATACTTACCTTCACCTATTTGAAGGTGTTGAAGGCACACTTATCGAACAAGATGCCAAACTTGTTGAAGTATTAGAAAAAGATTTTAATGTGACACTGCCAAAAGCAATTTCAGATAACAAAAGTGTTGATGATGTACGCGATGTGGTAAGTAGCATGCACACTAAATTAGACCGCGCTAAGGTATTACTCGAAAAAGCCGAAAAAGCACGTAAGGATGTATTTTAAGTGAAGCGTAGGACCTTTATACAAGGCCTAGCTGCGTTTGGGGCAATCGGTGCATTACCATTGCCTCTTTCTCGCGCACTAGCTGCCAATATAACAAACCCTGTGTCTGTTGATGACTTACCGAAACTTGAAGGTGAGCTGACCTTATACCTAGGTCGTGGTGAAGGTGGTTTGTATGAAAATGTGCTACAAGCAATTCAAGACAGAAACCCCAACTTTAAACTAGGCATTCGTCGTGGTCCTACAGCGGCTTTAGCCAATACAATTGTTGCTGAAGCAAAAGCTGGGGTGCGTAGAGCCGATTTGTTTTGGGCTGTTGATTCTGGCGCTATTGGCTTGGTTTCAGATGCAGGCCTTGCACAACCAATTCCGAGTGATTTATCAGCGCAGTTGCAACCACAGTTTCGCTATAAAGATTGGGCCCCTGTCACCGGTCGTGTGCGCACCATACCCTATAACACCTCGCGTTTGAGCAAAGAGCAAATTCCAACCAGTATTATGGACATTGCTGATAGTGATTTAAGCATTGGCTGGGCACCTGCGTATGCATCGTTTCAATCATTTGTCACGGCAATGCGTATTCTTGAGGGTGACGATAAAACAGCGAAATGGCTGAAAAAGATTAAAAAGCGTGCTAAAACCTATGCTGGTGAGTTGGGTGTAGTAATGGCCGTTGAACGTGGTGAAGTGGATATTGGTTTTGCTAATCACTATTACACCTTACGTTTAAAATCAGGCAAACCAGATGCCAAACTTGATTTAGCATTTACCCAGCAAGATGCTGGCTGTTTAGTCAATGCATCAGGCATTTTGGCATTGAACGACGACCCTCTTGCCACTCACTTTATGCGCTATTTATTAAGCATTGAAGTGCAAGGTTACTTGGCTCGTGAAGCCTATGAAATTCCGCTGGTAAATAGTGTCCCTCTGCCTGAAGGGTTACCTTCTTTAGCCAATATTTCACCACCCAAAGTGGACTTAACACAGTTAGCTGATCTTCGGCCAACCATAGCTTTGATGCGAAATAGCGGCGTACTGTAATGCGACTACCGGCCTCTTACCCAATGGCGCTGCTTGCAGCGCTTATTGTTTTATCTCCTATCTTTATTTTAATAACGCTGGCCACTGATGCCAGCTCTTTGTTTGATAGTCATAATTTAAGTATTCTCGGCAATACTTTGTCCTTGATGGTATTAACAGTCATTGGTTCTATTCTTATCGGCGTACCGTTAGCATTTATCAGCGCTTATGTGCGTTTACCGTTTAAAAAAGTATGGCTGGTGTTTTTTGCCGCACCTCTAGCCATCCCAAGTTATATTGGTGCATTCACGCTTTATGCGGCTTTTGGCTCAGGCGGAGAGATACATAATCTACTTGGTATTGAACTCCCCTCGATGGATGGGCTCAGCGGCGCAGCTATTGTTATGACTCTTTATACATTTCCATTTGTAATGATGACTACTCGCTCATCTTTACTTAGTCTTGATGCAAGCATGGTTAACGCGGCCCGCACCTTAGGTATGTCGATGACCGAAAGTGTATTTAAAGTCATTTTACCCCGTGTAGTAAATGGCATTGCCGCAGGTTCGTTATTGGTCGCACTGTATACTTTGTCTGACTTTGGCACACCTGCAATGATGCGCCTTGATACCTTTACCCGAGTTATTTATGTCGAGTACAATGCGTTTGAGTTAAGTCGTGCGGCAATGTTATCGTTACAGTTGTTAGTGATTGTAGGCTTTTTGCTGTTGATTGAGTCACAAATTAAAACAGCTAGCGAACGCCATGGTCGGCCATTAATTTTGTTTCCTAGTAAGTGGCAACTAGCAGCTATGTTTACCACTTTTGCACCTATTTTATTATTAGCCATTGGCTTACCTCTGGCGATATTTTCGCTGTGGTTAGCACGTGATGGCTTTAGCTCGTTTGATTTTAGTATTGCGTGGAATTCAGCGTATGCTTCAGCCATTGCTGCAGTGGTTGCGGTGATTGTAGCTATCCCTGTGGCACATGCTGCACTTAGCGGTAAAGCAGGTCGTATCATGGAACGTGTTACTTACTTTGGTTTTGGGATACCAGGTATTGTAATGGGCACCGCACTAGTTTACGGTGGTTTGCAATTGCCATTTTTATATCAAACATTAGGGCTGTTGATCATTGCCTATATGCTGCGTTTTTTACCTTTGGCAGTTGGCACGGTGCGTACCAGTACCGAACACCTTGACGCTAGTTTAGTTAAATCAGCTCGAGTCCTCGGTGCCAGCCCTCGAGAGGCATTTACCCGTATTACTTTACCACTGACAATGCGTGGTATTATCGCAGGTGCTGCTTTAGTGTTTTTAGAGTCAATGCGTGAATTAGAAGCCACGTTATTACTTGGCCCTACAGGCTTTGAAACACTGTCAACTTATTTATGGCGTGTTTATGAGGCGGGCTATTTTGGCCGTGCTGCTATTCCTGGGTTATTATTAGTGCTGATCTCTGCATGCGGTTTAGCTATTATGATGTCTGGCGAAAAACGTAACCAACTCGAACATTGAGGATTTAAATACAAATGCTATCTGTAAGTCAGTTGTCTATAGATTATGGCAGTAACCGTGTAGTAAGCGACCTAAACTTGGCGCTTGGTGAAAGTGAAATCCTCATGCTAGTAGGCCCTACGGGCTGTGGTAAAAGCACAATTTTACAAGCACTGGCAGGACTAATCCCTATTAGCGAAGGTGAAATTAACCTAGGTAAATGGCAAGCCACTCCTAAATTAACAGTGCCGCCTGAAAAACGCAGCGTAGGTATGGTATTCCAAGACTTTGCGTTATTTCCTCATTTAACCGTTGAGCAAAACATTGGCTTTCGTTTAAAAGATACCGCCATTGCCGATCATTGGATAGCCCTGCTTGGTCTTGATGACTTTCGTAATAAAAAGCCAGCCACCCTTTCCGGCGGTCAAAAACAACGCGTTGCACTAGCACGTACTCTTGCCCATCAACCTGACTTTGTGTTACTTGATGAGCCGCTTTCAAATCTTGATGCGGCACTAAAAGATATGCTGCGCTGGGATATCCGAAACGCTCTTAAAAAAGCAGGTGTGCCAGCAATTTGGGTAACTCATGATCAAGAAGAAGCCTTATCAATAGGTGATCGTGTGGGTGTGCTAAAAGCCGGAAAAATCCAGCAACTTGATACTCCTGAACGCTGTTTTAGTGTGCCCAACAACCGCTTTGTGGCACGTTTTTTAGGTGAAGCAAGTTTTATTAGGGGGCATTTTGAGAATAATCAAGCAACTACTGCCATCGGCAATGTGCCCGCTCACGGCGTAGATTGCCTACAAGGTGAGGTCGACGTGCTACTTCGCCCCGACGATGTCATGCTAGTACAAGGTGAGATTGGCAACAACGGTGTGGTGGTATGGGTACGCTTTGAAGGCGGGAGTCGTTTATGTGCTGTAGAGCTTGCCTGTAAAACAGTGGTTACTAGCCGCGTAAGCCACGAAGTTGTGGTATACCCTGGCGATAGCGTGCACGTATCATTAAGTACGTCACATCCACTCGCGGTATACAAACGCGCAATCTAAACTATTATCTGTAATACAACAGTAAAGTAACAAAAAAGCGAGCTAATTGCTCGCTTTTTAATCTCAATGGATTATTTTAATGAGTAACTTTTACTTTACCTGTATGTTTCGAATGTACTATAACTAATACAATAAACCCTACTACAGCAACCACAACACCTATTGGTTTGCCCATATCACTTGATAAGTTAAAGCCAATTGCCGCAGTCATTATGTACGATAACGTAACTGCTGTAGCAATTACTGCAGGAATGCTCGCAATCCAATGGAATGTTCCACGGTCAAATAGGTACTTAGTTGCAAGCCACAATACGCTGGTCGATAGCAACATATTTGAAAATGCAAAATAGCGCCAAATAACCGAGAAATCGAGCTTAGTCATAAAATATGCAATAGTCAAAATTGGTACTGCAAGCAATAAACGATTACGCAAACTTTGTGGGATGTTAAAGGCATCAACCACCGTTAAGCGCAGCGAACGAAACGCTGTATCACCTGAGGTAATTGGGAATACTGCCACTGCAATAATCGCCATAATACCACCAAACACACCTAAATAACTGTTTGCTATATGATTAACTACTAAACCTGGGCCGCCTAAATCAAGCATCGCCTTTAGACCGGCATAACCTTCTGGGAACGCAGCAATACCTGCTAATGCCCATACACAACCAACAATACCCTCACACATCATTGCACCGTAATAAACTGGACGAACGTATTTTTCGTTAGTTAAGCAACGTGCAACAATTGGCGCTTGCGTTGAGTGAAAACCACTAATAGCACCACAGGTTATAGTAATAAACAATAACGGCCAAGTTGGTAATCCATCTGGATTGGGAGTTAAAAAATCATGAGCATGATCAGCTTCAAAATACGCTAAAAAGTCACCTGCAACTGGTAAATGTGGCGCATTAATTAACAGTGATACAGCAATTGCAACTGTCATCACTATCATTAACAAACCAAAAGCGGGGTAAAATTTAGTAATGATTTTATCTATTGGCAGTAAAGTGGCTAAAAAGTAGTAGGCCAAAATTGCCAAAACCCAAAAGGTATTATTAGCAAATATAGTATCTTTAAATACGTCTAAGTTACTTAATAATCCAGCGGGGCTCATTATGAATACTACGCCGACAAAAAATAGTAACATAGCCGTAAATATTAACATAAAGCCTTTAAATACAAGGTTATAATATTTACCTGCAATTTCAGGCAAGCTTTTACCATCCTCTTTTATACTCATAACACCTGAGTAAAAGTCGTGTACTGCGCCACCTAATACATTACCGAGTACAATCCAAACTAAAGCAACTGGCCCGTATAGAGCACCGAGAATAGGGCCAAATATTGGGCCTACCCCTGCAATATTTAAAAACTGAATTAAAAACGCACGTACGGGGTGGATTGCAACATAATCAACACCTTCGCTAAAGCGTTTTTGTGGAGTATCAATAGTGGCGTCCATCCCAGCTTGTTTTTCTACAAAAGGGCTGTAGAACTTGTAACCTAATATTAAAATAGTTAGGCAGATAAAAAAGATGATCATAAGCACGTTTCTCTTTTTATATTTGTATTATAGAGCGCGTTGTCAGTCGCTCCGAATTTCAAACGATGGGTAACCATTGAACGTTAGCAGAGCCTACTAAAATCCACAATACGACTATCTGATAATATAATTAGCCGTTTGAAGTGCTGAGTTTTACTATCGGGAACGAAATGGTAGGCAAATAAAAAAGCCTTGTCGGGGAACAACAAGGCTTGATACTGCACGGGGAATTTTTTAAATGTTAAGTGCTTTTATTCAAATGTCACTGTTACAATATTTGAACATACATCTGCTGTAATACACACTTGGTAATCATAGGCAGGTAAAGTTGCATTACGTAAGAAGTCTCGATAGCGACCGTTATCAGTCGTTGTTCCTACAAGCTCACCATTGCGGTATACATTAAGTGATTGAGCACCCACTTGCTCCCAACTAAGAGCAACACGCATAGTGTTTAAGCGTGTTTTATTAGCGCGGGTTACACTCAAGGCAATTGCAACATCACTAACTACCACGGTCTGTACTGATGAATCAGTATTACCTTCACTATCGGTTACAGTTAATGTAACTTGGTAGTTACCTGATTGCGAATAGCTATGAACAGGGTTTACATCTGTTGAAGTTACACCATCACCAAAGTCCCAGCTCCATTGTGTAATATCATTATTTGCATCGCTGCTTGAATCCGTAAACGAGACTGTTAAAGCTTGTGCATCATAGTCAAAACCAGCTTGTGGTGGCTGCGGAGTTACCTCACCTATTGCACTTAATGTAAGCGACCAATTATTCAATGTGCCAGTATCTTCTGCATAGGCATCCTCAACATGTAATACCCAATCGCCCGTTGCCACTTCGCCATTAAAATCAGCTAAAGAGTAGCTTTGTACTATATCATCTGCGCTACCGCCTGACTGACTGTGCAATGTAGAACTTGTTCCTCTTGGCGAGGTTAACGTAACGATTAAATCACCAATGTAAGTATGAGAAATATCAATACTCGCTTGAGTTGCAAAAACAGTCAGTGGATCATTTACAGTGATCACAGAGTCAACACCCTCAACATTATTATCGGGGATTGCTACTGCGGTATCATTTGTATAAGTAAAGTCATTTAAGCCAACAGGATCAACTAACAAGCTTACTGACTTTTGCTTAGCCAACTCGCCAGAAGATGCATTGACGCTAAAGTCATAACGACCCCATTGTGTTGATTCTGAAGTAGGCACCGTTAAGATCACGGTATCGCCCGGCGTCGCGGTTGTTGCAGATAAACTCGCCTGCGCCAAATCACTCACCAGTTCGAGAGCGACCACTCCATCCCACTCAGCTATTGAGCCAATTTCATAAGTATAGGTTGCACTCTCACCTGCCGTAATTTGTTGCGATGTCGGTGTAACTGATAGCTTAAAGCTGGGCGCTGGATCCGCTTCTTCAAGCGCTCTATTAGCATTAAGGCGTTTACCTGAGACAGTTTTACCTTGTAACTGAGTATTGTCATCACCACTGCTCATCAGCAGCTGTTTAAGCTCACTTGTTGATAGCTCAGGATTCAGTGACAATACCAAAGCAGCAACACCCACAACATGAGGTGTAGCCATTGATGTACCAGAGTAGGTTGCATAGCCATTACCGGGTACAGTTGAATAAATAGCGCTGCCTGGTGCACCAAGGTCAACACTGGTTAAACCCCATTGTGAAAAGCCTGACATATTATCATTTCTATCAGTACTGGCAACTGACAACACACTTTCATGCTCATAATTTGATGGATAATGTGGATTTTGGTCATTATCAACTGCGCTATTACCTGCTGCTGCAACAAATAAAATGTCAGCTTGTTCACTGGCAGTGATCGCATCAGCAAGCGCTTGGCTAGAGCCTCCCCCACCCCAGCTGTTATTGAGTACGCGGACATTGACACCCGCATTTTTCAAACTCACCATATAGTCAATACATTTAATAGCGCCGGATGTAGAGCCACTGCCTCCTGCATCTAAAAACTTACAACCAACAATCGCCGTTTCATGATTAACACCCACTACACCGTTATTATTATTACCTGCCGCGCCGATTGTTCCTGATACATGCGTACCGTGACCTTGGTCATCCATTGGATCGCCAACATTCGTAATAGCATTAATACCATGTACGTCATCAATGTAGCCATTACCATCGTTATCGATACCATCACCTGCGATTTCATTCGGGTTTACCCATATATTTGCCGTTAAATCACTATGGCTGTGATCTACACCTGTATCGATAACTCCCACCACAACATCTTTGCTGCCCGTTGTAATTGACCAAGCTTCTAGCGCATCGATATCCGCGTCAGCCGTCCCACCAGATTGGCCTTCATTATGTAATCCCCATAACTTTGAAAAGTCAGGATCATTGGGAGCTGTTGCAATACTCACTCGATAATCTGGCTCAACATATTCAATCGCAGCATGTGTTTGCAGTAATTTAATTGCTTGCTTGGTGCTCATGCCAGTTACTTCAAACTTAGCTAGGCGACCAGATAAAATTGACGAATAGTTATCATCAACACCATCTTTATTTAAATCACTCACTTTAGCTTTTACCAAACTGCGAGCTTGACTACGCATTGCCACAGAAGTGCCTTTTTTATACATAACAAGCAATGAGTCTTGAGAGGCTCGCACTGAAGGCTCCGCAGCAATTGTAGTTACTTGCGCTGCAGCTAGACATGGCAAAATAGCCAAGCTTAAAATAGATAATTTAGTTTTCATATTTTGTATCCATAGTTAGAAATATTAACTTAGCTTTGCTACTAAGTTTCGCTAACTTCACTACTTTTGCGATATCACTGTGGCAAGCACTATAAATGACAGAGAAAACCTAAACCAGACAAGAAAAAATTCAATAAACCACCCAAAAACCAGTCTTTAACACTGTTTTTAGCGGTCAATTTATTAACAATACAATCGTTTTTATGAGTAATTAGCAATCAATATAGGCATTACTCACCCCATCCTTTATTACCAGATTATTGAAGCCTCCAAGCTCACTACGGCTATAAAACAAGCAAGCAATTGAAAATAAAGCATATTAAAAATCATAAAAAGAGATGATTTCGAACATTACATTTACACAATAAAGTTAACCGTCAATTGATTGCAGTTCGTAAGTAAAAAAGCATTAATTGCATAAAACACAACACTGTATATCAATATAACTCTTCACTCACTTTTGCATGAGTGAGCTTTTTGCTCTTGATGTCACAAACTTAAATCGGCAAGGCATGCCGAACAAACTATGCAGAACATTAAGGTATCAACAACCCATTAATGACTGCTCTAATAATTATAAGTTAAGGAAAAATCATGAAGTTAAAGAAATCTTTATTGACATATGCAATCGCAGTTGCATTAAGTTCAAGCTTTGTTGCACACGCAAATATTGATGATAAAAACCAATCAACCTCAGTATTAGCAAGTCAAGTGTCAACGACTGATATAGACAATGTCATCTCTATTGAACAAACATCATTGCAAGGTATAGGTAACGATGTAGTTGTCACACAACGCGGTGATAGCCTTGAAGCAAACGTAGCAAGTGTAGGCGATAACAACAGCATTTATGTTGCTCAAAAACAAATGCAAAACGTGTCTTTAACGTTTGCAACAGGCAATAACAACACCCTAAGCCACAGCCAAGACGGCGCAGTCAACGGTGCCCTATCAGATATAACAGGCAATGATAACTCAATCACTGTAGCGCAGTATGGCACGGGCTTTTTCGATATTAATAACGAAGCGATTAATGTTGTACAAGGTGATGCTAACGACATTGAAATTACTCAGCAAGATGGTGGTCATTGGTTCTATAATTTTGATTTGCAAGGTAATAGCAACAGTATTAGCGCATCTCAAACGGGCCTTTTAAATGAAACAACGCTGACAGCTCTAAGTGGTGACGATAACACTATCGAAATTACTCAAACCGGCTTATTTAACGCTTTTACACTTACTGAACTCATTGGTAATGCAAATGAAATAGTGATTGAACAAGAAGGTGATTTCAACGGTGTTACGGTTGCTTCTATTCGCGGCGATGAAAACACGCTATCTATTGATCAAGAAGGTAATAGTAATGCCTTCACATCGGCGTTATTTGCCGGTAATGACAATCAAGTTTCAGTTGATCAACGACAAGAAAATAATCAGGTTGGCGTTGATGTGCTCGGTGATAACAATGAACTCACAGTGATGCAAAGTGGCTCAATGAACGAAGCCTACTTGGGCACAAATGGTGCTGACAATGAATTATCAAGCGTTCAAATTGGTAACGAAAACAGCACTCACATAGCTAATTTTAATGGCGACGGCAACAACGTTGATTTAGCGCAAGGCGGCGACATGAATACCGCTATAGTTCAATCTTCATACCCTGACACATCGCTTACTGCAAGTGATAATAACATTAATATTAGCCAATTAGGCAGCACAAATGAAGCAACACTAACCTTTGCAAGTGTACTAAATAGCAATAATAATAGCGTTGATTTTAGCCAAAGTGGCGATCTAAATGCGATTGACTTAGTTATGGAGGGCAACAACCATTCTATCGATATTTCGCAACAAGGCGATATGAATATGGTAGCAGGTATCGATACGGGTGCATTTATCGTTGGTGGTGACAATATCAACTTTACTGTCACACAAGTAGGTAATGGCAACTTAGTTGAAGGTGCGATCACCGCTTCAAACAGTTCTGTCATGATCACTCAAGTGGGTGATTATAACACAGCAACTGTGACCCAAGAATAAGGATATTGGGGGTCAGCACGGCCCCCTATTAAACATGACATTAATTAACACGCTTATTGTGACTCTAAGCCTGATTTTTCTAACGTTCTTCAGCCCCCTATCTCAAAGCGCTGACGAATTAGAAATTGATGGCCTAGTGCTCGACCGCAGCATTAGTCGCTTTGGTCACCAGTTTTATTTTGAGTTTTCAAACCTTTGGCGCGATCTACCTTTAACCGCAGGTTTTAACATTGAAATAAAAGAAACCGTACTTCCTCGGGCAGGCACAAAGCTAAGCTTAGTGATGAATAATCAAATTGTATATATCACCTATTTAGGGCGTCGTTTAGAACCTATTGATGAACGTGTAGAACACGCCTTATACAGTGTTATGGATGCGATGGCGCGCTCTAATTTGCATAAAGCGTCGCCAGATATGGCAAAAAATGGATGGTAAAATGATCCCCAACTCAAGAAAATATATAACAACAATAATAGTATTATTATTTCCCTTATCAATCTCTGCCACAGAACTTGTGTATACCCCGATTAATCCAAGTTTTGGTGGTAGCCCGCTCAATGCCAGTATGTTGCTCAACAAAGCACAAGCACAGAACAAGCATAAAGCGCCAATAATTGAACAAAGCTACGCAGAAAAATTTCAAAATTCTTTAGAACGTACCTATTTAAACCGCATGGTAAGAGAGATCACTGATATTGCCTTTGGTGAAGATATAGATGAAAGTATTTTTAACCAAGATTCAATTTTTTTAAGTGGTGATTATGAAATTCAAGTGATCACCAGTACCGTAGATTCAATTACAGTGCGAATAACTAACACCACCGACAACAGTGTTGTGGTCATTGAAGTGCCGAGGTTTAGCTAAATGAAATCGCTATTTATTGCAGTACTCAGCCTTACTTTATTCGCATGCAGTAGCATGGGTAATTTGATCCCACCATCACCACAACAAGCAACCAGTTTGGAGCCAACGCAAACCTTCCAAGCATTGCAACAATTGCCAACACCTGCGGGCAGTATTGCGGTTTCAGTTTACTCCTTTCGCGATCAAACCGGGCAATATAAACCACAAGGTAATGTCAGCTCTTTTTCAACTGCCGTCACTCAAGGTGCTAACTCAATTTTAATGCAAGCACTGCATGAATCAGATTGGTTTATTCCTGTTGAGCGCGAAGGATTACAAAATATCCTGACTGAGAGAAAAATTATTCGTGCTGCCCAAGCAGAGCAGCCCAATGCGATAGAACTACCACCACTGACCACCGCCAAAATAATTTTAGAGGGCGGTATTATCAGCTACGACACCAATGTAAAAACAGGTGGCTTTGGTATGGAATATTTTGGTATTGGCGCATCAGAACTGTACCGTGAAGACGCAATCTCGATTTACTTACGTGCCGTAGATGTGCGCACCGGCCAAGTATTACTCTCCGTAGCCACCAGCAAAAAAGTACTCAGCCAAGAAATGCACGCAGGCTTTTTTCGTTATGTAAGTTATAAACGCCTAGCAGAAGCCGAAGCGGGTTTTAGTGATAACGAACCGATGAGCATTTGTGTAACTCAGGCAATTGAAAAAGCCCTTAGTGATCTAGTCATCAAAGGCATCGATAAAGGCATCTGGGCAACCAAGCGCAGCTAACCCCCGACGACAGCCTTAGTAAATAGTTAAAGCTGTTGCTAAGGCTGTATACTCCTGCGATGAAAAAAATATCAGTAAAAGTACTGCCTTTAACATAATAACCCTAATCCACTTTGAAATAACCTAACCACCAAAACCTTGCGCATGTTCTTGAAGTAGCTGAGCTAACGCGGCAAGCTCAGTGTCATCGGCTCTTTCACAATCGTGGGAAGATAAATAGCCTTGGTACTTTTCTATGAAAGGCCCAAATGTCGGCTCTATATGATGAAAATCAGACCCACTACCAGTACCATGCATGGGTGATAACTTACTATGCAAGTGGTCAATTTCATACCCTTCTAAAAACATACCTGTTCGCCCCACCCCATCGAGTGCAGAGTCTAAAATAAGGGCAACTTTCTTAGTTGCTATAATCAGCTTCGCAAGTGCTTGATCAGATTGTGCAAAGGCATAGCTTGAAAGGTGCTGTTTAGGAATAACCACAGTCGCTCCTTTGGTATTTGGATAGATAGTCAAAAATGCTAAATGCTCTTCATCCTCCCAAACACGGTGACAAGGTGCTTTACCTGAAACAATATCACAAAATATGCAGTTACCCATTATCCATCCTACTGGTTATCATTGGGCGTATTTTATGTTTGATTTATCAGTCATGCAACGGTAATCGTACCGCCATATATCGCAGTGCCCAATTAGATAGCTCAATGCGATTTCGTGAATTGGTTTTTTTAAACGCACTATAAAGATGTGTTTTTACAGTATGATCACTAATATTTAACCGCTCCGCGATACTATGATTATTAGCCCCTTGCGCAAGTAAATAAACCACAGACTTTTCTCGTTTAGTTAGGCTTTTTAACGCTTCATGTTCACTACTAGCATCACTGCTAAGTAGAGGATCATAATGACTTACCATAGCAAGCACTTCATTAAATGTAGAAGAAATAATTTTACGACTAAACCAAAGCTCATCATTAATGATCCGCATTAACCCGGTAAAGATATCTTCAGGAAGGTCATTGTGATAAAAAACTCCCTTAAAGTTATTAAGTAATAAATTTTTTTCACAAATAGCATCAGAATCTGCATTAAACACAATAACTGGCTTCACTTTAGCTAAGGCTAATAAGTCTGCTGGAATTAAGTTTTGCCAATTACAGCCACTACTATCAATTAGGAAAAGATCAAACTCATTGCGGTGGTTACTGTGGGGGAGACTATCGTCCATTTTTACTTTACTAAAAAATGCATCTAACGTTTTAATGAAGTATGGATAACACCGCGAACGAACAGGCATTTTAAAAACGGTTTTAATAAATACTGAGGTTGGTTGAATCATTACACCCACCCATTAATGAAACATTCCATTTACAATACCTAAAACTACTCCAATGTTCAACCCATTCAACTCAAATCTATTGATTTATAAAGAAAATAAAAAACACAACATCTAAATGCTTGACTAATAAACAATTTAAACCAACGTCTTGTTATTAATTTGTTACTTTATTAAATGGTAAAATCGTGATGTAACACCATTAGTCCAACCAAAGCCTTGCTGTACTTTGTATTCACCACCTCCGGCTCTGTTTTCAGGCTTATAAACATTGTATTTTTCAAGTAGACAGTGGTCGGTTTTGAAACTGTTTTCTATCATCTGTAACCAATTGCTCATGATGGTATTTGCATCTGCAGCAAAGCCATACTGGTTAAATCCGTGTACAGCAAACCATTGCAAAGGTGCCCAGCCGTTGGGGCTATCCCATTGCTGGGAGGTCTCATTAAGAGTTGTTACTAATCCGCCCGGTTTTAAAAAGTCACTCATCAGTTTATTTTTAACCAACTGTGCCTGCTCTTCACTGGCACAGTTGACAAATAATGGGACGGTAGCGGCAAGTGACAACACTGTAGATTGCTGCTGGCTTTGATAATTAAAATCAACAAAAAACCCCATATCAGTACTGAATAAATACTGATTAATTGCCACACATCTTCGAGCTGCTAGTTGCTCAAAATACTGTTGCTTAGTTGTATTGTTTAATACCGCAAAGTAATGACCCAGCTGTTTTTCAAGGTAATAAAGTAAACTATTGAGATCCACCGGAATAATATCTGTGGTTTGAATACTAGTTAGTGTCTGGTTATCACCAAGCCAACGGCTACTAAAATCCCATCCAGACTCGCACGCGGCTCTAATATTTCTATAGTAATTAGCGCGTTGTGACTCTGGGAGTAATGATGCATCGTGTAAATCTTCTCGCAGTGATTCTGGCCTCGGTGTTGCTTGATCATCCCAATAACGATTAAGTAATGCACCATTAGCCATCTTAACTACGCGCCTATAGCATGTGCTTTGCTCATTCAGTTGCTCAGCACCCTGCATCCAAAATGTATATTCTTGCTCAAGGGCAACAACGCAATCAGTTAACCATGCAAAGTCACTATTTTTACAGTATTTTGCTTGCCAAATTAAATCAACCATCAGCGCTAGAATAGGAGGCTGCGAGCGAGAACTATAGTAACTGCGGTTACCATTGGGAATACAACCATTACGATTTTGCAGATCAATAAAATTAGCAAGCATGGCTTCGATACTGTCTATATCGCCAATATCTTGCAAGCCTAACGCAGTGAAATAACTATCCCAATAATATATTTCTTGAAAGCGCCCCCCCGGTACTATGTAGCTGTGTTTAAGTGGTAATAAAGAGCTGGCTTTAGGTGCATCGGCACTGCGGTGTAAATACGGCCATAAATTGGCAATATAGCTTTGCACACTCTCGCTGTTGCTTTGCTGAGTTGGGAGCTGTGTTGCTTCAAACGTAAAATGCTGCGCTACAAACGCTGTTAATTCTGGGACGGTTAATGGCTTCATATTTAAATAACGTTCACATGCCGCCTGCCAACTGTCTTTAGCAATCGCATCAGCAAATGTTTTGCTATCACTAAATATAGCCGCCAGTTGCACATCTAAAAATAATTGGCTATTTACAAAATTCATATCATTCCCTTTTCCGGCACTACACCTAAGTTTACTGTCATTTTTTTAAATAAAGTCACACTGATCAACAACAAGCTAATAGGGATCAAGGTAAGATAAAAAGCATGCTGTCCACTGAATTTATCAAAAATAAAACCCGTGATTATTGAACCTGTGGTGCCGCCCAACGCTGAAAAAACTACGATTAATCCCGTCATAGCTGCTTGCTGATGTGCAGCTAATGCGCTGAGCATAACGGAATTGAGTAACGGATAAAGCGGAGCCATAAAAAAACCAATTAGCGGTAGCATGTATGCTGCAAAAGGCACATCAAATATACTGGTTACTTGGCTGCCATCAATTTCATGAGTTAGCGGCAACACCAGTAGCACCAGCACGCCCATAGCAACTAAGCAACTTAACAATAAACTATACCAGCCAATCACGCGCAATACCTGCCCAGCCACTAGTCTACCTAGCGCCAGTGCTGCGGCAAACACACTGGCCAGTTGAATACTGATATCAACAGGAAGTTTAAGTACTTGATTATTAAAAGTAGGTAACCAAGTCCCTACCCCTTGCTCAATCAACACATATAAAAATGCACTGATAATAAATATAACCACTAACGGTTTATAAGTGAGTGTTAGCATATCAATAAAAGCAGCTAATTGACTGCCGCGTAACGTTGCTTTTTGCGGTGCTTTTATTGGCGCTATAAGCACTGAAGTAAAAGCCATACCCGCTAACACAGCCAGCAAATAATACACGTTCAACCATGCTGTATTTTGCGCATCGCTACTATCAATAAACCATGAGAAAACCCAATAGCCAGATAACACCCCAAGCATAAAAATACCCTCAATAGTGTTAAGCAATGCTGAGTGCTGATTGGCGTTGTTAGTGACTTGGCCAATAACTGAGTAAACGGATACTTTCATAATTGCAAAACTGCAACCAATCACAGCAAACAACACTTTGAACGCATAAAACTGTGCAATTGAAGGCATTAACAAACACATTAAGGCAACTAGCCCCAACGCTACAAGCATGGCCAGTTTATAGCCAAGTCGAGGAATAAATGATGCAACAATAAAAGAAACTATTGCTATGGTAAGGTCTTTATAGCCTTCTAAAACAGAAGCTTGCGTTTTTGTTATGTCAAAACTATTGATGGCTTGTAAAATTACGGTGCCAACACTATTGAGTAAAATAGCGAACACGAAATAGCTACACGCCAACGCTATGGTTATTCTTATTGGGTTCATGCACGTTAACCTAATGTTGATTTCTTTTAGCATAGAGTAGCGAAAAATAAAATGCAAACGTTTGCATTTTATTTTCCAAAGTTAACCTAACTCACTCTACAGGTTATCGGCTTATCCTTTGCTAGATTGACGATAAATTAATTCTATTTCAACAACTTGCGATTCAGCTGACTGACCTTGCAACTGCGCTAATAATTTTTCAACCAGTAATACTGAGGCTCGCTGAGTGTTTTGTTTAATGCTCGAAAGCGATGGATGACTTATATCAGCCATAGCAATATCATCAAAACCAACTAACGCAACATCGTTAGGAATACTGATATAGCGCTCTTTTAATGCTTTCATAGCGCCTAGTGCCACCATATCGCTACACGCCATAATGCCGTCGAAACATAAGCCTTGCGTTACTAATAATTGGTTGATCCCATGGTATGCTGCGCGACTAGTAATATCGATAGACACTACCTGTGACCTAGCATTAGCCGTATTTAGAGCAGCCAAATAACCACGGTAACGTTCGCCAATTTCAGCATGTCCCGGGTCTCCCAAAAATACAATATTTTTAGCGCCTCCAGCTAATAAGTGCTCAGTTGCAAGACGACCACCAACAAAGTTATCACTGCCTACAATGGGATAATTACTGGGGGTTTTTGGATCACCCCAAACAACTAAGGGCACGCCGGCATTAGCGGCAGCTTCAATGTTTGCCGGATCTTTACCTTGCCCAACCACAATAATGCCATCAGCCCGACGGCTATTGATAAAGTAATTCGCCCAGTCATCACCTGCCATAAATGAATTTGACAACAAAAGTTCTAGCCCTTGTTTATTCAAAGCGAGATTTATTTCTCCTACGACTTTGAGTAAAAACGGGTCATTAATTGATTGTTCAGTACCACTGTCGAAATTTATGATCACTGCTACAACATTGGTTTTTTGTGAGCGAAGGCGGCTCGCAGCCGTGTTTAAACTAAAGTTATGTTGCTTAGCTAACTGCTTTAATTTATCTCTCGTTTCCTTTTTTATCAATGGGTTATCATTTAAAGCACGCGAAACAGTCGAGGTTGATACCCCCGCAAGCTTGGCTAGATCCGCTAACTTTAGTTGTTTGTTATTCATTGCTAAGTACAACGCCTTCCTTCAATCGTGAAGTTGCAATATACCATCATTATCAAAATTAGGCTGTGCCACGGCCTAAATTTAGTCATAAACATCACCGTGTATAAAAATAATACAGAAAATTTAAAAAATAATTGCAAACGTTTGCATAAAGTTCTAAGGTTTAAAAGAACATAGCATTAACATTCCATTAAATTAGTTAGTGCTTTGTTATTTATGGCTTTTTAAATAACGAACAAAAAATGGGAATACCAACATGACAACAACACACACACCAAGCAAACTTGCTTGCGCTATAATTTTAGCGCTATCCAGTCAAAGCGTGCTTGCAAACCAATCAGCAACAAGCGCGCAAACAACCACAGATAAAAAAGTTGAACGTATTGTGGTCTCTGGTACACCTGCAGGTATGGGCGTTCGTAAAATTGATGCCAGCTATGCTGTGACAAATATTGATGCTGAGCAAATCATTAAACTGTCACCAAAGAGTACTGCGGACTTATTTAAAGCAGTTCCCGGTGTGTGGGTTGAAAGTTCGGGGGGTGAATCTGGCGCTAATGTATTTGTCCGCGGTTTTCCTGGTGGTGGCGACGCACCATTTTTAACACTCAGCCTTGAAGGTTCTCCTATTTATCCAGCACCAACATTATCGTTTTTAGAAAACTCATCGTTATTTAGAATCGACGAAACCATTGAAACCATGGAAGCATTACGTGGCGGTCCAAACCCAGTGGTTTCTAACGGCCAACCGGGTTTAACCACTAACTTTCGTTTAAAACGTGGCAATGAAGACACCCAAGGCTTATTTAAATACACCACCTCTGATTATAATTTGCAACGTGTTGATGCCGTTCTCAGCGGTGAAATATCTGATGACCTTTACTTTATGGTCGGCGGTTATGTAAAAAGCTCACCGGGTATTCGTGATGCAGGTTTTACCTCTGAAAAAGGCAGCCAGTTTACGATTAATATCACCAAAGAACTCGATAACGGTGAAATGAATTTCTACACTCGCCAAACAGACGATCATGGCGCATGGTACTTACCAACACCACTCAATATTGATGGCATTGATGCTGAATATACCCAACTTGGCACATTAAACCGCCAAGCCACCATTTATACAGGGCCTGACAACACCGCTCAACAAGTCGATATTGGCGATGGCCGTGGTTGGGATGGCCATGTATCTGGTGGTAGTATCAAACTTGAGTTTGACAATGGTTGGAGTTTTTCTGACCGTTTTAATATCACCAAGGGCGACACCAATACATTTGGTTTAGTACCCGCAGGCTCAGCCACTACACTAGGTGAAGTGGCTGATAATGGCCAGTCTGCAACAGGCACGGCTACAGGTAAAACGTATGACAGTGATACACCCGTACAACAACTTGGCCGCTGGGTGGTACTCAAAGAAATAAGTTCATTTACTAATGATTTAGCATTTTCAAAGCAATTTGATGATTTATCTATAGCGCTTGGCTATTACACAGCAAGTACCTCAGTAAACGATTGGTGGAGTTTAGGCAATACGGCTTACCATGTATTAGAGTCCGGTGGTGAAATGCTCAATGATATCGCCTGTAATGAAAGCACCGAAGGCTGTGATTTTAATTACGACATAAATTCATCTGGTGATGCACGTACCAATGCGTTTTACAGCACAGCACAATATAAATTAAGCCACGCTCTCACCTTTGATGCTGGCCTGCGTTATGAGAGTCATAACGTAGAGTACAGCGTTGACGAGGGGCTTGATGGCACAATTGATAAAACGGTGCAATATGATGAAAATAAAACCTCATGGACCACAGGTTTAAATTACTCTTTAAATGATGATATGGGCATATTTGCTCGCGTTAATCGTGGTTATAAAATGCCATACTTTGATGATTTCAGAGATAGCTACAGTGCTTACCAAGGTGGCGAAAAGCTTATTAAAGAAGTCACTCAAGCCGAACTTGGCTATAAGCTAATAACCCAAAGCACTGACTTTTTTGCAACCTTATTTACCAATGAAGTCAAAGGCGATACCTTTGTACGCCGCCCAGGAGTCCCAGCTGAAATCCTCACCAATGAGGCATACGGTGTGGAACTTGATTACAACTACAATCACGCGTCTGGCTTTTCAGTAAACTTAAACTCGACCATTCAAGAGACTGAAATCACAGAAAGCCCATCTAATCAGGGCAATAAAAGCCAGCGCCAACCTAAATGGCAAGTGCGAGTTACGCCAAGCTATGACTTTGAAGTCGACGGCATGTACGCCACACTCTATGGTACTTTGTCAGCAGTGGATGACCGCTTTGGTAATAATGAAAACACCGTGACACTTGATGGCTACGAAAAAGTTGACTTAGGTTTTATCCTTGAGCCAATGGAAGGGATAAAACTACAGTTGGCTATTGATAACCTGACCGATGAACAAGGTATTACCGAAGGCGACCCACGTAATGCTGACGCCCCCAATGGCCGTTACATTATGCCGCGCACAACGCGTTTTAGCGTAAGTTACGAATTCTAACCCCCATCTCCCTGGATCAATACCCAAAGCCGTGGTGGTTAATACACTGCGGCTTTTTTATTATTGCTTCATCACCTATTTCAGCTCTTAACTTAGCAAATATGATAGTTGCTTTTGAGTAAGTCATATTTTGTAAATATTTTTATAGCTACCCACTTCATACACCTTTGGTGGACTCAAGATGATTATTTTTGGCTGTGTTTGGCCGTGATAAAACGCTTTAATGACTAAAATCAACTCCTCCAGCGCTTTGCCAATATCGATAGCAGACAGTGCAAAACGTGCTTTAAAATCATTGGTGCCAAGCTGAATAATAACAACATCCAATGACTGTGCCTCAAGATAAGGCTTTAGATATTTAACCCCTGATTTATCGCCGTTAAATGGCGGGTTATTCACTAGGGTTCGATTCGGCTACCCCGCTTCAATAACGAGGTGTTCTGAACCCAATCGCTCCGCTAGTACACCCGGGCAGCGCTCACACGCAGGCAGGCGCTTCCCATCAACCGGTGAAATTCCATAGGTATAGGGTCTGTTTATCTTTCGAGGTTAAATTTGCTGCTGTGTTTGGTATTTAGGCAAGGCAGAGCCTATGTAGTGTGGTTGTTCCACATAAATAGGCGATAACGACGAATAAATGCCAAACACACGCAGCCCTTCGGGTTCTTCCTAGGGGCGATTAACTCTTTGTTGCCTACATGGATGTAGGTAAGGGGCGTGAGCAGGACGCGGAAGCTTTGCTCTATTTTTACTTAGCCCACTAGGTTACAAATCTCGCGCCGCGATTAAATCGCCCCTAGTTTGAACAAATTTTAATCCTGAAAGGTCAACAGACCCTAAAGTCACCAAAACATAATATATTCATTAAAACGGATTCAGTGTATAGCCTTGTTGTTGTAGCTGAGCGTGTGCGGTCATCGCTGAAAGTGCCATTTGCACTCCAGGTATTAATTGTTCAGCCTTTACTTTCATATGCGTTGCCGATTGCCCGCACACATACACCTGCGTGTTATTAGTAAGTAACTGTTTGATCAAAGATTGAGTTTTGTTATCTTTGTCAAAACGCGCTTTATAAAAGCTATTTTCAAGCACATCAACACTCGCGCCACCGTGTACAACTAACGCCAGCTGAATGTTTTCAGGCTTTACGCCATGAGCAACATGCATATTAATAAAACGTGCTAACGAATTAATATGATTATTTTGCGCACCCTTTTGTGCACCATCTCCGACATCAAAGGCAATTTTAAACTGCGCTTGGCTCAAATCAGACACATGGTTTGGCACATTATAAAAATAACCAAAGTCTTTAATAACAGGCGCAGGCTCTGCCGCTAGAGTGCTAAAGCTAGCTAAAAGAAGGCTAAAACCAGTAAGTAACGTTTTCATACATCATCCTTTTTTACTTTTTGTTTAGCCTACCCTAACGCTATTTAAAGTAATTAACTAGCCTGAACATGTGAATGCGTTTTAAAAGTCATCCCTAAATAATTGAATGTATGCTTAAACATATCAATAAATGCAGCAGGCGCAGCAGAAGATGCAGCATTAGACAAAATCGAAAACTGCTTTTGTCGTAAGGTTCTTAGTTTAGGTTTTAACACCTCATCATCCATGTAATCGGTAATTCTGTCCATAAACGCTTTCATTTGTGGGGTGGTGTTATACCAATAAATAGGTGAGGCTATAACCCAATGCTCAAAGCTCAGCAGCTGTTCAAATAGTGTGTAAAAATCATCTTCAGGGTAGTTTTTGTCATACCGATAAGGCGAGATAACAAAGTCATCAATACAAAAACCTTGCCCGCCTTCCTTAGCTATATAATTGCTGACTTGTGTACTAGTGTTACCTGATTTACGCGCACTTGAATAAATTACGGCTGTGGTATTCGTTGATTTCTCTTGCATTTGTATCACTCCTTTTTTTATGATGGAGCAAAGCTTAAAACCTCAAGCTAAGTTAAGGTCAATAAGTAATAACTATATTTTTATGATAAAGGACCGATACCGATGACCGTACAACAAAAAAAACTCACCGAAGCAAACTTAACCGTAGGCTATGTCGCTAAACGCAGTGGCGTTAAGGTATCTACACTGCACTTTTACGAAAATAAAGGACTAATACGCAGCTGGCGTAACAACGGTAATCAACGCCGCTACAAGCCTGATGTTCTACGCCGTATTGCGGTCATCAAAGCAGCGCAAGCAATGGGCATTACTCTTGAAGAAATCAAACAAACCCTCGCCACACTGCCCGATGAACGCACGCCGACCAAAAAAGACTGGTCGGCGCTGTCTAAACAATGGCAAACGCAACTTGATGAACGCATTGCTTATATGCAACGTTTACGTGAACGGGTTGATGGCTGTATTGGCTGTGGGTGTTTATCAATGAGCAAGTGCCCAATTTACAACAAAGACGACCACTTAGGTGAAACCCAAAGTGGTGCCATTTTGTTAGAGCGAGATTAAGGCTTATAAAATCTTAATCTAGACCATTTAAGCCTTCTCGTGCAGCGCGATATAACGCCCCTAGGGTTGAGTCAAATACCGATTTTATAAAACTGTAAGTCAGTTCTACGGCTTTACTAATAACTTTGCCAGCAAACACTAGCATGTGGCCTAGTAAACCTAAGGTTTGCGTTGCAAATGAGGCTGACGCTTTGGCTATTTTATCAAGCGTTCGCGCGAGCATATCGTAAAAAGTTAAGCCTGTACCTATGGCTGCTTGCGCCGCAACAGCACTGTAGTAGCCCGAATCTTTTAATAAGGTGACTAACGCAGCGCCAAGTTTATCTGCCCAATGTGAACTAAATGAAGCTTGGTTTCTATCTTCAAACTTCAAACGTACCGGCGTGCTTAAAAAGTGGTTTGCTTTTACAGTTAGATTGCCCCAATCATTACTGTTTGCGGTATTAACATAGCCTGGCGTACCACTCAACTTGTGTGCTGCGCCTTTAAGACCCTGACCATTATCAAGACGAATTTCTTGGCCATTGTAGGGCGCATGTGAAAATGGCCACAAAGGCACTTTTGTAACCGGATCAGCACCGTGTGTACAGCGGTATATTTTATCAATACGTGAGGTAGCTGCGCGTGAAAAGTTATCAAGCCCCACTCTTGGCGAGCCGAACGTATATAATTTAACCGGTAATGAATACTCTGCTTTTATCCAATCGGCTGAAAGCGTGGCCAGTGCCCCACCTAAACTGTGGCCAACAATATGAACACAGCCGGTTATTTTGTCTCGAATGTTAGCCGCTACGAATTCTTGTAAAGCGGGCTTCATGCTATAAAAGGTTTTATTAAACCCAGCATGTACCATACTGCCGTTAGAGCCACCGCTTAAACCAAAGTGTGCATCTGTTAGGCCATCTCTAAGTGAGGCCGTACCACGAATAGTAATGACTGAATCACCTTGATAAAGCTCTTGGCCATGCCCTAGTAAACCAAAACCAGTACTTAAACCAAATAAATGAGAGAAAAAACCACCAGATATCCCTTGCACAGCTTCAGGGCTAACCCCAAAGTTAAAGCTACCTCGCAGAGCGGGATGCAAAGAATTATTGAGTAACGTGGTGCTTTTAATACTCTTTGCTTTATAAGCAAGCAAAGCAACCTGTACAGCTTGTGTTGGAGTTAAAGTATTCATAAAATTCCCTTTAAATGATTATGTTAAAAGTTACATTTTACATGCACCATATATCGTAAAAAAATGCTCTGGCGCTTCTTCTATAGGTATGTCGTATGTTTGTGGTTCTTCGGCAATATCACACTCTAAGTTAGCAAGTAAGTTTTTTAGGGTATCACTCCCCTCGTGCATAGACACAGTTGTATACCAAAGCACAACGCCCTCAGGCGTGCCATTTTCTAAGTAGAGATGCTGAACCAGTGATTCATTATCAAACATGTTAGTAGGCTTACTCGTTTTTATAGATTTCTCTGTAAAGGTAAAAAAACCATTATCATCGGTTATTGCTTCATCTTTATATTCATCACCATAAGTAAGCGCACGTACAACCTTAGTATTTGCAACGGGCTGCCCTTTATCTAACAACTGCCCCTTCATCGGAGCCGATAAAACAAAATCCTGCTTATTAAAAAAACCAAACATATCTGCACAAGCCTGTGTTGTAGTAAAAATAATGATAATAGATACAATTACCAAAAAGTAAGCTTTAAAACGTGATAACAAAATATACAACTCCCTACTGTTAGCCTCAAAATACACGTGTCGTATTGCTATTTAATGACGTTTTAAACTCTTAACTATCAGTGTTAATGAAATTGCCATTTCAACTAAAATTTATTCTAATAGGGTACAAAGCGCACCGCAAGCATTTAGAGCAAAAAAATAAGCAACAAATCATTCCCTAAAAAAATACTTCATAAACAAGCTTACATATAATGCTAAACCCAAGTCCCATCATTAATATATAACCATACAAAATAGCAATAGCGCCACCCGATGCATCCTCTATTTTGTCTATTTCAATACATGTAGAGCACACTATAAAAAAAATAAAAAAGTTAGCAATTAAGCCTAATATATAAGCTTCTCCAAATAGTGGTGAAATACCGACTAATATAGCGCTTAGCATAATAAGTATGCCTGAAAGCGCCTCCTTCAAAGAAAACTTGTACTCAATAATTTTGAGCACTAAGGTCACGACCATTAATGCTAAAAAATAAACCGTAGGTTTAAATTGGCTATACAAATAATCCACACTAAACATTTGGCTAATCGTCAATGAGGGCTCTTTAGCTGGGCTTAAATCTTCTGTTATCGAGCTTGAAGCGTCATCGGTAAAAAAATACGCAGCCGCAACAATAATTAACTTTATCATTCCAAAAAAGATAAAACTGGCGACCATAAACCCTATTGAATCGTCTCTGGTCAATCGCTTGTTTGCCTTACTTTCTACAATTTTAGCCAGCAATACACCCAATAAGCACACACTCCCTAAATAAAGCAGCGCGACCCAAAACTGATCAAGATAAAAAACCGATAAGCCAGGGGCAATAAATAAAAACATTGAATCTTCATTATCTAACGAGCTTTTGGGCTTAACACTATATTTTGACTGTTTAAAAAGTGCTAAATAAACAAATAATGGCTGTAAAAACAGCATTAAAATGCAGGTGTTTATAAGAGTCATTTATCATCCTTGATTACAGCCAACACACTGCGCCGAGAGTATTGGCAATTACGAAACTAATTAAAGGTTTATTTTTTGAAGGTAGGTTTTAAGCTTTAATAAGCCCGACTCAAGCTCAAACTTTTGTATTTTAGGGTTTTTAAACTTAAACCCGTTTGAAATATGAGTATTGATCATCGTCGCCATGCCTTCAAAACCCGCAGGCGCAGTTGCAACTAAATCGCTCAATAATGGCTGAATAAGCTCTTGATGCTCTTCAATTTTAGTTGGATCCTCGTAAAAATCGTATACGAGGTTGGTTAGTGTTTGTTGGTTTTGTTGTTCCATAGTTATTTCTATAACGCCTATATTTCGGCGTTTATAGCTCCTTGCTAATTTCAATTAAATTTTTCGTATTGATAAATCTATAAATTACTACAATCGTAATTTATTGTTCTGAATCTACAGGTATGCCTGCTTCATTCATTTGTTTTTTCAATATAGCGTCTTTATTTTCAATATAATTATTTTCATCAAAAAAACGTTTATGTTCAGCTGCCTTTTCAAAATTACCTAATTCTGTATATATCAAATAAAGATCTTCATGAGTAGCTGCTACTCTCATTTTTTCTTCTTCGATACCCTTGTTGTCGTTTAAGTATTGATTGTATAAAGTAATCGATTTATGCAAATTCTGGGGAACAAAACGTCCGGACTCATATGCAAAAGCTAATGCTAAAATCCCATCAGGTTCGCCATTTTCAGCATGTTTTTGAGCTTCAGCGACATAATGGCTTCCATCACCTGTATGTAGAGCTATAACTTCGAGTGCCTGCCAGTACCCCACTTCATAAGCTCTTTCACACCACATTTCGAGCTGGCTAGGCGCATACATCAAACTTTTTTTGCATTGCAGCATCACAGTATCATTAGATAAATTAGGATCATTAATATCATGCTTTGGGAAAAAAGTTCCGGCAAAAGATCGGGGGCATAGCACCACTGAAAAGCACAAGGTAATCACAATTATTTGGTTCATAACTATATCCCTTTGATTAAATGCCACTCTCTGGTAAATGAACTTGATAACTTTTCACTGCACTTTTAAATGGAAAGCCTTCTCTATAAAAGTATTGACGTTTAAGCTCTGCTTTTTCATCTGAGTAACCTTTGCAACTCCTTTGCGAATAACAGGCTGTACCACCAATAAAATCTATAAACCTGATTGTTGATACGCCCCCACCTTAACAAGAGTATCTAACCCCTCCTGATAACCAGCAGCCCTTACTGCATGCCAGCGATGCATATAAACAACTACACGGTTTTGATTCAACTGATTTAAAATAGCATTTATATTTTGAGCCCAAACCAGATTCCTTACTGTGTGACTATCAAAGCATTTTTTTGCTTCAGCATAATCAAAACCACAGGAAGCATCAATTGCATCCATTTCTTCTAAGGTCAAATCCAGAGCTATAATTTTTAAACCTACTTCTCTAGCGGCTTTGACTAATTCACCATAAGCTTGAGGTACTAAATAACCCCTAGCCCAGTATTCATCAAAGTATTGCTGAATAAAATTGAAGCCACTGCCTGTGCGTTGATAAAACTCAACTTTATCTTGCATAGAGCGAGGTAACATTTCCATGGCAAAATAAGTAAAACCTACTTTTTTAAGTTCCTTGAGTGCTTTTATCGCCTCAAATTTATAAATAGCGGGATTATGGCTTGATTCGCCCAGCATAACTAGACGAGCATTACCGGCCATTGTTCTGTAATTTACATCCGTGTTTATTTTATTCATTACCTATCCTTGTTTTTTATTTATGTGATACAGCTACTTTAGATGTGAGTAGAAACAATAATTAGAGATTTTTTAAATTTACACCAATTGAAATAGGTTTCTTTCAATTCTTTATATCTCATCTTATTTATTATTTAAGTGGCTCAGAAGTTATCTGAGCCTTTAAAACAATGTTAGTATCCAATACCCATGTAAGGAGATACTTTTACAGCTGCTATCACTACCTGATTTAGTTTTTCTAACATCCAATACAAAATTCGCTTAGCTTGCGCGTATGTATAATCAACAGCTATCACGCCAGGCTTCCCAACAAAGTTAAGAATATGCCCTAATAACCCCTGACAATCTTCAGCATATTTAGATGACATTTTAGATATTTCAACCAGGCTACGAGCTAAAGCATCATAAATAGTTAGCGTTCCAGCAACCACACCTTGAGCAAGAACACTGGTGATTTTGCCACTTTCTCTTAGTAACGTTAGCAAAGCACTCGTTATTTTTTCAGCCCAATGAGCATTAAAAGAAGCATGGTGGCGATTGTTGTATTTTAGACGTGTCATCGTTAAGTTAGATAAAGAGCCCTTTTCCATACTCTTATAATCAGGATAAAGCGATGCGGTATTAATATACCCAGGCGCATTTCCTGCCATTTTATGTGCTGCACCTGTAAGTGAAACGCATGTGCTTATTCTGTACTCATTCCCTGCATGAACAAATGGCCAAACAGGAACCATAGGCACAGGGTCACTTCGGTGTACTGCCCTATAAATTCCATTTAGGCTGGTTTCACTTTGAATAGCAAAAGGGTTATGACCAACTCTTGGAGAACCAAAAGTGTATAATTTTACAGGCACTTTATATTGCGCTTTAATCCAATTTGCAGCTAACGTTGCTAATGCCCCACCAAGGCTATGGCCAACACAATGAACCGGGCGACCACCTACCTTACTCAATATAGCTTTTAACTGAGGCTTGATAGACTCAAAAGTACGGTTAAACCCAGCATGAACTGCTTTATAATTTGGCCCAACAGTTAAACCACAATGTAAATCCGTCAAAGTATCAGCAATACCTGCTGTACCGCGAAAAGTTAGTACAACTTCACCTTTATGGGCGCCTTCTTTAGAACCAACTCCAAAAAAGCCAAAACCCGTTGCATGATTTAGCACGTGCTCAGCTACAGTACCTGAAACTCCAGTAAAAGCAGATTTTTTTGAATCAAACACAAAGTGCTTACTTATTATTCTACTCGGCTCTATATTTGATGAGCTCTTTGATACTGCTGCAATACTATCATATGCGAATTCAGCTAATTGTGCCGCTACACTTGGCGATAAAATATTCATGTAAATTCCTTTTCTATTTAAAAATCTTTAAAGTAATCTTCGCTATCTTCTATCTCATAAATTTCAAAATCATGTTCCCATCTACAAATACTTGAACCATCAAACTCCAAATTTGGATTTTCATGATTAGGAAAAACAAAGTTTACTTCTGTAGAATCTAAATCAGCATTTAAACTGCTCAGCTTTTGTTTGTATTCACTAGGCTCACTTATTCCGCTTAGCTTTGAACCCCAAAGCTTGTATTTTTTATCAGCATATACAGCCGTAATAGTTTGATAAGTAACCTCATGCGAGAACATATCACCGGGTATTTTTGATTCAATAACGACTTCAGGTAAATAAAATGAACCATCAGGAGCTGTTATTACCTGATCTTCTTTTTCAACTTTGTGTGCAAATTCTAGAGTGCGATTTATTAAAGCACCCTCAACTGGATTACCGTTTAAAGTAATAATCCCTTTAACTTCAGAGCACATGTGTACACTGTATTTTTTTATTAAACCAAACATAGTGGCTTGGGCCTCTGTATTCATAATTTTTCAAAATGAAAAGTTTTTACTTAGTAAAACTACTAAATAAACATCCCCGGGGCAAGCCCTTCTGCTACGCAGAACTCACTTCGTGAGCGGGGTATTTCGTTAGAACATAGCTAACTGATGATCCGAATGGAGTTGGTCATAATTATTTCCTTGGTTTTTCACATACTCTCTTATCATTGATTCGTCACCATGTTTGCCTACCGTACTTGCAAAATAACCATCTGACCAAAACTCTCCACCCCATAACTGCTTTTTAACATGAGGGTACTTTTTAAAAACCTCTCTTGCCGTTAAACTTTTAATTACTAAACTTGAGACACCCACTCTAATTTATTAAAGAGCAGGGTAATTTTTCGCATAATAATAAAACTAAAATTGACACCCACTCTAATTTAACAAGCAAATCTGTATTATTAGATTTACTTTTTAGGTCAATAATTAATGTTTTACGACTACGTTACTTTTATTTCATCCAGTAAATCAGCAATCATCACTCTTAAACCCAAATTACACGCATGAAAATGACTGCATGATGCAGTTTTAACTTTTCTACTGAGTAATTTAAGGTTTATGCTAATTAAAAAACTAAAATTGAAATAAAACTAAAATTGACACCCACTCTTATTTAACAAGCAAAGCTGTATTATTAGATTTACTTTTTAGGTCAATAATTAATGTTTTACGACTACGTTACTTTTATTTCATCCAGTAAATCAGCAATCATCACTCTTAAACCCAAATTACACGCATGAAAATGACTGCATG
>NZ_JABBMT010000039.1 GCF_012927645.1 Pseudoalteromonas arctica | reverse complement strand
ACTTAAAAGTTTTCAGAACTAAGTTTTACTCGACTCACTGAGTAGCTCGTGCCTCGCTAAGCGTTGCGCTCTGCCGTCTCAGTGGGGTCGCATTATAGGGAGAACAGATTTTAACGCAAGCGTTTTTATCATTAAATTCGCATTTATTTTAGACCACCAAGATACCCAAAAGAAAATCACACGTTACCCACAAAAGACTGTGGATAACTTTGTTTTTTTCATCGTTTAACTAAACTATCTGCTTTGCTTATGGTAAGTTGCCTGCTGTTTTTTAAACTCGTTCATTAGGCATATAACATGATAGATATAATAAATAGTATTAGTGGGCTGCTTTGGGGTCATATTCTCGTCTACCTATTAATAGCGGCAGGACTCTTTTTTACTATTAAACTCAAGTTCATTCAATTTGTTCAATTCCCCCACATGATTAAAGTCATGTTCAATTCTCGTCAGTGTGATAACAACGGTATTTCATCTTTTCAAGCTTTTTGTACTTCTCTAGCCGCCCGTGTTGGCACAGGTAATATGGCAGGTGTAGCAGTTGCGTTATATTTAGGTGGCGCTGGTGCAATTTTCTGGATGTGGCTAATTGCTTTAATCGGCATGGCAACCAGCTTTGCAGAGAGTACATTGGCTCAGGCATATAAAACACGCGATGAAGAAGGTAACTTTCGTGGTGGCCCTGCTTACTATATGGAATACGGACTTGGCAAACGCTGGATGGGTGTAGTGTTCTCACTGTGTTTAATTTTAGCCTTTGGTTTAGTTTTTAACGCCGTACAATCAAACTCTATCGCTGCAGCTTTTGAAGTTGCTTTCGGTATACCTAACTATATAGTAGGTATAGCACTTGTTATTGGCTCAGGCATCATTATATTCGGTGGCCTAAAAACAATTTCACGGTTTGCTGAATTAGCCGTACCATTTATGGCCGCCGCTTATCTTATCGTTGCACTGTATATATGCGCTGTAAATTACACTGAATTACCTGATGTATTTATGCATGTAATTAGAAGTGCCTTTGGTATTGAGCAAGCCGGCGCCGGTGCAATTGGTTATGGTGTAATGCAAGCGATGATCCAAGGGATCAAGCGCGGATTATTCTCAAACGAAGCGGGGATGGGTAGCGCAGCTAACGCTGCGGCAACCGCGACACCAAACCCACCTCATCCTGCTTCTCAGGGTTATGTACAAATGTTAGGTGTATTTGTAGATACCATTGTTATTTGTACTGCAACAGCTGCTCTTATTTTATTATCAGAACAATTAGTACCAGGCTCTGATGTAACAGGGATAGCGCTAACGCAAGCAGCACTTGAAGAGCATGTAGGTAGCTGGGGCGCGATATTTGTTGCAATCGCTATACTGTTTTTCGCTTTTACGTCTATTGTGGCTAACTACTCTTATGCTGAAACGAACTTATTATTCTTAGAGCATAACCATGCATCTGGCATGTTGATCTTTAGACTATTAGTATTAAGTATGGTGATGTTTGGAACCCTTGGTGAATTACCACTAGTTTGGACATTAGCAGATGTTTCTATGGGCTTAATGGCAATCGTCAACGTAATAGCATTATTTATGCTTTCTGGCGTTGTGGTATGGCTTGCCAAAGATTATAACGCTCAACGACGTGCAGGAAAGTTACCGACGTTTGATCCAAGCAAGAACGACAAGCTCAATAAAACCATTCCAAAGGGTATTTGGCATAAGTAATTATGCTTAAAATACTTTAAGTAAAAAACCCGAAACAACGATTGTCGTTTCGGGTTTTTTATTGTTTTAGTCTCGTATGACTATTATTAATAACAGCACTCATCTCATATGCTCCTGTTAAATAGATTAGTGTCATTTAGTACCCCTTCACTGTCTATTAGTAATTATCTAAACAGTTCAAGCACAACGCTTTTAATAAGCGTATTGGCTTTGTAATGGAGTTAATGCTGACACTTAGAGCCTACTTTGGTTTATACATATACTAAGCACAGCCTCTGATAGTGGTAAAATCAAAGTGATTTATCGCTCAGAAAGGATGATAGTGAATTTGTATACTAGAAGAAACTTAATAACAAGGTAACTATAGGATAGAATAAGTGGTGCCCGAGGCCGGACTTGAACCGGCACGACTTGTTAGTCGAGGGATTTTAAATCCCTTGTGTCTACCAATTCCACCACTCGGGCATCGAGTTTGCTAATTAAAGCGTGTGGAGTAAATTATTGGAGTTGGAGGCGGAACCCGGAGTCGAACCGGGGTAAACGGATTTGCAATCCGGTGCATGGCCACTCTGCCATTCCGCCTAAATATTTCCAAATAATTTGGAGCGGTACACGAGGCTCGAACTCGTGACCTCGACCTTGGCAAGGTCGCGCTCTACCAACTGAGCTAGTACCGCAAAATATTGTTTATAAACTCTAAATCACCTTGGTAAAGTAATTTAAAGTGGTGCCCGAGGCCGGACTTGAACCGGCACGACTTGTTAGTCGAGGGATTTTAAATCCCTTGTGTCTACCAATTCCACCACTCGGGCATCGAGTTTGCTATTTAAAGCAAGTGGATAAAACTAATATGGAGCGGCACACGAGGCTCGAACTCGTGACCTCGACCTTGGCAAGGTCGCGCTCTACCAACTGAGCTAGTGCCGCATCATATTAATTCTAATTACTAAATTTTTAAAAGTTACATTTGGTATATGCAACTAAACCACAAAGTGGTGCCCGAGGCCGGACTTGAACCGGCACGACTTGTTAGTCGAGGGATTTTAAATCCCTTGTGTCTACCAATTCCACCACTCGGGCATCGAGTTTGCTATTTAAAGCGTGTGGAGTGTTTAAATGGAGGCGGAACCCGGAGTCGAACCGAGGTAGACGGATTTGCAATCCGGTGCATGGCCACTCTGCCATTCCGCCCCAACATCTGGGTTAGCCTTTGAGATAAACTGGAGCGGCACACGAGGCTCGAACTCGTGACCTCGACCTTGGCAAGGTCGCGCTCTACCAACTGAGCTAGTGCCGCTTAATACTTGCAAGTTGTTAGTATGTCACTGTGCGACTATGCCGCAGTAGAACATTCTAACTACTCACCTAGTGTTACTTGGTTTATCTAGAGGGCTATGCCCTCTCAACACGGACGCATTCTACAGAGATTATTAAACGCGTCAATACAAAAAATGCTAGTTTTGAACTGTTTGATTATTTTTTATCTAAAATGGTGCGTTATTATACGTTTAGACTCAATTTTTAGTCAATTCAGACCATGCTGCTATCAAGTATTGCAGCATAGAAGTAACCGTTAAGAAGGTTGCAATGTATAATAAGGCGTAACTTAAATACATCATCCAGCTATCGTACTGCCAAATGAGTCCAATAATAGCTAACATTTGCGCAGCTGTTTTGAATTTACCCATACTAGATACGGCCACATTACCGCGTTTGCCTTGTTCAGCCATCCATTCTCTAAGTGCTGAAATAACAATTTCTCTACTTATTATAATTAAAGCTGGGATCGTCATATACATTGATTGATAATAACTCGCCAATGCAACCAATGCCGTACACACCATTACTTTATCAGCAACAGGGTCTAAGAATGCACCAAAAGGCGTTGATTGCTCAAGCTTGCGCGCCAAATAGCCATCGAGAATATCAGTGATTGATGCTAGCCAAAAAATAAAAGCGGCAGCAAAGAAAGCCCATGAGTAAGGCAAGTAAAATACCACCAAGAAAATGGGGATAAGAAAAAGTCTAAATGTTGTGATTGTGTTTGGAATATTCCACATAACTACTTGAGGATGTCTTTTTTTTATATTCGCATGAAGGGCTAGCCTTTGTCATGCAAATGGTTAAATATCTTCTCAGCCATGTCAGAGCTGATCCCGGGTACTTGCTTTAATTGGTCTATATTAGCAGCTTTTACTCCTTGCATGCCCCCTAAAAATTTTAATAATGTTTGACGTCGCGTAGAACCAACTCCGCTGATCTCTTCTAATAATGATTGTGTCCGCTGTTTTTGGCGCTTATTACGATGCCCAGCAATGGCAAAGCGATGTGATTCATCGCGAATATGTTGGATCAAATGTAGCGCCGGTGCATCCGAATCCATTGGAATTGTTTTCCGACCTCCATCAATTAACAGCGTTTCAAGCCCAGGTTTTCGGCTGGTGCCTTTTGCTACACCAACTAGTAATGGCATTTTTGCATGTGGCCAAGTAGCAAAGTATTGCTCAGCCCGCGATAATTGCCCCTTACCACCATCGATAAAAATAACATCTGGAATTTTATCTTCATCTACTAACTTGTTGTAACGCTTGTTTAATGCAAACTCCATAGCAGCGTAATCATCACCACCGGTGATCCCTGTCACATTAAAACGTCGATATTCTTTATTGTTAGGGCCTTGCGAATCAAATACCACACAACTGGCCACGGTGTTTTCTCCCATGGTATGGCTGATATCAAAACATTCCATACGATTAATATCATCGAGCCCTAACGTCGCTTTGAGTTGTGCGTAGCGCTTATTAATCGAATCCTGGGTACTTTGCTTAACCGTAATACTATTAAGCGCATTCTTATTAGCAAGTTGTAAGTATTGTGCGCGCTCACCACGTGTAACAGTTTTTAAAGTGACTTTGCGTTCACTCACTTGGCTTAATGCTTCACTGAGTACATCAACTTCATCAAGTGCAAATGGCAAAATCACTTCTTTAGCAATGCGCCCAGTTGCACCTGGGGCTAAATAATATTGCCCAAGAAATGAAGCGAGTATTTCTTGTTGCTGTGAATCTTTCGGTACTTTTGGAAAATAGGTTTTGCTACCGAGTACTTTATGATCGCGGATCATCAACAAATGAATGCCATTAAGCCCATTTAAATGAGCAAAACCCACAACATCCATTTCGGCATAATTACCTGATATTGATTGTTGCTCTTGCATTTTACGTAGCAGCATTATTTGATCGCGTATTTTAGCCGCCAGTTCAAATTGCAAAGCGTGGCTCGCAGCTTCCATTTTAGAGATCAACGCGGCGATGACTTCATGAGATTTACCAGCTAGAAACTTGCGCACAAAATCTACTTGCTGGCTATATTCATCATCAGTAACCTCGCCAACGCACGGTGCTGAGCAACGCTTTAATTGAAATTGCAAACAAGGTCGGCTGCGAACGCGATAATACGCATCTTCACATTGACGAACAGGAAATATTTTCTGCATTAACCGCAAACTTTCAGAGACAGCGCCAGCACTTGGAAATGGACCAAAGTACTCGCCTTTCACTTTGCGACCACCGCGATGAAATGCAAGTCTTGGATGTTTGTGAGCAGTTAATAAAATATACGGATAGGATTTATCATCACGCAGTAAAATGTTGTAACGTGGCTGATATTTTTTTATTAAGTTATTTTCTAGCAGTAAAGCTTCGGTTTCAGTATTGGTTAAAGTGATATCAATATCACTAATGTTACTGACTAAAGCACGGGTTTTGCCATCCGTAACATTGCTACGAAAATAGCTACTGACACGCTTTTTAAGATTTTTCGCTTTACCAACATAAATAACTTTATCATCACTATCAAGCATCCAATAAACGCCAGGCTCGCTTGATAGTGTTTTTAAGAAATGGGCGTGATCAAATTCTGCCATGGGGTAACACTAGTGAGCGCTGTCGATGTCGATCATCTTATGACGAATAGCCAAATGAGTTAGTTCAACATCACCACCCACATTCAACTTTTCAAACATTCTATAGCGATAACTATTCACTGTTTTAGAACTTAAATTAAGGCGTTCGGCAATGTCCTGCACCTTTTCACCTTTAGTGATCATTAGCATGATCTGTAATTCACGTTCAGATAAACTCTGAAATGGACTTTCGTCAGTACGACCCGTCACCTGCGCGAGGGCAATTTGTTGCGCTATTTCTGGTGCAATGTAACGTTGTCCTGCATTTACTGCACGAATTGCATTCACCATTTCATCAGAGCCCGCCCCTTTGGTTAAGTAACCATGAGCGCCAATTTGCATCACTTTACTTGGGAATGGGTCTTCACAATGTACAGTTAACACTATAATTTTCACATCAGGGCAATAGCGACAAATTTTCTTGGTCGCTTCTAATCCGCCAATACCTGGCATATTCATGTCCATTAGCACAATATCAGGAGAGTGCTGACGGCAAAATTGTACCGCTTCTTCACCTGTTTTAGCTTCACCAATTACTTTAAATCCACGAACATCATCTAAAATACGTTTGATACCCGTTCGTACGAGCTCATGGTCATCAACTAAAAGTACATTAATCAATGGGACACCCTCATATAACCTAACAGCATGTCAGTATGACTATTTAATTTGTCACACTAACACAGAAAATCTGAAACGATAACTCTAATATCGTTTCAAATAACTAATTTAAGATGATGTTTTTTCACTGAAGCGGTCAACCCACAAGGCAATTACTCCATCACCGGTAACATTGCAGGCTGTACCAAAACTATCCTGAGCCAGATAAAGCGCGATCATTAGTGCCACAGCACCTTCATTGAAACCGAGCATGCTGGTTAATAAACCCAGCGCTGACATGACTGCTCCACCCGGAGCACCCGGCGCGGCAATCATTACCACACCTAGCATCATAATAAACGGCAACATCCCAAATAATGATGGTACATCCATATTTGGTGATAAAAACATCACCGCCATCGCGCAAGTAACGATAGTGATCGTTGAGCCAGATAGATGGATAGTCGCACACAGAGGTACAGTAAAGTTAGCAACATCTTCTTTTACATTATTTGCTTTGCTTGAGCGTAAAGACACTGGAATAGTCGCAGCGCTAGACATAGTGCCTAAGGCTGTAAAGTAAGCTGGCAGCATATTTTTAATTAATTCAACTGGGTTGCGTTTTAGTAAGATACCCGTACCGATGTAAAGAATACTTAACCATACCCAATGCATGATTAATGCAGCAATCAACACCACACCAAACGTTTGTAAGGTATCAACAACAGTGCCTGCAACTGTCATCTCAGCAAACACACCTGCAATATAAAACGGTAATGCTGGAATAATAACTTTTGCTAGCAAACCATCAATCACATCGCGGCCCTGATCCGATACTTTTTTCAAGGTCTCTAGCTCTAATTGACTCATACCGATACCAAACACAAACGCTGTCGCAAGCGCGGTCATAACACCCATTAATGGTGGGATCTCTAAATCAATAAAGCTTGCCACTTCGGTGGCTATTTCAGCTTCAAAGGTTAAACCACCATCAAATAACGGGATAATTGCACTAACAACTAACACCGCAAGCGTGCCTGCTATGATCGTTGAACCATATGCAAAACCAACGGTTTTACCTAACAAATGCCCTGAACCTTTCGGTAAACCAGCAATTCCTGATGCTATAAAAAATAAAATAATGAGTGGAATAGTAAAAGTGATCAGCTGGCCAATTATTTCTTTTACTGTGTAAAGGAGTTCAACTCCTGTCAGTGGAACATATAAGCCCACTAAAATACCGCCCAATATGCCGGCAATTAATTTTAAGATTAATGTCATTGTGATCACTTTATAATTTTTGGTGGATGTGTTTTTAACATGTTTTTAATTATATGTATCTTAAAACCGCTCAACAACGGCTTGTTTGCACAAAATACCATCACCTTTACTGTTAAACACCGTTTAATTTACTCATTATAATATCAAATAAACAATTTATTATGATCTAGCACATGTTAATATTGGTCAGTATTTGTCTCCCTAAGAATTTATATCAGCATAACTGATAGGATTTTTATTTTAATAACTATACATATAAGCTCTCGCTATTTTTTATTTCATTCAGTTATAAGCCGAATAGATATATCTTATAGCCAAACTTTACTTTAGTTTTTTTAATTCAGCAGTAAAGTGTCACTATTACAGATCGAAAACATAAAAATCGGTCACGACTGAATAAATTGCACCTAAAGGAACATTATGTCTACTATTTTTGAAGATAACTCACTCAGTATTGGTAACACACCGTTAGTAAAACTAAACCGTGTAACGACAGGTAATATTTTTGCAAAAATAGAATCTCGTAATCCTAGCTTTAGTGTCAAATGCCGTATTGGTGCCTCAATGATCTGGGAAGCTGAAAAATCAGGAGAGCTGACAAAAGATAAAGAACTCATAGAGCCTACATCAGGCAATACAGGTATTGCGCTTGCTTTTGTAGCAGCCTCTCGTGGTTACAAATTAACACTTACTATGCCAAATACCATGAGCCTTGAGCGCCGTAAATTACTAAAAGCCTTAGGTGCTAATTTAGTATTAACTGATGGTGCTAAAGGTATGAATGGGGCAATTGAAAAAGCAAAAGAAATTCAAGCCAGCGCTCCTGAAAAGTTCATCCTGTTACAACAGTTTGAAAACCCTGCAAATCCAAAAATTCACTTTGAAACAACAGGCCCTGAAATTTTCACAGCAACTGACGGTAACGTTGATTTCTTCGTCGCAGGTGTTGGCACGGGTGGTACTATTACGGGTGTTAGCCGTTATTTAAAACTTGAAAAAGGCCTTGATGTTAAATCAATCGCTGTAGAGCCGACAAATTCACCCGTTATTAGCCAAACGTTAGCGGGTGAAGAAATTAAACCTGGCCCTCATAAAATTCAAGGTATTGGTGCAGGCTTCATCCCAGGTAACTTAGACCTTAGTGTCATTGATGGTGCTGAACTTGTGTCAAACGAGGAAGCCATCGAAATGGCTCACAAGCTTATGAAAGATGAAGGTATCTTAGTCGGTATTTCATCGGGCGCTGCGGTTGTTGCCGCTAAGCGTATTGCAGAATTACCTGAAAATGCTGGTAAAAATGTCGTAGTTATTTTACCAAGTGCTACTGAACGTTATTTATCAAGCCCACTTTTTGCTGAAGAATTTTCTGAACAAGAGCTTGTGCAATAATTGTATTTACTTTGAAAAAGGATGCTAAATGCATCCTTTTTTATTATTTTTTGTACTAATATCACTAATTCTTACCGTAAACTTTACATCTGTCGCATTTCATCACACACTAAATCATCACTAACAAGTCTATTTACCTAATGAAATTATTTATAACTCTGTTTACTGCTACATTTTTATTACTACTGAGCGGCTGCGGTGGTGACGACGCACCAAAAGGTGAGAAGAATACTCCAGGAAACAGCGCTGCCCTATTTTTTGATACACTTTATAACAAACAGGATCTGAGTAAAGCCACTACCATGGCGACACCTAAAATGGCACGGATCATGAAATCATATGGCACCTCTAAACAATTTGCCCGTAATTTAGTCAACATGCAATACGATAATGTCGTCATTGAAGTCGATATGACAAATATGAGCTTAAGAGAGCAATACGGTGATAAAGCCAATATCAACCTTATTTTCACCGGCCACTTCAATGGGAATAAAGTTGATGATATGCGCAGCGTAAAAATGGTGCGTAAAAAAGGCAATTGGTATGTTGATAAAATCAATGCCGATCCATTTGCACGTTAACGCTTTATACTAAATATTTAGCTAGCTTAAAAAGCCTTGCTCACAGCAAGGCTTTTTAGTTTTTGATATTACAGTTCACCAGGCTGATAATTATCTACCGCAATTGCCTGTTTGCGTAGATTATTTGCAGCATGTAGCTTTTTGCCTTGCTCATCAGTTATTAACTGTTTTTCAAGCGCACTGTCGATTGCCGTTGCTATATCATGATTACGATTAAGGGTGCCGTCGCGTTGCCATTTCTTCAATCGTTTAAAGGCAGCGCTGGTATTATGCATCGCCATAAACGCATTCTCCATCACCCCAGTACCCGCTTTATCATCTACATAACATAAATGGGTTAAGCGGTTTCTAAATACCCCTGGTTGCGTCATATGTTCACAAATTTCTTGCGCAAGCTCATCACTTGGCCGCTGGTAATGATTTCCAAGCGGAAATACAATACGTTTTAAAATGAAATTAACAACCGGGTTTGAAAAGTTTTTGAAAAAACCGTCAAATGCTTGGCCAATTTCAAACAATGACAATTCAATCGCATATTTTACGAACGGAAGATCAGCTTGTTGACGCCCCTCGTCTTCAAAACGTTTTAATACACAAGATGCCAAGTATAAATGACTTAATACATCCCCTAAACGCGCTGAAATCATCTCTTTGCGTTTAAGCTCGCCACCAAGTACTAACATGGCCACGTCAGTACTAAAAGCAAGCCCACGACTCATACGCCCTAGTTGCTTATAATACGTTGCTGTTGCACCACACACAGGCGATTTTGCAAAATAGCTGCGCGTTAATCCATGTATAAAAGCCATACTTGCGTTAATAGCGGTAAATAAAATATGTTGCAGTAATAATGAATCAAATTCTTTTAACGCAAGATCATCATCTTCCATTGCTGCAGCTTCCATTTCTTTGAGTACAAATGGGTGGCAACGGGTTGCACCTTGTCCAAAAATCATCAAGTTACGGGTTAAAATATTCGCCCCTTCAACAGTAATTGAGACCGGAATACCCATATAACCGTGGGCTAAATAATTATTTGGCCCAACTTGTATTCCTTTGCCTGAGTGAATATCCATTGCATCATTCATCACCGTACGGCCCATTTCAGTCATATGGTATTTGGCTATCGCAGTCACCACTGATGGGCTTAATTTTAAATCAATGGCTCCGGCAGTCATTAAGCGACATGATTCAAGGCTATAGGTTAGTCCACCGATACGAGCCAGTGCCTCTTGTACGCCTTCAAACTGCCCGATAGAAACACCAAATTGTTGACGTACCATTGCATAGGCTGATGTCATACGTGCACATAAGTGCCCAGTTGCACTGCTCAGTGCGGGTAATGAAATACCGCGCCCAGCACTTAAACACTCAACCAACATCCGCCAGCCTCGCCCAGCACCTTGTTGACCACCAATGATCCAATCAAGCGGAATAAACACATCTTTACCGTAAGTTGTACCATTCATAAACGCCATATTCAGTGGATAATGGCGCTCCCCCGTTTCCACACCAGGGTGATCTGTTGGGATCAGCGCACAGGTTATGCCTAGCTCTTTATGTTTACCAAGCAATCCATCTGGGTCATACATTTTAAACGCAAGTCCAAGAACCGTTGCTACGGGTGCAAGCGTAATATAGCGTTTTGACCAATTTAATCGTAACCCTATCACTTCTTGGCCTTCAAATTCACCTTTACACACTACGCCTGAATCAGGAATACTGCCCGCATCAGAGCCAGCTTCAGGGCCTGTTAGAGCAAAACATGGCACATCATCCCCCTTCGCAAGTGAAGGTAACCAGCGTTCTTGCTGCTCTTGTGTACCATAATGAAATAACAATTCACCCGGGCCTAAGCTATTAGGCACCATCACGGTGACTGCTGCGGTTAAGCTTTTAGTGGCTATTTTAGCCACAATGGTTGAGTTTGCGATTGCTGAAAACTGGCGTCCGCCAAATTTTTCAGGAATGATCAGCGCAAAAAAACCTTGGTTCTTTAGGTAATCCCATACTTCTGCTGGCAAGTCTTTATCTTTTTGCACAATGTGATAGTCATCAAGCATCGACAACAGTGTTTCCACTTCATTATCTAAAAACATTCGTTCTTTTTCGCTCAACTCTGGCTTTGGGTAGCTATGAAGTACTTGCCAATCAGGATTGCCACTAAATAGTTCTCCATCCCACCATACGTCGCCCGCTTCCATCGCTTCACGCTCAGTTTGCGAAAGCGGCGGTAATACTTTTTTAAACATTTTAAATGTCGGCCGACTGACGAGATTTAAGCGGATATCTTTCACCGCAAAAATAACTATCACCAACACCAGTAACAAGATAAATACTGACATGACAACTATCCTTATTAATAAATGAAATGCATTGGTTTAATTATGACCTATCCTTTAATAAATACAATGCCACCGTAAACTTGCATTACCCTACACAGAGCCTCCAGCTATTGATAAACTTTCCCTAACACAGTGACGCTGCTATCATCTTACACGATAAATAACAAATATAAGGATCAACATGACTACTCCACATTTTAAGCTCAGTTTGAGTGCAATAATGGTTGCCAGCACATTAGCACTAAGTGGCTGTAACCAAGAAGCCAAAAAACCAGTAACTCAAGCTGCAAGCCCAGCGCCAGTTACTGCAAAAGACGCGCACGCCTTTTTAGATACGACTGAGCAAGAACTCAGTACTCTATATTTAGAATCAAGCCGCGCAGAATGGATATACGCAAATTTTATTACCCACGATACATCAGCCTTGTCAGCTGAAGTAAATCGTAAAATGACCGAAGCGGTGGTTCGCCTTGCTAACGAAGCTGCACAGTTTGACTCACTCAAACTTGATTACGACGCACGCCGTAAACTCGACAAATTAAAATTGGCACTGACTTTACCTGCCCCACAAGATACAGAAAAAACAGCAAAACTATCACAGCTTGTCGCTGAACTTGGCGGTATATATGGAAAAGGTAAATATTGTAAAGACGATGGTAGCTGTTTAAGCTTAGGTGATATGACTGCAACCATGGCCACCAGCCGTGATTACAACGAACTGCTTGATTTATGGCAAGGTTGGCGCCAGGTATCAAAACCAATGCGGCCACTGTATGAACAACAAGTTGTATTAACCAATGAAGGCGCTAAAGAGCTTGGTTATGCAGACACTGGTGCAATGTGGCGCAGTAAGTATGATATGCCAGCAGATGATTTTGCCAAAGAACTTGATCGTATTTGGGGGCAAGTAAAACCATTATATGATTCGCTGCATTGTCATGTTCGTGCCAAGTTAGGTGAAAAATACGGTGAAGACAAAGTACCCCAAGACCAACCTATCCCAGCGCATTTATTAGGTAATATGTGGGCGCAATCGTGGGGCAACATTTATGATGTAGTCGCACCTGAAAATGCCGACCCGGGTTATGATGTAACTGCATTATTAGCTGAACATAACTATGATGAATTAAAAATGGTGCAAGGCGCTGAAAAATTCTTCACCTCGATGGGATTTGCGCCTTTACCTAAAACCTTTTATGAACGTTCGTTATTCACCAAACCTGCTGATCGCGATGTACAGTGTCATGCCTCGGCGTGGAATATAGATAGTAAAGACGATTTACGCATTAAAATGTGTATTCAACGTACAGGCGAAGAGTTTTCGGTTATTCACCATGAGTTAGGCCACAACTTCTATCAACGCGCTTACAATACCCAACCACTTTATTATCAAGAAAGTGCTAACGACGGTTTTCACGAAGCCATTGGCGATACCATTGCGCTTTCGGTAACACCTAGTTACTTAAAAGAAATTGGTTTATTAGAGCAAGAGCCTGATGAATCAAAAGACATTGGCTTACTGATGAAAATGGCGCTGGATAAAGTAGCGTTTATTCCATTTGGTTTACTTGTCGATCAATGGCGTTGGCAAGTATTTTCAGGTGAAGTAGCACCTGAAAATTACAATAAGGCATGGTGGGAATTACGTGAAAAATACCAAGGTGTACAAGCACCCATTGCACGTAGCGAAACTGATTTTGATCCAGGTGCAAAATACCATGTACCAGGCAATACACCCTATACCCGTTATTTCTTAGCGCATATTTTACAGTTTGATTTCCATCGTAGTTTATGTGAAATAGCAGGTAATAAAGAAGCCATTCATCGTTGTTCGGTTTATAACTCACAAGCAGCCGGTGAAAAACTCAATGCGATGCTAGAAATGGGCTCAAGCCGCCCTTGGCAAGAAGCATTAGCCTCTATAACAGGTAAACCTGAAATGGATGCAACAGCCCTGCTTGATTACTTTGCACCACTGCAAAAATACCTAGATGAGCAAAATAAAAGCCGTCAATGTGGTTGGTAAATATAATTAACGTTTAAAAATAACAAAGCCCGCTCAATTGAGCGGGCTTTTAAATATTGCTGTACTAATATTACAGTTTAATTAGAACTGTAGGCTTACATTTGCAAAGTAAGCATCAGCGCCTGAATCATCCCAGTTATTACCGTAACCCGCTTTTAAACCAACATTTTTGTTGAAGAAATGTTGTGCTCCAACGGTGTAATCATCGTTTTTATTAAATGTAACAAACGCTGATGTTGCTTTTGTGAAGTAGTAGTTTGAACCAAGTACCCATGAGCTACCATCCTTATCAGTATCTACAACAGTACCTTCAACAGTTAGGTAGTTACCTTGCTTAAGATCCATGAAGTATTTAGCGTTCACGGCGCGGTAATCAAACTCGTCATCAGATGTTACAGTGAAACCGATGTAATCTGTGCTATTAAGTTTATGATCATAAGCAAGTTCAAACATCACTGAAGTATCGCCATCTTCAACATCAGTTAATGTCGCCTTTAATAATAAATTTGGATTAAAAAAGTAACCTGCTGATACATTTATTATGTCTATACTTGAAACACCATCACCATTAAAGTTACGGTACTTGGCACCTACAACAAAATTTTCAGTGAAGTACTCACCACCAATATCTGTTATATCACGAAAGTCATCATTATTGTATGAACCATATACATTGGTTTGCTTATTAATGTACTCAAATTGATCGTAAGGACCTAATGTTGCCTTTGGTGAGAAGTAATATGTTGAATCAACACTTATTGTATCGTTTCTATCAGTGTCCTGATAGCCTAAATGACTGATTGACTGGTAGTTATCCGCAGCCATCGCGGCACTAGAAAGAAGAATACTCGAAATAATAACTGCTAATTTTTTCATAAATAGATTTCCCAATTTTATATTGTTTTATTGCTACAAGTTTAGCGTTTAACCGGTTGGTTAAGACGGGGTACATCGTAACGCGAGAAAACTGAATCAAAACTTAACTAAGTAACTGTATTTAATTGAAAAAATGTAAGATACTGTAAGGAAGTGTACAAACAACCTAGCGAGTAAGGATGTTAACCGCTAGGTGTTAAGCGCCCAATTATGCTGAAAGCACCTCTTGATAGGTCATCAAGAGGTACGGAACAGTGATATTACAAGCCGATTCAAAGTCTTAACTGTTCGGTGTTGGAACAGAGCCAACTCACATCTTGAATTCAGCATCCGGATCAAAATGGCTGGCACTTTCTTTACTACACTTGCTCCTGTTTAAATATTTGATTTTCTAATGTATGTCCGTTTACCAATTGGCGGTAACGCCAACCTTGCTGATAACAATGTTGCAGTATGACTATATCAAATGGTGTCGCCGTTTTCTGGTACTCAATAACATATTCTTTGGCTTGACTCATATATACCTTTGACACTTGTGCTAAAGCATGGATTTTTGCTTCAACATCCGGGTAATGCTCGCTCAATAATAATGTAATAAATCCAAACTCCAGCTCATTATTATCACTGTGCGTTGGATGCTCTGTAAGCTTGCCTTTATCAAGGTGCAATACATGTGAACATAAGCGTTCTAGCTCAGTTAAATCATGTGAGCTTAAAATGAAGGTAGCCTCACTGCTAAGGTTCGCAACCACCTCGCGAACCTCGCGAGCATGAATAGGATCAAGCCCAGCGGTTGCTTCATCCAACATAACAATTTGTGGTTTTCCGATCAGCGCCTGACCTATGGTGACACGTTTACGCATGCCATGTGATAAATCATCAGAACGCTGTTTAGCCACGTCAGCTAGCCCGACTAACTCAAGTACGCGGATCGCTTCTGCTTGGCTTTGCTTATTTGATAGTCCTTGCAGCTGGCCATAAAACGCTAGTTGATGAGCGATACTAAAGCGCGGATCAAGTTGAGCATCTTGTGGTAACGCACTGAGCTTGCCAAATAAGTCACTACTACCTGGGTTATGCCCGATAATATTAAGCGTGCCTTTTGTTGGTAAAATATAACCGCATAACAAACTAAACAAGGTGGTTTTACCTGCCCCATTTGGCCCAACCAGTGCTACTGGCGCGCCTTGTTGTATTTCAAAACTTACCTGATCAAGGGCTAATTTATTACCATAGAGCTTAGTTAAACCTGTTGCGTGTATTAATGTGCTCATAGAGAACTCCTTGCAAAAATGCGCTGAGCAATCGCTAGCATCACGGTAGTTTGTATCAACGGTATGCCAATGCTATTAAATATTCCTGCGTTTTGCCCAGCCATTTGATCAAGTTGTATACCAGGGAAAACATAATCAAGCATTACCAAAACGGGGATTTGCCAGCTTAAAATACTGACCACAATATTCCCGCCAGCAAAAAATAATACGGCCAGTACCACAGCTAAACGCGCTGAGCGTGCAAAAGTATTTAACAACGTCATTAATGCTATAAAGGGTAAAACTGCAATTAATAAATAAAAGAACAAAACAAAGCTGCGACTTATGCCACTGGCCAATAATGCTGGATCTCTAAATACCATAACCGCAACTGAAGCTACCAAGGTAACAAGTAGTAATGCTGCTAAAATAAATACTTGTCCTAAAAAGCGGCCAAATAACATTTCATTACGAGTCGCTCGTAACGACAAAAACCGTAGTGTTCCTCGTTGTTTATCACCGACAAGCTGGTCGCTACATAAAAACAAGCAAAAACTGGGAAAGCTATACAATGCAATTAACCAATACATAGCTAATTCAGCTTCAGGCCAATCGAGTAATTTACTCAGCCCAATAGCACCAAACACTTGTTGTGCAAAATCGGCTATTTGAGGCGAATTTATTAAGCTGACAGCTTGACCTATCGGATAGCGTAAAATCAATAACCAACAAATCGAAAATGCGGCAACAGCAAGTAAGCCACGTTTGGTTAAAAATAATCGCACGAGTTCAAACTGGGCAATCTTTAATAATCGCTGGGGGTGGAGTTGCGTCACAAATATTCCTTATTAATCAATATACAGCTACACTAAGGGCAAACGTGTTGAATTACTAGCAAAAAAAAGCCCGTATTAATACGAGCTTTGTAACAAATAATGTAGCCTTATCGATCCGCTGGCTACAAATTCTGTTGGTATATATCGAGTGCTTGGCTTAAATCAGCAATCAAATCGTCCACGTCTTCAAGGCCTATATGTAAACGGATCACAGGCCCTTGCGTCCAACCCGTTACTGAGCGTAATCCCTTCATAGTTAAGTTAGCCGTTACTAAACTTTCAAAGCCGCCCCACGAAAAGCCCATTTTAAAATGCTCTAAACTGTCTAAAAAGGCATCTATCGCGCTTTGGTTCCCTTGTTTCATAACAAAAGAAAACAAGCCATTACTACCATCAAAATCACGCTTAAAAAACTCATGACCCGGACACGTTGCAAATGCTGGATGACGAATATGGTCAACCAGTGGATGCTGCTCTAACCACTTCGCAACCTCAATTGCGGCTTGTTCATGCTGATTTAAGCGCACCGCCATAGTCCGCAGGCCTCTTAACGCTAAATAAGCGTCATCAGCCGAGGTACATTGACCAAGTAAATAAGATTGTTCACGTAACGTTGGCCAGTATTTTTTATTGGCTACAGCAACGCCCATCATCACGTCAGAGTGACCCACAATGTATTTAGTTGCCGCTTGAATGCTAATATCAACACCGTGTTCTAATGGGCGATAATGCAAGCCATTGCCATAGGTGTTATCAAGCATCGTCATTACCCCATGCTCATTGGCAACTGCAACCATGGCCGGCACATCTTGAATTTCCATGGTGATAGAACCAGGCGACTCTAAAAACAGCACTTTAGTGTTGTCTTTGAGTAGCGCTTTAATATCAGCTCCGATTGTCGGTGGATAATAGGTCGTCTCAACGCCAAAGTCAGCTAAAATTTTATCGCAAAAATCACGCGTTGGTTCATAAGCATTATCTGCCATTAAGATATGATCGCCCGCCTTCAAAAAAGCCAAGAGTGTACTGCTAATTGCCGCAGCCCCACATGGATAAAGCGCACATCCCTCCCCTCCTTCAAGCTCAGTGATAGCTTCTTGTAATGCAAAATGTGTAGTAGTACCACGACGACCATAAAAAAGTGTTTTATCGCCACGATTTTTTGCCGCTTCTTTAAGCTCTGCCACTGAATCAAAAACAACCGTCGATGCCCGTTGCACTACTGGATTAACCACCCCATGAGTATAAGCCTTCTTACGTCCAGTGCTCACTAACAGCGTGTTTTTATTACTTGTTGTCATTATTAATCCTTAAAATATTTCGATAGAACATACTCTACACTATGCTTGATCTTGCAGTTCACGCCAATAGTCGATTAAATAGCGCGAAATAGAATCAGCTCTAGGTAACTTTAAATGCTCCCCTTCTTCGTGCCAATTGCCAAATTTAGCGAGCTCTTCACGACTAAACCACTGCGCATCATCGAGTTCATCTTTATCAACTTGAATTTCTTCTGTAACCGCTTCTGCTATAAAGCCTAACATAATTGAAGAAGGGAATGGCCAAGGTTGTGAGGCAATATAACGAACATTTTCAACTATAATACCCGCCTCTTCCATCACCTCACGCGCGACAGCTTGTTCAAGCGTTTCCCCTGGATCTACAAAACCAGCTAAAGACGAGTACATACCTGGAGCCCACACAGCTTGGCGGCCTAACAAACAACGTTCAACGCCATCTGCAAAGGTACGTGTAACAACCATAATTACTGCAGGATCTGTGCGCGGAAAGGTTTGATGTTTACATTGTTCATTGACACACAAACGTGAATGTCCACCTTCGACTAAATGATTTTGGTAACCACAGCGACCACAAAAACGATGTGTTGCATGCCAATAGCATAAACCTCTTGCAAGTGCAGCCATTGAGCCTTCTTCAAGCGCAACTTGAACTCCATAACGACGAATATCGACAAACTCAGCATCACCGATCAGTTTTACTAACAAGGCTTCTTCTAGCGCACTCACATCAAGAGCAAAATAACTGATATCTTGCTGATCTAGCCCTAAAAATATTGCTGCTGTTAAATCTAAATTTTTGACGGTATTAAAATTTAAAAATGTAACCGCCACACTATTTAAATCAAATAATGTGTGATTATGATTTACCAATAACCAGCGGCTTTGCTCATTTACTTGCGCCGCTAACCAAATTGGATCTTTACGCAGATTAGAGGCACGATCGAGTGACATCTGACTGTAATTAAGCATGCTCATCCTTTTATCATTTAGATGGCTAAAATTAACATAACACGATAACAAAACCCACTTAATACTTAGCGTTCTATAGGCAAAAAAAAAAGCCCTTACGGACTTTTTTGAACACACAATAAATTCTTTATTTTTATAAAGTCGCTAACTGCGCCTGTAATTTTTGATTTTCAGCTTCGATATGCTGATAAAACTCTAAATCTTCAAGTTTGCTTGCTGCGGCTTTATCAATCACGATAACGGCATCTTTATGTAGTTGTAGTGCAGACGCGGGGCATTTAGCCATTAATGGCCCTTCGACCATCGCATAGACGGCATCCGCTTTATTTTCACCTGTTGCAAGTAAAACAACTTTTTTAGCTTCTAAAATCGTACCAATTCCCATCGTAATTGATAGATGAGGTTGATATTCATCGCCAGCAAAAAAACGAGCGTTATCATCAACCGTTGCTTTTGTAAGCGTTTTTACACGCGTGCGTGAACAAAGACCTGATGAAGGTTCGTTAAAACCTATATGACCATTACGACCAATACCAAGTAACTGTATATCTACGCCACCTGCTGCTGTAATTCTATCTTCATATTCTTTACATGCTGTAATTGGATTAACAGCATCGCCAGGCGGTACAAAGGTGTTTTCTTTATTAATATCAATATGGCTAAACAATTGCTCATTCATAAAGTAACGGTAGCTTTGTGGATGATCGCCCGCTAAACCTAAGTATTCGTCTAAGTTAAACGTTGTTACATGTGAAAATGAAATTTCACCCGCTGTATTTTTAGCGATTAATTGTTGATATAACGCAACTGGCGTAGAGCCCGTTGCTAAACCGAGCACTGATGTTGGTTTGTTTTGTAATTGTGTTGCGAAAATATTTGCGCCATATGCTGCTACGGTTGCTGCATCATTTAAAATTACTATTTGCATATTAGTTTGCTCAGTTATTAAATTAGTTGATGAAAAAATGGGATCTAAGCCCCAACCCCATGTGCAATCGGATTGGGTCTTAGATCAAACCAAACAAAGATACACTATTTGGTCAACACCATTATGACAACGCTGTCATTATTACTATTCCACTTTTATTTGTAAAGTAAAAGTGAATAAAAATTTTATATTTCTACAATTATTTTATTGACCGTTTTAAACGCTGACAAAAATCTTCCGTTTATTCATCCAATGTAATACTAGGATCTGTACTAATAACAGAGCGATAACAGCAATTAAAGGCTGCCATGGCGCTGGAGCTGCATTAATAAAACCGCCAAATACACTACGACTGATGTAACTCCAGTTAACTAAACTTGACGCTATATAAATAATAATTGAGTTAACACCTATAATTACAAATGGGTACGCTAATTTTTGGCCATTTAAAATATCAACCAGAGCATAAAAAATCGCGAGTAATATTGCACTCCAACCAACAGTTACAAGTACAAATGAGCTGGTCCATAATTCTTTGTTAACTGGAAACTGTAAATCCCAAAGCCAACCTAAGCAAACGCTTACAACTCCTGCCCCAAACAAAATTCCAGCCGTTTTCCACTCACCAATTTTTGATGCTCGGATAATTAACTGTCCTGCAAAAACCCCTGCCATAGCATTAATAATTGCAGGTAAACTTGATAAAACTCCTTCAGGATCTACAGGACGGTTTTGATAACTAATACCCGGTAAAAAGTGTTTATCAAACCATGCATTCCAACTGCCAACTGCACTTAAATCCCCTGCTACACCACCTGGCACAGGAATAAAACACATTAAAATCCAATACCCTAATAATAAACCAACTGCAATAAATACTTGTGTGCGAATACTGGTATGCCATACCAACATAGCGCAAAAAAACCATGCAACAGCAATACGCCCCAATACACTGGTATAACGGATTTCGTCAAAGGCTAAAGGGATACCTGTCCCCCAACCATGATTGTACATAATTCCTAAAGCACACAGTAAAAGTAAGCGTTTCACAGCTTTACGATAATGAACCTTTCGTTCATCCCATGGTAAGTGGTCAATACGCTTAGGCGCTAAGCCCATTGTTACGCCGGATAAAAAGATAAATAGCGGAAAAATTAAATCATAAAATGTGAACCCATGCCACGCACTGTGTAGTGTATGCGCTTCAAATATCTGCCAACCAGTCCAACCGGTTAAAACAAATAAAGCGGCAAAAATAGATTGCCCACCTAAAATCCAAAACATATCCATGCCACGTAAAGCATCAAGGGATGCTAAACGCTTTTTGCTTGGCTTTGTGTCTGCTTGTACTATTGTCATTATTTTTACTCTTAAAACAAAAAGCCCCGCGATACAACGGCGGGGGTTTTTCAAGGAAACGTTAAATTGCAATGCCTGCAATATAAGTGGCTTTTACAAACTGCTGCTCATCGAGCACCACAAAGTCTGCGTCAAAACCATCAAGTAAACGCCCCTTGTTCTTGAGGTTTAAATATTGTGCCGGATACAATGCAGCCATACGTAAACTTTCACTGAGGCTAACATCTAAAGTATTGACGGTGTTGCGCACAGCACTTGCCATATCTAAAACACTACCCGCTAATTCGCCAGTGCTTGAATTTAATCTATCTCCAGTACGAATTACTTTGCGCCCGTCAAAGAAATCAAATTCCATTGCACCGGTACCCACTGGTGGCATTGCGTCAGTGACTAACATAATTTTGCCGCGCTGTTTAGTGCGAATAGCTAACTGTGCAGATAATGGATGTACATGATGCCCATCAACAATTAAGCCACACCAGCTGTTATCATGCCAAAGCGCCGCGCCAACTACGCCGGGTTCACGTGATGTAAACGGCGACATCGCGTTATATAAATGTGTAAACCCATCGGCGCCAGCATTGAGTGCAGCCATTGTCGTTGCATAGTCAGCATTAGTGTGACCAAGTGATACTTTTACACCACACGCCACTAAGCGCTCAATATCACTAATGCTGACATTTTCTGGCGCTAAGGTAACCATTTTGATACCTAAATCTTGACGCGCATAAATGGCAAATTCTTGTTCGCTAATTGGCCGAATAAACTGCTCACTGTGTGTGCCTTTTTTTGGAAAAGACAAATGCGGTCCTTCAAAGTGAATACCTAATACACCCGCAACCCCTTCGCTTATTGCTTTTGCTGTTGCATCAGCAGCTGCTTGCATGGTTTCAACTTTATCAGTGATAAGTGTTGACATCAGTGCCGTTGTACCAAATTGACCATGCGCTTTTGCGATACGATCTAAGCATTGTGTACTTTGCTCAGCATTAAAAAATGCCCCGCCACCGCCATTAACTTGTACATCAATAAAGCCTGGCACAACTAAGCCATCTAGCTCAATAACACTGCCTGTACTGGTAGTTTCAAGATGAAAGACGCCATTTTCAACACTGAATAATGCATTATCCAGAAATTTATCAGCCGTGAATAAACGTGTTGCGCGATAGAAGGTTTTCATTACAGTGCTACCTTTTGGTCTTGCTCTAATACTGATTGCTGTGCAAAATAAATAGCGCCCATTTCAGGCGGTTGCTTTGGTACTTCAACAAGTTTTGCAATTGCTGGGTCGAGCCATTGCTGTAACGGCTCTGCAAGGCCACCGATCATAGATAAACGCAGTGGATTATTTTCTAATAAACGATGCGCTAACTGACTCACGTATTGCGCTCCGTCTTTTACAATGGCTAAAGCGATTTGATCGCCTTGGTGGGCTGCGTCAAATACATAGCGTGCCAGTTTTGCATAACTACTTGACGGCTGTCCGGCCATTTTCTCAGCAACACCCATTGCTGTTGTGACATTAAAATGTTCTTTAATCTCTGACGTCATTATCGTGTGAGGCCCTAAGCCATCGAGTTCCATTAACACCGCTTTAATGGCCTCTAAGCCCATCCATGCGCCACTGCCTTTATCGCCAAGTGCAAAACCATGACCACCGTAATTCACCGACCGCCCTTTGACGTATGAAAAACCACATGAGCCAGTACCCGTGATTATCACGGCACCATCACCGCCTTCATGAGCCCCGATACACGCTGTATGTAAGTCAGTAGTTAAAAACATTTGTTTGAATGGGTGCTCCCACTCAGTGATTTTTTTATATAAGCTTGGTAAGTTAACACCCGCCAATCCTAAACCGGCATACACTTGATAAATAGACTCTAATGGCAAGCCTGCATCGCGCATCGCCAATTGTGTAGATACCATTATTGATTCTAATGTACGCTCCAACCCATGTAGTGGATTCGCAGGGCCACCTAAACCAGTTCCTAATACCCCATGTTGCTCAGAGTATATAGTTGCACGGCACTTAGTTCCACCACCGTCGATACCAATATACAATTGGTCTTCATCCGCACTCTTAGCCATCATTTAACGACCTCTAACCTTCGTTTTATATTTGTATTAATCGCATGTTTTTTTATTGTCTTAATGCGATTCACGCTCAACCCATGTTGAATTAATGTTACACAATAAATGACAGCGTTGTCATTAAGTTTTTTATAAAAATTCATATAACTTTTATATTTAATTGTAATCAATTGAATTTAATTAGATTTTATAAAATACAAATTGACAGCAGTTATTTTAAATACAGGGTACTTTTTAACGCTTTTATTCGCTTTTGTTTCGGTAATCGTTAAAGGTTGTTTAATAACGTTATATTATTTGAAATAAAATAACATTACCAAGGCACAATACAAGAATAAACTAGTAAATATCCAAGGTAAGTTTTGAAATATATTTTCTAGCGGTTGACCAAATACAGTTTGAATAACCTTTCTTTTATAGTAACAAGGAGTGATCGATACAATAAAAATGCTCAGCACTTTGCTTTAACGCTTCGGCAGTTAATTTATCTGCGCCATAAACATCAGCGGGTACATTGTATTTATGCTCTAAATGACCAAGTAATAGCGCAAAATCACCATCACCTGAGAGCAAAATAACACGATCAAGATTTTTACCCTGCTCGAGCATATCAATGGTTATACCTACATCCCAGTCCCCTTTAGCGCTACCATCTTTACGCTGAATGAACGGTTTTAGCTTTACCTCAAAACCAATTGCCCGCAAGATATTTTGAAATTGTGATTGTTTATCATCACCTCGATAAATAGCGTAAGCAAACGCGCAGTCAATATCATAGTCATGACTGACTTTTGCCCAAAAGGCATTGTAATCAAAGTTTTTACCGTAACTCTGCCGGCAGGTGTAATAAATATTTTGTACATCAACAAATAACCCAACCCGGGGTTTTGTGGTTGTCTGTTCATTTGCTAATGACGCTGATGATTGCTGCATTACCGACTCCGAAATATCGTTTTAGCTAATATAGCATAGTTACCTTGAAATTTACCTAAAAGTAACCTATATTGGTTACATATTAAAAAGTAACTGATTTTGGTTACATATATAAATGTAACCAATTTGAGTTACATTATCTTAGGTAGACACAATGATTGCTGTTATTAGTGGCGACTTGATCAAGTCGCAAAAAATCCCTAAACAAGAATACGACGACATGCTGTATCACCTTGATCAAAGCCTACGGTTTATTGCTGATAAGTTCGCTGGGCAATTTAATATATACCGTGGAGATGCCATGCAAATTCAGTTACCTGATCCACATACGGTGTGCTGCGCAGCCATTTTACTGAACTTGCAGCTAAGATCAGCTAATTACTCATTACGGCAAAGCATGGCCATTGGCCAATTAGATAACCCCCGTGCAGATATAAAAACAGCCACAGGTTCAGCTTATACACTTTCAGGACAAGGCTTAGATACCCTGAGTCATCAACAGTTATTACTACAAATAGAGCAATGCCAGCTCGACCCAAGCTTTGCCCTTAATATAGATTTAATTGACGTATTACTTGAGAGAATGAGCCAAAAACAAGCTAATGCATTATTTTATTACCTAACCACTGATAACAATAGCCACGCAGAGCTTGCCAAAGAACTTAAAACCAGCCGTGAGAACGTAACCAAATTACTTAATTTAGCGAACTATCAATTAATAGAACGCTTTTTAAATTACAGCCGAACAGCGATTCATAATCAGATCCAAGGAGTGAATAAGTGAGTTTTTATTTACTGTTAACTGCACTAGTGATAGCTCACCTACTTGCTGACTTTTACTGGCAACCGATGAGCTGGGTTAATGACAGAAACACGCGCCACTTTCGGGCCAGCAAACTGTATTTACATATACTGATGCACGGTATTGTCAATGCTTTTGTCATCGCTATATGGGAATATCAATACGGCTGGGGAGATACCTTAAATATAATTGTAGCAACATTAGCAATTGTTATTAGCCACTACTTTATTGATATTGCCAAGTCGTACTCAAATAAAGGGGTGATCCCTTTTTTACTCGACCAATGTGCTCATTTTATTGTTATTGTCATAGTCGCGGTGTGGCTTGCTGATAACCTCGACTTTTACAGCCAACTATTACACCAGCTTATTGCCCTCAATAGTTTAATTGTACTGACAGGCTATTTATTAGTGCTTAACCCAAGTTCGGTATTTATTCGCATGGCACTTGAGCATATAACCAATGGCTTTGCAACATCTGGCAGCATTCCCGCTGCGGGGCACAGTATTGGCTTATTAGAGCGCGTACTGATGCTGACATTCATTTTACTGGGTGAGTACGCAGGTGTTGGTTTTTTGCTGGCAGCAAAATCTATTTTTCGATTTGGTGATTTACGCGCCAGTGAAGAAAAGCAATTAACGGAATACGTTATGCTCGGCACTTTGTTAAGTGTAACGGTGACTTTATTTATCGGTTTAACCATTAACTTTTTAACCGCACAATAAAAAACGCGCCGATTGCGGCGCGCTCTTCTATGTTCTAAGCAAGGGTTAAGAATTGCCCTGCGAATTGCTATTGCTTGGACGCCGACGGCGCTGTGAATTACCGCCGACCGATTGGCGTTTTGTCCACGGGTTTTGTTGCTCCCCCTCACCTTTAGCTACAGGCTTTTTAGAGCCGCCGCGACGTGGCCCCGTGCCATTACCACCATTGTTTGGCTTTTTACTGTTAGGCTTAGAGCTATCAGATTTAGGCTTATTAAATGGCTGTTTTTTCTTTGGCTTTTTAGCTGGAAGTGGTCGAGCATCGAGTGAGCGCTCTGGTACGAGGCTAGTAGGCTCAAAACCCGCTTCTTTTGCACGTGGGATCAATTCACCGATAAAACGCTCGATACCGTATAAGTCATCAGCATCTTCCGATGTTACAAATGAAATTGCGTCGCCAGATGCACCCGCACGACCGGTACGGCCAATACGATGCACATAATCTTCATACACATTAGGCAAATCATAGTTAACTACATATGGCAGTTCAACAATGTCTAAGCCACGGGCAACAATATCCGTTGCAACTAATACGCGTACTTCACCGCTTTTAAAGCCTTCAAGTGCTTTAACACGTGCGCCCTGAGATTTATTACCATGAATTGCAGCACCAACAATATCATCGCGCTCTAACTGTTTTACTAAACGGTTTGCACCATGTTTAGTGCGGCTAAACACCAACACTTGTTGCCAGTCATTAGTACGAATTAAATGACTCAACAAAGCAGTTTTACGTGCTTTATCTACCGCATAAACGCATTGGGTAACACTTTTTGATGTGGTATTTTTTGCAGCGACTGAGATTTCAATCGGATCATTAATAAGCCCTTTCGCAAGCGCTCTAATATCGTCTGAGAACGTCGCTGAGAACATCAAGTTTTGACGTTTAGCCGGTAACTTGCTGATGATACGTTTAATGTCATGAATAAAGCCCATATCAAGCATACGGTCAGCTTCATCAAGCACCAGCACTTCGAGGTTATCGAACTTCAAAGCATTTTGGTTATGCAAATCCATTAAGCGGCCCGGAGTGGCAACTAAAATATCTACGCCTTTGCGTAAACGCATCATTTGCGGATTAATTTTAACACCACCGTACACAACAAAAGAACTGATATTAGAATGCTTAGCATACTCTTCAACGTTCTCGCTTACTTGTAATGCCAGCTCACGGGTTGGGGTTAAAATTAAAGCACGGACTTGGTTAACCTTGGCTTTTTGGCCTGTTGATAAACGCTCAATTAACGGTAAAGTGAAACCCGCTGTTTTACCTGTACCAGTTTGCGCTGCAGCCATCACATCGCGACGCGCAATAATTGCAGGAATGGCTTGAGCCTGAATTGGTGTTGGCGTTTCATAGCCCTTTTCTAAAACCGCATTAACTAAAGACTGTGATAAACCTAAACCAGCAAAACTCATATAAACTCTCTATTTCAAATTAGGCCAAAGTGGCCAGTTGCGCGCATTATACCTTTAGTAGCTCAGAATGCATGCCATTATTTACTTTGTGCCAAATCAATAAACACAAATACTAAAAAAGCGGCTAAACAGCCGCTTTTTATTTACTTGATCATTACATATGCTAAGGGATTATTTAACACCTAGCTCACGTAAACGCTCTTGTAAGTAACTGTCTGCAGTATAATGCGCTGATAACACCACATCAGGACGCGGATGCAAAAATAACGGTAACGAAATTCGTGACTTAGATGACGCTTTGCCACTAGGGTTAATAACCCGATGAATAGTCGATGGAAAATAACCACCTGACGCCTCTTGCAACATGTCGCCAATGTTAATAATTAAACTACCAAAATCGCATGGCACATCTAGCCAACCGCCATCTGTTTTTTGTACTTGCAAGCCTGGCTCATTTGAAGCAGGTAATACCGTTAATAAATTAATATCACCATGTGCAGCAGCACGAATAGCACCGGGCTCTTCATCACCTGTCATCGGCGGGTAATGCAATATACGTAATAAGGTTTGCTCTGAATCAGCAATCATATCTTTTAAATCGATTGAAAACTTAGCACGCACATCCGCTGGGGCTTCAGCTTGTACCCAGCTTAACAATGTCGCAGCAAACTCATTGGCTAAACAATAATATTCGCGAATATCTGCTTCTAACTGCGCTGGTACACGGCCTTTTGGATAAACATGAAAGTATTCTTTAATATCTTTCACTGTAAAGCCTTTTGCAACTTCTGATACCGAAGGCGGAAAGTAGCCATCTTGAGTGTCTTTAGAGAATAAGAATTCATGTTTTTGTTCAGAATTAAAAAAATCCTGCCAATTTTTATAAATTGATTCAACAAGAGACTGTGGAATTGGGTGGTTTTTTAATACACCAAAACCCGTATTTCTAAGAGACTCAACAAATTGAGCGGCCGCATCGCTCGCTTTATAATCAACGGTAGGTAATTGCATGTTCGTATCCAATGAATTAAGTTGTTAAAAGCCTTTGCTAATCATAGCAGTTGCTCCATTGTAGCGCTCGCGAGCATAATAAAACAGGCAAAAAAACATAAGGACTTATGTCCTCTTTAACTGGGGAAGCGTTTATTACTTGATGCAAATCAAAATGTTGCTATTGTGGATAAAATGCCAAAACAACTGTAATTATAAACACATTTTTATAGTCTATTCTTCACTAACTTCTTTCATTAAGCAAAGGTAACGTATGCGCCAAAAAATTTCGTTCAAAAGTGCTGGTTTAACACTCGCCGGTCAGCTTGAAACACCCACCAGTGATATTAAATTTTATGCTTTGTTTGCCCATTGTTTTACTTGTGGTAAAGATATCGCCGCAGCAAGTCGAATTAGCCGAGCACTCACTCAACAAGGTATTGCAGTATTACGCTTTGATTTTACAGGCCTTGGTAATAGCGACGGTGATTTTGCCAACAGTAATTTTTCATCAAATATTCAAGATTTAATTGCCGCTGCAGATCACTTGCGTGAACACTTTAAAGCGCCACAATTATTAATCGGTCATAGTTTAGGAGGCGCAGCGGTGCTTGCAGCTGCTGAACACATTGCTGAAGTACAGTAAGCGTCTAGCAAAGTGCACCTGCCAGTAACTCGTCAAACCGATTAAGCTATTTCTGAATTTCAATGAGGAGATAGCCATGAGAAAAACACGCAGCCTTGAACAATGGCGCAGTATTATCGAAGA
>NZ_JABBMT010000038.1 GCF_012927645.1 Pseudoalteromonas arctica | reverse complement strand
CAGAACATGGGGGATTAAAAACGTCTGCGAGCTTTCCTTTTCTAAGCCCCATATTTAGTTTTGAGGGTTTAAATATCACTGCGATAAGCGGCTCTATTTTAGAACGAATCTTCCGCCATCACACCCCATATGGCTGTATTGCTAAAGGAAAAACAGGGGCGTTTAAAGATCATTATGTATTAGCATTACGTGGCACAGCAAAGATGCGCGATTGTATTACTGATTTACACTGTGGTGTCGCAACTGGGCCTAATAATCAGAGTGTGCATGCAGGGTTTAATAAAACTTTTAACTCACTTAAATCACAGTTAGAACAATATTTTTCACAAAACCCTACGGCTCCGGTTCATGTTGTCGGCCACAGCTTAGGCGGAGCATTGGCAAATTTAGCCGCTAATTGGCTAAAACAACGCTTTAAAGTACCTGTAAAACTGTATACTTTTGGTGCGCCGCGTGTAGGGCTATCAAGTTTTGCAAGTCATACTGAGCACGCTTTACAAGGCGTATATCGCTGTGTGCACGCAGGTGACCCTGTACCTATGGTACCTGTTTGGCCTTTTATGCACACCAAGGACGAATATATTTTAAATTCAGCACCCAGTATCTCTCCTGGCGCTCATAGCATGACTAATCCAACTCCTGGATATTTAAATACTGCATCAAAATACAAGAGCTATATTGATATTCAAAAAGGATTTGAAGTACGTCACCAAGAAGCTGTTCGTCTTGATTTTGAAAAACGTCATCAAGCTCACTTTTCTGTGCGCTGGGCTAAGAAAATAGGTGCCGCGCTGCTCGACTTTTTAAATAAAAAAGGCGTATTACATTCAATACAGGCCAGTGTTACGGGCTTACTAACTATTTATGATGCTATTGCGACCTATTTAGCAAATGAAATAGAAACAACTTTGGCCTATGCAGCAGAGGTAAAAGGGATTGTGGGTCATATGTATGTATTTTGTGGCCTGCCCGCAGGGAAGTTTATTGATTTTAGTTACCGTGGGATCCGTTTAATTTTTAAGAAAATGCTTATGAAACTTTCCCAACTAGCTAAATTTTCAATAGAAATGGCTAGCCATACAGCCCCTCTACTCGTATAAACGTATTATAAGCCAGCATTTACTAATGCTGGCTTATTTAAAATTAGTCATATTATCAAAAGATTACAACTGCCACGCATAACTGAGTTTGGTGAAGAAAGTTCGCTGATCACGCTCTAAACTCTTCAATGAATCGTCTTGGTAGCCTTTATCTGAATAGCCTAAGTAAAACAAGGTTTGTGCATTGATTTTATAGGAATAAACCAGCTGACTACCGTAATCTCGGTTGATGCTATTAACATTGGCATAGTAAGCGTTTTGATTACGGTCGATATCTTCAAACTGTAAAATCAGTTTCAGCATAGAGCGCATGTTGAATTTATAGTAAACACGTAAATCAGTCAGATTCGCAGTAAAAACATTATCACCTTGTGGGTTATTTAAACGACTGTAACTATGCTCTAACTGTACTTGCCAGTGATCATTTATATCCCACGTCAGCTCTGGCTCTATGGTAAATAAATCACCTAACTGCTCATTGCTGTAATCTATTTTACTGCCAAATTCACTGTAAAGCGTAATGCGTAAATCTTTGCTTGGACTAAAACCACCGTAGATATAGCCAATGTTTTGGTTATAGAAGTTACCATAATAACTCTCATTACGGTGGATCAAACCAAACTCTAAGGATGACTGTAATTGGCCTTTTAAAAAGATATAACCTTCATACTCTTCTTCAAGCAAGCTGCCATCTTGTGCCCAGGTTTTGTCCCAATCCACATTATAAGAATATTCGGTTACCATCTCACTTGCATCCAAGTACCAGGTTTGCCCGCCACCTAATAACGCTTTTTTGTAATCCACTTTTGCTTGATAGCCAACGTCAGTACGGTAATCTTCACCAATGTCTTCGTAACTGGCAAGTAGCTTATAATCACGCTTCTCACGAGCAAACTCAAGCTTATAAGCTTGGTCGGATTGGCTTTTGTTTAAGCCATAATTATCGATTAAAAAGGCGGAATTCTTAGTATCAGAGGTTGCAACTTGATACAACACACTATCGGTTTGATTAAACCAATAACTACCATCCACAGACAGTACGCTATTGTGATAATCATTTGCTTCACGATGAGTACTCATCACACCTATAGTGCCCTGCTCACCGATATCATATTGGTAACGCCCAATTGATGACTTTGATTTTTCAGCTAAATTAGCAAAGCCAGAACCTTGGTTTGTAGGTAATAAAATACTGGTATTTTCATCATCTGCATACATAAAGGCATAGCTATGTGCAGCTGTTTTACCTGTTATTTTGGTGCCAATTTCGGGCTCAGCAATTGTTCTAGTATATAAAAGCTCAAATAAACTGCTTTTAAAATATGATGCACCGTCTAAAAAGAATGGGCGCTTTTCAGCATATTGGATAGAAAATGTAGTATTTACATCCAACTCTAAGCTATCTGCCTCGACTTGTGAGAAATCGGGATTAATGGTGGCGTTAATAACCGCATCTTGGCTGATCCCCCAACGTAAATCGAGTCCAGCTTCGGTATCAATATCACCATTTTGCCAATCACCTGGTACAGCCTCTTTTACATCATGACGTACTGCTGTCAAGGTTGGTGTTAATTGAATGTTCTTACTGGGCTCCATAGCATTGAAGCCCATAAGTTTATCAAATTGGCAAAAACTGCATTTCACATCGCGGTCAAAACCTACATTAGATAATTGATAAAGCACCTCTCGGGGATAATTACGCCATAAAGCAAAGCCCCACGTCATATCGGCTTTATTTTTAGGAAATCGTAATGCTGTAAATGGAATACGCATTTCAACCACATAACCTTGCTTGGTTATTTGCCCTGCGCTGTCCCAAATCGCATCCCATGAAGGGTCTTCACTCCAACCGTCGGTATCTGTCATCCGCATATCACCTTGCGCACCAAGCGGGTTTACGTAAAACTCATAACCTGTTCGTTCATCATTAAAGGTATCTATCATTAGCGCAACGTTATCATCACTCCATAAAGTATCGCGGTCTCGAAGTGCGGCACGAATTTGACTCGGATCATTATCATAAGCAACAAGGCCAACATATAAATAGTTACCATCCTCGTAAATATAAGCATCCGTTTTTACCGGTGGCGTGCCTTTCTCGTTAGGTTCATTTTGATAACGTAAAGGCACTAACGTGGCTTGTTGCCAATGCGGTTCTGTTAATTGGCCATCGAGCTCTATGCTTTGTTCAATATGCGCTAAAAGTAAATTGTTGTTTCTCTGCGTGTGCAAACGTACTACATAAAGCGAAAGCTAACATCCAGACAGGTAACGTTATTAATTTTATATACTGCATAAACATCCATTTAATACCCAGTTACTCGGGTGAGTAAGTTAAGAATCCAATTGTAATTCATGCAGGTACATTTGTTAATAGCTTGATTGCAAAAATGTTATTTTAATTAACCAACCAAAACAAAAAGCTGAAGTTTCAGGTCTCAATTAACTTTAATTTATCAACCACACCATTCCAGATATCGGCATCTTCAGGGGCTGGCTTTACATCTGTGATACGCGGCCAAATAAGTGCAAGTTCAGCATTCAGCTTTGTGAATTCTTTTTGCGAGTCAGGTAGTTCATCTTCTTGATAAATTGCTTCGGCGGGACATTCTGGAACGCATAAGCCACAATCAATACAATCAATCGGACTGATCGCCAAGAAATTAGGGCCTTCATAAAACGCATCTGCTGGACACACTGCTACACAATCAGTGTATTTACACTTTATACAGTTTTCAGTGACTACAAATGCCATTTTAACGTTTGCCTAACATATCTTAATACGGCTGGAGATCATACCCAACCACAGCCAAAATACAATAAATAATCGCTGCCATCGCAGCTTAAATTAACGTAAAATACCTGCAATTGTGAGCATATCGCATCAGCGGCTGCTAAGACACCTAACAGAGACTAAATATGATACGTTTAACAGAAATAAAGCTGCCACTTGATCATGACGACGATGCCATAAAGCAAGCAATTATAACTAAACTTGGCATTGATAACAGCCAACTCCATAGCTTTAATGTCTTTAAACGTGGTTACGATGCCCGTAAAAAAACCGCCATTTTACTTATTTATACCCTCGACATTGAAGTTGATAATGAAGTCCAATTATTAATTCAGTTTGCTAAAGACCAACATGTCAAACCAGCCCCTGATACCAGCTATAAATTTGTTGCTCAAGCACCGGTAATCGCTCAAGAACGCCCGGTGGTAATAGGCTTTGGCCCTTGCGGATTGTTTGCTGGTTTAATACTGGCGCAAATGGGGTTTAAACCCATTATTTTAGAGCGCGGAAAAGAAGTGCGTGAACGGACCAAAGACACTTTCGGTTTTTGGCGAAAGCGTACTCTAAATACTGAGTCAAACGTACAGTTTGGTGAAGGCGGCGCGGGAACTTTCTCTGACGGAAAACTTTATAGCCAAGTTAAAGATCCAAAGCATTATGGTCGTAAAGTGATCACTGAATTTGTAGCTGCGGGCGCACCAGAAGAAATTATGTATGTCAGCAAGCCGCACATTGGTACTTTTAAGCTAGTGACTATGATTGAAAAAATGCGTGCAAGTATTGAAGCGCTTGGTGGTGAAATTCGTTTTAGCACCCGCGTTGATGACATCCTACTTGATGATGGCCAAGTCACTGGCTTAAAACTATCTACAGGTGAACAACTTAATACCCGTCATGTTGTGCTTGCGGTAGGTCACAGCGCACGTGATACATTTAAAATGGTGTACGATAAAGGGATTTACGTTGAAGCAAAACCGTTCTCAGTTGGTTTTAGAATTGAGCACAAACAATCTATGATCGATGAATGCCGTTTTGGTGATAATGCTGGTAACCCGATCCTTGGCTCTGCAGATTACAAACTTGTTCACCACTGTGACAGTGGCCGTACTGTTTATAGCTTTTGTATGTGCCCAGGCGGTACAGTGGTTGCGGCAACCTCTGAGGAAGGTCGCGTGGTAACGAATGGCATGAGTCAATATTCTCGCAGCGAACGCAACGCTAACAGCGCTATTGTTGTGGGCATTTCTCCTGAAGAAGATTTCCCAGGCCACCCATTAGCTGGTATTGATCTGCAGCGAAAACTAGAAGAGCAAGCCTTTGCATTAGGCGGTAGTAATTACGATGCACCAGCACAGTTAATTGGCGACTTCTTAAAAGGTAAAGATTCAAGTGACTTAGGCGATGTAAAGCCTTCATACACACCAGGTATCAAACTTACTGATCTAGCAAATGTGTTACCTAACTATGCAATTGATGCCATTCGTGAAGCAATTCCTGCATTTAATAAGCAAATTCGTGGTTTTTCATCAAACGATGGCTTATTAACGGGCGTTGAAACCCGCACTTCATCACCAATTTGTATCAAGCGCGATAAGAGCATGCAAAGTATCAACACTCAAGGCCTATATCCTGCCGGTGAAGGTGCGGGTTATGCGGGTGGTATTCTATCCGCTGGTATTGATGGGATCAAAGCGGCTGAAGCTGTAGCGTTATCTATGCTTGAGAAAAATAGCTAAGTAGTTTTTCATTGTTCACAAAAAAGCCTCATTTATTGAGGCTTTTTGGTGTTAATAACTTATACCATTATTTCTTTAATGAAAGTTTGGCACCTTTGAGGGTTTTACGTACGTTTGAGATACGTGAACGGTTTTTAGCTCGTGCTTCACCAGTTGCTTGACCTGATGGTTTATTTGTATGGCTACGACGTAAATGCGACGGTTTTTTGCCAATTTTATCAATCAATACTTCACGGTTACTTACTTCATAACCAGGTAAATATTCACGCTGAATTTTTTGACCAATTAAGGTTTCAATTTCAAACAACATGTTTTCTTCTTCGCGGCTAACAAATGAGATTGCTTGGCCTTGTTTACCGGCACGACCTGTACGACCAATACGGTGTACGTAATCTTCAGCAAGCCATGGTAAGTCAATATTAATTACACGTGGTAAATCATCAATATCAATCCCGCGAGCGGCAACTTCTGTAGCCACGAGTACGCGTACTTTACCTGCTTTGAAATCACTTAATGCGCGACGGCGGTTACCTTGGGTTTTATCACCATGGCATACAGCAGCTGGGATACCATCAAGATTTAATTCTTTAACTAGCTCATCCGCTGTTTCTTTCATATTGACGAACACTAACACTTGTTGCCAGTTTTTCTTACCGATCAATTCAGAAAGTAGCTCTTGTTTACGGCGCTCTTCAACTGGATATACCACATGATGAACGGTTGCAGCAGTGCTGTTGGTTTGATCAACACGGACAATTTCAGCTTGCTTGAGTACTTTGCTAGCAAACTGTTTAATTGCCGCTGGGAATGTTGCAGAGAACAATAAAATTTGGCGATCTTCAGCACAGCCATTGATCACTGTTTGCATATCCGTGATAAAGCCCATATCGAGCATACGATCAGCTTCATCTAGTACTAAATGCTGTACTTGAGCAAGGCTTAGGTTACCTAAACGAATATGATCCAGTAAACGCCCAGGCGTTGCGACAACAATGTCTACACCCGCTTTTAGACCATTTGCCTGACCAGCAGTATTTACACCACCAAATAAGCTCACGATTTTAAGGTTGGTGTATTTGGCAAAGTCAGTGAAATTATTGGCTATTTGCTCAGCAAGCTCACGGGTTGGTGCTAGCACCAAGGCACGAGGAGCATTACTTTTGCTGTATTCAACTTCTGATAATTTTTGAATAATAGGCAACGCGAAAGCAGCCGTTTTACCAGTGCCTGTTTGGGCGCTGGCTAAAACATCTTTGCCTTTACGCACTGCTGGAATAGCATTACGTTGAATGGGCGTAAGGGTGTGATAGTTAAGTTCATCTAACGCCTGAAGAAGTTCAGGGGCAAAACTAAAAGATTTAAAATTCATGCTGTATAACCTGCGGCCACATTATCAAGGGTCGCAAATTATACAGTAATTTACAGCAAGCAGTTAGCTATAACTTAACTAAAGTGCCTTTTAATGCCACACCAGCCATAAGAGCACCTGCACCACATTCATATTCAGTGCTGCTAACAAACTCACGCTTTTTATAATACGATTGAATATTAACAACGGCATTCATGCCTTCTTTTAGCGCTCGCTCTTGTAAAGCTTTTAAGGCACTTAACATTACCCATTCACAGGCTTCACGGTCACTTTTATTAAAAGCATTGGTTTTTTTATTAGTGATCACTTCACCAAATTTACTACTTTCTTTGGCATGAGCTTGATCGGCAAAATAAAGCGGGATCTCTAATAATGCCGCTTTTGCTTTAGTTGTTTCTAGTAATGATTGAATTGGATATTGACCAATATCGTCACGAGCATTCACTGATACAGCAGTTAATGAGGCAGCGACTAAAAGTGCGCTATAAATCAATTTCATTTCAATTTCCTTGTTGTGTATAAAATTTCCAGGCAACAGCAAAGCCAAACGATATTACTGTTTCGTTTAACTAAAGAACTATATTGCTGTTTACTATCTACTAAGTGGTGATATTTTACAAACCCACCCAGCCAATATTTTTTATTATCAAAATTCAGCCCATAGGTAAATCGAAAACCCTTTATTCACCTTGATAACGCTTAAAAATGAGCGATGTATTAATACCACCAAATGCAAAATTATTACTCATTACATAGTCAGTATGAATTTCTCTACCTTGGCCTGTTATATAGTCAAGTGGCGCACACTGACTATCAACATTGATTAAATTAATCGTTGGCGCAAACCAATTGTCCTTCATCATGTTAATACTAGCCCATGCTTCAATTGCGCCGCAGGCACCTAAAGTATGGCCTAAGTAGCTTTTGAGCGAGCTGATAGGTTTTGCGCCTAATGCGTTAAACGTAGCATGAGATTCTGCAATATCACCGCGATCGGTTGAGGTACCGTGTGCATTTACATAACCAATCTGATCTGCTGACACGTTTGCGTCTTGTAGCGCCATTTCAATGGCCACTTGCATTGTTGCTGATGTAGGTTGCGTGACATGCTGGCCATCAGAATTGCAACCAAAACCAACAACTTCAGCAAGAATCATTGCGCCACGGGCTTTGGCATGCTCATACTCCTCTAAAATAAGCGTCCCAGCCCCTTCCCCTATCACTAAACCATCACGCTCAGTGTCAAAAGGCCTCGGAGTCAATTTAGCTGTATTATTTTTGGTACTGGTGGCATACAAGGTATCAAATACAGCGGCTTCTGTAACACAGAGCTCTTCTGCACCCCCTGCTACCATTATTTTCTGACGGCCAAATTTAATCGCTTCATAGGCATAACCAATCCCTTGTGAGCCTGACGTACATGCAGAGCTTGTGGTGATAACACGACCCTTAATACCAAAAAAAACCCCTACGTTGACAGGTGCAGTATGTGCCATCATTTGAATATAACTTGTTGCTGTAACGCCAACCATAGAACCCGTTTCCATCATTTTTGAAAACGCAATCAAGGGTTGAGTTGAACCTGTTGAGGAGCCAAAAGACACACCAGTAGAGCCATCCGTTAAACTTGGATTATCTAATAAACCGGCCTGCTCTAATGCAAGTTCAGTGGTACGTGTTGACATGATTGCAACGCGCCCCATAGAGCGTACCTGTTTACGTTTGTAGTGCGCAGGTTTTGTAAAATGAGTCACCGGTGCTGCGAGTCGCGTATTTAACTCTGGTAAAAAATCCCAATCAGACATAACTTGTACTGCGTTTTCACCGCGCTGTAACGCTTCTTTAAACACAGGCCATTGATCTCCTAAAGCAGTAATTGCCGACATCCCCGTAACAACAACGCGTTTCATTAAACCATACCACCGTTTACGGAGATCACTTGGCGGGTAATATACGCCGCATCATCACTCATTAAAAAAGCCACAGTACCTGCAACTTCATTCACAGCACCCATACGCTTTAGTGGGATCATTTTAAGCATTTCATCGACAGGTAAATCATTAGTCATTTGCGTATCAATTAAACCAGGAGCAACACAGTTAACGGTAATTTTGCGTTTGGCAAGTTCAAGCGATAATGCTTTAGTTGCGCCAATAATCCCTGCTTTTGCAGCACTGTAATTGACCTGCCCACGGTTACCAGCAATACCCGATACCGACGACATAGTAATAATGCGTCCGCCTTTTCGCCCTTGTACCATTGGCATCACTATTGGGTGCACTACATTGTAGAATCCTTCAAGCCCAGTACGAATAACACTGTCCCAATCTTCCCCTGACATAGCCGGAAAAGCCATATCATTAGTGATCCCTGCATTACATACTACGCCATAATATGCGCCGTGCTCAGCAATATCAGCTTCAATTTGTTGCTTAGCAGCGGCCCTATCACATACGTCGAATTGTAATAGGCTAACATTTTGTCCACATGCCGTAATTTCATCACAGGTTTGTTTTGCACTTTCGAGCCCAGTACGACAATGCACCGCAATGTCGTAACCATCCTCGGCTAAGCGTAATGCGATTGCCTTACCAATACCACGGCTTGACCCTGTTACTAAAATTCGTTTTGTCATTGTTGCTCTCTTATAAATTGCATTGGATCTTGCGGTTGAAACACATTAATTTTAGCTTCACATAATGCTGTGTTATTGTTTTTTATACAGCATTCAAACACACTTAACCCAGAGTCTTCTTGGTATAACTTAGTAACCGTAACGTGTAATACTGAGCCCCTATTAAAAATAGGGGTATGCGTTTTGTATTTACGAGTGCCAATTAAAAAACCTATTTTAACCGCCTCGCCTTTGTCTTGAGCTAAGGCGCCTGCATAAGCAGCAATTGCCTGTGCCATATACTCAGTACCAATATAACTTGGCACACCTTGCAAATCCTCGGCATAAAATACACTGGTTGGCGAAATAGTTACTTCGCAAGTTGCACTGTTTTGCTCATAACAGATAAGCTTATTGAGCAAAATCATAGGCGCACTATGAGGTACGACTTGCTCAATATTATAGTTGTTCATCAATAAGTCCTAGTATTACGCTGACATTATTACCACCAAATGCAAATGAATTGGACAAGCAATATTTTAGAGGTTTTATAAAGGAAGAGGTCAGCAAAGCAATCTCATCAAGAGCAGAGTCTTGTTCACCGTTATTAAAAGGTAACGTAGTCAAGCAGTCATTCTTAATTAAGCTTAACCAACAAATTCCCGCTTCTATCGCGCCCGCAGCGCCAAGGGTATGGCCACTTAAGTGTTTGCTTGAACTCACTGGCGTATTGTTGCCAAATATACGATTAATTGCAAGTGACTCCATTGCATCATTTTGCTCTGTGGCTGTCCCATGAGCGTTAATATAATCAATAGCTTCGGCTGTTAAGTTTGCATCACTTAATGCAGCTCGCATTGCTTGCTCTGCGCCACTGCCATCGGGTGCAGGCGCTGAGATATGATGAGCATCTGAACTTTCTCCCCCACCCATAAATGCAACAGCACTCCCTTGATTGCGTTTTTTGCTCATCACAAATAATGCCGCACCTTCACCAATATTAATGCCACTTCGCGTAAGCGAAAACGGTTGGCAGACAGCATCGCTGATTGATGATAGTGAATCAAAACCATTGACGGTCAACTGACATAAGCTATCAACACCACCACATATCACCACATCCGCAAGATCAGCTAACAATAATGCCCTTGCACTGATCATGGCTTTTGAGCTTGAGCTGCATGCAGTTGAAATACTGTAACATGGACCAGTGGCATTCAATTGCTTGGCAATATAATGCGCTGGAGCAACCAAGGTTTGGTCGTTATAACTGTATTTTTGTGGCCAACGCCCTGCTTGTTTTAGTTGAATACGAGCTCGTTCACCTTCATGAATTGATGCCGTGCTGGTGCCGATCACCACAGCAATACGCTGATCAGCAATATTAAACTGCTCAAGCGTTGGCTTTATTTGCGCAACTGCATCATCAATCAAGCTGTATGTGCGAAGCGTCGCTGATAAAGGCAGTGTTTTAACCATGCCAACATACGTCGCTCGGCCACAAAATGCTAATTCATCTGTTGCCGTTAGTGTATTACTCGGTTGAGAATTTAGACTATCAATAGTCTGCTGATGCCCTATCCCCAAGGCACTCACAATCCCTAAATCATTTAACCAAACCGGCATCACTGCTCAACCCTTTGAAATTGTATTTTATAATTACGCTGAAAATTAATAAGCTGGGTTACAGATCCCGAAAAATTAATCGTGACTAATAGTTGTTCATCATGAGTAATACGTCTCTCACCCACCTTGTCTTGCATAACAGCGCCATGGAGCCTTTTATTTATCTCAGCAACTGGCCAATGTACAAGCATTATGTCAGCTAAGATATAACGCGGATCAACCCCAGCTATAGGCAACATTTTTGTACTTTTGATTGGCGCACCCGGTGGCTTCTCTAAAATAAAAATAGGCATTCCTTGTACCGTCATCACCACTAAATTTATACCCTGGCGATCATCAATAGTTAATTGCGCAAGTAAAGTATGCTGCTGATCTTGATGCGATACGTGTAATACTTGCTGCCAATTATCAATAATTAACTGCTTTGGTGGATCAGCTAACTCAAGCGAGGTATTATCGGCGATCTCAACCCTACTCTGCGGTGTAAATTGTGTACTACATGCAGTTAAAAACATAATAGTGAGTAATACAGCAGCGCGTATTATGACTGACATAATGACACCAACGTGGCAAGTCTACGCTCACTCTGTTTCACAAATGGGTTATCTGTATCCCATGCATATCCAGCTAAGATTGCACTGATCATTTCTTTTACTTGATGATTTTGCTCTGTATAAAAGATGACATCCTGAAAACGTCCGTCATACCATGCACTTACATAGGTTCTAAAACAGTCAACCCCGGCCTGTAAAGGCTTACTGTAGTCAGTAACAAAATCAACATTTTCACCGCGTAGGTGTCTGTCCACTAAAGGCGCGATTAATGAAGCCGATTTAAGCGCTATGGTCACACCCGACGAAAAAACGGGATCTAAAAACTCACCTGCATTACCTAATAAGGCAAAGTTATTACCAACCAAAGATTTTACATTGGCTGAGTAGCCGCTAATACTGCGTGCGTCACCTATCGCCTCTCGTCTGCTAAGCAATTGCGCCAAAAATGGGTCTTGCTCAAGAAAGTCATTTAAACACACAAGCGGCTCGGCATTTTTAGCAAATCGACTCGGCTGCGCAACAACACCAATGCTAGCTGTACCGTCGCTAAAAGGGATCAACCAATACCAGATATCTTTATGGATTGGGTGCACATTAATTAGAATTTTATTGCGGTCGAAACTTTCATCAACAATGCCATCTTTAAAATGACTGAAAAAAGCACTTCGCACAGGGAAGTCTGACGGCTGTTCGAGATCTAATAAACGCGGCAATACACGGCCAAAACCACTGGCGTCTAAAATAAATCGCGCTGTGACTTGATATTCATTTTGTTGCTGATTTTTTACTAGTAGCTGTGCGCCATCAACTAGATTATTGTAGGCGATAACCGTATGCTGATAACGAATTTCAGCGCCTTGTTGCTGAGCAGCATCGGCAAGGCATTTATCAAAATCAGCTCGTTTAACTTGGTAAGTTGTACCAGGCCCTTGGCTAAATTTTTCAGTGAAGTTAATACTGGCATGTTCGCCACTGCGTTGAAACGCAGCGCCATTTTTAAATTGAAAACCCAGTGGCGCGGCATTTTCATGCAGTGAATCAAGTAAGCCGGCTTGCTCTAAATACACCATACATTGTGGTAATAAGCTTTCTCCAATGGAAAAACGTGGGAATGTTTGCTGCTCTAAGACCAGTACCCGCCAACCATGCTTTACTAATAAAGTAGCGGCAACAGCGCCAGATGGGCCAGCTCCTATGATCACCACGTCGTAATGTTGATTTTCCGTATTCACCTATTCTCCTTACTTTTAGGTACGTCTAATGTCAATGGCGCCAAAACAAATATCGCCACAAGGCCAATCATAATTGTTAAACCAAAGCTATAGATTGCTGGAGTGATTGACATCGCTAACATTCCAAACACCCACATGGATGAGGCCGCCGATAAACTGATCGCGATGATATTTTCTCGGCTCAATTGATTTATTTGATAAAAAACAAGGTAATCGATAGACAATGCCATTACCAATAAGCTACCGAGCAAATTAAAAATCGATAAACTCCCCTGCAGCACGCTGCATAAAGATAAAATAATTGCGATGGTAAGCACGAGCACCGCGCTTTGTTTAAATGCGCACTTCATTTTAAAACGCCATGCGAACAAAAAGGCAGCTAATAGGAGGGCGCAGCCTAGGGTAATAAACAGCGAATGACTATAGTGTGTGAGGCCCTCGCTAAGTAGCGCCACTTTATTGTAAATTAGTAGTTGCGGATCGGCAGATGCAAAATCAGCTAAAACACTCATCGGCACATCAGTAACCATAAACCAACTTGCTACAAATTCATCGCCTCTCATCACTTGTTGCTCAACTAAAGGGGCTAAAGGCGATGTCAGTAATGCATCCAGAGTTAACGTTATTGTAGATACGCTGAATGGCTGTCCGGAGATACTTTCTGAGGCAGTGAACACGCCTTGATTCTGCTTTGCTTGCACTAACACGCTATTTCGTTCTTGCATTGCTCTACTGGGTAATAAATCGCTGAGTACATTCAGCTTTGCATCGGGTGAGCGTAACTGAAGTGCTACTTTAAAGCGTGTTAATTGCTCAAGCAGCGCTTGTTCATCATCTGCAAACATGATCATAATTCGACCATTATCTTGCCCTAGTAATGATAAATGAAAAGCTTCATTTTCTATCAGCGCTTGCGGACTTGCATTTAACAAACGAACATCATTATTCAAGCTAACTGGTGTATGTAAATAACAAGCAGTTATCAATCCGATACTAGCTAATATTACATAGCGGCGCAATTGCAGCCAATGTAGTAAGATAACTGATAGCTTATCAGCAATGTTTAATATTGGCGCTGCAATAATGAGCTGATGCTGCCATTGTCGGGTAATGAGCAAGGTACACAGCCATGCACAAAACAGCCCAGCCACAACAAATACACCTACTTGAGCAAGTAATAGCATGGGCGAAAAAAATAAACTCGCATAACCCAGTGAGGTAGTCAGCAAGGATAACAGCAGTGCTAATTTTAAGCCTCGGCTGTAACCTTTTTGCTTGCCACTCGACAGATCCAGCATACCATGAAAAGAATAATCTATGGCAATACCAATAAGTGTAACCGCAAATACTAAAGTGAGAATATGCACCTGTGAAAACACTACAAGTAATACAGCGGCACCGCCGAAAATAGCACTCAGCACAGTCAATGAAGCAAGCCATAGCGCGACACTTGAACGAAACACCCACACAATCATAGTGATCAGCGCCAATAGGCTCAATGTACCAAATAATGTCATTTCATATTTAGCTTGGCTGGCATTGGCACTAGTATGAAATACCGCTCCTGAATAGCGTACCTGTGTTTGTGGAAAATCCACAGCTAATTGCTGTAACTGTTGCTCAATGCTTGTACTAAGTTGCTGGGCTTGCTCAATACCGAATGCATTATCGCTGATCTGTGCAAATAGCAGATAATATTTGGCATCGTGATGAATTGCAGTTAAGCGATTTTCTTCAAGGTTAAAGGTTTGCAGATTTTGCATTTGCTCAGTTAAAAAGCTAGCAAGGCTTAAACTTGCATCGAGGTTGATCGTTGCACTGACAAATGGATCGGCTAACTGGCTAAGCTTTTGGTTATAAAATGTACTGAAGGTGTGTTGATTTTCAAGAGCAGCGAGATATTCTTCACTGAGTAAACGTCCGGCGTAGGGAGCATAAAATTGGCTCAAAGTATCAATTCGCGGTACATTAAAACGCGCAGGCAAACCGTTATCAATAAGCCACTTATTGAGCTTATCATGCACTTGCTTTGCACTTCCCCCGGTAATAGAAAACATCACTTGCTGTTTATTAGCTGCAAAAAAATGCGCTTCAACATTATCAATACGTGTATCCGATTGTGGCATTAAAGCTAAAATATCACTATCTATGTGCGGCTTTTGCAAAGTAATAACCACTGCTAATAACAGCGCTAACCCCGATAACCATGCAAGTGCTCTCAACCAGCGAGCCACTTTAATTTATTTCCGTAGCGTCAGTTGTTGAATAATTCACTGGCGCTGCATATTTAAAATGTATAATCGTGTAGTTGGCATTGTGTTCATTTAAACGCACCTGTTGTACATTACCATCCACCGCACACAGCTGAAAACTGACGAACAACTGGCTCAATAGCTGATCTTTTGGCTGCAACAACGAACAATCTGCTGGTGTGTCATCAGACACCGTAAATTGCTGCTCTAAAGCGCCTAAGTCATGGGTAATTATTGCCTGTAGTAAATTCACAAAAGGGGCCGCTCCTGGTTGTAACACCGCATCGCCTTGAGAGTCATCTACATACACTTGGCCATTTTTAATCAACAAGGTATTGTTTATTGGTTTAGTCACTTGCCATTTTAGTTGTTTGGGTTCAAGCACAAATACGCCACTGGAAATAAAGGGTTTTGCGAAGCCTGCAAAGTATTTTTCTTGACGAAACTCCCCTGCTTTATGGAGCGACGGCTCTGATGCATAAACAAGCGTTGTTAATAAACACGCTACAGAAAATATAAATAATCGTATCATCAGATAACCTTATGCAGTTTTTCACTTATAATTGCTGGAGATACATATTGCAGTTCATGTGTTTGCACATCTACGGCCACCTGCACAGTGGTTGCTTTAGTAAGCTTTTGAGCCGTTTGGCAATCGGTGATCACATAATCAATACGTAGCCGTGTTTCATATTCTTTTAAATAAGCATCTACACGTATTTTTTGCGAGAACACCGCAGAGCCGATATATTTTATCCGCATATCAACAATTGGCCACGCATAGCCAGACTCTTTCATCTGAATATAGTCATAATCAAATAAACGCAGTAACTCACAACGTGCAACTTCAAGATAGCGGGCATAGTTTCCGTGCCATACTACATTCATTGGATCACAATCATGAAAAGGAATGTCAATTTCAACATGAGTGCTAAGCAGCGCACCTTTACTATTCATATAAGCTCCAGCGTTTTCTTTGAATTGCATCAACTGTAAACCTTAGCACACCTTCTAATGGGCGATCTTCATCAAGCACTTCAAAGTAATCGCAAATATCGGTATACATTGCTTGTATGTCTGCTGTTAAACTTGCAAAATCAAGTTCATTTTGAGCAATTCGTAATCGCAGTGCTTGCACGCTCGCAAGTAATGTACTGGCAACCACTTGCTCTGTTAATTGTAAAATACGTAAACAATCGCGGGCTGCGATGGTTCCCATACTCACTTTATCTTGATTATGGCATTCAGTAGAGCGTGAAAATACACTTGCCGGCATAGTTAATTTAAGCGCTTCTGCGGTGTATGCACTAGCGCCAATTTGTACCGCTTTAAAGCCATGATTGATATAACGTCTTTCACTGCTGCTAGCAGATAAGTTTGATGGCAGACCATTGTTGTAACGCGTATCCACTAATGAGGCAATTTGCCTATCGGCTAAATCGGCTAAATTTGCTACGGCAGTTTTCATGCTATCCATTACCATGGCAATATGGCCACCATAAAAATGTCCACCATGTAGAACATGTTCGCCTTCGCCATCAATGATCGGGTTATCATTGGCTGAATTAAGCTCATTCTCAATCATTTGCCTAAACCAAGGTAAGCTATCCTGCACCACACCGATGACATGAGGCGCGCAGCGAACTGAGTAACGATCTTGCAGGCGATCTGCATTACGTGGATGCTCAACATGATTTAAGTCACTACGGATCCAACTCGCTATTTGCTGCTGACCTGGATGTGGCTTAACCGAAAATAAAATATCATCAAAGTGATGACTATTACCTTTTAAGGCTAAACTTGCCAAAGCAGTGATACGGCTGGTTAATTTAGCTAAATAGGCACTGCGGTCATACGCTAAACAAGCAAGGGCTGTCATCACCGCCGTGCCATTCATCACAGCAAGGCCTTCTTTTGGTCTAAGCGTTAACGGTGTTAAACCCAGCTCTTGCATAACAATTAAGCTGTTGCGAATTTCGCCTTTATAAAATACATCGCGTTCACCGACCATTGCTCCTGCAACGTATGACAATGGCGTTAAATCACCACTGGCCCCCACTGAGCCTTCTTGGGGTATAACTGGCACAATATTATGATTTAAATACGCTGTGAGCAGGTTTAGCATATCCCAACTAACGCCTGAATACCCTTGCGATAAAGACGCCAAACGGGCTGCTAAAATTGCCCGCCCCTGCGCCACATTAAATACATCGCCTAAGCCACAACCGTGGAATCGCGTTAAATGCAGCGGTAATTCATCAACCAGTGCCAATGGCACTTTGACTGTAACCGAATCACCATAACCGGTCGTTACACCATAGATCACACCGTCTTCTTTTAATAATTGATCTAAAAAGGCCACTGCGCTGTTAATTTTACGCGCTAAATGTTCGTCACCAGAGAGCGCAACAGCTCCTTGCTCTAAGGCAATATGCACAATATCTTCAATTGTTAAACGTTGATTTCCAAATACTGTAGTAGCGAGATCCGACACCTTACTTCCCCTTCTTTTGGTCACGGATCACAGTGTGATCATTTTGCCAAAAATCATAAAAATTAAACCATTGATATGGATACAAAGCCGTATAATAAGTAAGACGTGCTGCATAATCCGAAATAACTAATTGCAATGCATGTTGCCGTGTTTTACGTGGTAAAACGAGATTGTCTGCGTATTTTTCAAATACAACTCGATAAAACAAGCCTTTTTGTGCGCTTCGCTCTTTTAAACAAAACAAAAAAAATACCGGGCAATCAAGCAATGCGGCTAAAATAAACGGCCCTTGCGAAAAAGGGGCTGGTTTACCTAAAAAGTCACATTCAATAACGCGCCCAGCGCTGGTACTGCTGGTTCTATCTCCCACGATCACCACAATCTCACCTTGCTCGACTTTTTCTTTAAGTAAGATTGCAATATCAGGGCCCAGATCAGTAACCTGGATTAAATTAACGCTCACGGCAGGATTGATACGCTTAATAATTTTATTAAATTCAACCGCATGGTGAGTAAATACCAATACATTAATACGTTTAGTGCTGCGATGTTGGCTCAGCGCACGACACACTTCAAGATTGCCAAGATGAGAGCCAATAAACACCGCGCCTTGGCACTGTTCATCTAATTGCTTATATAAAGTTTCATTTGTGTACACAATATCGGATTGTTTGATGCGACCAAGCCATGCATCAATTTTATCAAATGCGCTATTGGCAAATGACCGAAAGTGGCGAAAACTGTCACGCCAAGATGCGTATTTGTTAATGCCATTATAGTGATTAACTTGTGTTAAAAATTGCAGTGAGGCTATGCGTGTGGTTTTCCCAGTCAGAAATAAATACAGCAAAACAGGAAACAATACTATCCACAAACCTTTGCGCCCAAGTAATCGATAGCTCAACAGCAAAATTTGCATGCCAAGTTGATTACCGCGTTCTTGCATTTTTGACCAATGTTTTACTGTCATTAAAACGCAACCTTACGCAAAAGTAATTTAGGAATACGCACTAACATGCCAAAAAATAACCGAGTGTGTAACCAAGAAATGCCAAGATTATCGTGCAATGCGCGAAAATGAGACACGCCACCTTCAGGGTAGATAACTTGAGTAGGGATAAATGTAACGCGTGCACCTTGCCAATATAAACGCACTAAAATTTCGATATCAAAATCCATCCGCGCGCCTAATGCACGTTTGTTCATTAGTTGCTCTGTTTGTTGCAGTGGATAAACCCTAAAACCACACATAGAGTCAACAATGTCAAAACTCAGGGTTTCAACCCAGACCCAAAAATGGGTGATATAACGGCTTAAATAACGATGTTTTGGCACTGAACTGTCATAAATTGGGCAGCCACTGACGACATTCTCTGGTGTTTTATCGCTGGCAGCAATCAACTTACTAATATCGTGTAAACTATGCTGACCATCGGCATCAACCTGTATTGCATGGCTATAGCCATTTGCAAATGCGTAACGTAAACCCGTTTGTACCGCGCCCCCTTTACCTTGGTTTTCACTGTGGGTAAGTAAGGTCAAAAACGAATAAGTTTGTGCAAGGCTGGTAAATACCTTTTTAGCATCCTCATCACTGCCATCATCGATCATAATAATAGGTAATGATAATTCGCCAAGTTCGCTCAATACTCCTGCAATCGCATGAGTATGATTATAATTAGGTATAACAATACAGTAGCGATTCATAACAGTTGCGATGCAAAAACCAGCCTACCACTTGCATGTTGCCCTTTATCAGAGTGATAACTGAAAATACATTTACCGTTTTCATTGCGCTCAAGTGTAAGGTTAACGGTCATATTCACTGTGGTGACAACCTGAAATTTAAGTACTTCTACATCTTGTACTGTACTTGGAAATGTCAAATACTGCTGCGCAAATTTTACAGCCCAATCTAACTGCACTACTCCGGCTAAAATAGGGGCACCTGGAAAGTGGCCACGAAAATAATCAATATCTTCACTAATGTATAACGCTAAACTGACTTTATCTTCTGAGTGCGATAACACAGTGACATCTGGCTGGGTGTTATTCAGGCTTTGCAAAGTACTGCTCCATGGTTTTTATATGTAACTTAGCTTGGCTATTATAAGGCAGTGCTTGGATATATCGCCATTTTCTAGGTAAACAGACACGCTCAAATCGATTCGATAAAAAATTAACCAACAGCCGATTTGTTGCCAATTTACCCTGTGAATCTAAATGCTGCTGACCTGCCGCACTAAGTACAACTAGCGCACCAATTTGCACACGTTTAGCTGGCACAACCAGTAATTTAGCTTCTTGCACCCATTCATGCTTAATTAATTGCGCTTCTAATTCATCAAGGTTTAGCCGCTTTTCTTCAATTTTTATGGTGCGGTCTAAACGCCCTAATAAGTGAAACTGACCATTGCTAAGCAGCTTTGCAGTGTCATCTAACAGCACATTCTTTTGCTGTAAAATATACGAGTTTAACAACAATCTATCATGCTCATTCAGTGATAATTGATTACCCGAAAATGGCTGCCATGGCGTATTGATTGACGCATCAAGTACTTGACGATAAGCAATACCACCGGTTTCAGTGCTGCCATACACTTGGGTAATAGGTCGTTGAAGCTGCTGATAAAGTGTTTGTGCATGCTGATTATTTAGCGGCCCACCCGATGAAAATAGCCATTGCAGCGAAGCCTTTTGCGTAACTAAAACGTTATCAATACATAACCTAGCTAATTGCGCGGGGCTAGATACTAAAACAGCTTGCGGACACGATTGCAGCTTTTGCGCTATATGCTCTGGGTATTGCAGCTGTGTGCTATCAATTATGTGGCCATTTGCTAAAGGCCATAACAAACGAAACAGTAAACCATAAATATGCTGATGCGATACAGTGGAGATAAAAGTAAGCCGACCTAATAACTCAAAACTTGAACTCAATACCATCAACTCGCGATTAAGCACATGCCATGATTTGACAATCGGTTTTGATTGACCGGACGAGCCCGAGGTATAAAACACCACCATCGCCTCACTAGGCCATGTCAGTGCAGTAGCCGATGGATTTACTACTTGTGGCTGCGTCTCAATATTCAACAGCCCATCAGTAAATACTAAATGGCTATCATCGCCACAAAAAATAGCACTTTGTTGTAAAAAAATCTGCAAGGTTTCTGGTTGACCATTAGGTGGTAAAATAACGGTATGACCGCGGGTTGCCAGTGCAAATAAACGCACTGCAAACTGATACGTGTCAGGATGAAACAGCACCACCTGACTGGCTGGCTTTAACTGCTGTAATTTACTTTGAAAATACTTAACATCAGCGACAAACTCGCTTTGCGTGATCAACTGCTGATCAACAAAAAATGCTGCCTTGTCATCAAATTGTATCGGCCTAACGGGCATTGTTTCTTACCTTTTGTCTAACTAACCACTCGATTGCCATAATAAACCCAATTAGAATATACGCTATCAAACCATTATACAGCGTCCATACCGATAACGATGTGTATAAGCTTGTGTATAGCGCTACACTGGCATTAGCAATAAAAAACCCACACCACACTTTAGTCACTTGCCGCGTATACCAAACGCCTTTACTATCTAACTCTGGCTCACCAATACGCGCAAAACTTTCAATCACGCTAGGGCCAAAACGCAGTGAAAAAGCAAACGTAATGGCCATAACCGTGTTTATAATAACTGGATACAGCCGCAGGCCAATCTCGGTGCTTTGCCATGTTGAGATAGTCAATGCTATCACTGCTAACACACTTGCTGGTATTAGCCACGGCATACGTTTTAGCAATTGACGGCTGACTAACAAACGAACAATAACTAAAGTAATCAATAGTATACTGACATACTTCACAGACGTATATTGCAAACCAAAATACACTATGAATGGGTATAAGGTTAAACAGACTAGCGCCAGTGTAATACTTATTGCCTTTAGCATATTAAAACGCCTAAATAACTAATTTTTCAACTTCAGCAACAACATCTCGCACAGTTCTAACTTGCTTGAACGCGTCAGGATCAATTTTTTTGCCAGTGATTTCACGTAATTTTACCACTAGATCCACGGCATCTATGCTATCTAAATCTAAGTCTTGATAAAGATGCGCATCAAGGTTGATATCATCAGCATCAATCTCAAATTCCTCAACTAATATATTATGTAACACATCGTAAATATCTGCTGCCGTTTTCATACTTATTCCTGCTTCTATAGTGCGTATTAAGATCTATTACTTTCAATAAACTCAGCCAACGCATCGACAGATGCAAAGTGAGCTTTTGTTTGTTCTGAGTTAGCATCAATTTTGACGTTAAATTCTTTTTTTATTGCCAGCCCCAATTCAAGAGCATCGATGCTGTCTAAACCTAAGCCATCAATAAACAAGGGTTGATCATCTTCGATGTCTGCAATTGTCATATCTTCTAAATCTAAGCTGTTAATAATTAATAACTTTATTTTATTTTTTAATTCGCTCATAACGTGTTAGTTCCTCTGAGAAATAGTCTTGTAGTTGACGAGTCAAATACCGTGCTTGCATTGACGGTGGTTCGTCATTTAAATCATTATTATTTTTAAATTCAACTGATGTAAATTTCATCATAAAATGAGCCTGGGTAGTGGCCACTTTATACCACGGCGTGCCTTTAGTAAGGGTACTTGGCCGCATTGTTATCAGTACACAACACATTGATGCTTCGCACCTGAGTACAATATTTGCCGCACCGCGCTTAAATTTTAGCCCGCTATTTGGTTGTGTACGTGTTCCTTCTGGAAAGATAATTAAATTGTTACCTGCAGCTAACGATGCTTGGCACTCAACTAATAACTCTTGCGGATCTTGATTACTAATGTAACCGGTACTTTTTATTACGCCACGCATAAATAGGTTTTTAAATAAATGGGCTTTAACCACACAATCTGCATCTTTAATTACTGAAATTAACACAACCACATCAATCAAAGAGGGATGATTTGCTAACACCAGCTGGCCTTTTAAATTGGCAAAGCGCGCTTTATCTGCAACACTAAAATGGATCACCCCAAGGGTGTGCATTATAGAGACAAACGCTTTAAAACAATAGTGTACCGTTAATCTTGCTTGGTATTTTCGTTTTTCTACAGATGACTCAAAGAGTCTTTGCATGGGTAAAACCAGCAGTGTTAACACCACGCCGCCAAAACCAAATATACTAAAGCACAATCCAGTGGCAAAAATCCGCCAAATATAATTTATTTTTCCAACACAATTAGCCAGCATGAAACGTTAGCATCCATGCACGTTGATTATTAAATAAGGTCGTTTTTGGGGCTTTATTGCATAACGCTATCGCGAATTGAATACTGATAGGCAACAATTCGCTTGGCTCTGTTGTCGGTTCAAAATTAATTGGCTGAAGCGAAAAATAGCCCTCGCCAGATTTTGCTAACCTCAAGGATAATGCAAGACTATGGTCAACCTGTAGCTCATCTGCAAAACACTGATACTCTACTGGTAATGCGCTATCTACATGGCAGAGCATGAGCTGATCACATTGCTTGGTATGTAGACGCGCGTAACTATCAATCAATGCGCTAATGATACTGTCATTACCACAGGCGATCGCATTCATAGGCGCTGTATTGTTATTAAGAATAGAAAAAATGCCCACTGCCGCGTTATGTACACTCAAACCAAACGCTGTGGGTGACAAAGTATCTTGGATACAGATAGCATCAAGCAAGCCTGCCGTTTTTGGAAGGTCACCATGACGAGATGAAAAGTTAATTGCAAGCGGCTGCTCACCTACAACCTTGCGCATACAGTGTAAAGCCATTTTCATAAATGGGCTTAAACGTCTGCGCTGCATCGGTGCAACCCAACTTAAATCTAAATCTTGGTAAGGAAGAGATTCAAGTCCACTAATTTGCTGCTCAGGCGCAATCCATACACTAAAATTATCAACAACAAATTCCACAGGCTAAATGGTCTTATTACTCTAAAAGGCGAGCTATTTTACCTATTACTCTACAAAATGCAAAATTTTGGTGCTTAACCGTAGATAAATTAAGCACCTGTTCATATTTAGAGTAGAATCACTTCTTGCTCGACAAGCTCAGTGGCATGTTGACCAATAATATCATGCTCTTCACGTTCATTGATCAAGGTGACACCCTGCGCCTGTTGCTGCGCACTCAACGGCACATACGGCAGTCTAAATACTGGTTTAACCGCCCCTGTCATCATCAAGGCGGTATTAATTGCAATTGGATTTGGCTCACAGAACAACCAACTGATCAAAGGTTGTAATGACGCGTTCAGCGCATCGCTTTTGCTGTCCATTAATTGACGATACAAACCGGGAATTAAATTAGACGTAACCGAGATCACACCATGTGCTTTATACGTGTGGCGAGCATCGTGTGCTTCGTCATCATTACCAGACCAACACGCAATCCCTTGTTGCTCATAGTGATTAATGCGCTCATTACCACCGCACTCTTTAACACCAATAAAATTTTCGTGTTGTGCTAGCGGTTCAATAATATCAGGGGTTAAATCTTGACCTGTGCGCCCTGCTACGTTGTAAATAAAGGCAGGACCAATTGCTAACACACGCTTAAAGTGCTCTTTAACACCGGCAATCGACGTACGACCATAATATGGGTTAATTTGCAGTGCTGCGTCCATACCGCTGGCAAAGCCATACTCAGTCGCTTTAACGGCTTCGCGGGTATTGTTACTACCAGTGTTACCAACAATCACCAACTTATCTGCATACTTATTAACGCTGTGCGCAATCAGCATTAAATGCTCTTCCCAGTTCATTAACTGGCCTTCACCTGTGGTTCCACCAACCACAATACCATCAACACCGGCGGCGATTTGCTGTTCAACTAAATAATCATAGGTGGCTAAGTCAATTTCACCACTGGCTAAATAAGGCGTTTTAATTGCTGTGATGAGGCTTGCTTGTTTAATTTGTTCTAGGGTGCGCATAAAAAATTAATCTTAAAAAAACTTGCCGTAGTTGTAACATAAAAGCAGGCATTTTCCGAGTGTTGCATAACTAATTAATTAAATTACTTGTGTTGTTGAGGTGCTTAGTCCAAAATAAATAACTGTATAAATAAACAGTATATTTATTTTCTTACCTTGAGTGCACTTTTATGCGTTTATCACGATTTTTAGCAACCCATTTTTATCACAGCGAAGAGCTTTGCCATGCCTTAGCAATCGATGAAGATACTCTTGCAATTTGGCAACAAAATGGGTTGTTTCCAAAGCCCAGTTACTGCATTAAAAATCAGCTTAGTTGTAGCTCTTACTCTGGTTTATATGAATGCGAAGAATACGACGACTTCTATCCAAGAGGATGCGTTAACTGGGGACAAGGCTTAGCAAAGCAAAAAATTGATTCATCCAGTCAAGCCTTCAACTACTTTGCACAGCAATACAGTGCAAGTTTAACGAAGTTAGCTCAACAAGGATTTGAATTTAACGAAGAGCTATTTGGTTGTGAATTAGAAGAACATCTACAACAAGTATGGCAACAATTTTTATGTAGTAAATACGGTGTGCTCACTCAAAATGGCTTAATTGAAGAAATCGCCGCCGTTGATATTGGTCGCTTGGTTGTAGATGATATAACCGAATTACGTACCAAGACCAACCTAACACACACTGAGCGTAGCAAATTACACCCTGCTTTAAAGCTATTAAATCGAGCGCTTAGCCATGGTGCCGAACACGAAAAACAACATACCCTTCGTGCCCGTTATATTGATGCACTGGTGCTTAAATATGATTTGTCGGTTAAGTGAAAAAAAAAGGTTCAGGTTATAGGGGCAAGCATTAACCGTCATAAGCAAACCTACTATTAGTCGGTTTTAAGCCCCTTTCATGCACCCCCCTAATCAAGCTGTCAAAAAATCAAGGAAGAAATTAATCTGAGTATTTTTCAGGCAAAGCCTAAATGATGATAACCACCTACAGATGTAGGTGATTTCTTACTCTTGATGCTCAAACTGCCCGCGATACACTTCAAACACTTTTAATACAGTATGCTGCGCTTGATTAAGTTCATCAAACCACGCATCAAAAATTTCATCATCCTCTTGCTCACTTAATGCCAAATACTGTGCAAGCAACTCAACAATGTCATTATGGGTGCAGCTTAATGGATCAATTTGTTGTGCTAGGACACTATGATCACGACTACGTAATGTCTCCATGACGCCCTGATCTATTTCCTGACTTTGTTCACTGCTATGCTGATGCTGGGCTGATCCACTCATAATAATCTGACTCCTATTCTTGATTACTTATTATTTATAACAGGCTAATTCCCAATAGCTAGTTTTTTTAAATCAACTGCTGTTTTTTTAACTTATTTGTGCGAATAACCACCAAGCAGGCGGCTTTACCAACAACTCAAAAATAGTATTTGCAAATAATCATGAAAGTCTTGAGTTCATTGAAAAGTGCTAAAAACCGCCCAGGATGTCAAATTGTCAAACGCAAAGGACGCGTTTTTGTGATCTGTAAAGACAATCCACGCTTTAAAGCAGTGCAAGGTATGAAAAAGAAAGGAAGAAAATAAACAACTATCATAGACTGTACGCCTTGATATAGGCGTACAGTCTTTAAGGCTAAACTTAAATACAATCTAACATTACTTACCGAACAACAACTCCCAAAACCCTGGTGGCTCATGCAGTTTGTGATATTGCTTACGAAGCCCATCAATGGCTTTTAATGGCTCTTTAGCTGCATCAAGTCCTTGTTCATTTGCTAATCTTTTTGCAAGTTCAGCTTTTATGATCACTTTATCTAAACCTTGCAGTGACTGCTCTGCTTCTTTGTGAAAAGTCGCGGATTTGCTACGTTTAAGCAATGTAATAAACTCATCGATCGCAGTATTAAATTCAGGCAGTTGTGTTGCTTCAACAGTGTGTTTATAGGCAAGCCCCATATTTTTCATATGAGCTTCAAGGTCAAAATCGTCGCTAGCAAATATACTCGGGGCACACAACAGTGCCACAAGGCACAAAAATACTTTCATAATAATCCTAACAGTTACAGCTCAAAAGGTGAATAATCATTATACACCGCAGCAACAATGAATATAACCTTACGACTGAAACTGTACCATTTATAAAGCACATTAATGAAGTTGATTTAGCTGATATTGATTTTGCTCAAAATGGGGGGATATCCACAATATTGACTCCTGTTCAGGGGCGACACTGTTAATGAGGTAAATGCAGTTACTAGACCAGTTTTATAACTTCATATTTTTTAGTTAGTTAAAAAATAGCGCATATGATATGCGCTATTTTGGTGCAAATTATTACGTTGCTTTATCAACCTTTGGTAATACTAAATTAAGCACGATGCCTAAAATAGCGCATAGGCTCACGCCTTGTAAGCTAAATTCGTTGCCACCGATATGCATACCACCAATGCCACACACTAAAATGAGTGCCACAATACTGAGGTTACGTGGAGCCGTTAAGTCTTCTGCACTTTTCACTAACGAATTTAAACCCACCACAGCAATGGAGCCAAATAGCAAAATCATGATCCCACCCATCACAGGTACTGGTATGGTTTGCAAACCAGCGCCCATTTTAGCCACGAACGCTAAAATAATGGCGATAATAGCCGTCCACATCATCACTTTAGGATTAAAGTTACGCGTAAGCATTACTGCGCCGGTGACCTCTGAATAGGTGGTATTAGGTGGCCCGCCGAATATAGACGCTGCAGTAGTAGCTAATCCATCACCAAACAAGGTGCGATGTAAGCCCGGCTTTTTCAAATAATCTTTATTGGTTACTTGGCTAATAGCCATCATATCGCCAATATGTTCAATCGCGGGGGCTATTGCCACTGGCACCATAAATAACACAGCTTGCCATTTAAACTCCGGCCAAGTAAAAACTGGCATTGCAAACCACTGCGCATTAGTGACAGCATCAAATTGCACGATCCCTAAATACAGCGATAAACTGTAACCTGCAATGACCCCAGCTAAGATAGGGATCAGCTTAAATACACCTTTGCCCCATACCGCGAAAATTAGCGTCACTAACAACGAAAATGCTGCCACCCAAATAGCGTGTTGATACGCAATCAACTGAATTGAACCATCGCCGCTTTTACCCATTGCCATATTAACTGCAACAGGTGCCAATGCTAAACCAATTACCATGATCACCGGACCGACCACAACTGGTGGTAATATTTTATGCAGGGTAGCCACACCTTTTAGTTTCACTAATACACTTAACAACATATAAGCCCCGCCAGCGGCCATTAAGCCCCCCATTGTGGCAGGCACACCCCACAATTGTACGCAGGCAATAATAGGGGCAATAAACGCAAATGATGAAGCTAAAAATATCGGCACCTGACCTTTAGTTACCAAATGAAACAGTAAAGTACCAATACCGGCCGTAAAAAGTGCTACATTCGGATCAAGTCCAGTTAATAAAGGAACTAATACTAAGGCACCAAAGGCGACAAATAACATTTGCGCCCCAGTTAAAATTGTTTTGATTGAAAAGGTAGAGTTATCCACTGTTAGACAGTACCAAAAATTTTATCGCCAGCATCACCAAGACCAGGAATTATATAGCCTTTCTTATTTAAGTGACTGTCTAATGATGCGGTAAAAATCTCTACATCAGGATGAGCTGCAAGGGTTTTTTCAACCCCTTCAGGTGCGGCAACCAATACAATTACCTTAATTTCTTTACAACCGGCTTTTTTAAGCATATCGATAGTCGCGATCATCGAGCCACCAGTTGCGAGCATTGGATCAATAACGAGGCTCAAGCGCTCATCTATTTTACCAACTAACTTTTCAAAGTAAGGAATTGGTTCTAGTGTTTCTTCATTACGTTGCAGGCCCACAACACTGACTTTTGCAGCAGGCAGTAACTGCATAACACCATCCATCATGCCAAGGCCAGCACGTAAAATTGGCACAACCGTAATTTTTTTACCTTTGATGTGCTCAACATCTAACTGATCACCATCCCAACTAGTGATTGTTACTTTTTCAAGAGGCAAATTTTTAGTCGCTTCATAGGTTAGTAATGTACCCACTTCAGACGAAAGCTCACGGAAACTCTTAGTACTAATGCCATATTCTCGCATCAGGCCAAGTTTATGTTGGACAAGTGGGTGGTTAATTATATGAATAGTCATAATAGCGCCTAAAAGAAAAATAAATTGCGCTTATTTTAGCTTAAAAAATTCCATCAGACTTTAAAAAAGCATGATCAGTGCAATAAAAAAATCATTTCACGTTCCTAATACAGTGCTTCATCTCATTTAGTCAGATAATTGTCATTCTCCAACGCAATTACTATACAATGAAAGATTTAACAGGAATAAATTTGAATTTAATAAGTGTATAATGACTCTTTTAAATTGTTGGTGATAGTGTTGATGGAATTTGATTTAGCAAGTATTACAGGTCGGTCTCCTTTGGTTGAGTATCCTTGGCGAAATGAAATTGATAGGCTACTCAATTGGTTGCAAGACAAAGAGCCAAGTGTAAAGGCTTTTTGTTTTGATGTAGTAATGTCCGCTGCTTACATTGACGCAACATCAGGCATAGAAAAATCAATCGAAGGGTGTGAAAATACGCCTAGTCGCTTTAATTCTCACCTTGGTTTTATCAATCTATGTTCTCCTTGCTATACGTCAAAAGGTGTTTGGTCATACCAAAAAGCGGTCAAGCCACAATCGGGGGCTTTGGGGAAACTAAGCAGTGAAGTTATTCTTAGGTTCATCGAAAAGTTATCAACCCAACTAAATGATGTGATTGCTGTTGGTGGAACCGAGGCTGCTGATGCTGTTCTATATCATCAAGATGGCACTGCAATTCTTGCTGAAGTAAAATCAGCGCCTTTGTTAACTTATCCATTTTTGTTTAGTGCTCCAAATTCTTGTCTTCAAGGTGAGCACGAAAAGTTAGTGATTACCAATTCTCAGTTAAGGGAGTGTGATTCTGGAATGTATTTCCACAATGTTGGAGTTATCAATCTTGGTAAAGTGGGGAGTCCACTTTGGCCTTTTAAACCAATAGTAGATTTTTTGACACAAGAAAATAATGAACACTTTATAAAAGAGTGCGTTCAAGAGTGGACTGCTGCAAGGACTGCTTACACTATAAAAGATAGAACCAATAAAATGTATTATCTAGCTAATGCGTGTGGCTCACCACCAAAGATTGCAAAGGATAGAGATGGTTGGCCCCGAAAAGAGTCAATAAGTGATAGTAAAACAAGTGCTGGATTGGATAGAACAGACGACATTAAAAAAGGAATATATCAGTCTATAAAAATCGGAACGAGCATAAAAAATAGTCCTGATATAAAGACAGCAATAGTTTCTAACCTTCCAGCCTATAGGCATGGAGATGACTATGTATCACCATTTATAAATATGCTATGGGGACTTGGCGAAGATCTCGTGGAACTCAATGGCTATAATGCAATTATTGAGAAAGACTTACGCAGAGTATTCGACTTTATTATTACCCTTGAGCAACCAGTTTTGAGAAATACGATTTTATGACATTACCTAATCACGAAACCAGAGAGTATAAGGGGATTGTTCTTGAGAGAATGCAGCACTTACCTCCTGGTGGGAAAATGGGAGACTTACCAGAATGGTTACAACATGAAAGCTTTATTCGCAAAGGAGAAAAGAAAACTGGTGGACCAAATATGAGGTTATTGAGGTTAGAGAAAGATAAACCCTCTCTAACCGTTACTGCTTACATTTTCAATAAATTTGTTCATCCAGTTGAAGATAGATATATAACTCCTAGAGAGGCAGCTGTTCTTCAAGACTTTCCTCTTGATTATGAGTTTAAGGGTACTTTAGGGCAAGTTCAGAAACAAATAGGCAATGCAGTACCTGTTGGTCTAGCGAAAGAATTAGCGAAAGAAGTGGCAAAATATTTTGAGCGACTGAATCGGAGCGGAACCTTAAAAATTGCATCCTATTTTACTGGGGCTGGAGGATTAGATTTGGGTTTTGAGCTTGCTTCTGATGCCTTGGTTAAGTTTGAAACTTGCTTTTCTACAGACATTGAAAAATGGGCTGAATCAACCGTTAAACATAATAGACCAGAGTGGAACTTTTATCGGGAAGATATTACAAAATTAGAACCTAAGATAGTTAAGGAGGTAATGGGATGCACACCAGATATAATTATCGGAGGACCACCTTGTCAACCATTTAGTGTTGCTGGAAAACAAAAAGCTACGAATGATCCTCTAGGTATACTCTATCGTGATTATATTAAGCAAGTTGATAGTCTAAAACCTGAAATTGTTGTAATGGAGAACGTTTATGGCTTGGCTCAAGTTAAAAGCGCAAATATGATCGAAGAAATATATAAGTCTTTTGAAGATATAGGTTATGAGGTTACGCATAGAGAGTTGATGGCTGCGGATTATGGTGTGCCTCAAAAAAGACGAAGATTATTTTTTGTTGCCGCTAAGAATTTACACTACTTTCAATACCCACAGCCTACACATTGTGCGACAGAAAATTTATTGGATTTACCATTATATAAAGGTGCAGGAGAAGAAATAATGAAACTTCCTAAAGCATCTTTAAGATAGAGAAAAAATCCATTAATCAAAGTAAGTGAACTTATATATTTACTTTATTACAGGTGAGTAAAAAGTAAAAACACTGTTATTGGACAGTGTTTGACTCTTATAAAATAGCACTTGACCAACCAAATAAAAATCATTGTCATTTTTGACAACACATTCAGCAGAAACTAATCTTTTAATACTTTTTGAAAATTGATGTTCGCTGCTAAACCGTAAGCGTCTAGCAAAATGCACCTGCCAGTAACTCGTCAAAATGATTAAGCTATTTCCGAATTTCAATGAGGGGATAGCCATGAGAAAAATGCGTAGCCTTGAACAATGGCGCAGTATTATCGAAGAACAACAAGCCAGCGATTTAACTATTACTGAGTTTTGCCAGCAACATGCCTTATCTAAAACAAGCTTTTATGCGGCACGAAGTAAGCTTAATGCCTCCTCTTGATCACATCTCCTGTTGTTGCGCTTGCATGAATCGAGCGCCTTCTAGCAGTTGGCTCAGTGAAAACCAACCTTTCCATAAAGCTTCCCAACCAACAACACCTGTTTGCTTGCTGTTGTGCCA
>NZ_JABBMT010000037.1 GCF_012927645.1 Pseudoalteromonas arctica | reverse complement strand
AGTTATGACGATATTGTGGAGCAAGTAAGTAGGGCGTGGAATACATTTCGCTCAGACATTGATAACGTTAAGCGTATCTGTTCGAGAAAATGGATAAATTTGATCACTTAATAAAAAGCATTGGTATAAGAGAACGCCACGAGCACTTCAGAGCCCAGTGAGTCATTATTAATGATACCAAACATATTTAATTCATGATCTATTTTAATTACCTTCTTTTTATGAACTAATACTCATAAATTTGTCATTATCATTGAGTCTAGCTTGTCTACTATTCCTAACTTCCCGTATACCAGAGATGCCCGATTAAAAACGCGTTATGAAGTTATTCGCCTCTTTCTCGAAGTAAAAAATCGTACTGTTGTCGCTAAAACTACCCGCGTTAGCCGTCGACTGGTTAATGAGTGGGTTACTGCATACTTATCCGATGGACTTAAAGCGCTTGATATTAAAAAACAATCAGGTTGCCCTTGCTTGTGGCTTAACATTAAAACAAAAGTGCCAGCTTAAAGATTATACCTGTGCGCACGCAATGAAAGAGGAAGGTGGGAGGCTGATAGGTGAAGATATACGCAAATACATTTACGATACATTTGGTGTCCAATACAAACTCAATAATGTCTACCGTTTGATGTGCGAGCTTAATCTTTCATGGATAACGTCTCGTTCTAAACATCCTAAACAGTCAATTGAGGCACAAGAAGACTTTAAAAAATTTCCATTATAATACGATCATCACAATTCCAGGCCACGTGGCGCTTGATAGAGTGGATGTGTGTTTTCAAGATGAAGCGCGATTTGGGCAACAAAATACCACCTCAAAAATTTGGGCTAAAAAAGGCACTAGGCCACGTGTTGTGAAGCAACAGCAATTTCTATCCACTCATATTTTTGGTGCAGTATGCCCCGCAACAGGGCAAACAGAGGCGATTATAGCCCCTTATTTGAGTAAGGATATAATGAAGCAACACTTACAACTCATTTCGGATGCGACACCCTGTGGGGAGCACGCTGTGGTAATCGTTGATCGGGCAAGCTGGCATATGGGTAATGTTAGTGAAGGGGTTAACAATGTGTCGGTGATACCGTTGCCTCCTTACTCACCAGAACTTAATCCGGTTGAGCAAGTATGGGCATGGATGCGAGACAGAGAGTTATCAAATCGTACTTTTTCAGATTATGACGACATAGTGGAGCAAGTAAGTAGAGCGTGGAATGTGTTTCGTTCAAATATTACTAACGTTAAGCATATGTGCTTTAGAGCATGGACAAATTTAATCACTTAATAAATAGCATTGGTATTACATGCCAGCGATCTGTTTTTTGTACACCCTCGAAGCTCCAAGCAAACGCATCTACATTGCCCACAGCCATTTTGATTGTAAGAAAAAACAACTTAACTTCCGTGTTTATCTTGCTATAGCTTACTTTTTTACTCTTTTGACTTGAAGTTAACAAACCGCGCCCCATATTAAGTGCATAACGCAGACACTTTGCAAATTGGAGATATATAAATGACTGCAGCACAAAAAGAAACATTAGGCTTTCAAACAGAAGTTAAACAACTATTAAACTTAATGATTCATTCACTTTACTCTAATAAAGAAATTTTCTTACGTGAGCTTGTGTCAAATGCTTCTGACGCGGCTGATAAATTACGTTTTTTAGCGCTTTCAAATGGTGACTTATACCAAGGTGACGCAGACTTGCGTGTGCGTATCAGTGCCGATAAAGAAAAAAATACCGTAACAATTTCAGATAACGGTATCGGTATGACCCGCGATGAAGTTATCAGCTCGTTGGGGACTATTGCTAAATCAGGCACCGCTGAGTTTTTCAAAAACTTAACTGGCGACCAAAGTAAAGATTCACAACTAATTGGTCAATTCGGTGTTGGTTTCTACTCTGCATTTATCGTTGCAGATTTAGTGACTGTTCGTACTCGCAAAGCTGGTGAAGAAAAAGGCGTTGAATGGCAATCACAGGGTGAGGGTGAGTACACGCTAGAAGAAATTGAAAAAGCAGGCCGTGGGACTGAAATTACTTTACACCTTCGTGAAGATGAAAAAGAATTTGCTGATGAATGGCGCTTACGTAGTATCGTTACTAAATACTCAGATCATATTTCTACACCAGTACAAATGTATAAAGCAGAAGTACCAGAGTCTGAAGGTGAAGATGGCGAGAAAGTTCCAGCCGTACCTGGTGAGTGGGAAAGAATTAACCGCGCTACGGCACTGTGGACGCGTGATAAATCAGAGCTATCTGATGAAGAATATAAAGAATTTTATAAGCATGTAAGCCATGATTGGGAAGATCCACTGAGCTGGGCTCACAACAAAGTTGAAGGTAAAACTGAATACACAAGCTTACTTTATATTCCTAAAAAAGCACCATTTGATTTATGGAATCGTGACCGTCAAAGTGGCTTAAAACTATACGTACAACGTGTCTTTGTAATGGATGATGCTGAACAGTTTATGCCAAGCTACTTACGCTTTGTAAAAGGTTTACTTGATTCAAACGATTTACCGCTAAACGTATCGCGTGAAATTTTACAAGATAACAAAGTAACGCAAGCAATCCGTAAAGGTTGTACGTCACGTACCTTAAAACTGCTTGAGCGTATGGCGAAAAATAAAGCCGACGATTACCAAGTTTTTTGGAATGAATTTGGTCAAGTGATCAAAGAAGGTCCAGCAGAAGATACAGCGAACAAAGAAGCGATTGCTAAGTTACTGCGTTTCTCATCAACACACACTGATGAAGAAGCACAAAACGTTTCATTAGAGCAATACGTTGAGCGTATGAATGAAGGCCAAGACGCGATTTACTACGTTGTTGCGGATTCATTCACTGCGGCGAAAAGCTCTCCACACCTAGAGATCTTCCGTAAGAAAGGTATCGAAGTACTGTTGATGAGTGACCGTGTTGATGAGTGGATGATGAGCCACTTAACCGAGTTTGCTGAAAAACCATTTAAGTCAATAACCCGTGGTGATCTAGACTTAGGTAACCTTGATGACGAAGAGACCAAAAAAGCGCAAGAAGAGTCTGAAAAAGAAGTTGCAGGCTTAGTTGAGCGCATCAAAACAGCACTTGGTGAAAGTGTTAAAGATGTACGCTTCACACATCGTTTAACTGACTCGCCAGCGTGTGTGGTTAGCGACGACAACGACATGAGCTCACAAATGCAAAAGTTAATGGAATCAGTAGGTCAAGCCGCTCCAGAAGCAAAACCAATTTTTGAGCTTAACCCTGAGCATCAACTTGTTAAGCATTTAAATGTTGAACAAGACGAAGACAAATTTGCACAGTGGTCACATGTACTGCTTGATCAAGCCTTGCTTGCCGAGCGCGGTACATTAAAAGATCCAGCAGGTTTTGTAACTCGCTTAAATCAATTAATGTTAGATTTGAGCAAGTAATTGCTCAAAAACTAAGATTTTAATAAAAAGGGAACTTAGGTTCCCTTTTTTATTATCTCAACGTAGTCAATTGGTATAAGTTGCTTGAGTATCGGCGGCGCTTATGGAAGAATTCAGGCTTTATAATAAATCATACTGATATGCTTTTTGTAAAATCAGTATCAAACGAGGACAATGATATGCGCATTATTCTTTTGGGCGCGCCGGGTGCAGGTAAAGGCACTCAAGCTCAGTTTTTGATGGATAAGTACGGTATTCCACAAATTTCTACTGGTGATATGTTACGTGCTGCAATTAAAGAAGGCACACCACTGGGTCTTGAAGCGAAAAAAGTAATGGATGCAGGTCAGTTAATTTCTGATGACATCATCATAGGTCTTGTTAAAGAGCGTATTACTAAAGCTGATTGTGAAAAAGGTTTTTTACTAGACGGCTTCCCACGTACGATCCCACAAGCTGATGCAATGAAAGAAAATGGCGTAGTTGTTGATCACGTTATTGAGTTTGATGTGGCTGATGAAATTATTGTTGACCGCATGGGCGGACGTCGTGTTCATCCTGGTTCCGGCCGTGTTTATCACGTAGTTTACAATCCGCCAAAAGTGGAAGGTAAAGACGACGTAACAGGTGAAGATCTGATCATCCGTGCTGATGACACTGAAGAAACAGTACGTAAACGTTTAGGTATTTACCATGAGCAAACAATGCCATTGGTTGATTATTACCAAGCGGAAGCGCAAGCGGGCAATACGCAATATCATAAACTAGATGGTACCCAAGCTGTTGAAGCTGTTAATCAGCAACTTGTTGAATTATTGGGTTGATAATTCAATCAATAAAAAAACCGCCGATTGGCGGTTTTTATCATCTAGCGTAATAAATTACAATGCGGTTAATGCAGTTAACACAGGGTCATATTTTGGCTCTGTTGATAAATCAGCGACTAACTGCTTGTAAACAATTTTATGGCTTGCATCTAATACGAACACAGCACGGGTAAGTAATCCCATATCTTTAATGATCAAACCATAATTTTGACCAAAATCACGCCAAACTGAATCAGATAATGCAGTGATTTTATCTATGTTCTCAGCCTTACAAAAACGTTTTTGTGCAAAGGGTAAATCAGCACTAATGGTAAGCATGGCTATATTTGGAAATTGCGATGCAACTTTTTCGTTAAAATACTTGGTTTGAATACTGCACACGCCCGTATCCAAGCTTGGTACAACGCTAATTAAAACGGCTTTACCTTGGTAATCGGCTAAAGTAATTGGTGTGAATGAGCCATCAACCACTTTAAAGTCTGGCGCTTTATCACCTAACTTTACACCTTGTCCTAATAAAGTGATAGGTTTAGATTGTACTGACACTTTTCCCATATCAAGCGTATTTTCGGTCATGTCGCCGGCAAAAGCCATTGAACAACAGATACTTAAAGCAAAAGTGAGTGAGCGGAGCATAAGGTATTTCCTTTAGAGTTAACAAAATTAAGCGCTAGTATAATATAATATTTTAGGGACACCAAGAGTTTAATCCGTCATGCAATTAAACAAGAGTTTAATGTAATTTAAAATTGTAATGCAAGGTTACATTGATTAACATAAAGCAGTAAGAAATGTTTACATTTTTACTAATAAAAGTAATCAGAGAGAGACTATGTCAACATCGGTATTAATTTGTGATGATTCTAAACTTGCGCGCCGTCAGTTAGCTCGTTCGTTGCCCGATGATTGGGATATTAAAGTTGAGTTTGCTGAAGATGGTGTAGATTGTATTGAGCAAATTAAAGCCTTAGGCCCGGAAATCTTATTTCTCGATTTAAATATGCCGCAAATGGATGGCTACGAAGTACTGCAAGCTATCCAAAAGCTAGATTTGAATGTGTTAACTGTGGTGGTCTCTGGCGATATTCAGCCCAATGCGCATCAGCGCGTAATCGAACTTGGCGCAATAGACTTTATTCAAAAACCATGTGATGTGCAAAAGCTTGCCGATATTATCGAACACCATGGAATTAAAGATAAAGCAATGCGTGAGCGACTCTCACACCGCTTGGGTGAGCAAGTTGACCCAGATGTTAGGGATATATACCAAGAGCTGACTAACGTGGCAATGGGACAGGCTGGAGACTTATTAGCACGGTTATTAAATGTATTTGTTGAATTGCCTATTCCTAATGTTAACATTCTCGAAGTTAATGAACTTGATATGGCGCTGCGCTCAATTGATGCCAATGCAACAACCTCTGGCGTGTGCCAAGGTTTTATTGGTGGTGGTGTATCCGGTGAGGCGTTGTTACTCCTAAATGATTCTAGCTTTAAAGAAATTGCGTCCTTGATGAATTATCAAGGGGAGCTCAATAACAAAATTGAGCTGGAGTTATTAATGGATATTAGTAATATTCTGATTGGTGCAATCTTAACTGGATTATCTCGCCAATTAGACATGACCTTTAGCCAAGGACACCCGGTGGTGCTAGGACAGCATTGTGATGTGTCTGATTTAGTTAAAGCAAATAAATCTCGTTGGCAACGTACTCTGGCAATAGAAATTAGCTATGGTATTGAGAACCACAATATAAACTGTGACTTGATGCTGTTATTTACCGAAGACTCACTAAAAACTTTGAAATACAAAGTTGCTTATCTATTAGAAGACTAACATTATGCCTGCTGCTGATTTTAATATGAATGAAATCCATTGGTTAATGGATATGTTTAATACCGTAGATGTTGGTTTAGTGGTGTTAGATAGGGACTATAAAGTGTGTATTTGGAATGGTTTCATGGAAAACCATTCGGGTATGTTACCAAGCGCAGTAAAAGATAAAGATTTGTTTGATTTATTTCCATCAATTGATGAAAAATGGTTTCGCAGTAAATCAGAGTCTGTGTTTATTTTGAAAAACCGCTCATTTACCATTTGGGAACAGCAGCCATACATTTTCCGTTTTAAAAATTACCGTCCAATTACGGGTAAAGCAGACCATATGTTTCAGAACGCGACATTTATTCCTCTGTCAAATACGATGGGCGAGGTGGGTCATATTTGTATCATTATTTATGATGTAACTGACATGGCGGTAAATAAAAAAGAACTCGAAGAAGTAAATCGTAAACTTGAACAAATGAGTCAAACGGACGCACTAACAAAATTGACTAATCGAGGTCATTGGGAAGATACTCTACGAAAAGAATTTCTCAGAATAAAACGCAGTGGTGGCACAAGTACTTTATTGATGTTTGATATCGATCACTTTAAAAAAGTAAATGATAAACATGGCCACCGTTGTGGCGATGAAGCACTGCGTAACATTGCTGACTTACTGCGGAAAACATTGCGTGAAACAGACATCGCAGGTCGTTATGGCGGCGAAGAATTTGCAGTAACGTTATTAGACACGGATCACAAAGGTGCTGAAATATTTGCTGAACGTTTGCGTTCTTTAATTGAAAATTCATCCACTTACTTTGATGAACAACAAATTAAAGTGACGGTAAGTGTTGGTTTTGCCTGTTTTCAAGATGGATTTGAGCGCTATGAAAAATGGATTGAAGCGGCGGACAAAGCACTTTACTTTTCAAAAAAAAATGGCAGAAACTGTATCACGGCGTATAAAGACTTGAGTTAACTTTGAGTAATATAAAAGCCTTCAAGGCACAATAATAAAGTTTAACTAGCCAAGCTAGATTGCTTTGAATAGGCATAAAAAATGACGCAAAAATGCGTCATTTTTTATATCATCGCCAACTGTCATCTAGCATTCAGGTGGTAAAATAAGCAAGTCTGTTTTTAGTAAACGCATAACTTTTTCAGCAGTATTACCAATTAACTTACCTTTTATACTTATGCTGCCTACTGAGCCCATGATCACAAGCCCTGCATTAAGCTTAGCTGCAATACTTGGGATCACTTGTTCGGCTAAGCCCGCTTTTATATGGAGGTTATTTTTAAGATCATGCTCAAGAATTAAATTACGTTGAATGACAGGTAGTTTTTCAAAAGCATTCAGTACTTGTTCGTCTGAAAATACGATGCCTAAGTCTCTTAAAATTGGGGAAACATGAACAGTATAACAAGTATAAAGCTGACAGTCATAATGCTTGGAATAAGCTAAGCCAGTTTCAATCATATCTTTGTTTAGCTTATATTTAGTGGCTTTTTCGCTACCTAAATCAAGAGCAGCTAACACATTGGTATTATTGCGCCAGGTATTATCCGCAGCTAAATAAAGCGGTAGCGGGGTAAAGCGGATCAACTGCCAGTCAAGCTCACTAAATTGACAATATTCGTCAATATGGCGCGTTTTTATCACCATCTCATAATTTTCAAAGTCACTCTCATTGGCTAACCATTGCTCAGGTGCTTCATGCCAAATAATATTTAATGAATAATCTGATTCTGACAATTCGCTTTCAAGTAATGGTACTAATTCATTTTTGAGAGTAGTCAACCTGGTATTTTGAATTACTTGTAATTGCTCAGCTGGCGGTGAGAACAAAATATTACCAGCACTTTCATAAGCAAAGGCGACAATATCAATATGTTTTTGCTTACCAATTGCTTTGTGTTTCGCGTGCAAAATAGCTGTACGCGCAAATTCTACTGAATCAATTAGTACGAGAAGCTTTTTATTCATTCTGTTCACTCTGTTTTATGGCGTGAATCATCGGATGGACATTGCCCGAGTATATTCAATTCGCCAGAGGTTGACTCTTGTTCCAGTTTTACCTTAAAGCCCCATAGTCTGTAAAGGTGTTTTAATACCTCATGGTGAGACTTTGCTAATGGAATATCTTGATGTGGTACGTAGCGTAAGGTTAAAGAGCGATCACCTCTAATATCAACATCATAGATCTGAATGTTGGGTTCGTGATTACTGAGATTATATTGTGCTGAGAGCGCAGTCCGTACCGCGTGATAGCCGCTTTCATCGTGGATCGCACCAACTTGTAGACTCGGATCTTTTTCGTGATCGATAATAGTGAATAATTTGAAGTCACGGATAAGTTTGGGTGATAAAAATTGGCTAATAAAACTTTCGTCTTTAAAGTTTTCCATTGCAAAGTGCAGCGTATCTAGCCAGTTGCTCCCAGCATATTCAGGAAACCACTGTTTATCTTCATCGGTAGGGTTTTCACAAATACGGCGGATATCCACCATCATATTAAAACCCAGCGCATAAGGGTTGATACCCGAATAATAATTACTGTTATAAGGAGGCTGATACACAACATTTGTATGACTTTGTAAGAACTCTAACATGAATGAGTCAGTGAGTTTCCCTTCATCATATAAGTGATTCAAAATAGTGTAATGCCAAAACGTTGCCCAGCCTTCGTTCATTACCTGGGTTTGCTTTTGAGGATAAAAATATTGTGAAATTTTACGCACAATACGAATGATTTCTCGTTGCCAAGACTCCAGTAATGGCGCATTTTTTTCTATAAAGTACAAAATATTTTCTTGTGGCTCTGAAGGAAAATGACACTCGTGTTTTTTGGTTTCCTGCTGATGTGAGGGTATTGTACGCCACAGTTCGTTCACTTGTGATTGCAAGTAATCTTCACGCTCTTGTTGGCGTTTTTGTTCTTCAAATAAAGATATTTGCTGTGGGCGTTTATAACGATCAACGCCATAATTCATAAGCGCATGGCATGAATCGAGGAGATTTTCGACTTCATCAATGCCATGTTTTTCTTCGCAACGAGCAATATAATTTTTTGCAAATAATAGGTAGTCAATAATAGAGCTGGCATCAGTCCAAGTTTTAAATAAATAGTTACCTTTAAAGAAGGAGTTGTGCCCGTAGCAAGCGTGCGCCATTACTAAAGCCTGCATTGGGAGGGTATTTTCTTCCATTAAATAAGCAATACAAGGATTCGAGTTTATAACAATTTCATAAGCCAATCCCATTTGTCCGCGCTTGTAATTTTGCTCAGTTTGAATAAATTTTTTACCATACGACCAGTGACTATAGCCAATAGGCATACCAACACTAGAATAGGCATCCATCATTTGTTCTGCGGTGATCACTTCAATCTGATTAGGATAAGTATCGAGGCGATAATGTTCAGCTACCCGCGCTATTTCATCTTGGTATTGTTGTAATAATTCAAATGTCCAATCTGGCCCATCACTCATTCGTTTATCAGTCATATAAATACCTCGCTGCACAGCTTAGGCTGCCCCTTGGTGTTGACGACTCTTCTTGAATAACTCACGGAAAATAGGGTAAATATCTTCAACATTGCGTATATGTTGAATAGCAAAGTTATTATGAGTTTGACAAATATTTTGATACTCACGCCATAGACTCTGATGGGCGCGGGTAGTGATCTCAATGTAAGCGTAATAGCGTATGGTACTGAGTAATTTATTGCGTAAAATCTCTGAGCATTGGGGAGAGTCATCCGCCCAATTGTCGCCATCAGAGGCTTGTGCTGCATACACATTCCACTCGCCAGCGTTATAGCGCTCAGTAATTATCTCATTCATTAACTTCAGTGCGCTGGAGACAATCGTACCGCCAGTTTCTTGGGAATAGAAAAACTCTTGTTCATCGACTTCCTTGGCTTGGGTATGATGGCGAATATACACCACTTCAATGTCTTTATAACTGCGGGTCAAAAATTGATAAAGCAAAATATAAAAACGTTTTGCCATATCTTTGGTTGCTTGATCCATTGAGCCCGACACATCCATAATGCAAAACATCACTGCTTTACTCGTTGGATGAGGCTGTTTTTCATAGTTACGAAAACGCAAATCGTAATTATCAATAAAGGGCACTGCACTGATGCGCTTTTGTAATGCGGCGATTTCTTGCTCCATTAATGCAATAGCGGCTATATCTGGCTCAGGCTCAGCCATTAATAGGCAAAGCTGGGCTTCAAGCTCTGCTAATTGACGCTTTTTACCCGCGCTCATCGCAACACGCCTTGCAAGTGAGCCTTGAAGTGAACGCACAATATCAATATTACTCGGCATACCATCACTACAAAAACCAGCGCGATGAGTTTTCATTTGCACGAGTTTGTCTAATTGGTTTTGCTGTAAATTTGGCAGCTCTAAATCTTCAAAAAGTAAGTCTAAATACTCATCTTTAGAAATTGAGAAGACAAAGTCATCTTCGCCTTCGCCAGAGTCGCTCGCTTCACCTTCTCCGGCTCCCCCGCCTTGGCCACCTTGCGGACGTTTAATTTTATCACCGGTTGAGAACTGATCGTTACCAGGATGAATTTGTTCTCTATCGCCCCCTTTACCTTGATGAAAAGTGGGTTCACTGATATCCCGTTGCGGAATTGAAATACTTTCTCCGCTACTGGAATCAGTGACACTGCGTTTATTTATTGCATCCGACACCGCTTCTTTGATCTGTTTTTTATAGCGCCTGATAAAGCGTTGACGGTTTAACGTGCTCTTATTCTTCCCGTTCAGGCGACGGTCTATAAAATGCGCCATAAAGACCCCCTAAAAATACACAGCTGCGTGTTATTGCGATTTACGCACGCGTAAATACCACTCTGATAACAAACGAACTTGCTTTTGGGTATACCCTTTTTCCACCATACGATTGACAAAATCTTCATGTTTTTTCTGATCTTCTGCGGATGTTTTCGCATTGAAGGAAATAACAGGTAATAGTTCTTCAGTATTAGAGAACATTTTTTTCTCAATCACAGTGCGCAGCTTTTCATAGCTGGTCCACAATGGATTTTTACCGTTATTGTGTGCCCGTGCACGTAGTACAAAATTAACGATTTCGTTACGGAAATCTTTTGGGTTTGAAATACCCGCAGGTTTTTCAATTTTTTCAAGTTCAGCATTTAATGCTTCACGGTTGAATAGCTGGCCGGTATCAGGGTCGCGATACTCTTGGTCTTGGATCCAAAAATCAGCATAAGTGACATAACGATCAAAAATGTTTTGCCCGTACTCAGAGTAGGACTCTAAATAAGCTGTTTGCAGCTCTTTACCGATAAACTCAACATACTGCGGGATTAAATAGCCTTTCAAGTGGCTTAAATAACGTTCTTCAACATCGGCAGAGAATTGCTCTCGTTCAATTTGTTGCTCTAACACGTAAAATAAATGTACCGGGTTTGCCGCTACCTCAAGTGTGTCAAAGTTAAACACCCGTGATAAAATTTTAAATGCAAAGCGGGTAGAGAGCCCGGTCATGCCTTCATCAACCCCAGCATAATCCCGATACTCTTGATACGATTTAGCTTTCGGATCGGTGTCTTTTAGACTTTCGCCATCATATACCCGCATTTTTGAGTAGATACTTGAGTTTTCAGGATCTTTTAACCGTGATAGCGTGGTAAATTTTGCCAATGTTTCCAGTGTTCCTGGCGCACAAGGGGCATTGTATAACTCACTGTGCTCAAGGAGTTTGTCGTAAATTTTTACTTCTTCAGATGCACGTAAACAATAGGGCACTTTGACGATGTAAACGCGGTCTAAAAAGGCTTCATTGTTTTTGTTGTTTTTAAAGGTCTGCCATTCTGATTCGTTTGAATGAGCTAAAATCATGCCATTAAAGGGCAGTGCACTAATACCTTCGGTGCCATTATAATTTCCCTCTTGCGTGGCTGTTAAAAGCGGATGCAATACTTTGATAGGGGCTTTAAACATCTCAACAAATTCCATTAAGCCTTGATTTGCAAGGCATAGTGAACCGGAATAAGCATAAGCATCGGCATCGTTTTGAGCAAAATGTTCTAGTTTGCGAATATCAACTTTACCGACTAAAGCGGAAATATCTTGGTTGTTTTCATCCCCAGGTTCAGTTTTTGCGATAGCAATTTGATTTAAAATAGACGGGTAGCGTTTTACCACTTTAAACTGGCTAATATCACCATTAAATTCAGATAAGCGCTTAGTGGCCCATGGTGACATAATGGTTTTTAAGTAACGGGGTTTAATGCCGTATTCTTTTGCCATCAGCTCAGCATCTTCATTAGGGTCAAATAGCGCCAGCGGGTGGTCATTCACCGGTGAGCCTTTAATTGAGTAAATAGGCACTTGTTGCATTAAATATTTTAGCTTTTCAGCAATCGATGATTTACCACCGCCTACAGGCCCAAGTAGATAAAGAACTTGTTTACACTCTTCAAGGCCTTGCGCGGCATGTTTTAGGTATGAAACGATTTGTTCAATCGCGTCCTCCATACCGTAAAAATCATTAAAGGCGGGGTAACGTGCCACTACTCTGTTTGAAAATAATCGACTTAACCGTGCATCCTTTGAAGTATCGATCATTTTAGGCTCACCAATGGCCGCTAATAATCGCTCTGGTGCGCTGGCATAAGCCGATTTATCAGTTTTACAAATCTCTAAGAATTCAGCGATACTGTACTCTTCTTCTTGTGCCGCTTCGTATCGTGCTTGGTAATGCTCAAAAATACTCATGGAAACCTCCGAAAAACCTGCTTAAACTAGGTGCTTACAAATTAAAAAAGAAGCAAAGGTTATTTAAAGCTTAGTCACGAATTTGATTTTTTGTGCAATAAAATTAAAAATTTATGTTAGAAAACAAAAAAGACGCCGCAGCGTCTTTTAAATTAGGCTTGCTCAGAACGAGCAATTAATTATGCAAAGTTAGCGTTTGCAAATTCCCAGTTAACAAGTGACCAAAATGCTTTTAAGTAGTCTGGACGAACGTTACGGAAATCGATGTAGTAAGCATGTTCCCACAGGTCCACAGTCAGGATCGGTGTAACACCGTCTTGAGTTAGTGGCGTTGCTGCGTTAGAAGTATTAACGATGTCTAAAGAACCATCAGCTAATTTAACTAACCATGTCCAGCTTGAACCAAAGTTGTTTACTGCTTTATCATCAAAAGCTGCTTGGAATGCTGCAAAAGAACCCCATTTAGCATTGATAGCATCTGCAACAGCGCCTGTTGCTTCGCCACCGCCATTTGGAGCTAGGCTGTTCCAGTAAAAAGTATGGTTCCAGATCTGTGCTGCATTGTTAAATACGCCACCTTCAGAAGAACATACGATTTCTTCAAGTGATTTACCTTCAAACTCAGTACCTGGGATTAAACCGTTAAGTTTAGTCACATAAGTGTTGTGGTGTTTGCCGTGGTGAAACTCTAATGTTTCTTGTGAAATATGTGGCTCAAGTGCGTTAATTGCATAGGGTAGTGACGGTAGTTCAAATGCCATTTTTTATCTCCATCTTCTTTTGGTTGATAGTTCAAATAGTAATAGTTAATGCCTGTTCAAACAGGGTAGTTACCTATACCAAATGAGATTATAGTGTTACTATAATTGTTGAGTATTTTACTCAAGTTTTAGCAAACAGCAATGCTAAACAGCAGTGCAAATGCAAGACTATTTCGATTGCGGCTTTATTTGCCCACTTTAAGATACATATATGAGGCTAAATGAAAATTTTTCAAGCCTTCGTATATTCAGCTATCGTCACTTTTGAGGTTGTAGATGGAAACCATTGATAAAATTAAACAGCAAATTTCTGAAAATCCAATTATCCTTTATATGAAAGGATCGCCTAAATTACCAAATTGTGGTTTTTCTTCACAAGCATCTCAAGCATTAATGTCATGCGGTGAACCGTTTGCCTATGTTGATATTTTACTAAATCCTGATATCCGTGCTGAATTACCAGCATATGCTAATTGGCCAACATTTCCACAACTGTGGGTTGATGGCGAATTAATCGGTGGCTGTGACATTATCATTGAAATGTTTCAACGTGGTGAATTACAACCACTGATCACCGAAACAGCAGCTAAATATAATGAAGCTGACGCTGAATAATGTTTACCAGCAAATCAACAAAAAGCCGCTTAATTGCGGCTTTTTTGTGATTGTTTGTTAGGACTGAGGGGCAAGATGAGCTGAACACTAAGCCCACCGTGCTGACGATTGTGTAAGCTAATTTGCCCATGATGCGCTTCAACTATTTCACGGCACAATGCTAACCCTAAACCACTCCCAGTCGCTTTGGTTGAATAAAATGGGATCAAGGCATTGGCCATCACTTGCTCACTCATGCCTTTACCTTGGTCGTTTACGCTAATATGTGTGCCTTTCATATTCTGTGTAACAGTGACACTTATATGTTCGCTTGCAGAGCCTGATTCGTGAGCATTTTTTATTAAGTTGATCAGTAGCTGCTCAACTTGAGTCGGATCAGCCAGTGTATGCACGTCATTACTTATATCGAACATAAAACACCATTGATTTTGCAGTTGTGTGAGCAACACTTGCCAATCAATTTTAGCTGGTTGAGGTGTAGGCAGTTTGGCAAATTTGCCATAGCCTTGTACAAAGTCGTTTAAATGTTTGATGCGTTCAGAAATGGTAGCAAACACGCGGCTAAGTCTGGGTTCGTCTACTTTTTCACTGAGTAACTGGCCGCTGTGTAACATTGATGACATGGGACCAAGCGAGTTATTAAGCTCGTGGCTGATGATCCGTATGACCTTTTTCCACACCTCGACTTCTTGACGGCTAAGTTCGCGGGTGAGTTGTTTAAACACATATAAGTAATGGTATTGATTGTTAAGTAATAACTTGCCGGTTGATAAATGCCACGCTTGAGATTCTTGGTATTCAGTATCTAGTGTAAATAAACCATCACTACCACGCGTTAAAGCATTATTTAATTGCGGATGAGTGTTAGTAAGCAGTTGCTCAAATTGGCTACCTTCAAGGGCTGCTTTGGCATTAAAAAGATCCCGAGCACTGTAGTTACTATAAACAATAAAGCCTTTATCATTTTTTAAAATAACGGCTTGGGGAGAGCTTTGTAGCACTTTATCAAGCATCAGCTCGCGCTGATAGAGCCATTGTTTCTCTTGGCGTAATTGCTTTGCAGTTTGATTATACAATTGACACAAGCGGCCTAATTCATCATTGCCGTTATAAGCTAGTAAGGTGGCTAATTCACCGTCTTTAAAATTAAGCAAACCAGTTTCAAGTGAGTGTATGCCTTGCACCAGAGTACGGCTGAGCCGAAAAGATAAATAACTTGCCAGCAGCGATGTGAGTAGCGTTGTTATAAGTAATAAAGGCCAGCTTAAATAGGTTAACCAGCAGATGAGCCAAACAGGAATAAGTGCAGAGATGTTACATATCAGCACTATTTTACGAGTGAGAGACAGTGCTGGTTTATTTCTTTCCATTAGTAATCAATCTCAAATTTTTGCAAACGGCGGTATAGTGCTTGACGACTTAAACCAAACTGTCTGGCAACTTTTGCGATCACCCCTTGGTGCTGACGCATAGCTTGTTCTAGTTCTTCTCTACTGGGTTCTTGTTTAGCAAAGTTAGTGTGCAGCGGCTGTGATTGTAGAGCAAAATCATCGAGGGTCATGTCGCCATTAGGTTTGAGTACGGCCGCGCGTTTACAGGCATTTTCTAGCTCACGAACGTTGCCAGGCCAATTGTGCGCGAGTAATCCTTGCTCTGTTGTAAGCGACAATTCGCGCTCGCCTAAGAAGTGTTTAGCAAGCGCTAAAATGTCATCTGGTCTTTGCGCTAAACTGGGTAAATTTAGCTCAATCACGTTGAGGCGATAATATAAGTCTTCTCTAAATCGACCTGCATGAATGGCCGCTTTTAAATCTTCATTGGTAGCTGAAATAACCCGAACATTTACTTTTTGTGTTTTTGTTGAACCGAGTCGTTCAAACTCACCAGTTTGTAACACGCGCAGTAGTTTCATTTGCCCTGATAATGGCAGGTTACCAATTTCATCTAAAAACAGTGTACCCCCATCAGCGGCCTCAAAGCGACCAATTCGCTGTTTGGTGATGCCAGTATAAGCACCCGCTTCAGCGCCAAATAATTCGGCTTCAATTAAATCATGGGGCAGGGCTGCGGCATTGATGGTTAAAAATGGGGCATGGTTTAAGTGAGAGTTGGCTTGAATAATTTGTGCAATGCGTTCTTTACCACTGCCATTTGCACCTGTTATTAGCACAGAGACATCTGACTTAGCGACTTGTATTGCCATATTGAGAATTTTTTCCATGGCGGTACTTTGATACACTAAACCAACTAGGTTGGCATCGGCTAAACTTGCTGTTCGCTCTTGCTGGTGGCGCGCATACATTACATTTTGTTGTTTTGCTTGGCCAAGTTCGATTAAGTTATTAACACAGGTGAGGAGCTTGCTATCATCCCATGGTTTAGGTAAGTAATCAGCAGCGCCGGCTTTGACTAGCTCTATGGCGCTGGCCAGTTCAGTCCACGCGGTGATCAAAATAATCGGTAAGTGCGGGTTGAGAGCTCTTAGTTGATAAAACAACGCTTTACCTTCTTCGCCAGAGGTGGTGTCATTGCTAAAATTCATATCTTGAATAACCAGCCCGATACGTTGGTATTGCACTATTTGTAAGGCTTCAAGCTGCGTTTTTGCAGTCACAACCTGATAGTCATGAATTTCTAACAGTAATGACAAGGCTTCTAATATGGCAGGGTTGTCATCGACAATAAGTATTTTTTCCATGTGAATTTAATCGCTGTTTTTGTTATCTTTATTTTAAAATGCTACACGGTATTAAACCAGTGTAGCATAGGTTGGGAATGACTTTATATTGTTCGCGTGGCGATACTCGGTGATATGTTGGCGGCACGTTTTGCAGGGCCAAACACGGCAAGTAAGCTCATAACAAACACCATAATGGCAGTGCCTGCGATATAGCTCGGTGGCAGTGCGGCAATTGAAAAGTGCTGCATTAACAATTGCCCAAGTAATAAAGCTGCGATACAACCTAAGATTAAACCAACACCACAGATCATCGCATTTTCAACTAAAAAATAGTAAATAATAGCTGATTTTCTGGCACCTAATGCACGGCGAGTGCCAATTTGTTTAGTGCGTTTGCTGATATTAAATAAAGTTAAGCCAAAGATACCTAGTGCGGTGACTAATACTAAAATAGTGATCAGCACAATCAGCATACGCATCATGAGTTTATCTGCAGCAACATATTGATTTTTGAGTTCATCTAGACCTTTTATATTATTGATCACCCGTTTGCTGTAATTTTTTAGCATCAGGTTTTCAACTTCTTTCATCACAGCATCACGTTGGTCTGGTTTGGTTCTAACCACAAATTGGGCAAGACTCTTTGCATTAATATATGGGATGAATGCAAGATTATCTGGGCGGCTGTCTTTAAGCCATGGGCTCATCATTTTTTCAACTACACCAATAACTTTCAAAGGCGTTTCACCAAAATAAATGGTTTGACCTAAACCATTTCCTTTAGGAAATAACTCATTGAGTAAGGTTTGTGAAACGATTGTAACACTCGGTCGTTTATCAACGTTATTTGTTACTAATACTTCATCTTCGCTAAAGTTTCTACCCATAACTAGGTTTACACCGTAAGTGTTGATCCCATGATCATCAATAAAAAAATAAGCAGTTCTTACCGACAGACCTTCTTGCGGGGCTGGTTTTAAACTAAAATCAGATGCGCTACCACCTCCAGATAAAGGAATGCTACTGCTCATTGCAGCATCAATGACTTCTGGTAAGGACCTTAGCATAGTTTCATCAAGCTCAATCTGCTGATTTATATCAACATCTTGTCCAAAGGTCATCACGTTGAATTTAAAAATATCGTGTTCAGGGTAGCCAGTGTCTTGATTTAAAAAAGCGACTCTATCTTGGATAATAAATGCCGCATTACTAACGATTGCTGTGGTTATGGCAATTTGAATTAAGAGTAATATTGCCCCGACTTTTGAGCGGCAAAGAGCATGAAATATAGGTTTGATTTCTAACATAATAAGGCTCCTTATTGGCTCTTGAGGTAAATTGCAGGGTTGGTTTTACACACTAACCAAGCAGGATAAAGTCCGGCTACGATGCAGGTTGTTATAGCGATAATAGGTGCACTGAGTAACATGGTGATATCCATGGTGGCTAAGCTTTCATAGTAACTGTAGCTTTGTCGCACAGCGAGTAAACCAACTTGTGCTATCACAATACCAAGCAAGCCACCTAAAGCCCCAAGCATGGCTACTTCAACTAGATGCTGTAAAAAAACTTGTCGTTTACTGGCTCCTAGTGCTCGGCGCACACCTACCTCCGGTGCCCGACGCAAAAACTTAGCGAGCAATAAACCAAGGATATTGGCTAAGCACACAGCTAAAAACATAAAGCTTAAGCCGACCAATATTTTGTTGTCTTCACTAACCACATTGTTGTATTGCATCCATTGGTTTACATCGCGTAGTTTGTATTCAAGTACTTTACGCTTAAAACGTCCTAATTTTTGTTGTTCTTGCATATAAGCTAATAAATAGTCTGCGTATGCTTGTTTTTGTTTGGCGTCAGATAATAGTGCCCAAAATTGGATCCAAACTTTTTCTGACTGCAGCTTGTCAGCAAATGTTCGGGTGTTTTCATGTTTCCACCCATTGGTATTACCCCACGTTACTACTTCATTAGCCTTAACTAAACTAAAAGGTAGGAATAATTCTTCGGGTTCATTAAATGCGCCATTGTTTAAATCGTAATATTTAGTCGTTAGCTGCCAATGTGCGATAACCCCGACAACTTCATAACTGAGATCATCCAGATAAATCACCTTACCTACAGAGTTTTTACCTGCAAATAATTTGTCATTGAGCTTTTCGCTGATCACCACCACGGATGCCGCTGTCTGTTCTTGTTGCGAAGACCAGCTTCCACCATAAATAAATGATAAATTAAATAGGCTAAAAAAATCGGGAGTGGTTAAACGTGCTTCACCTATAAATGGTTTAATGATGTCTGAATCTATATGCACCGAAAATCCAGAGCGCATCATGGCAATTTTATGCTCAGGTATTGGCGCATTCTGTAAATTAACCGCATCTTGATAGGTCAGTTGTGACGGCAGGTTATCTTTAGTCCACCACGTATTGCCATCATCCATTATTTGTAATTGCACAGTATAAAGTTGATTGCTTTTTTCGGGAATAGGATCCGCCGACATCATATGATAAACGCTTAAACTGGTCATGGTTACACCAATCCCAATAGCAATGGCTAGCACCATTAACATGCTTACCAGTGGTGTGCGCTTAAAACTACGCCAACTTAAATCGAGGTAATGTAATAGCATAAGTTACGCTCCAGCCACATTTTTTAGGTTTTGCGCGCCTTGATACAAGGTAAAGTCGGCAAGTTGACCATCAACCACTTGAATATTACGAGGTGCTCTGCGGGCAAGTTCTGGGTCATGAGTCACCATAATGATGGTCGCGCCGTCACGGTTAATTTGCTCCAGCAACTCCATCACTTGACGTGCCATAAGGCTATCGAGGTTACCTGTTGGCTCATCGGCTAGTAAAAAACGTGGCTCACCCGCAAGTGCGCGGGCAATCGCTACCCGTTGCTGCTGACCACCTGATAACTGCTGCGGCAAATGTTTAGCGCGTGAAGCTAGGCCTACTTGTTCTAAGCACTGCTCAATACGACGTTTTCGCTCGCTTGCTTTAATACCTCGGTAGCGCAGTGGCACTTCAATATTCTCGTATAAATTTAAATCAGGGATCAGGTTGAAGCCTTGGAAAATAAAACCAATTTTTTGATTGCGACAATCCGCCCGTTGATTGTCGTTCAGTTTGCCAACATCAATCCCATCGAGCAGATATTCACCACTGCTAAAAGGTTCTAACATGCCTGCGATATTTAAAAAGGTGGTTTTCCCGGAGCCACTAGGGCCAGTTACTGCAATAAACTCACCTTCATCTACGTGCAAATTAAAGTCGCGTAATGCATGGGTTTGCACCATTTCTGTTTGATACAGTTTGCTAATATTGTTCATTTTAAGCATGAGTTGATCCTTGTAATATGTTTGTTTTTATCTCAGTAATAATGTTGGCGCTTGTTTAAAGTTATCGTAACTGGAGATGATCAGCTGATCGCCAGAGCTAACACCTTCGAGCAATTCTATTGCGTTGATACTGCTTGCTCCGGTTGCGATATCTACCAGTTGTGCGGTGTCGCCGATGACTTTATAAGCCCGAGTGCCACCTTGTTGCATAAATGCACCGCGTTTAATTTGTAAAACGTCATCACGATTTTCTAATAAAATGCGTGCTGTTAAGCGCTGGTTTTGGCGAATGCCTTTTAGCTCTTCGTCAAAGCGTACGCGGGTAGTTACTTCACGATTGTTAACTTCGGGCGAAATTGCCGATAACAGACCTGTCACTTTTTTTGCCCCGAGTGTGAGCTCAACTTCCATTCCGAGTCCAAGCTCATTGGCATAGCTTTCTGGTACTTGCAGTTGCGCTTCAAAATTACTTAGATCGACCAAGGTCATTAACGGCTGACTTTGCGTAACGGCTTCTTTTTGTTGTACAAGTAGGTTACCAACAATACCGGTGACGCTGGCTTTAATAGTTAAGTTTCTTACTTGGCGATTTAAATCATCAACGATCAGTTGCTGGCGAGCAAGATCACGCTCTGCGGCTTTGAGCTCAAATGCAAGGGTGTCTTTAGCAAGTTCAACTTCTTGTTGAGCGTGTTTGTAAGAAAGCTTGGCACGGGCAAGATCATCAACTGCTTTTTCTAAATCAATTTGGCTGATCAAGTTTTTTTCGATAGAGAGCTGAGCGCGGCGATTTTCCCTGTCTGCTGCATTGAGCTCTACTTGGGCGAGATCAAGCGTTTTGGTTAAGCTTAACTTTTGTCGGCGTGCTTCTAAGTGCTTACGTTGTAATTCACCATCAAGGCGGGCTAACACCGATTGTTGCTGTTTTAGTTCATTATTGAGCTCTGGGCTATCTACTAAAGCAATAATGTCATCTTTATTTACTTTATCACCAGCTTTAACTTGTAAATCCACATAGCCACGTTCTGGGCTATAAACTTTGGGAGCATTTGCTGCAACAATTTTACCGCTGGCGGCTACATCACGTACTAAGCGACTAATATTAACGGTAGCAATTTGTAATGAAGCTCGATCAACAGAAACACTGCCTGGATTGTTCCCCATAAATGCTTGGGCACATAAAGCAATTACGGCAAGTGATAGCGCCAGTACTATTAATGGTTTTTTGTAACTACGTCTTTTCGTAAAATTTACATCTTGTCCGCTGGTGTCTTTTATCATGAGTGATCCTTAGCTATGTTTATTCTCGCAGTAAGTGATCATCAAGCTCACGACTAAGACAGTGATTGGTGAAACTAAAAATAAACTGAGAATAAACATAAGTTGTGTCCTGTAATAATCTTTTAATGTTTATTCGAAGATCATGCCAAAAGTTAATGTGATGATTTTAATAGAATAGTTATTTATTTTTAAATTATCTGGTGTCCGCGGACATAAATTGTGTCCGCTGCGGACACTTTGCTATGGCGGCTAAGAAGTTGCTGCAGGCGTCAACAGGGTGAGTAAGCTAAAAACTTACTAACTAGCGTAAATTATGCAAAATGTGACTGGTGTGATGATAATTATGCATTAATTAGTGGCTTTAAATTTCCCCATAAAAAGATATTGGACAGAGTATTTACTCTAATTTGTACTGTGGTATCGACCTCGAACGGTAGCAAAGAGATTGAATAAAAATGGAAGTATTTATTTTCGCTACATAAGCAAGTGAATATTTATTCACTTTTCATGAGGTTTACGTTTACGTAAGCTGCACTGTTTTTGTTTTGTGATTTTACAACTTGTTAATTATGACACCAGTGTCATAAAAAAATAACGGGTAAAATATCGCTAAATGTTAAAAATAGACATGAAATAAAAAGATTGTGTTGTAGTGAGAAATATTCAAGAATGTGAATATGTATTCAAAACGCTATTGACTCAATGTACAATTGGCGATAGTTTTGACTGTCTGCTAGCAAACCATCGAGAAGGTCATTTATAGCTAGCTATTGTAGCAAGGGGAGGGGTCTATGTTATACGACTCAAAATTAGAAAAAGATAATTGTGGCTTTGGCTTAATAGCCCAAGTTAATGGTCAGGCAAGTCATCGCTTAATTCGTACAGCGATCACTGGCTTAGACCGTATGGAACACCGTGGTGGTATATCTGCCGACGGTAAAACAGGCGATGGCTGTGGTCTATTATTACAAAAACCAGATAGTTTCTTCCGCGCTATTGCTGCTGAAAAGAATTGGCATTTAGGTAAAAATTATGCCGTGGGTATGATTTTTTTAAACTCAGATCCAGTGCTTGCGCAAGCTGCTAAAGATGTATTGAGTGAAGAACTCGAAAAAGAAACCCTCAATATTCAAGGTTGGCGGGTAGTGCCAACTGATGAGTCATGCTTAGGGCCCATTGCAATAAAGCAGTTACCTAAATTTGAACAGGTTTTTATTAATGCACCAGAAGGTTGGCGTCCAAAAGATTTAGAACGCCGGTTGTATGTTGCGCGTCGTCGTGCTGAAAAGCGTTTAAGTGAAGATGACGGTTTTTATATTGCCAGCTTGTCAGGCTTAGTGACTATCTACAAAGGCTTAATGATGCCGGTGGATCTGCCTAATTTCTATTTAGATTTAGCCGATATCCGCATGACCAGCGCAATTTGTGTTTTTCACCAACGTTTTTCAACTAATACACAACCGCGTTGGCCATTGGCTCAGCCGTTTCGCTATTTGGCGCACAATGGTGAAATTAATACCATACAAGGCAACCGTCAATGGGCACGTGCACGTTCATATAAGTTCTCATCGCCACTTATTCCAGATTTACAAAGCGCAGCACCATTTGTTAATGAAACTGGCTCAGATTCATCAAGCTTAGATAACATGCTTGAGCTGTTTTTAGCGGGTGGCATGGATTTATTCCGTGCTATGCGTATGCTTGTGCCGCCTGCTTGGCAAAAAAATCGTGCGATGGATGATGACTTACGGGCGTTTTATGACTTTAATTCAATGCATATGGAACCATGGGATGGCCCAGCGGGCATTGTAATGTCTGATGGTCGTTTTGCTGCGTGTAACTTGGATCGTAATGGTCTGCGCCCTGCGCGTTATGTGATCACCCAAGATGGTTTTATCACACTAGCCTCTGAAGTGGGCATTTGGGATTACACCGCCGATGAAGTGGTTGAGAAAGGCCGCGTTGGCCCTGGTGAGTTACTCGTAATAGATACTCAGCAGGGGAAAATTTGGCATTCTGATGAAATTGATCAGGATTTAAAATCTCGCCATCCATACAAAGCTTGGCTTGAAGAAAACGTTAAGCGTTTAACGCCATTTGAGAAATTATCGGAACAAGATGCGGGAAATCGTTCGTTTGATGACGAAAGCTTGGCCAAATATCAAAAAATGTTTGGCTACACCAATGAAGAGCTTGATAGCGTTATTCGCGTGATGGGTGAAATTGGTCAAGAAGCAACGGGTTCTATGGGCGACGACACGCCATTTGCTGTGCTCTCTGAAGGTAATCGTTCGCTGTTTGATTACTTCCGCCAAAAGTTTGCACAAGTTACAAATCCACCAATTGATCCACTGCGTGAAAATCACGTAATGTCGTTGGCAACGTGCATCGGCAGTGAGCAAAACGTATTTAATGAGACCACAGGTCACGCTAAGCGATTGCAGTTTGATACACCTATTTTAATGTATGCAGACATGCAACAATTACTCAGCGCCGATCAAGCGCATTACAGCTATTGCAAAATCGATATCACCTACAGCAAAGAAGAAGGCCTTGGCGATGCGGTAATCCGTATTTGTGACGAAGCGCAAGAAAAAGCCGCTGCTGGCTGTGTCATGCTGTTTTTAACTGACCGTAATTTTGATGAGAATCAATTACCAATTCCTGCTGCTATGGCGGTTGGTGCGGTACAAAAGCGTTTAGTAGATAACAACTTACGTTGTGAATCAAATATCATTATTGAAACCGGCAGTGTGCGCGACGCACATCAATTTGCGGTATTACTTGGTTTTGGTGCAACGGCTATTTATCCATACTTAGCGTATGAATCACTGGTTGCGATGAGTGATTCAAAAGTGATTAACAAAAGCTATTGTCAGGTTACTTTGGCGTACCGTAATGCTATTAATAAAGGTTTGTACAAGATCATGTCAAAAATGGGTATTAGTACCGTGGCATCGTATCGTTGTTCAATGTTGTTTGAAGCAGTTGGTTTGTCAGATGCAATTGTTGATACCTGTTTTAATGGTGTGGCAAGTCGTATTAAAGGCGCGTGCTTTACTGATTTTGATGATGATCAACGCAAGTTACATACTTTGGCAATGAGCAAACGTAAATTACTCAGCCATGGTGGCTTATTAAAGTATGTTCATGGCGGCGAGTATCACGCGTACAATCCTGATGTTATTCAAACGCTACAAAAAGCGGTGCGCTCAGGCGAATATTCTGATTACAGCGTGTACGCAGATCTCGTTAATAAGCGTCCAATCGCCACATTACGTGACATGCTTGCACTTAAACTGCCAGCAGAGGGGATCAGTATTGATGAGGTTGAGCCTGCAACTGAGCTATATAAGCGTTTTGACTCAGCTGCAATGAGTATCGGTGCATTATCGCCAGAAGCGCATGAAGCACTTGCAATTGCGATGAACCGCTTAGGTGGTTGCTCAAACTCCGGTGAAGGCGGCGAAGATAAACTACGTTACGGTACTGAGAAAAACTCACGTATTAAACAAGTTGCATCGGGTCGTTTTGGTGTAACACCGCATTACTTACGCAGTGCTGACGTTATCCAAATCAAAGTAGCGCAAGGTGCAAAGCCAGGCGAGGGTGGTCAATTACCGGGTGAAAAAGTAACCCCGTATATTGCAAAACTACGTTATTCAGTACCGGGTGTGACTTTAATTTCACCGCCACCGCATCATGACATTTATTCAATTGAAGATTTAGCTCAACTAATTTTCGATTTAAAACAAGTTAATCCAAAAGCGTTGATCTCAGTAAAACTGGTATCCGAGCCTGGAGTGGGCACAGTCGCCACCGGTGTTGCTAAAGCGTATGCTGATTTAATTACTATTTCAGGCTATGACGGCGGTACTGGTGCAAGCCCGCTAACGTCGGTTAAATATGCGGGTAGCCCGTGGGAGCTAGGTCTGGCTGAAACACAACAAGCGCTAGTTGAAAACGGTTTACGTCATCGTATTCGTTTGCAAACAGATGGTGGTTTAAAAACTGGCCTTGATATCATCAAAGCAGCTATTTTAGGTGCTGAGAGCTTTGGTTTTGGTACGGGTCCTATGGTTGCATTAGGCTGTAAATATCTACGTATTTGCCACCTGAATAATTGTGCGACCGGTGTTGCAACGCAAGACGAAACGCTGCGTCAAAAGCATTACCACGGCTTACCAGAAATGGCGATGAACTACTTTAAGTTTATTGCTCAAGAAGCCCGTGAAATTATGGCAAGCCTAGGGGTTGCCAAACTAACAGACTTAATTGGTCGTCTTGATTTACTCGAAGCGATTGAAGGTAAAACGGCAAAGCAGCAAAAAATTGATTTATCGTCAGTGATTGCACAGCCTAATAATCCAACTGGTGAAACGCTTTATTGTAGTGCGCCTAATACGTCTCATTATTTAGGTAAGTTGAATGAAACCTTACTTGCTAAAGCTCAACAAGCAATTGATGAGAGCAGCGGTATTTCACTGGTCAGCCGTATTTATAACACTGACCGCTCAGTGGGCGCGATGTTATCGGGTTATATTGCCGATAAACATGGCAATCAAGGCATGACGGCTGATCCAGTCTCGATTGAGTTTCACGGTACAGCGGGCCAATCATTTGGTGTATGGAATGCTGGTGGTCTAGAAATGACCCTAGTCGGCGATGCTAACGATTACGTAGGTAAAGGCATGGCGGGCGGTAAGCTGGTTATTCGCCCACCACTGGGGTCGTCATTTGAAAGCCATAAAGCGACCATCGCAGGTAATACCTGTTTATATGGTGCAACGGGTGGCAAGCTGTTTGCTGCAGGTTGTGCAGGTGAGCGCTTTGCGGTTCGTAACTCAGGTGTGCAAGCGGTTGTTGAAGGTGTGGGTGATAATGGCTGTGAATACATGACCGGTGGCGTAGTTTGCGTGCTGGGCAATGTAGGCGTGAACTTTGGTGCAGGTATGACCGGTGGCTTTGCCTATATATTGGATGAGCGTAATGACTTTGAAAAACGCATCAATCCAGAGCTTGTTGAAGTTGTGCTATTAGATGAGCTTGCATCACATCAAGAACACTTACGGGGTCTAATTGCTGAGCATTTAGAGCTAACCGGCTCAAGCCGTGCAGAAAACATTTTAGCCAGTTTTGAAGCGTATTTACCAAAATTCAAACTTGTTAAACCGAAATCAAGTGATGTGAAAAGTTTACTCGGGCATCGCGCTCGCAGTAGTGCTGAACTTCGTGTTCAAGCACAGTAAGGGGGTAGTATGAGCGAGAATGTATATCAATTTATAGACGTGCAGCGGGTTGATCCCCGCAAGAAGCCAATTTCATCACGTAAAAAGTCATTTGTTGAAATTTACGAACCCTTTTCAGAGAAGCAAGTAAACTCACAGGCAGATCGCTGCCTAGATTGTGGTAACCCGTATTGTGAATGGAAATGCCCAGTACATAACTATATTCCACAGTGGTTAAAGTTAATTCGTACTGGCCGCATCCTTGAAGCGGCAGAGCTGTCGCACAGAACTAACAGCTTGCCAGAAGTGTGTGGCCGAGTGTGCCCGCAAGATCGTTTATGTGAAGGTTCATGTACATTAGACGAAGAGTTTGGTGCAGTAACAATCGGTAACATTGAAAAATATATTACCGATACTGCATTTAAAATGGGCTGGAAGCCTGATATGTCGTATGTAGTATGGACAGAGAAAAAAGTCGCTATTATTGGTGCAGGGCCTGCGGGCCTAGGTTGTGCTGATATTCTAGTACGAAATGGGGTAAAACCAGTGGTATTTGACCGTCACCCAGAAATTGGTGGCTTGCTTACTTTTGGTATTCCATCGTTCAAACTTGAAAAACAAGTCATGCAAAAACGTCGTGAGATTTTCACTGAAATGGGTGTTGAGTTTAAACTTAATACCGAAGTGGGTGTTGATATCACTATGGATGAAATATTGGCCGAATACGACGCAGTATTTTTGGGAGTGGGGACTTATCAAAGTATGCGAGCTGGCCTTGAAAATGAAGATGCACCAGGCGTTCATGATGCACTACCGTTTTTAATTGGCAATACAAACCGCGTAATGGGTTACGACGAATCAAATCAAGAATACCTTGATATGGCAGATCAAAAAGTCGTGGTACTTGGAGGTGGCGATACCGCGATGGATTGTATACGTACCTCGATTCGTCAAGGCGCAGAAAAAGTAATTTGTGCTTATCGTCGTGATGAAGAAAATATGCCAGGTTCAAGACGTGAAGTGAAAAACGCCAAAGAAGAGGGTGTTGAATTTACCTTTAACGTGCAACCAACAGGTATAGTACTAAACGACAACGGCCATGTAGCAGGCGTACAAATGGTAAAAACCCAAATGGGTGAACCAGATGAAAAAGGCCGCAGCCGCGCAGAAGTAGTACCTGGCTCAGAACATGTGATTGAAGCCGACCAAGTAATAATGGCATTTGGTTTCAAACCACACAAAATGGACTGGTTAGAAAAATACGATGTAGAGATAAATCACTGGGGCGGTATTAACGCACCAGAGCAAGGTGAATTTACCCATCAAACAACTAACCCTAAAATCTTTGCTGGTGGCGATATAGTGCGCGGATCAGATTTAGTAGTTACCGCAATCTTTGAAGGGCGTAACGCCGCAGAAGGGATCATGGACTACTTAAAAGTGTAACGCCTTGAAGGTTAAAGAATGTAAAAAGCAAGCTCGATGGCTTGCTTTTTTTATGGCTTGGATAGTAGAGCTTTAAGCAGTAAGTCGTAAAATTTCGCTTTTTAATGAGTAGGAGTTTAATTTTGTCCGATAACATTATTAACCGCCGTTTTGGTGCAAAATAACAAGCGTAATTCCCAGTCATTTTAATTACTTGTTTACAAAAGTAATTATTAGTGGAATTATGGAACTATGTAATATACGCCGTTTTGGGGTGTTATAATCCCCCAAAGTGGTGTTCAATAAGCTGTTAGCTAGCACTTCTAATTTTGTGCTCAATTGATATAATATGCAAATTAAACCATTACTAAGGAAAGTAAAAATGTCTGCACTACAACAAAACAAAGTATTGAAACAAAAAATCCAATCGAATAACCATGAAATATTTATCATTTCTATTGACGAAATGGATAAAATTATCAATAACTCACCTAAAAGTAGCAACGGTATTAAAGAGGCTTGGGGAGGAATTAAAAATAAAGTTGAGTTTAGTGCAGGTTATTACGCATCAGCAGATGACTTGAGAACATTCACTAAACTTTTAGGTGAGCTAGGTGGTGTTGCATCTAAAGTTTATATAAAAAATTACGGAGGAAAGCCTCATATTATTCTAAAGGGAAACCCAAGATTAAGGAGTGTACTTACAGGAACGAAGTACGGTGTTAATAATGCAAAAGTAATTACAATGGGGCTAGGCCGTTCTGGAGCTATCAATGCAGCAAAATCTGGAGGAATTCTTTCAATAGTATTACTTAGCGTTTATCGTGTTGCAAATTACTTTTTAACTGACCAAGCAACACTTAGTCAGTTGGTTGGTTCTCTGGCTACGGATATAGTAAAAGTAGGAATTGCTACAGGTGCATCTGTGGGGGCCGCTTTCTTAGCAGGTGGTTTTGCTATAGCCGTAGGTCCAATTCTTGCCGTCGTTATAGTTGGTGTATTTGTTTCATGGGGAGTAAGTCAAATTGATCAACATTATGGGATTACTGATAGGGTAATTGATGGTTTAGATGAATTAGGTGAAAATGCTCGTATATACCTTTTAAAGAAGAAAAGAACAGCAATTACTATCGCAAATAAAGTTACTGATTCACTCATAGATTATGCTATAGAGTCAGCGAAAAATGTAATTGTTGATTTATCTCGCTATTATTTACAAAAATATACTCCTTTTAATCAGAGGAATTATTAATATGGTGAAATTGAAAAAAAGTTCATTAAAATTACAGATCCCTACAGCATTATTGTTTATTTTAATTTCTTTTTTTGCACTAGGTGTGTTCGGATATTTTACATTTACATTGATATTTTCAATTTTGAGTGAATCTGAAATTATTCGTTTCGATAAAGGGGCTATGTATATGTTAGGCGTTGGTCTAACTTCAGGCTTATTATCTTTTTTTATGGTTTATGAGATTCTTAATAAAAAAGTATCGGCTTCATTAAATAAAAAATCTATTCGCCCTGCATTAATATTTCTTGGTTCTATATTCGTTGTTCCTCAGTTAGCTGGTTTAGCTGTTGATTACTATGTTGAATCAGTAGGTTATGTTTATTGTAAAGAGCAATCTAGTCAGTGGTTGCAAAATCAAACCCTTATATTTGCTTCTAATGAATATAGCTGCCTTAAGAACGAAAAATAAAATAATATACAACACACTAAACTTAGTGCAGTTAAAACATCGGGTGCACATATGCTAGCTAACAAGCTGTTTAACAGGACAAAAATGAGTTGGCTGTTTTCGTTCCTCAACATTTTAGCCAACTAATTTTTGCCCATTAACAGGGCGTTAGATTTACCCGATAAACATCACAGGAGTGATATAGATGGAAGTGGCTCAAAAAAACGATCAGCAATTATTCGAAAATGCGATTAGAGCATTAGAGGCTGAGATAGCAAATATAGGTACGCATTTGACTATTGATGCAAGTGCAAGGCAGGCCTACGCAAGGCAAATACGTGCAATGTCGAGTGAACTTAAAATAATGGCTCAGACTGGAAGAATCACCTGGGTTCAAGCCGCCGAGCAGGCATCGGAAGCTAGAAATCTCATTATGGAAGTAATAAGAACAAGAAGCACTCCGGTTGGCCTGTCAGTCGCGCAGAAGATGAAGCAGCAAGGAAAAACGCTCAATGAGATAGTAGCCTTGAAATCCCAAAAGCTGTATGGCGCTAACGTTTCGTTTGGCAATCTAACCGCTCAGCAGCAAAACAACGTATATCTAGAGGTCGTAAAATCGGCGGGAAAGTCTCGGCCAGAAGTCACTTCGGCTATGAGAAAGCTATCACATGCTGGAAGAGGATTAATTCTTTTATCTATTGCTCTATCTGTCTATACAGTTGCGACAGCTGAAAATAAATTTGACGCGGCGGGCAAGGAAATTGCTATTACCGGAGCTGGCATTGGTGGTGGTATAGCTGGAGGAGCATTAGCCGGATTAGCGTGTGGCCCTGGAGCTCCTGTATGCGTTACCGTTGGAGCATTCGTTGGTGGAGCTCTTGCTGCATTCGGAATAGGATTAGTTTGGTAGGTATGGCCATGAAAATCATTAAAAATGATGATGTTAATTTAAAAGTCATATCCGAGGCTACGGAAGCTCAATCACCAAAAAGTGAAATTACTATCGATGGCAGCAAGTTAAAATTAATCATCAATGGAGTTGATCTCGAAGCATGCATTAAATATGACGAATGTTATCTAGTCTTCACCACTGATGACTGCCCTTTTGAAGAGTCACTCAACATCTATTTGCTAAGTGGCGAAAACGAAATTATAGATAGTGCCACTGTTTTTTGGCCATACGGTACTGGCTCATTTAAGTTGATTGGTATTACAGATCCCGATTTGGTTAAATTCAAATTTTTTGGCGACAAAGATTGGCAGATTAAAATATACAAAAGTAAGAGATTTCACATTCCCTATATTTCAGAACCTTCTGGTGTATGGCGTAAGATCAAATTTTGGAGGTCTTTCGTTGTATCGGAAGTTTCTGATCAATAGCCAACCAAAGAAATCTAACAAATTGCTGCACTCGGACACATACTGCTACGCTCGTTTTTGTGTGTCGCTATGCTCCATATTACACAAAAACGCTCTCCGCAGCATGTGCCGGTGAGCAAGGCGTTAGGCATACAAGGAAAGTTCAGTGAAAAAATTAACTTTAGTATTTATATCCCTTATTTTATCTTTTTCAAGTTCTGCAAATGAAAAGTTCACGGCAGATCAATTAATCGAGAAAGCAAAGGCATTTGTATCAGCCAAAAATGCTCGCCAACAACCAAATACAACCACTAAAGAAATAGATCATTATATATCGCTATTATCTGATAACTTCATCGATGAGCATGTTAAATTCAAGTTTACGTATACTGATAAATCGAAACTCCGTTCAGATATGGTTGGTAAACTAAAAGATGAAGTTATAAACAGCAATATTGAGATAAACGAAATTATGGTAGGTGCTAATGTTGTTTTTATAAAAATGACTGAAATGGGGAAAGTTAAGCCTGCACATTTAAATAAAACCATTGAATATAGTAAAACTAATATTATTTCATTAGAGTTTAACGAATCAGGTTTAGTAAAGCATATCCGCCGACACCACGGTTAATGTATGCCTAACAAGGTGCTTAAAAGGACTAAAACAGTTTGCTCGTTTTTTGCAAAGTAACGCAAAAAAGCCAGCCAACCATTTTAGCCTCTTAGCAAAGCGTTAGGGGTACAAATGGATTTCAGAGTAATCGTCATAGCATTGGTATTAGCCATTTCTGGTTGTCAATCTACTTCAAATAAGAAAATGGAAGATTTAGCAAAAGTTGCAGAAGGCGGTGATAATT
>NZ_JABBMT010000084.1 GCF_012927645.1 Pseudoalteromonas arctica | reverse complement strand
AGAATTGATTCAAAAGTATGGGTAAAAGTACCCCTAACAAGAAAATCAACAAGGACAAAAAACAGTTGGCTTTTGCTCCTTCGTCGCTTATTTTAGCCAACAATTTTTTGCCTGTTATTTAGGCGTTAGCTATCTTCGGTGTAATCAGGGAGCGAGATGGAAACTGAATATTTCTGGTGGGATCTTGAAGAGTCTACATTCAAGGGCGTACTTTATGATTCTATAAACATGTACTTCTTGCATGACCACCCTTATAAAAACTGGGAAGAATTTAAAGCTGCTGATCCTCATATGGCATACGCTCACTTAACCTATGTTAGATTTGATGCTTTGGAGCAACAGTTTGTTGACTTACGGGTGATACCTCAGATGCTAGGTGCAAAAGAAATTCCTTTGCCCTCCACGGTTCAAAATATAAATAGGTACGATTGGTTAAAATCTATAGTTGACCTGGCACTATTTCGCTTTTCTAGTTTGAGAGACATAGCATTTCACTTTGTAAACGAAGTTTTAGAAATTAACTTACCTGACCATAAGTTAAATATTAAACAATTAAGCAAAGTGCTAAAAGAAAATCATCCAGAAATACTGGAGCACTTAAAAGTTATAGATCAAACAGGGGTTCCGTTGCGCCAAGATCGCAATGAACGAGCACATAAAGGTTTTTGTAATTTATATACTGATGATGACCAAATGTTTAAAAATATGGCTTGGTCAGAATCACATAGTTCGTGCATTACAGGTTACGACTTAGTCAAAACATACGAAATGGCACGAGACAAGATTTATGATGTTGTCGTGAAAGAGATCAAAGAAGCTCTTCATGCCTGTATCGAATTAACTGATGATCTATACGTTTACTACCGTGATCGCCATGACGCTTTATCTAAAAATTCTAGAAGTGGCGTTTCACATCACTTCCATGGTTACCATAGAGTAAAAGATAGCTAACAAACCAAGTCAGCGGGACACTAACACGTAGGCTCCCGTCACTTCGTTCCGTATTTTAGCCTACGTGTTATTGCCCCTGCTTGGGGCGTTGGTATGACTCCCACTGTCAAGTTAAACGCACTGATCCTTGCCTAACTTTTTAAGCCATAATTACTTCAGCTCGAATTAGAGCGAGTTAATACATAGGATGAAGCAAGTAA
>NZ_JABBMT010000036.1 GCF_012927645.1 Pseudoalteromonas arctica | reverse complement strand
TCGATTCATTCTTACAATTTATTTCAGTTGGTTGCGGGAGCCGGATTTGAATAGGTGGCCTTTGCTGGCTAATGGAGAGCTGAGACCGACGAGCTATTTATTTCACTGAATTTCAGACATAAAAAAAACACTCATTAAGAGTGTCGATTCATTCTTACAATTTATTTCAGTTGGTTGCGGGAGCCGGATTTGAATAGATGGCCTTTGCTGGCTAATGGAGAGCTGATACCGACGAGCTATTTATTTCACTGAATTTCAGACATAAAAAAACACTCATTAAGAGTGTCGATTCATTCTTACAATTTATTTCAGTTGGTTGCGGGAGCCGGATTTGAATAGGTGGCCTTTGCTGGCTAATGGAGAGCTGAGACCGACGAGCTATTTATTTCACTGAATTTCAGACATAAAAAAACACTCATTAAGAGTGTCGATTCATTCTTACAATTTATTTCAGTTGGTTGCGGGAGCCGGATTTGAACCGACGACCTTCGGGTTATGAGCCCGACGAGCTACCAGGCTGCTCCATCCCGCGCCTGAAATATTAAGTATTATTTTACTTCTTACTTAATTAAAGAAGTCAGCCAACTCTCTAAAATAATTGCTTGCGGGAGCTGTGAAAGGTGAAGAGTGAACCGACGACCTTTATAAACTACCTACAGTAACCTAAAACCTTTAAAGAAAATTGGTTGCGGGAGCCGGATTTGAACCGACGACCTTCGGGTTATGAGCCCGACGAGCTACCAGGCTGCTCCATCCCGCGCCTGTATATTTTAAGTCTATCGACTAGTGATTTTTAACTCTCACCAAGAGCTTTACAGTAACCTCTAAAGGAAATTGGTTGCGGGAGCTGTGAAAGTGAAGAGTGAACCGACGACCTTTCAAAACTACCTATTGCACCAAATTTCAATAAAGAAATTGGTTGCGGGAGCCGGATTTGAACCGACGACCTTCGGGTTATGAGCCCGACGAGCTACCAGGCTGCTCCATCCCGCGCCTGTAATTTCTTATTCAACAATTTCGCGTTATTTGCGAGCCTGTTTCGAAGAGAGCGCTATAGTATAGGAATCATATTATAATGCAACAGTTAAACTGCTTAAAACGGTTCAACCGAACAAAAAGCAAACAAACAGAGTGATTAAAGCGCTCTTTGGTGTGGACTGATCATTTTTTGCCACTCCCAATCAGGGTGACCCATCACTATAAAATCAGGGTTCTCTGTGCTCTCACGCTGATTGTAGGTTAACGGATTAAATTCAGCATCAGTAATACAGCCACCTGCTTCTTCAACAATTATCTGCGATGCTCCTGTATCCCACTCACCTGTTGGCCCTATCCGTAAAAAGCAGTCAGCTTTACCTTCAGCAACAATACAGGCTTTTAAAGAGCATGAACCTACAGCAACAGTTGTAAACTGAGCGTTCAAGTATTGGCTAACGGCTTCAATTTTTTGACGACGACTAACAGCCAAAGTTAAATTATCTGGAGTGGCAACATTGATCTGCTGCTCTACGCCATCAACACGCTTAAATGCACCATTTTGATAACTGGCAAAATAAGTTGTTTCTTTCGCTGGCCAATAAATTACCCCAAGCACTGGCCGATTGTTTTCAATTAAAGCGATATTTACCGCAAAGTCGCCGCTTTCTAAAATAAACTCACCAGTACCGTCCATTGGATCGAGTAACCAATAACGCTGCCAATCTTGTCTATCTGCTAAAGCAGGGATAGGTGTCTCTTCTGACATAATAGGAATATCTGGCGCCAGTGCTTTTAATCCAGCAACTAACACATCGTTAGCGGCTAAATCGGCTTTAGTGACAGGTGTGTGATCTGACTTCTCTTGCTGGCCAATATCATCTTTCTTGTAAATAGCCATAATCACAGCCCCAGCGCTTTGCGCAAGCTCAATACATGGCTCAAGTAATTCAATCATTCGCAGCTCCTGATTCTAAATACTTAGTTAATAATAGCAAAGCTGCAACACTTCGTGCTTCAGTGAAGTCTGATTGTTGTAATAATGACTGCCAATCGGTTAAGGGCCACTTAACAACCACGAGTGGTTCTGGCTCGTCCCCGACTAAAGTTTGCGGATAAAGTTGTTGCGCAAACAATATGTGCATCGTGGCGTTAAAGTAACTAGGTGCCATAGAAACCACTTTCAGTGGCTGAAGTTGCTCAGCACCAAAGCCAACTTCTTCTTTTAATTCTCGGTTTGCTGCTTGTTCTGGTGTTTCGCCAGGATCAATTAAGCCTTTTGGGAAGCCTAGTTGATAATCATTGGTGCCAGCACAGTATTCACGCACTAACAGTAATTTATTATCTGCTGTTAATGGCACTATCATAACAGCCCCTCGGCCACCGCCGCGGATCCGTTCGTATTGACGCTGCTCGTCATTTGAAAATTTTAATTCAAGTGATTCCACCGTAAATAATCGGCTTTTAGCAACAACTGCGGTGCGAAGAATTTGTGGTGGTGTTGGGTGCTTTTTCTGTGTCATTGGCATTAATTTGCTATCATGGCAGTTAAGTTTAATAATAAACCCTATAAGATGAAATTCCTATGTTAAATTGGTCAAAAATCGATACTGTGCTGCTAGATATGGATGGCACTTTGCTCGATCTCCATTTTGATAATCACTTTTGGCTAACGGTGATCCCCGAACAACTCGCTATAGCAAAGAATATGAGTTTGGCACAAGCCCAAGCGGACATATTAAAACGCTACCAAGCTGTTAGCGGGCAAATTCAGTGGTATTGTTTAGATTACTGGGAACAACAACTTAATTTACCTATTATGGAGCTGAAATATCAGCACCAACACCTCATTAAAATGCGCGAGGATGTACCTGAATTCTTAACATCGTTGCGAAAAGCAGGTAAAGAATTGATTTTACTTACCAATGCACACCCAGAAAGTGTCATGCTCAAATTTGAAAAAACCAATATTGATAACTATTTAGATGGTGTGGTGTCGACTCATCAATATGGTGTAAGTAAAGAGCAGCAAAGCTTATGGCAGCAAGTACAACTCGATTTAGCTTTTGATAAGCAACGTACGCTGTTCGTTGACGACAGTTTAGCGGTACTAAACGCCGCAAAAGAATATGGTATTGGCCATTTATTGGCGGTTGCAAACCCAGATAGTAAACAACCGCACAATGAAATCAGTGACTATTTAAGCGTCACTGATTTTCGTGACATGCTGCCTTAATTTTTTGGGTAGCGAGCCTCTAAGCCTTGGTATACAAGCTTTGCAAAATCTGCATGTTCCGTATCAAGGCTTTTAACTACCTCAACTAAATGCTCGTTATCTTCTTGGCCATTCCACACTTTAATATAGCTACCATCTTTATAACCATGATCTTGACGGAAGAAGGAACTTACCCCAGAATTTTGTACCTTTTACGTATTTATTTTTATCAGCTCTTATTTTTATTGATATAAAAAATTATCTCACTCAATTTTAAAGGTACGAAAATAAAGATACGAAATTTAAACCACTAATTTTAGATGTAGCTCACATAAAGCAAGTACGAATTATGATAATATTCCATCATAAATCTTTGGTTAAATAAGCGAAGCTAATCCTACCTAAAAGATATAAATATCACTTTATAAGATTGTAGTAAATACTCGGAGCACTCCATGAAACAAGTAGAAGTAAAAATTTTAAACCCAAAAGTAGGAAATGAGATTCCATTACCTACATATGCAACAGACGGTTCAGCTGGAGTTGATCTTCGTGCATGCATTGATGAGCCATTAACATTAGAACCAGGTCAAACAGAGTTAATCCCAACTGGTATTGCTATTCATATGAAGAGCAAAGATATGGCGGCAACAATTTTACCTCGTTCAGGCTTAGGCCATAAGCATGGTATTGTTCTAGGCAACCTAGTTGGCTTAATTGATTCAGACTATCAAGGGCAATTATTCATTTCTTGCTGGAACCGTGGCAATGACACATTTACTATTGAACCAGCAGATAGAATTGCACAACTGATGTTCATTCCAGTTATCCAACCTGAGTTCCAGTTGGTTGAAGAGTTTGATGAGAGTGAGCGTGGTGAAGGTGGTTTTGGCCATTCTGGTCGTAAATAAGTTGCAATACAGTTAACAAGTTCTTACTAGGCTAGTTAATTTGAATAAGTGTGATTACCGAGTGACATGTTTCCTTGGTAATCACACTGCTACAACTAAAGTTGATAAATAACGTTAGTGATAATGTTAATAATTACACCCTACTTATAATTTCAGGTAACGTTAAAATTTTGGGCCGTGTGTTTTGCCCTTTTGTCCACTGAAGATAAGGTTGAACATAATTTCGTTCTAGGTAATCTGCTGCATACTCACTAAAACCTAGCATTTTCTCCTTATATAGAACGAATTTAACTCCAGATGGAGCAACCCATTCAAATTTATCTTGGCTTTGAGCAATATGATGCAAGCTCATTATTGTTTCAGATAATCTGACTGAGTCTACGTCCTTATGTGTGCAATTCATAAATATTCTATATCTAATGATTCTTTGATCTTCTGTATTAGGCAAACGTAATATTGCCCATGCGTCAGGGATTAAGAAATTTACTTCACTGTCCTCAACTCGAAAATCAAATTTAAACCTGAAAAGGCGTGTTAAGTCTATTTCATCTCTATCTACTTGTTGAATGCCTGCTAGGCCAAATTTATCTAATTGATACTTTAGAAATTTATAGCATTTAGCAATATTAATATTGTTGTTATGAAACTGCGCATTATCACGGTGAAGTTGCTCTGCTAGACCATCCAGGGCCGGCTCCCCAATTTTTATGTTAAGCAATATACGAAGAGCCCCTGAACCTAGCATATGCTTGAATTCTTTGAACATCTCTTTTTTTTCTTCATTCATGTATACCTCAGCCGTCTGATACCTAATGACATTAGCTATTAGTTTTTAATATAATATTGGCAACAAAACAGCACCAAAGTATCATTATATCTTGGCACAGTTTTGTTGCCAAGTGGGTTATGCAATAGAGTTCATGCCATGATTAAGCATATAAACGATTCCCGTTATAAAGCCTTGATAGAATGGCTAAAAGCTGCTCGTAAAGAGCAGGGATTAACTGTACGCGATCTAGGTGAATTATTGGGTGAGCCCCACCAATTTGTGGTAAGAATAGAAACTTGTGAAAGAAAGCTAAATGTATTCGAGTATGTTCAGTATTGTCATGCTTTGAAGCTAAATCCTACTTTAGGGATAGAGAAACTGGAATCTTCAACTTATATCACCTTAAAATAACTTTAGTGAAGATGAAAAAAAAGGCGCTAAAAGCGCCTTTTTAAAAGGATTGGTCTCAGACTCTCCGGGAATTACCCACAGTCAAAAGTGGAGACCGTTTTTTTCTGAATCAACAGTTACTAATGAACTATTGATGTTAATTCGATAAACTGATTATAACTAACTTTAAATGGCTGCGCAATAATTGAGAATACAAAACAACATTAGCCGAGATCTAGAAAAACAACAACTGTTTTTTTTAGAGTGCTGGGCAAGTATGAGTAATGTACGGAGCCTAGATAGCGACCGAGTTTCATATAACAACATTTTAAATTCCGTTCTAGAGCTTCTAGATCTCTATTCATTGGGAACAAAGCATAGAGCAGCAGAAAAAAGATTGCATGTAGTTGAAGAGCTTAATCAGTTAATGGATACAAATGAGTTGCTTCTTAGACCTGAATTTAAAGAAATACCTCAACAGTTAAAAAGTATTTTTAAGGAACACGGTAAGCCTTTAGAAGAACAAAAAGAGCTTATTATTAGCTTTTTAGAAGAGTTAAAAGAGCTGCTAGAAGAACATTACCGAAGTGTTTCAATAGAAGAGTTAACCAGCCTATTACACGATGGCGCTGATCATTCTGAAAGCTCATTAGTTAAAATTTATAACCAAACAAATGCATTAATTAGCCACCTTATTACATTGGGTATGCCTACATCAGAATGTTATTTACTTTGCAGAAACTTTCTGATCAAAAGAAGGCCGCATATAGCGTTTTTAGATGCATTTAACAGTTTAGCAAACAACGTAACAATTACAGCTCAAAAATACAGTGTAAAGTTATCATTAGATAACAAAGCACTATATGAATTACTTACGCAAACATCAGTAGTAACACTCGGAGAGTGTCAATTTACTGTTCAGGAAAGAGAAGAGAATGACAGGAGTTATATAATAAACTCTACTATTCATGTTCATTCAATTTCATTTAGCGCAGCAAGAGATATAGCAGAAAAGAAGTTAATGCAAGCGATCGATCTCTTTTCTTATTTTCTTGGTAAAAATCAAATTAGTATACTTGTTAGGGCTGATATAACAGACGAGAGTGGTCAAACCAAAAACCTTCCTAGATTTGATAAAGATCTCGAGAACTCATTAGATAGATGGATTGATGATGATCTCTCAGTCTACATGGATGCGGTTACTCATTTAAGAAAAAAAGGCTCTCAAAAAACCAGCAATAAAATAAGTGCTGCTTTTAGGTTCTTTCAAAACGGGGTGAATGAAAAAGGATTGGAAAGTCGCTTCACTGCATTCTGGTCTGCATTAGAATCTTTAACGTTAATTGAAGAAAACAGTAACTTAAAACACGATGAACATGTCATAAATGCTGTTCTCCCATGTATAGCCATGGATTATCCATTAAAGCAATTGTTTGCATTCAGAGGTTGTGCAAAAGCACTTGATTGGGAACCAATCAATTTGAATGGTTCCCCTTTTACTATTCAATCTTCTAATCTTGGTGAAATTTATACAGCGCTAAAAAATACAGATTTCGTAGAGGAAGTTAATAGACGCCTAGAAGCTTATCCATATGCGCAGTTTAGGTTCAGTAAATTTATAGGCCTTTGTTCATCCCCATTCAATCTGGCTCAAAAAATTGAGGCTCATCAACGTAAAGTTGAATTGCACATTAATCGACTTTATCGAATTAGAAATGCAATTGTTCACAATGCCACTTCACATGAACGACTCGAACTATTGGTTGTAAATCTTGAACATTATTTAAGAAGTACGTTAAACGCACTTTTTTATACTGTTGAAAAATCCAGTAGCATAACTTCTTCAGAGGAAGCTTTTATACGCTATCAGTATGAAGCAAATAAGATATTTGAAGAAATGGATCCATCTTTAAAAGAAGCAGTGAGAAAAAGAGAAGGTAAACAAAAATCAATCAGAGAAGGTAGTGTTGCAGTTTCAGACACTATGCTAATAAACTGGTTAAATATGCACGGATAACAAGCTACTATAGCTAATTTTCATATTGCTCAATAAGCCCAATGATTTTCTTTGTATCGATTAAAGGGCTACCAGTTGTAAAACTTGATTCCACTGCTTTTTTATTTTTTCTTAAGTTAGGGTGAAGGTGATCAGGCCCGTAATCAACATCATGATGGTTGGCAGAATCAATTCTAGCAACCTCTTTTCCCTTAGAGTCAATAATCATATATGCGTAATCACACAAATCATCAAGCCTAAATATACCTTTCAATCCTGAAGGACGAATTAAAGTTAAAGTGTTATTGCTGGCTTTCAAAAGTTCACAACCTAAAGCCTCAGGCAACCAATTTTTAACTTCGTAAAAATGCTCTTCAGCCCCCAAAGGCATCACTTTTATTGGTGAAGGTTGATCATATGCCTTAGCCAAATATTCAATTAAACTGTTTTCATCCTTTGCTATATCAATATGCTTACTACAAAGATTAAAACCAAGCATAAAGCCCTTTTGAGCACTAAGAGTTGAACTGACCATCTGGTATTCATCGTTACCACAAACTAAACAACCAGTAGTATTTAAAAACATCGCCTTTTCTACATTGGTCGATTCTGTCCTACCTTCGAATAACCCTTTAAAAAGCTTTGTTTCTTTAGACTGACGCTCCCTGAATGCTTTAATTCTTTTTTTGAAATTATGCTCTTCAATGAGAAGTCCAAAATCATGTGCTGAAATAATGGGTAATTTAATACCGTTAACCTCAAACTTTGATTTAAGCTGAGGTACCTCAAATAACTTAGCTGTTTGAATGAAATAGTTTCTCCCAATAGGGTATCTATCAGTATGTTTATAAAATGCGGAAAAATAAAAAATGCCTCCTTCTGCATATATATGAGCAGAATCAGCCTGTCTCATCATTATAGCTAGCTCATCGAAACTTCTTAATTCTATTCCTTGAAACGGCATCACATCTTGAATCAAATGACACAAAATAGCCTGAGCACAAACATCAGCAGATTTACCACTACCAGTAGAGGCTATGGTTTCCTCGACAATCTCTCTAGTATTCATTATTTACTCACCCACTGCTTGTGCTTCCACACGTTTAATACGGTTTCTCAAATCCATCACTGCACCATCGTCAAACAAACCAAAAACTCCTTCAAAGTGAATATCTGAAAATGGTGGCTTCGCTAGCATGGCTGGGCTCATTACGCCGTTTTGAGTCAGGAAGTCGATAATGGTATTTACAAAGCGTATTTGTTGGCTGTTAAATTTAGCTTCATCTAGGTAGTCGGCAAAGGCTTCTTTAGCTGCGCCTCGGTCTAAACCAACTAGCTCACGAATAAACACACCGAGTGATTTATCAGGGTGAATAGTTGATTGATAGGTTTCAATGTTATCAATGCCACTGGCTTCAAATAACTTATTGTCTAATTCTTCCAAATCTAATTTGGTGATCGGTTGATTACGCTTAATGCGCTGTATGGTTAAGTTGTCTTGGTTTTCTTTGATGTAAGACTCAACTTTTTTGCGGTATAACTCTAAACCACCATCTTGGCCAAACTCATACACGCCTTCGTTTTCATGCACGCCTAACACTTCATCTTGGAAGTTGGTGTAAACCACACCTGTACTTTCTTTTTCGATAAAGCGCATTAATAAACGCAATTTACGGCGAGTTTGCTCTAGCTCTTCTAGTGTCAAGTCAGTCCAGAAGTTCGCTGATTGCACGTATTGCAGCCATTCGAGTTGTTCACCCACCGCAGGTACGCTTGCTTTGCTTTCAAGTTTCGCGGCAATTTGGTTAAGCTTATCGCGGTAGAAGTCAGTAATTCCTGTTTTCTCTGTTAACGCTAATTGCATGGTTAGCATCATGTGGTCAAAACGCAACGCTAACTCTTCTTCTTTCTCATCAGGCTCTAACGGCTCAGCTTCTGTTGGTAACACCGATACTTGCTTCTCAAGCTCAGCTAAGTGCTCATTAGTTAACTTAAACCAGGTATCAAGTTTTTGATATTTCTCTACCACTTGTCGATTTGGGCGGACAATAAAGTTGTCCAGGTTCATTCCAGCGACACGGTTATGCAGCGTATCAATCAAGTAACGTTGATATTCTGCACCGTAAATACCAAATTGTTCATTATCAATTAGCTGTTGCGATATGGTTAGGCGTTTTTCAAAGATGGCTTGCGAGAGCGATTTAGCACCATTATCTTTGGCACCATCAGGGTTCATCTCAAAATATTCAAAGTTCTTACAACAATCGAACACTTTAAAGAAAAGCTTGTTATCTTCAGGGCCAAATAGGTTTTCACACAAGCGAGTACCACGGCCAAGCATTTGTAAAAACTTAACTTTCGATTTAATCACCTTGAAGAACATTAAGTTAACCACTTCAGGTACATCAACACCGGTATCAAGCATATCTACAGATACAGCAATCGTTAGTGGAATATTAGGGTCTGAAGGTTTCTTCTCGCCTTTAAACTCTTCAATTAGTGAATCGGCATAGGTCTCTTTATAAGTAATAACCCGAGCAAACTTACCTTTATATTTACGGTAATTTGCATCAAAACGCTCGACAATAAATTCAGCGTGGTCGTTATTAGCGGCAAATATTATGGTTTTACCCAATCTATCACCACCGGCAACTTTAACGCCACGTTCCATTAATATTTCAAGCGCTTTATCTACAGTATCTTCATTAAATAAGAACTTATTTACTTCAGATGGTAGTACCTCGTCTTTATCTTCAAGCTGCTCTTTGCTTTCCCACTCTTCTTTTTCATCTTCAGAAAGCTCAGTATATTTAATACCTTTACGAATAAAACCTAAATCGACTTGTACATCTTTAGGTGGTACTAAAAACTTATCGTCTATCGCTTCTTTTAATTCATAAGCATACGTTGGGTCGCCGTCTGGCTGCTCAAAAATATCAAAGGTGTTTTTATCAATTTCGTTCTTTGGTGTTGCGGTTAAACCAAGCAATAAAGCATCAAAATAATCAAAAATGTATCGATACTTTTTATAAACACTTCGGTGCGCTTCATCAACAATGACTAAATCAAAATGGCCCACACCAAATAGTCGCGTATCAGGCGCGGCGCTCAACAAATTCAACATGGTTGGATAGGTTGAAAAGTACAGCCGGCCTTTTAATGCACTGGTGCCACTTGATAGTATTTCAGGTGACGACTTAGGCAGAAGTTTTGAGAATTCTTTTTTTGCTTGGTTTACTAACGCATTACGATCAGCCAAAAACAGAATATTCTTAGCCCAACCTGCACGCATTAAAATATCAACCAAGGCGATGGTAGTACGGGTTTTACCTGTCCCTGTTGCCATTACCAATAATGACTTACGTTGTTTTTCAGCGTCAAACTGCTCACAAACAGATTCAATCGCTAAGCGCTGATAGGGTCTACCTTTACCGGCAATATTAGTATCTAGTTCTACGTCTTTAAGCTGTTTTGCTAAGGTGCGCCTGTCAATCAGGCGCTGCATTTCGTCTTGGTTTAAAAAGCCTTGAACAGAGCGAGGAATGTAATTTTCATCATCCCAAAAGTAGATATCGTAACCATTGGTATAATAAATTAGGGGGCGCTGACCGCCACTCTTTCCACCGAACTGGGGATCGTTCTGTAGGCAATTGGCATATAGCTCAGCCTGCCGGCGGCCTTCTTTAGAATTAACAGTAGTGCGCTTAGCTTCAACTACGGCTAGCGGTTTACCGTCTTTACCCCAAAGCACATAATCAACAAAACCATTACCCTTGGGGTTTTGCTTTGAGATCGGCATACCACTAACAGGAAACTCTTTAACGTTGGCCGCATCTAAATTCCAGCCCATTTCTTTTAGGTACTGGTCAATTATAAAAGTGCGAGTTTCCGCTTCGTTATAGTCGTGTGGGTCTTTAACTTGTTCAGCGACTTTGGCATTTTGTGCTTTTTGTTCGGCTAACTGTTGTTGCAGCGCTTTTAATTGATTTTGCAGCTCAAGGTTTTGGTTAAGCTCTTTATCAAGCTTTTCTTGGTGTTTATTATCTCGCTCAGTTAGCTGCTTTTGTAATTCTTTTAACTTCTTAGCGCTGTTCATTACTAAGGAAGCGTCAACTTGTATGGTTTGCGGTACTTTAGTTAAATCGAATACTTGGTCTGTAGCAGGTTTTTCTTCGGTATTAGCTGAGGTATACGTACGGTAAAACCAATACAGAATATGATGTAGTTCTTTTAAGCTTTGTGTTGATTCAAGTTGCGATACTTTACGTTCACTATGCACGGCATTGTTACCGGCTTTTTGCACCGCTTTTATTTTAGGAAATATTGTACTGCCTAACGAGCGCTTAAACTCACTCTCGTTAATTAGAGTATTTAGGGTGGTGTCGTATTTAGGTTTACTTCTGGCAAGCCACGGGTCGAACTCGTACATCCAATGTACAAGTCGCTCAAGCGTATAGCGACTGTAAAAACAGCTAGATCGAGGGTCTGAATTAACCACAGCTTCCGCTTGTTTAGCGTGCTCTTGCAACTCAGGCCATTCGGTTAAAAAGTTGAAATTCGACATCTATCTTCCTTATCTAAAGCCCTTTATTAAGCCTTTTCCCAATACCTTTGGTAAGTGGCGTTATGCCACATTTTTCAATTCAAGTTCGCCTCTAAAGGCACGTTGCATAAGGCTTTGAAATAAGCTTTCATGCTCTAGAGATTTATCTGTTGCTTTCTTCAAATTTTTTCGATGCATATTAATTAATTTACAAAATAATTTTTGTTTCTCAATTGGTGGAAGAGGTATAGCAATAGAAGACAATATCTTTTGATTTATATTTTGTATGTTCGCGCCTTGGCCACCTTGTAACAAAGCTTGCTTCATAGATGATGTCTTAAATAAGTAACTCAAATATTCAGGTTCAACATTACTATCTTCAACCCTATATCGAATACAGAAACCACTAAAAGTTAAAGGCACTTTTTTCGGGTATACAGTCAAACAACGTCCAACTAACGCTTTGTTTCCGTTAGATCTCACGAAAACAATATCCCCTGACTGAATTAAGTAATCATCAGTGGGAACTTCATCGAGTTCTACAGTGCCTAATGGTTCTAAATTACTAATAAAATCCCATGACTTGAAGTTGCCAACCCCTAAATATTTTAAAGTATTACCAGACTCACCCTTCGCAAAGTTCAACCCATTTTTTAAAGACCCATGATTAGGCAAATAACTTATATTCCAACCTTTAGGGTTAGTTATAGGATCACCAAACATATCAAAAAATATGGAATGAGTGAGGGAATTAAGCTCTTTTTCCATTTGCTGGCATTGACCTCGCAAGGTATCAGCTTTTTCTAATACCGCCGCAATTTGCTTTTGTACGGGTAATGGTGGCAGTGGAATTGGTAGCCCTTTAAAGTGAGTTACAGTAAAGCTAGCTTGATTTACAGATTTCTTAGTTATTTTGGGTAACAGGTTAAGAAACAATTGGCTATTTAAATAATAGAAAACGAATTTTGGAAATACTCTTTCATTAGGTCTCAAGCACAATAAATTCATACCATGAATAAGGTCTTTCCTGTCTGAATCAAAAATAGCGCACTTACCGAGATGCTTTTCTGAATTGATGTGACTAATTAAAATATCACCAGGTCGCATCCTACGATCTTCGTATTCGTCATCTCCAATATTTGCATATCCACATTTATCAAAATTGATGGCCCTAGCGGCAATCGTTTCGATTCTTGTAATAGGCAACCCTGATGCTCCATCCATTTGCTTAATAGATGCTCCATTTCTAATGAAATCAGAAATTTCGCCTAGAGTAGATTTTTCCCAACTCACAACATCGCCTCCAGATCTGCAATACCTTTATCCATTGCTTGTTGCAGTTCTTTAATACGGTTCAAAATGACCTGTGGCTCGTCATACTGTACTTCTTTGTAAACCACTTCTTTGTAGCGATTAATGGATAAGTCATAGTCGTTACTGGTAATTTCAGCTACTGGCACATAAAAGCTTTGCTCAGTACGTTTGCGGCTGCTTTCGTCTTTACGTTGTTGCCAACGGTAGAGCACATCAGGGATATTATTAAGCTTATGGTTTGCATGCTCTGAAGGTGCTTTATCACTCTCTAGTAATGAAGTGTCAATTACATCAGCTTCAGTGGTTAACTCTAAATCTTTTATAAGCGGAGTGCGTTTATCATCTAACGAGAAACCATCGGCTTGCATGTCATAAAACCACACATTGTCTGTACCGCCACTGTTGGTTTTGGTAAAGAATAGTATCGCGGTAGATACACCCGCATAAGGCTTAAATACCCCTGAAGGTAGTGATACCACGGCATCTAGTTTATGGTCTTCAATAATGGCTTTTCGGATTTCTATATGTGATTTGGTAGAGCCAAATAATACGCCGTCTGGCACAATCACCGCTGCTCGACCACCCGGTTGTAACATACGTAAAATAAGCGCTAAGAACAGTAATTCGGTTTTTTCTGACGGGCCTTTTTTCGCCTTTTTGTTACCGTCTTCGTCAGTTTCAACTTTTGGTGCTGCTTTCTTTGGCGTTTTACCTAGTGCAGTTAATAAGTCAGGTGAAAGCTCATCGTAAGCAACACTGCCTTTAAATGGCGGGTTAGCTAAAATAAGCGTGTATTTATCGCTAATGTTTTGCTCACCGTAATCACTTAAGGAGTCTTTATATTCAACGGTTGGGTGTTCAACACCATGTAGCATTAAGTTCATGGCACCTATGCGTAACATGTGTTGGTCAAAGTCGTAAGCGTTAAACATTTTGTTATGAAAATGCTCGCTGTTTTCTGGCTTCATTAATTCATTTTCAAACTGTTTACGCACGTATTCTTCTGAGGCCATTAAGAAACCACAAGTGCCTGATGCAGGATCACAGATCACGTCTGACTTATTGCCATCAAGTTTAGGCTGCGTCATTTCAACCATCATTTGAATAATGTGACGAGGCGTTCGGAATTGGCCATTAGTACCTGAGCTTTGCAGCTTAGATAACATGTACTCGTATAAATCACCTTTGGTATCACGGTCATCCATCGGGATTTTGTCGATAAGGTTCACTACTTTATCGAGTACCTGAGCTTTAGGGATCATGAAAATGGCATCAGACATGTGTTTAGCAAAGGTCGTGTCTTCACCATTAATGGTTTTAATAAACGGGAATACCTTGTCTTTCACTAAATCAAACATCACTTGTGGGTCTAAGTTTTTAAACTTATTCCAACGATAATTTGCTTGTTCGGTAGCGAAGATTGGCTGAGCAATGTCAGTTTCAAGCAACATAGCTTGGCGCTCACGCGAGGTATGAATTTCATCCAAGCGGCGAATGAATAAGAGGTAAGTAAATTGCTCGATCACTGAGATAGGGTTGGTTACACCACCGGTCCAGAATACTTCCCAGATTTCGTCTACTTGATTTTTAAGTTTGCCTGTTAGCATTTGTGTTTTGCCTTAAATTCTTGAGTGTAAGTTAGTGCTAGTTAATACCTAACTTATGGAAAAATACTTTGTTGCGCATACCTGCGTCTTTTAACAATTTGTTCCAACTTAGTACTTCGATATATAAGTTGAGATTTGCGTGCCACCTGAAATAGCCTTTACGGTCTGGCATTGGTGTAAAGTCATGTTCTTCTTCTAACCAGGTTCTTACTTTTTTATCAAAATCACAGACTACATAACCATAAAATGGTGTGTTGTCTTCAATATTAATTTCTCGACCTTCTGGGGTTTCAAAATCACCATTTCTAATTTTACGAACATAACGAATAACCTGCTTAACCGGGTCATCTTTAGATGAAGGGTTGGCAAAGTCATTGCGTTTCGGTTTTTTAAATTCGAAGACCATAACAGGGTTACTGGCCTCGTTTTCTCCTCTAAATACAACACGCTTATCATAGGCTAGTAAATCAGGGCGATCTGAGTGATTTCCTTCAAGAGGTACGTCTGACGATAAATATTCAGTAAAATTTAATCGCTCATCGATAAGCCATAAGTTATGTTCTTGAAATGGTGTTTTTAGAGAGTCGCCTTTACGAGGAAAAATAATGTCGTGAACAACGCCTTCAGATGAAAATTTCCCATCATCACCTGATTCAAGACTCTTTTTGAAAATATCAATAACGCTGCACCTTAGCGCAACATAATGTGCCAAATCATTTTTATTTGAATCAGAAATACGACCTAAAATATCGGCCGCTTTATCGTGTAATGATTCAGTATCTTCAGACGCTAAAATAGCTTTAACATCTTTTTTCAATTCACCTTCAACATTAAATTTAGCTTTTTGAAATGTCAGTTCAATTTGCTCTTCTGAGGGATTCATCGGTAGGTCTGATATATCAACGGTATCAAGCATTTGCGTATGCCAAGGCGCTTCTTTATTGATGTAATCAACCACTAAACGCTGCTTTTTGCTCGTGCGTTTATTGACTTCTTCACATACAACCTCATGGGCAGTTTTTACCGCTTGCTCTTCAATTTGTACTTGCGATATACCGTATTGGAGGTCACTCTCTTTGCTGAAGTCGAAGTTTCCTCTTTCGAGAGAAACGTTATCATCTAAAAAGCATGAAAAAACATACACCTTCAATATAAAGTTTCTAGTTTTACCGGCACCATTGGTTTCACTAAACTCTTCTTCAAACTCAGGAATATAAGTTTGTATAGGTGTACTTGTTACTGTTCGCTTATGAGCAACCAAGTTAACTTGGCTTTTTTGTTGTTTAGGTGAGTAAAACTTAAACACTCGAACATCAAAAGCCTGATTGTTGCCGTTGTTTTCACCCAATATATACTCTTGGTTATAGCTTGTGAGTTCAATTATCGAATCTTTACCTTCTTTTTTAAGGTAATCGTTAAGCGTAATTGTCGCACCGTTGTATTCATCTTTAAGCACTACCGTTGGGCACGTATAACCTTCAGTACAAAAGTAAGGCAATAATTTTTCGAAAAGAGTACGAGCAATGGTTTTATGGCCTTTTTCAACAAACTTGGTTTTCTTAATAGATATTAATTCAGCTGTTGTGCCAGTATGGTCAAACTCTGTAGGGGTAATTTGTTCATTTTCAATGATGTCATTTTTCTTACCCATTTTGAATGAGCGGTTGAACTTAGTGTCACCATCAATGTAGTTACTCGAAATAACTAGATCTTCAAAATATTTAAGACAAGTAAAACGGCCAAAACCTTTGCCACCAATATCAATTTTGTGTTCTGAGTAAAGGGTATCAAACGAGGTTCGATTTTTATCGTTAAAGCCGACACCGTTATCTTTGACGGTAAAGCCAATAACGTCAGGAAGAGTATCAAAGCCTAAACCTTGTTGTTGTGCTCTTTTTATTAAGATTTCGACTTTGCCATCTGCATTATCGTTTTGTTCAATTGCTTGAATTGCGTTAACAACTAATTCAACCAATGGAGTATAAATATTGATACCAAACTTAATATTTTCTACTGCACGCCTAATGTTTACACTACTCATTTTATATCCTTATTTTGAGTTATAGCCTGGTGCAATAGCGAGGTTTTCAGCACCGTATAATGTTTGGCAGTTTTGTAAATAGAGCTGGTATTCTGGGCCTGAAAGTGAACCACTTTCAGAACAATCCACGTTCCAACGTCTTAATAAATATCCTGCCATTGCTGCACGCACATTGACTTCTAACATACCTTTTTCCATTCCAAAATCGAGCTTGATGGCTGTTGGGTGTTTAACATTATTTGGGTGCGGAATAATTTGTAACGGCACCATACGCATCCACTGATGATCTTCTAACTTATCTTCTTCAGGAGATGGTGTCTGTGCTTGAATTGTAACTTTGGTAATACGAGTTAATACAAAGTCCCTGAATGACTTTGATTTGCGATCATACGCTCTTATATGCCAACGTAAGCCGTTATCTACAATTGAGTGAGGCACGAGTTCTCTTGCACCCGAACCACTGCTTAAAGACGTATATATAACGCTAATAGGCTTTTGGTTGATAATCGCTTGAGATAGCTTAGCGATAATATCAATATCAGGTACGTTTAATGGGCTGGGTGATTCAATAGGAAATGAAGTATCGCCAATCGCATCAAAACCATCGCTAATATTGTTCGCTAACTTAATAAGGGTACGGCGAGCATCATGTTTAAATATGGGCTTGAATTGCGTTGTGATGAAGTATTTTTTTTCTACGTTGTCATACGCCATATTCCCAGGCGCATTGTCTTTGTAGAACTTTAAATCTCTGGTTGCTGCGGCAAGGCCTAATTCGAAATGACTCACTATTTCACTGCGAGTTACCATCCCAGTGAAATAGAGCTTAAAATCGATATAAGCTAAGCGCTGCTTCTGTGCAAAACTAAATTCGTCCATTCGATAAATCTGATTCTATTGACATTTTCTATTTGAATTGAAATAGTATGTCTCATTATGAGTTAGACAGCAAATAGATTTTATGCTTTAGTGTTGATACAGATCATCACTACTTAAAAGCTTAAATTTATGTCTAATAACAACTCAAAACCTTCAGTAGAAAAACATACTAATTTAACTGAGCTAGAGCATTTAAAATCTGAGCATTTTGATATTTATCAGGAATTGATGAACCAATTTAAATTTGATGATCAGATGTGCCAAGAGTGGCTGACTAAACCCAAGCGCCCGTTGCAAGGTAAGTCACCTTTTGAGCAGCTTTCCATTGATGCTGATGAAGTGATGAACATGCTAGTTCGCATGAGAACTGGTGATTTTTCTTGAAAAATAAGTGAAAGGTACGCTAAGTAGCTGAAATAATCCTGAGCAACAAGGGAAAAGGGTGGGTAAGGCCAAACCACGTTTCTATTTGTGAAATGTCGTTTGGCCTTTAACTTTCTTATGATTTAAAAACGGTTTTAAACTTGGTCTGATACCAAAATTTCGCATACAATTCTGGCCCACACTTCAATATTGTAGCCACCGTCTAATAACTCTTGGGGAGAGACAAAGCCAACAGTTTTTAGTTGATCTTCAGCTGATTCGATACCTTCTCCGTCTAGCTCATGCATATAAATCATAGCCATATGAACACGATCTACTTCAGTATCATCAGCACAAATCATCTTCTTTAATCTAGTAGACTTAACAACTGCTGAAGATAGTTTTACTTCTTCTAACAGCTCTCTTTCCATCGCTTTTTGAAGTGATTCTTCAAGATCTATAATGCCATCTTTTGTAATAATGTCGTCCATATCCCAATGACCACCAACGGCTACGGCAATCTTGTTGTGAAGACGGCTTTCTCCGCCTTTAGACGTTCTTTCATAAGCCCATACTTTGCCGTTGTGCGTGAAAATAGAGATAGGTAGTACTTGCCTAAAATCTTCATCATTTTCGAGCATCGCTCTTTGTCCTAGCATAAGGTCTGCTAGGTTTAATTCATAATCTACAAAACCGTGTTCTCTATGCTCAACAGCTGAAGCTTTGATACAAACTATATGTTCTTGATGTTTTTTGTTCATTTTTATTTACCACAATTGAATTTATTAAAGTTGTTATTTTTACTAGTTTACAAAAGACCTAGCTTTCGTTTCATGTCTAAGGAAATGTTATCTAATGTGCGCTGATAAACATCATCTACAAGTGATGTTAATTCCTCTGTTTTCGATTCTTTTTCGGCTCTCAACTGCTCGATTAGTTCTTCTTTAGTTTTCTGCATAAGACCACGACCTTTCTTCGATATTCGCTTTTCTTTTGAGGCATTAAGCTCATCATTTGCATTATTAAAATGCGTTAAGAGAGCCTCACAATAAGACGTTGTTTTACTGAAAAATAAAGGCTGTGGTTTTACATTTGGGCCGACTAATTGTGCGACTTCTTTTTTAGTTATTAAGTAATTACCTTTAAGATCGTAATCTGATTTCTTTCCATGTTTTTTAATAAATGCTTTCTTTTGTCCTTTCAGGCTTTCAATAGCATCATAGGCTTTACCTGACCTTTTGGATGGCTCTGCCCAGTCAGGCCTAGAGCTTTTTTCAGGTTTAGCCTCTTCTGGCAATTCACTGGTATCTAAATATTTAGATAGGTAATCGTCAATATTCATATTAAGCTGCTCTATTTAGTTGTTCAGAAATATTCAAGGTTTCTTCTAAGTGCTCAATGAACTCTTTATATTTGTCTGTGTTTCTAGCAAGTTCTCTTATTCGTTTAAGTGCATCACGAACTACAGGCTCATGCATTTCTCTAATGAAATTAGGTAAAGCTGCATTACGACATGCTTTAATATCTGTACTTATATAAAACATAATGCCATTGTAATTCCCTTCTGAAATATTGGCATTTATACAGCCCAAGCAAAATTTAGGTTCTGCTTTATGTGGTTGGGGAACACCGTCTTCAGAGCATTTTGCAAAACGCTCTGTATTGACGCGAAGCATACACGTTACCCATGGTCTAGGGCTTATATTTATAATACGTTCTTCGCTGATCTTATTGCTTAATGCAATGTACTCTTCATGAGAGACTACTTTTGTACTATGTACGGCTTTTGTTAACATGTGATCAAATGCACCTGCAAATATTCGATCATTATTAGTCAATGAAAGTAACTGCTGCCTAACAATGTCTTTTATGACAGTTCTTTTTGCAATCTGGTAAAAAGCACTCGTCTCTTTGTCACGCAAATATGCCATGAAAAAAGACTCATCTAAGTGTTTAAAGTTAGCTCGAATAAACTTACCAATATCTCCTCTATACCTTCTAAGTGCTGCCTCAGCCCAAATGTGACGGAATGCATGAGGAGTAGGATAAGCTACGTCCTGTAATAGTTGCGAGCGAATTTTAGTTATATCTGATGGGATTAGTTCAATACTCGCATCATTTAACATTTTCTTTGTTTTTAAAGTTAACTTATCATCGAATATTTTTGTTTCTAACTCAGGTAACTCTCCATTTCTGTATAACTCTATCTTTGTGATAAATGATTGTGAGTTATTAGTTTGACAGAGAATATATATTGGCAAATCTTTTTCTAATTTCTCGAAATCAATTTTCAATTGCTCATCATTGCTATTAAGAATTTTTTCTTTTTCTGAGTAATTTCGAATAAAATCAGGCCATGCATAATCAATCAGGTTGGTAATGAACATCGATGAGTCTGAAGATGGAGTTGTACCTTTACTGCGAGATTTTGAAGCAAAATAGATTGCCGGTAAGTTACTTTCAGATTCATTTAACTTAGCTAATAGGTCTATAACAATGTATGCATATTGAGTGATTTCCCTATCCAGTTTTGTTTTTCCGCTTGTTTTCTCAACAGTCCAGTTGACCATAAACCTAAGTGATGTATAAAAATTATCTAAGACCGTTTCATTTACCTTTAAATTGATATCATTCAGTGAAAATCCAAACTCACTTCGTCTCCAACCAAGCAGTCCTACTACAAGTGTTGCTCCGCAGGCCATGACCATGTTCAAACCAGCTTTAAATTTTCTTACACCATCACTCTTTGATTCTATACAGATTCGACTACTGTGTTTTTGACAGAGTTTTATAGCCTCATTAGGCTTATTGGGTAATGTCTGTTTGAAGGTGTTCAACGTCTTATTACATATTGATATGAGCTCTTTAAAATCAATACCTGGATCTTCATCGTTGGCTTTTAAAACGGCTAGGTATTCTTTAAAGATACTCTCTTCTTTCTTGATTTTTTTATCGTTCAACCTCGCGAATAAAATAGAGCGCACGAACTCTTGGGCGTCATACCTGTCAGGCAATTTAGCTTTTGCTATTACTTCATTGATAACATCTAACTTAAACGCACTGGCCACAATGGCAAACTGGTTATAGTTTTTAATGAAGTTTTTAAGGGATGTATCATAAATCTGCTCTAACTTTTTCTTTGACCAAACTCTCACTTGGTGATCTGGTAAGTCAGTTAATTTTTCCCCCATGAGTGCTTGGGCGACTATAGGCTGAATGCTTTCTAAATTTCCTTGCTCTAACTCTCTTTGAACTTCATGTATCGTTTCATTTAATGTAATTCTAGCAGCTATAGCATACTGAATGTTTTCTTCAAATAAGCTACCACAATGATCTATATAGTGCTTTCCAATGTCTAAGCCTAAATAGTTAAATGAATCCCCGTTTTGATACTCGCTTAAATTCATTCCTAAAAAAGTGCTACAAGCTGTGTTTAAAGCTTCTTGCTCGGTATCAATGGTAATGCCGCCTATTAGCCCTTCAACATTGTAGAGCTTTAGGTATTGAACAAGGTTGTTTAAACTTAAGGCACTACCAGATAATGATTGAAAAGCAGGAGGAGAGAAGCTTTTAACTATATTGTTAGCGTGGACTTTATGGCTAAATGCATAGCTATAAAAATCTTGAACATTGTTTTTATCAATGGCATCTACATTGTAAATTTTTAAAAAAGAACATACTTTTGCTATAAAGTTAAATCCATTCCGATGGTAATAATAAAGCGTTGCCGATTTATCTAAGTGCTCTAGAAAAAGAACCTTTGCAAACTCTTGATTCGTAAGCTCTATTTTTGCACCATGACATACAACTTTATAAACTTTTTCCCCATTAAATAGGGGGAAACTAAAAAGACTAAAATCCAACTCGAAAATACCGGCAATACTATTACTTTCAAATTGCCACTTGTCGTCAGTGAAAGAACAATTATCAATTACATTGTGCAACACCATTATATCGTTCATTTCTTGAATAAGCGTTTCATATGCTGTTTTTTCTATGCTTCGTAGATTTCTTTGCATGATTGCTACCTCATGTGTGCGCTAAATAATGGTGGTAAAATTGATGCAAGTTTTTTATATAGTTGCTCACCTTTGTCTTTTGTTGAGAAACGCTTGTATTCAAACAACTTTTCTATCCATTCAACTGTTGGAAGGACTGTCATTAATAGATACTCAGGGGAGTTTTTAGCCAATATATGATGCTTCTTTTTTACTTCAGATAAGAAATGCCTAAGTTTTACTACTGTTTCTGGCGAGTCAACGAGATAAATTGTGTCGCTTGGCTCATCAGCATCTTTATAACTAGTTAGAAGGCCTAAATCATTTACTTTCCCGTCCTCTTTACCTGTTACAAGCTTCATTCTAGCAAGTGTTTCTTCTGTTTTAGCTGAAATGTATTCTGAAGCATTTGTAAACTGAGAATTAAACGCCTGCTTTTCAGATTCTGATGCCTTAAAAAGATTAACGGTTAGATCTTGCATTACAGCTCTTGTTATTAAGCCTGTGTTATTCATCCATTCTTCGTTATTTGGGGTTAGGTAGTCATTTCGTTCTGTTTTATTTGTATGAGAATGAAAGTTAGTCAGTTGAGTTGGGTTAAAATTATCTGACGACGCATAAACTGCTGCTGTTTTGATTGAAGAAGGTTTAAATAAATGTCGTTTGCATGGTGTATCACAATTTTCCCATAACTCTTCAACAGTTTTGTTTTTCCCTAGTGCGCTAATACCATTATCAAGTAGCTTTGTTATGGCCTTTAAAAAAACGAGTGATGACTTCTCTTTATCTGATTGAGTAATGATTTTCTCATTTAGATATGTGTTTAGGAAGTTTATAAATCTCGCAAAAGACACTCCTGTTGCGACATCTTTCAATGACCCAGTTAATTTAGCTGAATTATCGTACTTTGGTGTTCTTTGTAAAATGAATAAAAGGATTGCACTGCCTAGGGTTGTATTAGTGCTTATTTCCTTTGGTTTATGAACAGTCTTTGCACGTCCTTTATAATACTCATTCCTAATATGTGTGATCTTACCGTTTCGCCTTCTAATAAATTGAAAGTTACTTCCAGATAACTTTGCGATATCAGATGCTTGAACGGTTTGTGTTGCCATAAGCCAGTGAAATAGTAAGTGCTCTCCTTGGCTGGCTGGAACTTGAAGTTCTTCTTTATTACCGCTATGCACATATTCAGCAAGTTCATGCAAAAAAAACACAGAAAAAAATAACTTATTTCTGGAAGTGATTATTGAAGGTGAGTTGAAAGCGGGCTTATTTCTAAAAAATGCCTCATCATAGCGCTTTAAGTCATCTTCTCGAATGTTTTCGGAAAGAAACAGCTTGATAGCTGTTTTTAGATTAGCAGATGGCTCTCCTAATGAATGATATGCTGCTCGTAAAACATCAAATGTTGTTAAAAAGCACTTTCTAACATGTACGTCATGCTCGCTTTTTACAGGAAATTGGGCTCTTGGTCGCTCAACCGGTATTTCATCAGATGTGATGGGGGCATCAAGAAATAACGCTATTAATGCTTCCTTTGCTTTCAATGTTTCTAACATTGCAATTTCAATAGTAACACTAAACGATTTTATTGTAGCTTTTGGTGATGCTAATCGAGAAAACAATGTATGCCCTATACCAACATCATCTCTTCTTAACCAAGTATGTTGAGCAAACCAAGCAGCCAAGTTTATCTGGTCTCGCTCGGAAGAAGGAGCTGGCTTTGTTTTTGACAGTGTAAAAAGGTAGGCATATTGCGCTTCAGATAGCTGTTCTTTGAACCACTCATCTTCAATAGCGAGCTTAATCATTGATTTAATAGCATGAAGGCCTGAACTTTGAGGTTTAACTTTGTCGATGTTCACTCTATGCGTTTCAAATTTTTTTAAAATCTTGATTCGATCTTTTTTTTCAAAGGGTTCAGAACACATAAAATCGATAAAGATTTTGTATGTTGAATGAGCTTGCTTCTTATGAGTTATAGTCCCCTTATTATCAACAAAGACGAGGTAGTTAGCCCTATTAAGTGTTGAGAAGATAAGCTTAATGTGGTCTGGGATGTTAGGCGAAATTGTCACATTATGAGGTGCATAATCACCACCTTCGTAGCTAGGGATCGAAAATTGATTAGCGTTAATGTCGAATGTTAGCTCAGCAACCTTAGACTTGGATGCTAATTCTTTATCCATCCTTATTTGTTGGTTTATCAGTTTTTCTTGCTGCTTTTTAGAGAATTCAGAGTTAGCTTCTAGAACCATTGTTGCTTCTCCTCAAAATCTTTTTTGATGTTGCAAGAGCGAATATATTTTTTTGTAGTCTTAGAGGCATATTCACCTTCGGCGTTATGTCCCATGAGCCTTGCCACAGTGAGATAAACAATAGAAGTCGCAGTGACATTGTCGATAGCTATTTGGCGACTTTCAGCTAAATAATAAAACTTATCTGTACCAAAACTATGCCTTAGAACATGATGTGTATGATCTTTTTCTAATAGCTGACCATCTAACGGTAACATTCCATTTTTTTGCTTTTCTAATACACTTTCGCATACTTTTGTAAATACAAGTGACGCTCTTTTTACTGAAATTGGTGTGCCGAAATAGACGGTATCGTCATTCAAGAAAAAGTGATCAGAGTCACTTTCTGGACGTTCATTGTCGTAATACTCTTTCATTCTTAATAACAGCTCACGAGTGAAAAAGATATTTCTAGGTTGGCCGAATCCATTTCTAGGTGCCTTAGTGTATTTTCCCTGAAGGTAAAATTTGAATTCATCTTTAGTTGGGTTATCTTTCATCTCTTTAAACAATGAAAGTAAACCTTTATGCTTTTTATTACCGACCTCAAAATCATTAAGTAGAATGCCTACATTTTCTTTAGATCTTAAGCCTACTTCGCCGCTAGTCTTCAAAAGCAATTCATCTCTAATACTCGAAGTGTTTTGATAAATAATAGATCTAAGTTCTGGTGTTAAATATTTTACAGCTGTTCTAGGTTTTTTATTATCTCTTGCTTGCTCTTGAAGTCTGGGTTCAATCATAAGATTTTTTATATTGGTGAAACCAGCATTAGCTAAATAGTTATAATATGCTTTAAGAGCTGAAACATGCTTCTTTACAACACCTTCACTTTTCTTAAGCTTGTCGATCAATATGTCATTTATATAATAGTTTAATATTTTATTTGAAAGATTGTGGTGGGTAGCTATAGATACTTCTGAATTAGATAAAGCATATTCTTCTATCCATTGGAGGAAGTTTCTCAACTTTTCTAATATCAATTCCACTTGCTTTCTCTTTATCTGGTTTTCTTTCAGCTTCTGGGTAACAAAACCTTTTTTTCCTACTTTTCTTTCTAAAACATAAATGGTTTGATTCTTTGTTAATGAATGAGAAAAGCAACTAGGCAATAACATGAGAGTAAGATCATCACATATAAATAATGGAGTCTTATATTTTTTTGAATCAATCTCTAACATACTTATTCACCTATTTTAATGTTGCGTAACATATTGTCATTTACTAGTGATAAAAAGATACGTTTTCTTGTTTAGTGTGTAGGGGGATAGTTAAGAAATTAAGCGTGTTTTTACCTACATAGCCTCGATATAAATCATCAATATCCATACCTATTTGCGCCATACATCCAGCGAAAGCGGCGGCGTTAAAAGTTTTCTCAGCGACAGCTGACGCGGCGAGGATTTCTAACGTTTGTTTGAAATCATCAGCTTGTTGCGGTGCACTTAACTGTTGTTCAAGTTGTTTAGCAAGATCTAAATAACTAGTCTCACCATCAATGCGCAGTGATAAACCGAAGTGAAAAATATCAACCAGTTCTAAAATTACCTGCTCGGTATCTGGAGTTTGCTTTTTCCACCATTTCCAACCATAATGATCAAGCATTTCAGCACATTCAACCCAAATCGCACGATTCCATTCAAACCCTTGACTAAACCATTGTTCATGCACTTTAGTATTCATGGCATTTTGCATTTCTAGCATCACTACTAGTTTATTTAAATTGGCAGACATTTCGATCCCAGTTACTCTATTTAATTATGGCTAATAATACAGATAATTAAGTTTTGATGAAATAATTTATCTTGTTAGTCTATCTTCTATATTTAATGATTAAACAACTAATAGGGAATTACATGCTTAAATTTATTTTACTTGCATGCGCATTGCTAATTACAGCTAATGTGCACGCTGCAACAGCCACTAATATTACAAATCAGGCTGAAAAAGTTAGTCCGTTGTTGCCCGGCTTAACAGTGCCAGCTTTAACACTAAAAGATAAAAACGGTAAAAATGTTGTTTTAGCGGAACGTTTTGCTGAAAAAACAACGGTGCTTATCGTATACCGTGGTGGTTGGTGCCCATATTGCTCTAAGCAACTCGCTAACGTACAAAAAATTGAAGCAGAACTGGCTGAGTTAGGTGCACAAATTATCGCGGTTTCACCCGATAGCCCAGAAAAATTGGCTGAAACTAAAATAGATTCACCAAACTATCAGTTACTTTCTGACGATAGCCTATTGCTTAGCCAAACATTGGGTTTAGCTTATTACCTTGATGATAAAACAGCGACTATTTATCGTGATAAACTAGGGGTAAATTTTGTTTCCGTTAAAGGTAAAGAGAAGGTAGCCTTACCTGTACCGGCAGTCTTTGTTATTGATAAACAAGGTTTAGTGCATTTTCAATATGCGAACCCTAATTATAAAGTTCGCTTAACCGAAAGCTTACTATTGGCTGCAGTAAAATCTGTATCTGAGCAATAGCGTAATTAGCAGGGGGCTTTAACCCTCTGCTTACCTGCCAGTGGTAAATTCTTGCCATGAATTAATCAGATCTACAAAATCTTCAAACCCACAGCCACTACTTAAACCATTTTCCTCGAGCATAAGCTCATCATCTTGATAAGCAAATAAATCTTCTGAGTCTTGGTGCAAGGCATGGGCTTCAAAAATGGCTTCATCTTTATTTAAGATCAAATCAATTTCTTGGCCCTGTAGTGTTAACGGCTCAAAACTACTTGATACTGAGGCTATTAAAGCCTGTACCATGGCAATTTTGTCTTTGCCAATTTCTTCATTTAGCCAACGACCAATAACCGCATGTTCACTGCTTATTTTAATCCGCAGGCCACTGATTGGATCGCGTATAAATTGGTATTCCATAACTTTACCTAAATACAACTAATGCTCGGGATTATACCCTAGTCAGTGCTGAATAAATAAAGCCAGTGACAAAAATAGCGCTAAAAAGCGCTATTCTTTTAAGTGATACAGCTACCGATAAGATCTAAACCGCGCGGCATCAATGATTGCCCAAATGTAGACGATCGGCAGTAATATAAAACCAATCGCAACATAAATAAGTGCGCCACTAATAACCCATGCTAGGAAGAAACCAATTGCCGCCATGATCCGCCCTTGAACTAACTGCCCAAGCCCTGGGAAAAATATATTACAAATTGCTGCGATTACATTACCGCCTGAACCTTGCTCTGCCATGTTAACCTCAATTATTAATTTAATTTTATTTTTATTTACTTACATTCTTCATGCCAATTACTTTATTATTAAAAATCAACACATTAAAATAAACAATCATACAAAGAACTAGCTGAAATCGTGATTTTTACTAAATATAAGTCAAATTGGCGATATCACTTCACACCATTCATCTAGCTTAGCTAAAAAATGACTATAAATGAATCATTAAGTTTTTAAAGCCTTTAGACTATGTATTAAATTAACTGGTTATAAAAACAGTATTTTATTTAGCCTAACAAAAACACCTGTTATACTGCTTTTAATATTGATTGAAAAGGCGTGATGATGGACGTTTCAGAATTACTCGACGGTTTAAATGATAAACAACGGGATGCAGTTGCAGCCCCACTGCAAAATATGCTGGTGCTTGCTGGCGCAGGCTCAGGGAAAACTCGAGTACTCGTTCATCGTATCGCATGGTTAATGCAGGTTGAGCAAGCCTCCGCTTATAGTATTTTTGCAGTAACCTTTACCAATAAAGCAGCTAAAGAAATGCGCACCCGAGTTGAGCAAGCCCTTCAAGCGCCAGTAGGTGGTATGTGGATTGGTACTTTCCATGGCTTATCACACCGTATTTTGCGCGCCCACCATCGCGAAGCAAACTTACCAGAAGCGTTTCAAATTTTAGACTCTGATGATCAACTTAGAATGATCAAACGCTTATTAAAAGCCATGAATATTGATGACAAAAAATGGCCTGCAAAACAGTTTGGCTGGTATATCAGCGCCAAGAAAGACGAAGGTCTGCGCCCCAAAGATATCCAAGCTTACGACATCAATGAGCAAATGATGCTCAAAGTTTACACCGCTTATCAAGAAGCATGCGATCGAGCCGGCTTGGTTGATTTTGCCGAAATTTTATTACGCAGTTTTGAAGTACTAAAAAACAATCCAACCTTACTACGTCACTACCAGCAACGTTTTGCCCATATGCTAGTAGACGAGTTTCAAGATACCAACACCATTCAATATGCATGGCTTAAATTATTAGCTGGCGATACCAACAGCATCATGATCGTAGGTGATGATGACCAAAGTATTTACGGTTGGCGTGGTGCTAAAATTGAAAATATTAAGCGCTTTTTGACCGATTTTAAAGCCGAAACTATTCGCCTTGAACAAAACTATCGCTCTACTGCCACTATTCTAAAAGCGTCTAATGCACTTATTCAAAATAACTCAGACCGAATGGGTAAAAGCCTCTGGACTGATGGCAATGATGGTGAACCTATTTCTGTTTATGCTGCTTTTAACGAATTAGACGAAGCACGCTTTGTAAGTAGCAAATTACGCAGCTGGTTAAACGCTGGTAATGCTCTACAAGATGCGGCGATTTTATACCGTAGTAACGCACAATCGCGGGTACTTGAAGAGGCCATGCTACAAGAAGGCTTAAAATACCGCATTTACGGCGGTATGCGCTTTTTCGAACGACAAGAAATTAAAGATGCGCTGGCATATTTACGGCTCGTAAGTAATCGTCAGGATGATGCTGCATTTGAGCGAGTGATTAACACTCCTGCTCGTGGCATTGGCGATAAAACATTAAGCCATATTCGCGATTGTGCGCGTAGCGAATCATTGCCATTATGGTACGCTGCCAAAGCCATCGTAGAACAACAACATTTATCAGGACGTGCGGCGACGGTTGTTACTAAGTTTGTTGAACTGATAGAACATATTGAAGATAAAATTAGTGATCTCACGCTAGAAGAGCAAGCGAAATACGCGATTCAAACATCTGGTTTAATGGCAATGTACCAAGCAGAAAAAGGCGAAAAAGGCCACGCTCGGGTAGAAAACTTAGAAGAGCTGATCAGCGCCTGTGGCCAATACGAACTCCCGGAAGATGAAGAGTTTAGCTCACCACTGCAAGGATTCTTGGCTTATACCTCACTGGAATCGGGTGATGGCCAAGCTGAAGAACATGAAGATGCTGTGCAAATGATGACGTTGCACTCAGCGAAAGGCCTAGAGTTTCCACTCGTATTTATGGTTGGTGTTGAAGAAGGCATGTTCCCATCTCAACAAAGTAATGAAGAATCAGGCCGGTTAGAAGAAGAGCGTCGTCTTTGTTATGTCGGCATGACTCGTGCCATGGAAAAACTCTATATTAGCCATGCCGAGAGCCGCCGTCTTTATGGTCAAGAAAAGTACCACAGTCCATCACGCTTTTTACGTGAAATGCCTGAAGATTGTATTGAAGAAATTCGTATTAAAACCCAAGTATCGCGACCACCCGCAGCAGGACGATTTAGCTCATCAGTAAGTCATGCCGTATTTGAAGAAAGTGGCTTTAGCTTAGGGCAACACGTATTGCATGCAAAATTTGGGGTGGGAACGGTTATTAATTATGAAGGCAGTGGCGCTCAATCTCGCGTACAAGTCAATTTTGATGATTTTGGTAGTAAGTGGTTAGTAACTGTTTATGCACGACTACAAGCCATTTAGCTCGTTAATAAGCAATATCCTGCCGCAACTTGCCTATGCAAAACATAGGCAACTGCTACTCATTGCTGGCGAACAAAATTGGTGTTACCTACAGGCAACTGAGTTACTCAAGCGACTGAATTATCCACCTGTTCAGGTGTTATCAACTAGTGGCGAACTCACTGGCAGTAGCTGGCCTGAACATATTCATCAAATTCTTGGCCAAGAATTTCAGCATGTCATTTATGACGGCTTTAGTGGCTTAGTACCAGACAAACTTGCCGCTCTTAGTGGCACTGTTCAGGCTGGCGGGTTATTTATTTTATTATTACCAGAGCTGGCTGATTTACAACATTGGTGCGATCCAGCCTTAGAGACCTTTCAATCATTTGCGCAACAACGTCAGCACAGTTACTTTAATCAACGTTTAGCTGGTTTGCTCACCGATAACTCACTACTACATTTTAGCCAAACTAAAGGTTGGCAGCTGCCTCCTAAAGTAAGTCCTGAAGCTGGTGTACTTTCACTTACAGAGCAGCAGTATTGTGTTGAGCAAATAATTAAAACAGCAACGGGAAGAGCGAACCGCCCACTATTGATTAGTGCTGATCGCGGCCGAGGAAAATCTGCGGCATTAGGCCTTGCAGCTGCAAAGCTTAGCGATAAAAACATTATTCTCTGCTCACAACAATTTACAGCTCTACATAGCTGCTTTAAACATTTTGCTGCTGAACAAGGCTGTCATTACCAAGAACCACAAAAACAGCTCGCTAATTTACGCTACATTGCACCCGATCAATTATTAAGTGAGCTACCTCAGTGCGATGTGCTGCTGGTTGATGAAGCCGCAGCAATCCCTGTGCCCATGCTTATCAAAATGCTTACTCATTACCCACGAGTAGTATTTGCTAGCACTATGATTGGCTATGAAGGTAATGGTCGCGGTTATACTTTGCGCTTTAAACGCTATTTAGAACAGCACTTTAAAAATATGCGTAGTGTTAATTTAGAGCTACCAATACGGTTTGCCACAGCCGATCCGCTCGAACAGCATATTTGTAGACTCTTAGCCCTAGATGCAGACTATAAAAGCACTGAGTTTAATAATGCAGCACTTGAGTTTAGCGAACTCCAAGCAACTGATTTGGTCAACGACGAATCCTTACTTCACCAAGTCATGGGTTTATTGTCGTTAGCCCACTATCAAACGAGTGTAAATGATTTACGCCATCTGCTGGATGCAACAGCACAGCGTATTTTTGTCTGCCAACAACGAGGTACACTTCTTGGGGTTTGTTTAGTTGCTATTGAAGGCGGTTTAAACCCAACGATAAGCAAACAGATTGCCAGTGGCCAACGCCGACCACAAGGGCATTTAATGGCGCAAATCTTAGCGCAATTAACCGTTGAGCCAAGTATACTCACCTTAAACTGTGCTCGTGTTGTGCGCATTGCTGTTGCACCATCACATCATAACAACAAGATTGGCTCAAAGTTACTTGCCCATTGCGAGCAACAATTAATAGCAAACTGCCATTGGTTTGGAGCCAGTTTTGGCGCAAATGCTAACTTACTCAAATTTTGGCAAACGGCGGGGTTTAATTTAGTCAAGCTTGGATTCAAACAAGATAAAGCAACCGCAGAGCATGCGGCACTGGTGCTAAAAAGCTTAAATCGAGATAGCCCCCTAAACAATCAACTAAAAAGCGAATTTCAGTCTGACTTTGCACTGCAATTACTCGATCATTTCAATCAATTAGATCAGCAATTAGTCGAACAAATACTTACAGCTTTTATGCCACAACACTTAGATCAGTACTTAGATAAACGATTAAAATCTTTATTAACAACAAATTATCAATTGCACGCTATAAAACCTTTACTATGGAGGAGTCTTTGGTGCACACCTCACAGCCTGTTAACCTGTGATGAAAATACCAAATATCTTTTTATTAGACTAATATTACAAAACTGGTCATCACAAAAAGTACAAATAGTTTTACAGATCCGTGGTAAAAAATCACTCGATAAACTATTCAAACAGGCTGTTACTAATTGGTATGAACAATACTTACTTAAAAAATTACCTTAGCGTTCTTTTCTTTTTTTCATTTATACAAAGCAATTTCACCCATGCTGAGAACAAGCCTGCAATAAAATTAGGCATGTCTAGCGCGCTAACAGGACCGGCCAAACAAATTGGTGAGCAACTCTACCTGGGTAGTAATATCTATTTTAACAAGCTAAATAAAAACGGAGGTATCAACGGAGCACACGTAAAATTAATAGTCGCCGACGATGGCTATGAGCCAAAACGCGCAGTAAGTAATACTCGTCGCTTTATTTATCAAGATAAAGTAGATGCGCTGTTCGGTGCAATGGGAACTCCAACAAGCTTTGCTGTTTTACCAATCCTTGAACAACTGCAAATTCCATATTTAATGCCTTACAGCGGCGCAAAATTTTTGCATTATCAGCCCACAATTAATGTATTCAACATACGAGCTAGCTACGATGATGAAGCTGACGAACAAATAAAATACCTAGTAGAAGAAAACAATCACACACATATTGGATTTTTAATTCAAGCAGATGAATTTGGCTTAGTAGTAGAGTCTGGATTGCGGGAATCGCTCGCCAAACACAATCTCAAGCCAGTAAAGGTCGCGCGCTATCAACGAAATAGTAATGATATTAAAGATGCTCTTAAAGCACTAAAAGCCAGCGGTGCTACTGCCATTTGCTTAGTTGGCACTTATAAACCATTGGCTGAATTTATAAATATTGCCCATGAACAACAATTTATGCCTGATTATACCAGCATATCTTTTGCATCAAGCAATGACTTATTTGCTCGTCTTAAATACCCTAGTAAACTTATGGCGACCGAAGTCGTCCCTAACCCTAATAAATGTGACGCCTATTGGTGCACTCAATTCTTAAAAGATATGGCGTCAGCGAAAATTAGCACACCTAATCGTCTACACTTTGAAGGCTACCTCAATGCAATGATATTTAGTACTGCAGCACAACACTGCCCGCAACCACTGCAACATAACTGCTTAATGCAGCGACTAAACATTATTTTCAGTGAAGATAAACAAATAAACGCGTTATTCGTCAATAAGGCCGATAAAAATAAGCATATGGTTTATCGCTCTGTGTTTTAACAAAATAACTGCGCTTTCTAAATAATGTTCTATTATTAGGCTATATATTTAGGAGGTGAGAACACTATGGAGTTAATTAATTTTAGGGTAGGCCAAAAAACGATTTCATTAAAAATTCTCGACATACTTTTAACTGAACGCTTTGAAGATAATTTAACCGCATTACCTAACGACAATAAAAGTTTTATTGGTGTTAAAGACTATATGGAAACTCCCACTCCAATATTTGATTTAGGTATTATTCTCAACAAACAATCAACTCAGGATAGCAACTTGTCATTAGTTGATTTATTTAGTGGATGGGAACAAAAACAACACGAATGGTTTTTCGCACTTGAAAATAGTATTAACCAAAATCAGCCCTTTAATCACAACACTGATATTCAACAATCTAACTTTGCAAAATGGTACAGCAGCTTTAAAACCGAAAATGAAGATCTTAGAGCGATTATAGAACGCTTTAAAATCCCACATGCGCGCTTGTATAGTCGCGCAAATAAGCTAATTGAACTAGTAAAAAAAGGCAATCCAAAGCAAGCGCTTATTGAACTAAATATTGAGCGAAACAGCAATTTTATGCAATTAATTAGATTGTTTGAATCAGCCAAAGAGCAAATTGTTTTAGACTATAAGCCAATCATCATTTTCACAACTAAAGATGGTAGAACCCCTCATATAGGACTACTTGTTGATAAAGTAGAGGATAATATCAGTTATAAAAAAGAAGATATCAAGCCTTTAGATAAGCTCACAGATGTAGGTTTTGAGATTGATCCACAAACCAAAAATATGATGCGAGGGTTAATTAAACTTGAGCATAAACATAGCGTACTCATAGATCCCAGTGCAATCTTTAGACCTGATCACTTAATGCATCAACATACTGAGGAAACAGCCGAATATGGGCTGTTTTAGAAATCCACTTTCTAGGTAGCAGTCCCTTTTAAAGGACGCTAGTTTCTCAAGATTAATACCAAATAGCAGTGTACGTATCGCTGACGGCTCGAAACTAATCGTTTTCCTACAGACGTAAAAAAGCCCGACTATTCCTAGTCGGGCTTTCTTTAATTAGATCCTGGCAATGTCCTACTTTCGCATAACAAATGCTACACTATCATCGGCGCTGTTTCGTTTCACTACTGAGTTCGGCATGGGGTCAGGTGGGTCCAAAACGCTATTGTTACCAAGAAAATTCTTTTCAATTTTCTTATTATTAATTTTTAAGGTTAAAGTTCTTCAACTTAATTTGGAGCCTGGCGATGACCTACTTTCACATAACAAATGCTACACTATCATCGGCGCTGTTTCGTTTCACTACTGAGTTCGGCATGGGGTCAGGTGGGTCCAAAACGCTATTGTCACCAAGCAAATTTGGTATTAATTCGCTCTTTCGAGCCAATTAATTAAAATTTGAAAATGCTGATAATTGTTTTCTGACGGCTGAAAGCTTATGGCTTACAGCTGCTAGTAATCTACTTTAGTCTATTAACTTCTTCGCTTGTTTCACTATCACATAAAACGCGTTTGGCGTTGTATGGTTAAGCCTCACGGGTAATTAGTACAAGTTAGCTTAATGGCTCACACCACTTCCACATCTTGCCTATCAACGTTGTAGTCTTCAACGGCCCTTCAGAGACTT
>NZ_JABBMT010000035.1 GCF_012927645.1 Pseudoalteromonas arctica | reverse complement strand
GCTTTTAATTGATTTGAAACTTGGTTAATCTGCATGTGAACTCTGTTTTTAGTCATTTTTTATTGGCGTAACTATTTGATCATTAACAGAGTTCAACTTCAAGTTTTCTTAAGATCCAACCTATGATCGCTCATTAAGGTGTGTAATAAATTGGTGAGCCAGGTCCTACTGGCAGACCAAATACAAACACCCATAAATAAAACAAAGCGACCCAACCGACAAAGAAAATCATACTGTAAGGCAGCATTGTTGCTACAAGTGTGCCTATTCCCATGTCTTTCTTATATTTAGTGGCAACCGCGAGGATCAAACCAAAATAACTCATCATTGGGGTGATCAAGTTAGTGACTGAATCACCGATACGATAAGCCGCCTGAATGGTCTCTGGCGCATAGCCAATCAACATGAGCATTGGCACAAAGATAGGCGCAGTGATCGCCCATTGTGCAGATGAAGAGCCTAAGCTTAGATTCACTAATGCACACATCAATATAAATAATACAAATACTTCAGGACCGGTCAGATTGAGGGCTTGTAGCATAGCTGCGCCATTTATGGCTAAAATAGTCCCTAAGTTAGTCCACTTAAAAAAGGCGACAAACTGCGCGGCAAAAAATACTAATACAATGTACATGCCCATAGAGCTCATACTTTTGCTCATCGCATTGATCACGTCTTTGTCGTTTTTCATGGTGCCTACGACACGGCCATAAACGAAACCTGGTATACCAAAGGTGATGAAAATAAAAACTACAATACCTTTAGAAAAAGGCGAGTGGGCAAATAAGCCTGTTTCAGGATGACGCAAAATGCCATCAGCGGGAATAATTGTCCAAGCCAATAAAAGAGACACTAATAATAATGAGACTCCAGCCCATTTTAGGCCTGACTTTTCTTTGGCTGTTAAGCCCTCAATATTATTTTGTGCAAGATCGCTACTGGCTTCATCGGGGTTATATTTACCTAAACGAGGTTCAACGATTTTTTCAGTCACGAAAGTGCCTAATACGGCAATCAGTAAAACTGAAATCATCATAAAATACCAGTTTGCTTCAGCGCCAACTTGGTAAGTTGGATCAATCATTTGTGCTGCCGGGGTCGTGATACCTGCAAGCAATGGATCAATCGTACCTAACAATAAATTAGCACTGTAACCACCCGATACACCGGCAAAAGCTGCGGCTAAGCCCGCTAATGGATGACGACCTAAACTGTGGAAGATCATCGCGGCTAATGGAATTAATACAACGTAACCAAGTTCAGATGCAGTATTAGATAATATAGCGGCAAATACCACCATAAAGGTAACTAAGCGTTTTGATGCCCCCATTACCATGCCACGCATTGCAGCTGATAATAAGCCTGAATGTTCGGCAACGCTGACACCTAATAGTGCAACAAGCACAGTGCCTAAAGGAGCAAAACTGGTAAAGTTAGTAACAAGGCCAGTGACGATACGTTGTAAGCCTTCAGCACTTAATAAACTCACAACTTCGATAACGCCGTCAGGTTCTCGACCTGCGGAGCCAATAGGGCGAGGATCAATAGCACTTAATCCAAACCAATCAGCAACACCACTGAAAACAATAATAGCCACACAAAATAGGGCAAATAAAGTGATTGGGTGGGGTAACATATTCCCCAAAAACTCAACCGAGGCTAAAAATCGGTTAAATAATCCCGATCGTTTTTCTTCACTCAATGAATCGGCAGTGTCGATGGCTTTTGACATAGCAAGGCTCTTAAAATTGAAAAATTTCCGCAATCTATCATTTTTAAGCATGATTATCATTAATAAACGATGGTTTACCAGGTGGGTACGAGCAATTGTTAATTAGGCTATAATTAGTTGTGCTTAATTAGCAGCGAAAATGCGGTTAATCCTTTATAGTGTTTTCCTTCGATGTCATTTTTCATCACTATTCCAATGTCGTTTTGATAATTAAACTGATACGAAACCTAACTAGATTTAGTTTATACCATGTGATGATAAATGATCGAAAAGTTCACCATTGTCGCCAAATCACAATCAGCTAAGAAAACAACTATGCTAAAGTATATTTATTTTAGGGATAACACTGATGAAGTCTAAATATATTACGCTGCTGTGGGTCTTTTTATGCTTTTCAAGCAGTCAACATTTATTAGCAAATGAGTCTGATTTGGTTTTAAAAAATCAACAGGGTGAGCTGTTCGAGCTGAGTAGCATGGTTGGCAAAAAGCCTGTTTATTTAAAATTTTGGGCAACCTGGTGCAAACCGTGTATGCAGCAGATGCCGCATTTCCAACATGCTTACGAACAATATGGAGATACTATTGATATGATAGCAATCAATATTGATCTCAATGATGACCCAGGTGCCGTTGCCGCGGTAAACAAGCGCTTTAATTTAACTATGCCAATAATGACTGATCACACCGGAAAAGTTGCTCAGCATTATCAATTTATAGGCACTCCTTTTCATGTGTTACTCGATAAAACGGGCAAAGTGATTTTTCAAGGCCATGAAGCAGATAAAGCACTTGATAATACACTGCGATTATTATCACATGATGGCATGGTAGCAAAGCCTCACTTGTTAGATGAAGGTAATAAGCAAGCTGCGACTGCTTTAATTATTCCAGAGTATGGTTTAAAGGCGGTGTTATATACAGCAACCTGGTGTGATTGGTATTTAGCGGATACGCGGCCGAGCATGGCAAAGAATTGTGTTGCAGCGCAAAAGCAAATGAACACTTTAGCTAAACAAGGGATAGATAGTGAAGCAAGAATTAGCCAATTATGGACAGATCAAGCGGCTGTTGATGAATACATAGAAAAATTTAAAGTCATACATCCAGTGTATATTGATCACGGTAATGATTTATTTATTGATAATAAAGTCAGCAGTGTACCTACTTTGGTTATTTATAAAAATGGGCGCATAGTCAATCGTATCAGCGACTTTTCTAGCCCTGTAAATTTGTAAAGTAAGTGATAATCTGCTTTGAAAATGAACAAATCTGGCCTATCCTCTAGGCTCATTCAGCAGTGAGCTTAGAGCATGATAGATAAGGCGTTATTACTTAAAACTCGCGAGTTATCAGATCGATTAATCGCTCTACAAACTCCGATCCGCATTTTAGATGCGATAAATTGGGATAAAAGCATCAAAGAAGAGTTTTTTAGGCACAAATGCCAAAAGAATCCTCTGGTTGATAAAGCTTATTATCAGCAACGGGATCTAGGGTTTGTACCTAGCGAGCTACGCCAAGCATTTTCTGATCTAAACCGTAATATCATTAGCCAGCTCGGGCAACTCAATCCTATCGCTCAATATATGAGTAAAATGTGCAGCGAGTACAAAACAGTATTGAGTATGCTTGAATATCGTGGCACTGCTGAATTTCATGATTTATCGGTAGAGTTGTTTGGTCATCCAAAAGATCTTTTCCATGCCGGTGAGCCATCGTTATCAGAGCTTGCGAATATGCTCGAGTTACCGCTGAAGAACTTACTTGCTGCGGATATTTTACCTGATGATCCTAAAAATATAGATGCTGATGAAGCCGTTCGAATTCTTGCTGAACAAGTACGTTTAAGCATGCCAGGTATCGATGTTGAAGTGGTCATTAGTGATGGGATCGTCAGTGATGCAGCTGCTGGTGCTAATAATATTAAGCTAAATCAAGATGTAAAGTTTTCTCAACGTGAGCTTGATATTTTAGAAGTCCATGAGGGCTGGATCCACGTAGGTACAACGCAAAATGGTTTAGCTCAGCCATACTTAACCTGTTTAAGTAAAGGCACACCAAGTTCAACAGTGACACAAGAAGGGCTGGCAGTACTAACCGAAATCATCACCCTTAAATCAACCCCTCGTCGTTTAGCGAAGTTAGTAAATCGTATTCAAGCGGTGACCAAGGTAATTGATGGGGCTGAGTTTGTTGATATATATCGTGATTATGTTGCCCAAGGCTTGAGTAAAGATGAGAGCTATACACTGGCCCAGCGAGTATTTCGTGGCAGTACCGCAACAGGATTGCCATTTACTAAAGATATCGCTTATATCAAAGGGTTTGTATTGGTTTACAATTTAATTCGGGTTGCGATACAACTTGGCCGCATCGATCAATTACCCTTGCTGTTAGTGGGTAAAATCTCGATTGATGACTTTAGACTAATATCGCAATTACATGATTTAGGTGTAATTGAAGACCCTAAGTTTGTTCCGCCACATTTTAAAGATTTACGCGGTTTAGCAACGTGGCTTAGTTTTGGTCGTTTTATTGGTGATTTGTCATTTGAACAGTTAGAAAACGATTATAAACCACTATTCATTTGATTTATATAAGTATTTCGCAATAGGTATTTGAGTTGAAATAAAAGAAAATACCCTTTATCTGATTGAAAAAGGGTATTTAGTATTGCTAATAATTTTAAATTAACACATTAGAATGAAAGGCGTGCACCTAGATAAAAACGGCGCGGTTCTACCCAGTCAGTTGCCTCACCGAATGCAAAGTTACCATCACCACTAATTAATCCTTGCTCTACTGTATTGGCTTGGTCGTCAAGAATATTGAAAATATCTAAGAAAAACTCGGCTTTGTATTTATCAAAATCATGAGTATATTTAACTCGGATATCTAATGTTCCATATGACGGCGTGACTTCACTACCGACTGAGTTATCAGCCACCCAATTAGTTTTATAACCGCCAAATTCATAAGCTTCATCGACTTGTAGAGGTAGATAACGACCTGAAATTAATTGCGCTTTACTATAGCGAGTACCTGAGTTCCAGTTATAAACACCGCCTATTTCTAAGTTATTATTGAAATAATAAGTGCCTAATAACTTAAACTGATGCTCAACATTACCCGGCTGTTTTCCGTACATGTTTGGTGCTCTTGGATCCAGAATCTCCCAATCGCCTTGGAAGTCAGCATTACCATCAGAGTTTGAGTTGCCTTTCGCATCATTATGAGTATAAGACGCTAGCATAAACCAGTTGTCAGTACGGAGTTTTTTAAACGTAACCTCAATTCCATCATAATCTCGCTTACCACCTGCTAATGTACCGATCACATAGTTTGAACCAGGGTTTTTATCGTAACCAAAATAAGAGAGTGGCAACTCAAGACTTGTCCCTGCTAAATAACCATCTTCAGAGTAAATACTTAAGTCATAATCTTCCATAATATCTTTGGTTGTACGCTTAGTATATGTCACAGAAATGTTAGTACTTTCTGTTAAATTAGTTGAATAACCAATTAAATACTCGTCTGTGAAAGGTGTTTTTGTACTTGGCGAGAAAAATGCATCTTGTTGCTTAACACCACCACGTGTTCTAAACGTTACCCAATCATCATTAACATATACTCTTTCTTCAAGAACTGAACCTGTCAGGTTGCCAGCAAATGATGTCATATCGGTACGAAGAGGGTCGTAGTAACGTCCACCAAATGCCCATACTTTAGAGTCACCATCACCAAATATATCGTAGATAACACTTAAACGAGGCGCAACTTCCCAATCAAAAGTAAAAATCGTTTCACCTGTTGATGCAATGTGATCCCATTTCTCCGCTCTTAAACCCGCTTTTATAGTTAGGTTATCAAGTGTAAAACTGTCTTGTAAGAACGCAATTTTGCCTTTGGTTTCTAATTTTGAAGAAGCTTGTTGCACTTGTTCAATTTGGTATGCATTTACATCACCTGTCGGATTACCAGAAGTACTGTTGAAAACAATTGCTTTGACTTCTTCTTCATCGACAGTACCATCATTATTTAAGTCCGCACCGTGTAAGTTTCCACTATTATTTAAGGCTGTTGCTACACGTACATAGTCTGCAGCAGCTAAGCCTTTTTCGCCAGTCCATTGACCTGTAGCATATGTTTCAAATGATACACCACTATCTGATGCTGCAATTGAATTATATTGAGGCCCACCATTATAGATGCTATTGGTTATATTTTCATTATTCTCTATGGAATAACCCGCTTCAAAAGTGTGATCACCAAAATCTGTGTATAAGTAATACTCAAAATTAATATAAGCACTTTGTTTATTTCGGTTGCGAATTGTGTCGGCACCTAAGCCACCAATATCAGTTTGTGACTGTGAAGGTGAGGTACTTAAAAATGCAATATCGCTGCGCGTTGATTTATCTAAAGCAACAGTAGAAAACTCAGCTTCATGCTCCATATAGCCGACATTAATGATAAAGTCTTCCCATGAATGAGAGTAGTCTATTTTATAATTGTCACCGCCGGTTTTTTGTGTTCTTTGGCGATTATAAGCAGTTGTTGTTAAACGTGATCCAGAAAGGTCTCTAGGGTCATTGAAGTAAGTAAAAACAAGACGATCTGAATCTGTAGCTTGCCATGTTATTTTACCAAAGCCAAGATCTGAGTCATCCTCAACAGTGTGGCTAAATTCACCAGTTTCTGAGTTAGTAATATCATCTTCACGGTTTTTTAACTGATAAGATGCGAAAAACCATAGTTTATCTTCAATAATAGGACCGCCAAGTGTGATAGCAGTATCATATGTTGAAAACTTATTTTTACTTTTAGAATTATTATCGTAATCAGCAACAAGGCTATCATTCTGGAAATAGTAGTTGATCGAGCCATGAAATTCATTACTGCCTGATTTAGTGATAACACGAGATACTAAGCCTGCACCACCAGCATATTTAGCTTCAATGCCACCGGTTAAAACTTGCTGTTCTTGTATTATTTCTGAATTTATATTACCGCCAGCTGTACCGCTTACATTATCTGTAACGTTTACTCCATCAATATAGTAAACGTTATCAGATGAGCTACCAGCCGCACCGTTTAAATCAGCGTAGTTTACACCCGACTTAGATGATGGGTTACCATTTGTTGAAGGTTTAACTCCTGGGACTAACTGCAAATAACTTTGGAAACTCCGACCTGTTGGGAGTGATTCTGTCATATCCAGTGTTACATCAAGACCGGTTGAAGAGGATGTTGTGTCGATTGCAGTCACAGAACGTCCTGAAACAACGATTTTTTCAATCGAGTTACTGCTAGTAGCAACGGAGTAATTCAAATTTAAATTTTTATCAGTAATAACGCGAACATTTTTTGCTTCAAAAGGCTGAATTGACGCACCGGTAATATCAATAACATATTTACTTGACGGGTCTAAACCTCGTAATGAAACATAACCATTACTATCTGAAATAGCTTGCTTCCCGATTAAACTTTCGGGAGATTTCGCAGATACAGTTGCACCTGCTATAGGTTGCCCCTGTTTATCCGTCACTCTTATTTTTAAACCACCTGTATCAGCAGCATATACATTACTTGAAATACTAACTGCTGCAGCGACAGCTGCTACTAGCAATTTTTTGTTGAATTTTTTCATTTATATTTTCCCTAAATATTTTTATTAAAATCGACATTAGATGTCATTAATTAAAATAACACAGATGTTAACAATGTAAATATTTAGTTTTAAATGTTTTTATTATGTTGTTTTGAGGTGTTTATTAATATTATTTATTCATGTTGTTTATTAAATAATAACCATGCTTAATATTAATTGTAGTGTCAGAAAAACAGCTGGATATAAAGTTGTAACTTTACATTATTATTTTATTTATCGGAATAATGCTGTTAATAGTAGTGTGTTTGGACTATAAGATTGCAGTTATATGCAGCTGCGGTTTTAGATGTATAGATCCAAGCTAATTTATCTATGGCTTTCACGAATAGTTTGATAATCCTCGGTCAAAAACAGCCGCGTGTGGTGAGGTGCAAAATGCAAGGTAATACGCTGCTAAGTGAACTGTTCAGTTACTACAATTTCATACTGAAGCGCCACGATAATAAACTTATTGAGTTGGAAGTATTTTTTTGCTTTGTTTTTCGACAAGCAAAATTAATTGTTATAAATAGCTGGTTTATATTAGGTTTTATAAATAGTCATTATTACAAGTAACTATAAGAAGCTTTAACCTTTTAAAAAAAGCCCTCGCGGGCTTTATATAATTAATTAACGTGCATTGGTGCTTTCGAAAATTTTATCGGCAGAGGCTGCAACGAAACCGGTGTAGAGTTCACCATCAGGTTGCGCATAACGTAGGGCAAACTCATAAAAACAACTAGGTATACTCATCGTCGTGTCACTAAACTCTACGGCAAAGTCGTCGGCAAGAGTTGATGATTGCTCAAGTAATACTTCTGGTGAGCCTTTTACTTCACCGCCAGAAGTATTAAGGGCAAAACCAGCATCTTTAAGTGCTTGGTTAACATCTTCAATTCTATCAAATTTGGCAAGTTCATTAATGTTCACGGTGAAATGATTAGCACGGTAACCCCATGCTGACATCCACGCAGCATATTCGCTTTCAGCGAGTAACTGTTTATAAGTTTCAGAGCTTACTTGCCAATGGGTGCCTGAGTATAAGAAGTTTTCTGCGGTTACGGCATCTGCATCTATGCTGCCAACCAGCTCATTAACGATGGCTTGCAGTTGCTCAGAACACTGCTCTACAAGTAATTCGGAAATAAACACTTTTGGTTGCTTTGGATCGCTATGCTCATAATGTTTAGCATACAATTTTTTAGCTTCAAAATGATATTCACCACATTCTTTATAACCGACTGCTAAAAAATGGGCGGCTAACTTTTCCAGACCAATTTTTTCATGATTGAAAGTGCGTAGTGCAATATGATCGTTGATCACATCATCTTGTTGTGTCGAGCCTAATAGCTCATGAACTTTTACAGCTGACGGTGTTACCGCTAGGTAGTTTTGCCATAAGTTGTCAAAAAGGGCATTTACATCTGTGTGCATTTTTAATTCCTTAATTTAATTTCTGCAGCTGTTAAGCTGCCGACTGATTATTCAATAATTAAGCCCGGCGCAAGGGTACTTGGTAAACTAACGCTTGGTGCTTCAACAGAGGCTACTGGGTATGAGCAGTAATCTGCGGCGTAATAGGCGCTCGCTCTGTGGTTACCACTGGCACCAATACCACCAAATGGCGCGGCACTTGATGCACCGGTAATTGGGCGATTCCAGTTAACAATACCGGCGCGAATATGTTTTAAGAAGTGCTCATAATCTTCACTAGAGTCACTTAAAAGCCCAGCCGATAAACCAAATGAGGTATTGTTCGCTTCCACAATTGCACTGTCAAAGTCGCTATAGCGATAAATTTTAATTAATGGGCCAAAGTGTTCTTCATCTGCGATGCTGGCCACATTTGTTACATCGATAATACCAGGGCTTACAAAACCTGTGCCTGGTTTTAAGTGTTTTAGTTCAACTAAAGGTTCAGCTCCCATATCAATCAATTGTTGCTGAGCGGCGACCATACCAAGCGCGGCTTTTTCGCTGATCATAGCCCCCATGAAAGGTTGTTCTTCGCTAAAGCTGTCTGCAACTTTAATACTTTTAGTTGCGGTGATCAGCTTTTCTAAAATAGCATTACCATTAGCTGTATTAGCAATAAACACTCGGCGGGCGCACGTACAGCGCTGGCCAGAAGTTATAAAGCCGGATTGGATAATGTCATGCACGGCAGCACTTACGTCAGCCACATCTTTAATTATGAGCGGGTTATTCCCCCCCATTTCTAGCGCCAAAATTTTACCTGGATGTCCAGCAAACTGCTTATGTAATAAATGACCTGTGTTTGAGCTGCCAGTAAAAAATAACCCATCAGTATCTTGGTGGCTAGCAAGTGCAATACCGGTGTCAACTTCACCCTGAACAAGGTTGATCACCCCAGCGGGCAGGCCTGCTTTTAACCATAACTCAAGTGTGTATTGAGCAACAAGTGGGGTTAGCTCAGATGGTTTAAATACGACGGTATTACCCGCTAAAATTGCTGGTACAATATGACCATTTGGGAGGTGGCCTGGGAAATTATAAGGGCCAAAAATAGCCACTACGCCATGTGGCTTATGACGAATAAAAGCTTTAGCACCGGGCATTGGATTTTCAGTAGTGCCTGTTCGTTCATGATGAGCTTTTATTGAGATCGCCACTTTGCCTGTCATAGCCCCCACTTCGGTGCGTGTTTCCCATAGTGGTTTCCCTGTTTCGCGGGCAATAATAGTCGCAAACTCTTCGCTATTTTCTTTTAGCAGGCTAACAAAACGCTCAAGAACCGCAATACGCTCTGTAATTGCGGTATTTGCCCATGTAATGTGTGCCTGACGAGCTGATTTAATGGCTGCGTCTACTTGTTCTTTACTTGCTGCTTTACCTTGCCAAACAATATCCCCGTTACTTGGATTTATTGAACTGAAATTATGACCTAAGCCAATTTGCCATTGGTTATTGATTAATTGGCTGTTGTGTGTATTAACGCTCATAGAAACTCCTACAGAGGCTTACAGACGGAAAAACCGTGCTGCATCCCCTTGTTTTAATTTAAGTGCTTTTGCAACTTCACTGCTGATAATCAAGGTATGTTTAGCATGATTATAATGCGCATGTTTAGTGAACGTGGCTCTGAAGTCTTTCACGCCTTGATTGCAAATAGCTAAGGTGTCGGAACTTTGTTGATTAATATGATCAAGTTCACCTATGGTAATAGGACATACTTGAGATTCACGGATGCTACGTATATTGCCAAGTTTGGCTTCGACAGTTGGTCCAGCATCAAATAAATCAACGTAACCACGGTGCTCAAAACCTTCTTTTTCAAGCAGTTTTAGTGCAGGTTTAGTGTGCTCGTGTACTTTGCCAATTACCGCTTGGGCTTTTTTACTTAACAGATTGGCGTAAATAGGGTACTTGGGCATTAATTCACTAATAAATACTTTATCGCCTAAGCCGACTAAATGATCGGCTTGTGGGAATTCAATACTGAAAAAATGTTCTTCAAGCCATTGCCAAAATGGAGAATGACCGTTTTCGTCACTAACGCCACGCATTTCTGCAATGATGGTATCGGCAAAACGCTCACTGTGTTGAGCCATAAACAAAAAACGTGAGCGCGATAAGAAGCGTCCCGTTAGCCCTTTGCGGCTATCTGCACGTAAAAACAGTGTACATATCTCTGAGCAGCCGGTGTAATCATTACACATGCTGAGAATATCAACGGTGTTATATACGTTAAGAGTGCGTGAATGATGAACCGTTTTACCTAAATGATAGTGATACAAAGGAGTACTCATACCGACCGCCGCTTCAATCGCGGTAGTGCCGACTACTTGACCTGTTTCACTGTCTTCTAATACAAATAGATAGCCCTCGTCTTGAGGCTTATTAATGTCTTTTGCAAAGCTGCTTTCTGCTCGTTCAATTTTCTCTAACAACAAGGCATCATCAACGGGTAATGATGTAAAACCATGGCCCGACTCTATTGCTATTTTTTTTAGTGAGTCAAAATCATTTGCGGTTATAGGACGTAATACTTGCATTTAAAAGTGCTCCCTTAACGCCCTTAAACAGGGCGTTAAATTAGGTTAACCGTTTACAACGTTTGCTACGGCTTTTTCAAAGCGTGCGAGACCTTCTTTAATGTCCTCAAATGGGATCACCAGTGAAGGCGTAAAACGAATAACATTAGTACCAGCAACTAAGCTCATTAGTCCTTGTTGAGTACTTGCGACTAAAAAGTCGCGAGCGCGCCCTTCAAACTTGCTGTTTAGTACGGCGCCTAATAGTAGGCCTTTACCGCGTACTTCACTAAATACGTCGAATTTTGCGTTGATCGCTGCAAAACCATCACGGAAAAGCTGTTCACGCTGTTTAACGCCGCTTAGCACTTGTTCGGTATTCACGGTATCAAATGCCGCTTCTGCCACTGCACACGCTAACGGGTTACCGCCATAGGTTGAACCATGCGTGCCCACTTTAAGATGTGCTGCAATATCAGTCGTGGTGATCATCGCTCCAATAGGGAAACCGCCCCCTAGTGCTTTTGCTGTTGTTAAAATATCTGGTGTCACGCCTAATTCTTGGTATGCGTATAGTGAGCCTGTACGGCCTACACCCGTTTGTACTTCATCAAAAATAAGCAACGTATTGTGTTTATCACATAAAGCACGCACGCCTTTGATAAAGTCATTATTTGCAGAGATAATGCCGCCTTCACCTTGTAGAGGTTCCATCATTACGGCGCAGGTTTTATCGCTGATCAGTGCTTCAAAAGCAGCTAAATCATTGTAGTCACAATGATCAATAGCAGCAGGTTTTGGACCAAAGCCGTCAGAATATGCGGTTTGACCACCCACAGTTACGGTAAAGAAGGTACGACCATGAAAGCCTTTGTTAAATGCAATGATTTGGCTTTTATCAGCACCATGTACATCTAATGCGAAACGACGCGCGAGTTTTAGCGCTGCTTCATTTGCTTCTGCGCCTGAGTTTGCAAAGTAAACTTTGTCTGCAAATGTTGCCTCAGTGATTTTTTTAGCTAACCGAAGTGCTGGCTCATTGGTCATTACATTGGATAAGTGCCAGATTTTTTCGCCTTGCTCTTTTAACGCATTAACAAGGGCTGGGTGACAGTGGCCTAAACAGTTGACCGCAATGCCGCCAGCAAAATCGATATATTCTTTATCGTTTTGATCCCAAACACGAGAACCTTGGCCACGCACCGGAATAACCTCCGATGGGTTATAGTTAGGGATCATTACATCGTTGAATAATTCTCTTGTTACTTGCATTTGTTACACCTAATTCTGACTTAATATGGAAAATAAATTGCATTTAATGGGTTAATCAAGTCGTTATTACCCTGCAATAGTGTGCTCTAATGATTTTTTTTATTTACTACCGCTATTATCTGAGTTCAAAGCTTAAATTTGCAGTGCTATTTTGTGAAAAATGATTAAAATAAAATGCAAAATGACGAAGGTAATAATCAATATGATAACTATACAAGATGAAAAGCTACTTTCTATACTACGAACAAATGCCAGAGCAAGTATTTCTGATCTTGCCAGAGCACTTAATTTATCACGTTCGACGGTACAAAGTAGAATGTTAAAGCTAGAAGAGACTGGGATAATAAAGGGCTATAGTGTTGACTATGGTAATGCGTATCTAAGTGCCATGGTATCGGCCCATGTATCAATCAAGGTAAAGCAAAAACTAACCACTAAGACTAACCTTGAACTCAAGCAGATTGATGCAATTTCACAATTGTATGCTATCAGTGGTGAGTTTGATTTAATAGCCGTTTTACAAGCACAGAGTTTAGAAAAACTCAGCCATTTACTCGATGATATTGGTAATTTAGATGGGGTTGAACGGACTACTTCCTCTGTTATTTTAGAAACAAAATTTAAACGCTAAGTTGACTACAAATACAGAATGTCATACTTTATATATATTATTTTTTCTGCGCAGTATATTGAGGTTAAATTATTCCCTATCTTTGTGACTAAACAGTATTTACGCACTATACTTATAATTAGTGCAGGGCTTTCTAACTCGTTAATGTAATTATTAACCCGATTTTTATTGGCGTTTTTGTTTATATTTTCTAAAACTTTTTCACGGGTAATTAATCATAATTTAGAATGTTCAGTTACTTGAATATAGGATCCCTATGGAAGAAAACTTATTAAATTCTGTTATTAAAATAACTAAAAATCGAGATGTAGATTCATTAGAATATAGCTTGATCTCGACGATCCAAGAGTTTGTCGGTTGCACAGAAATTGTGGTTTATAAGGATTTAAACGTACATACTGATTTAACGATTGAGCGAAGCATATCGTTAAAAGTAATTAATGGTAATCAGTTTGAATGGGCACAACGTAAAGTAGTCGACTCACCAGAGCCTGAACTGTTGTCATGCTTACGCTCAGCGTGCATTATTACTGTACAATCAACGGATGGCATGGAGAAGCGTTGGTTGCCAATTTCATTGCAAGATAAGCAGATAGGCGCTATTGCAGTGGTTTGTAAAGGTTTAAAAAGTGCGGATCAAGTGTTGCTAAATGCCTTTTGCCGTATCTATGAAAATTATTTATTTATCTTACATGAAAATGAACGGGATCAACTGACAGGTCTGTTAAATAGACAAACATTTGATAAAAAAATAAAGCAGCTAATTGAAAAGCAAGTAATAAAACAGCATAAAACGGCAAAAATGGATAACAATCGCAAGCGTAGGTTCAGCTCAACATCTTGGCTGGCAATGCTTGATATTGATCACTTTAAAAAAATAAATGACAGCTTTGGTCATGTTTGTGGTGATGAAGTTCTATTGCTGCTGGCACAAAAAATGCGCTACTTTCTACGCTCAACAGATTTGATTTTTCGCTTTGGTGGAGAGGAGTTTGTGATAGTGTTTGAACCCACTAGTTTTGAGTCTATAGAAAAAAAAATGAACGAGTTTATGGAGATGATCAGAGAAACTCATTTTCCATTTGTTGCAAATATGACTGTTAGCATAGGCATGTGTCGTATCAGCCCTTACGACTTTCCTATTAATGTGTTAGAAAATGCGGATAAGGCACTTTATTACGCTAAGGAAAATGGTCGTAATAGGCTGTGTTTTTATGAACAGTTAATGGAGAATAACTTGATTGACTCAAATGATAAAAGCACGGATATAGATTTATTTTAATCTTCCGACGCCTTTGGTATTTTCTTAATGATGGTTTTTGTTACTTCATCAAGTTTAATGACATAGGCGTTACCGCCAATTCCTTTAAATTCTTCATCGGTGAATACAATGGTATTTTCATCATAAAAAGTAATCGCTTCTTTTTGAGTCACAATCCCCAAATCTATTCGTGATACGTCTCCTGAGAAAAATTTATCACCAGTAAAGTTTTCAAACAACCAAATACTGGTAGAATCCAATAATACTAATTTTGTACGATCGGGGCTTAGTGCTGCAGAGGTTATCCAGCAAAGCTTTTCCATGGTTGTACAGGTTTTAAATGAATCAATTAACTGCGCATCAAAGTTAGCTGCATGATCGCCAACTTTATACACATTAGTAATGCCATCAAACGGCTCAGTACGGTTTTTAGTAAACAAATATAAGTGGCGGCCAAAGGCAACAAATGCTTCTAGATCAAAGTTTCGTTTATCAGGGGGGATAGGGCTACCGTCAAGTTCTGGATAAGTGAACTTGATAATTTCAGCTTCGGTGGTATCAGTTTTGATGTCGATGGGATTTTCTATTTTATAAATAGTGAGCCACTTACGTTCTTGTTTATTATTACCAAAGTCACCTAAAAAGAAGTGTCCAAAGTCATTCTGAGTCATATCTTCCCAATCAATGTTTTTTGCATTAGTAACAAGTATCTCTTTGGCGATAGAGCCATCTTCGTTGAGGCGATAAAGTTTTGGATCATCGCCACTGTCATTTATTGCCCACAAGCGCTTGAATTTATCAAATTCGATCCCCGATACTTCTTTTAATTTAGGATCAACACTGAGTTTCTTTTTGCTGTATAGGGTATAAATTGACATGCTGGTAAGTACCATACTCAGCAAAATTACGATTGAGATTAATGAATAAAGACTTTTTTTAAGCATGTAGGAAGTAAAATCTGATACTAAGTTATTGAGTATTATTATCTATTTTAAGGTGAATTTCTATGCCAATAATACTATAAATGAATAATCGTTAAGTTTCGATGTTCCATACGCCAGTGCCTGTCGCCGCGATATGATTAACATTACCTTGTAGTACTTTGCTGCCAACATTCACAGATGACTGCGGACGACTGACCAAATACCCTTGCACGCAGCTAATTCCCATGCGTTTCACTAAGTCAAACTGGGCGATTTCCTCTACCCCTTCAGCAACGATTTTAAGGCCAAGCTTTGTGCCTAATTCACTGATTGAATTTAATATTTCATTATACTTAGGGTTTTCATTAGCTTGTGCTATGAATAATCTGTCAATTTTGATCACGTCAATAGGTAGATCAGCTAAGGTACTTAGTGAACTAAAACCGGTACCAAAGTCATCAATTGCGATAGTAACGCCTTCTTTTCGCAATTTCTCTAATTCATTAATGATAGTTTCACTTGCGGTGATCAATGTTGATTCGGTGATCTCTAACATCAAAGACGTGGCTGGTAGACCCGTTTTGGCGAGTTTTTTCATTACCCATTCGTGAATGGGGCGATGTTTGAGTTGAATACCAGAGATGTTAACTGAGATTTTAACTTTGCGCATACCAGCATTATGCCATGCCGCCATTTGCCGACATGATTCTAGCATTATCCAATCGCCAAGCTCTAATATGAGGTTTGATTCTTCGGCAATCGGAATAAATTCCACTGGAGAAATAGTTCCTTCAACAGGATGATCCCAACGCACTAATGCTTCAAAGTAATCGATGGCGCAATCTTCAACATGCACAATAGGCTGAAATGATAAATGAAAATTATGGCACGCAATCGCTAAGCGCAGCTCTTCAAGTAAGTAATGGTAGCGGCGCATTTTATTGCCCATTTCTGGCGAATAGACTTTAAAAATACCACGTCCATCGGTTTTAGCGCGATACATAGCTACATCCGCCATTTGTAACAGAGCATGGGGAGTTGAAGCACTCTCAGGGTAAACCGCAATACCGACACTGGCACTGATCTTAATTAGTTTATTGCCCAGTACGAAGTCCCGCTCTATTTCGTTTAATACATGCTGTGCAACATTCAAACTTTTAGAATTGGAATCAATGTTCTTAATAAAAATAGAGAATTCATCGCCCCCTAAACGGGCTAGGTTTTGCTCTAGTAGACTGGTGGGATTGATATCATTAAGCTTGTGGTGGCGTAATACGCTGGCGAGGCGTTCGGCGACTTGAATCAATACTTCATCACCAAAACTGTGACCAAAAGAGTCATTTACTTGCTTAAAACCATCTAAATCAATAAATAGCAAGGCACAGTGAATATCTGTGAGTTCAGCGTCACTGAGTTGGCGCTCTAAGTGCTCAATATAAGCGTGGCGATCAATTAACAAAGTCAATTTATCTTGGCAAATACTGGTTTGAGTTTCACGAGCATAATTGGCTACGTGGTGCGTTAAGGCATTAATTGCTTGGCTTAAACGGGTGACTTCAGTTGCATGCTCAAGCTCAGGGAGTTGAATGTTAAATGACTCGATTACTTTTTTTGTTTGTGTATTAAGTTGTTCTATTAATTGTCTTTCGCGTTTAATATTTAATTGTTTACCAAAATACCACGTTAAAAATAAACCGGTTAAAATCAACAATATAAAATTTATGGGTGACAAAATAGTGGCGTTGAGCATGGATGATACTTGAGCAGTAATAAATTGTGTGTCTGTTGCTTTAATTAGTAAATAATCAGTACCATCTTTGCGAACAATATAATGGCCATTTAATATAGGGTTATACCAAGAGGGCATCGTTAGTTGGGTGGTAGCAGTATCAAAAGCGCGAGTAGCTATACTAGATTGTTGTGGGTTAATGGTATTGACTTGCTTGGTCAATAAAATATTCATGCCATAGCAAAAAATAAATATAGCAATAGAGGCAATACTGAGTATGCGAAAAAGTTTAGTCATTCCATTAAACCATTTATCCCAATTATATGATTTTATTATTAGGTATTACGTAATTTTATCAGTATATAGTTTGTCACAGCCACTGACAAAACATTTCTTTTGCAATAGTCTTGTAAAAGCAACCCTTTTCTTGTTGAGTGTTATTTTATTGATGTTTTTTGAGCGTTTACTCAATTTAATTATTAAATAAATTCACTTTACCCGTGGTTATTTGTTAACTACTTTAAAGGTCATAATTCAGACCGTGATCAAACTTGGTTTAGTTCTTGCTCTTATTTAGTTGGTGATAATGAGGTGAGTGTTTTGTGTTTGATTTGCACGTATTTGGTGCGATATTTTTTTAATTGCACTGTCATAAAGCATAAATATAACTTTGTTTAACTAAGGTGTGTTTATTTTTCGAGGTTACTTTTACTGCAGTATGTTTGATTGTTAGGCAAATCAGAGCACATAGTCGTGTTTTATCTACATAAATTGTGCGATAACGTAGCGTAACGAGCAAGCGCAGTCTGAAAGTTGAACAAATTTCAAGCTTGAAAAGTTACACGCGCTAATAAAAATGCATTTTACAGCCCTGCGTATGTTGAGTAGTTGAACGCACTTCTGTGGCAAGGATTAATTGACCTTAGGTTTAGTTTGGAGCCCATTATGTTAAATAAACGATTTTTTAAAACTAAAAATGAAGCTGAAGTTACATTTGAATTTCAGCACCCTCAGGCTGAGCAAGTTCAGTTGGTTGGTGAATTTACAGATTGGCAACCTGTTGCTATGAAGTTCAATAAGAAAGAGCAATGTTTTAAGTTAAAACAGCGCTTACCGAACGACCAACAGTTTCATTTTCGGTATTTAGTGAATGGTACTATTTGGGATAATGATCATCATGCTGATGGATACATAGCAAACAGCTTTGGTACAGAAAATAGTATAGTCAATACACAACGTATTTAAGGCGCGGTAAATGGAGTCTCTTTCACAGCTGTTTTATCTACATGGTATTGGCTATGAATACACCAAGTATACCGGTGAACACGTGGTTTTTAGCGATGCAACCCGCAGTGCGGCACTCAGTTGTTGTGGTGTTGATGTTACAGACCACGCCCAAATTGCGCATTTAAATATCAGCTTAGATGCCAATAAATGGCTGCAACTTGTACCAGATTGTAGTTTGGTATGTGCTGAGCAACCAGCTGTTAAAGTACGTATTGATAAGCGTATGCTTGGGCAACAATGTACCGTCTCTTTTGCGCAGCTTGATTTGCCCAGCATTACTCACCAATTAGCTGATTTACAATGCAGTGGTAATTATTTATTTAACGGCGTCACTTATTTAGAGCTCATTTTCCCGCTTCCAGCATTGCCTACTGGTTATCATGATGCGCACATTAATGTTGCAGATTTAACGGCTGGATCTCAACTGTGGGTGACACCCAAATATAGTTTTCAAGTGACAGATAACAAGCACAGCGGGCTTTCCATTCAACTTTATAGTTTAAAAAATAATGCAGCACTAGGGATAGGTGATTTTGCCGATTTATTAGCGTTGACCGCGCAAGCAGCCAGTCATAAATTGGATTATATTTTACTCAATCCACTGCATCTATTATTTTCTGAGCAACCAGAGCGAGCAAGTCCTTACAGTCCTAATAATCGCGCGTTATTAAACCCACTCTATATATCGATTGATTTATGCGATGATAGCATTAATAACCCTCATATTACTGAGTATCTACAAAGTAGCTATGCGAGTGACTTTAAAAAGCGGACTCAGCAGCCTCAGTATATTAATTACAGTGCGGTGAGTGAATTTAAATACGCAGCCTTTAACTTGCTATACCAGCATTTTTGTATGTATGGGAGTGAGCACCGTAAACAATGCTTTCGTGATTTTTGTCAACAGCATGGCGCGACACTTGCGACCTTAAAAGTTACTGACAACGACTTTGCTTACTACTTGCAATGGCAAGCATATGTGCAATTAAAGTTATGCCAAACTACCGCCCGAGAGCAGGGTATGAGTATTGGTTTGATCAATGATTTAGCGGTGGGATGCGCCGGTGATGGTAGCGAATTTATCAATCAACAATCGTTATTTACCGATTCTGCTTATGTAGGCGCACCGCCTGATCCATGGGCCGAGCATGGTCAGAATTGGGGATTGCCGGCACTGAATCCCATTAAACTCAGTGATAATAATTTTAGTTATTACCGATCATTGATCCGTACCAATATGGAAAACGTCGGTGGCTTACGTATTGACCATGTTATGGCGATCCGCCGTTTATGGTGGTGTTTTGAACATCAACAGCAACAAGATGGTTGCTATGTGTATTATCCTTTTGAGCATTTATTAGCGGTACTGACAATAGAATCCCATTTGAATCAATGTATTGTCATTGGTGAAGACCTCGGGGTTGTACCACCAGAAGTAAAAGCCGCATTAGCTGATAAAGCAATATTTTCAAATAGCTTATTCTATTTTGAAAAAGATTATCAAGGTGAATTTTTAAGGCCGCAGTCATTTGCAGCACAATCATTATTAATGGTTGCAAATCATGATGTCCCCCCTTTTTTTGGTTGGTGGCAGGGGGGGGATCTTACCTTGAAATTAAAATATCAATTAATAGATGAACAACAATTAATTCAACTGCGTGTAGAGCGAGATATTGAAAAGCAACGACTACTACGCTTTCTTTCAGGATGTGCAGCACACACATTATTTTTGCATAGTACAGCAAGTGAGGTCTATCAGGCGCTTATGCTAGGTTTGGCCGCTGCACCAGCGCGGTTATTTACTATTCAGCTCGATGATTTAGATGAGCAAACGTTACCTGTAAATATTCCTGGAACGGATCAAGAATACCCTAATTGGCGTCGAGTATTAACGCATTCATGTGAACAAATATTAACAAACCACAGTGCATTTCTCAGTGCGATTAACGCCATAAGGACTAATTAAATGAACCGTATTGTTCGTCAAACCGCAAAGTCACAGCACTATGATCAACAAGTTAATGCTTTAAGACGTGGTTGTTTCAAAGACCCGTTTAGTTTTTTAGGTATGCATGCAATTTCTGACACGCACAGTGAAATACGTTGTTATATACCGGGGGCTGTAAAATTAACGATTAAACTGGCTAAGCAAATGGTTGTTAGCACACGCTATGGTGATTCAGACTTATTTATAACACAATGTCGTAATCAAGATATTTCAGCTTATCAGCTAGTGATTGATTACAGTGATTGCCAGGTTATTTGTGAGGATGTGTATGGCTTTGATAGCAGCCTAGATGATAGTGCTATGTACTTATTTAATGAAGGCACATTAGAGCACGCATATCGCCATCTTGGTGCCCACTTTATTGATTTTAGAGGTGTTGCAGGTGTACGTTTTAGTGTTTGGGCACCTAATGCTAGCAGTATTTCTGTTATTGGTGAGTTTAATCATTGGCAGCAAAACCAGCACTTTATGCGTTTTAATCCAGCTTCGGGGGTCTGGGATTTGTTTATTCCAGAACTTAAAGAAGGTCAGTGTTATAAGTTTTCGATAACAACACTCAGTGGGGAAGTGCTCGAAAAGGCTGATCCCTTTGCATTTAAAATGCAGCAAGCGCCAGGCACTGCGTCTGTACTTCAAAGGCATCCAGCTGCAATTAAACTAACGGATAAAATGCAATGTCAGCGTGTTAAACGCAACGCGATTGATGCACCTATTTCTATCTATGAAGTGCATTTAGGTTCTTGGCAGCGAGAAGAGGGAGATCGTTACTTAACTTACCAAGAATTAGCGCAGCGATTAATTAGTTATGTTACGGAACAAGGTTTTACGCATATCCAACTTATGCCGATCAGTGAATTTCCATTTGATGGTTCGTGGGGGTATCAGCCGGTTGGCTTATTTGCTCCTACGAGTCGTTTTGGTGGTTTGGATGATTTTCGTTATTTTGTAGAGCAATGCCACCAAGCTAATATTGGTTTACTCATTGATTGGGTTCCAGGCCACTTCCCAAGTGATCCGCATGGCTTACATCGTTTTGATGGCACACATTTATTTGAACATGCTGATGTGCGCCAAGGTTTCCATCCAGATTGGAATACCTATATCTATAACTATGATCGACCAGAGGTTCGCAGCTTTTTAGTTGCGAATGCCATGTATTGGTTAGAAGAATTTGCCATTGATGGGCTACGTGTCGATGCGGTGGCCTCGATGCTGTACCTTGATTACAGTCGTGAAAATGGACAGTGGATCCCCAATAAGTATGGTGGACGTGAAAACCTCGGTGCTATTGAGTGTTTAAAGCAAGTTAACTTACGTTGTTATGCTAATAACCCCTGCATTATGATGGTGGCTGAAGAGTCAACGGCGTGGCCAGGTGTTACCCGTCAGGTGAATCATGATGGCCTAGGATTTGGCTACAAGTGGAATATGGGCTGGATGAACGACAGCCTTCACTATATGCAACGCGACCCTTTATATCGCCAGCATCATCACCACGAATTAACGTTTTCGATGGTGTATGCCTACAGTGAAAATTATATTTTACCTTTGAGTCATGATGAAGTGGTGCATGGTAAAGGCTCATTAATTGAAAAAATGCCGGGAGATGATTGGCAAAAATTTGCAAATTTACGCGCGTACTATGCATTTATGTGGGCGCATCCGGGCAAAAAATTACTGTTTATGGGCGGCGAGATTGCCCAGCGTAGTGAGTGGAATCATGATCAATCAATTGATTGGCATTTGCTTGAGCATCTATCGCATCAAGGTGTGCAACGAACTATCGCGCAGCTCAATAAAGTATATCGCGATGTGCCAGCTTTACATCAGTTAGATACTGAGCCGTCAGGTTTTAGCTGGATTGATCATCAAAATGCCCAACAGAGTATTTTTAGTTTTATTCGCTTTGCTAAGAAAGCCAGTGATTACGTGGTTGTGATAAGTAACCTCACGCCAACGGTCTATCATGATTATTGTATTGGTGTACCAAGCTCAGGTGCATTTGAAGTAATTTTAAATACCGATGACGAACAGCTATTTGGTTCGGGCGTACAAGTATGTGGGCGATCAGCTAAAACAACCAGTGCGGCGACTCCGAGTCATGGGCATCAACATAGCATTAAACTCTCACTGCCAGCGCTTGCGACTGTTTATTTAAAAAGGGTGGCTGATGAGTTTATCGATTGCATTAAATAAAGGACAAACCTTTCCACTGGGAGCCAGTGTACTGACAAACGGCGTAAATTTTGCCGTTTATGCACCATTGGCGAAACAGCTGTATGTGTGTTTATTTGATGCCGGTGGTCATACCGAAGTTTTAAAGTTAGCAATGAATAATAATGAAGGGGGGATATGGAGTTTGCATATAACCCCACTGGCTGTGGGTACGCTTTATGGTTATCGCGCAGAAGGGGAATATCAACCTAAAAAAGGGTTGTTTTTTAATAGCCAAAAATTGTTAATTGACCCCTACGCAAAAGATTTATTTGGTGAGTTTACCTGGAGTGAACGCCACTACGGGCAAATGCCAAAAGGTACTGTGAGTGCGGTCAATAACGCCATTGATATCCCTAAATCTAAAGTTACGCAGTTGCAGCCTTATCAAGGTAAAAAGCCGAGCCATAGCTGGGGAGAAACGGTTATTTATGAATGTCACGTTAAAGGCGCCACAGCACGACATCCCTCTATTCCAAGTCAGCTACAAGGTACTTATTTGGGCTTGAGTCATCCCAGCTTTATAGAGCATTTACGTACACTTGGGATAACCACTTTAGAATTATTACCGGTACATAGCTTTATTAGCGAACAGTTTTTAACCGCAAAAGGTCTGCAAAACTACTGGGGTTACAATACATTAAATTTCTTCACACCAAATAAAGATTATTTAGTAACTGATGAAATTGGCGAGTTTCAGCAAATGGTTACTAAACTACATCAAGCGGGTATCGAAGTGATTCTAGATGTGGTTTATAACCACACCGCAGAGGCCGGCAGCGATGGCCCTTTGTTATCTTGGCGCGGTTTAAATAATCCGGGCTATTACCGCAGTGTTAACGATAACCCGCAAGTGTACATCAATGACACAGGGTGTGGTAATACCTTAAATATAGACGACCCATTTAGTTTGAAAATGGTACTCGATAGCTTACGTTATTGGGTAGAAATAATGGGGGTTGATGGTTTTAGGTTTGATTTAGCCACCATTCTTGGGCGTACGCCGCATGGCTTTAGTCAAACCCATAGTTTTTTACAAGCAATCAATCAAGATCCAGTATTAAGCCAAGTGAAATTAATTGCTGAGCCTTGGGACATAGGCCCTGGTGGCTATCAATTAGGGGCATTTCCTGCGCCTTGGCGTGAATGGAATGATAAATACCGTGATGTTGTTAGGCGCTTTTGGCAAGGGCAGCACAATCAGCTGGCTGATCTTGCTAAACGTTTACATGGCTCTGTTGACTTGTTTGATCATAATCACCGTGGGCCATTGAATAGTATTAACTTTATAACCAGTCATGATGGCTTTACCTTAACCGATTTAGTGAGTTACGAGCAAAAGCATAACGAAGCAAATGGTGAACAAAACCGCGATGGTCACAGTGCCAATTATTCATTCAATTGCGGTATTGAAGGCTTTACTGATGATTTAAAAATTACCTCCATACGGTTACAACAACAAAAAAACTTTCTACTTACCTTATTACTTTCCAAAGGGGTGCCTATGCTGTCATCAGGCAGTGAAATGGGGCACTCGCAAGGGGGGAATAATAACGCTTATTGTCAAAATAACCGCACCAGTTGGCTAGCATGGAAAGACTCGCAGCGTAGCCACAGCCTTATTGGCTTTATTGATGATGTATTGACCTTACGAAAGCAACACAGTGTGTTTAAACACAGTGTATTTTTACACGATAGCGATAAACGATTTAGTGTTGATTGGTATACCGAGCAAAGCCAAGCCATGCAAGAAAGTGATTGGCATGATGGCTCAAAACAGTTTTTGATGTACAGCTTAAGAGATACACAACTAAATACGGCATTACTCATTATTTTGAATGCCAGTAATGTGGCGGTTAAATGTCAATTACCTGCAAATCACGACTTATCGGGATGGCGTTTAGCGCTGAGCAGTGTTGATCAAGCAATGGTAAAAAATACAGAACAGTTTGAGGTTGCTGCACAAAGCAGTTGGGTTTTTACAGCCAATTTAGAGGACGAATGTAATGGCTAATAGTGAACAAATGTGTGTTGCTAAAGGGTGGCAAGATGCCCCTTTAATAGATGAAAGTACGCTTGAAGATGATTTATCACGCCATTTCTATTATACCCTTGGGCGCGATAAAGTCGGTAAGTCTCAACTGTATTTGTATAATGCATTAGCGTTGACAATTCGCGATCGATTAGTCGCTCGTTGCCGAGCGACAAAACAGCAAATGCACAGTGAAAAGCGCCGTAAAACGGCTTATATATCACTTGAGTTTTTGATGGGCCGAACATTAGGTAATGCCATTTTAAATTTAGACTTAGACGAGCAAGTCAAACTTGCACTTAATAATTATTGCGCTCACATTGAACATGTTACACAAGCTGAACACGATGCTGGTTTGGGTAATGGTGGCTTAGGTCGGCTTGCTGCGTGTTTTTTAGATAGTTGTGCGAGTTTAGCGTTACCAGTAACTGGTTATGGTATTCGTTATGAATACGGCATGTTTAACCAGTCAATTGAAAATGGTCATCAAATAGAGCAGCCTGATAATTGGTTACGTGAAGGACACCCATGGGAGCTGAGTGCACCAGAGCAAGCCAAGCGTGTTAAGTTTTTTGGCCATGTTGAAAGTTATACTGATAAGAGCGGACGCATTCATCGCCAGTGGTTAGATACTGAAGATGTATTAGCTGTACCTTATGATGTGCCGATCCCAGGCTATAAAAATAATATAGTTAACACCCTAAGACTCTGGAAATCAGAAGCCACTGATGAGTTTGATTTAGGTGAGTTTAACGCCGGTAGTTACTCAGAAGCCGTCGCGCATAAAAATCTTGCCGAACAAATTACCATGGTACTTTATCCTAATGACAGCAGCGAAAATGGTAAAGAGCTACGTTTAAGGCAGCAATACTTCTTATCGTCAGCGAGCTTACAAGATATTGTTGAACTATGGGTATCACAGCATGGTGAAAAGTTTAGTGATTTTGCTGATTTTCATGTTTTTCAACTGAATGATACCCACCCGAGTATTGCTGTTGCAGAGTTAATGCGATTGCTGATTGATGATTATGACTTGGATTGGGATGCTGCATGGCAGATCACCACACACACCATGGCGTACACTAATCATACGTTACTTCCAGAAGCGCTCGAAAAATGGTCTGTATCGTTATTTTCGCGTTTATTACCGCGTATTCTTGAAATAATTTATGAAATAAACGCGCGTTTTCTTGCTCAAGTTGCGTTAGCGTGGCCGGGTGATGTTGCAAAACAACAAGCATTGTCTTTAATTGAAGAAGGCTCAGATCCACAAGTACGGATGGCATACTTAGCAATTGTCGGCAGTTTCTCAGTTAATGGCGTAGCAGCTCTGCACACTGAGTTACTTAAAGAAGGTTTGTTTAAAACTTTTTATGAATTGTGGCCTGAAAAATTCAACAATAAAACGAATGGTGTAACACCAAGGCGGTGGGTAGCTCATTGTAACCCCAAACTAACTCAATTGATTGGTGAAAAAATTGGTCAAGATTGGGTGGGGGATTTTGCGCAAATTAGTCAACTACGCCGCTATTATGATGATGTTAAATTCCATAAACAATGGCAAAGCGTCAAACTTGAAAACAAACAACGCTTAGTTGATTTAGTCAAAGCGCGCTGTGGTGTTGAATTTGATACTAGTATGTTATTTGATGTGCAAGTTAAACGAATTCATGAGTATAAGCGCCAATTACTGAATGTATTACACATTATCTACCTGTATGACCGGATCCGCCGTGGCGATACCGCCAATTTAGTACCACGCTGTGTATTACTAGGAGGAAAAGCCGCGCCGGGTTATTACATGGCTAAGCGTATTATTAAGTTAATTAATAATGTTGCAGATGTGATCAACAAAGACCCGCTTGCTCAGCCTTATTTACGGGTGGCATTTCTACCAAATTATAATGTTACAGCAATGGAAACTATTTGCCCCGCAACAGACTTGTCTGAACAAATTTCAACCGCAGGTAAAGAAGCATCTGGTACTGGTAATATGAAGTTTATGATGAATGGGGCGTTGACGATTGGCACTTTAGATGGCGCAAATATAGAGATCCGCAATGCAGTAGGAGCTGACAACTTCTTCTTATTCGGCGCACAAGCTGAACAAATTGAGGGAATAAAACAAAGCTACAACCCATTACATATTATTCATAATACGCCCGACTTACTAAATGTTATGCAATTACTTGAAAGTGGACACTTTAATTTATTCGAACCTGGTTTATTTGACGATATTATTGGTGCAATCAAAAGCCCACATGATCCTTGGTTGGTTGCCCACGATTTTGATAGCTTTGTACAAGCACAAAAGGCGGTTGAACACGCTTATCAAGATCAACAACATTGGACGCAGATGAGTATTTTAAATACCGCAGCCAGTGGTACTTTTTCAAGTGATAGAACGATCAGCCAATACAGTGCAGATATTTGGCATTTGGAAGCATTAACAACAGCCGACACAGCCGCAAGCAATAGCAAAAATTAATATGGAGATAAATTATGCCAAGTTATGCAAATCGCTACATCAGTAATCTGACACGAGAAACCTACGCACTGATTTTAGCAGGGGGCAGAGGTTCACGCTTACATGAGTTAACAAATTGGCGGGCCAAACCGGCGGTTTATTTTGGTGGTAAGCATCGTATTATTGATTTCCCGCTATCAAACTGTATTAATTCAGGTATTCGTCGTGTTGGGATTGCCACACAGTATAAATCGCACTCGCTGATCCGCCATGTAAACCGCGCATGGGGGCACTTTAAAAAAGAACTGGGTGAATCGGTAGAGATATTACCAGCATCACAGCGTTATGGTGAAGAATGGTATTGCGGCACAGCCGATGCAGTGTTTCAAAATATGGATATCATTCGTCATGAGTTACCTAAGTATGTAATGATTTTATCTGGTGATCATGTGTATCGTATGGATTACGGCGGCCTATTGGCAAAACATGTAGAAACAGGTGCAGACATGACGGTGTGCTGCATTGAAGTTCCTTGTGAGGAAGCCGCAGAGACGTTTGGTGTGATGACTGTTGATGAAGAAAAACGAGTGCGCCGTTTTGACGAAAAACCGACAATACCCAGTTCAATTCCTGGTCGTCCGGGGACTTGTTTAGCATCAATGGGGAATTACATATTTAATACTGAGTTTCTATTTGAACAGCTAAAAAAAGACGCAGAGAATGAAGGCTCAGGACGTGACTTTGGCCATGATATCATTCCGGCAATTATTGAAGAACATAATGTATTCGCTTTTCCATTTCGAGAGCCCGGACATGACGGCCAACCTTATTGGCGCGATGTGGGCACACTAGACTCATTTTGGGAAGCAAACATGGAACTGGTGATGCCAGAGCCACAGCTAGATTTATACGACCCAACTTGGCCTATTTGGACCTATCAAGAACAACTGCCGCCGGCTAAGTTTATTTTTGATAATGATGACAGGCGTGGTATGGCTGTAGATTCAACCGTATCAGGCGGCTGTATTATTTCAGGCTCGGTGGTTCGTAAATCACTGTTATTTTCTAATGTACATATTCGTTCATACTGTGAAATTGAGGAGTCGGTAATATTACCAGGTGCGATTATTCAACGTAATTGCCGCATTCGCCGTGCTATTATAGACCGTGGTTGTGAAGTGCCAGCGGGCGTTGAAATTGGTTTTGATCGCAAAGCAGACGAAGAAAATGGTTTCAGAGTATCTAAAAAGGGCATCGTGTTAGTGACCCGGGAAATGCTTACAGAACTTTCCAAAAAACTTGAGCGCCAAGAGCGTGAGAGTAAACAATTAGCTTAAAAAAGTCATATACCTAAGCCACCTCAAGATGCAGAATTCGTATCTTGAGGTGGTTTGGGTATACAAGTAGTAGGAAGTAAGATAAAGATGCATGTATTAATGGTTGCGGCCGAAAATGACGCTTTACCAAATGCCAAAGTGGGTGGTGTTGCAGATGTACTACGAGATTGTCCAAAAGCATTAGCGGAGCTTGGCTTAACCGTTGATGTGGTTATTCCAGATTATGGTTTTACTGCGTTAGAGCGTGTGCAATTAGGCACGCTCCATGTTCCCTTTGCAGGATATATCCATGATGTTCAAGTGTGGCAAGTATATGTTGAGCAGCGGCAAGTCAGGCAATTAGTTCTATCACATCCGTTATTTAGTCAGCACCATGGCGCTGTATACTGTAATGATGATGGTAACCGACCTTTTGCCACCGATGCCACTAAGTTTGCATTATTTAATGCCGCTGTGTGTGAAGCGCTTTTACAAGGTGTGATCACCCGTCCTGATGTATTGCATTTGCATGATTGGCACAGTGCGTGCGTGGCGGTATTGTTAAAGTTTGATCATCGTTTTGCATCTTTTTCTTCTTTGCGTAGTGTATTTACAGTACACAATATTGCACTGCAAGGGATCCGCCCATTTAAAGGCGATGATTCAAGTTTAGAAGCATGGTTTCCGGCGTTAAGTTATAACGGCGAGGTATTATGCGATCCGCGTTATCCTCATTGCTTTAACCCGATGCGCAGCGCTATCAATTTAGTTGATAAGGTACATTTAGTATCTCCAAGCTACGCACAAGAAGTATTGCAAGCCAGTGAACCGCATAATGGTTTTTTTGGTGGTGAAGGCTTAGAGCGCGATTTGAATAATGCGATGACGAACAATAAAGTCGTCGGAATATTAAATGGCTGTGAGTACACTGAGCACACGCACAATGCGCAGGAAAGCAGCACGCTAGCACAATTATACTTTGCAATAGAACAGGTATTGTTTGCTTGGATGGCTAAAGAAGTTAACCTGCAAAGCAGTTACTATATAGCTCATCAACGGTTACAGCAGTTTATTGAGCGGCCGGTTAAAGGCCCTTTAGTCACCAGTGTTGGACGCCTAACCGATCAGAAAGCTTTGTTACTGCGCCAACCCTGTGAAAACCTGCAAGTGCTTGATGCATTGTGTGAAAAATTAAATCAACAGCAAGGCCGTATGATCATTTTAGGTTCCGGTGATACAGCCCTTGAAGATGTTATAACAACTGCTATGGCGCGAAATAGTAACTTATTATTTTTAAAGGGCTATGGTAATAACGTTGGCGAATTACTGTATGAATTAGGAGACTTATTTTTAATGCCTAGTTCCTTTGAGCCATGTGGTATTAGCCAAATGCTTGCTATGCGAGCAGGGCAGCCTTGCTTAGTACATCAAGTCGGTGGTTTAAAGGATACAATCACTCATTTGGAAAATGGTTTTAGCTTTAATGGTGACACATTACAAACACAAAGCGAGGCACTAGTAGCGTGTTTTGTCGATACTCTAACTCTGAGACAAAAACAACCCAAGCAATGGGATGAAATTGTCAGTAATGCTAAGGCTACTCGTTTTACATGGCCTCTCGTAGCAAAGGATTATATCAGTAAACTTTATAATTAATACTGCTATTTACCACCTTGCTAGTTATAATGGATTGCAATAAGATTATATATTAGTTACTTAGTGTTGGTTTTGTGTTTGCTAAGCAATAACCAGTAACCGAGTTTAAGGGTGAATTAGTGCAAGTATTTGTTGCGCGCCAAGCAATATTTAATCGTCGTCAACATGTTGTTGCCTACGAATTGTTGTTTCGTAATAGTAGTGATAATTATTTTCCAGATATTGATGAAAGCGTCGCAACAGCAAAACTGATCATGGAAAATCAGCTTAATTTTGGCACGCGTCATATTACATCAGGTAAAAAAGCACTGATTAACATTGGCCCTGATTCCTTAAAGATGGGTTTATGTGCATTTTTACCTTCGCAAGATGTTGTACTTGAACTGCTTGAAACAATAGAACCTACTGAAGAAAACTATCAACTGTGTCGCGCGCTGTTTCATAAAAACTTTGTGTTAGCACTTGATGATTTTGTGTATGAACCTAAGTGGGAAAGGTTTTTAAAACTTGTTAAATTAATCAAATTTGATATTCAAATAACTCCTTTTCAGCAAATTGAACCGCTGATAAAAAGGCTACAAAAATATAAAAAGCTAAAGTTGCTAGCTGAAAAAATTGAAACCATCGATGATTTTAAAATAGCTCATAAGATGGGGTTTGATTATTTTCAGGGTTACTTTTTTGCCAAGCCAGTAGTCATTCAACAAAAAGACATTAATATAAATTACGCACTCGCATTGACGCTTTATGCGCAAGTTATGAAAGAGCATCCGGATATCAATGCAATTGCGCGGTTGTTTCAACTAGACACAGCGTTAGCATTTAAGTTATTAAGATTGATCAACAGCGGTGTATTTCCTGTCCAAAAAGAAATAGAGTCACTCAAACAGGCTTTAGTTTATTTAGGTCATGATCATATAAAGAAATTTGTTAGTTTGATTATTACCGCTCATGTTACGCAAACGAAACCTAACGAATTGAACAAAATATGTATTATTCGGGCGCGATTTTGTGAACTAATAGCAAAAAAGATCGCGCCTTCGCAAGCGAGTAGTGCTTTTTTAACCGGTCTTTTTTCGCTGTTAGATGCAATATTAGACCGGCCAATGGATCAATTACTTATACGCTTACCGTTTCCAGAACCAATCAAGGACGCCTTAATGGAAGAAAAAAACACCCTGTATTATATCCTTGCAACCGTGAAAGCGTATGAATCAGGCAGCTGGTGGGCATTAGAGCAAGCAGTTGTATTTATTAATATAAAAAGTGATTTATTACCTAAGCTTTACTGGGATGCGTTAGACTGGTCAAACACACATCAGCACAATTAGTAAGTAGAGCATCAATAATGCGTAATTCACATATGGATGTTATCCGTGGCCTTGCTGTGCTTGGTTTAATGTATATGAATGCCTATTCTTTTGGCTTATTTGAATTTGGTTACGTACCATTACAGTCCCCGCCTTTTTCGGATCATATTATTCAATGGTTGAGCCTTAGTGTTATTGACGGCCGCTTTCGCAGCTTATTTTGCTTACTCTTTGGTGCTGGCCTATATATTCAGTGGCAGCGTTACCAGCAAGTTGAGCAATTGCAAAAACGCTTAAAAGTATTAGCCGTGCTTGGTTTATTGCATGGTTTTTTGTTGTGGGCTGGTGATATTTTATTTATCTACGCGTGCGCGGGTTGGTTGGTTATAAAATACCTTGATGCGAGTGACGAGATGTTATTAAAACGCGGTTGGCAATTTTTACTATTGGCCGCGGCGATAACTTTTTTGCTCGCCTTAGTTGACCCCAAACTGATTATCTATCGAGATTCAGCTGATTTTTTAGCAAGTTATAAGGCTTCACGAGGATCAGCATTGACTATTTTTGTTAATAATAGTGTGATGTTTATCGTGATGCTCATTGCACTTCCGCTGATAACTTTATGGATGACAGCAGGATTAATGTTATTCGGTATTTATGGCTATAAAAATAAACTGTTTGAGACTGGTTTAACTAAATTCTGCAAGATCAAAGTACTGTTAATTGCGCTACTGTTAAGTGCGATTAGGATCAGTTTTGAATATCAACCTAGCTTATTTATTAGTGCATTAAAAGAACCCGTAAGCTGGTTTGCAGCATTATTTACAGCTATACTAATTATTCATTTGGTGGTGATGCTGACGACAAAGCATGGCTTTCACTTTATTGCATTACGGTGTGCAGGAAAGCTCGCACTAACTTTGTATCTAATGCAAACTATTTGCTTGTTACTGTTGTTTAAAGTTTTTTATCCGCACTGGGTGTTAAGCTTTAATCATTTAGAATATTATGTATTAGTGAGTGGTTTAGTCATTTTTCAACTTAGCGTTAGTGTGATTTATTCATGTTATTTTAAGCAAGGCCCAATGGAATTTATTTGGCGAAAGTTATCACGCTAGTTTTAAGTGGGCTACGCTCTCTAATAAGTCAGCTTAGTTGGAGTCACATATGAAATATTTTCTGATCATTATTCTAGTTGGCTTTACATTTCATTTAAATGCGCAGGATAAATCTTTTTCAGTGCTTTTTGTGAATCCCTCCGTTGAAGGTGACACTTTTTGGGGCAAAGTACAAAACATCATGGCGGTTGCAGCAAAACAAAATAACATTGCCTTGGATGTGATCTATGGTGAGGGAAACCGCTATATACAACTGGCTGAACTTAAAAAATATTTACAGTATCGTGCGCCGCCTGATTATGTGGTACTGCTTAATTATCCCGGAGGCGCAAAACAATCACTGAACCTTTTAGAGCAATACAAAGTGAAATTTATTACGCTCGAGCAAACCATTATCGGTGAAGAGCGTAACACTATCGGGGCTCCTAAGCAGTATTATAAGTTTTGGTTAGGAGAGATATATCACGACAATTTTATTGCAGGTAAAAAATTAGCGCAAACGCTGGTTACGAGTGCTCAACAACGTAATATAACACCTCATGTTATTGCTATAAACGGCCACTATGGCTCAGAGTCTGATGCCCGTAGCGATGGCTTAAAGTCGTATTTAACTGAAAATAAGCTTGAACTGAGTCAAACTGTGTATGCCAGCTGGTCCAAACCAGAAGCGATGGAAAAAACCCGTAAGCTCATTCAGCGTTACCCTCAAACCAATATTATATGGAGCGCGTCAGATTTAATGGCGTTAGGTGCTTACTCCGCGGTAAAAAATGCAGATCAAAAAAATTATATTATAGGTGGATTTGATTGGCTAAATGATAATTTACGTTTGATCAAGCAAGGAAAAATTACCGCAAGCGTTGGCGGCCATTTTATGATTGGCGGGTGGGCGCTAATAACACTAGTTGACTTGCACGACGGTATTGATTATTGGCAAAAGCACAACGCCATCGCAATTGACTTAGATGTGATCACCACAAAAAATATTGCGCAGTATGAGCATTTGATTGATGTGCAGGATTGGTCATTTATTGATTTTTCTCGCTATCGGTTGCAACGCAAAGGAAATGCAAGTTACCAGTTTAATGTAAAAAATTTACGCAAAGATTAGCTTACCAGGCTAAATTAATTGCGCAAAAAATGTGGCACTAGTTTAAACTACGGCCTTTGAAATTAAGATGAAATAGCAATGACAGACTTAAAACGATTAAATAAATTTATTAGTGACACCGGTTTTTGTTCACGACGTGAAGCGGATAAATATATTGAAGATGGTCGTGTTATTGTCAATGGTATGCGACCAGTAATGGGTGTCAAAGTAGCACTGTCTGATACGGTATTGATCGATGGTAAAGCGCTGAAAAAAGTCCCGAAACGCGCTTACATCGCTTACAACAAACCCGTTGGTATAACCTGTACAACTGAGCGTAAAATTCAAAGTAACATCGTCAAAGCGGTTAATTACCCAGATCGTATTTTTCCAATTGGTCGCTTAGATCGCCCATCAGAAGGGTTGATTTTCCTGACAAATGAAGGGGATATCGTCAATAAAATCCTACGTGCTGGCAATAACCACGAAAAAGAATATGTAGTGACGGTAGATAAACCTCTAAATCGACAGTTTGTAAATAAAATGGCAAACGGCATTCCAATTCTAGATACCGTGACAAAAAAATGTAAGGTTACACAAACCGGGTCGCAGCAATTTACTATTGTATTAACACAAGGCTTGAATCGTCAAATTCGCCGGATGTGTGAGTACTTAGGCTACGAGGTGGTGACGTTAAAGCGTACTCGTATTATGAATGTTACATTAAAAGGCTTAAAAGTAGGGCAGTGGCGTCATTTAACTGAGCAAGAAATGGCTGAGATTAATAATTCAATTGCCGATTCAGGCAAAACCGAAGAGTTATCTGTGGATGAAAACAAACAATCTGCGAATATCAGCAAACCTTTACAAGAGCGCTCTGTACGTAAAGAAGATGACAAAAAGCGTGATTTTGCTAAGCATGTTAAACAAGGCCGTTTTGAGTCTAAACATGGTCAACCGAGTAATAAACCTGCAAGAAGAAATAGCACCACACGCACAGGCACATTAAGTCTTAAAAAGTAAAATGTATAAGTGCTCAAACTATCAGCGGTAACTCTGTAAACTCGATGACCTCTTATTTCTTGTGTATCTGTTTCGTTATCCTAATAATGAAACTGTGCTTTTTACCAGTAGCTATTAAGCTTAAAATTAATGAAGACATATTTTTTCACCAATTGGAACAAGGCAAGTTGTACCAGTTGAAAGTGGAAAATAAACAGACGCGTCATCCTGCCATTGGATTATTTTATCCACTGTCGCATTTCTTCTCTTTACCCAGCAAATGCTTTTATAGATGAAAGAGAACAAAAATAAAAAAGATAGGGTGCTTACTTTTCCGTATTTCATGATTAGAACTCTAAAAAACGTTAATTACAGAGTTATTAAATTAATAACTTTTTCCTAATGACTATTTGCCCCTTTCATGTGAACATTAGCTGAATGTAAAAGGAGGGTTCTCATGGAAAGAATATATATTTTAGTATTGTTGTTTTTTTCTACATTTGCCTATTCAGCTAAGGGATCCCCAGAAATAATCACTAAGTTTCAATTACATCACTCACATCCATATTTTTCCAATCGAGTTGCACTACCACCTGTACGAAATAGGCTAGTCCTGCCAAATAATCTCGCCGTCGCAG
>NZ_JABBMT010000083.1 GCF_012927645.1 Pseudoalteromonas arctica | reverse complement strand
AAGACCCGTTTGGGTTGTATGGTTAAGTGACTAAGCGTACACGGTGGATGCCTTGGCAGTTGGAGGCGATGAAGGACGTATTAACTTGCGATAAGCCTAGTCAAGCTAGTAAAAAGCACTTGAGACTAGGATTTCCGAATGGGGAAACCCACCTGCTTGCAGGTATCGTTAACTGAATACATAGGTTAACGAGGCGAACGCGGAGAACTGAAACATCTAAGTACCCGTAGGAAAAGAAATCAACCGAGATTCCGATAGTAGCGGCGAGCGAAATCGGAACAGCCCTTAAGCTTATTATGTGTTAATGGAAGGCTCTGGAAAGTGCCACGATACAGGGTGATAGTCCCGTACATGAAAAGACATTTTAAGTGAAATCGAGTAGGTCGGAGCACGTGAAACTTTGACTGAATATAGGTGGACCATCATCTAAGGCTAAATACTCCCAACTGACCGATAGTGAACCAGTACCGTGAGGGAAAGGCGAAAAGAACCCCTGTGAGGGGAGTGAAATAGAACCTGAAACCGTGTACGTACAAGCAGTAGGAGCAGACTTGTTCTGTGACTGCGTACCTTTTGTATAATGGGTCAGCGACTTATATTTTGTAGCGAGGTTAACCGATTAGGGTAGCCGTAGGGAAACCGAGTCTTAACTGGGCGAATAGTTGCAAGGTATAGACCCGAAACCCGGTGATCTAGCCATGGGCAGGTTGAAGGTTGAGTAACATCAACTGGAGGACCGAACCCACTAACGTTGAAAAGTTAGGGGATGACCTGTGGCTAGGAGTGAAAGGCTAATCAAACCGGGAGATAGCTGGTTCTCCCCGAAATCTATTTAGGTAGAGCCTCGGACGAATACTTACGGGGGTAGAGCACTGTTAAGGCTAGGGGGTCATCCCGACTTACCAACCCTTTGCAAACTCCGAATACCGTAAAGTACTATCCGGGAGACACACGGCGGGTGCTAACGTCCGTCGTGAAGAGGGAAACAACCCAGACCGCCAGCTAAGGTCCCAAAGTCATAGTTAAGTGGGAAACGATGTGGAAAGGCCCAGACAGCCAGGAGGTTGGCTTAGAAGCAGCCATCCTTTAAAGAAAGCGTAATAGCTCACTGGTCGAGTCGGTCTGCGCGGAAGATGTAACGGGGCTAAACTATGCACCGAAGCTGCGGATT
>NZ_JABBMT010000034.1 GCF_012927645.1 Pseudoalteromonas arctica | reverse complement strand
ATTACTCAAGCGCAAATCATCAGGGCGATAGCGTAGCAAAGCTAATAAACGCCGAATGTAGAGCTGCTGTCAGATCTTCTTGTTGTTGGAAGTGCTATTGCTTGACAAAGGGGAGTCCATGTAGCCCTAATAATGGGCAAAAAATTGTTGGCTAAAATGTTGAGGAACGAAAACAGCCAACTGTTTTTTGTCCTTATTTATTAGCTTGTTAGTTTGCATTTTTCTTCCTGTTGTAAGCTAGAAACAACCCCGCAGAAAATATTAAACTACCGAGTCCCATCCAGCCAGCTAACCTACTATTTGCAGCATATTTTTCTACCATAACATCATGGCTTCTTACAATGTTCCCATCTTGCACTAATTCATAGATAGTATGATATTCATTTTCATCAAATGGTGGCGAGTGTGAATCAGTTTGATCATAGAGAACACTTATGTGCGCTCCTCTTTTAGCCAAGGCACTATGAGTTTTGCTCGTTTGTCCGCCAATTGAATGGTAAACAAGATGGGTATCATCTTCTTGGAATTTAAATCGAAGTGTATCTCCGTGCTTTCCAGTTGCTTTCACCCAATCAATATTGCCCTCTATCTTGGTCAATTTTTCACGACTAGGGACTTTGCCGCTAACTGAGAATAATACCAGTAAACCAACACCGAAAATGGCACAAATTATGGCTGATTTTTTTATATCACGAAACTTCATATATGCACCGAGCTTTCCTTAGCAAACTAACGCCCCAATAAGAGGCTGATAATAGTTTGCCATAATGTGAAGCGAAGCGGAACCGGGCAAACTGTTAGCAGTCCTGCTTTATTGGCTTGTTAGAAGCGACTTACAACCACCAAACATGATTGAAGTTTTCTGTACCAAGAAGGCAATAATTTAAATAAGTTTACTTTAGAAACCAAAAATACAAAACCCAAAAACAATTTTAAAAGCTGAGTCAGAATTTGTATTTATAAAAAGTAAATTGACAAAGTTTGCACCAAATTCTCAACGCACTTTAAACTTGCTTATTTTCACCAAACCACAAAAAAGATAAACCATAAATTGCGGAGCATCTAACGCTTTGCTAATGGGCAAATAACACGTTTGCTACACTGCGCGAAGCGCGAGCAAACTGTTATTTGTCCGTTTAAGCAACTTGTTATAGCTATATTTCGCCTTTACTAAAATCTAGTATTTGCTTCCCAAATACTTCTACAGCATTTGATGACATTTGATCATACAAACCTGATACCTCAATAAAATCATTTCCCGCATCTGCAGCTTCATCTTCGTCTTCTGATGTTGCATTTATAGCTTTTAAATGTGCCATCTCCTTAGATAAGGATTCTAGAATATACCTAGTTTCCCAATCATTAAGATTTACATTAAGCTCACGAATTACAGTCATTTATACAACCTCTTTTTTAAATACTTTCTGACATTTTAGTGCCAGTTTTGATAGCAAACCAATAAATTCATCTAATGGCATATTTGAAGTTGGACACACAGCATAATGTCCTGGACGATCGTTAATTAGCTTTAACCCTACCGGCATTTGTATGCCTTTGCTGATTTTCCAAACCCAGCCTGACATAGGCGTTTTGTCAAGGCGGCTTTTGGTTGATAATGAAATGCCTTTCCCATTTGCGATAACAACACAAATACCGTTTATATCTGTTGTATCTACATCTTTTGGACGTCTAACATTTGTTAGTCGAGGCCCTGTGGAGTTGCCTAGTCTAAATAGATCTTCTGGTGCAAAATATAAGTCTTCTAATTTCATAAAATATCCTTATTGAATACGAATGGTTGATTTATAGCTATAACGCCGTTTTAAGCGGCAAATTGCAGTTGGCTAAAATAAGTGAGGCACGAACAAAAAGCCAACTGTAATTTGTCCGTCTTGAAAACCCTTGTTATGTTTACACTACTTCCATGGAATCCATGATTTTGGCGCATAGCCTGTTACCGCAACTTTTAAAAACAATAAGAAGCAATACGGAGCTGATAATATACCGAATACAGACCTAAAACCTAGGTTATTGAGTGTAATTTCACCACTCTCAAATAACGCAAACAGAAAACCACTAAACGCAATAAGTGCGCAAATGATAAATAATATTGCTAAAGAGCGAATAAATAAATTAACTTTTTCACCGTTCCATGGTGCTTCCATAAAACCTCCTTGTAAACATAACGCCCGCAGCACGCGCGGATTTGTAGTGGAGGCGAAGCCGCAACGGAAAAGCCGTCGCCGTGCCTGCGATTGTTAGGCTATGCTCGCTAATCCAAGACAATAAAAGTATCTCTTGCCACGTTTCCAATCGTATTTGTTGTGATTGAGTCGAAGCTGCCGCCAATTAGACCTCCAACCAAAGGAACTGCCTTGCCGAGGTTAATAACGCCTTTTTCTCCAAATTTGGTGACAAGCCTGAATCCAATTTTTTGATTGATGGCGGTGATTGTTTTACCGGAAATTGATTTGATCGCATTCGTTGTGAGCTTCGTTCCAATGGCAATGCCAGCTCCCTTCATAATATCTTTTGCCGAATTCCCCGTAAGACATACATAAACCATTGATTTCACTTGGTCATCTTGCACGTCATGGCCACCCATATGAGCAATGGCAGCAATCATTCTGATTTGCACATAAAGAACGCTTGTTATATTCGCTGGCAGCGTCACAGGCATAGTGATAATTCCACCTAAACCTGACAAAAATCCAGAAGTTCCTGCTTTTGTATTTTGCCAGCGAATCAAGGAGTTTGCCTGCTCTATCTTGCAATTTCCTTTCCGCATATAGCTCTCGGCAAGCTCTTGGGCCGAATCCAGCCCTGGAACTCCGTTTACGGCCTTCTCATACCCCCAATCCAAAGCTGACATGATCTTGCTCTGGGTTATTTCCTTACTCATGCTCCGCACCTCTTTGAAAGCCTAACGCCCTGTTAACAGGAAAAAAATAGTTGGTTAAAATTAGCGACGAAGGAGCAAAACCAACTGTTTTTTGTCCTTGTTTAACAGCTTGTTATGTACCCGGAGCCAATTTTTCAGCGGCTTTGTCTGCTACTTCACGAGGCGTATATATTTCAAATCCGATAACCAATACAGCTAAGAGAAAACAAGTAATAATTGTTGTTGCCCCAGTGTTTTTAAATTTTAAATGTGCAGCCATGACAGCAAAACCAGAGCTTATAATACCTAATAGAAGTAATAACGTTGACACTTTGGGGGTAACATCGTAATAAACGTTACAACCAACAGCAGCTAAAGCTAATAGCGCAGCAATAAAAAAACCGCCTAACTGTAAATCAAATTTTTTAATTTCTATCGGAGTTGGCTTACCTGAGGAAACCTTTACGTTAAGTAGAGAACCATCAAACCCATGGTTCTCAGTAAAACCTTCAATTACCCGTATAGAGTCTGCTAGTTTATGAATGCCTTCTATATCTTTTCCTTGAAGAGGCATAATTACTTCGCCCCTTGTGAAGATGTTACTACCCGAGTAACATCTTTTTCAATTGCTGTTCCTGACCATTCTTCATTAGTGTCATCACCTTTAATTACAACTACTCTATTATTTTCCAAGTAGAGGTTAGTACCACCAAATTTGATCCCCTCAGGTGTTCCGCTAATCATGTTTTGTGGAATACTCAGTAAAGCATGCCCTACAGTTTTTTGAACGGGAGCGAACTCGATTGTCTCTTCGTTGTTTAACCCTAAGAAAAACTCAAAAACTGCACCTTCATCTTCAACAGGATGAATAACTGTTTTTATGTTTATGTCTTGGGATAAATAAGTAGCTATTTTACGGGTAAAGAGTTCAACGTACTTTTTTAATTTTGATTCTTTTATCATTTTAAACTCAAGTTTATCGCCACATGCAGGCTTAATTTTTTAGGGTACATAACGCCCCAAGCAGGGGCAATAACACGTAGGCTATAATACGGAACGAAGTGACGGGAGCCTACGTGTTAGTGTCCCGCTGCCTTGGTTTGTTATGTTACGACTAGCTAATAACGTACAGTATAAGCAAGCCAACAATAGAAACGAAAATGAATGACATACCAATCTGATTATAAAACTTTCGCGCACTTTGAAGTCCAAGTTTTTCTGTTTTGGCGCGCTTAAAGCGAATTTTTCCGATGCCATAGTCAATATTCAGAAGAGCCCTAACTGGAGTGAGTAATATTATGATTCCAGCGAGACCGAAGAATATTAAAACTAAAAATTCCAAAACTTTCCTTTAGTAACATAACGCCACATTAAGCGGCTTGTAATAGTTTGCTAAAATGTGAAGCGAAGCGGAACCGAGCAAACTGTTACAAGTCCGACTTTAATGCCTTGTTAGGCATTTTGCACAACAAACTCATGAAACTCTTGAGAGTCAGGAGTTTTTACCTGCTTTACGTTTGAGTAATTTAAACTTTTAAAATGCTTTTGCCAAAAACTTAAAGCACTTTCATCATCAAGGTAAACTGAAACGTGCCATTCTTTGTGCTCTTGGATATGCATTAACTTTTTGATTGCATACTGCGCAATGCCTTGACCTCTATATTTTGGTAAAATGAAAATGTCCGAAAGTTCAGGCATTTCTTTTCCTAAGATATCGGTAGGTTCAACGGTTACAAACCCAACAATTGATTGCTCATTTGTAATCATGTAAGCATCACAATCATCTTGGCCTTTTAGTACTTCCTCAAGATAACTTTCATCAATACCAAATTTACCTTTTTCATCGATATCTTCAAGGGAGAATGAACTTTGGTGATATTGATAAAATTGCCACAACATTTTAAATGCTGAGAAATCATCAAAATCTGCTTTACGAATTTCGATACTCATATGAATGCCTAACAGCTTATTGAACACCACTTTGGGGGATTATAACACCCCAAAACGGCGTATATTACATAGCTCCATAATTCCACTAAACAACCCCAATGTAAACAGGAAATTACGTATGTTATAAAATTACCGTGGTTAAAATACACCAAAACAACTTTTAATAATGTTATTGGACAAAACACAAACAACTGTCTATATATACAGTACAGTTTTAAAGTTGAATATTATTTATGAAATCTCTTTTTCTAAACATGATTCAAGATCATATGTATAGCAAGCGTTATGCTAAGAGTACCATTGAGGCTTATCTTTTTTGGATAACTGCCTATATTCGCTTTAATAATATGCAACATCCAAGTTCTATGGGGGATACGGAAGTCGAATTATATTTAAACCATTTAGTAAATACTCAAAATGTTGCTCAAGGCACACAAGCTCAGGCGTTGAATGCGCTTAGTTTTCTATATAAAGAGGTGATTAAGACCCCTCTGTCGTTATCATTAAATTTTGTAAAAAGTGAACGCCCAAGAAAATTACCCGTGGTGCTTACGCAAACCGAAGTAACAGCACTATTTAAACACTGCATTGCAAAGCACTATTTAGCGTGTGCGCTACTTTACGGCAGCGGTATGCGGTTAATGGAAGCACTACGGTTACGGGTACAGGATATTGATTTTGACTATAACTGCATCCGTATTTGGGATGGTAAAGGAGGCAAAAATCGTATTGTAACACTCGCGATAGAGCTAATTCCTCAACTGCGCGTACAAATACAATTAGTAAATAGTTATTTACAGCTTGATCTTAAAAACTCTCTATACAGTGGCGCTTACATGCCCCACTTATTACGTAAAAAATATCCAAGTCATAACAAGCAGCTAGGGTGGCAATATTTATTTCCGTCTTATAAGCTAAGTATTGACCCTGAAAGTAAACAGTTGAGAAGGCATCATATAGATGAAAAACAATTGCAGCGTGCGGTTAAAAAAGCAGCTTTTGATGCACAAATTAATAAGCAGGTAACACCGCATACCTTACGCCATTCATTTGCAACACACCTACTACAAAGTGGCGCTGATATTCGAACGGTTCAGTCGCAATTAGGCCATAGCGACGTGAGAACAACACAAATATATACACATGTTTTGCAGCAAGGTGCCGATGGCGTGGTGAGCCCCTTTTCAAGATTATAATTACCTTTACCTTTCTCTTTTATTCTCTCACCATTCGATTTTGTTGCTCTCGAGCACAGTATACAACGCTAAATTTAACGCTGGCCTGCTCTAGGTTTCCCTAGTGCCTAGCGCCTAAAACCTAGTCACTCAAGCAAACAAAAAAAGCGCGAGATTAATTCGCGCTTTAAAATGACTCAAAACTATCTCTGTCTTAAACTGACAGCTTACGACTGATAGCTATTAGTCGCCCTTCGCTTTTAAGTTTATAAACTCTGCCAGCTCTTCTGGTTGTCCCATTAGGGTGAAGATCTGTTGGTTAATTTCGGTCATGGTTTGCCCTTCTGGCAAGCTTGCTGACACGGTTAATGAGCTTAATCCTTGCGTGAAGTTTTTAATCGCTTCACTTAGCACTTCGCTGACTGGCGCTTGTTGTAGCTGCATGTTGACCATTTGCTGCATTTGCTCCAGCGTCATACCTTGCTTTTCAAGCGTTTGTTCAACGAGTGCTTTAAATTCACCTTCGTTATTGAGGGCTATTTCGATGCTGCGTGGTTCAAGCTCTGCAAGCGCTTCCATTAGTAAGGTTTGTTGCTGTAATTGCTGCTCTAAAGTCGGCTGTTGACTACCTAGTTGTTGCTGCATTTTGCTCAGCGCTAATGACGCATTCATCAGTGCGGTTGATTTTGCTAGACCGAGGTTAAAATTAAGGCCTACAATATTTTTAGCATTAAGCGCAAAGTCGATATCACTATTGCCTGATTTTTCATCATAATTCATCAATGTGTGTAGATCATAACTAGCAGCAGCGAGTTTATTGTTAGCGTCTGGTGGTAACTGCGCTAAAAAATGCTCACTGAAGGTAAAGTTTTTTATGCTCAACTCAGTACGAGGAGCAATTTTATCTACTTCGTATCCCGCCACTTCAATGCTTGCAATATTAGCAACCGGCTGCTGATCAAAACCAGTTATTTGCATATTTGATATTTCAACACTTTGTCCAAGCACGCTGGCTGAAATATCTTCATAACTGGCTGTTACACCCATTTGCTGGCTCATTAATGCAAGCTGACGATCAACTTCTACTTTAACTTCTTGAGTCAGTGCATGATTTGCATAGCTAACACCACCGATAGCCGCAGCGACAACAACAGCAACAATTGCGAGTTTTTTCATTCTATTTCCTTATTACGATTTCTATTATCACCGTTGTTATTTAGCTAGGACTCTAACGGCTTTATACTTAAAGTTTTACTAAGCGTATCATTCAATAATACCTTTGATAAGGCTTAGCATAAGTGAGTGCAAGTTGATTGCACTTTTTGAGCATGGCTAATTAATTAAACTTAGCAGTTCATGCACTGTTTTAACTGGGGTTATTTTAGCGCCTAACCCTTCCATTGATTTGTGGTAATTACGAAATGGAATAAAAATTTCGGTAAAACCATGTTGGGCAGCTTCTTTAACTCGTGGCACACCACTGTCGATTGGCCGTACATCACCGTTTAAACTCAGCTCGCCCATGATACAGGTAGTTCGTGGCACCACAAATTCATTTAAGCTACTGAGTAAGGCGGTCACTAAGGCTAAATCGATGCAGGTTTCGGTTTCATCAATTCTGAGCCCGCCAACAATATTAAAAAACGTATCATGAAAAATTTTGGTTTTAGTGTGCTTGCGTAAAATACCAGTGAGCATTTTTATTCGGTTCATATTTAAACCTACGCACACTCGCTGTGGAAACTCTGCCTCAGTCTCTGTGGTTAAACATTGTATTTCGAGCAACAAGTTGCGGTTACCCTTTCGAATGCAAGTGATGGTTGAACCGGGTGAGTCGGTACTTGATCCAGATAAGAATATTTCACTGGGATTATCAACACTTAGCATACCGCGTTCGCACATTCTAAAAATGCCCACCGTATCAATGTCACCAAAGCGGTTTTTATTGGCGCGTAAGGTACGTATTTGCCCATCGTTAGTGTCGATATGTAATAACGCATCAACAATATGCACTAAAGTTTGCGGCCCCGCTATTTCATTATTTTTATTTACGTGGGCAATGATAAACATTGTGACGTCGTTTTGTTTACAGTACTGTGTAAGCGCTTGCGCGGCACTTTTAACTTGTGATGGTGAGCCTGGGCTGCCGTTTGCGGTATCAGTAACAACTGCTTGAATAGAATCGATTACTGCAAACTTGATGTTATTTTTGTCAAGCTCTTCGATAATGGTTTCAACACTGGTTTCTGATAACAAATATAGTTCGTCTGGGTTGTAATCTAGTTTTAAGCGATTAACACGGTTTTTAAATTGCGATAACGACTCTTCTGCGGTGCAGTAAAGTGATGGCATACGCTGTGACATACGCGCGACTAAATCCGATAATAAAGTGGTTTTACCCGCTCCGGGATCGCCAGAAATAATATTCACGGAACCTGTGGTCACGCCACCTGATAATACTCTATCAAGTTCACCAATACCGGTTAGTTGCTTTTCGGCTTCGGTGGTTGCGATGTCATTAATTTTTTTCGAGCCTGCGCCAACGCCACCAGCATAGCCGCCAACAACGCTGCGCGTTGCTGCTTTTTTAGATTGCCCTGCTGAGGACTTAAATTCGGCTAAGGTATTCCACGCGCCGCAGCGACACTGTCCTTGCCAGCGTTGGTAGTTCATTCCGCATTCGGTGCAAACAAACTCTATCTTTGCCGCTTTTGCCATTAACTTTACCTACCTTCGTCATTTTGAAATCATTTATGTCCATACTAGGAAGATCTTTAATTTATTGTTGCGTTATGGAGCCTGAATATTGGCCTTGCCAATCAGGTAATTCAACGCCACAATCGAGAGATATAAAAAGCAAGGTTGATCACTTTTACTTTAGGGCATACTTTTTGCTTAATCTTTTGCGCTTGGGCTTTTTTGATTAATAAACTAAAGTAATGAGCCATTTATTTGGCTATCTCATAATAATAAAAATTAAAGATGGTAACTCATTACACCGTACATGCTGCAAATCAGCAACCAAGTGAGTGTGAGAATACATGTGCAGTATACCAACTTTTTAGAATAGACGGCGATGGTTTTATAAATGACTGAGGACACTCTACTTAAATATGAAAGTTTAGTTGACGAGCTTAAATCATATTTAGGCAATGCCAAATTTGATACGATCTTTAAATCAATGACTACGGGGTTAACAAAACCTGAGCAGTTCTTGATCAAGATGGAAATGTCGCGCTTGTCACAACCTATCGCCCGCTTTATTGATTTACGCGGCCAAGTAACAGGCCAAGTTAGACCTTATGAGTATGAAGGCAAACAACACTTTATGGATGAAACCGCCATTGCGGTATTTGAACAAGCCATAGAACGTCATGGTGGTTATACCCTTGCTGTTTACGAAGCAGTAATGAGCACCGATAATAACCATCGCGTAATGCAAAAAAAAGCGGCTGAACAAGCACAACAACCTGAATTACAGAATGAACAAAAATTAGATTGCCAAGTTATTAAGTTTGCCTCTTATGAAAGTCGCCGTGAAGAACGGATGAACTATTCAATCAAAATTACTGTCGAACTCAGCCAAGACAACACCATTGCGGCAACCACTTCAGATATCTCTTTAAGTGGCGCAAAAATAAAGCTCTCACCGCGCTATCAAGTGAAAAAAGGGCAGCGATTAGGACTGCGCTTAGTGGGTCTTGAGCAAGATTTTGAATTGGGTTTAAAAAACGGTATTCAATATGAAGTTGTTGCTGTTGAGAAAACCTCTTTGGAATTTAATCACATTCGCTTAAAACGTACTTTTATAGAAAACAACGAAAAATTTGATGAGTTTTTAGAAAGCTTTATTCACGGCAATAAGCGTCGTTATAAGGTAAATTTAGATAACACCTTAGATGCCGTCGTATCAAAAGGCTATGAGCAGTATTATATTCCCCGTGTTACCTCGTTATTTACTTTTTTTAGTTTGCAAAACGATAAGCTCTACCCAAGTTTAGTGCTGACCACTGAAAACAATATCTTTATTCAGCGTTATTTTTGTGATGAGCGAAAGCTGTCATGTTTATACACCATTTTAAATCAGCGACGCTTAGCTCAGTTATTGAGTAACCCAGCCCCAGTTAAAGAAGAGTATTTATATACCTTTACCCATGTAGTTGCTGGTAAAGTATATTATTACTCAGCAACACGTACTGAATTAACTGCAGAGCCGCAATTAAGCGCGTTATTTTTTGGTTTTGGTAGTCAAAAAGAAAGCTGGCAATGCTTTAAAGTACAGTTAATGCCAAGTCATCCTGAAGATTCATATATTCCGTTGAGCTTGCCAAATACCGCAGGCAAAGATATTGAAAAATTGAACAAGCCACCAACTCCTCGCGTACAAGGAATGCTCAAAGACGTTAAATACCTCGTGATTTTAACTGCGGTAGGAACAGACGTTGAACAAGCCCATTACCAAAGCTTTAGTTACGATAAAAGTATAGTTAATCAGCTCAAGCGCTTTGGTCACGGTAAACATAAAACCCCACCAAAGCTTGAAACCGTTGATTTAGAGTATGTAAATCTGCGCTCTCACAAACGCTATTTGTATAAAACCGATGTAGTATTAACCACTCACGATGAACAAACACATACCGCTCATAGCCGTGATTTTTCGGTGATGGGTTTGCAAATTGAATGCGACCAACCGGTTACTTTTCAAAAAGGCGAAATTGTTGAATTAAGCTTGCCTGAGCTGCAAAAAATAACCAAGAAGCACACGCTGAGTAACTTAAAGTACGAAGTGATGGCGGTTAGTAAATCGTTCACCACTATCAACTTAAAAGCCTCGCGTATTGCTGATAACCCACACGAGGGGGTAAAGTTTTTTACGCTGTTAATTGAAAATAACAAAGATAAATTAAAAGTATCTGAAGAAGCGCCAAAAGTGCCAGGCTTATCGACAGCGCTGCGCAATATGGTCACTAAAAGTGTTTGCCAATTTCCATTTTATTTACATAAAGAAGCAGCACATTTTAAAACTGGTGCAATTGGTCAAGGCTTGTACCCGAGCCCATTGCATATCATTTTGCAAAACTATGGCTTGCTTAATAATACTACCAGCATTGATGCTTTTTTATCGCCAGAGCAGCTCAATGACGTGATCACACCGCTTATAAAAGATCGTAGCCGTCAAGATCCACCGTTACCTTTCACTTTATTTATTCGTTTTGATCCTAAAAAATCAACCATTGAAGACGCCATAAAAAGCAAGTGCAGTGCTAGTGATGATTATGCCCCACTGTTGCTCTTTTTAAAGAAAGGCCTCAAATCTGAGTTACTCTTTATAATGCGTATTTATATTTCACGCACAGGCCGCCCCGATACTGATTACTTAGCTAACGAGCTTAAATACGTAAGTCAATATGCATTGCACAAAGCAAAAGATCTTGAAGAGGCACTGTGGGCCGTCACTGGTGTTGGTGACATGGTTGATATAACAGATGAAACGCTTAGTCATTTGGACTTTACCGCAGAGCTGGTAGAACAAATGAATAAGCGCAAACAGATTTGGCTTAAACGCCTTACTTAACTCCGTTACTTAATAACAGGAATAGTTAGTAAGTATAACAATTGTAATAGCGAGCCCTGACAAATTGCAGCTTGGGCTTGTTCAACAACTTTAGGTTTACCGTGCACTGCAACACCGAGTCCTGCCGCAGCCATCATGGTTAAATCATTCGCACCATCACCAATCGCCACTGTTTGCTGTGTAGGTAAATTTAATCGTTGCTGTAATTGACTCAACACCACGGCCTTTTGCTGCGCATCAACAATTGTGCCTAGCACTTTACCTGTTAACTTATTATCTTTAAATTCCAACATATTGGCATGTACTTCATCTAGTTCAAGCAGTTTTTGCACTTGTTCAGCAAACGGTACAAAGCCACCTGAGGCAATGGCTAAATACCAATTATGTTGCTTCAGCACTTGGCATAACGCTTTGATCCCTGGCATTAATGGTAAGCTATTTTTTAGTTCATCAATTAAGCTTTGCTCAATCCCCGCAAGTTTAGCGACTCGTTGATGTAAGCTTTCACTAAAATCTAACTTACCAGCCATCGCTTGCGCAGTTACCGCAGCGACATCACCATAGACATCAGCAAGCCTTGCGATTTCGTCAATACATTCAATGGTAATCGCGGTTGAGTCCATATCCATTACCAATAGGCCTGGGTTAGTCAGGCGCGGTGGCTGGTTAACTTGTACAAGCTGAAATCCCAATGGATGGGCAAATTCATTCAGTACCAAAGGATTAATGATTGAACTGGGTGCCTCGCTGTAAAAACACAGTGCGGGGCTTAATTTTGGCTCTGGTTGATAACGACAAAATGCGCTGACTATAAACTGCTGCTGAGCTAAAAAGTTAATTATATTAGCTAGTTGTTGGCCACTAAAATCCCCAGAAAAAGCAATGCTAAACATTCCTTGCGGATCAATTGATAAGTTTGTGGGTACTAAGAAAGTATCTTGATAGTGATACCAATTACCTAACGACAGCTGTGCCGATAACTGCTCTGATGAAAGGCTCGCAAAGCGCTCCAATGTCATAATAACTCCAAAAATGATACTAATGTCTCCCCTGTAAAATAACAGTTAATTAGCCATCAAGGGGGATTTAAGGTTATAGTTACGCTTAGTTGTAACATCAAAAACAAAAGCTGTCAGCAGCGTAAACGGTGACTATGAAAAATAACCATCTCAAAAACCCTATTTCAGCATCTATTAGGCAACGTCTAGTGCGATTAAGTATTGCTGCGGCATGCTTTGTATTGCTGACTTGGGTTGCTGTTAATGGTAGTTTTCAAAGCCACCAGTTGCTTTATGATAGTGCCGACAGCACAGCAAAAAGCTTAACTCGTTTTATGGCTCTCAATGCCAAAACGCCGCTACTTGAAAAAAACAAACCTGAATTAACAGCCTTATGTAACAGCATAAGCAAAGATGAGTTTGTACTGGCAGCAACGATTTACGATCAGCAAGGCATACTTATCGCCAGTAGCGATAATTGGCAAGCTCACCATATTTTAGGTAAGCTGCCCAACTCCACTCCAGGTATTAGTAAACTTAAAACCCCGTTTGTTGAACCGATAATCAGTGATGACGACCGCCCACTGGGATTTGTTGCAATAACCTATTTGACCCGCTCAGCAGTGGCAACCAGTCATAGCAGCTTTCATGACTTAGGCCGCCAAGTATTACTGATGCTCGTGATCACCTGTATTTTTACTTGGCAATTAGGGCGTGGTTTAAAACGCTGGCAAGTAAACCGTTATATTCGAAAAAGTTCTGAGCACGAATTATAAAGCTGCTTTTGAAAACCCGCCTTGTAAGGCGTTGTGATCTGCTTTAATTGACATAGCTGCTCAAATACCAAGGGTAACTGTAACGGCGTATTTATTTGCCCCTGAAACCCCGCTAACGGCATTGCAGGTGCATCTGTTTCTAATAGTAAGTGCTGCGGTGCTATTTGAGCAACAACGGAGCGTGTTTTTTGCGCTCGCTGATAAGTGATCACCCCGCCTACCCCGAGTTTAAAACCCTGTTTAATATAATACTGTGCTTGTTGTAATGAGCCTGAAAAAGCATGTATAACGCCACCATATTTTGGCTTACAGCGTTTCAGTGACTGTGCAATAAGATCATGGCTTTGTCGATGATGTACTATCAATGGTAACTCAAGCTGATTAGCAAGGTCGATATGATGCTCAAATATCTGAGTTTGTTTTTCGATATTTTCAATACTACGATCGATACCACACTCACCAATCGCCACCAGCTGTGTACGATATTGTAAGGCAAGCTCACTCAATTTAGCTAGATGATCATCAATATGTTCTGCCATAAAATAAGGGTGCAACCCCATACAAATACGTACACAAGAATATTGTTGAGAAAAAGAAATTAACGAATGAGATTGTGCCAAGGTAACCCCTGGCACGATTAAGGTTTCAATTCCCAGCTGCTGACATTGCACCATAAGTTGCACGCGCTCGGTATCAAATTCAGCAAAATCAAAGTGGCAGTGAGAATCAATAAACGTCATAACAAGTTATGGGTTTAAACGAGTGACTTGCCAACTATTATCAGCTTGGCGCTGGTACATAAAACGGTCATGAAGACGATGCGCACCACCTTGCCAAAACTCAATTTTAGTCGGTACTACACAATAGCCGCCCCAAAAATCAGGGAGTGGAATTTCACCCTTAGCAAATTTATTTTTCATATTAGCAAAAGTTTCCATCAACACTTTACGCGATGAAACCGGTCGGCTTTGTGCTGACGCCCATGCTGCTAACTGACTTTCTTTAGGGCGTGATAAAAAGTACTTGGCAACTGCTGACGCTGGTAAAGGTTTAGCTTCACCGTACACAATTACTTGGCGTTCCATGGTGTGCCACGGAAAGTGCAGCGATATTTTGTTATTGCCTTTAAGCTCTTGTGCTTTACGTGAGCCGGTATTGGTAAAAAACACAAACCCGTTATCATCAAGATGCTTTAACAACACAATACGTTGTGAAGGCTGACCGGTTTCATCAACCGTTGCCACCACCATCGCCGTTGGATCTGATAAATTAGCCGTTACAGCATTATCAAGCCATTTTTCAAATTGCTTAAATGGGCAATCAAGCAAATTATCTTCGCTTAACCCATTTTGCAGGTACTCGCGACGAATATCTTCGAGTTTCATATCAAATCCTTCTTTATCAGCTGTAAGCTGTAAAATTAAACAATTGCAGCTCAGTGTCAAGCTACACCTAGCACCTAGCACCTAGCACCTAGCACCTAGCACTTAAAATTATCTGCAAGTGTAGGAGCGCTAGCAAGGCAGTGAGTTTATTTATGCCAAGGAGCATACGTATTTTGTATGTGACTTAGGCTAAATAAACTCATTAACGCAGCTAAAGCGAACTACACGCAGCAGATTACATTTGCTCCATGACTTCGATGCCTAACAGATCCAATCCTGTTTTCAGCGTATCCGCCACCAAATTACACAACACTAACCGGCTGTCACGTACACTTGGCTCTACACCTTCTTTAAGTACTGGGCAAGCTTCGTAGAAGGTCATGTATAGGCTGGCAAGCTCGTATAAGTAACTACACAATACGTGTGGGGTTGCCTCACTGATCATTTGATCAAGTACTTCTTCTAATTGCAGTAGTTTAAGCGCTAGGGTTTTTTCTTGCGGCTCAACAATCGCGACATCTGCGTTTAAATTTGCTGCGTCTATGCCTGATTTACGGAAAATACTGCGTACACGTGTGTAGGCATATTGTAGGTAAGGTGCTGTTGCGCCTTCAAAGCTAAGCATACTGTCCCAGTTGAAAATATAATCACTAGTACGGTTTTTCGATAAATCAGCGTATTTAACTGCGCCAATACCAACTTTGCGGGCAATTTCACTGCGCTCAGCGTCGCTTAAATCAGATTCACGCTCAGCAAGTTTTGCGGTTGCACGAACAATTGATTCTTCAAGTAAATCGGCTAATTTTACTGTGCCACCAGTACGGGTTTTAAATGGTTTGCCGTCTTCACCCATCATGGTGCCAAATGGGCAAAACTCGTAGCTAGTTTCATCGCGCAGTAAACCGGCTTTACGGGCTGTAAGCTCTACTTGACTGAAGTGTAAGCTTTGACGCGCATCAACAAAAATTAAAATGCGGGCTGCGCCTAACTTGTTTGAACGGTAATTACAGGCAGCTAAATCGGTGGTTGCGTATAAGAAACCGCCACCTGACTTTTGCACGATAAACACTGATGGCTCACCATCTTTATTTGCCAGCTCATCCAAAAAAACCACCTGTGCACCTTGTGACTCAACGGCAATATTTTTATCTTGTAAGAGCTTAATGATATTGTTCAGCTCACTGTTATAAGCACTTTCAGCCATAATGTCGTCTGGCGTAAGTGTTACATTTAAGCGTTTGTATACTTCTTCGGAATGTTTTACAGAAGTAGCTATAAATAGTTTCCACAATTTTTCACAGTGCGCGTCACCACCTTGCAGTTTTACTACGTAGTCACGAGCTTTATCGGCAAAGCCTTGTTCATCATCAAAACGCTTTTTAGCGTCGCGGTAGAAAGTTTCTAGATCAGCCAGTGCCACAGAATCTAAATCAACACCTTGGCTGATTTGATCTTCTAAATGCGCAATCAGCATACCAAATTGTGTGCCCCAATCGCCCATGTGATTTTGACGAATAACCGTGTCGCCGCGAAACTCCAGTGCACGTACTACTGCGTCACCAATGATCGTTGAACGTAAATGCCCTACGTGCATTTCTTTAGCAAGGTTAGGTGATGAGTAATCAACCACTACTTTTTGCGGTTGTGCATGCTCAGCAACAGCCAGTTTTGCATCTTGGTTTGCCGCTTTTAAGCTGTGCGCTAAAAACTCAGGTTTTAGGTGGATATTGATAAAACCAGGGCCAGCAATTTCTGTTTTGTCTGCGATATCACTTACATTTAAGTGATTAATAATTTGCTGTGCAAGCTCTCGCGGGTTGCTTTTCATTTTTTTAGCAGCGCCCATTGCACCATTAATTTGGTAGTCACCAAATTGTGCACGAGTACTCTGTGTTACCGCAGGGTTAGTATCTGCTGGTAGGCCTGCGCCAGTCATGGCTGCGATGGCTCTTTCAATTAGTAGGGTACGAATATTCATGTAATTTATTACCTTTACCAGCCCGCGTTGGCGGGCTTAAAATTAAAATTTGAGTCTAATTTTCACGCGTGTGGTTAAATGTCACTTCAGGGTAACGCTCTATTGATAAATTAAGATTTACGCGACTTGGCGCTATGTAAGTTAAGTTATCGCCGCCATCAAGCGCTAAGTTGCTTTCGCACTTACGTTTAAAATCTTCAAACTTTTTAACGTCATCCGAACTCACCCAACGTGCGGTATTTACATTTACACTTTCGTATAGAGCATCTACGTTATATTCTGCTTTCAAACGCGCTACAACCACATCAAACTGCAATATACCAACCGCGCCTACAATTAAGTCGTTATTAATTAGCGGTCTAAATACTTGTACTGCACCTTCTTCAGATAGCTGTACTAAGCCTTTTAATAACTGCTTTTGTTTTAGTGGATCGCGCAAACGAATACGACGGAACAACTCCGGCGCAAAGTTCGGAATACCACTAAATTTAAGCTTTTCGCCTTGCGTAAAGGTATCACCAATTTGAATTGTACCGTGGTTATGTAAACCAATAATATCGCCTGCATAGGCATCAGCTGCACGCTCACGGTCGCCGGCCATAAAAGTTACCGCATCAGAAATACTGACTTGTTTACCTATCCGCACATGGTTCATTTTCATGCCCTGGCTGTATTTACCCGACACAATACGCATAAACGCAATACGATCACGGTGTTTTGGATCCATGTTTGCTTGGATTTTAAATACAAACCCGGTGAAATTTTCTTCTGTTGCAACAACAGTACGGTCTTCTGTTTCACGCGGTAATGGCGTTGGTGCCCACTCAGTCAGGCCATCAAGCACATGGTCAACACCAAAGTTACCAAGCGCTGTACCAAAATATACCGGCGATAACTCACCCGCTAAAAATAGCTCTAAATCAAATTCGTGCGATGCACCAATAACAAGTTCTAACTCTTCACGTAATTGCTCAGCAAGCTCATCACCAATCGCTTCATCAAGCTCTGGGTTATCAAGCCCTTTAATACTACGCACTTCCTGAATAGTATGGCCTTGGCCGGTTTTGTATAACAAGGTTTCACCACGGTGAATATGATAAACACCTTTAAACTCTTTGCCGCAGCCGATAGGCCAAGTAATTGGTGCACATGCGATGTTAAGTTCAGTCTCAACTTCGTCTAACAGCTCCATTGGGTCACGTATATCACGGTCACATTTATTCATAAATGTCACAATTGGCGTGGTACGTAAGCGCGTTACTTCCATTAATTTACGGGTACGATCTTCCACACCTTTTGCCGCATCAATCACCATCAAACATGAATCTACCGCGGTAAGCGTACGATAAGTATCTTCAGAGAAATCTTCATGCCCAGGGGTATCCAGTAAATTTACTAGCGCTTTATTATATGGAAACTGCATTACAGAGGTCGTTACTGAGATACCACGCTCTTTTTCCATTTCCATCCAGTCTGATTTTGCGTGCTGGTTTGAACCACGGCCTTTAACAGTACCGGCTTTTTGAATTGCTTGTCCGAATAACAGTACTTTTTCAGTGATGGTGGTTTTACCAGCATCGGGGTGCGAGATGATAGCGAACGTGCGTCGCGTATTGATTTCGTTTAATAAATTAGACATGTCAGCCGCTTTAAGTCATAACAAGGCGCAACCAAAAATAAACCTAAGCACAGGTCTTTGCTACGCACTGTAAATATAAAATAGAATTACTCACATTATACCTTGTTTGTCTTAGCCAAAAAAGCAACGATTGCAAGTAATTAGCTGATCACTTGGTTTCAAATCAGCTCAACTCATTTACTGCGGTAAACGCACTAAACTTGTGTAATTTTTCGCTAACGCATACTATTGGAAGATTGCATGGAGGATATTTTGTTTGGGTATGAAAACCAGTAAGCTAAGTATAAGATTATTATGGTATATCACACCTTTGGTGATTTTACCGTTGCTGTTTTTAGGTGGTTTTACTCTCACCAACGTAACCAGCTCCACGCAAAAGCAAGCCGAGATCATTGTTAGCCGTTTCGTTGAACAGCAACAACAAAAAATGTTCCATTACATTGATTCGTTCCACTCAACCACAAAATTACTCTCAGCCTCCCCTGTACTAAGTGACTTTTTAGCCGATGACTTACGCGATAACGGCAATTATACTCGCCGCTTAGGCGCGCTAATGGATGTATTTGCAAGTTATTCAGAAGCTTACCCTGATATTATTAGCGTAAACTTAGTCTCTTCGGATGGTCAAAGTGACGCCTATTACTCTAGTAATTTAAATACCGCACCAATCAGCTATCCATTTTTCTCACAAGTTTTACAAAGTAACTTGCGTCAACAACAGTTTATGGTGCAAAAACAAGATGGCACCACCAGTTTGTATTTTATTCAACGTATTTACAGTGCTGATTACTATCTAAAACGCCCGCAACAACTAGGGTTTATTGTAGTGCACGTTGAACCGTCAATTTTAAACACCAGCATTTTAGAAGCGCCCTATAACAATACGTTAAATTTATTACTGACTAGCAATGGCAAAATATTATTTAGTTCAGACTACGATAAGCGCGGTCAATATATTAGTGAATATGAGCTGCAACAAATTCACGACTTAGCCAACCTAAGTAAGCTCTCAACCATAGAGCTATCGAGCATAGATAAAGTTGAACGAATGAGTTACGCCATCCAAATGAGCGGCGGTTATTATTATGTCTCTACCATTCCTAAAGCTTTGCTTTATCAATCAGGTAAAGCTATCAGTTTAATTACCGCGTTGATTGTGATTATTTCAGTGATCACCTTGCCGATGCTGATTTTTATTGTGGTACGTAATTTACTACTTAACCCAATTGAGTTACTTGGGGCAGCCAGCCATCGAGTAGGTGACGGCGATTTGTCGGTATATTTGCCTGCCCATAATAATGATGAGGTGGGGATATTATTTAATGATTTTAACCACATGGTGAACCAAATTCGTCATTATCAAGACGAACTTGAAGAATATAAACATCACCTTGAAGATAAAGTAGAAAGCCGTACCAAGGCACTTGAAACCATGAATAGCCAACTCGAGGTAGCCATTGCCCAAGCAGAGCAAGCGAACCAGTTAAAAAGCCGCTTTTTAGCTAACATGAGTCATGAAATTCGTACACCACTAACCGCAATTATGGGCTTTACCGAGCAACTATTACACAGCAATAAAACCAGCGGTGATGCTTTGCATCTGAGTACTATATTACGTAATTCAAAGCATCTACTTGAATTAATTAATAATATTTTAGACTTGTCGAAAATCGAAGCCGAGAAATTAGCCGTTGAAAAGGAGCCGTTAGATATTGTGCAGTTAGTTCATGATATAGATTCAATCATTCGGCCCTTGTCACAAGAAAAAAGGCTCAATTGCAATATCAATTTTCACTTACCATTGCCGCGCATAATTAATAGTGATAGCACTCGTTTAAAGCAAATTCTCATTAATATTGCCAGCAATGCAGTGAAATTTACCGAACAAGGTTTGATTGAGTTAGATATTACCTATAACAGTGATTTACAACTCATAGAATTTGCCATTAAGGATAGCGGGATTGGTATGTCAGAGCGAGAAGTTGAACGGGTATTTAAACCTTTTGAACAAGCTGATACAACAACAACACGACGCTTTGGCGGCACAGGCTTAGGCTTGTGTATCTCTAAAAATTTAGCGCAATTGCTCGGTGGTGATGTTTATGTAACAAGCACGCATGGCCAAGGAAGTTGTTTCTGCGTGCAAATTGCCTGTAACTTACCTGCTGATAAACAACAAACAGTGCCAATGCTGACCGAGTTAAGTCAATTAACTCCCACCAAGGACTTACAGCTTTCATTTGCAGAAAATAGCTTTGATGCCAATATATTAGTCGCCGAGGATAACCCTGACAACCAAGTACTGATCAAGTTATTACTGCAAACATGGGGGCTTGAGCCTGATATAGCCAACAATGGTGCAGAAGCTGTTGAAATGGCGCTGGTGAATGACTATCAATTAATCATTATGGATATGCAAATGCCGGTAATGGGCGGCTTAGAAGCCACCCAGATGCTCCGCCATGCAGCCTTCAATGGGCCGATCATTGCACTTACCGCGAATGTAATGAAAGATGACGTAAATACCTATTTGCAAGCCGGTTGTGACGAAGCACTGGCTAAGCCTATCGATAAAGATGCCTTAGAAAGTGTACTTGTTAGTTATTTAAATATTGAAAAAGACAGTCAAAATAAATGGGATAGCTTGCTAAACAGCGAAAAATTTCAACAGATCAACGACAACTATCGCTTAAAACTGCCGGGTTATTTAACCGACGTTACACAGCTATACAATAATGGTGAGTGGGAACAGCTCAGAGCGCTGGCCCATAGTTTAAAAGGCAGTGCTGGTTGTTTTGGTTTTAGTAATATTCACCATGCGGCGGCTACACTTGAAGACAATTTACGTGGCCGTGATCACAATCGTCGTGATTATTTAGCACTGAGCTTAATTGAAGCGATAAAATACACCTTGCAACAAGAACAGTCATTAACCAAAAAGTAATGTCATACCCATTAAAATAGCATCTTCATGACCCTTTTTTGATGGGTCATCACTTGGGTAGTAATTTTTACGTACCGACATTTCACTAAAGCCTGCCCGCTCATACAAGGCGATGGCGCGAGTATTGGTTTCACGTACTTCTAAAAATAAGTTGTCAGCGTGGTGTTTTTCGCCGTATTCAATAAACGCTGCGAGCAATTGTTTTGCAATCCCCTGCCCCTGAAAATCAGGTGCTACGCAGATGTCCATTAAAGTAAAGTCAGGCCCTGCTTTTTCACCGATATAAAAACCAATAATTTGCTGCTCATTAAACGCCGCTAAATTAAAGTAACGCCCAGCGAGACATGATTGCATAGTGTTTATTGTCCACGGATGAGTGTGACACGCGTTTTCAACACGCATCAGCGCATCAATGGATAATTCAGTAACAGATTCAAAGGTTATCAAGGTGTGTACTCATCAGCGTCCATAGCGCGCGTTTATTATCAGCATTAAGCTGCTGGGTTGGTAAGCTCAATTGACCATCATGCCATGCCAGCTTATTGCTTTGCACTACTTGGCTAATTATTAATGGGGCAATAGCGCGATTTAAATCTGCCAATAGCGTTGTACTTAGCTCTATATTCACCTGCGGCGCTGCACTTGGAGCATCAGAACGTTGTTCATCAACAGGCTGTAATTGGAAATGCTGATTTAGTTCGAGGTTTTCTATACCAAAAATAGCTGCGTATCGTGGATGCATAAAAACTCAGTAGATTTAAACACTAGAACAATATAAGAAGTAATCAAGGCTATGTAAAGAAGAAGTGGCAGGGGCGGAGAGACTCGAACTCCCAACCATCGGTTTTGGAGACCGCTGTTCTACCAATTGGAACTACGCCCCTGCAATGACGACGAATTATAGAGAAGTTTCGCTAAAGGTAAAGAAAAAAATCACTCTCTGAGTTTAACTGCTTGTTAAATAAACAAAACGGCTTAAACGAACATAAACCGATGTCGATTCACGCAACAGCTCGAGGTTACTGAGCACTATGACGCGATATAAAATAGCTGCTACATGGATGGCTAGAAGTGAATACAAAAAACGCAGGCTCTCTCCCGCGCTCTTTTTTCGCCTTAATAATTTTGATAATTACTTAGCCTGGCGTTTGTTCGTCACGGCTGCGTTTTTTGTCACTATTTTTGTGGCCTTTTTTACGTATGTGCTTTTTAATTTCTTGGTACTTTTCGCGCTGTTCAGCATTTAGTATTTGCCATACTTGATGCTGCGTTTTTAAATTAATTAAAGCAAATTGCTCGCCTTTAGTTTGGCGCTGCGCTAATAACTCTTTTGCTGCGGCTTCATCAAAGGTTGGCATATCTAACCATGCTTGCATTTGTGCTTTATGTGCCACACGCGCTTGCTTCATGGCATCTTTATCGTTGCCACGTAGCGCTTTAAACTGTGCTTTTTGCGCAGCAAAAATGCTTTTTAGCTGAGTTTGTTGTTGTTCAGTTAAATCAAGCTTTTTAACCCCGCGCTCAGAGAGTAAAAAGCGTGCTTGTTTGTGCTGATGAAAATGGCCAGGCTTATGAGCCATGCCCTCTTTTGCTATTACGGCACCAGTGCCTAAGGTTGCTGTTGCTAATCCACAAATTAATACTAGTTTAGAAAGTTTATTTGAAATAGTCATAATCATTACCTTTGCTTGGTTGTAACTTAGTGTCTGTTCAGTTGTTATATTCACTATAACTAACCTAGTGCAAAGTAGCGCAAAGCAATGTAAAGGTTGTGTAAAGGTTCACTTTTAAGTGCGTTAAGGCGTAAAATGAAGTTATTCCAGCGTGGTTAAGGTGAGCAAATGAAGCTATTAATGATTGATGATGATACCGGTTTATGTGAGTTACTCTCGGAGTACTTAACTGCGCAAGGTTTTCAAATAGAATGTGCGCATAATGGTGAACAAGGCTTAAAACAAGCGCTTGAGCAAGAATATGCATTAATTTTACTCGATGTAATGCTTCCTAAACTCGATGGCTTTGAAGTATTAAAACAGCTTAGGCAAAAAAAATTAACGCCGGTGATCATGCTGACCGCCAAAGGTGAAGACTTTGATCGTATTTTTGGCCTTGAACTAGGCGCTGATGATTACATTCCAAAACCTTTTAACCACCGAGAATTACTTGCCCGAGTAAAAGCGATTGCCCGTCGTATTGAGCATATTACTAGCCTAGCAAATACCAGTAGCAATAAGTTAACCGTTAATAATATTGTTATAAATTTAGCTGCCCGCGAAGCGTATGTAGATGAACACCCGCTAAGCCTGACTGGTACTGAATATGAAGTACTCGCTTTACTGGTTAAACACGCGGGTGAAGTGGTCAGTAAAGAACAAATAAGTGAAGAAGTGCTCGGTAGGCGCCTCGCCTCTTTCGATCGCTCAATTGATATGCATGTCAGTAATATTCGTAAAAAAATTGCCGAGTTCAACAATGCAGAACGAATAAAAACCATGCGAGGAACGGGTTATGTCTTTATCCAAGGGGAGTAATAAAACTCTGTTTTCTTGGCTGAAGCACCCTCAGCACTTTTTATTTTTCAAAATTTTTGTATGGTTTTGGCTAACTGTAATAGGCACCATTACTGCATTGGTGTTTTTAAGTAACATTGCGACCAATCAAGTCAGTTGTGAAAACTTACATGGACCCATGCTGAAAAACTTGCAATACACGGCCAAAGGCATCGAACGTATGGCATTAAAACATAACAAATCGATTACTGAGATTTTAACCCATCCTCGGCGTGCAAAAAGAAAGTTACTATATTTGAATTCAGATCAACCCGATCACTCGCTCAGTAGCAGAGTACCATCAAGCGAGATTGATTTAAGTTTACTTAATTTTACTAAGAACATGTCGCCACAAATTATTTTTACCGAGTATTATCAAGCATTCGGACCAATAAAAATAAACCTTCCTGAGGGACAATTTTATCTATACGAAATTGATGAGAATCATCAACCGCCATTTTTTATCCGATTAAAGTTGATGCCGATTTGGCTAAAAGTGATCATTGCTTTACTGGCTTCATTAACTTTAAGTTTTATATTTAGTCGTAATCTAATTGCGCCTATTAATCACTTAAAGCAAGCTGCAATTAAGCTCTCTGACGGCGATTTAACCGCGCGTGCTGAAATTGATCCAAACAGACAAGATGAACTAGCCGTACTTGGCCGTGACTTTAATAGTATGGCAACTCAGTTAGAGCAACTTATTAGTGCACAAAAGCGCTTATTGGCTGATATATCTCACGAGTTGCGCTCCCCCCTAACTCGTCTTAAAATGGCCACAGGGCTTGCGCAAATGCAAACGCCGGAAGAAAACCAAACCTATTTATTACGCATTGAAAAAGAAGCAAATCAACTCGATAAAATGATTGCTGATGTGCTGCAAGTATCGCGCTTAGAGGCGAAAAGTCAGGCGCTATCGCTGCATCAACAATCCTTACAGATCATTATTGATCACGTTTTAAATGACGCACAATTTGAGGCTAAACAGACCCACAAACAATTACTCGTAAACGGTAACCTAAATATTGATATTCATTGTGATGAGAGCCTAATTGCCAGTGCGTTAGAAAACGTATTACGTAACGCTATCAAATACTCAGAGAAAAACATCACAATTACATTAAGTTTAAGCGATGCTATTTATATTGAAATCTGTGATGATGGTCCAGGTGTTGAGCCACAAAATTTAACTAAGCTATGCGAGCCATTTTTTCGACAATCCGATGCAAGAGACAGAACTAGCGGTGGTACAGGACTTGGCTTAGCGATTGCTAAAAATGCCATTGCCGCTCATGCTGGCAGTTTAACGCTGCATAATAAACAACCAAGTGGGTTATGTGTGCGTATCGCCTTACCACTGGATAAACAACAATAATCATGGCCATTATGTTTTACAGTACAGAACAAAACCTACTTACCCAACAACCTGAGATCACACTTTTTTTTCAGCAGCAGTTGCACAAATCGCAGCTGCCTACCGATAATGGCGATTTATATTATGGCTATGTGATACCTGAGCATGCTAAGGCTGCGGTTGTTATTTGCTCCGGACGCATTGAGGGATTAGATAAATACCAAGAGCTGATTTGGGAGTTATATAAAAATAACTACGCGGTGTTTATTATTGATCATCAAGGCCAAGGCCGCTCTTATCGCGTTTTAGCCAATCCTCATAAAGGTTTTGTTAATAAATTTAGTGATTATGCCGATGATTTCGCCCTGTTTGACCGTTTAATTGTCAGTAAACTCTACCAAGGCAAAAAGATTATCCTAGGGCATTCAATGGGCGGTGCAATTGCCTTTGATTTCCTAACTCGGTTTGAACATAACTACAGTGGGGTATTTTTGTCTTCCCCTATGTTTGATATTTTCACCAAAGGCACTCCCAAATCACTGGCTAAACTTGCCGCCCGTATTGCCTGTTTATTTGGTTTTAATAAACACTATGCGTTTGGCCAAGCAGATTATCTGCCTATTGCTTTTACCCAGAACGACCTTACCAGTAGCGAAACTCGCTATGATTTATTTAGACAAACCTACCAAACGGATAGTGCGCTACAATTAGGAGGAGTAACTTACGGTTGGTTAAATGAAGCTTTTTCTTTTATGGCAACTCTTGAGCAACAACAGCTATCGATACCACTTTTTGTAGCCAGTGCAGAGCACGACACTGTGGTTGATAACCAAGCCCAATTAGCCTTAGTTCACCGTCAAAGTAATGCTATTTTGCAAACATTTGCGAATGCTAAGCACGAGTTATTGTTTGAACAAGATACCATTCGCCAAGCTGTACTTAGCCGTTTTTATCAATTTTGTGATTCACTGAGTTGAGCATTTGTTTGACTCAGTGACATGGGATCTTGGTGGATCAAAATATCCATTTCACAATTAAATTCTTGTTGGATCATCGCCACCACTTCATCCGCTACATAGTGAGCGCGGATCAAAGGCAATTGATCTTCAAGCTCTAAATGCATTTGAATAAACTTAACTTTACCGCCTTGTCGCGTGCGGATATCGTGTACGCCAAATACGTCATTATGACTGTTAGCGATTGCTATAATGCTAGCTTTTTCTTCCTCTGGTAGCTCTTTATCCATTAAATGATCAGCGCTTTGCCTAGCAATATCCCAACTGTTATAAAGTAAATAACCGGCAACGCCAATAGCAAAAATAGGATCGGCGTAAAGCATGCCACTTTGTGCCAGTAATATCGCAATCAATACTGCGGCATTTAAAATTAAGTCACCTTTGTAATGTACTGAGTCTGCTTTGATCGCAATAGATTCGGTATGCCTTATAACTTTAGTTTGTACGTAAACCACCACTAAAGTACAGACAATGGCAAAAATGCTCACCCACACGCCCAGCATAGAGTGATTTAGTACCACTGGATTAAATAACCGCTCAATGCCATGAAACGCTAATAAACAGCCAGAACCGGCAATAAAAGCAGCTTGCCCTAACCCAGCTAAAGCTTCAGCTTTCCCATGACCAAAGCGATGGTCGTCATCCGCAGGGCGCAAGGCATAACCAAGCACCATAAAACTCATTGCTGAGGCGATAATATCCATCAAAGAATCTGTCAGTGAGCCAAGCATTGATGCAGAGCCAGATGCAAGCCATGCCCAACATTTAGCCGCAATCATCAAGCTCACCATCACCATGGTGACTGCACTTGCTGTTTTTACCCAAAACTCGTAACTACGCTGATGCACGTTTTGCCTATGCTTAAAATATTTGCTTAAAATGAGTATATCATTTTTTTTATCTGTTTCGTGTATACTCTCGAACGTCAAAATGTAGATCACCAATAAGGCTCGTTATGCTTGATATCGTTTTATACCAACCTGAAATACCACCTAACACGGGAAATATTATTCGCCTGTGTGCAAATACGGGCTATGCTTTGCATTTAATTGAGCCTTTAGGCTTTGAATGGGACGATAAGCGCGTAAAAAGAGCAGGCCTTGATTACCATGAATTTAGCCATGTGCAACGCCATGCCTCGTTTGCAGCATACCTTGAAAAATGCCAGCCAAAAAAAGTATATGCGTGCACCACCAAAGGCAGTCAATTCCATCATCAAGCTAGCTATGAAGCAGGTGATTGCTTAGTGTTTGGTCCAGAAACACGTGGCTTACCGGATGATTTAATTCAGTCACTACCGAATGAGCAACGCGTGCGTATTCCAATGCAAGCAAATAGTAGAAGTATGAACTTATCAAATGCAGTGGCTGTTTTTGTTTATGAATCATGGCGTCAGTTAGGCTTTCCTAACGCGCAGTAAGTGACATTAAATGCGCCTATACCCAGCGAGAACGTCGTTGGTCTGGGTATAGGCTACCTGTTATGGGCTGTAATACCATGCAGGGCTATTATAGCCACCCGCTTTGTGCTGAATAAGTAGCCGTTTATCTCGAAAAAACAACCATAAAAAAACACTCTAACCAGGTGAATGACTGAGTACCGTTTTAGTTACTAAGTTAGCTGCCGCTGTTACTCTGATTTTTGCTCGCGACCTAATAACGCCATTGCGGCTTCTTTCACGTCTTTATTTTCATAAAGTACCTGATAGATTTGCTCAGTGATCGGCATTTCAATACCAGCACGTTGTGCAAGTAAATAGACTTCTTTGGTGTTGCGATAACCTTCGACCACTTGACCAATTGATGCTATCGCCTGCTCAACACCTTCACCTTTGCCCAGCGCTAAACCAAAACGACGATTACGAGACTGATTATCGGTGCACGTTAGAATCAAATCTCCCAACCCTGCCATGCCCATAAAGGTTTCTGACTTAGCGCCAAGCGCACAGCCTAAGCGGCATAGCTCAGCTAAACCACGGGTGATCAAAGCTGTCCGCGCATTAGCACCAAAACCAAAACCATCCGACATACCCGCACCAATCGCAATCACATTTTTAACCGCGCCACCGAGCTGAATACCAATAAAATCATTATTGTTATAGACCCTAAATGAGCGACCACAGTGCAGTAAATCAGCAAGCTGTTTTGCAAAAGCGGTTGATGTTGACGACACTGAAATAGCCGTAGGTAAACCCATTGCCATTTCTTTGGCAAATGTAGGACCTGATACGACCGCTAGCGGCACGTCATCACCTAACTCTTGCTGTGCAACCTCTTGCAAAAGTCTGCCGGTATCTGGTTCAAGCCCTTTGGTGGCCCATGCAACTTGCGCCCCTTCACGTAATGAAGGCTTAATTTGCTGCAGCGTATCACCAAATGCATGACTTGGCACAACAACCAAGATCACTTGGCTTGCCGTAATGGCTGTATGTAAGTCGGCTTCAAGGTGTAAAGTGTCAGGGAATGTGACGTCAGGTAGGTAACGTTGATTTTTCCGCTCAGCTGCAAGCGTGGCAACGTCATCGCTATTGCGCCCCCAAAGTGTCACAGCGTGACCATTTCGGGCTAAGCAAATAGCGAGGGCGGTGCCGTAAGACCCCGCCCCTAATACTGTAACAGCTGAATTGGCTGTATTCATCAATTATGCGTCTGCAGTTGCCTGTTCAGCTTGCGCTGCACGTTGCTGCATGTATTGCGCGAATAACGCATCAAAGTTCACAGGTGCAAGGTTAAGCTGTGGGAATGTACCACGGTTAACTAGATTAGATACCGCTTCACGTGCGTACGGGAACAATACGTTAGGGCAAAATGCGCCAAGCATATGCGCAAGTTGCACTTCTTCAATTTCAGCGATAGTGAAAATACCCGCTTGTTGAATTTCACATAAAAAAGCCGTTTCTTCACCGATAGAAGCTGTAACAGTCAATGCCAATACTACTTCAAACACGCCTTCGTCTAATTTGTTTGAACGTGTATCAAGGTCAAGCTTAACTTCTGGTGTCCATTCTTTTTGGAAAATAGCAGGTGAATTAGGCGTTTCAAAAGACACATCTTTTGTGTAAATACGTTGAATCGTAAATTGTGCGCCAGTTTCTTCTTGTGCTGCTACGTTCTGATTTTCTTCGTTCATGATAATTCCTAACTTTTAATCGTTTTTATAATAAATGCTTAAGCGTTTAACTTAGCGTCAAGTTTGCCTTGAGCTTCAATCGCCATCATGTCGTCACAACCGCCGATATACTCATCATTAATAAAAATTTGCGGTACTGTGCTCGCGCCACCTGCTTTGGCAATCATTTCATCGCGTAATTCAGGCTGTACACCAATGTCTATATTTGTAAATTGCACACCTTTACTGGTTAGCAACGCTAAAGCACGCTGACAAAAAGGGCAATACGCTTTGGTGTAAAGAACAACATTACTCATAACAATTCCTCTAGCGGCCTAACTAAATTAATTAGCGACCTGTTGTCGTTGGTAGACTCGCACTTTGCCATGCCCCCATACCACCAGATAAAACATACACTGATTCAAAACCCGCTTTATGCATAGCAGTTGCGATACCTGAAGCTGTCATGCCTGTGGTACATACCAATATAATAGGTTTACTCTTAGACTTTTCAAGGCTTGAGAAGTCAGATTGTTTCGCTTTTTCAGGGCTAAGGTGCTCAGCGCCTGCAATACGGCCATTATTAAATTCTTTTTGGGCACGTATATCTACAACAAGACCGTCTTCACGGTTAATTAATAACGTTAGTTGTTGCGGATTTATTTGACGAATTGCTGAAAACTTACTTTTAAACCAGCCGCCCACGATGAGTGCAACCAAAGCAACCCACGCTAAACTTAATATCGGATGATTACCGACAAATTCAATATATTGATCCATGCGTCTTCCACTATGAAAATTGTCCCGCGCCTATAGCACTGGGGTTAAACGTAAGGGCAATGCCCTAGCCACGCAAGTATACGTGCTTGATTAGAAATTACCAGAGAGTGAAATATTTTAATATGCAGCTTTGATTGCTGATCATAACCACAAAACACGGTATGCTAAGGCTAAACAGGAGCTAATTTTCAGGAACCAAAATGACACAACATAAAAAACCTCTCGTATTAATGATTTTAGATGGTTGGGGATACCGTGAAGATACCCAAAGCAACGCAATTTTAGCGGCAAACACCCCCGTTTTAGACGAACTTTGGGCAACTCGCCCGCACACCCTAATTTCTGCATCTGGTTTAGATGTTGGTCTTCCTGATGGGCAAATGGGCAACTCAGAAGTAGGCCACGTCAACTTAGGTGCTGGCCGCGTGGTTTATCAAGATTTCACCCGTATCACTAAAGCAATAAACGACGGTGAATTTGCACATAATCCGACGTTAGTTGAAAACATTGATAAAGCAGTGAATGCTGATAAAGCAGTGCATTTAATGGGTTTATTAAGCACAGGCGGTGTGCATAGTCATGAAGATCATATTATCGCTGCAATCGAATTAGCTGCAGCGCGCGGCGCAAAAGAAGTTTACTTTCATGCATTTTTAGATGGCCGAGATACTCCCCCACGTAGCGCAAAAACGTCAATTGAACGTATTGAAGCACTGTTTAGCAAATTAAACTGTGGTCGCTTAGCATCGCTCATTGGTCGCTACTACGCAATGGACCGCGATAATCGCTGGAACCGGGTGGAGCAAGCTTACGACCTAATGGTCAGTGGGATCGCACAACATAGCTACAAAAATGGTGTTGATGCATTAGCTGCGGCTTACGAACGTGATGAAAACGATGAGTTTGTTGTTGCAACTACCATTGCAGCACAAGGCCAAGACGCAGTACAAATTAATGATGGCGATACGGTTATTTTCTTAAACTTTAGAGCCGACCGCGCTCGTGAAATGACCCGCGCATTTGTTGATAAAGACTTTGACGGTTTCACCAAGAAAAAAGCCCCCATACTAAGTGGCTTTGTTATGTTGACCGAATACGCAGCTGATATAGATGCACCAGCAGCCTTTGCGCCAGAACCACTCACTAATGTATTGGGTGAATGGTTTGAAAAACATGGCAAAACACAACTGCGAATCTCGGAAACCGAAAAATATGCACATGTGACATTTTTCTTCAGTGGCGGACGTGAAGATGAATTTAAAGGTGAAACACGCGAGTTGATCCCATCACCACAAGTAGCTACATACGACCTACAACCTGAGATGAACTCAGAAATGCTCACCGATAAACTCGTCGAAGCGATTAAAAGCGGTCAATACGATGCAATTATTTGTAACTATCCAAATGGCGATATGGTAGGTCACTCAGGCGTGTTTGAAGCCGCTGTAAAAGCTTGTGAAGCAGTTGATCATTGTATTGGTCGTGTTGTTGCAGCCTTGAATAAATTTGGTGGTGAAGCATTAATTACAGCAGATCACGGTAATGCTGAACAAATGGCTAATCTTAAAACTGGCCAAGCGCATACCGCACACACCAGTGAACCGGTTCATTTCATTTATGTTGGTCGTGATGCCACGCCAAGCGAAGGCAAAGCGCTCAGTGATGTTGCGCCAACCATGTTGCACTTAATGGGCATGGAGCAACCAAGCGAAATGACTGGCACACCAATCATGACATTGAAATAAACCATGAATAAAAGTATTAACCCACTAATTTTTAGTACGCTCGTTGTTACTGCGTTAATACTCACTTCATTAGTGACGGCCCCTACCGTCGCTAATGAAGAGCGTACTAAAAAAGATCTCAGCGAAATTCAAACAGCCTTAAAACAAAGCCAAGCTGAACTTGCCGCCCAGCGTAAATACATCGAAAAATCGCAAAAGAACCTACAACAGCACGAACTCGAGATCGCAAAAAACGCCAAGGCACTGAATATTGCCGAGCAATCAATTCGCGATACAGAAAAACAACAAAAGCAGCAACAACAGCAAGCTGATGCACTTGAGGAAAAACGCCTAAAGCAGCAACATACACTTGCTGCACAAATTAAAAGTGCTTACATGTCAGGTGGCCATGACTATTCAAAAATGCTGCTGAATCAAGAAAATACTGCACAGATTGAACGCACATTAAGTTATTACAATTACCTCAACAAAGCGCGTATTGAGCAAATTGATGAATTAAAAGCGCTATTAATTGAAATTGAAGAAATACAAATCGAGCTTGAAAAAACCAAACAACACTTAGTAGTGCTGCATAAAGAGCAAGCCAATCGCCAGCAAGGACTAATAGCTGCACAGCAGCAACGTAAAGCAAATATTAGTGAGCTAAAAACCAAACTTAGTTCAACCAAAAACTCTATTGATTACCTAAAAGAAAATGAGAAAACCTTAGTCACAACCCTGCAAAAGCTGGAAAAAGAGAAGAGTAAAAAGGTTGAACTACTCGGCTTAGCAAGCAGTAAAGGTAAATTGAACTGGCCAACAAAAGGTAAAATTGAGCACAGCTTCGGCCAACACAAACACGGTGGTATTGACTGGAAAGGCGTATTAATTGGCGCTAATGAAGGCAATAATGTGCATAGCGTCCACAATGGTCAAGTGGTCTATGCCGATTGGCTCAAAGGCTATGGCTGGGTTATTGTTATTGACCACGGTGAAGGCTTTATGAGTTTATATGGCCATACTCAAACCTTACTAAAAGACGTAGGTGATATAGTACGCCAAGGCGATATTATCGCTTTAGTTGGTCAAAGCGGCGGACAAGCAAATTCTGGTCTATACTTTGAAATACGCTACAAAGGACGCGCAGTAAATCCTGTAACATGGTGCAGACGCATTTAAGTGATTAAACAGCTGCACCCCACTGGGAGCAGCTGATGCCAAATACACAATTACAAATACAGCGGTTACAATACCCTGCTTTTAATCGCATTCTAATAAGCTATTTATTACTCGTTAGCGTTTTTTTGTGCCTGAGTTTTAATAGCTTTGCAGTAACCTCGGTGGGTGATTTAAAAAGCCAACAAAAAAACGAAATCCTCTTTAATATCCATGCCTATTATGTTGAAGACTTAGCTTTGCAACAAAGCTTTGAAAGTAGTCAACAGTTTGAAGCCCTACTCGCGCAGCTTGATCCTTACTCTCAATACCTTGATGAACACGAGTTAGAAGCGCTATTTAGCAGTACCAACGGCCGCTATACAGGCCTTGGGATTGAAGTAAAACAGCAACAACAAAAAATTGTTATTGTAAACACGATTAAAGACTCTCCTGCAGCCATTGCCGGAGTACAAATGAATGATGTGCTACTTGCCGTTAATCAGCAAACGGTCGCACATAAAGACATCAATCAAGTTGCGCAAATGATTAAAGCTAGTGACACAGCAACGGTGACCTTAACGGTTGAACGAGGTAACTCACCACAAGCCATTTATTTTACTCTGACTAGATCAGAGATTAACTTAGAGAGTGTCACCAGTTCATTATCAGAGTTTGGTATTGGCTATTTGGCAATAAATAGCTTTACCAATCACACCTTGCATGATGTAGCACGACAAATAACGATACTACAAAGCAATTACGGTGCAGCGCTAACAGGCTTAGTAATTGATCTACGCGATAATCCAGGCGGCACATTACAAAGTGCGGTAGCGATATCTGATCTGTTTTTACAAAGTGGTACTATCGTCACCACCAAAGGCCGTTTTTACGATGCTAACAAACACTTTCGCGCCAAAAAAGGTGATATTTTAAATGGTGCGCCAATCGTCGTACTTATTAATGAAAATTCGGCCTCAGCAGCAGAGATTTTAGCCGCTGCACTTAAAGACAATCACCGTGCCACACTAATTGGCAGTCAATCATTTGGCAAAGGCTCAGTACAATCATTAATTCCACTAGGGAACGGTAATACCGCTCTTAAATTAACTACAGCAAAATACTTTACACCCTCTGGACAATCAATTGATGGGATTGGAGTCACACCTGATGTGGCGATTAATCAATCAACCCTTTCGCAAATTGATAAAGTAGTTATAATAAAAAACAAACAAGGAAATGATGATCAGCTATGGTCACGCACAGACTCAGCTGATCCACTATTATTAAAAGCACAGCAACTATTAACAATGAAATAAAGCTTTTAGCTCACTATAAAAAAGATCATAAAAATTATAAACGTGAAAAAATTAACTTGGCTGTTCTGGCTTTTTTTTAGCTTGCCAACGGTTGCCGCAAATAAGCAAATAGCGATTGTGATTGATGATATTGGCAACCATCAACGCGACCTCGAAATCCTAAATTTACCAGGTAAAATATCGTTCTCGATTTTGCCTCATACCCCCTATTCGCAAATTTTTGCGCGCCTAGCCAGTAAATCAAATAAAGAATTACTGCTGCATATTCCCATGCAAGCACTCGACAGCAGCAAAGCACTCGGCCCTGGTGCGCTCACTAGCAATATGAGTAAAGCACAATTACAAATCACCCTCGGCAATGCGCTTGCAACCTTACCTCAGGTGAAAGGTGTAAATAATCATATGGGCTCAGCACTTACTCAAGAAAGCCAGCCCATGAAATGGACTATGGAGGTGCTGAAAAAGCGCAATTTGTACTTTTTAGATAGCCGCACTACAGAATTAAGCCAAGCGCAAAATGTTGCCAACTTATATGGCGTTGAAAATGTCGGCCGCCATGTGTTTTTAGATAACATCGTTAATGAACAGCAGCTGCAATTTCGCCTCAACGAACTAAAGTATAAAGCCGAGCGTTATAACTTCGCCATCGCGATTGCCCATCCTTACCCTGAAACCATCGAATTTTTACAGCGCATGCTACCCGAACTTGAACAACAAGGTTTTGAACTGATGCCACTATCGCAACTGGTAGAGCGTAAATATATACAACTCGCACAGGCAGAGCATAAAGGGGTCAGTGCGAGGTAAGGGACAAGTTTCAAGGGAAAAGGTGCTAGGTTCTAGGCTCTAGGAAAACAGCATAGTTCGTCGTTAAATTAATCACGTAAGTTGTGAGTGAGAGCAACGAAACCCAACGATATAAGAATAAAATTGAGTGACAGCTTCGAGCGAAGAGCGGTCGTTGGTTTTAACTCGTGTATGGACATTTCTGAGTTACGTGCGATCACACTTAGGCACCAACAAGTAGCAGGAACAATACAAAACCACAAACCTGTAGTACATTAGTGGCTTACGCTTGTATTCTTTTTTGGAAATTCCTATGTACATCAGAAAGGTAACGATTAACAACTACCGTAGTTTCCGCACTTTCGAAGCTAGACTTCAACAACTGACAGTTGTTATTGGTGAAAACGATACTGGTAAGACGAACTTTTTCACCGCACTTTCGTTACCTTTGAGTGGCAACCAAATAGACTTCAACCAGAAGCGTTTGAGTGTTTCTGATATCAACAAAGATGCCGTTATCGATTTTCTAAAGTCTGTTGTCAGTGATGATACTGAAGAGAATCAACTAAAAAAGATTCCTAAAGTATCAGTAACCGTAGAGTTCGCTGATCCTAATGGATTGGTTTAATGGATTCGACTACCCCAGTTAAGACATAATAAGCTTAACTGGAGAACAGAAATGACAAAACGTAAAAAATATACCAAAGAATTTAAACTTGATGCAATTTCTTTAGTCAGAGATCAAAA
>NZ_JABBMT010000082.1 GCF_012927645.1 Pseudoalteromonas arctica | reverse complement strand
ATCTCTGACTAAAGAAATTGCATCAAGTTTAAATTCTTTGGTATATTTTTTACGTTTTGTCATTTCTGTTCTCCAGTTAAGCTTATTATGTCTTAACTGGGGTAGTCGAATCCATTAAACCATGTCACTTTCCCGTGAAGTAGAAATAAATTCATCTGTTAACTTCACAAACATCAATGTTGCTGCTGAAGATTTTTATTGCGCATTTCTTAATTTAATTCTTAAAACTGAATTAAGAAACTTAAACGAATCAACTAGTAATTTTGTTGCTTTAGATCTCGGCTGTGACAAAACAGGTTTGAGCATACAAGTTACCTCTACATCAAGCATAACTAAAGTTCGAAAAACTGTTGAAAAGTATGTATCTTCGGGCAATAACAAAAGGTTTAAAGATCTCATTGTTTTAACTTTGGGAGAAGCAACAGACTATAGAACAAATACAATTGATGTAGAAAACTTTAGTTTTGATGTTAAGAAAAATGTTTGGAGTTATAAAACAATTGGGAAGAAGCTCCTTCACGTAAATGAGGTAATACTTAAGGAGCTGCTAGATTTACTTGAAAAAGCTGGAGTTTGCGACCCTTTAGAAGCTGAGCCAAAAGAAGTTACAACATTTGTAGAGCTTATTAATTTAATAAGCGATGATGAGCACCCTGAAGCTGGCACAGGTTTCTTAGAGGAACCAGACCCAGAAAGAAAGATTAATAAGCGATTTAAGAATCATAGTGACGAAATTATCGCGGAATACAAAGATAATTTTTCGATATATGGAAATGTATTGCAGCAAATTAAAAATGACACTGACATCAGCAATATAAAAATTAGAAAAGCTAGTAATTATCTCAGAAAACTCAGTCATGACCTATTGAAGAGCTGTTCAGGAAACCCAATAGAAGCCCTTGATAAACTTCAATCCTTCTACATTAAAAAACTATCTAAACTACATTTTGAGTACGATGAACAAGCTGTTAATTTTTATCTTATCAATGAATTAACTGGTTGTAATGTATTCCCTAATATAGCGGCAATAAGTCATGAATAGTCTATTTTGACGTGGTTTAATGGATTCGACTACCCCAGTTAAGACATAATAAGCTTAACTGGAGAACAGAAATGACAAAACGTAAAAAATATACCAAAGAATTTAAACTTGATGCAATTTCTTTAGTCAGAGA
>NZ_JABBMT010000033.1 GCF_012927645.1 Pseudoalteromonas arctica | reverse complement strand
TTACCGCTCGACTTGCATGTGTTAGGCCTGCCGCCAGCGTTCAATCTGAGCCATGATCAAACTCTTCAATTAAAAAGTTTTATGTCTTTCGACAGCTCAATGAATTCTGAATTTATTTAATATCTTTTGATATTGAATTGACTGTGCTGCAATTCCTACCTAAGTAGTTATTGCTGTTGGTCACTCAGTTTCAATTGAGACTCTAAATTTGTTTGCCTAACTTAGTAAACTAAGCTTGGCTGTTAGAACTCAATCTGCACGAGTGCCCACACAGATGATTGCTTTATATTGTTAAAGAACGTTGCGATTAAAGCGTTAAACTTTATCTCGCTAGGGCTGCGTATATTACGCCTTCCTATTTTTTTGTCAACACTTAATTTTCAGTTTCTTCTAAAAGATTTGAAAGCTAAGTTTTACTCGACTTACTTACCGTTTGTTTAGCGCTTTTCATTGCTGCCTGCCGGGTCAGTGGATGCGCATTATAGGGATATTCTGGAGAGGGTCAATGCTTTATTTCAGTTTTATTAAATTAATTCCAATTTAGTACAATAACCATACAAACAAAGGACTGTAGAGCTGTTTTTGATTAAAATTCATTCACACAAGGCATGATTGCAAGAGGGGGAGGAAGTAAAAGCGATTTATAGATAACTGCTAATCGCTTTTACATAACACTTTATTAATTACTGAGTTGCTATTTCCCATACGGCAATTGAGCCTGAGATTTCATTACCTACTATGAGCAGTGCTTCGTTTGTTGCACTTTGCGCTGCAGGAACAAATGTCATTCCTTCAGGAGCAAGGTCGCCACTTATATCTGCACTTGGTTCTAAACCACGATTATAGAAGTAATCTTGAAATTTCACATCGTAAGGGTTGGTTATATCAAACACTATTATTGTGCCCATACGCTCTAAGCCAACAAAGGCAAATAGCCTATCGCCAACCTTACCTAATGTTAGCGCTTCAGGTTCTGCACCTTTATCATCTGAGCGTGTATCGCCTTTGTTTTCATCTTCGTTATTATTGAATGCATTGCCATGAACAGAAGCGGTTACTCGTGCAATTTGATCGCCTGAGTCAAACACCACCAGCCCATTGCTATCCCAAATAGTAAATGAGCGTGCGCCATAGGCATAAAGTGATTCGTATTGGCCATCGTTATTTTTATCACCTTTTACTGTTGTAACTTTTAGACGGCCAATGTCGTTATCATCGTTATTTAAGTAATCGAAATTGGCTGCGAGAGTTAGATCTTCTACTCGGCTTTCATCTATATATGCCAAACACCCATCTTTAGCGTCATAATCAAGGCCACCCTTGGCTATACAATCAGCTTCATCGCTGGCATCAAAAAAGTATTCGCGTGCATCACCCTCATTGGCAGATACAATAAAGTTGGCTTCTTTCCAGCTAAAACTTGCAATTGTATCTGGCTGATACATGCCATATAAACCAGGGTATGATTTAAAGTTAACACCACCGTCTTTGTCTGAAGCGTCAAATTGTAAGTTTGACCAATCTTTAAAACCCAACCCTTTTAGCTCAAGGGAATTATTTTCAAGGTTAATAATTGCAAGACCATTATTTTCTTGAATCGATACATAAGCGTATTTATTGTCTTTAGAAATGCTTACATATTCAGGCTCTAGATCCATTGCTACAGTGGTATTTATTAAGTTGCCATTTATAGTGCGCCCTGTTGGATTTACAAATACCAAACCTTTTGCTTCAAGTTCTGCTTGCTGGTTGTTATAAGAGGCAAAGCCAATACTGGTAGCTGTATCTTCTATTACACCATTTACGACATTGATGATACTAATTGAACCTTCTGGATCAATACTGTAGTCACCGCTTGGTTCACCTTCATTTGCAACAACTACTTTTGCACCATCGTGGCTAAATGTAACCATGTCAGGTAAAAAACCTGCTGTAACGTTTTTAATAAACTCAGGACTATCCCCACTAATGTCGTAAAACGCTATTTTGCCCATTTCTCCAATGTTCTTTGCTGCCATAGCGACTGCAAGTAACTCATTATTAGAATCAATGGCGATGCTATTTGCATCTCCAGGAGTATTTTCGTTTAGAGAAAGAGCAATTGCAGTAGTTAAGTTTGTTGACGTTACAATGCCTTTGTTGTTTTTAACCAGTGCTGCGGTATCAAAGGTGTCAGCTGGAATAATATTGACCACAGCGGCATTACCTGAACTGTTAATTGCGTATATCCACTTTTTTGATTTTTGATACGCCACAATTTCAGCAGCCCCTTCAGGGCTTTGTGCATTGAGTACCGCACGGCCAACTAGATTTATATTAAGGCTTGAATTTGCATCTACGCCATCATTCCCGTCTATACCATCTATGCCGTCCGTACCATTAATTCCTAGAGTTCCTTGTGCACCAGCTTCACCTTGCACACCGTTAACCCCATCGTCTCCATCAATAGAGCAGCCTGTGAGTACCGATAGGATTGATAGCGCAAGTATTGTTCTTCGTAACATTGTTATTTCCTTAGAATTGTAATTGATTAAAGATCAACACATAGGAATGACAACAATATGGCATTTTTTAAATTGAACAAACTTAGTTACTTTTTAACAGGCCGTTTCCAACCATCTAGGTTTCGCTGTTTTGAACGCGCGATTGCTAGTTGTTCATCTTCAACGGTGCTAGTGATCACAGAACCCGCACCAATGGTAGCCGTTGCGCCAATATTAACTGGAGCAACTAATGATGAATTAGAGCCAATAAATGAATTATCACCAATAATAGTTTTTGATTTATTCACACCATCATAGTTACAGGTAATAGTGCCTGCACCAATATTAACTTTTTCACCAATTTCCGCATCGCCTAAGTAAGAAAGATGATTTGCTTTAGAGCCTTTGCCTAAACGGGTTTTTTTCATCTCTACAAAGTTACCAATGTGCGAGTCTTCTTCCATAATGGCACCTGGGCGCAGGCGAGCATAAGGACCTAAAGTACACTTATCGGCTACGCTAGCATCCTCAATTAAGGTATTGGCTTTAATAATTACATTATCGCCAATAGTACAATTTTTAAGTACACAGTTAGGGCCAATTTCAACGTTATTACCAATTGTCACTTTACCTTCAAAGATAACGTTCACATCAATTAGTACATCTTCACCAGTTGTCACTTCGCCACGTACATCAATGCGAGCAGGATCGGCAAGCGTTGCACCATTAAGCATTAACTGTTCGGCTTGCCATGCTTGATAAGCACGCTCAAGGCCTGCAAGTTGTACGCGGTTATTTGCGCCTTCAACTTCCATTGGGTGATCTGGTTGTGCTGAGCTGATCTCAACACCTTCACTGTGCGCCATGGCGACTATATCTGTGAGGTAGTATTCACCTTGCGCGTTTTCGTTAGATAAGTTGCCTAACAAGCTTTTCAGCAGTTTACCATTTACAGCCATGATGCCAGTGTTTACTTCGTTAATAAGTAATTGCTCTGCGCTTGCATCTTTTTGCTCAACAATACCCACTAGCTTGCCATCAACACGTAACATACGGCCATAACCATTAGGGTTAGCTAAATTAACAGTAAGCACGGCTAAGCCGTTTTTAGGTGTAACAGCCAATAAACGCTCAAGGGTTGATTGCTTTGTCAGTGGTACGTCACCGTATAAAACCAATACAGTGTCTTCATCATTAATATGTGGGTTTGCTTGTGCCACTGCATGGCCAGTACCAAGCTGTTCGGCTTGCAGCACCCAGTTTACGTTATTATCGGCAAGTTGTTGTTGTAATAATTCGCCGCCATGACCATAAACTAAGTTAGTGGTTGTTGCACCTAATGCCATCGCATTATCAATAACATGCTGTACCATTGGTTTACCTGCAACTTTGTGCAGAACTTTAGGTAGAGCAGAGCGCATACGAGTACCTTTACCCGCAGCAAGAATAACAGTAGTAAGTGACATTAAAACAATATCCTTTTTTCGTTGTTTTATCGAAATGAGTAAGCGCGTGTAAATTCAAAAAAGATTACGTAAGTCACATCATGTGCACATACTCAGCGTGTAAACTAACACCGCACACTGAATCTAAGCTGAAACTACAAATAGCTTTATTATTGCCATATTGTAACGGGGATTGATGGAGGATATAAGTAAAAACATAGGTTATTAACTGTTAATGCAAGTTAAATTAATTTACATCGCCTGTTTCATATGATGACAACGCAGTCATATATTTAGTTTTTCATTGTATTATCAATAATAAAAGGCACAAAAAAGCCCACATAAAGTGGGCTTTTTGAAAACCAGATAGGCTTACTTTTTACGTAATTGCTGAATAACGCGTAGCTGTGCAATTGCTTCTGCAAGTTGTACTGCTGCTTGTTGATAATCTAATTCAGCGGCTGAAGAATTCGCCATTTGCGCTTCAGCTTCACGTTTAGCTGCTTCTGTTGCTTGTTCGTCAAGGTCTTCACCACGAACCGCTACATCGGCCAAAATAATCACTATGTTTGGTTGCACTTCTAGAGTACCACCAGCAACATACATTACATCTTCGTGACCAAATTGCTTTACTAAACGTACCATACCAGGTTTAAGGGCAGTCAATAGTGGCGCATGTCCTGGGTTTACACCTAGTTCACCTTCACTACCGCTTACTTGAATCGATTCAACCAGACCAGAGAATAACTTCTGCTCTGCGCTTACTACGTCAAGATGTACAGTCATAGCTGCCATACTACCCTCCTAATTACATGTTTTTGGCTTTTTCTTGAGCTTCTTCGATAGAGCCAACCATGTAGAACGCTTGCTCTGGCATATCATCAAATTCACCGTTTAAGATGCCTTTGAAGCCAGCAATTGTGTCTTTAAGTGACACGTATTTACCCGGCGATCCTGTGAAAACCTCTGCCACGAAGAATGGCTGAGATAGGAAACGTTGGATTTTACGTGCACGAGATACAAGTTGCTTATCTTCGTCAGAAAGCTCGTCCATACCTAGGATTGCAATGATGTCTTTAAGTTCTTTGTAACGCTGAAGAACTGTCTGAACGCCACGTGCTGTATCGTAGTGCTCTTGACCAATTACTAATGGATCAAGTTGACGTGAAGATGAATCAAGAGGGTCTACCGCTGGGTAGATACCAAGTGACGCAATATCACGCGAAAGTACTACTGTTGCATCTAAGTGAGCAAACGTTGTTGCTGGAGATGGATCCGTTAAATCATCCGCAGGTACGTATACCGCTTGGATTGAAGTGATTGAACCCGTCTTAGTAGATGCGATACGCTCTTGCAGTACCCCCATTTCTTCAGCAAGTGTAGGCTGGTAACCTACCGCTGATGGCATACGACCAAGAAGTGCAGATACTTCAGTACCAGCAAGTGTGTAACGGTAGATGTTATCTACGAAGAAAAGTACGTCACGACCTTCGTCACGGAACTTTTCAGCCATAGTAAGACCTGTTAACGCTACGCGCAAACGGTTACCTGGAGGCTCGTTCATCTGACCGTATACAAGCGATACTTTATCAAGTACGTTTGAATCGTTCATTTCATGGTAGAAATCGTTACCCTCACGAGTACGCTCACCAACACCTGCGAATACTGAGTAGCCGCTGTGCTCGATTGCGATGTTACGAATAAGTTCCATCATGTTTACGGTTTTACCAACACCGGCACCACCGAATAAACCAACTTTACCACCCTTAGCGAACGGACATACAAGGTCGATTACCTTGATACCAGTTTCTAAAAGTTCTACCGAACTTGATTGCTCTTCGTATGAAGGCGCTGCACGGTGAATAGACATACGGTCTTCTTCGCCGATTGGACCAGCTTCATCGATTGGCTCACCAAGTACGTTCATGATACGACCAAGCGTTGCTTTACCAACTGGAACTTGAATCGCTTCACCTGTGTTTGATACTAATGCACCACGGCGTAAACCGTCAGTAGTACCTAGTGCGATAGTACGTACCACACCGCCACCTAGCTGTTGTTGAACTTCTAGAGTCAAACCTGCTAAATCGCCATCTGTTATTTTTAACGCGTCATATACGGCTGGCACGCTGTCTTGTGAAAATTCAATATCCACAACGGCGCCGATAATTTGGACGACCTTACCTAAACTCATGTCTATTCCTCTCGTTAATCTTTGCCCGAAGCATTAAACTGCTGCTGAACCAGAACAAATCTCACTAATTTCTTGTGTGATTGCCGCTTGGCGAGCCTTGTTATAAACAAGCTGTAACTCATCCATAAGGTCGCCGGCGTTATCAGTTGCAGCTTTCATTGCAACCATACGGGCGGCCTGTTCAGAGGCAGCATTTTCAACTACACCTTGGTATACTTGAGATTCCACAAAACGCACCATTAATGTATCCAAAATTGCTTTTGGATCTGGTTCGTAAATGTAATCCCAACGGTGTGCAAGTTCTTTGCTTTCGTCTTTTGGCAAAGGCAACAACTGATCGATTGTTGGCTCTTGCTTCATGGTATTTACAAACTTGTTGTAAACCACATACAAGCGGTCTAATTTGCCTTCATTGAATGCTTCTAGCATTACTTTTACCGGACCAATTACGTCGGTAATAGAAGGCGCATCGCCTAACCCTGATTTTTTGGCAAGTACTGTTCCACCAAAACGATTAAAGAAAGTGCCGGCTTTTGAGCCCATAACTGCGAAATCTGCAGAAACACCTTTTTCTTTCCACGCTTTAATATCTAAAGATACTTTCTTAAACTCGTTAGAGTTTAAGCCACCACATAAACCACGGTCGGTAGAAATGACGATATAACCAACGCGCTTGACCTCACGCTCTTCCATATATGGATGGCGATATTCAAGGTTAGCATTAGCAACATGACCGATCACTTTGCGTAAATTTTCAGCGTACGGACGGCTTGAAGCCACTCGTTCCTGTGCCTTTTTCATTTTAGACGCAGCAACCATTTCCATAGCGCTAGTGATCTTTTGAGTATTTTTAATACTCCCGATCTTGCTTTTAATCTCTTTTCCGCTGGCCATGACTCTTTCTCCGAATCAAGGTGTGCTTTAGCGAACTAAAGCGCACCATTTATAACTAAATTACCAAGTTTGCGTAGATTTAAACTTCTCTAGAAGTTCTTTAAGCTGCGCTTCGATCTCGGCGTTGTAGTTACCAGTTTCATTGATTTGAGCCATAAGCTCTGCGTATGTGCTGTTTGCATAAGAAAGTAACCCAGCTTCGAAATCCATGATTTTAACGATTTCGATATCTTGAAGGTAACCTTTCTCAGCTGCAAATAACGACAAAGACATTTCAGCAACAGACATTGGTGCGTACTGTTTCTGCTTCATTAGCTCTGTTACACGCTCACCATGCTCAAGTTGAGCACGAGTTGCATCATCAAGGTCAGACGCGAACTGCGAGAATGCAGCTAATTCACGATACTGAGCTAGGGCTAGACGAATACCGCCACCTAGTTTCTTAACGATTTTAGTTTGTGCAGCACCACCAACACGCGATACCGAGATACCAGCATTTACTGCCGGACGGATACCTGAGTTGAATAAGTCAGTTTCTAAGAAGATCTGACCATCGGTGATAGAGATAACGTTAGTCGGTACGAACGCAGAAACGTCGCCGCCTTGAGTTTCAATGATTGGCAATGCCGTCAATGAACCTGTTTTACCTTTCACTTCACCATTGGTGAACTTTTCAACGTACTCAGCGTTTACACGCGATGCACGCTCAAGAAGACGAGAGTGAAGATAGAATACGTCACCTGGGTATGCTTCACGACCTGGTGGACGCTTAAGTAGCAATGAGATTTGACGGTAAGCAACTGCTTGCTTAGATAAATCATCATATACGATTAATGCGTTTTCACCACGGTCACGGAAGTATTCACCCATAGTACAGCCCGCGAACGGTGCTAAGTACTGAAGTGCCGCAGACTCAGAAGCAGATGCTACAACTACGATAGTATTTGCTAATGCACCGTGCTCTTCTAATTTACGTACTACGTTAGCAATAGTAGATGCTTTTTGACCAATCGCTACGTACACACACTTAACGCCTGTGTCTTTTTGATTGATGATTGCATCGATTGCTAGTGCAGTTTTACCTGTTTGACGGTCACCGATCACAAGTTCACGTTGACCACGACCCACTGGGATCATCGCATCGATAGATTTATAACCAGTTTGTACTGGCTCATCTACTGATTTACGTTCGATTACACCCGGTGCAATTTTTTCTACAGGTTCAAAACCGTCGTTATCTAAAGCGCCTTTACCGTCGATAGGTGCACCTAGCGTGTTTACAACACGACCAAGTAAACCAGCACCAACAGGAACTTCTAAGATACGACCAGTTGTGTATACTTTTACGCCTTCTGTAAGGTCAGCGTATGGACCCATTACTACTGCACCAATTGAGTCACGCTCAAGGTTTAGTGCGATAGCATAACGGTTGCCTGGAAGCTCAATCATTTCACCTTGCATACAGTCAGCAAGACCGTGGATGCGAATGATACCGTCAGTAACAGATACGATTGTACCTTCGTTACGAGCTTCACTTACAACTTCGAACTTCTCAATACGTTGTTTGATCAGATCAGAAATTTCAGTGGAATTAAGTTGCATGCTCTTCTTCCCAATTACGATTGTAGTGTAGTGGCTAAACGGTTTAATTTACCGCGAACAGTGCCGTCGATTACTGTGTCTCCTGCCTTAATCATAAGGCCACCAACAAGTGATTCGTCAACACTACAATTCAGCTTAACTTTGCGTGCGAAACGTTTTTCAAGTGCCGCTACCAGTGTTTCTTGCTGCGCTGCAGCAAGGGTTGTTGCAGAGGTGATGTCAACATCAATCTCTTTATCGTAATCTGCTTTAAAAGCAGAAAACAATTGTGCAACAGCTGGTAGGGCGGTCAAACGTCCATTTTCAGCCATCACCTTTACAAGGTTTTGACCGTATTCGTTGAGTTGCTCTGCACAAACAGAAATAACAATTTCGGATTGCTTATCAGCAGAGGCGCTTCCAGTTAAAAATTGAGCGACTTGTTCATTTTTCGCCACTTCTGAAGCAAAAAACAACATATCATTCCAACTCTCAACTACGCCTTTTTCAACGGCAAATTCAAAGGCCGCTTTAGCGTATGGGCGAGCGATTGTAGTCAATTCAGACATGCTCAGACCCTCCTATTAAAGCTCAGCTACAAGTTTTTCAACAATGTCGCTGTGCGCGGCTTCATTGATTTCGCGCTCTAGAATCTTCTGTGCGCCGATAACCGCTAAAGTAGCAACTTGCTTACGCAGTTCTTCTTTAACACGGTTACGCTCGGCTTCAATTTCAGAATGACCTTGAGCAATGATGTTTTCGCGCTCCTCGTGACCACGAGATGTCTCTTCGTCTACGATTTGCGTTGCACGCTTCTTAGCTTGCTCGATGATTTCAGCAGCTTGTGATTTAGCTTCTTTAAGTTCTGCAGTTGCTTTTTTACGAGCAAGTTCAAGATCTTTTTCAGCTTTATCAGAGGCCGCTAAACCATCTTCAATTTTTTTCTGGCGAGCTTCAATAGCACCGTTAAGTGGTGGCCACACAAACTTCATGCAGAACCAAACAAAAACGATAAATGCTATTAATTCGCCGAGTAGAGTAAGGTTTAAACTCACAACCACTCCTCCTTAGTCAATAGTTGATCGCGGATAAAGTATTTTTTCAATATTAAAGTGCGAACAACATGTATAGACCAATACCTACACCGATCATCGCGATAGCATCGATAAGACCCGCTACGATGAACATTTTAACTTGTAGTTGTGGTGCAAGCTCAGGTTGACGAGCAGCAGACTCAAGGAATTTACCACCTAAGTTACCAAAACCGATAGCAGTACCTAAAGCACCAAAACCGATAAGTAACGCTACAGCGATATATTTAAGACCTAGTACGATTTCCATTGTTTTCTCCGATTAATTTTCAAAGTTTAAAGTTTAAGTAAAAAAATCTTTATTGAACTGACGTCTGATTAATGATCAGTTGACGCCATGCTCAGGTATACAATTGTTAGCATCATGAAGATAAATGCTTGCAATACGATTACGAGAATGTGGAACACAGCCCATACGAAGTGCAGTGGTAATTGGAATAAGCCAATCGCTGCAATCAGAATGAAGATCAATTCACCTGCGTATAAGTTACCAAATAAACGTAGTGCCAATGAGATTGGCTTAGCAAACAAGGTTACTAGCTCTAGTAACAAGTTTACTGGAATAAATAGTGCTTGAACCACAGGGTTCTTAACGTTAAACGGTTGTAATGTAAGTTCTTTAACAAAACCCATAACACCTTTAACGCGAATCGAATAAAAGATGATAAGTGCAAATACACCTAAACCCATTGCTAACGTTAAGTTAAGATCGGTTGTAGGTACTACTTTCATATAAGTATGCGATTGACCGCTTGAAATAACATCCCAAGACTCACCACTAATCAATGCCGCAGCAGTTGGTAGGAAGTCAACAGGTATTAAATCCATCAAGTTCATCAAGAATACCCAGACAAAAATTGTCAGAGCAAGAGGGGCAATTAGTTTACTTTTACCGTGAAAAGTATCTTTCACATTAGAGTCAACGAATTCTACGACCATCTCGATAAAGCACTGAAATTTACCAGGAACACCAAGCGTTGCTTTATTTGCAGCGCGCTTGAAGATCCATAGAAAGATCAATCCTAAACCGATAGACCATGCGAGGGTATCGACATTAAGTACCATCCACCAATTGTTAGGGTCGTCGGATAGACGCACCTGACCGTTGGTTAGGTGGTGCTTGATGTAACCCGTTAGAGTTAGCTCTTCACCTGCAGCCATGTTATATCCCAAAAGTTAATGATTAAAAAAAACTGGCGCAAACAATCCAACGAACATCACTAATATAAAACTACAAAAAAATGGCAAAAAGATTACCGGATACAGTTTAAATATCAGCGCAAACAAAAAGATTGTTAGCAAAAATTTTAATCCGTTGCCGCGTTTAAACGAGGCAAACACTTGTTTTGCTTTACTAGCACCCATATAACGGAATGCATAGATAACAAATACAAAATTAGGGAGTACCGCTACAGTGCCTCCAGCGATAGCTGAAAGACTGGCATCTACTCCCCAACCAACAAAAATGATCACAGCAGCAACTAATGCTACAACACCCTGAAGACATATTAATTTTAATGCGGCAAGCCGATATGGCCTCGCTAACTTATTTATCACGTTTAGTTAACCTTAGTGGCAATCTAATTGTCAGGGCATGAAAACTGGCGAAATTATACTGATTCCTACCAGTTTTGCAACTTGAGTCGGTGTATTGTGGTGCAAAATTGCGAAGAATGTCTCTTTTTGGACATGATATTTATTAATGCTCGGAATTCTCTGCATTTATACGGCTTAAAATTCCATCTAACTCTGCTAAGTTAGTATACGAAATAACTAAGTTTCCTTTGCCTTTTTTGTTGTAGTTAATTTCAACTTTAGCACCCAAGTTTTCGGCTAATTGTTGTTCTAACTGTTTGACATCTGGATCTTTTTCTAAAATTTCTTTTTTAGGGGAGGGTTCAATAATTGAACGAACTAATTTTTCTGTTTCGCGTACAGTTAAAGCCTTTGCTACAGCCAGTCGAGCAGCATCAGATTGTGCTTCACCTTCAAGGGCTAATAAACAACGTGCATGACCCATTTCAATATCACCATGTTCCAACAATATTTTAACATCATCATTAAGATTATTTAGTCGTAACAAATTAGTTACCGTCGTGCGTGATTTGCCTACGGCATCGGCCACTTGTTGATGAGTTAATTCAAACTCAGTTAACAAACGATGCAATGCAACTGCTTCTTCCATGGCATTTAGATCTTCACGTTGAATATTTTCAATCAATGCGATGGCCACAGCAGCTTCATCAGGCACATTTTTAATGATACATGGTACTACGTCTAGCTTAGCTATTTGTGCAGCACGCCAGCGACGTTCACCAGCAATAATCTCATAACTGTTTTCTGCTACTGGACGAACTACAATTGGCTGAATAATTCCTTGCGATCGAATTGAGCTTGCTAGCTCTTCAAGCGCTTCTTCGGACATGTCTTTACGTGGCTGATATTTACCTGAGTGTAAAAACTCAATCGGTAGCTTTTGTAGTTCACTACTGGTTGGCTGAACAATTACATCCTGCTCACTCACGTTGGGTTGTTCAGTGCGGGCACTCGGTGCTGGTTTTGACGAGCTTAATAAAGCATCGAGTCCTCGGCCTAAACCGCGTTTTTTAGCAGACATGTTCTTTTACCTCAAGTTAGGCGACGATTGGGGATATTTTTTCTTTTCTGCGTAACATTTCACCGGCAAGTGCTAAATACGCTTTAGCGCCACTTGATGCCCGGTCATAATACATTGCGGGTGCACCAAAACTCGGCGCTTCAGCTAAACGTACATTACGTGGGATCACGGTGCGGTATACTTTATCGCCAAAATGCTGTTTAAGCTGCTCAGATACATCATTGGCCAAACGATTACGCGGATCGTACATAGTGCGTAAAATCCCTTCAATCTGTAGTTTTGGATTAACTAACTTGGCTAATTGTGTAATGGTGTCCATTAATGCGGTTAAGCCTTCAAGCGCATAATATTCACATTGCATAGGCACTAAAATTGAATCCGCGGCCGCCATTGCATTCACCGTAAGCATGTTCAGTGATGGTGGGCAGTCGATAAAAATAAATTCATATTGATCAGATATTTTTTCAAGGGCATTACGTAGTCGTACTTCTCGAGCATAAAGCTCCATTAGTTTAACTTCTGCGGCGGTAACATCACCATTAGCAGCAATTAAATGATATTCACCAGAGGTTTCTTTAGTAACAACTTCTTCAATTGGTTTATCTTCGATTAATAAATCATAAATTGTTGCCACATCGCCGTATTTGTCTACGCCGCTGCCCATGGTTGCATTGCCTTGCGGATCGAGATCAATAAGCAACACTTTACGTTTAGTTGCAGCCATTGATGCCGCGAGATTAACTGCTGTGGTGGTTTTACCCACACCACCTTTTTGGTTTGCTATTGCGATGACTTTTGCCACAGTTTCTCTGATCCCTAGTCTTTAGAAAGAATAATTAAATGTCTTTGCGCATCTAATTTTGGTACTTCCAAGGTGATTTTTTGCTCGAACTTAACACCTACAGGTAAAGATTCTAGTTCTTCACTTGGAAATACGCCTTTTAAGGCAATAAATTTACCTGAATGATCAATCAAGTGCGAACACCAGTCAACCATATCTTGTAAAGATGCAAAAGCACGACTTAATACACCATCTAATTTAACACTTGGTTGATAATCTTCAACTCTAGACTGCACCGGGGTTACATTTTTCAGACCTAGCTCATGTTTTACCTGCATTAAAAAACGCACGCGTTTACCTAAACTATCTAATAAAATAAATTGTGTATCAGGTAATGCAATAGCTAATACGATACCCGGAAGACCAGGACCCGTACCAACATCAATATAATGATGACCGGGTAGGTGAGGTGCAACAACTAAGCTATCCATAATATGCTTAATCATCATATCCTCAGGTAAACGCACTGAGGTTAAATTATAAGCTTTGTTCCATTTATTGAGTAACTCAACATATTGAACCAATTGTTGCTGTTGTTTTTCAGTTAGCGCAATATCAGTTTGCGCTAACAAAGTAGTTAATTGTTGCTGTAACACAGTATTCCTTAATAACTACGCAATTTTACGTAGTAAGCCTTGCTTCTTCAGATAAACTAATAATAGCGAAATAGCAGCAGGCGTGATACCTGAAATACGTGATGCTTGACCGATTGTATCAGGACGCGCCTCAGTTAATTTAGCAACCACTTCATTTGATAAACCCGATACGATCGAGTAATCATAATCTTTAGGCAAAATAGTTAACTCATGACGAAGTTGCTTATTGATCTCTTCTTGTTGACGCGCAATATAACCTGCGTACTTAGTGTGGATCTCAACTTGCTCTAACGCTGTTGCATGCTCAAACTCAGATCCTAATCCTTCGATCGCCATTAGATCGTTATAACGGATCTCAGGGCGACGTAATAATTCTTCTAAACTTGCTTCTCGGGTTAATGGTGTTTTAAGTAAGCCATTAACTTGATCAATTACAGCGTGATCTTTATGGATCCACGTTTCTTTGATCCGTTGTGATTCTTTGCCAATAATATCCATTTTTTCATTAAATGCTTGCCAACGATCATCGTTAATTAAACCAAGTTCGCGACCTTTTGCGGTTAAGCGAATATCCGCATTATCTTCACGTAATAATAAACGGTATTCAGCACGACTCGTAAACATACGGTACGGCTCTTTAGTACCTAGCGTAGTTAAATCGTCGATTAATACACCTATATAAGCTTCATCACGGCGTGGTGTCCAAGACTCTTTACCTTGCACTTGCAATGCTGCATTCATACCTGCAATTAAGCCTTGTGCACCGGCTTCTTCATAGCCTGTAGTGCCATTGATTTGTCCAGCAAAGAATAAACCATCAATGAACTTGGTTTCTAATGATTTCTTTAAGTCGCGCGGATCAAAAAAGTCGTACTCAATAGCATAGCCTGGACGGCAAATATGTGCATTTTCAAAGCCAGTGATTGATTGCACAATCTCTAATTGCACATCAAATGGCAAACTAGTTGAAATACCATTCGGATAAAGCTCATAAGATGTCAGGCCTTCAGGCTCAACAAAAATTTGATGTTTGTCTTTATCTGCAAAGCGAACAATTTTATCTTCAATAGAAGGGCAGTAACGTGGACCAATCCCTTCAATCACACCAGAATACATTGGTGAACGATGTAAATTATTACGGATCACATCATGAGTTTTTTCATTTGTGTAAGTAATATAACAATTGATCTGTTGTGGATGATCCGTTTGCTTACCCATAAATGAAAATACCGGTGTTGGTGCATCACCTGGTTGTTCTTGCATTTTACTAAAATCGACGGTTCGTGCATCAATACGTGGTGGCGTGCCAGTTTTTAAGCGATCAACACGAAATGGTAATTCACGTAAACGATTTGCTAATGCAATTGAAGGAGGATCACCAGCGCGACCACCTTTAAAGTTTTCTAAGCCAATATGAATTTGCCCACCAAGGAAAGTGCCTACGGTTAATACCACCGAAGGTGCACTAAAACGCAGTCCCATTTGAGTAACAACACCAGTTACTTTATTATTTTCAACAATTAGATCATCACATGATTGCTGAAAGATCTTTAAGTTATCTTGGTGTTGTAAAATATCTTGAATAGCAGCTTTATATAAAGCGCGATCTGCTTGTGCACGAGTAGCTCTTACTGCAGGTCCCTTTGAAGAATTTAAAGTACGGAACTGAATACCCCCTTTATCAATCGCTTGAGCCATTGCACCACCTAGTGCATCAATTTCTTTAACCAAATGACCTTTGCCAATACCACCAATTGCTGGGTTACATGACATCTGACCAAGGGTATCCATATTGTGAGTTAGCAGTAGCGTATTCATACCCATACGTGCAGCAGCTAACGCAGCTTCTGTACCTGCATGTCCACCACCAACAACAATAACATCAAAATTTTCGTGAAAAATCATTTCGGGATCCTACTTAATCAACCAGCAAACTTTCAAGGGGGAGCGTATTCTACCTATAAATTTACAGAAGATAAATGATTAAACTCTCGCCAAAATCTAAGTAAATGATCTCTAATAATATAAAGGATCTTTTAAAGAGATCTTTTATTACTGTTACTACTACTGAGCATAATTTCTGTTGATAAGGCTTAGTTTACTTATTAAAACATAAAGTTAGATCGGATCTAAAGGTGTTTATATGATCGGATCTAACTGATTATAAGCTCTGATCAAAAAGGCTCTTTATACACAGGGGGGATTGGATCAGATCTTATCCAATGGATAACATAGTCTTAAAACGCAGTTAGATCATAGCTTATCCACAATCTGATCTAAATACTCAGTAAATTGTGGGTAACTTTAAGTTTGGATCTAAACTGTGATCTTAATTAAATACGGTTTATTTGCTCGATCCAGCTTGGTAACCAAGCTAATGCGGTGTCTTCTGGTAGTTCTTTATCAAGAATATTCAACTCTAAGCGATCTGCTATACAGTGCGCGCCTTTACTTACTAAAAGTTGTTCTAGATTACGACCTGCGAGGTTATAGGTATCATAACTGGTGTCACCTAAACCAATAACACTAAACTTTAATCCTTTTAAATCATTGATTTTATTAATATCTTCAACAAAGGATAAAAGGTTTTCAGGGTAATCGCCAGCACCATAAGTAGAAGTACACAATAGCCAGATAGTATTTTCTTGGTTTATCTGTGAAAAGTTAGGTTGATCATGAACTTCTGTAGTGATCCCTTGAGTAACTAACTGCTCTGCTAGTTGCTCACCTACATACTCAGCAGATCCCATTTGGCTACCTATAATGATATTAACGGAGTTCATAATTCTATTTGATCACACAACTGCTTACTTATGGGCTTATGATAACTGAGTTTACTCTGCAGTAAAGCCTTGAATGGAAGTTTGTATAAGTATTTAACGTGCAATTTTTGATGTTTTTTATTTTAATGATGTAATTTACTGATATACATAAATAAAATAAATTATTCCAATATGTAATCTTCTGATAAAGCTGTTGATAAAAAGTGGTAAAGCTGGGTAGTAAAAATATAAGATCTTATTTTTGTTATACTAAGTTATTGATTTTATGTTTTATGAGCGGTGAAATTTCATTTCATTAAGAGTTTTAAAACGGCTGATCAGAATGTGGATAGATCGCCTGTTGATAACGATCTTTTTTGCTGTAAATTAATTTTCAGAAAGTTAAAAATTATTTTAAAAAGGGTGCAGATTGGAAAATAAACAGCAATAAACGACGATTTAGCGGGTTTATTGTACTGCTCTTAGCTAGTTTGATTTAACAAATAACGTGTTTCTTATCGATCGTTTTGTGAAAAATGAGCAAAAAAGCCCAAATTGTGGATAACAATTTGAGCTCGCATAGATCAATTTTCAAATATGCTGTTATTTATGCCACTAATTTCGATTTTAATTTTGTTTAATTAGCTTTGAAAAACCATTGTTAGAATAAATGATCGCAATTTTTTGTGCATTTAAAGGTACAGCCAGCCGTTAAAATAAAGCTTTTTGTTGCATCAAACAGGGCATTACCAAGCGAAAATCGCTGTACACCTTGCGCAAATAACATGCGAGAATTACTTACAGAGTCGTCAGCCATTATATTAAGTGGCACATTAAGTGAAGTTGTTATTTGCTGGATCGCAGCTAGATCCGTTAATCCAGGAATGAAAATACCATCAACGCCGGCTGTTTGGTAAGCCAAAACTCTGGTTATTGTCGGGTCAATTTGAGCTGTTTGTAGGAAGCAATCTGTTCGCGCATTAATAAATAATTGCGAAAATCCATGCCTGTTTAATGTGTTTTTAATGGCTGTTAGGATCGCTATTTGCTGTTCTTGAATACGTAATTTTCCTGTTACTTTATCTGAATCTTCAATATTAATACCGACAACACCTAATTCAGCCACGGCTAAAACATGCTGACAAATGATGTTTACGTCATTACTGTAGCCAGATTCAATGTCGATCGAAATAGGAATATTAACAGCATTTATGATTGGTTTTAGCTGATTTAGAAACTCCTCAAATGAGCATTGTTCGCCATCTTCTTGACCCCGCGCTTGCGCCATTCCCCAGCTAGTTGTTGCGATAGCACAAAAGCCCGCTTGAGATAATAATCGAGCACTAAGTGGATCCCACGCATTTGGGAGTATAAACGGTTGATCTTGCGTATGTAATTGATGAAAGGTTTGGTATTTGTTCATAATGATCTCTAAAGTGAATTTCATTATGACTATAAAAAAATTACCTAAATGATGCTGGCCGCATTCGGCACTGAACGTAAATTTTAGTATGATTTCTGTTGAAATACAGCGCGAACTACTTTGGTTTATATTTGTGTTGTTTATTGTGGGGTGGTCGTGTGACCCATAATGCTGCGAGTACAGTTTTTCAGGAACGTGTTACGGGCAGTGAATTCGCCCTTTTTTGATGCTCATTTCAAGCTAGTTCATATTTAAAATTATCACAGTGATCAGAGATTACAACACCTTTTTGATGCGCTCAAATCTCCATCCCTCTTCTGGCCCTGCAATTTTTCAGGGCGGATTGGGTGAGCAGTAGCCTCGACGGGCGACTCTGCGAGTCGTCCCTACCTCTTTCGAGTAGGGACGACTTATTTTTAATCCCCAAACCTTTTAATGATTACTTTAAAATTATTGCCATTTCGGTCATCAATTAATTCAATATCAGGATAGGCTTTAATTGCGCGCTTTATGCCACTGCCTAGTCCTCGATAAGGTAAAACTTTAGGGGCGAAAGACGCTAAAATTGGATTTCTAACATTTGAGTTTCCCATCTTAATATTTTCTATAGTTAAATTATTGGGCAAGTGACCAGGACTAACTATTTCAATTCTATCTGCAAATATTAAAACTTTAACTGGTGCCGATACAAAGTAATCGCGATGAATAAGCGCATTGGCAATAAGCTCTTCAAGCACTATTCGCGGAATTTCTGGTTCACCTATAGAGTTGATGCCTTGTTTATTCTGCACATGGCGAATGTTAGCCAAGACAAAACCTAGAACCTTTTGGAACACATCCGACAGTTTGCCGTTAATATCCTGGCTGTCAATATAATGCTCGTCTTCGATATCAACACCAGGAAAAGCCACCGCTTTTACAATAAAAACAGGTAAGCGTATTTGTGGTCGTGACGCAAACAACAAAGTGCCGCAGATATTGAGCTGCCTATTTTTTGCTAAATTCATATTTTCAAGCAGTTGAACGCGCGATACATCTTGGTCTTCAACTCGCTCGCTGTATTCTTTCTCGAAAAATGCGTCGAAGAACTCCTGATCAACATCAGCCGCTGAACTACTGTTCACTGGTAGCTCATCAGCATGGATTAACGCTGATGATTGAAACATTCTCAACAGCTCTTCTCGTACGCTGACTTTTGATTTGTTTGCGCTATTTTTTACCCAGACATGGAGGTTGCCATCCATATAAGGCTTGCTAATACCTTCAGGAACATCAACAACCATCACCATACCACTGGGTAAAGCAATGTTTTCCGTGGTTACGGAAAGTGGTGGTTTTACATCCTTTGCAGCGTTAGAAACGAGTTGATTGATTCGGCCCATATCATCAATGGTTAACCCTTGAATGCCGCCCTCATCAGTTACTCCAATGAACAATAAACCGCCTTTAGAATTACTGAATGCAGCTAACTCGGGCACTAAACTTTCGGCTCGCGTAATATTTTGTTTAAACTGATGCCTTGAGTCTTCACCGTTGGCAATAATGGCTAAGAGTTCTTCGGTTTCCATGCTTCATATACCTGCTTACGTTTCTCGAAGGCTTCAGCACCACCTTCCATAATACTAACAATGCGTTGCTGAACTTCAGCACAGTCAATGCTACCGTTAACTAACGCGATGTGGCCATCTTGATACTCACAAGCAATCACCTGTTCGGCATCTCCCAGCACCGGAATATTGGCGTTGTGTGTTGCGAAGATAAACTGAGTAGAAGGCTTAAGCTCTCGGATCAGTTTGATGACATCGTCATAGATGGTTTGGTTGTCCAAATCATCTTCTGGTTGGTCAATAATCACCACGTCGTTTTCTTGTTGACTCAACACAAACAGCATCAACGCCGATGCCCGCTGCCCCAGAGAATGCTGCGCTAGCGCCTTGCCGTGATACTCGATGGTAAACACATTCGGTACTTGCCAGGTTAATAAGGCTTCTAGGTTATCTTCAAAATACTGCCAGAAGGTATCAAAAGACCCGCCTAATGTGTTTTTCAGTTTTTCAACATCGCGATAGACTGATGCAAAGTCACTGTATTCATCCACCACACTTTGCAAAGTTGCTTCACGAATACGGCTCCCTCGATACAAATTTTGGATGTACTTAAGCATGGCAGCTTTGTTCTCCTTAAATTGCGGCACAATTTTAAGTGGCGAATCGACCCGATTTATCTTGCTCAGCACCTGCTCAATTGTGCGGTACTCCTCCAGCCATAAATCATTAAGCTGTGCTAATTCACGTTCTAGGGATTGATTCAAATCCGCATATTGTTGCTCGCTCTTGGCTAGCACGGCTAACATTTGCTCGGCTTGGTCTAACAAGCTTTTAAGCTGTTTAAATTCTTGCGGGCTAATCGCCTGTGCACCAGCTTGCTTGAGCTCTGTGGCCAGTTTGCGTTCAATCTCGGCAAACTCTTCCTTCAGCGCCTGCTTTTGTTGTACAAAGCCAGACAGCTTCTGCTGTAATAGAGCAACCGTATCGTGACCATTTAGTACCGTTTGCTTGATGTCATCAAAACCGGTAATCAACTGCTGATAGGTAGCAAAAAAGTCATCAAAAAATGTCTGATTTTGGGCAGATTTATACAACGCCTGATTCTTTAGCTCATCCTCAAAGCTTGCCACAAAACTATTGAGCTCAGAAAGATAATGCTTGGTACCGTGGATAATTTGCTCTGCTTTTCGTTCATCTCTATCAAAATCCACCTGTTTTTGAAGCTTGGTCTCGACACCGTATCGTTGATAAAAATCTAGTCGATGTTGAGCATCTAGCTTTTTCTGCGACCACTCTTGCTTTTGCGTTGCCGCTCGGGTGAGGCGTTTAATCTGATTAATAGCGTCCACCACTCGCTGTCGGCCTTGCTCAATTTTTTGCCGAACTGGCACTAGCGCTTCGCCAAGTAACTTTTCAATTAAATCTTTTTCAAAGCCAGCGCCCGTGCTGGAAAGGTCTTTCTGACCAAAGTAGATAGGCTGATACAACACCGTTTCACGAACAGACACGCCCGGTTGCAACTGACCGTTCACATACACATCGGGGCGCTCACCCAATATACGGCGGATCTGATAAGGCTGGCCGCGGCGGTCAATGGCATCGATGGTAATTTTGCCGCCACTACGCAGTAAGTGCTTTACAAGTCCTTCTTTGTATTCCACATCCGACGACTTATCGCCAAAAGAAATATTCAGCGCGTAGCGTACCCCTTCCAGCACGGAGGATTTGCCACTACCACGGATACCAATTAGGGTATTGAGCTCAGGCGAAAGGCAAATTTCTGTACCACCTAAAGTACCAGCCCCTTCAAAGCGAATTTTTTGAATATAGGAATGCTTATAGCTGGGCAACTCTGCGCGAACTCTGGAGGCTTTATCGCGCAGCGCAAACTTAACAGCCTCAAAGCTGAATGAACCTAGCTTCAGGTAACTGGCTTTTTTACGCTCTGCCATTTGATTTAGTTGTTTGGCATCACACCCTTGCACTTCAGCCGGATAGAGGTTACCTAACTCTTGCTGTATTTTTATCCGTTTATCATGCGTATCTACTTTTTGAAAGGCCAAGGCTCTGCGTCGTACTGTCGCGTTCTCAAATAGCTCTTTTATTCGGCCTGGAGCAAGGCTGCCCCATAAGCCATTGGGTGCTTCAACATGAGCGAATACCAAGAAATAATCCTTATTGTACCCATCCAATACCTTGACCGTTTCCAAAATGTCGTGATTCGAACGAGCATTTTCTTGTTCAAAGTTTGCTTGGCCTGCGAATGTGACGCTAAGAAAACTCTGGACGTAATTCTCAGTTTCTTTGTTATTTATCCACTCATCGGTAAATACCACCAAAGTATGCACACCTGCCTGGCCATCTTTAATGGATAGCTCAATGCCCGGCAACAAACCAATGCCTGCCCTGTTGGCTTTTTTGCGCAGCGCCTTAAATTCATTCAAATCAAACTTGTTGTGGTTGGTGATCACACCAAGGCCAATACCAGCATTAGCTAGCGCCGCGACATACTGGTTTGCATAGTTGTTCTCTTCACCATTATAGGTAAACTCTTTATCGGCGCGAGTATGGAGGTGGAAGTCTGCTTTTAACCAGTGGCTGCCATACGAAAAAATAGAGTTACTCATGTATAACCTACCTCATTTAAAGGTGTATTTATTTTTACCAGAATGTTTCTTTATGCCTGCATCGTTTATTGCTTATATAATATTAGACACAGTGTATTGTATCTAGAAAGATTCAACTCAAAGGTCTATGCTAAATTATGAGTTTTTACTTGCTCTAAAAGCTCCTGAAGTTCGCAGTCAAATAAAAGGCAAAGCTTATCTATAGCCACTAGATCTACCTTCTGAGCTGTTTCACGGTAAAGTAGAGTAATAGTATTTCTACTCAACCCTGTTTCTCTGGCAACGTCTGCAATTCGCATTTTGTGTTCGCCCATTAGTCTTGCGAGGTGACACTTGATCACTGTTTGCTCCAAACAAATGTGTTTACTGTCACTAGAATAACACTCAACACTTAAGAAGCAATTTTTTAAGTTGAAATAACAAAATTAGACATTAAGCCCTAAACCACTCCTTTCAAGCCCTGTAAAGCCATAAATCGGAATCTTTCAAGCCGAGATCCCTTATTTCGTAACCCTCTTGGCGATTTCTAGCTTGACTGGCTTTTCAAATAAAGTGGGATAGAGGGAAGGTTAATAAAATTATATTTATTTGTTTTTATTATACTTTTTCAGTTTACCTAATCGAATATTCTTTATTGAAATGGATTTGGTAGGGGATTATCGCCTCTTTTCGTTTGCGATCTATAATAACTTCCTCTTTGGTGGACCAATAGTGGCCCACATCAAAGAAGTAGGTGGGCCGTTCAAGACCCATATTATGTAACTAAAGGAAACTATTGTAAGATTGAGTTGTTATTAAGTTAATGAATAAATTAGTTATTTTAACTTTATTTGGATGTTTATTTCCTTTGGTTTCCCTTGTTATTTCCCGATACAGAATGAGCTGAATATTTTGCCTAATAGATCGTCTGAGGTAAATTCACCGGTGATCTCGTTTAAGTAGTTTTGTGTTAAACGCAGTTCTTCAGCTAGGATCTCACCGGCAATATGCATCTCTAATTGATCTTTACCTGTTTGTAAATGATGAGCTGCGCTATCGAGTGCATCTAAGTGACGACGACGGGCCATAAAGCCGCCTTCGGTAGCTCCCTGGAAACCTATACATGCCTTTAAGTGAGTACGAACTAACTCTATACCATCAGCATTTTTAGCACTTAATCTGATCACTGGATATTGTTGTTCTTCTGCCATACCAACCGCATCGCCGGATAAATCGGCTTTATTTCGGATCACGGTCACGCCCATACCGGCAGGTAGTTTGGCCATAAACTCTGGCCAAATAGCATGTGGATCAGTGTCTTTGGTATCAGTGCCATCAAGCATAAACAACACGCGATCGGCTTGCTTTATTTCATCCCATGCGCGTTCAATGCCTATTTGCTCAACGCGGTCTGGGCTTTCGCGCAGGCCTGCAGTATCTATAATATGTAGCGGCATGCCATCAATGTGAATGTGTTCTCGTAGTACGTCACGGGTGGTGCCGGCAATTTCAGTAACAATAGCGGCTTCACGTCCTGCAAGTGCATTGAGTAAGCTAGATTTTCCTGCGTTAGGACGCCCAGCAATCACCACACGCATACCTTCGCGCATAATGCTGCCTTGTTTTGCTTGATTGGTCACATTGCTTAGCTGGGTGATAATGGCATTTAGATCACCAGAGACTTTACCGTCAGATAAAAAGTCAATTTCCTCATCGGGAAAATCAATGGCCGCTTCAACGTACATACGTAAGTGAATGACTTTTTCAACTAAGGTATCAATATGCTTAGAGAACTCGCCTTGCAGTGATTGTAAGGCGCTTTTGGCTGCTTGTTCTGAAGTGGCATTAATTAAGTCAGCAATTGCTTCTGCTTGGGTTAAATCCATTTTGTCGTTCATAAAGGCACGCTCAGAAAACTCGCCTGGCTTTGCTAATCGCACACCGTTAATTTGGCTAATTTCTTTAAGTAGCATATCCAGTACTACAGGACCGCCGTGGCCTTGTAGTTCAAGTACATCTTCGCCAGTGAAGGAGTTTGGTCCGGCAAAATAAATAGCAATACCTTGATCAAGTTGCTCGCCAGCAAGACTGTTAAATGGCACGTAATCGGCGTAACGCACCTTGGGGCAACGACCAATAATCTGTTCGGCAACGGTTTTTACTAAACTGCCAGAAACGCGAATAATACCAACGCCACCACGACCAGGGGCGGTTGCTTGTGCTGCAATTGTGTCTTGATTGATCATGCTAGTAGTTTGCCAACTTAAATTGTAATGGTATGGGCGTATTGTAACCTATGCTGTTATGGCTGGCGAATAGCGGGCAATAAAAAGGCGACCAATGGTCGCCTTAATTTAAGTAACTGAGCAAATTAGCCCCTGACTTTTATTCCTTTCTTTTCCATACCGCGATAGATGATCAGCATCTGTGCGATAGAGATAAGGTTTGATACTAGCCAGTAAAGTACTAGACCAGATGGGAACCAAAGGAAGAACACTGAGAAGATAACCGGCATAAAGGTCATCATCTTTTGTTGCATTGGATCAGTTACCGTCATTGGTTGTAGCTTTTGCGTAATAAACATACTGGCACCAAATAAGATTGGTAGTACGTAGTATGGGTCTTTCGCAGATAGGTCAGTTAACCAAAAAATAAATTCAGCATGACGCAGTTCTGTTGATTCTAAGAATACATAAAATAGCGCTAAGAAAATTGGCATTTGCAGCAAAATAGGGAAACAACCACCCATAGGGTTTACTTTCTCTTTGCGGTACATTTCCATGGTTGCTTGGCCGAATTTTTGACGGTCATCACCAAACTTTTCTTTTAATGCAGCCATTTTAGGCTGTAGGGCACGCATCTTCGCCATTGACGTATATTGTGCTTTGGTGAGTGGGTACATTGCTGATTTAACAATCACAGTAATGGCGATGATTGCCACACCCCAGTTACCTAGTATGCTATGTAGCCATTTTAATAGTATAAATAACGGCTGTGAGATAAACCATAACCAACCGTAATCGACAGTTAAATCTAAGTTCGGATGAATAGCTTCAAGTATATCCGACTCTTTAGGGCCCATATAGTAAGTTGCACCAAGTGTTGCTTGTTGGTTCGCTTGTACATTTATCGGCTCACCTTTAGCACCAATAATTGCTGCGTTGCCTTTAGCAATTAAGCTGTAAAGGGTATTTTGCTGTTCTTGCGAAGGAACCCACGCACTTACAAAGTAGTGCTGAATAAAAGCAACATAACCACCTTGGGTATTAATGCTTAGGTTTTTGTCTGCCATGTCAGAAAAGCTGTATTTTTCGTACTTTTCCTCAGCAGAACCATAGGCAGCACCTAAGTAGTTTTGGTCAACTAAGCTGCCTTTATCTTGTACTGTGCGTTTTACTTGCGTATATAGCTGTACTTGAATTGGCTCTGCGGTGGTGTTATTTACTGTGTATTCTAAGCCAACATCGTATTGACCTTTTTTGAATACATACGTTTTAGTAAAACTAACACCTTTGCTATCAGTAAATGTAAGTGGTACGCGAAGTTCGTCACCTGTTAAAGCAAATGTTTTTTGCTTAGTGTGATAAATAGGGCGTGCACCAGGCTTATCTGGGCCATTTAAGCCTATTAAACCACTCTGAGAGAAGTATTGTTTACCATCAAACTCTCCAAGTAACATATAAGGCGTTGTGCTACCTTTTGTTTCTTCGTATTGCAGTAAGTCAGTTTCAACAATATCACCACCACGGGTGTCAATTTTAACTTTGAATACGTCAGTCGTAATTTCAATAACTGAACGTTTCGCGGTTGTTGCTGCAGTTGGTAATTCACCATCTGTTGATGATGGAACATAATCATCAGAGTCAGGGGAATTAGTTTGTAGTGTTTGTGTGTTGGCACTAGGATCGACTTTTGGTGCATTGTAGTCATTATTCCACTCTTGGAATAATAAAAACGATACAAGCATCAGGCCGATGAATAAAAACGTGCGTTGCGATTCCATAACAGCTCTTATTTCTCGTGTTGGTGGTTAATATGGGTTAATTTTTCAGGTACGGGATCATCCCCACCTGAATGTAAAGGATGACATTTTAATATGCGTTTTACCGCTAACCAACTCCCTTTTACAGATCCATGCAAATTAATTGCTTGAATAGCATAACTAGAGCAGGTTGGATTAAATCGACAATGCGGACCTAACAGCGGACTAATCCACTTTTGATAACCACGAATTAATAACACTAAACAGCGCTTAGGAAAAGCAACAAGTGGTTTAAGTAACCTCATGGTGTTCAAGCCTCTGCGTAATATTTAGTGAATGGATACCATGAATTTAAATGCCCAAAATGGAATTTTAAATGCATGATTAAAAGGTGAGCTAAAGATACCTTAATTAACCCTATAATTCTATTGCTATTGGCTCTGTTTATTGGATTTAGCCGATTTGTTGGGGCGTTTTTTAAACGGCGGTGGTTTTGGTGCACCTGGTTTACAGCGTTCGTTAATCTTGCGCCATAATTTAGTGAGTTGTTTAGTTAGCTCTTCATTTGACTGTTCATCAATACCACTTTTAACCATCAGCACAATATCGATATTATCAATAGTGTGTTGGTTTAAACGAAAACTTTCGCGAGCAAGACGTTTAATACGGTTTCGTTGGCAAGCTTTTTTAACCCGTTTTTTAGCGACAGTGAGTCCTAAGCGAGGTTTTGCTTGGTCATTGGGTTTTGCTAATAAGGTAAAGAAAGGAGTTGCGGCCCGAGCGGGTTCATTAAAGATGCGAGAATAATGCGAGGGAGTTAACAGACGTAACTCCCTGCCAAAGTTAAAGTCTTCCACTTATATATTAAGCAGAAAGAACTTTACGGCCTTTAGCGCGGCGACGAGCTAATACTTTACGGCCATTTACAGTTGCCATGCGAGCACGGAAACCGTGTGCACGTTTGCGTTTTAAAACGCTAGGTTGAAAAGTTCTTTTCATAACAATTCCATCCGATCGGTTAAAGGTTAAAACATCCTATGCAGGTCGCGATCCTGGCACAGGTGCCATTGCGAGCGCGAGATATTATCGATGAAGTGCCTTAAAGTCAACCATAATCGCATTTATAATAGAGGGGCGATAATAGATCTGTTGGCAGGATCTGCTAGGATCCTTATATTAAAGAAGTTTTCCACAGGCTCTGTATAAAAAGTGCATAAAAGCTTGGGGTAAGTAAAATAGATCACATAATTTGATCGCGATCCAAGCCCTTTTTTGCTATGATCATAGTTTGAAGTTAAAAATAATTATTATTAAAAATCAATATCTTGGTTGTTTTTTTTAGCTAGATCATATTTTTCAAAAAAATCAATCTTGTACTTGTGGATAAAGTGCATTCATAATACTCGGTCTTGGGTTAATAAATTGCCTAAATAATAGTAATAAATGTATGATTTTCGGCCACTAAAGATGACCGAGAATAAATACTAAGTCTTTGGGAGTTTAACTGTGTATCTGTCGGTTTGGCAAAGTTGTTTATATGTATTGCAAGATGAGCTGCCTTCGCAGCAGTTCAGTATGTGGGTAAGACCACTACAAGCAGAAAGTACCGAAGATACCCTGACGATTTATGCGCCTAATCGCTTTGTGCTTGATTGGGTAAGAGAAAAGTACTTAAACCGCATTAATGAATTACTGGTTGAGATTTGTAAGGATGAAGCGCCAGAGTTACGCTTTGATGTAGGTAGCAAGCCAATCCACAATGCGCAAGTGATCACGCCTGCAACAACTAGCTCTGCGACCCCAATGAATCAGCCGGCAGCAAAGCAGCAACCAAAAGCAGCTAAAGCTGTGGTTGAGCCTGCACCTAAGTCTGGTTATAAATCAAACATTAAAGAAAACTATACCTTTGATAGTTTTGTTGAAGGTAAATCTAACCAGTTAGCAAAAGCTGCTGCGACGCAAGTTGCGGATAACCCGGGTGCTGCCTTTAACCCGGTATTTATATATGGTGGAACGGGTTTAGGTAAAACGCATTTATTACATGCAGTTGGCAATGGCATTATGGCAAATAAGCCAGATGCAAAAATTGTTTATATGCACTCAGAGCGTTTTGTGCAAGATATGGTTAAAGCCCTACAAAATAACGCTATCGAGGAGTTTAAACGTTATTACCGCAGTGTTGATGCTTTAATGATCGATGATATTCAATTTTTTGCTAACAAAGAACGCTCTCAAGAAGAATTCTTTCATACTTTCAATGCATTACTTGAAGGTAACCAACAAATCATTTTAACCTCAGATCGTTATCCAAAAGAGATAGAAGGGGTTGAAGATCGCCTTAAATCACGTTTTGGTTGGGGTTTAACCATTGCGATTGAGCCACCAGAGCTTGAAACGCGAGTGGCTATTTTGATGAAAAAAGCCCAGCAGAGTAAAATTAATTTACCTCACGAAGTGGCCTTTTTTATCGCTAAAAAATTACGTTCAAATGTGCGTGAGTTAGAGGGTGCGCTTAATCGTGTAATTGCCAATGCAAACTTTACTGGTCGGCCAATTTCGATCGACTTTGTAAAAGAAGCACTGCGTGATTTACTGGCTTTACAGGATAAACTGGTCACGATAGACAATATTCAACGTACGGTTGCTGAATATTATCGTATTCGCGTATCAGATCTGCTATCTAAGCGCCGTAGCCGCTCTATCGCAAGGCCTCGCCAAGTTGCTATGGCATTGTCTAAAGAGCTCACCAATCATAGTTTACCTGAGATTGGAGATGCCTTTGGTGGTCGCGACCACACCACTGTATTACATGCGTGCAGAAAGATTAAATCACTACGTGATGAAAGCCACGAAGTGAAAGAAGATTACCAAAACCTAATAAGAACATTGTCATCTTAGGGCTGACTTTATTATGCAAATAACTATATCAAGAGAACAGTTTTTAAAACCTTTGGTGCAAGTATCTGGTGCAATTGAGCGCAAACATACCTTGCCAATTTTATCTAACGTTTTGTTAGAGGTTGAAAATGGCGAACTTTCAATGACTGGCACAGACCTTGAAATTGAACTTGTCGCAAAGGTTTTTGTTGGCGATGATACCGCTGATGCAAAATTGACTTTGCCAGCTAAAAAATTACTCGATATTTGTAAAAGTCTGCCAGACGGTTCAGATTTAACATTGAGCAGTCAAGATCACCAACTATTACTGACCAGTGGAAAAAGCCGCTTTTCATTAACGACACTCGCTGCGGAAGATTTTCCTAATCTTGAGCGGTGGGATGGTGAAGTTGAATTTCAACTAACGCGCTTAGAGCTGCGAAAGTTACTTGAAAGCACCCACTTTTCGATGGCCAATCAAGATGTACGCTATTACTTAAATGGTATGTCGTTTGAAGTAGATAATGCTGATATAAAAACAGTGGCCACTGATGGTCACCGTTTAGCTATTGCGCAAAAGCAATTACCGCAATCGTTAAATACTCAGCGTCAGCTAATTATTCCACGCAAAGGCGTGCAAGAAATTATGCGACTTATGGTTGCTGATGATGAATTGGTAACCATTCAATTTGGTGCAAATCATATTCGTATTTTAGATACAGAGTTTACTTTTACTAGTAAATTAGTTGATGGGCGTTTTCCTGATTACCGCCGAGTATTGCCACGCGGTGGCGACAAAGTAATTACCGCAAACCGTGAGTGGTTACGTAGTGCTTTTCAACGTGTCTCTATTTTATCGAACGAAAAGTTTAGAGGGGTTCGACTAAACCTTTCTGAAGGTTTGCTAAAAATAACTGCAAACAACCCAGAGCAAGAGCAGGCTGAAGAAGTGGTTGAGGTAAATTATCAAGGTGATGACTTAGAAATTGGTTTTAACGTTTCTTATGTACTTGATGTATTGAACACACTTAAAACGGAAGACGTTTTATTTACGCTTGCTGATTCGAATAGTAGCGCACTGATAGAAGGTGCTGGCGATGAAGAAGCCATGTACGTTGTTATGCCAATGCGCTTATAAGGCACTATGAGTTTAAGTCATTTGAGCCTCAATAATTTTCGTAATATTGAGGCACTCACTGTAGAACCAGTGAATGGTATTAACATAATTTATGGTGAAAATGGCAGTGGAAAAACCAGCCTTTTAGAGGCTATTTATTACCTTTCTCATGGCAAGTCTTTTCGTACGCCAAAGCACAAAAGTATCATTACGCACTATAAAGAAAAATTTACCATTCATGGTCGTAAATCACTTTATAACTTATCAATTCCAATTGGTATTAGTAAGACTTTAAGTGGTGAGACAGAATTAAAAATACAGGGTAAGTCTAGTCGTCGAGTGTCTGAACTTGCCCAATTAATGCCAGTACAAGTGATCACCCCTGAAAGCTATTCGTTGTTTTTTGGTGGACCAAAAGAACGCCGAAAATTTTTAGATTTAGGATTGTTCCACGTGGAACAAGACTTTTTTTATTTGTGGCAATCATTCAATAAAGTATTAAAGCAACGTAATGCATTATTGAAAAGTAAGCCTAAGAATTATTTTGATCAAATCAAGTTTTGGGATAAAGAATTTGTTAGACTGGCTGACCAAATAAATAATTTACGAATTGCGTATATAAGTAGGTTTAAGCAGCAATTTTTTGATAAAATGTGTGCAGATTTAACGCTTATACGCGATTTAGAAATAAGTTTTTATGCTGGTTGGAAAGAGAATGAATCTCTAGCCGATGCTCTCGAACAAAGCTTTGAGCGTGATAGTCGCCAAGGTTTTACAAATAAAGGGCCGCATAAAGCTGATTTCGGTTTTAGTGTCGCTGGCAGCAGTGTGGAAAACACCTTTTCACGCGGTCAATTGAAACTATTGCTTTATGCGTTAAAAGTAACGCAAAATAGTTTGATTGAGTCAGAGACAGAAAAGCAATCAATATTGCTAATAGATGATCTACCTTCAGAGTTAGGGGAAGATACGAAAGAGAAAGTAGGACAATTATTGTCGCACTGTAGCTCTCAAATATTTATCTCTACAATTCAATCTGAAAGTATTTCTGCTGTGGTGGAACCCATGCAACGAGAACTACAAATGTTCCACGTGAAACATGGCAACCTAATAACAAGATAAGTGGGATTAACCATGTCTGAGAATTACGATTCGTCGAGTATTAAAGTACTAAAAGGATTAGACGCAGTAAGAAAGCGTCCTGGAATGTATATAGGGGACACCGATGATGGCACAGGCTTACACCATATGGTGTTTGAGGTCGTTGATAACTCTATCGATGAAGCCTTAGCAGGTCATTGTGATGATATTTATGTCACAATTCATTTAGATGGTTCTGTCTCTGTTCGAGATAACGGCCGTGGTATTCCAACTTCAATTCATGAAGAAGAGGGGGTGTCAGCTGCTGAAGTAATTATGACAGTACTACATGCTGGTGGTAAGTTTGATGATAATTCATATAAAGTATCAGGTGGCTTACACGGTGTTGGTGTTTCAGTAGTAAATGCACTTTCAGAAAAATTAAAGCTAACAGTTCGTCGTGAAGGCAAGTTACATGAGCAGTTTTACACTATGGGTGTTCCTGATGCGCCACTAGCTGTAATTGGCGAATCAGAAACCACTGGTACTGAATTACGTTTTTGGCCAAGTGCTGAAACTTTTACTAACTTAGATTTCCATTATGATATTTTAGCTAAACGTTTACGTGAATTATCATTCTTGAATTCTGGTGTGAGCATCATCCTAACGGATGAGCGAGAAGAAAATAAATCAGATCACTTCAAATACGAAGGGGGTATTCAAGCATTTGTTGAGTATCTAAATCGTAATAAAAATCCAATACATAAAGGTGTATTCCACTTTACTCACGAACGTGAAGAAGATGGTATTAGCGTTGAAGTATCAATGCAGTGGAATGATGCTTACCAAGAAAATATTTACTGTTTTACAAACAACATTCCACAACGTGATGGCGGTACTCACTTAGCCGGTTTTAGATCTGCGTTAACTCGTACACTTAATAACTATATGGAAAAAGAAGGCTTTAATAAAAAAGCGAAAACAACCAGTAATGCAACAGGTGATGATGCCCGTGAAGGCTTAACTGCAGTTGTTAGTGTTAAAGTCCCTGATCCTAAGTTCTCTTCACAAACCAAAGATAAGCTAGTTTCAAGTGAAGTTAAATCAGCTGTAGAGCAAGCAATGGCTGAGAAATTCACTGAATTCTTATTAGAAAACCCAGTAGATGCAAAAATAGTTGTTGGTAAAATCATTGATGCTTCTCGTGCTCGTGAAGCGGCGCGTAAAGCCCGTGAAATGACTCGTCGTAAAGGCGCAATGGATTTAGCTGGTTTACCTGGTAAATTAGCAGATTGCCAAGAAAAAGATCCAGCCCTGTCTGAACTATACATAGTGGAAGGGGACTCTGCTGGCGGATCAGCCAAGCAGGGTCGTAATCGTAAGAATCAAGCGATTCTACCGCTTAAAGGTAAAATACTAAACGTAGAAAAAGCGCGTTTTGATAAGATGTTATCTTCACAAGAAGTTGCCACGTTAATTACAGCCCTTGGTTGTGGTATTGGTCGCGATGAGTATAACCCTGAAAAATTACGTTATCATCGCATCATTATCATGACCGATGCTGACGTCGATGGTTCGCACATTCGTACGTTACTATTGACCTTTTTCTACCGTCAAATGCCAGAAATCGTTGAACGTGGTTATATCTATATTGCTCAACCACCACTTTATAAAGTGAAAAAAGGTAAACAAGAGCGCTATATTAAAGATGATCCAGCACTTGTCGAATACCTAACTTCATTAGCATTAAATGGTGCCGCACTTTATACCGGTACTGATGCACCTGCACTTGAAGGCGAAGCTTTAGAGGCTATCGTTCATGATTATCAAAACACAGTTAAAGTTATTGAGCGCTTAAAACGTAAATATCCTAACACGGTTATGAATCGTTTGATTTATCAAAGCGAGCTTAAAACAGAGCATCTCGCTGATGAAGAAAAAGTAATTGCATGGACGAAAGAGCTTGTTGATGACTTAATTGAGCGTGACGAAGATGCAACAATATTCCATGCGGGTACTGAGCACGATACAGAGCGTAACTTATACTATCCGGTTGTGAATATTCGTCAGCATGGTGTGGATAAAGCACACATACTTCATTATGATTTTATAGCTTCAAAAGATTATCAACGTATTGCTGTAACTGGTAAAAACATCGCTAATGTCCTTCAAGAGGGGGCATATATTCAACGCGGTGAAAAAACAAAAGCTGTTGATAACTTTGTGGATGCATTGGAATGGTTGATCGCAGAATCTAAGCGTGGGTTATATATCCAGCGCTATAAAGGACTAGGTGAGATGAATCCAAGTCAGCTGTGGGAAACTACCATGGATCCTTCAGCGCGTCGTATGTTGCAAGTAACCATTGAAGACGCCGTTGGTGCTGATCAATTGTTTGCAACATTGATGGGCGATCAAGTAGAGCCGCGTCGTGACTTCATCGAAACGAACGCACTACGTGTAGTTAATCTCGATGTGTAATTGCTAGTAATAGTTTTGAAAGGGAGCCCAAAGGCTCCTTTTTTATTGGCTGCAATTGCACAAACTGCTTAAAACATGACTACGCACAAGGTATACTGAGGGTAATTTTCACGCTACATCACAGCAGATACTAAAAGCCAAATATGCAAAAATATGACGTTAAAACCTTTCAAGGTTTGATCCTGGCTTTACAGGATTACTGGGCACAGCAAGGCTGTGTCATCATTCAGCCACTTGATATGGAAGTTGGCGCAGGTACATTCCACCCACAAACATTCTTAAAGTCTATTGGTCCTGAGCCAATGTCGAGTGCATACGTACAACCATGTCGTCGTCCTACCGATGGCCGTTATGGTGAGAATCCAAACCGCCTGCAACATTACTACCAGTTCCAAGTAGTGTTAAAACCATCACCAGAGAACATCCAAGAGCTTTACTTAGGCTCTTTAGCCGCTGTAGGTATAGATACGCTAACTGATGAGGTGCGTTTCGTAGAAGACAACTGGGAATCACCTACATTAGGTGCGTGGGGTCTAGGTTGGGAAATTTGGTTAAATGGTATGGAAGTAACGCAGTTTACTTACTTTCAACAGGTAGGCGGCATTGAGTGCTCACCCGTGACCGGTGAAATTACTTACGGCCTTGAACGTTTAGCTATGTACATACAAGGCGTAGACAGTATTTATGACCTTGTTTGGGCTGACGGTCCGATGGGGCGCGTTACCTATGGTGACGTTTTTCACCAAAACGAAGTAGAGCAATCGAAATACAACTTTGAGCACGCTAACGTTGAAGACTTGTTTGCACAGTTTGATAAATATGAAGCGCAAAGCCAAAAGCTCATTGAAGCGAACTTACCATTGCCGGCCTATGAGCAAGTGATGAAAGCCTCGCATGCATTTAACTTACTTGATGCGCGTCACGCGATCTCAGTGACTGAACGCCAACGTTATATTTTACGTGTTCGTGCCTTATCTAAAGCATGTGCACAAAGTTATTATGATGCTCGCGAAGCGCTTGGCTTCCCGCTTTGTAAGGATTAAGCATGTCAGCACAAAATTTATTAGTAGAAATTGGAACCGAAGAGTTGCCACCAAAAGCACTGCGAAAACTTGCAGAGGCATTTGCTGAAAACCTAGCAGCAGAACTTGAAAGCTTAGAGCTTTCTCATCAAGGTGTAAGTTGGTATGCATCACCACGTCGTTTAGGCTTACAAGTAAAAGCGCTTGAAGCCAAACAACAAGATAAAGAAGTTGAGAAACGTGGGCCTGCAACAAAAGCTGCATTTGACAGTGAAGGCAATCCAACTAAAGCGGCCATGGGTTGGGCGCGCGGTTGTGGTATTGATGTTAAAGACGCACAAACTCTTGAAACAGATAAAGGTGCGTGGTTGTTACACATTGCTAAAGTAGCAGGTAAAGAAACCACTGCTTTGCTAAATGACGTGGTGAATAAAGCGTTAGCAAAATTGCCTATTCCAAAGCCAATGCGTTGGGGCGCGAATAAAACACAATTTATTCGTCCTGTTCATACAGCAACAATTTTGTTTGGCGATAAACTTATTGAAGGCGAGGTACTTGGTAAAGCGATAAGTAATCAGCTTCAAGGGCATCGTTTTCATCACCCAGAAAGAATTAGCATTAACCATGCTGATGAAGTTTTTGACGTACTTAAATCTGCACACGTTGTTGCCGATTACGAGGAACGTAAAGCACAAATTCGCAGCCAAATTGAAACTGCCGCAAAAGCAGTAAACGCTGTGGTTGCCATGGATGAAGATTTACTAGAAGAAGTAACCTCTTTAGTTGAATGGCCAGTTACCCTAACAGCAACTTTCGAAGAAGCGTTTTTAGATGTACCAGCAGAAGCGCTGATCTACACCATGAAAGACGACCAAAAATACTTCCCGTTACTTGATCAAGATGGCAAGCTACTTAATAAGTTTTTGTTCGTTTCAAACATCGAAAGTAAAAAACCAAGTGTAGTTATCGCTGGTAACGAAAAAGTTGTACGTCCACGCTTAGCGGATGCGCAGTTCTTCTTTGAAACAGACAAAAAGAAAACCCTAGAAAGCCGTTTAGAGTCACTAGATAGCGTATTGTTCCAAAAGCAGCTGGGTACATTAAAACATAAATCTGAACGTATCAGTGGGCTAGCAGGTTACATTGCAGAGCAACTCGGTGCAGATAAAGCACTGGCAGAGCGTGCCGGCTTACTAAGTAAAACAGACTTAATGACCGAGATGGTAATGGAGTTTACCGACGTACAAGGTGTTATGGGCATGCATTACGCACGCCATGACGGTGAAGCTGAAGATGTAGCCATGGCACAAAATGAGCAATACATGCCACGCTTTGCAGGTGACAGCTTACCAACAAACTTGATCAGTTGTGCGGTTGCTATCGCAGATAAGTTTGACACGCTCGTAGGTATATTCGGAATTGGCCAAGCACCAAAAGGCGATAAAGACCCGTTTGCACTTCGTCGTGCTGCGATTGGTGCGTTGCGTATCATGGTAGAAAAAGAGCTGCCATTAGATATCCTAGACCTTGTTGCTAAATCACAAAGCTTATTTGGCGAAAAGCTAACTAACCTAAATGTATCTGCCGATGTGTTTGAGTTTATGCTAGGGCGTTTCCGCGCTTGGTACCAAGACGAAGGCATTCAAGTAGACGTTATTCAAGCTGTGCTTGCACGTCGCCCGACTAAGCCTGTTGATTTTGACCGCCGAGTTAAAGCGGTAAGTCACTTCCGTACATTAGACGCTGCAGAAGCACTTGCAGCAGCGAATAAGCGCGTAAGTAACATATTGGCTAAGAATGACATTACAAGCCAAGGTAAGGTCGATGAGAGCTTACTAAGTGATGATGCAGAAAAAGTACTTGCTTCACAGGTTGCTAAGTTCGCAACTGATCTTGCCCCATTATATGCCGCAGGCGATTACCAAGAAGCATTAGCGCAATTAGCGGGTATCCGCGAAAGTGTTGATAACTTCTTTGATAATGTGATGGTAATGGCGGACGATGAAGCCGTGAAACAAAACCGTTTAGCATTACTCAGCCAATTAAGTGGCTTATTTTTAGATATTGCTGATATTTCTGTACTACAGAAGTAAGTTCAGCTTAGCTTAAAAAGCCAGCAGCTATGCTGGCTTTTTTGTATAAGAGGTTAACCTATGAAACGTATTTTAACGCTTGCGGTAGTTAGCTTATTAACCGCATGTTCGAGCCAAATACAAATGCCTGATATTAGCGATGTACTACCAAGTAAAGAGCTTGACCGTACTATGTACTTACGCGGTGACTTCACCTTATGGGACGCAGAGCCACAATATCAGTTTGAGCAAGTTGCCCCCGCGATTTACCAAGCCAATGTGAAGTTTTCAACACCGGGTAAAGTCTACGAATTTAAAATCGCCGACGCCGACTTTAGCGAAGGCTACAATTGTGGTTATAGCGAAGCCGCACCCGCAGGACAATCATTAATACTCGGCCAAGCCGCCACCGCCGATTGTAATACCATCTATAATTACTTTAGCTTCACCCCAGCAATCAAAGGCAGCTACATCGTCAGCATCGACTATCGTAATTACAATGAACCAAAAGTGACGATAACGAAGAAGTGAGAGCTGTAAGCTATAAGCCGTCAGCTTTCAGTTGCCCGAGTGAATTTATAGATGAGTTATAAGAGGGCTAGTGTTTTTATTTTAGGGAAGTAATGAATTATTGTTAACGAGCAACATTGATTGCTATTAATTTAAAAGGATTTTGGAATGATTAAATTAAAAAAAATAGAGCGTGAAAAAGAAGATAAAAACAAAGAAATCATTATTGGTTGGGCTAAAAAAGCGACCCGGGTAAATGAAGGTAAGTTTGATAACACAATATTAAAAGTAGTATCGAGTGCCATTGCTGCTTTTTATGACACAAATGAAGAGGCTCCATCGTATTATTTGTCTGATTTAATTGAGAAGGTATTAATAGATTATATACATAAAAAGCTTCAATGTTGTTGCTTTCAGCAACTTAATCGGGATATTAAAGATAAATTCGAAAACTTAGAAAAAGAGATTGTTAGTTATTGTTCATACCTTAGTTCTTAAGGAACGTTGATCGCGTAACTTCCTATTTTAAAACGGCAAATGTCACTTTCTTTTTCAATGGATTGACGCTTACAATTTACCGCTAGTAGCTTTAGTACACGGTGTATC
>NZ_JABBMT010000032.1 GCF_012927645.1 Pseudoalteromonas arctica | reverse complement strand
CTCGAACAAAGCTGCCTGATGAGGCATTAAGCTTACTTCGTGCCGCATAAAAGCTTGTTTTTGATAAAGCATGTTGTTGGCAAAACTCAGTAATAGTTAAATCGCTGGCTTGTTGTTCTTCGATAATACTGCGCCATTGTTCAAGGCTGCGTGTTTTTCTCATGGCTATCTCCTCATTGAAATTCAGAAATAGCTTAATCGGTTTGACGAGTTACTGGCAGGTGCACTTTGCTAGACGCTTACATTTGTTCAGAAGGAACATAGAATTGGTTTGGCTTACTTCTATCAAAGAAGATTGAAGCAACTCCACTTTTTTCCGCTCTCTGTTCACTTTCAGGAACGGCTTTCCCTGTTGGTGTTTTTTGGCCCTTTTTCAGACCTTTTTTTAACTCTGCGCCTTCTGTTTGAATTAATCTATTTAACTGTTCTAGATCTTTTAGTAACCCCCTAGTTACGTTGTTTTCAACAAAGTTCGTTCTATCTGAATTAAATTCCATTTCGCTACTTTTGCTTACAACACCAACTCTACCAATCATCTGAGGCAAAGTCTCTCCAGACTTTTTCTTCCTCAATAACTCAGGATTAAAAATAATTGTATTGTTAAAAAGGTTATTATTCATATATATCAATGGATAAAGAGCATCATCATGTACTCTTCTGTTTAAAGCTGAAACTGATTTTGAATTTTTCCCTTTCTGGAAATGAAAAATTATTAGCTCAATATTGATCGAGTAATCGGTTCTCATGAGAGCGTGTGAAATAGACTTTAAATGTTCGCCCTTGTGATAAAATTCAATCTCATTCTTTGATGAGTCATAATTCACATAGAATAATTGGCTGTCTTCATTTTCTTTTGTGAACGGCTTCAGGCTTCTCGTCGAAACAACTTCCTGCTTATGCTCAATTTCAATTTTGATATCAAAGGAATCATCAATTATAGTTGCAGCTAGCTTTTCTATGACTCTATTATCACCACCATTCAAGTCATTTAATAACTCATCTATCTGAGCCTTGTCTGAATGGACAGTAATTGTAGTTCCACATTTTGAATCCGGTTCAGTTGTTATCGTAATTGCTGTCCCAGCTACATCTTCTTTAGCTACCAGTTCAGATTTACATACAGTGAAGTTGCTTCGGGTACCACCTTTACTTGTTGCCCACTCAACTTTATCGCCAAACTTAAATGCAGAAAGAAATCCAAGCCCCTTTGAACCTTGAGTTAACCTTTTAATACCATTGTGCTCAACTTCATGGCCATAACGCTTGGTACTTTTCGAAATATGGAAAAGAGATTTGATTTCTTCTTCCCCCATTCCATAACCTTGATCTATGATAGATATAGTTTGATTTGATGGCGTGATTCTAATAACAACATCAGGGGAAAAAGCATCGTAAGCATTTTTAATGAGTTCATTCAAAGCAAAGAGTGATGACGGTATCTTTTGAGAAAGTTCCTCAATTAAGTTTCCACTAAATTTGATTGATGCCGATGACATGAAAAATTTCCTTATATATTAAAATAAATGCATAAAAGTAACTATGTTTTATAAATTTTGTCTTATTTTCGCATAATCAAAATAGACTCTTTTCCCATAGTCGAAGCTATTTTGTTTCTCTTCGCCATCCTCTTGGATGGAATTTCCCGCTCTAATTCATGGACAAAATGACACCCATGAAACTCTAAGAGTTCTCTCATTATTTTGTCTAATGGTACCTCAATATTAGAAATTCTGCGATTTCCTAATGTCCATATCATATAAGCATTTTCTCTCAGAAACCTTAATGAATTAGTCAATGATTTATCTAAATCATGGATAAATGAAATCAATTTTTTAATATTTTCAGGGTTGACCACACGTATTTTTTCAACGCACTCAACAAATGATTCCGATCGACCTTTAACTTCCTCATATTTTATTTTTGAATCTTTTATAGAACCACCCAAGCTCATAGAATCAATAGCACTTTTATGAGCAAGTAACCCTTTATGAGTTAAGTTATCAATATCTTTGAGGTCTATCCACATTAAAGGAAGGTATGAAAATTGCCCATATGTAACAGTCGTTTGATTGTCACCATAAGGAGGGGAACTAACGAGTAAATCACACAACATTGTGTTTTTAATAGTTCCTGCTGTATCTACATTTTTTATTACTACATCACTTAAAGAGGTAGATGTTTTTAGAACATTGTTTTCTGCAAGCACGCTTTTTTGAGCAGCTATGCTTTGAACATTTTTTCTAAGTTTTTTCTCAAATGCCTGAAAGGCAGAAGGAGTACTTTCCATCTGCTCGTCAGACTTAATATGAAGTTTATAAGTTGAACTTCGAGAGTTACAAACAGAACGAACAGTACTTGCCATCGATAACCAAAATATTTTTCTGGCCCACTTAGATGGCTCAGCCTTGATCGCACGATAAATTACGCTTAACTCAATTTGAACTTCATTTAGGAACCATTTATTGATCCCATCAAATTGAGTAGCTATTTCATTAGAAGTATCAGACTTTATAACTTCTAAAAGGTGTTCAAACTTTTCATTTAGCTTTTTAGTGTATAAAGGGCCACTTTTAACCTCACAAGCAAGAATTGCTAACGGGTTAATATCTACCCCCAGGAAATCTAGACCTCTACATAAAGCTTCCCCCAAGGTTGTTCCAGACCCCACAAAAGGATCAAAAACTCTATGAATATTCTTATCTTCAGCTAATACAGCATCAATTAACTCCCCTTGCATTTCAGGAACCATCATTGCGGGATACTGTAATAAACTATGACAATGATGCCTCTTTGAGCGCCCTCTAAAAGACCAGTAAGTATCATCTTCTAGCGAGTATGCTTCAATCCTTTTGAGTAGCTCTCTATCATTGTCTAACATTTTCTCTATTCCAATTTATAAAACATTATAATTAAACTAATCATATCAGTTTTTTTAACTGTACTCCAGGTTCTTAAAAAAATCCCGAAGAAAATAACTACCTGTTTTGTTTTGCTTTTTTAATATTTAGTTTTTTCCTCTGATTCAATAATTTAAGTTTACTATAATACTAATTTGAATCTAATTGCCCAACGACTCACTTCAGAATTATTTAATTGACCATCTTTCATTGACTGTTGATGCGACACGCTTTTATGATTACCTTCACCAACTAATTCATCAAAATACTTTTTAGGCCAACTAAATTGATTGCTTAGTAATCGCCTTTCTATTTCTGGTATAAAATCTCTTAGTAAACCTATTGGTTGTAATGCTCTAGCTGAAATTACTTTTGTAGCGATTGATGCTCGACCATCAGAGGTATCTACCTCCAACAAAAGATAGCCCTCACCTTGATGTTCAATTCGCACAATAGCCATACATCTTGGTGACCAGTCAGTCATTAGATGGCTTTTACTGCGGCCTATTTCTGGCAACTTGCGAACAACTGGCTTGCTTTGCTTTACACAGTGCTCTTTTTCTAATATTTCCAGCATTTTAAAGAAACTATCAAACTTATTAAGGTATAAATTGGCGTTATCAGCTTGATCATCTAAGCCATCAACGGTGGCTCTAGGTATGTCGCCACGAGAGTTTGAATCATCTGTGCTTACCTCTGGTGATAATGTACTAGGTTTTTCTTCGTCTTCTTTACCACCTGATTTAGCTTTGGCTTTAGCATAAACTTTTCGGGTGCGGGGAGAGTTATTGAAATTAATTAGTGTAGCATCACAAAATATCAATGCTGATTCGTTATCTGAGCTGCCATCGCTTTCTTCGTCTATTTCTCGCTGTGTAGGTAATTGAGGATAAGTGCCACCTGTGCCTTTGCTAGAACTAGGCTTGTTCTCAGTAAAGTTTGGATGAAAGTAACCAATATCTGCAATGTCTGGAAACGACAAGTTTTCTAGCGCTTCAATACGATTAATAAACCAAATATTTTCATCCGGTGATTTCCAGCCTCGTGCGGCGATTTTTACGCCCTTCAATTGAGGTGGATCAAACCTAAATGTCCAGCGCTCAAACCTGTCTGTTTTTATAAGCTCTTGTGAGAAATTCCTATAAATACTTTCAAACGAATCCTTTACATCACTGTCTAGCAATATCCAAGCAAGCAGATATCTAAACCCTTCATTATCAAATAATACTTTTGGGCAATTTGTTGTAGGCAAAGCGTTGATTAATACATCAAGTGGAAACTCTTCATCATCACTTGATGGATTGTGTTCAACGTCAAATTCAAAATCGAGAGCATTGTTAACCAGCGCTGCGTTAGCAAAATAGTTATTAGTAAAAAATAGTGCACGGGCGAGCTCCAATTGTGGGAGATAAATAGTTTTATCTTCACTTTCAAACATAAAGCAATTTTGAGATTGCTCATCACCAGCTTTGAATTTAACTAAACCACAATCTTTAACAGTAGCCATTTGCCAAAGTGCATTATCAGGTAAGGTAAATTCAAGTGGGAAGCCAGGAGGAATGGCTGCAGTAGTCTGATTTAATACGACTTGCCTGCTTAAATATGGGAGTTGGCTAAATTTAAGAGCTTGACGGGTGGAATTCTCAATACGAACACCAATATCCCATGTTAGACGGTCGCTGTATTTAAACAGGTTACCCATAGCCTGTATTCTGGCATTGTCTGGTAGTTTTTTAAATCGATCAACTTGCTTCATACTTTACTGCATATCCTAACAGTTGCGACACAATTGGTCGGGTTCTTTCCTTGCTTAATCCTGCTATACGCTCAATTCGCCATGCTTTCAATTGCTCGTATTTTTTTAAACTATCAATGCAAGCTAATGCAATTCTACGACATTGATACTCTTCTATACTTTCACAATATTTTTCAAAAAACAATTTACATAACGGTAACTTTTCTAAATGTTTGATCTGAGACAAAGGGATACTTGCATGGGTAACCAACCAGGTTACTGTATGGCGGTCTGAATCAAGCTGAGTTTCTACTTCATTTATCAATGAAATAAGTTGTTTTACATACTTTTTGTCTCTGCAGGGCCAATCAACTTTGTTTATTTTAACAATACTTGGGCGCACTGAGTCTTGATTAAATTGCATTAGCCATTGCTTATCATGCCGATATAACCATATGTATAATCCTGCAAACCCTTGGTTTCTCGCACCTTTAACGCCAAATTTAGCGACAACGTGTTGCCATTCTGTGCGACGTACTTGATCTACTATTACCGGCTCAATATGCGCAGGTACATCATCGTAATGTGATTGTGGTAATTGTGAGACTTCAAAGAGTATTTCCGCTAGATCCAGTTGTTGCTCATAGCACGCTTGCCATACAATCAAGTGCTGAAGATAGCTAAACGATTTTCTGTGTTTTCTAAACAAACACCTTAACCAATTGTTCTCATCTACTTTACTAATACTGAGCGAAAAACTAGCTAAGGTATGAGCTCCCCAGTAACCTAAAACCAAGTTTGCAATTAGATTATGCTCAACACGCTTTCTCCTAACAAAGCCTAACTGCTTAGCTAATTGATAATAAAAACAACTCCATTGCAACGAGTGAATACGCTGCTCAGGCAAGTTCAGTAATTGCTGAGCATACGCTGCAAGCATTGCAACTTTTTTGGTTGTAAGCCGTGGGCTTGAGTGTAAAAGCACATGAGGACTAAGTGCGATAAATTGATGCCTGTGTACTTCGCTAATCAACACAGGGCTTCCTATAAGATACATTCCGTGCTCTGCACAAACTGATAAGCCAGGAAGCTGCCATCGCCTTGCCCAAAATGCCTCTCCATATTGTTTTACTTGTGCCCCTACGCATAACGGGCAATATCGCAAGTAGTAAGGACTTTTAACTTTGGATGCCGCCTTGCCTAGCTGTACTTCTGCAGAATGTCTGCAATCAGAGAGTAACTCATGCTTAGCGTGTTCGGTAATGTCTGGATGAACAAAAGATGAATATAATGGAAATAGTGTGTGAGCTTGTAATAGCTTGCATGGCGTTAAATCAGCATTACCTTGATAATGTATAGAGATCTGCGATAAATGTCCTTGAAACGCAACTGAGGCGATTATTTTACGGTTTTGAAATACATCATCAAGTAATTGTTTGGGAGAGGTTATACCTGAATGTACACCGTATCTTGCAATAACGCTATAAAGCAGCTCATCTGGATAAGGCACAGGTAAGCACGCCATGCTACACGCTTTGCTTAAGCCAAGCGGTTATATCAAAAATATTTCCTTGTTGCTTGTAGCGCTGATAAAGCTCAGTTGACTGCTTTTTGTGTTGAGAGTAACCAAACCGTAAATCGTTGCTTGATAGTGTATGCCAATCTTTAAGTTTGATTAGCTTTGGTTTTTCTTTGGACTGTTCAATTTCGTCTGGCGTTTGCTCATACCACTCAAGTACGAGTGGAATAAGCCCTCTTATCTGTAAGTTTGGGTGGTCTTTAACTGCTTTTTTAACTAATGGTACCAATAACTCCGAGTCGCACCCCATCCCGAGCAGGAGATTGTAAAGCCTCATAGCCTCTGAATCACTGGCGAAAGGTAGTGAGTCTAACTTAGTAGCTTCAACTTCAGAGATCTGCTTACTGAGCTCTAACAATCGTTTATCTATTTCTCTAAATTGTAAGTCTGAGTATTTTGCAATACTACCTGCTTTACCAGATTTAAGCGCCTCAATCATCGGATGAATAGGCTGTAATTCTGATTCATACACTTTCACAAATAGTTTTGAAGATAACCGTTCAACGCCTGTAATAATGGCGCGTAATTGTGCGAGTACAAATAACTTAACTACAATGTCCAACACACCTTGGGATAATTCAAACCACGTATTTCGGATCTCTTCGGTGAGCGGTTCATCGCGGTGAATAAGCCACTGGTACTGCCAAAGCTTATCAGTCAATAATCTCCACTCTGTAGGCTTTGGCTTCCCCGTTTCCTTATCAATTCTATTTTTGTACTGTGGTAAAGGCTCCCAAACCATAGATCCAATTCCAGTACTGCGCCTTGCCGATTGCAACTCTAGCTCGAATATCGGCCTAGCTTTAGGGGTACCAACTAAAATCACCGGCACACCAATAATATTCACTAGTGCTACAAAGAACTCTAGCATCCGCTCTTGCCCTTCTTGTTGCTTACGTCCTAAGCGTTGAATTTCATCAATCACTAAAACGCCAATAGCATATTGGTTGGCTACCTGCCCCATAAATGATAACAGTACCTCTGTACTATGACGTTTGCGACCGTACCTTTCAGTAAGGTCAGTATGAAGGTACTTATCTACCTCTTGGAAGAAGTTTAAGCATAAGCTCTTTAGAGACCCATCAACTGGGCACTCAATACGCAAATAGGTTAGCTGGTAAGTATTATATTGCTCGTGATAAATCGTTTGTGGGTAGGTGGCTAATATCCGTAATACACTGGAACTTTTACCGCACCCAGAGCAACCGATTAGCGATAAACAACGCGCAGTTGACGGAGCTTCAGCGAAACGAAAACTATTGATATCTCCTGTCATCATTCGTTCGTAGCCATTTTGCAAATGTTGTTGCAGCTGACCAGTCGCGATGTTTCTGGCAACATAGCCACCACGGATCATTAGAGCTATTTTTTCCTCGAGTGCCACATGTATAGATAGCGGCTGAAAAAAGTCATCAAGTAAGCCACATAGCTCATGTGCTCGTTGCCTTGCATCTAGATAACCTGCTGCTGGGTCGTATTTAACCTTACCTTCTAGCTTAATTTTAAGCTCATTGATTTTGCTAACTTTTGGTAGTGCCTCAATAAACGGGTTACTTTTGTAACGCTCAATGTCAGATTCCTGATAAACGGCTCTGAAGATGTTATGTGGTAAACTCATGCGTCGTCATCCTCCTTAAACAACTGATCCGAAAAGTCAGGAAAATCCAAATCCTCATCCGGCTCTGAGAGGTAATACACTTGAGCTGATTTACTGGTATCAATCTCAACTGGCTTATAAGCTCGTGTTTTGCGTTCTTTGGCCTTTTCATCAGCTCGATTATCACGGATATTGCGTATTCGTTCAGCATTTGAAAAACCAATTTGTTTTGGTGCTATTTTTTCTGCTTGTTTAACAACACCTATTACTTGCCGCTCCAAAACGCGCTTGCGTTCATCGGCAATTAGCTTTGCATCTGCCTGAGTTTGCTTTAGTTCATCATTTTGTTGCCATACATCCCAGAAACTAGCTCCAGAAAACTGCCTTGAGCGTGTTGATAATTGGCAGGCAAAGTAGCTGTTGCTTTTAGAGTCAGGGTATATGTATATGTAATCTGCTGTTGCTAAATCATATGCTACATCAACTTTTTCAGGTCGCTTAACTTCCTTACTTCGGTGCATCCAGCCAAGCTTTAAGAGCTCAGAACTGGTGTAATACAGGCCAAAAATGCAAGCTCCCGATTCTGATATCGTTGCGCGTGTTCGCGGCATGAGCGCCACACGTAGATATTCTGCTTCAGGCTTTTTTAATCGACCGGTGCGATGTTGTAAGCCCCAATTCCATAATGCTAGAGGGTTATTTGGTAAATCGGTTGGCATATCAGCTGCTTTATCATAGCCGTTAATTACGTGATATTGGTTGTGGTACAGTACTGACGCTAAAATAATTTTAGTGAACTCTTGAATCGTAAGCTTAGCGTCTAAGCGATAATCTCTGTCGCCTTGCTTTTTGATCTTGGTCCCTGTGACAACACCCGGTGAAAAAGGCTTAAACACTGCTTGAAAAGTGTTAAAAGAACGCTCAACAACACCTTTCGCCTCACTTCTAAATGGCGATGTATTTTCAATACGCACCCCAAATCCTTTGTCTAGGCATTCAATCTGATGCCCCATTAATTCACCTCTATCCGCTAAAAGTGCGGAAGGTAAGCCAATACATGGCCATTCTTCTGGGGTTATATCAAAGCCAAACTTACGACAATATTCAGTTTTATCAGTAGAAGCCATATATAGGGCTTGGATTGCTGCTGCATATGATGGGTTTTCAAAGCCGATATAAAAGCCTGCCACCATACGGCTAAATACATCAATGACCATATAAATGATTGGACGACCAACAATATTGCTTCTTTCAGTATCTGATACCAAATAAATATCAGCTATTGTCGCGTCAATTTCGTAACGCATACCTGGCCCCAAAACATCTGCTGCAGCAGTACCAGTAAGCGGTCGAATATCTTTTTTTCGTTTTATCTCACCAGCCTGCGCTTCAATTTTGGCTACTTGATGATATTCACGTTTGTAGAAATGCTCCATTTGCCTGAGTGTTGGCAATTCCTCTTCCGGTAAATCAGGAAAGTACTGCTCATAAATATCTTTGAGTCTGTTGTGCGCGTATCTAAATGGTTTGCCTTTGTCGGTTAATATGTGTCGTTCAATAGCTGTACGAAATAACTTCTCTGTAAAATCATCAATTAAAGCGCCAGTACCAGGCATATATTTGCGCGGTCGCCCTAACTTTGTTGTAGCTCGGCGCTTCTGGCCCTTGGCACCTGAGTTTTTATAGTCAGGTAACAATGCGTTCGGGATCTGACCGCGCTGCCAATACCTGCGGGCAAAGCGGTAAATAGATTGCTTAGTTTTACCTGTATCAGCTACTATTTGATTAACTACTCTGCCACGAGCTTTTGATTCATAGCAGTCTTCAAGCTCTATTAAGGGTTTAATTGCTGCATAGTTTTCATCACGCTTTATCTGAGCGGTAGAACCTGGTTCAGGAATAACTGTGAAAATATCACGATATGGGTCATTCGTACGTTTGATTACTTCATCTTGAAACCCTTGCTCTAGTTCAGCTATTTCGACAAACTCAGGAAAGGCCTTATCATCATTTACTTGTATCCAAAGTACGTAGTAATCAAACACCATTAAAATACGGTACAAAGTTTGCTCGTATTGTAATACTTCATTGATTTGAAACACGCAACACCTCCTTAATCTGATCAACATCACCTAAATTAAGTTGCCCAACTTGAAGTTTTTGAACTGGCGTAAAAATATCAAAGGTAAAATACCTATTTGCCATTAAGCAGCGTATTTCATAGAGTGACTCTCCTAAATCTAGTTCGTAGGCCGAATCAATCTCCTTACACGTGTTTATAAGAGTTTTGGTTGGATGTTTAGCGAAATAGTCCGCATAAAATCGAGCTTGCTCAATAGCTGATTCGGGTGTTTCTTTATGCGCCCCCTGCATTGAGTAAATCCATTCTATATTAATTTTCACTACGCGCGGGATTTCGGCCTCAGTTACTATTTGCCAAGGGATCTTTTTTTCATGCCAATAACGGCGTTCTAGTTCAAGAATCTCTATTTTTCGCAGCTCTTCAAACGAATTCATATACTTAGCTTGTAACGCAAAATAGGGGAGATCACGGGAGCTGGTTTCAACAAGAAAGTCACTTGATAAATATTGCTCTAAACCGCGCAAATTCGGGTGCTTAATACCTGCCGCTTCAGCAAGCTCTTTAGTAACATCACGATCAAGCGGAAATTGTTCCTTTACTTGCAGCACATCTGACCGCCATTCAAGCAAGTAAAACATAGAAAGTTCGAGGTCAGATAATAAATGGTGTGTTCGCTTGGACTTATAACCAAAAACACGGTGCACACGACCGTCGGATGGTACATCGTAAACGGTTAACCAAGGTTTATAATCTTGATGCTCGCCTGAGCCGCGCCCTTCTTTAATCCATTTACTATATTGGGCTTCAGTATGACCAATCTTCCTAGACATAATATACCGCTATAACTGATTTAAATTTGAGCATAGCTAGAGTGAAAGTGTGATGCAACTAAATTACTTTTCTTATTTAGAATATGAATTCACTTTTCCTCCATGCTTCTTCATTTATAATTTTATTAAAACCACTCCTTTTCTAAACAGAAATTAATTGCTTGAAATAACGACTTAGCGTCCCCAGTATATATTTTGTGCAATGTTGCATTTAAAAAGTAAGCAAGGAAAAAACAATGAATGATTGGGAACATGTAAATTTTAGTGAAGATCACGAGATGGATTACCATTTAGGATTAGTAAATAAATCCAAGTCTCAGGCTAATCGAACATTTTTAAGAGAGAATACTCAGCGGACTGCAAAAGATGATTTAGATAAAAAAATTATTACGCATACTGAATTTAAGCCATATGTGATAGACGACAAGATTAATCTAGAAGACCCGAGATAAGCATAGGTTTATCGCAGAAGCTCTCGCGAAATAAAAAGTAAAAAGTTAATAATTTAAGGCCGACATAATTGTCGGCTTTAAATCACTTATCAGAATTAAACTTTATTGTTTGGGATGACACTTTATTGTATGGGGTGAAACTTTATTGTTCACCCACAACAGATAATTATCAACTTATTGATTTTACTCAACAGTAACCGATTTTGCTAGGTTACGTGGTTGGTCAACGTCTGTGCCTTTAATTACTGCTACGTAGTACGACAGCAACTGTAGTGGAATTGTATATACAACAGGAGCAATTACGTCATCTACGTGGTTTACGTTGATTACACGCATGGTGTCGTCTGACTCAAAGTGTGAGTCTTTATCAGCGAATACATAGATGATGCCGCCACGTGCACGTACTTCTTCTACGTTTGATTTTAGCTTTTCAAGCAGCTCGTTGTTTGGTGCTACAACAATAATTGGCATGTCGGCGTCAATAAGCGCTAGTGGGCCGTGTTTAAGCTCACCCGCTGCGTAAGCTTCAGCGTGAATATATGAAATCTCTTTAAGCTTTAGCGCGCCTTCCATTGCGATTGGGTATTGTGAACCACGACCTAAAAACAGTGAATGGTGCTTGTCGGCAAACTCTTCTGCTAAATCTGCAATACCATCAGCAAGTAATAATGCTTCTTCTAACTTGTTTGGTAAGGTTTTAATCGCGTTCACAATTACACTTTGATCTAAGCCTTTTTCTTGCGATACAGACGCAGTAAGCATTAACAAACCAACTAATTGCGTGGTAAATGCTTTAGTAGACGCAACACCAATTTCAGCACCTGCTTTAGTCATAAAGGCTAAATCAGATTCACGAACGAGTGATGAGCCAGGTACGTTACAAATGGTCATTGAAGCCATGTAGCCTTGCAGTTTGGCTAAACGCAGAGCAGCTAGGGTATCGGCAGTTTCACCTGATTGTGAGATAGTTACAAGCAGGCTGTTTTCATGCACGAAAGACTCGCGATAGCGGAACTCAGAGGCAATTTCAACATTACAGCTTACGCCAGCAAATTGCTCAAGCCAATAGCGAGCAACCATACCTGAGTGGTAAGAGGTACCACAGGCAATAATTTGTACGTGTTTTACATCTTTAAAAATTTGCTGTGCGCTGTCGCCAAAGGCATCAATGGCTACGCGGTCGTCGTTTAAACGTCCTTCAAGGGTGTTACGTACAGCAAGAGGCTGCTCGTAAATCTCTTTAAGCATGTAGTGACGGTATTCACCTTTACCTGATGCATCTTGTGTGATGTTTGATTCAACAACCTCACGTTCAACCGCATTGCCGTCTACATCAAAGATTTCTACGCTTTCACGAGTAATACGCGCTACATCGCCTTCTTCAAGGTATATAAAGCTGCGAGTTACTGGTAATAAAGCGAGTTGATCAGAGGCAATAAAGTTTTCGCCAAGGCCTAAGCCAATAACAAGTGGGCTACCTGAACGCGCTACGATAATTTCGTTATCATTCGCTTTATCGAATACAACTGTACCAAACGCACCTTCAAACTGTTTAACGGCTGCTTGAACTGACGCTAATAAAGTCGTGTGCTGCTGACGTAACTGATGAATTAAATGCACCATTACTTCGGTATCAGTGTCTGATAAAAATTCGTAACCATCGCCTTTCAGCGCTTCACGCAAGCTTGCGTGGTTTTCAATAATACCATTGTGTACTAGGGCAATTTCGCTGTTTGAAATATGCGGGTGTGCATTTGCTTGCGTCACGCCGCCATGGGTTGCCCAGCGAGTATGCGCAATACCTGTTGTGCCTTTTACACCAGCAGTCTCAAGAGCACTTTTAAGGTTTGCAACTTTACCAACTGCTTTAACGGTATTGAGCGTGTTGCCTTCTAAAAGCGCTATCCCCGCTGAGTCGTAACCACGGTATTCAAGACGCTTTAAGCCTTCTACTAAAATTTTATTTACTGGGCGTTCTGCAACTGCCCCAACTATTCCACACATAATTTCTCCTTTTGCACATGCCAAAGCGTCAACTTTGGGTTTGTATGTGTTGTTTAATATTTAAATGAACATTACAGGTGTTGTCGGCCTGTAATAAACACGAATTTGTAAATTTATAGCTCGGCGCAGATCAACTGCACACCACACGCTTGTATTGCTTGGCGAGTATCGAGTGCTAAGTTGCTGTCGGTGATAAGCGTAGTCACTTGCTGCCAAGGTAATTCCAAATTAGGGATTTTTCGGCCGATTTTTTCAGACTCCACCAGCACTATAACTTCACGAGCAGCGCCTGCCATAACTTGGCTTAGACCTACAAGTTCATTAAAGGTAGTAGTACCGCGCTCAACATCAATGCCATCAGCACCAATAAATAGCTGATCAAAATCATAAGAACGTAAAACACTCTCTGCAACCTGCCCCTGAAACGATTCAGAATGCGGGTCCCACGTACCACCGGTCATCAAAAGTGTTGGCTCGTTTTCCAGCGCTAATAAGCGATTAGCCACTTTAATTGCATTAGTCATCACCACTAAACCGCGCTTATTACCCAGCTCGGGGATCATTGCTGCTGTAGTACGACCACTGTCAATTATTATGCGGTTATGATCTTTGATTAGTGCTGCTGCGGCTTTTGCAATCGCCACTTTACGTTTTGAATCAATATCATCGCTTACAATTTCTTGCGGCAATGCTATCGCGCCACCATAACGGCGCAGTAATAGTCCGCTTTTTTCAAGCGCTGTTAAGTCTTTACGAATGGTTACTTCAGAGGTTTGAAACTGCTCAGCTAAAATATCTACGGCTACTTCACCTAACTCATTAACTTGAGTAAGAATAAGGTGACGACGTTGCTGGGTGTTTCGTTTAGTCATTAAGTAAATCATTTAAGTTTCGTTTCGAAAGTTAAGGGATTTTAAACGAAACTATGAAAATGGCAAGGTGTAGTTCAAAAAAAGCGCAAAATGCGCTTTTAATTGGTCAGGGAAATTCTATTGAGGACTTAGCAATTCTCCACTCAAAATACATTTAACAATGGCATGCTGTCGGTTTGTACTGTTTGTCTTTCTAATACAATTTGTTAAATGGAAATCAACGGTTCTTTGGCTAATGCTGAGTATTTGGCTGATCTCCCAAGAAGTCTTTCCAATAGAAGCCCAACGAATACATTCTTTTTCACGTCGCGTAATTTTTACAGCCTCAAGATTTGTTGAACGTCGATAAGCTTCAAATATTTCAACTAAAAAAATTCGCCAATAATCCCCTAGCATTTTCACTTTACGAGGTTCAGCGCCTAAATTTGACAATTCCAACACTAGACAAGCAAATTTATTTTTATGTAAACCCGTAGGAATTATTAATACCGACTCAAAGCTGCCAATTAACTCACTTAGCTGAATTGCTCTTGTTTCATTTAAGCAATAATGAAGCAACCCCTTACAGGAATTAATATCATTTAAAAAAGAATCATCAAATTCACCGAAATAATGAGTATCAAACTTAAATAAATCGGAGAGATCAAAAATAATAAACCCTGCTTGAACATAGCTATAATTATTTTTTATACCTTTAAAAAAATCATTAAAGCCATGTATTGAGTTTATAAGCTCAATTCTGGAATGTAGTTCATTCATATTTATCATATGCAAAACTCGATTTAGAATTTTTTTTGCATCCATCTGGAGCCAGTATGCAGATCGCTCTTGGTGAATCATTACCAACAATTTGAGTGTTAATACCTATATACGAGTCAGCAGGATATATAACTGTTAAAAAAGTAAATATAGCGGTATAGATAAGTGATGTTTTATAAATGTTATTCATCGTGATGTAGCCCCTAATTTATGTTGTAATTATTTTATTCACATTAAATTTGAGCTAAAGAGTGGATATTATCAATAACAATGAGATAACTTTTCTATAACTTTACAAAAACAAATTTTAACCTACTGAATATCAATGGAAATAATTTCACTAGTTCTACTACCTAAACTTTCAACGACAATTAAACCATTCACTTTGTCCACATAAAACCCTGGTCTAATCACACTAAAATCAAACGTTTTTGACTTTAGGCTAGAAGCATCAACATCATGTAAGTCTATTTCATAGAAGATCGTATTTATCAAATTGTGATTACTCCATAATACCTTACCGTTTATTACAGCCCAATTCGTGTTTGTCTCAGTGGACATACTTACCGACATTGGAGTCATCGTTTCTTTATACTCATCAAAGCGTGATAACCTCCCCGTATTATCCCCTAATACATATCCCCCTTCAAATTGGCGAATAAAGCGGTAACCTTTAAAGATAAGGTTTTTAGTTTTCTCTTCAATCACATACTCAAATACTTGCCATTCACCATTACTTTTTCGCGTATATAGAATGGATTTTTCATCTAATGAAAAAATAACATCGCCAATCAACTCATCAGCTTTAGAGAGGTAAGTCAGGCTATTATCAAACGTATTAAAAATTGTTATGCGGTCTTGAAGCTTTAATAATACATATTGTCCAAACAGAGAGGGGCTAAGCAACTCTAGTGGTTTTTCAGTACTAATCAGTGTTGCTTTTTTCGTCACATTGCTTTTTTCATAAACAATTAAGGAGCTAACACCTCCCTCATTTATTACCATCCAGACTTTGTTACCTAAAGGCTGATAGGTAATAATGCTACTATCTTGCTCAAGTTGTTTCTCCTGAATCATTTCAACATTTTTAAAATTACTTAGCGGTAGCTTTTTCTCTATTAGAGTATTGATAATATCATTATCTCTGATAGCTAATAGTGTATTTGGAGTTACTCGTTCTAATGCGATCAGGCCTTTGTTTTTATCGATAATGATATTTGAGTGACCTGTTTTAACATTTATTTTAGCTAGCTTTTTATCATCTAATAAAATGATATGCTCATCACCAAGCCAATGAAAATCATAAATAACCTCGTTTTGATCATACTGAAAAAGAACACTTCCCGTCTTTAAATCTAATACTCGAATAGAATTACGCTTACTATCCATATAAACTCGCAGTACAACCAACTTACCTGAATCAGGAGAAATGTCCGCACGACTATCATGCGCGCCTTTTTGGGAGACTGAGGTGATTTCTTCTACCAAACCATTGTCAGTATTGAATTTATAGATAAGCATCGCACTTTTTTTACTTTTTTGCCCAGAAAAATAAATTACGTTATTTTCATTTTCATCGATAAACACATCAGAGATAAAATAAAAGTTTGACACTAAAGTATCTATATTGTGTACACCAGGTGTTAGATCTATCTGCTTTAGTAAGGCAACTCTATCTAAATTATCGGAGAAATATAGCCATTTCCCATCACTTGAAAAAGCCAAGCCCCTAGGTAACCTTGTATCATCAACCAGCACTTTTACTGTTTGATTATTTTGATCTTTTAAATAAATTTGATAGGTATTTCCACGCCTTAATTTACTTGTAAATGCGATGTACCTACCATCATTCGAAACTGCCAACACTCTTTTTTCAGAGATAATTGAATCAATCACTTGCGTGGTAATAGAAGCTTTATACTCCCCATTTTTGTTCCATAAATAGACTAATGAAAATATCATGGTGGTTATAAAAATGAGGTATAAAAGAACCTTCTTTTTACTAACATTATTGTTTTCGGAGTTTTCTTTGCTTCCTATCTCAACAAGAGGAGAAAGCTTAGATACAGGACAAATTAATTTATATCCACGTTTAGAGAGCGATTGAAGATACTTAGGATCTTTATAATCATCATTCAAAATTATGCGAAGTTTACTTATAATTCGCCTTACTGCGGCATCAGAAACACAGCGGTCTTTCCATAAGTTATCATGCAATTCATCCATTGAAATATAACGCTCATGATGCTCAATAAAATACATCAATACGGCAAATACTTTTGGTTCAAGTACAACTAACTGCTCATTAATTTGAAGAGACATCTCTTCAGTGTCCAAACAGTACTCACCAAATTTAATCAACATAGCATTTGCCACTTACAAACCTTAACAGTCCCTTAACGTTCATTATAATAACGTACTGCAATAGTAATTACCATAAAGTTTAATGCATTGATTTAAATGAAAGTTACATTTTGGTTACGTAGATATCATCGCTTAATTATTGCAAAAAAAAAACGACCTTATACGCTCAATTTTAACCCCAACATTATAAGGTACAAGCAATGCAGAACAGCATAAAAAATGAAAAACATGCCATAGCAGCCCACAGAACAAATGATGGATTAATAGAAATCACCAATCTTGAGTTACTTGATGCGTTTGTTGGAGGATTTATAAGCCCTGAAGAAGTTTATTGTCACGTGAGTGATAATGATGAGAAATCTACAACCACGACAAGCCAAGAAGGCATCAGTTAATGAATACTGAAACTTGCAAGCCGTATAAACCAAAACTGAAGCGTTTGGGTGAAAAAAGAGCTCTAATCTCTTTATCGAACCTCGAAGACTGGTGTGAAGAAATGTGCCTTGCGTTTGATAGGGATGTTCTTAATCAAAACTCAAGCTCCAACAAAACCCTACATTGGTTGTTTAATGCCTATCCTCTTATTTTAGCCTACCAAGGAAAAACACAAGAAAGTGAATTGTTTTTACACAGAGTAATAACTTATTGGTCAGATAAATTTTTACAGGATAAAAACAATCAAAATCTTATCAACTTAATAGATCCCACAATCAACTTATTACGTCTTTATAAACTGACAAATAAACACTCAGCATTCCTAAAGCTGATGGGTGAAGCCGCTATTCTAGATAATACAGGCAAAGCAAAACTAGAGCCTATAAGTGTAAACAAAGAAATACTAGGTGAGCAATGGAATACATTGTATGTAGCTACACTCGATGAAACTTTAAAACATTACCTCTTAAAATCAAAATATAATGAAGTTCTTAAACTTAAAGAAACGATACCGCAATATTACAGGGAAAAAAATTTATATATAGAAGCTGAAATTGTAGCCCTAATCAGCTTAGAAAGATTTGAAAACGCAATGCAACTTTGCTGGCGTCAAATAAATAAAAGTACGTGTATAAAAAGTGGCGTATATAGCTATCGTTTATATGAAGCTTTCAAATCTATGGGGCTAGCAGTTAAAGCTGAAACAGTAATGAAACACTTAATTTCAAATATGGAAAAGACCCCCTTAGATTCTTTGTCTAAACTAAATTTCTCTTCATGTATTATCGAGGAAAAAAGCTATCTATTGAATCTCTATTAGTAAAAAAAACACTGAATCAATATGAAAATATAAAAGATGAATTTAATTACGGGATGACTCTTTGTAATTTGCAATCTAATCACCCAACTAATCAAAATAAAGAAAAAATACTTAAACTATATGAGAAAACGGATTATAAAATATTAAAAAATAGAATTGAAATTTTATTTAACATCAAAAACAAAAAAAACCGACTTCGAACGTTTGGCTACCTAAAATATCAAACCATTTAAATGAGATTATTGTATAAACCTCGTAGTTATTACAGTTATCTATTTCTTTTTTTAAGCTCATACTAACTTCACCCCATTAAGGGGAAACAACAATTTAAAGGAGCATAAAATGAGCAATAAATTTGAAAATATAGAAAGTGAAGAAATCAAGCTAAATGAGTTAGGTGAAGTAGAGCTAAGTGAAGAACTTACAGATGCTGTTGCAGGCGGTTTCTCTCCAGAAGAAGAAGACGAAGAAGGTGATACAGGCTGTGGTATCACTATAAATTTCAGCTGTGCTGCTCAACAAGAGCTGTAACTATCACGCAGACTACTTCTTCATAAAGGTAGTCTGCGCAAGCAAAACAATAGGGGGAAAAATGACAACTTCAATAGATCAGATTAAAGGTTTTTCTAAACAACAATTAGTAAACAGCCTCAGTAATGAAAAGTTTCAACTCATTATTTTTCCAACAGAGCAATGCAACTTTCGCTGTGTATATTGTTATGAGGATTTTAAAATAGGAAAAATGCCTCGTTGGTTAGTTGATGCAACTAAAGTTTTAATCAAAAACAAAATGCCTAAGTTAGAGTTTTTATCTTTAAGTTGGTTCGGCGGTGAGCCTTTATTAGCAAAAGAGATACTTTTTGAAATTGCTGAATATAGTCAGTCATTAGCTAAGGAAAACGGCTGTAAAGTCTATGGTGATTTAACAACTAACGGCTTTCTCCTTGATATAAAAACATTAACAAGACTTGTTGAGCTAAAGCAAAATAGCTTTCAAATATCCATAGACGGTGACAAGGAATCACACGACACAACTCGCTTAACTCGTAACGGGAAAGGTAGCTTTGACAAAATATGGGGACGCTTATTAGCTGCATCTGCAACAGATCTTGATTTTCATATAACCCTAAGGATTCATATTACCGACTTAAACCATGAAAGTGTTTTAAGCTTTTGTGAGCGTTATGATAAAGAACTTAAGGAAGATAGTCGATTCAGATTATTTTTTAAAGAAATTTCTAACTTAGGTGGTGACAATCAAGAAAAAATAAATGGCCTAATATCAAGAAAATCTGCAAAAGTATTAGCAAAAGAGCTCACAGAACGTTATTCAGGTAATAGCAAAAAAATAAATGAACTAGGTCATTACATCTGCTACGCAGGAAAGCCTAATTCATTAGGAATTAGAGCCAATGGTAATATCAATAAGTGTACCGTTGCTTTAGATGATGACAGAAACAATATTGGTAAAATTAATCCTGATGGCACACTAACATTGAACAATGAAAAATTTAGTACCTGGATAAAAGGCTTTACGACTCTTGATAGCTGGCAAATGGGTTGCCCGCTAAGCTATATGAATAACAATAGTGTTGTTGGTGACATTGCTATTAAAAAAGTTAGCTAGCTTATGTCTATTGTTAATATGTTCAGAAAAGAAGCCCTTAGAAATCAGTACAAGTCTAGTGATATAGGGAAGTCGCTTATAAAACAGCCTAAAATTATAAATAATTCTATTTCAGCTTTAATCGCAATTTTCGTATTTAGCTTTTTAGTTATTAATGTTCTAACTTTATCAACAAAAAGAAGTCTTGACGCCAAGGTCTCATCTGAACACTATACCCCGCTTATTTATAATGAAGTAGTGGTTATAAATAAGCACTTTGCGATAGATGGTGAGAGCGTTAAAAAAAATCAACAGCTACTTACTATCTCTAAGTTTGATAGTAATAGTAAGTTAGAAAAAGAGGTTATTCGATCTCCTTCCGATGGTTTGTTTTTTCATTCTTTAATCGAAAAAAATATAATACAACCATTTGAACCTCTTGGTTACCTTTTAAGTACCACTTCAGAAAATGAGTTATCTTTTTGGATTTCTAGTAATAAAAATATGAGTATTAATGTAAATGACCATGTTACTTTAATTGTCAGCAATGATGAATTAAAAGGTATAGTCACTATGGTTATTGGTAGTAATAAAAATAATAAAGAACAAAAAATACATTTAAAATTAGAAACTAACAATTATTCAAAACTGTCACCTAACGCAGATATAAAAATACTACTCACTCAGCAATCAGAAAAAGCCCTTAACTTAATTAAATAGTGAAATTTAAATGCGTCTCACAGACTACATTGACTTTAAACCATCAAAACTACCTCTTTTCTTACAAAGTGAAGTAGCTGAATGTGGTATCACATGTATAGCTATGATTGCTTTTTATCATGGTTATAAAGTAAACATGCTTGCTATGCGACAACGTTACCCCGTTGGTACTCAAGGAATAACAGTTAAGCACATTTTAAAAATTGCAGATGATATTGGCCTATCTGGGCGAGTATTAAAATTAGAGCTTGGACAGCTATCTAAGCTAAGGGGACCTGCAATATTGCATTGGAACTTTAATCACTTTGTTACGCTTGCTTCAGTAAATAGAACTGGCATTGTTATCCATGATCCCGCAAAAGGAAAAGTTAAACTAGATTGGCAACAAGTCTCTGAAGCATTTACTGGTATTGCAATCGAGTTAACTCCAACACCTGCATTTACTGTAGCCGATGAACGAGTGAAGATGCCGCTCAGAGCATTCATTGGCAATATTGAAGGACTCGCATCCTCATTATTTAAGATATTCGTTGTCGCCTTGATTCTGCAATGCTTCCTCTTAATATCCCCCTACTATATTAGAATTGTGATAGATCATGGAATTCCACTCTCCGATAGTGGAATGTTAATATGGTTGCTAATCGCATTTATTGCCGTCACCTTACTAACAACTTTTAGCAATATTATTCGCTCTGCTGCAATTTTATACTTAGACAAAAATTTGGGCTTTCAAGTAAAAGCGAACATCCAGCGACACCTATTACATTTACCCCTTTCGTTTTTTGAATCTCGCCATGTTGGCGATATTAAATCTAGGTTTGAAGCATTTAATGAAGTCCAAAGAATGATAAGTCGTGGTTTTATTTCTGCCATTGTCGAAGGCTTGCTAGGCATAACAACTTTAATCATTATGTATACTTACTCACCAGCTCTTGCTTTAGTATCTTTATCATTCCTCTTATTCACATTATTGCTTAGGTTATATTTAACCAACAAAGAAAATAAGCATTTAGAGCAAGTTTTATCTAAACAAGCAAAAGAAAACAGTCATTTTTTAGAAACTATCAGAGCAATTATGCCCATAAAATGCTATGTAAAAGAAAGTACCCGACTTTCTTCATGGCTCAATTTATTTGCAGATACTACAAATGAAAATATTAAACGTGAAAAGGTCACGATTACTGCAGAAATTAGCCAAGATTTAGTAAGTAAAATAGAGTATCTAATTGTTATATTTATTGGCGCGACATTAATAATCAATAAAGAATTTACTATAGGGATGTTTATTGCTTTCCTAGCTTATAGACAACAATTTTCGAGCAGCACACAAACTCTGGTAGATCATATATTTAAGTTCAAGTTAGCCTCAACTTATTTACGGAGAATGTCTGATATAGTGATGCAAAACCAAGAGCAAGAAAATACCTCACTGACAATAACCAAAGAACAAGCAAAAGGCCACATTGAAGTACGCGACCTGCATTTTCGATATTCAACATCCTCTCCTTGGTTATTTAAAGGAATAAACTTTAAAATTGATGCCGGAGAATCGGTGGCTATCATAGGTCGCTCTGGGTTGGGTAAATCATCGCTCCTAAAATTAATGACTGGATTAATCAAAGCAGAGCGAGGTGATTACTTGTTAGATGGACACTCGATAAAAATGCTTGGCATGAGAAACTTTCGCTCAATGTGTGCAACGGTAATGCAGAATGATCAATTACTAAATGGTTCCTTAATTGAAAATATCTGCTTCTTTGAGCCAAAACCTGATCTAGATAAAATCACAGAAGCCATTAAAGGTGCTGCTATATGGCATGAGATTCAAAGCATGCCTATGGGTTTACACACTCAAGTTGGTGATTTAGGTAGCTCATTGTCAGGTGGTCAAAAACAAAGATTGCTTTTGGCAAGAGCGCTTTACAGTCAACCAATCATTTTATTTTTAGACGAAGCAACAAGCCACCTTGATGCTGCTACTGAATTGCAAGTAAATAAATATTTAAAATCAAAAAAAATAACTAGGGTCAGTGTTGCTCATAGGCAAGAGACAATACAAGCAGCAGATAGAATAATTGATCTCGAAGAATTAATTAAGAACCAAACGTTAGCCCAAGCTGTGTGATTAAATACCATGGTAAGAATAACAAAAGGAATAACTATGAAATTTACATCCAAACTAATCTATCAAGGGTTGATAGGTTTATCTGTCGTTATGCTTATCTCTGGCTGGCAATTAGGCTTTGCAGATAATGCCGAAGTTATATCAAAAGACTCTGTCACCATTGCGAAGGTTGAGCGCGGTGATTTTTCAATTAAGGTTGATGGCTATGGTTCATTGCAATCAATCAATAAACGACTTCTCACAGCCACAAGTAATGCGGTGGTTGACGAAATAAAACTAAAAGCGGGTGCTGTGGTTAACCATGACACAGTGATCCTCACTTTAAATAACCCCGAGCTAGAAAGTAAGCTCCGCTTGGCGTTAGCAAAGCTTAAAAATGCCAAAACCCAAAAACGGCAAACCGTATTACTGCAACAGCGTGAGTTGTTAAATAACGAGTCAACCGTGTCAGAGCTAAAAGCACAATCTGAAATAGCCATGCTGCAAGTTGAAGCAGAACGTACACTGGCTAAATCAGGTATTGTATCGGGGATCAGCGCGAAGAAAAATGAGCTCGAAGCCAAACAGCTATCAAAGCGTATTAACCTTGAAGAATCTAAGCTTGATAAATTAGCACAGATGCAAAAAGAGTCGCTTTCAATTCAAGATGACTTAATAGCCCAAGCGCAAGACGAGTTTGATGTCGCCAAATTAATGGTAGAGCAACTTTCAGTTAAAGCGGGAATGAATGGTGTTATTCAACGCTTGCCTTTAAGTTTAGGGCAAAGCGTCACTGCGGGTTCTGAACTGGCGCTAATCGGTAGCCTTTCTCCTTTAGTTGGTGAAATAAAAGTACCGCAAATTCAAGCTCATTTAATTCAAATAGGTATGACAGCCCAAATTAGCACGTTGAATGACCAGGTGCGCGGCCAAGTAGTGCGTGTAGATCCTGTGATCAGCGACGGTGCTGTACAAATTGATATTGAGCTCGAGGTTTCTGAATCAGACACCATGAAACCCATGCAACAAGTAGATGCGACTATTTTTGCCGATGTACAAAAAGAGGTGAATTATATAAAACAACCAACAGGTGCAAGCGAAGGCAGTTATGGCTCATTATTTAAACTCACAATGGATAACAAAGCCGTTAAAGTTGAAGTGCAATACGGCAAAGCATCTGGCCAGCTCATCCAAGTGTTGTCAGGGCTTGAGCCTGGTGAACAAGTCATTATTTCTACATTAGATATCCCCGCTGAAACAACAACAATAAAAATTGCTGGTTAAGGAAGAATAATATGAATACTGAAATTTTAAGAGTTAATAACCTAAGCAAGTCTTTTTCTAATGGCGAACAAGTCAGTCAAATTTTAAAAGGGATTAGCTTTACGGTATACGACGGTGAGTTTATCTCTATTTCTGGGCCTTCTGGTTGCGGCAAGTCAACACTTCTTAACATTATGGGGCTGCTCGACACCCCTCAAAGTGGTGAATATTACATTGACGGTTTACTCGTCTCTGATATGGACTCAAACCAACGTGCGAAAGTACGCGGTAATCGCATTGGCTTTGTTTTTCAATCGTTTAACTTAATTGATGAAATGACCGTACTTGAAAACGTTGCGCTACCGCTAAAATACCGCGGTGACTCTTTATCATCACGTCACGCAAGAGCGTTAGATTGCCTAGAAAAAGTAGGTTTGGCTGATAAAGCTGATTTACATCCGAATCAAATTTCTGGTGGTCAACAACAACGCGTATCGATTGCACGCGCACTAGCTGGTGATTCTGGCATCATGCTGGTCGATGAGCCCACAGGTAACTTAGACTCAAAAAATGGCGATGCAATCATGGCGTTAATAAAAGACCTAAATCAGCAAGGAACCACGATTGTATTAGTTACCCATGATCCGCGTTATGCCGACATGGCTTCACGCAATATCCAGTTAAAAGACGGTACTGTAGTTGCTCAAAGCGATGAGCTAGTGTCAAGCACACCTGCAAATGTAGATCAGGTTGCTCAGCCATGTTAAAAACTGCCTACAATACCTTTAAGCGTGCCAAACAATACTATTTCACCACCGTTTTTACACTGGCACTTACACTGTCCATGGTGCTTAGTTCATTTAGCTTGGTTGATCTAGTGTTTTTCGCCCCGCTACCTTATCAACAAAGCGATAACTTATATTTACTTGAAGGCACCATTAACTCTAAAGGTTACTCAGGGCCTGCGAGTAACTCAAAAGTAATGAGCTACATACAGAGTGAGAACACCGTTTTTACAGATGTCGCTACTTATCATAAATGGACTGACTATAAGCTGCTAGATAAACCCAGTAGACCCCCAATAGATGTCATACTCGCTTCACATAATTTATTTGATTTACTCGGCGTACAACCCAAGCTTGGTCGGTTATTTAACAAATCAGAAGCGCTCGGTACTCAGCAAATGTCTGTCGTTTTAGGCTACCGTGCTTGGCAAACCCACTATAATGGTGACCCGAATATTGTTGGTAAAAAAATACAACTCAACCAACGTCGTTTTACCGTTGTAGGTGTTGTACCTGACGGTCTCGTATTACCCTCATATAGCAATATAAATGATGCAATATGGCTTCCTATTGATGCTGACGAAGCTTTTAACCCTAAAACATCAAACGGTTTTATGGGCGCATATAAGAGTGTTGTTAGATTTAAATCTGCAACATCAGAGCAGGAAATTAATAAGCAATTAAGTGATTTATCACTCAAAGGTGCGCAGTTGCACGCGCCTAATATTTTAAAAGATTTTACTGTCAATGCGCGTGTTATTGCATTTAATGCTGCACTTAGGGGTGACAGCGGTAAAATTGTATTAATGCTATTATTGGGTGTGTGCTTATTAATGCTCATTGCACTTATCAACCTTTCTAGTATGCAGCTCGCTAAAGCCATTACGCGCATCAAACCCCTTGCAATCAGCTTTGCATTTGGGGCAAGTAAAAAACAGCTCATTATTGAAACACTCAAACATAATGTTTTACTCATTAGCATTGCAGTGTTACTTGCTTTAACACTTACTCAAATCGGCTTTATCGTTATTCAAAACCTAGCAGCTGACGCCATTCAACGTTTAGACACGCTTTCTCTTAGCTTTAATACTTTGTTATTTTCAGCTTTTCTGGTTATTAGTATTGCCTCACTTTATTCATTTATAGAACTTAGTGTTGTGAAAGAGCAAAACTTAATGAGCAGCCTACAAAGCAGCGGTAAAGGAACGGGTAAGCAAATGAGTTCAGCCACCAGCCATTTACTTGTTGGTTTGCAAATTTTGTTTTCGTTTTTAGTATTAACCACTGCTAGCCACGTAGTTTTAGTAACACTTTCTGAAGCACTCAGAGATAACGGACTGGATACACAAGGTAAATATTCATTAACAATAAACTATAGTAATGTCGATAAATCCGGCGAACGTATTAATTTACACAAAGCAATTAACCAGAGGTTACTGGCGCTTAATAATGTAAGCAGCTTAGCTGTGTCATCCGAAATGAGGCTGCCAAAAACGGTTAATGTCAATCAAATATATAACGAAGCTGGACAGTATATTGCCCAAGCACGTAATAGCTTAGTAACTGCCAATTACTTTACTGAACTTAACTTAACGATAACGGGTAAAGGCTTTGCCAAAGGGGATGAACAACTCGAAAACCCACCGATCATTATCAATCAGCGCCTTGCAGATTTACTTAATAAAAACAGTAATGAAGTACTAAACAGTAAAGTGAGTTTTGATAATAAAAGATATTACTCAATCATAGGTATTGTCAGCAACACCTATGTACCGGGCAGCCCTGAAAGTGAAGACTTTGAAGTTTTTACCCCTAAAGATTACCCTGGTTGGCAACAATTTACGTATTTGATTACTGTAGCAGATGAAAATAATGCAATTGCCGATATTCAACAAGCAGTATTAAAAATAGACCAACGATTAGACATTAATAACATAGCCTCTTTAACAAGTATGTTTGATGATAAAAGGCAACGCCACTTAAATGCAGCGTGGCTGGCTATTGTATTAGCATCAACATCGCTGCTGATGGTGTGTATCGGCATAAACGGTATTGTTAGCTATTTAGTTAAAGTGCGCAGATATAGCTTAGGCGTAAAGCTTTCTATGGGGGCTGACAATTATAGGTTGCTCAAAGAAAGTTTATTAGAACTCATGCAACCCATAACAATGAGCTTAGTGTTAGCTTTTTCGTTGGCATTTTTAATTATAGGCTATTGTATGTCATTACCTGGGGTTGACCTGCCTATAAATTGGTGGTTAACAACGGTCATTTGGCTGGGTTTATTAGCGATATCAGTACTTGCCAGTTTTTTTCCGATCAACCAAACGTTACGACAAGATCCAATAAAGGCATTACGAAATGAGTAAACTTTATCTTATTATAGCGTTATGGTTCATTGCCTCATCATCCGTTGAAGCTATTGAAATAAATAATAAGTGGGCTAATCTCATAGAGTCTACAGGGCAAGAAACCATTTCATTATCACAAAATGGGGAGCTGGTTTTATTTTTACACCAAATTAAATACCCATCTATTGAATATTTATCTCAACAGCGCGTCGCATTAGCTGGTCTGGATTTTTATACTGATTTATCGAGCAGAGTTGATACTGAACAATATAGCCGCGCAACTTTATTTAATCTTGCAACAAACGCTAGAGAAGAAATTAAGACTGTAGAGGGAGTGATTATCGATTTTAATTGGTCTCCTGATGCTAAAAAAGTCGCATTTTTAATTCAGCAGGGTGCCAATACAAACCTATGGTTATACGATATAAGTAACAATGTATCTAACAAACTAACAGATCTCAATTTATCCACAAGTCTTGGCGGAAGGCATCTGCGATGGCTACCTGATGGCCAAAGTATTGTCGTCAAGCAGCGAAATTTGCCAATAAAGACATCTGAATATATACGTAAAAAACCCAATTTGTTGTCATCTGAGCTGCAAAAAGAGCAAGGGCGGACCCATCAAAGCTTATTAATTAATGACGAGATGAAGAATCAGTTTACATCTATCAATCAAACCAAATTAGTGAAGATAGACCTCAATGGTAAAGTTTCTACATTAACTAAAAGTGGCTTATTTAATGATTTTTCCGTCTCTCCCGATGGTAAGTATTTACTGTATTCCATGCCACCGAGTGAGCTGTCATCTTATTTACCTTATAAAAAATGGGGGAGCGCTTATAATATCGTTAATATAGAAGAGCCAACTACCACATACAGCTTACCCAATTTAAACGATAAAATTAATCTACCTAAATCTAAAGATAGCGTACCTATTGGCGCTAGGTTAGTTAAATGGCTACCATCAGAAGACTCAACTGTGACTTGGGTCGAAGCGAGTGATAGAGGTGACATGTCTTTAGCTCAAACTTACCATGATCACATCTACAAACTGGTAAGTCCATTTGACGAGAATAAAAAACTGGTGCATCAAGTAAAATGGAGAGTTCACGATGTATTATGGGGCGTTTCAGGAATAGGTGTACTTCAGGAATGGCGCTATGATAGCAAACAGGCAAGAACTACTTTAATCAACGCCGAAACTTCTGTGAATTATTTAATCCATGAAAGAGATTATCGTGATAAGTTCAACGACTTTGGTGATCCACAGACTCTCCGTACGCCTGAAGGATATGAAGTTTTAGTTGAACAAGATAATTATTTATTTTTCTTTTCCTCAGGACAAAGTAAAGAAGGTATAAAGCCAATAGCTCAATCTTTTAATACATCGAATCACGTTGTTGAAACTATATTTTTAAGCAATGCTGACAATATAGAAATGCCCCTAAGAATCGCTAATGACACCTTAATAATAGAAAAGCAAAATAATACAAGCGCACCTCAATACTACGCATTAACGAGTAAAGGTTTCAAAAAACAGATTTCACTTTTATCAAGCGAAAATAAAAATAGTTTTGTTAACCAGCCACTTACTATCAATTACAATAGAAGCGATGGATTAAATCTGGTTGGAACGCTGCATTTACCTAACAATTATAAAAGGAATAAATCAGATAAAATCCCTGCTATTTTATGGATTTACCCCGATGAATTTAAAAACAAAAAACTGAGCCAGCAAAATACAGTACGCACGAATTTATTTAGAGAGTTTGATCCGCTAAGTCCCTTGGTATTTCTTCATGACGGTTTTGCCGTTTTCGAATCTCCCTCAATGCCAATCACTTCATTTAATGGGGGAGAGCCTAACGATGACTTCATTAATCAGATTCGTTTAAATGCCGAAGCTGCAGTCAATGCTTTAGAAGATACTGGCTCTATTGATATTCAAAGATTAGTTGTTATGGGGCATTCTTATGGAGCCTTTACTGTGGCTAACTTACTCGCGCATACAGATCTATTCAAAGCTGGTATTGCTCGAAGTGGTGCTTACAACAGGACTCTTACCCCTTTTGGATTTCAGGGTGAAAAACGTAATCTATGGCAAGCAAAGGAAACATATATTAATATATCCCCTCTAATTTATGCGGACAAAATAAATGAGCCTTTATTGTTAGTTCATGGTGAAAGCGATCAAAACTCGGGCACTTACCCAATGCAATCAATGAGAATGTATCAGGCACTAATTGCTAATAAAAAGACGACTCAGCTAATTATGCTTCCGTATGAAGGACATACATATCAAGCTAAAGAAAACCTATCTTACTTGCTCGTTCACCAGTCTGAATGGGTAAAGAAATGGCTAAACACTTCTGAATAATATGCTAAAACTATTTAATCCACGCCAAAAAGAGTTACTTGAGCAGCGCAAAGCCGCCCATGAGACTTGCCGCTTGTTTGCAAAAAGCCCCAGCAAAGGTAATTTAAAGCGTATTAAAGGACTATTTTCGCAGTGCGGGGAGGGCGTAATAATTGAAGCGGGGTTTCATTGTGATTACGGCTCGCAAATGCAAATTGGTGATCGTACTTTTATAAACATTAACTGCACTGCGTTAGATGCGCCAATTAATGAGGGGGCGATAAGCATTGGCGACGATTGTTTGATCGGCCCTAACGTTCAGATTTTAGCTGTATCTCATGCAATTGAGCCTAAACAAAGGCTACAAAAAGAAAACTTTGCAGCGCCAATAACTATTGGTAATAACGTGTGGATTGGCGCGGGGGTTATAGTCTTAGCGGGCATCACCATTGGTGATAACGCTGTAGTAGGCGCAGGCTCTATCGTCACCAAAAATGTTGCCGAAAATACAGTAGTTGCTGGTAACCCTGCAGTAAAAATTAAAGATATTTAATTATATATTGTAGGTCGTCGTTTACGGCGACAACTCCCTGCGATATTAAATTTACAAATATACTGAATTCCAATACGGATAATCACCAATTCTAGCGACCAACTTACGCCTCAAAGGGTTTGCAGCAATATATCTTGCTATTTCAACCCTATTTTCTTCTTCTCGCAGCGCATGATCATAATACGCTCTTTGCCATACAGGCTGATTTAAATCTCGTCGTTTATTAACTTCCCGAGCTGATGCGCCTTTCAAGTGGCCCACTACAACCCCTAATTCACTATTTTTAAGCTGCAACAAGCCATGGAAATGATCAGGCATTAAAACCCAAGTTAACCAACAGCATTGATACTTGAGCTCATTATTAGCAATACATCTACAAAAAGTATTGGCAAGATCGGAATTACTAAAAACTCTTTCTCTGCGGTTGCATGTAAATGTAATGAAGTACTCACCTGATTGAATTGATACGCGCCCTTTCTTTAAGTTACTCCAGCTCATTTGATAAATCCCTTTTCCTAAAGCAGAAATAAAATATAGCCTATTTACGCGCTAAAGCACGTCCTACAACTTTCTACAACCTTGTAGGTCGTCATTTATGGCGACGATAACATAAACACTTAAGTTACACTTTACGCGCTAAAGCACGACCTACATCTTTCTACAACCTTGTAGGTCGTCACTTATAGCGACATTGTTTACTTATCTACTCGTCGCGTAAAACAAGCGCTGGCCGTGTACTGGCAGCTTTAAATGCAAGACTTGCAACGGTCAGCCAAGTAAACGCACCCACAATGAGCCCCGCCAAGCCATATACCCAAATAGTTTGCTCAATACGGTCGTTAAAACCTTGCAACCAGTTATCCATTAGCCAATAAGCTAGAGGTAAAGCAATTGCCGCCGCTGCGAACACTATGATTAAAAACTCACGGGCAAGTAGATTAACTAAATTTAAACGGGTTGCGCCCAACACTTTTCGCATGGCTAATTGCTTTTGCTGACGTTTTGCTGCAAATGCCGCTAGTCCAAATAAACCTAAGCAACTCAAAAGCATCGCCAGCGCAGAGAAATTTCGAATAAGCACAAACAAGTCTTGCTCGACACGATAAACTTTGGCTAAATCTTGTTGCATTAGGCTAAATTGGGGTTCGACGGTTAAATTAAATTGTTTTAAAAGCTCTCGTAGCTGATTCAATAATTGAGGAAAGTTTGCTTGCTCGGTGCTTATCACTAATCTAATTGTTGATTGTGAGCTATACCCTGCTGAAAATGACACAGGCAGCCAGTCGTCTTTTGCCGAGCCCACTTTAATGTCTTTTACTACGCCAACAATGGTTGCATTGATATTGCGGTAGAGCCCTTGAACTTGCAGTCCCACTACCTCACTCACATTCTCATAGCCAGCACGTTTTGCCATTTGTTCGGTCACCAAAATGGCCATTACCTGAGATGCATCCTCACCCTGCCGCGTATTTGACTCTTCATTGGCATAATGCAACCAATCGCTTTGAAATTGCGGTGAAAAATCTCGCCCAGCAAGTAATGTCAGACCCAAGGTTTCGACGGCATGGAAGCCTGTACCTATGGTCGGTGGCAGTTCGCTCTCTTCATAGCCGTTTGGCCAGCGAAAATAATAGCTTTCAAGAATGCTGTCGGTTAAATCTGTGTCCGTGGTGGTCACTTGCACGACACCGGGCAGCGCACGGATCTCATTGAGTATCGCGTGCTCTTTTATCATCAATTGCTTGCTGCTTAAATCGTGTATCACAATGCGATCTGTCGCATCATAACCAACCGACAAGCTTTGCAAGAACTTTAACTGTTGCAAGCTCACTAACGTACAAACAATTAAAGCCATTGCCATGGCTGCTTGAAAGACTAATAAACCTTTACGCACCATCTGACCTGTTTGCAATTGCCCTGCAAGTAATATTTTTAGCGGTGCGCGTGCCACACAAAAAGCCGGATAAGCACCAGATATAAAAGCCAATAAAGACACCACACCCAATATAGCTAGCAATTGTGACCAGCCCCAAACTAGCTGCAATGGGCGGTTTGCAAAGCTACTAAAACTTGGTAATAACATCTCAACCCAACACAACGCTAACACCGTAGCAAGGGAAACCATTAGCAAAGCTTCTAACAAAAATTGGAGTATTAATTGTCGCTTACTGGCCCCCAAGGTTTTGCGCATGGCAATTTCTTTGCTGCGGTAAAGCAATTGCGACACCGCAATATTAATGTAATTGGCTGCGGCAATGGCGAGTAGTAACACGCTCAATACCAGGCTCAAGTTCACTAAAAAAGCCGACCCGCCATGTTTAAATTCAAAGGGAGAATGGGCTTTAAAATACACGTCTCGCATCGACACTAAACGATATTCAAGTTGGCTATTCTTTAATTGATATTTTTCAATAAGACTTCTAGCTAACTGCTTTTCTATGCCTTTTAAATCAGCTCCTTGCTGAGTTTTTAGATAAACATAACTCGATATATCGTTATGTTCGGTGAAATCAACAGACACTAAAGCATGAAACAAAAAGTGGCTGTTATCGGGTAAGTCATTAAAAACAGCACGCACAGTGACACTTTTCTCGCCCATCAATAAGGTTTGTTCGAACGCATTGCTAACACTCCCGAATAACCTTACAGCCTCACTTGCACTCAAGGCGATTTGATTGGGCTCTGAGAGCGCTTGTTCAAGATTGCCAGCCATCACATTAAGGTGAATAAAATCACGTAAATTGGCCGAAGTGCCATACACATTTCGCAGCTTAAACGCTTGCCCAGCCACTTTAATATGATCAGTAAATAAATCACTATCGACCACATCTGCCAGCACCAATAAGCCACTTACATCACTACGTGAAGACACTGCTTGCGCAATGCTTACAATCGTTAAGGGAATCTCTTCTAAACCCGGTACCTTTACATCAACATGCAGACGATAAACTTGCTGGTGCTCGGGCTGCATTTCATCAAACGACAATTCATACTCTGCGAATAACGCCACTAACAGAGCTGCAGCAAGACCAATACTTAACCCTAAGACACTCAATAACGAATAAAGCTTATATTGCTTGAATACTCTAAATGCTGTTGTTACATGTTATATCAACATATCTAACCTATAAGACCTTGTTCTCACCCAAAAATGGCCTACCTGTTACTCCGATAGACCATGGTTTTGGCTAATAAATTTTACTTACTCATAACGTAACGTCAGCGATGGCCTCGTACTGGCGGCTTTAAAGGCGATGCTTGCAACCGTCAGCCAAGTGATCGCAGCAACACTCAAAGCTGCAACCAAATAAACCCATAGCGCTTGATCAACCCGCTCGTTAAAGTTTGCGAGCCAGTCACCCACCAGCCAATAAGTTAGCGGGTATGCTATGGCCACACTGCCAAGCACTAAAATTAAAAACTCTTTTGCCAGTAGATTCATAATACTGATGCGTGATGCGCCAAGCACTTTGCGTACAGCGACTTCTTTTTGGCGACGAATCGTGGCAAATGAAGCTAAACCAAAAGTACCTAAGCAAGTTAAGAACACTGCAAGGCCAGTAAATATAAGTACGACAAGAGAAACACGCTCATCACCTTTTAATACCGCTTTATAGTTTTCAGCTAGCAGGTTTATTTTTGGCTCATAAATATTAGACACTTCAGCTAAAGCTGTGATCACTGCTTGTTTTATAGCAGGGAGGTTTTGCACGTTCACGGTTAAAATTACTTCAGATACTGGTGTTAAATAGTTATAACCACATAAAAACATAATGTTAGAATTCGCATCTTGTGCATTACCAACCTTTACATCTTTTACAACACCAACAACTTGCATATCCACATTACGCCCTGTGTCTTTAATTTTTTGTCCAACAATATCAGCCACATTGCTATAACCAGCCTGCTTGGCAACGGTTTCTGTAATAATTGTACCTACTGTTGTAACCCCGTTTGCTCGCGTCGCCCAGTCTGAGGAAAACTCACGGCTAAAGTCTCTACCAGCAATAAGCGTAAGGCCTAGCCCTTTTACAACATCAAAACCAGAACCTATCACAGGGGTTATTCCACCTGAAAATTCACCATTGGGCCAAGTAGGCTGTAATGTATTATTAATTGAAACGGTTAAACGAGTATCAATAATCGTTGCTTGCTCTACACCATCTATAGCCGTCAAGCGATTAATTAGTGCGCTAGGCTGCTGCGTAAATACCGATTGCACCGGCAACTCTGAAACCACTAAGCGTTGCTGCGTTTGATAGCCTAAAGGAAGACTTTGTAAGTGAGATAATTGTTTTAACAACGTAACCGATGCAATGATCAAACCGATTGCTAATGAAGCTTGCAAGGTCAATAAACATTTACGTACCCAAATGGCCGTATTACCGCGTTGTAAATCGCCACTTAACACTCGTTTTGCGCTAAATGATGAGATAAACAATGCCGGGTACAAACCTGCAAGTATGCCTACAGCAATAACAACAGCCATAATGCCCAAACCAAAGGCTGAAAAATAACTCACTATCAGTTCACGATCGACCAGCTGGTTAAAGCTTGGCAATAACAGTTCCACTAACACACAGGCAATAATCATCGACAATAGAGCAACCAAAGTAGATTCAGCTAAAAACTGTGTTACTAACTGCAGCTTACTTGCGCCAAGTGCTTTGCGCACCCCTACTTCTTTGGCGCGCTTTGCAGACTGTGCCACCGTCATATTGATAAAGTTAAAGCCAGCAATCAAAATAAGTAACACGCTCAACCCTGCACAAATCGTTACAACTTGCTTTGCGCCGCCTGCTTTCATTTCAAATGGCGATTTTGCTGTTAAATGTAAGTCTAGTAATGGGTGTAACTCAATGGCAACTTGACCCGCCATTTGCCCATTGAAGTACTGTTTAGACAGTGTATCAGCGAGTGCTTTTGGATCTGCTTGCGGCGCCAAACGCATATAAACATAACTGCTATTAACCATCAGGTTATTTGGATCATGTTTTACATATACGAGGTTTTTAAATGCAAAGTGAGTATTGCTTGGTAAATCTGCAAACACCGCCCGTACAGTATATTGCCCTTGTTCGTGCTGTAGCGTGTTACCAATAACATTTATTGTACCGAAAATTCGCAGTGCTTCAGATTCACTTAGAGCCAAGCTCTCAGGTGTACTCATTGCATTTTTTAAATCCCCTGCCAATGTGTTTATATTGATAAAGTTCTCAATATTTGGCGTTGCCCCATACAAGTCATTAAGTTTAAAACCCTGATCCCGGTACTGCACGTCAACCATAGCTTCTCGAGTCAGCGATACCATCGTCAAACCAAACACTTCTTCTACTTGGCTATATTCAGTGGCTTTTGCCGCTTGAGAATAATTGAAAATAGGAATAACTGATAACCCTAACTTTGAGTAATCTTGGCCTACACGGTAAACACGTTCAGCGTGAGGTTGCTGACTATCGTATGACAACTCGTTTTGTGCAAACAGTGCCACTAAAATTGCCGCAGCTAAGCCGATACTTAGCCCTAAAAGGTTTAGGATAAAATGCTGTTTTTGTTGCTTAAATGATCTTAAAGCAGTGACTAAATAATTAATAAACATATTAAGCAACCTCAACAACGGCTTGCTGCGCAATATTTGCTTTATCAAGCATCACTTGGCCATCCAATAGGCGCACTAAGCGATCAGCATAGGCACCCTCTTTTTCTGAGTGAGTCACCATAATAACCGTGGTGCCCTCGCGGTTTAATTCGCGTAGCATCGCCATTACTTCGTCACCGTTTTTTGAGTCGAGGTTACCGGTTGGCTCATCGGCTAAAATTAGCTTGGGATTAATCACTAATGCACGCGCAACGGCTACCCGCTGCTGCTGACCACCCGACAGTTGCTGTGGTAGATGCTCGCCGCGGTGATCAATACCCACGCGCTTTAAAATAACTTCTACGCGTTGTTTACGCTCATTTTTTGATATTTTTTGATACTGCAATGGCAACTCTACGTTTTCATAAACTGTTAGCTCATCAATCAAGTTAAAGCTTTGAAATACAAAGCCAATTGATTCTTTACGTAGCTCTGCTAGTTGCTTTTCGCTATAGCCTGCAATGTCAGTTCCCGCAAAATCAAAGTTGCCTGAGGTCGGTGAATCAAGCATACCCAAAATAGACAGCAGCGTTGACTTACCACAGCCAGATGGCCCCATTATCGCTAAAAAATCGCCTTCGTTTACAGTTAAGTTGATATTGCTTAGCGCTGTTGTTTCAACATCTTGAGTACGAAATACGCGGCTTAAATTAGTTAGTTTGATCATTGTTATTATCCTTAAAATTGTAATTGCTGTGCTTTGTCAAAGTTGCTGTAGCTTGAGGTAATCACTTGATCCCCAGCATTGAGCCCTTCAAGCACTTCAAAATAGTGTTGATTCTTTTTGCCTAGGCGGATATCACGGCGCACTGCTTTATCACCGCCTTGCTCGATTACATAAACCCAGTTACCGCCCGAGTTAGTAAAAAAAGCCCCGCGTTTAAGCAGTAAGGCATTGTTTTTGTTATCCCCTAGCATTAACTCAATATCAATGCTTTGGCCGCGCTTAATACTTTTAGTGTTACTGGGTAAGTCCACTTCTACTTGAAATTGTGACTGCTGTACGCGGCTATCAATTTTGCTCACTTTGGCATTCACCGTGCCGCTTTCAAGCTCAATCATCACGGTCATGTCACGCTGAATTTGGTTTAAGTAAAACTCATCAAGACGCACCACTAATTTATATTCATTAGGAATATCTATTTGGCCTAACCGAGCACCACTTTGTTTAGATTCACCAATTTCCACATCAAGCTCGCTTAAATAGCCAGAAACAGGCGCTTTAATTAATAAGTTATCGAGATTTCGACGCGCAAATTGTAAATTTTTCTCAAGCATTTTAGCGCTGTCAGAGAGCTGTGCGACTTGCACCTCACGGATTGAGTTTTCTTGCTGTTGGCGCTCAAGCGTTAGTTCTTTACGGGCTTGGTAATAGCTTAAATCTTCTTCCAGCTCTGCAAGTTGCTCTTGCGCTAATACGCCACTTTTAACCAAAGGTTTAGTTTGTTTTAATCGACGTGTTAAATGAGTTATTTTTAATTCGATTTCTAATAAATCACGGCGTAAATTTAACCGGCTGGTTTCCATCGTCATTTGTGTATTACGTAAAAAATTAAGCTGTTCAGTCACTTGTGCTTCACGGCTCATTACATCAAGTTGCAAATTAGTATTGCTTAAGCGCACTAACGGTTGGCCTTTTTCTATATACTCGCCTTGCTCTACTAAACGTTCTTCCACTTGACCGCCAGCGATAGTATCAAGATAAATACTGGTTTTTGGCACCACTTGACCGCGTAAGCTCAAAGCATCTTTAAAGGCACCTTGCGTCACAGTACTAACGGTTAAACTGCTGCGTTCGATATTTTGGCTACGACCTGTATCACTGCTTTGCGTAAAACCATATGCAGCCGCTGCAACACCTAGAGCCAGCGCTGCAAAGGTGAATTTTTTAAAATACTTTTTCGTAAATGAGCGTTCTATTTTTTTATCCATGTCGGCTACCTTGATAAAGGTTTAATAACTAATTACCGATAGTTATTACAATCACTGTGCCAACTTTATTTAACCAATAAATTCAATTGGTTAAAGTTATATTTAATTATTCACATGTTTGTAGTGTCCGCTAATAGAACACTTTGTAATTTTATAAACGTCCATTTATGGACACTATTCCTTTTTTGTTTTAGGCTAAATAAAACCCTATAAAAATAATAATCATGAAACACTCAGGCTCACTTTTAATTGTTGATGACAACCCGGATATCCTCATTGCTGCACGGTTATTACTAAAGCAGCATTATCAAAGTGTTAAAACCACTGACAACCCATTTGATATTGCGGGCATCATTAACGAGCAACGCAAGCTCGAGCAACCCATTGACGTAATATTGCTTGATATGAACTTTACCCAAGACTCAATAAGCGGCAAAGAAGGCTTTTATTGGTTAAAAAAAATCATCGAGCAAGACGCTAATATCGTTGTTTTGTTGATGACTGCCTACGGCGACATTCAACTAGCAGTAGACGCAATTAAAGCGGGCGCCTCTGACTTTATAGCTAAGCCTTGGCAAAACGAGCAACTACTTGGCGCAGTCACCGCCGCATTTTCACACGCCAAAGACAAGCAGCAAGTCGGTAAATTAACGCGGCAAAAGCAAGGATTAAACCAAGCCTTAAATACACCCAACTTTGAGTTTTTAGGCCAAAGCAATGCGATGCAACAGGTGTTTAGTACCATAGAAAAAGCAGCACAAACTGACGCCAACATACTGATCACCGGTGAAAGTGGCACAGGTAAAGAGCTCACCGCGCATGCCATTCATCAAGCAAGTATGCGCCACAGCCAAACCTTTATGAGCTTAGATATGGGCGCAGTGGCGCAGAATTTATTTGAAAGCGAGCTATTCGGCCATAAAAAAGGCGCGTTTACCGATGCAAAAGCCGATCACATTGGTAAATTTGAACTTGCCCAAGGTGGCAGCTTATTTTTAGATGAGCTGGGTAATTTACCCCTAGAGCATCAAGCTAAATTACTGGCTGCACTGCAAAATAGGCAAATAACCCCAGTTGGCAGCAGTAAAGCAGTTGATATTGATATCCGCCTAATTTGCGCCACTAACGACAACCTTGATCAAGCCGTAAGTGAAGGACGTTTTCGCCAAGATTTATTGTATCGGATCAACACCGTTGAAATTCGCCTTCCGGCATTACGGGAGCGCAGCGATGGCATTCCATTATTAGCCAATTACTACCTAAAACACTTTGCGCAAAAATATAAACGCAGCTTAACCATTAGCGATGATGATATGAGTGCGCTTTGCCAATACGCGTGGCCAGGTAATGTGCGAGAGCTTGCCCACGCTATAGAGCGTGCGGTTATTTTAACTGAAGGGGATAAACTCGATATAAGCTCAGTGGTTGGTAATTCAGCATCAGTTAGTACTGACGAGAAAACCCAAAGCACGGAGGTTTTAAACAATGTAGCGCAGTACGACACTTTTGATTTAGACATACTTGAACAACGCACAGTTCGCGCAGCACTTAAGCACCATCAAGGTAATGTTAGCCATGCAGCCAAAGCACTGGGTTTAACTCGCGGTGCCATGTACCGCCGCCTTGAAAAGTACGGGCTATAATTATGCGGGCTAATTTATTGCTTTCGTTTAGTATCACCACACTTATAAGTGTAAGTGCGTTGCTTAGTTATGTATTACAAACGCATGGTTTTTCAGCGACGACATTGTTAATAATGCTAGTCGCAGCGGCATTAATAGCGCATATTTTTACGCTGTTTAAGCGCCAACAAAAACAAGCCGAAATGGTGATCCGAGCCTTAGCCAATGGCGACAGCACCTTGGGGCTTGGTCAACAACATCCAATGCTTAAGCAATTTGAACAAGTAAAAACGCAAATGCAAACCGCGCGCTTTAATGCCGAGCAACAAGCACAGTTTCTACAAGCTTTGCTCATCCATGTTGATTTAGCTGTTATGGTATGTGATGACAACGGCGAGGTGATCGAATCAAACCCAGCCGTTAGTAAATTACTGGGGAAGAGTTTTCGACATTTACATGAGTTAGGGGCTGTAGGTGAGTTAATTTTAAACGCCGAACACAATATCCGCAGCACCACCTACTGGCAAAATGGCGAGCAGCACGACACTCTCTCAATTCAACTTAGTATCGCCGAAATTCAAGGTAAAGTTCGTCGTGTAGTGAGCCTACAATCAATTCACGACCAGTTACAACTCAAAGAACAGCAAGCATATAAACGCTTAACTAAAGTGCTCACTCACGAAATTGCTAACTCCATTACGCCACTTTCATCGCTAGCTGATACTTGTAGCAATTTACTGCCACAAAAGCTATGTTTTGATGAGCTTGAAGATAAACAAGACTTACAACTTGCGCTAAACACGTTAGCATCAAGAACCGCTCATTTAGGGGGTTTTATTGCTCGTTTTCGCCAAGTTAGCAGCTTACCTAAACCCAATTTAACACCGGCAAATTTAGCCGATATACTAACGCGTATTGTCGCTTTACATCAACAACAAGCACGCGTTCAACACACCCATATCGAACTGTCGATTAAAAATCAGCAGTTAGTAATGCTTGATAGCAGCCAAATAGAACAGGTATTAGTAAACTTAATAAAAAATGCACTTGAAGTACTAAAGAGTAACCAAAAGTACAGCGCCGAGAATACAGCTCAAGCAAAGGTCGAAATCAGCTTGGCGCAAAACACTAGCCAACAACTTTATATAGAAATCAGCGACAACGGTCTAGGCATCAGCGAACATGTGGTGGATATGATCTTCGTGCCATTTTTTACCACCAAGCAACAAGGATCTGGCATTGGCCTTAGCCTCTCACGGCAAATTATGCTCAACCACGGCGGTGATTTAATTTACGTGCAAAAACCACAAGGCGCATGCTTTAGGTGTGTGTTTGGATGATCGAGCTAAAAAATTCTCGTAATAAATTGCCAATTTTTGCTCAGTAAGTAAACTAAACGAAGTTTCTGAATTGGGGCAGTAATGGACAAGCAAATACGTAAAGAGTGGAAAATATCCAGTATCGGCTGGTGTATTGTCATACTCTTTCTCACCACAATAGATGCATTGTATGATTTATCGGTTGCACCTAAAGATCAGCTCAATAATGTCTGGTATTGGGCAGTTCAAGAGTGGGGGTTGTGGTTTATTATTACGCCTTTGCTGTTTAGAGCCCTCAGCCTTATTGAACAGAAGAAAAAACATATCACAACGCTCCCTCTACTAGCTTGTGCTGGTGTGTTTACTTTAGCCATGAGCGCACAAGTAATTATTGACCTTTATGCGCTTAACGACCCAATCCCCTATACGTTTTTATATTTTGCACCCTTATACCCTCTGGTGATTTTCGTAAATATTTACTTTTGGCAGCGCTTGATAAAATCAAAGTCCGTTCAATCAAAAGCATCGCAAAACGAATACCAAGCCTGTATTACCGTCGAACATAACGATCAATTTGTTGATATTCCTTATGACGAAATTATTCAGTTCAATTCTGCCAGTAACTATGTAGAGATCTGTACGGCACAACAAGCTTGGTTAAAGCGTGCCACGTTGAAAGAGGTTGAAGCCAACTTGCCTGATAATACCTTTATCAGAACTCATCGCTCACATTTAGTGAATATTACATTGCTCAAAAAGGTGACAATTAAGCCTTCAGGTAGTGGTTTTGTAGTGCTGTCGAACGATAAAACTGTCGCCCTGAGTAAAGCCTATAAAAAAGCCGTTATGGCTTATCTTCAACAAGTCGCATGAGCCGCGCTTAAATAAGTCAGTCCAGTTATCCCTGCTCAATGGGATAACTGGAAAGAAACCCATCCATTCGTCCCTAGATCCGATCTTCCGCACCCACTTTAAGAATAAATTTTCTGATACTGTTTACCCAAACAATCAATGATGGTTTGATTGCGCGCTTCCAAATTGGCAACGATAGGAATTTTGTCTGGTAAATATATAATGCT
>NZ_JABBMT010000031.1 GCF_012927645.1 Pseudoalteromonas arctica | reverse complement strand
ACGCGGGGTTAGAGCATCAAATTCGCAAAACCTTAGTCGAGAAAGATTGTTACTTCCCAAATATGAAATACAAACCTGATCAAAGGCCAACAGCACGTTGGGTATTCCAGTGTTTCGAAGGAATAAGCATTATATATTTACCAGACAAAATTCCTATCGTTGCCAATTTGGAAGCACGCAATCAAACCATCATTGATTGTTTGGGTAAACAGTATCAGAAAATTTATTCTTAAAGTGGGTGCGGAAGATCGGCTGTATTACTCTAAAGCACAGCGCCTCTTAACCTCTTTGTGAATAATTTACTAAGTTTTTTGCACAAAGAGAAAGAAATGAGAAGTAAATGAGGGAAACTTAGCGCTTAGTATTAGCATGCTTAATAATCTAACACGAATATTACTAAGCGATTGAATCAAAATAGCAACTCAGTTATGGTTAAACCATTATGGTTAAACCATCAATAAAAATAAATTAAAAACGAGTTAATCTACAGGCTCGCTGCCGACCATCTGCAATTGGCATATTCCTGCCTATTTTTCGCCAAGTTATTCAGTTTGTATACCCAGAAACAAAAAGAGCAAAGTAAATACTTTTGCTCTTTGTTCTTTGTATTAGTACTAATTAAAATAACGCTTGTTTATTTTATCGAGTCATTAATTTCTTTAAGAACCGCGGCAGGATCTGCGGCTTGCGTAATTGGGCGGCCAACAACTAAATAATCGCTGCCATCTTCAATTGCTTGCTTTGGTGTCATGATACGTTTTTGATCGCCAGCATCACTGCCAGCTGGGCGAATACCTGGCGTCACTAGTTTAAAATCTTCACCTAGCTCTGCTTTTAATTTTTTCGCTTCTTGCGCTGAGCACACTACCCCGTCAAGGCCTGCTTCTTTTGCAAGCTTGGCTAAATAAATAACTTGCTCAGCAGGCGTTTTTTCAACACCTAAACGCTTTAGTTCATTTTCATCCATGCTGGTTAAAACGGTCACTGCAATCAATAATGGGGCTTTATCACCAAATTGCTCAAGCGCTTGTTTGGCTTTAGTCATCATTTCAACACCGCCACTGGCGTGAACATTAACCATCCAAACACCCATTTTGGCAGCTGCGGTAACCGCTTTGGCAACCGTATTTGGAATGTCATGAAACTTTAAATCTAAGAATACGTCAAAGCCAAGGTCAATTAATTCTTTTACAAAAGTAGGTCCAAAATAGGTAAACATTTCTTTACCTACTTTTAAACGACATGTATCAGGCGATAATTGCTTTACAAAATTTAAAGCGGTTTGCTGATCATCGTAATCGAGGGCGATAAGGACTTTTTTTGAATGTTCGAGAGACATAACTTTCCTAAAACTGATTGTAGAAGTAAGTGAATATTTTATAGAAAACTAAAAACCGTCTAAACCACGGCTCGGTACTATGGTTTCCCAATGTTTGCATGATGGGCAAACCCAATAAATTGTATGGCTGGTAAAGCCACAGTGTTGACACTGAAAATCTGGCTTGGTCGCAATATAAGATGTGACCAGTTTATCTATTTGGTCTAATACATCTTTAATATCATTATTTTGTTTTGCTAATAGCTGTAATAAAAAACTAAAGCCACGAATCGTCGGCTGACGTTTTAAACTATCCGTTAAAAATTTAATTGCTTGCTCGGTATGCCCTTGCTCAAGTAATGCTTGGCAATGTTTTATTTTTATTAGCACCCCACCTTTATCAAGTAATTGCAGCAATAATTCATGAAATTGGTGAGTTAAGTTTAATTGCTCATAGCTATGAGCTAAATCATCTATAAACAAGGGGGCAAAAAAAGTGAAACTACAGATCAGCTCACGCCAATAATAAATTGCTTTTACGTAATCTTCTTTTGCAAATGCTGATTTACCTAATTCATATAATGGGCGGATCGCTTTATGATTTAGGCTAATGGCTTTGCGCATAATTTGCGGATCATTGCTTAGCAACGCAGCTTCACAATAAAAGTTAGCAATGGCTTTGAAATGTTGCGGCTTTGAAAATAAATCACTGTGTGCTTCGAACATATTGATACCCTTTTCCCATTCGCGTGTTTGCGAATACAAATTAAGTATCGGCTCTAATGCATCACTGTGGTTGGCTTTGACTAACCACACTAAGTGTTCTTCGGCGCCATCAAGTAAACCCGCCATAATATAATCTTCAGCAAGTTCAAGGCGACTAGCAGCAGCTTGTTGTTCATTAAGGCTTGGGTGTTTGAGTAATAATTCGTGGATTTTTATTGCACGATCTAATTCACCTCGCCGGCGAAACATCGTTGCTAATGTAGAATAGTGTTCAACAGAGTCAGCAGCGACTTCAAGCAAATTGATTAAGTGCTCAAGGCCTTGATCTTCTTCTCTGTCGAGTAAGAACTTTAAGCCTTTACTGTATTCAGAGGTGATCTGACGATTAAGTTGATGAGCTTGGTTTTTAGCGTTATTTTTACCCATGATCCAGCCATAACCAGCCGCAACAGGTAAAAGTAAAAACAAAAGCTCAATCATAATTAGGTGTCTTTATTAGCAACAAGCTTATTATTATCTTTTTCAGGCGCTAATTTTTTTTTCAAACGATAGTTTTGCCACTTTAATTGCGAAAATAATTTAAAGCTAATAAAACAACCAATTGCGACACCTAAAGCAAAGCAGATACTTATTATCATTGCGAGGGGCAAAGTATTACTGGCAATAATATAATTTACTTGCACTAACTGTGGATTTTGCGAACCAAGTACAAATGCAAAAATTAAGCATATTGCTACCAGGATAATTTTTAATACCCTAAACAAGTAACTACTCCAACTAAGTAACTAGGCAATACTCGCGTTTACGCGATCTCGTAACTCTTTGCCTGGTTTAAAATGTGGTACGTGCTTACCTTCTAACTCAACCGTGTCGCCAGTCTTTGGGTTACGACCTGTGCGAGGTGAACGAAAATGTAATGAGAAACTACCAAAGCCACGGATCTCAATACGATCTGAGTTTGATAATGAGCCGGCCATTTGTTCAAGAATTTCTTTAACAGCATTTTCAACATCTTTCACAGGTACATGTGCATGTTGCTCGGCAAGTTGTTCTATCAATTCTGACTTAGTCATAGCGTTTCCTTTAAAAGAGATAAAGGAAGGGCAACACTGCCCTTCCAATTATTAAGACTAATTAATTAGTCTTTTTGTGCATTTGCGAATGCAGCAGCCATTGCGTTTTCGAACACTGGCTCTTCTTTCTTAAGCTTTTCTAGTACTTCTTTCTCTTCTGCTTCGAAAAGAGCTTTAACTGAAAGGCTTAAAGTGCGGTTTTTACGATCAACACCAACATATTTCACTTCAATCTCGTCGCCTACAGAAACAACAGTCGTTGCATCTTCAACGCGCTCTTGAGCGATATCAGCTACACGGATGTAACCTTCAACGCCTTCGATAAGTTCAACAGTTGCGCCTTTCGCATCAACTTCTGTCACTTTACCTTTAACAATAGCACCTTTTTTGTTTGCATCAAGGTAGTTATTGAATGGGTCAGCTTCGATTTGCTTAACACCTAGAGAGATACGTTCACGCTCTGGGTCAACTTGCAATACGATAGCAGTGATTTCGTCGCCTTTCTTGAATTCACGTACAGCGTCTTCGCCAGGTGTATTCCAAGAAATGTCTGAAAGATGTACAAGACCGTCAATACCACCGTCAAGACCGATAAAGATACCGAAGTCAGTGATTGATTTGATCTTACCAGTAACTTGATCGCCTTTGTTTTGAAGACGAGCAAATTCTTGCCAAGGATTAGCAATACATTGCTTGAGACCAAGTGAAATACGACGACGTTCTTCGTCGATTTCAAGAACCATAACTTCAACAGTGTCGCCTAAGCTAACAACTTTTGAAGGATGGATATTCTTGTTAGTCCAATCCATTTCAGAAACGTGTACTAAACCTTCAACGCCTTCTTCGATTTCTACGAAACAACCGTAATCGGTAAGGTTAGTTACACGACCAGAAAGTTTAGAACCTTCTGGGTAACGACCAGCGATAGCTGCCCATGGATCTTCACCAAGCTGTTTAAGGCCTAGAGATACACGCGTTTTATCTTTGTCGAATTTAAGAACTTTAACTGCGATTTCGTCGCCAACATTAACGATTTCTGAAGGATGCTTAACACGCTTCCACGCCATATCAGTGATGTGTAGTAGACCATCAACACCACCAAGGTCAACGAATGCACCGTAGTCAGTAAGGTTCTTAACGATACCTTTAACTTCTTGACCTTCAACAAGGTTAGCAAGAAGCTCTTCACGTTCTTGTGAGTTTTCAGATTCGATAACTGCACGACGTGAAACAACAACGTTGTTACGTTTTTGATCAAGCTTGATTACTTTAAATTCAAGCTCTTTGCCTTCAAGGTGAGTTGTGTCACGTACTGGACGAACATCAACAAGTGAACCAGGTAGGAAAGCACGGATTGAATCAACTTCAACAGTGAAACCGCCTTTAACTTTACCGTTGATAACACCAGTAACAGTCTCTTGCTCTTCACATGCTTTCTCAAGACGGATCCACGCTTCGTGACGCTTCGCTTTCTCACGAGAAAGGATAGTTTCACCGAAACCGTCTTCAATTGCATCTAGTGCAACATCTACTTCGTCGCCAACAGCAACTTCTAGTTCACCAGCAGCATTTTTGAACTGCTCTGCAGGGATAGCACTTTCTGATTTAAGACCAGCATCTACAAGTACAATGTTATTCTCGATAGAGATTACTGTACCTTTAACGATAGAGCCTTGCTCTGCTTCAAAACCCTTTAAGCTTTCTTCAAATAACTGCGCAAAATTTTCTGACATACGAATATACGTCTCATATATTATTACCAATAAGCAACCATGCTGCATGGGGTTGTTAAAATAGCACTGGCATCCTGCTGGCGCATAAATAGTTTATCGTCGTTTTGGAAGTTTACCTTCGACAATCGCGGCATCTAATAAAGTCATAACCTTATCAAACACTTGCTGTGCATTAAGCTCGCTAGTATCGAGTTCAATGGCATCGTCAGCTGGCACAAGCGGCGCAACAGCACGATTCATATCGCGCTCATCACGTGCTTGTATATCTTCTAATAGACCACTTAGTGTAACATCAAGACCGCGTTCATTCAACTCAACAAAACGTCGGCGCGCGCGTTCTTCTGCACTGGCGGTTAAATAAATTTTTAATGGAGCATCTTGGAACACCACAGTGCCCATATCGCGGCCATCGGCTATTAGCCCATTTTCAGTTCGAAATGCACGTTGACGACGTAATAACGCTTCTCTAACGCGCGGTAAGGCTGCTACTTTTGAAGCGGCTGCACCTACTTCTTCATTGCGAATTGTGGTTGACACATCTTCACCTTCCAAAATAACCTTTCCAGCGTTAGTTTGACTATCAACTAAAAACTGCACGTCTAAGTTAGCAGCTAAAGGAACCAATGCCTCTTCGTTGTCTAGTGCAATTTGGTGATGAAGTGCTGCTAGTGCTAATACGCGATAAATCGCGCCACTATCCAGTACATCCCACCCTAATTTATCGGCTAACAAGCGACAAACAGTTCCTTTACCTGAACCACTTGGGCCATCAACGGTGATCACGGGCATTAATAACGCCTGCATTTAAACCTCCTGCATGCACACCAAAATAAAACTGCGACATTATACGTTACTTAATTAAATATATCCGCTTTTTGTATGTAACTTTTTATATTTCAACTTTAGTCATTTATCGACTGACCGATGCTAGTACATTGAAAAATGTTGGAAATGTCTTGTATGTACATTTAGGGTCATTGATGGTTATTGGCTTGCCGCCTACCGCTACCATGGCAAAACACATGGCGATCCGGTGGTCGTCATAGGTATCAATTGCCACATCGTTAAAGTGTTTTGGCGGTGTTATTTCGATGAAATCTTCACCTTCAACAACCTCAGCGCCAACTTTACGCAGCTCTGTCGCCATAGCATGTAAGCGATCGGTTTCTTTTACGCGCCAGTTGTAAATATTACGAATAGCGGTTGGACCATCGGCGAATAACGCGACTGTCGCAAGGGTCATCGCCGCATCAGGAATAGCGTTGGCATCGATATCAACACCTTTTAACTGCCCTTTACGTACCACTAAGCGCTCGTCATACCAATCTATTTTAGCACCGACCTGCTCCATCACTTTTGCAAAGCCAATATCGCCTTGCACAGATTTTGCACCCACACCTTTGATCTCTATTTCACCACCGGCAATTGCAGCAGCTGCAACAAAATAGGAAGCCGATGACGCATCCCCTTCAACCATAATACGCCCAACAGCTTGGTATTGCTGTGCGCCTTTTACAGTAAAGGTTTTATAGTTATCGTGAGTTACCGATATGCCAAAGCGAGCCATGACATCTAAGGTAATATCAATATACGGTTTAGATACCAGCGTACCCTTAATTATAATGCACGTATCGCCATTAAATAATGGCGCAGCCATTAATAATGCTGTTAAAAATTGGCTAGAGATACTGCCATCAATTTCAACGTTGCCGCCGTTTATTTGCCCGCCAACAATTTTAAGTGGTGGATAATCTTTATTTTTTAAATAACGAACGTCACCACCTAGCGCTTGTAAGGCATCTACTAAATGACCAATTGGGCGCTCTTCCATACGTGGCTCACCAACTAATTCATAGTCACCTTTAACGGCGGCAAGTACCGCAGTAAGTGGCCGATAAGCGGTGCCTGCATTACCTAAAAACAATGGCTCAGCTGGCGTTAAAAACTGCCCGCCAACACCTTTTACAGTAGCTACCGTTTTATCGTCATTAAGACTTACCTGTACGCCCAATAATTTTAATGCGCCAAGCATATGGCGAATATCATCACTGTCTAATAAGTTTTCTACAACCGTTGTGCCTTTAGCAAGAGCCGCTAACAATAAAATACGATTCGATAAACTTTTTGAGCCGGGTAAGGTAACACTGCCATTTACTAGATTGATTGGCTCTAACCGTAACTGCTCCATTAGCTGTGCTCCTTGGCAAATTGTGCCATAAAGTCAACTAATGCTTGTACACCGCCAAGTGGCATGGCGTTGTAAATACTCGCACGCATACCGCCAACAATACGGTGTCCTTCAAGTGCAAGTAAGCCTGCTTCTTTTGCTTGAGCTAAAAACTGTGCATTTAAGCTTTCATCATTGAGCCAAAAAGGCACATTCATACGTGAACGACAATGCTTAGCAACCTTATTACTATAAAATGGTGATTCATCAATAAAGCCGTACAGCAGTTCGGCTTTAGCTATATTTTGCTGCTCCATGGCTTTTACACCACCATTTTGCTCAAGCCAGTCAAATACTTCTGCCGCTAAGTACCAAGCAAACGTTGGCGGCGTGTTGTACATGCTGCCTTGTTTAACTTCCAGGGCATAATCAAAAACCCCTGGTTTGGGTAGGCCTTGGTACTCAAGCAAGGTTTTACGAATGATCACAATGGCAAGGCCTGATGGACCAATATTTTTTTGTGCACCGGCATAAATTAAATCAAATTGATCAACATCAAACTCACGCGATAAAATCGTAGATGACATATCTGCAACGATCGGCGCGGTTGGATGACTTGGTACATCAAATACTTCTATGCCATCAATGGTTTCATTTGGGCAATAGTGGATATATGAAGGATCGGCTGGAAATTGCCACTCATTAACTGGTTTGATAGAAAATTGCTCATCACTGTCATTGCGTACATCAAGCTCAGTGACTGTGGTAAATTTCACCGCTTCGTCTACTGCGCCTTTTGACCACACACCGTTTTCACAATACACGGCAGCTTTATTATCGACATGCAGGTTTAACGGTACGGCAGCAAACTGACCGCGACCACCACCGTGCATAAACAGCACTTCAAATTCATCGCTGATATTCATTAACCGGCGTAAGCTTGCTTCACATTGTGCCGTTAATGCTAAAAATTCTTTACTACGATGACTAATTTCCATCACCGAGACACCTAAACCTTGCCAATCTAGAAATTCTTTTTGTGCTTTTTCCATCACAGCTGGCGGCAACATTGCAGGCCCTGCGCAAAAATTATATATACTCATTACCTTTCCTCATTCCAGTAATTTAACAATTGTTTTTTATTGCTAATTTTAACAATTAATTTTTTGATTTTTATAGTAAAAAAAAGCGGCCAAAGCCGCTTTAATGATTAATGTTATGCCTCTGGAGGATTATCCTCAGCGTCATCATTAACAGTGTCGACTAGTTCGACACTTTCACCTTCGATAATAGCGTTAAGTTCATCAATTTCGATCTCTTCGATACGTTGTAAACCAACTACTTGCTCTTCGTCAATAGTTCTTATCAAAATAACACCTTGAGTATTTCGCCCAACGGTAGAAACTTCATTAACGCGCGTTCGAACAAGCGTACCACGATTAGAGATAATCATGATTTCGTCGTTTTCGTCAACCTGTACAGCACCAACAACTGCGCCGTTACGCTCAGACACTTTAATTGATACTACACCTTGAGTCGCACGACTCTTAGATGGGTAATCTTCAAGCAACGTACGTTTACCGTAACCATTTTCAGTCACGGTTAAGATAGCACCATCAGTCTTAGGTACAATTAACGATACAACACGTTGGCCTTCAGGCATCTTAATACCACGAACACCTGTTGCTGTACGACCCATTTGGCGAACACCTTTGAACTTGATTTCCGGGTTACCGTTTTCATCAAGTACTGGGTTGCCATTTTCATCTAAAACAGGTGATTCTTCAGCTTCTTTAAAGCGAACAACTTTACCAGCATCAGTGAACAACATGATTTCGTTGCTACCATCAGTGATATCAACACCAATCAAGCTATCACCGTCATTTAAGTTAACGGCAATAATACCGCTAGCACGTTGACGGCTATAAGCAGTAAGTGGTGTTTTCTTCACGGTACCAAATGCAGTTGCCATAAAGATGTATTTATTTTCTTCATATTCACGTACTGGCAAGATAGCCGTAATACGTTCGTCTGCTTCAAGCGGCAATAAGTTTACAATTGGCTTGCCACGGGCTGCACGACTGGCAAGTGGTAATTGATACACTTTAAGCCAATATAAACGACCAGCCGTTGAGAAACACAGAATCGTGTCGTGAGTATTAGCAACTAGTAGACGTTCAATGAAATCTTCATCTTTCATCTTGGTTGCTGATTTACCTTTACCACCACGGCGCTGTGCTTCGTAATCAGATAATGGCTGATACTTCACATACCCTTCGTGAGAAAGCGTTACAACAACGTCTTCTTCTGTGATCAAGTCTTCAAGACTAATATCGTGGGCAGCAGCATTGATTTCAGTACGACGTTCGTCGCCGTATTGCTCTTTAATTTCAACTAACTCATCGCGAATAACTTCCATTAAACGCTCAGGGTTAGCAAGAATATATAAAAGCTCAGCAATTAAATCTAATAACGTTTGATATTCGCTTAGAATCTTTTCATGTTCAAGACCAGTAAGCTTGTGTAAACGTAAATCTAGAATTGCTTGGGCTTGTTGCTCAGAAATATAATACTGACCATCACGAATACCTAAGTCATCAGCTAACCAATCAGGACGTGCTACGTTTGCTTCACCGGCTTTTTCAAGCATGGCTTTCACATTACCTAATTCCCACGGACGGCTAGCAAGTGCTACTTTCGCTTCAGCTGGTGTTGGTGAGTTACGAATAAGCTCGATAATTGGGTCAATATTGGCAAGCGCAATCGCTAAGCCTTCTAGCATATGCGCACGGTCGCGAGCTTTACGTAGGTCAAATACCGTACGACGGGTAACAACTTCACGGCGGTGAATGATGAATTCTTCAAGCATTTCTTTTAAGTTGAAACACTTAGGCTGGTTATTGATCAACGCAACCATGTTCATACCAAACACAGTTTGTAACTGAGTTTGTGCATAAAGGTTGTTTAAAATCACTTCGCCTACGTCACCACGTTTGATCTCGATAACGATACGCATACCGTCTTTATCTGATTCATCACGTAATGCGCTAATACCTTCAATCTTCTTATCTTTAACAAGCTCAGCAATCTTTTCGATTAAGCGGGCTTTATTTACTTGATAAGGGATTTCGTGAACGATGATCGTCTCACGATGGGTTTTTTCATCAACTTCAATTTCCGCACGTGCACGCATGTACACTTTACCACGGCCAGTTAAGTAGGCTTGTTCAATGCCTTTCTTACCGTTAATAATTGCCGCAGTTGGGAAATCTGGGCCTGGAATATAATCCATTAGTTCATGAATAGTTAATTCAGGGTTTTGAATAAGTGCTAAACAACCATTCACAACTTCAGTTAAGTTATGAGGAGGAATGTTTGTCGCCATACCTACCGCAATCCCCGATGAACCGTTCACTAATAAGTTAGGTACTTTGGTCGGTAATACGTCAGGAATTTGCTCTGTACCATCGTAGTTAGGTACAAAATCAACCGTCTCTTTTTCAAGATCAGCCAAAAGCTCATGAGACATTTTCGCCATACGGACTTCGGTATAACGCATTGCTGCTGCTGAGTCACCATCAACTGAACCAAAGTTACCTTGGCCGTCAACTAACATATAACGTAAAGAGAATGGCTGAGCCATACGTACGATGGTGTCATACACCGCACTGTCGCCATGGGGATGGTATTTACCAATTACATCACCAACCACACGGGCTGATTTTTTGTAAGGCTTATTCCAATCATTATTAAGCTCGTTCATAGCAAACAAAACGCGGCGGTGAACAGGTTTTAAACCATCACGTACGTCTGGTAGTGCTCGTCCTACGATTACGCTCATCGCGTAGTCTAAATAGGAGTTTTTTAACTCGTCTTCAATATTGACTGGCAGAATTTCATTGGCGAAATCAGTCATTTGATATCACATTCCTTCAGTATTGACCCACGAAAGTGCCACATACGGGCGCTTGCGAGGATTTAGTTATTATTACCAAGTCATGCTACCACAATTAATTTAAATTTACAGGCGCTAAATCTTTGCGATTTATTAATTTACCCCTATATAATGGCCTGAGATTGACGAGGAAGTTTTTTATGACCGAACATCAGAATGTAGATAGTGCAGAAATTGCAAAGTTTGAAGCCATCGCTGAGCGATGGTGGGACCGCGACGGGGAATTTAAACCCCTTCATGAAATTAACCCATTACGATTAGATTTTATCGCCGATAAAGCCAACGGTTTATATGATAAAGAAACCCTCGATGTCGGCTGTGGTGGAGGCATCCTCAGTGAAAGTATGGCACGAATGGGCGCTCACGTTACAGGCATCGATATGGGCCAAGAGCCATTAACGGTTGCTAAACTGCATAGTTTAGAAACCGGTGTGAAAGTAGAATATATTAAAATACCTGCTGAACAATATGCAGCAGAGCACCCTGCTCGCTTTGATACTATTACGTGTATGGAAATGTTAGAGCATGTACCAGAACCTGCGTCTATCATTCATGCGGTAGCAGAACTAGCGAAACCTGGGGCGGATGTATTTTTCTCAACATTAAACAAAACCCCTAAAGCATACTTGTATGCAATTGTCGGTGCAGAAAAGTTATTGAAGATGGTGCCTGAAGGTACTCACGACCACAAAAAGTTTATTAAACCTGCGCAATTAATTGCATGGGCAGAACAAGCGGGCTTAAAGGTACGTGCCAGTGCAGGGTTAAGTTACAACCCACTTTCAAAGCAATATACGGTTAATGATGATGTCAGCGTAAATTATATGCTGCACTTTGAGAAGTTAGCGTAATGGCAAGCTCGCAAACACCTACTAGCCCGATTGAATTTCAAGCATTGCTGTTTGACTTAGATGGCACTTTACTCGATACCGCTGATGATTTAGGCGCCGCACTAAATAGTGTGCTGGATAATCATCGACAGCCCCAAGTGGGCAGTGATATATATCGACCCGCAGCTTCAAATGGCGCAGCAGCATTACTTGCAGCTGGTTTTAAAGAAGGTTGGGCGCAACAACCGCAAGAGCAACTTTTAGCGGAGCTAGTTGCACACTACGCTGCCAATATTGCCACCCATACCCAATGCTTTGTCGGTATAGAGCAATTACTCATTGCACTTGATAATAAAGGGATCCCTTGGGGAATTATGACAAATAAACCAGGCTTTTTAACCGCTCCTTTAGTCAAGGCCATTCCTGCGTTAAAAAATGCGCGAATTGTGGTAAGCGGTGATACCTTAGCTGAATCTAAGCCCTCCCCCCTTCCTTTATTACATTGCGCTGAGCAAATGAATGTTGATCCTTCGCGCTGCCTATATATAGGTGATGCGCAGCGAGATATACAAGCAGGTAAAGCAGCAAATATGCATACGGCAACTGCATTGTGGGGATATGTCCCTAGTAATGACGAAGCATTGACTTGGAAGGCAGATTTTAATTGGCAATCACCCATTGATGCATTTAACCATATATAGTGCCATGTTAAACTTTAACCACTACATATTGTGATTGTATTATTTTTTGCACATTGTTTGTTGATAAAAAAAGCAGCCGAAATTTATTTTTAAAATGCGTAAATTTAATCGATCATCAGTTGATTTTTATAAATTTCATTTTAATCAGATGGTCAAAGGTTAATGGCTACTAACACAAGTGTGTTATCCCAACCTTATCCACAATTAGGGGCGCTTATGCCCCTTGCAAATGATCGCATACCACACTATCTTGTGATCTAGAATTTAATGAACACCAGATGTTGTGGCTAAATGTTATTCAGTTAAATTCGCGCTAATACAGTCTTATGACAATAAAATATTTATTTAAAGAAAAATGTGTCACTAAAAATTTTATTTCCCAAGGAATACAGGCAAAACTATGAACCAACAGCTATCTGTAAGCAAACGTGACGGACGTAAAGAGTTACTTGATTTAGATAAGATCCATCGCGTTATTGCTTGGGCCGCCGAAGGTCTAAATAATGTGTCTGTCTCACAAGTTGAGCTAAAGTCACATATCCAATTCTACGATGGTATTCGTACTGAAGACATCCATGAAACCATCATCAAAGCGGCCGCTGATCAGATCTCTAAAGAGTCGCCTGATTATCAATATTTATCAGCCCGCTTAGCTGTATTCCATTTGCGTAAAAAAGCCTATGGTCAATTTGAGCCACCGCGCTTGTATGATCATATCGTTAAGTTAGTTGAAGATAAGCGTTACGATGCACACTTACTAGCTGACTATACAGAGCAAGAAATTGATCAGCTCGATGAATACCTTGATCATGGACGTGATTTAAATTTCAGTTATGCTGCTGTTAAACAGCTTGAAGGTAAATATTTAGTACAAAACCGTGTGACAGGTGAAATTTATGAAAGCGCCCAGTTTTTATATATTTTAGTTGCGGCAAGCCTGTTCTCTGACTATCCAAAAGAAACGCGTTTAGACTACATTAAGCGTTTTTACGATGCGGTGTCATTGTTTAAAATTTCATTACCTACGCCTATTATGGCGGGGGTTCGTACTCCTACGCGTCAATTCAGCTCATGTGTACTGATTGAATGTGGTGACAGCCTAGATTCGATTAATGCAACCTCATCAGCGATTGTAAAATACGTATCGCAACGTGCAGGTATTGGTATTAATGCGGGTCGTATTCGCGCACTAGGTAGCCCTATTCGCAATGGTGAAGCATACCACACCGGTTGTATCCCGTTTTATAAGCACTTTCAAACAGCTGTTAAGAGTTGTTCGCAAGGTGGTGTCCGTGGTGGTGCAGCAACGTTATTCTACCCGTTATGGCATTTAGAAGTTGAAAACTTATTAGTACTTAAAAATAATCGTGGTGTTGATGATAACCGCGTTCGTCACTTAGATTACGGCGTGCAATTTAATAAACTAATGTACTCACGTTTGATCAAAGATGATTACATTACTTTATTCAGCCCATCTGATGTGCCTGGTTTATATGATGCGTTTTTTGAAGATCAAGATGAATTTGATCGCCTTTACGTACAATATGAACAAGACGAGTCAATTCGTAAAAAACGTATTAAAGCCATTGAGCTGTTTTCAATGTTTGCACAAGAGCGTGCCAGCACTGGGCGCATCTATTTACAAAACGTTGATCACTGCAATACACACAGCCCATTTATCGCTAAAATGGCCCCAATTCGCCAATCTAACTTATGTTTAGAAATTGCATTGCCAACAAAACCACTTAACAATGTTAATGATGAAGAAGGTGAAATTGCACTGTGTACGCTGTCAGCCTTCAACTTAGGTGCGATTGAGTCACTGGATGAACTTGAAGAGCTTGCAGAACTTGCGGTACGTGCACTTGATAACTTACTGGATTTCCAAGACTACCCAGTGCCAGCTGCACATAATGCAACGATGGGTCGTCGTACTCTCGGAATAGGCGTAATCAACTACGCATATTACCTTGCTAAAAATGGCAAACGTTATTCTGATGGCAGTGCCAATGCATTGACTCACAAAACATTTGAAGCAATTCAGTATTACCTAATGAAAGCGTCAAATGAGTTGGCTAAAGAACGTGGCGCATGTCCTAAGTTTAACGAAACAACGTATTCGCAAGGTATTATGCCAACCGATACGTACAAACGTGATTTGGATAAAGTTTGCAATGAGCCATTACATTTAGATTGGGATACATTACGTACCAATATTAAAGAACATGGTATGCGTAACTCAACGTTATCTGCGTTGATGCCGTCTGAAACATCGTCGCAAATTTCAAATGCAACGAATGGTATTGAGCCACCTCGTGGTCATATCAGTGTTAAAGCCAGTAAAGATGGTATTTTAAAACAAGTTGTACCTGAGTATGAACGCCTTAAAAATAATTATGAATTATTGTGGGATATCCCATCAAATAAAGGTTATTTAGAATTAGTGGGTATTATGCAAAAGTTTGTTGACCAAACAATTTCTGCCAATACTAACTACGATCCAAATAAGTTTGAAGGTGGTAAAGTACCAATGAAGGTCTTATTACAAGATTTACTCGGTGCTTACAAACTTGGCGTTAAAACCCTTTACTACCATAACACCCGTGATGGTGCATCTGATATGCAAGAAGATACACCAGAAGTGGAAGATGATGATTGTGCAGGCGGTGCGTGTAAAATCTAATCGGTAATCAATATAAATTGGAAGCGGGCTATGAACCCGCTTTGCCCTGTTCGTTTTTTGAGTGATTTTATGTCTTATACTACCTTTAGCCGAAACCATAATAACCAATTACAAGAACCGATGTTTTTCGGCCAAACCGTTAACGTATCGCGTTACGATCAACAGAAGTATCCTATTTTTGAAAAGTTAATTGAAAAACAACTATCGTTTTTTTGGCGTCCTGAAGAAGTCGATGTAAGTAAAGATCGGTTAGATTTTCAGGCCTTACCTGATCACGAAAAACATATCTTTTTAAGTAACTTAAAATACCAAACCTTACTTGATAGTGTGCAAGGTCGTTCGCCTAATGTTGCGTTACTGCCAATTGTGTCAATCCCAGAACTTGAGACCTGGATTGAGACATGGGCATTTAGTGAAACAATCCATAGTCGTTCATATACACATATTATTCGTAACGTTACCCAAGCCCCTGAGCTTATTTTTGATGATATCGTTAGTAACAATAAGATCAGTGAACGTGCTGATGCCGTAACTAAATATTACGATGAGTTAATTAATAAAGTGGCTGTGTATAACTTATACGGTGAAGGTAAACATGAACTAAATGGCGAAACAGTGCATATCAGTTTGTTTGAACTTAAAAAACTTTTATACCTTACAATGATGTCAGTGAATATTTTAGAGGCGATCCGTTTTTATGTCAGCTTTGCCTGTTCATTTGCTTTTGCAGAGCGAGAATTAATGGAAGGTAATGCAAAAATAATCAGACTAATTGCTCGAGATGAAGCACTTCATCTGTCAGGTACTCAGCATATTTTGAATATTATGCAAGATGGCAAAGATGATCCTGAAATGGCGATCGTAGCAGCCCAGTGTCGTGATGAAGCGATCAAGATGTTTGTTGATGCCGCTGAACAAGAAAAAGAATGGGCTGAATATTTGTTTAAAGATGGTTCAATGATTGGCTTAAACAAAGATATTTTATGCCAATACGTTGAGTACATTACTAATGGCCGTATGACTGCAGTTGGTTTACCAACACAGTTTAAGACCAGCAGTAACCCTATCCCATGGGTCAATTCATGGTTGGTATCGGACAATGTACAAATTGCTCCTCAAGAAGCTGAACTCAGCTCATACCTTGTAGGGCAAATTGACTCTCAAGTTAATGCCTCAGATTTCGGTGACTTCGATCTCTAATGACCAGCAAAAAAACTGCAAAGATTCACTTTGCAGATAATAGCCAGTGTGTAGATTTTAACACTGGCTGTCATTCCCTTTTAGACTGCCTAGAACAACAGCAATATGAAATTCCTTTTCAGTGTAGAGAAGGATATTGTGGTGCCTGTAGAGCAACCCTAGTAGCAGGGCAAGTCACCTATAACGAAGAGCCACTCGCCTTTGTACGTGATGGAGAAGTACTGCTGTGCTGCTGTAAACCCGACGGGAATATCACTCTCAATTTAAAGTAATTTATTAATGCCAGTCAAACTGTTTTGTTTCGTAACAATGTATTTTATCGCTGATCATAAACCTACTTTTATGGTTATATCCCAAATTAAACTGCGTGTTAAATCCTTCTGAATAGCATCAATAAACTGCTGGTCGATTTCAATTATATGGCTATTATTAAATAACTTTAACCGTGACTCAGATCAGCAATGCTAAACCGCGCTTTAAATATACATGTTTTATCAGACATAACATTCACCAGTCTCACTATTACTGCTCATTAGTATAGCTCATTTGGTACAAGCACGTTTATTTTAAAGTTATGGTATAACATTATTGAACAGCACAAATGATAGTGTTATATTATATCACAACATAATAACCACGATGTAGTAATCATGATCCGACATTCATTAATTTCAACTGCAATTATCACTGCTTTTAGTTCTTTTTCTGCTAATGCCGCTGTAGTCACAGGGCAAGTTTTAGATGATAAAAATCAGCCGATCAGCCAAGCTGACGTCCATGTACACGGTAAAGCACAATCAATAAAGACTGACAACAATGGCCAATTTCATATTAATATCGATGCGAATAGTCAGTTACATATTAGTAAAAATAATTATGTTGATGCTAGAGTTCAAGTAACTGAAGCCAGTTCAGAACTAAATATAACACTTGTACCTACGTCAGTTGAATCAGTCGTTGTGTACGCCTCTGCCCTGCATAAAAATAGCTTAGAGATGATTTCACCAGTGAGTGTGCTCACTGGTGATGAACTACGCAATAAAGCAAAACCCACATTAGGCGAAACTCTTAAAGGCCTTGCTGGTGTTAATGCCAGCTATTTTGGCCCTGTTTCTTCAAGCCCTATAATCCGTGGCCTAGATGGCCCCCGCGTTAAAATCACTCAAAATGGCTTAGACAGCAGCGATGCGTCACGTATTGGCCCTGATCACGCAACATCGAATGACAGCCTAGCTGCTGAACAAATTGAAGTTTTGCGTGGTCCAGCTACGCTGCTGTATGGCTCTGGTGCAATCGGCGGTGTTGTTAACGTGGTTGATAACCGTATCCCTACTGATAACATTGAGCAACTATCCGGCGCAGTTGAGTACAGCCACGATACAGTATCAAATGCCAACACCTATGCTGCCAAACTTGAGACTGGCCATAACAACTTTAACTTCCATTTTGATGCTACCAAACGCACTGGTGATGACTACCAAACTCCGCGTTTTAACTTACCTGAAGGAGAGCACGACGATCATGAGGGTCATCACGACGAAGAGCATGAAACAGCAACCTCGGTAAAAAATACCTTTATTGATAGCGAAACCGTTAACTTTGGTACTAGCTATGTAGGTGAGCATTTAACGCTAGGTGTCTCTTATGGCCGTATTGAAACCGACTACGGTATTCCAGCACATAGCCATAAACATGGCCATGATCACGAACACGACCATGATGAAGGCGAAGAAGCCGTTTATGCGCGTGTAGAACAAGATCGCTGGCAAGCTTTGATGAGCTATGCATTACACAACAACTGGATTGAAACCATTAATTTACGTCTAGGTTACACTGATTATCGCCATGCTGAAATTGAAGATGGTGCCATCGGTACTATCTTTAGTAATGAAACCACTGAAGCACGTTTAAATATCGAGCACAAACTAGGTAACTGGCATGGTATGGCTGGTTATCATTTTAGTGACTCTGATTATGATGCCGATGGTGAAGAAGCCTTCACACCCGCTAGCAAAACCACTACTCATGCATTATTTATCTTAGAAGAACAACAGTTTGGTGACGTGACATTAGAATTAGGTGCGCGCATTGAAGATTATAATATTGATAGTAATGTCGGTGCTGCAGCACATGACCATGATCATACTGATGAACACGTCAATGAAATAACGGCTTACAGTAAAAGCTTTACTAATCTAAGCGCTTCAGCAGGCACTATTTGGCAATATACACCCGGACAAAGTATTGCGCTGAGCGTGTCACACTCTGAACGCGCACCGTTATCAGCCGAGCTATTATCAAATGGTATCCATATTGCAACGGGCACCTATGAGCTTGGTTTAGGCTACGCGATAGAAGACGGTGAAATTCACTTCGAACCTGAAAATATCAAACAAGAAACATCAACCAATATTGATTTTGGCTTTAGACGCTTTAGTGGCGATTTTGGTTATACTGTTAACTTTTTCTATAACGACATTGCCAATTTTTACTATCAGCAAAACACGGGGTTAGTGTTTGATGAAGAGCACGGCCTTGAAGCTGCAGAGCCAGACCATGATGATGGTATGGCTGTTTATCAATTTGTCAGTAAAGATGCGAAATTATACGGCATTGAATTTGACGCACATTATAAATTAAATTCGAATGCGATGGTAAAAGTATTTGGTGACTCAACCACAGCAAAACTGGCAGATGATGAAGGGTATTTACCGCGTATTCCGGCAAATAAGTTAGGTTCAGAATTACAGTATAATATCAGTGATTGGCAGTTCAGCTTTACGGGCACACACTACTTTGAACAACGTGATATTACGGCTTATGAAACAGCAACTGAGGGCTATACACTGTTTGATGCGCAAGCAAATTACCAATTAACTGTCGGCCCTGTCGATACGCAGTTTTATATCAACGTAGATAATATTACTGATGAACTGGGTTTTGTTCATAGTTCATTTATTAAAGATAAAGCACCATTGCCTGGGCGCAACTTTAGAATTGGTCTACGTGGTTATTTCTGATCCCAATAAATAATCATAAAAAAGCCGCGCTAATAATTATTAGCGCGGCTTTTTATTACTCAATTTCTAATTAAAGAATTTCGTGTAGCTCAACGTCAAAGACCAGTGTTGAGAATGGTGCAATTGCAGCACCGGCACCACGTTCTCCATAAGCAAGCTCATGAGGAACATAGATACGCCATTTAGTGCCTTCAGGCATCATTTGTAATGCTTCAGTCCAGCCTTTGATCACACCGCCAACTGGAAACTCTGCAGGTTGGCCACGCTCATAAGAGCTGTCAAATACAGTGCCGTTGATAAGTGTACCGTGGTAATCAACACGCACTGTTGACTCAGCTGTTGGCTTTTTGCCTTCACCTGTTACTAGTACTTCATATTGAAGACCTGATTCAGTCACTGTGATTTCAGCACGTTTTGCATTTTCTTCTAAAAATGCAATGCCTTCAGCAGCAAGTACTTTCGCTTCTTCTTCACGACGCGTTTGGATTTCAGTGTTGATTTTTTCGAATGCAGCTTGGATCTCAGGGATCTCAACTTGGAAATCGCCGCCTACATACGCATCTTTCATGCCTGCAAATACTGAATTTAAGTTCAAACCTTCGAAAGGGTTAGCTTTAAGTTGCTCACCCATCTGTAGGCCAATACCGTAACTTGCTTTTTCAGCATCTGTAGTAAAATTATCTGACATAATGTGTTTCACGTTTTGTTTATACCAAGCTTAATAACGCTGGTATCAGTTAAAAGACGCGCCTATGCTATCATAAAAAAAAGCCCTTTTGGGCTTCATTAGAGCTAGTTTTTAGTGAGTTTTCGCTTTATTAAGCGCACAGCAAAAGTCAAGATTGGCAAGCTGATTAAAATACCAGCAAGTAATGGACGACTCAGTATTGCCTGCGTACCAACTAACAACACCGGCACGACTAACAAACCGATACAAGCAATAAATATTGCCGCAATTTCTGGCCAGTATTTATCATATTTGGTAATTAAATGCCCAACCAATAGATTAAAACCTAGGCAATAAAGCAAAGCTGTGACTAATATATGCTCTGGTTGTGCATCCATCGCCATTTTAACGAGTAAATTAATAGCACTGTGATAACAGTAGCCAAACACCGACCATAACAGTACGTGTTTTAGCACCCGTTGTGTGGTGTTTAATTGATTTTGTTGTGACATCTTAAACTCCAGATAGCAAAAAGCCGCCCATAAGGCGGCTTTTTAAATATGGTGGAGAGATAGGGATTTGAACCCTAGAGGGGCTATAAACCCCTGCCGGTTTTCAAGACCGGTGCATTCGACCACTCTGCCATCTCTCCGTACGGCGCGGATAATAGGGGTTACTTGCCTTTTTGTAAAGCCCTAAAAGTAAAAAAGTTTAAATTAATCGTTACAACTACTCAAAGCGCTTAAAAACACATCAATAATACTGTTTTGGACGTTTTGCTAGCCACGAACATACCAAGCAGACTAATAAGCTAAAAGTTATAAAACTTAAACTCTGGAAGATTAAATCAAAGCGGTTAAGCTCATCACTTGGTACAAGTACCAATATAAAGGTGGGTAAAATACTCACAAACAATACATAACTACACACTTTAAACGCTCTGCCAAAATCAAATCGTCTTGTGCGTTGCATCCACCACGCTAAGATAACTACACTAGCAGTTGATGAGATCGCGATTAAATGAGGAGTCTGTGTACTAAATGCAGTGTAAAGAGTGATAGCCGCACCAACGAAGCCCCATAAAGACCACGTTAACCATTTTTCTTTTTCACGTAAAAATAAATTTCCCATTATCCTCGTCTTTTTGTTGTTATTCTAATTAAGACATTCCATACATTAACAAACTGCTGAAGAATAACAAACCGTTGTATAAGGGTTATTGCATCCAAGCGCTTCAGACAGCCAAGCTACCTGATAATAATAACAAAGGTAGCCTTAATGCACTCCGACTGAAATAAGACGATAAAGTTCCAATTAATTACGTTTTGGCAACTATAAGTTTGTGAAAAAGTGTTCTGACTTATGACGAACAGCCTTCTTACAATCCACTTCTGGAGTGCCTAAATACAAATAACCGACAATCTCATCTTCATTACCAAGATTTAACGCCGCTTTCACCGCCTCGCTTTGTGCAAAGTAACCAGTACGCCATACACCACCAAGTCCTTGTGCAAAAGCTGCTTGTTGCATAGCTAACACAGCACAACCTGCGCTTTGTAGTTGTTCTATGCGCGGTACTTTTGGGTGCACTTGATACTTTGCAATGGCGATGATGATCATAGGCGCACGCAGTGGTAATTCCTTGGCACGATTAATTACTTTTTCATCTTGTTGTTCTGCAACAGCACTTTGATAATAAATTTCGCCGAGTCGTTCACGCGCATCTTCTGCGACAACAATAAACTGCCAAGGTGCAAGGCAACCATGATCAGGCACACGAAGTGCTGCTTGTTTAATAATATCAAGTTGACTATTGTTTGGGGCTGGTGCAATCAGTCGAGGATCTGACTGACGAGTCAATAAAAGCTCAATAGCGTCCATAACGATTCTCTAATTTAAAAAGAAACTAGCATAACATTGATAGAGATTGCTGAAAACTCAATGCCATTATTCGAAATGGACGGTTTACCCTTTTCATAAAGGAAGTATATTTCAGTTAAATTTTACGCGCGACCTGAAGCGCTTCATAAATAGCCCGTTTTGCGTCAATTGCTGATGCTAATTTGGCCCCGCCAATTACATGTACTTTAGGCTTATCGATTAATCCCGACATTAATTCGTTATTAGAGACTTGCCCGATGCAGGCGATCACTGTATCAGCAGGTAGCACCTGCTCCTCTCCTGCCACAGTAATTTTTAGACCTTGCTGATCAAAATGATGATACTGACAATCAGCGATCTGTTTTACACCATGTTGCTTTGCAACTTGACGATGTATCCAGCCCGTTGTTTTACCAAGCTCACTGCCAAAACGCCCGGCACTGCGTTTTAGCATAAACAATTGACGATTATCTTTATCTGGACTTGGCTGACACTCAATTCCCCACTGCGATTTAAAATCAGCAATACTTTGATCTTTATGTTCACTTAAAAAAGCAACCATATCAAAGCCAATGCCGCCGGCACCTAAAATTGCAATCGATTGCCCTAATTCAACTTCACCACGAATAACTTCATCGTATGAAAAAACACGTTTATTATCCGCGCAGGTAAAGTTTGCCTCACGCGGGCGCACACCCGTTGCAAACACCACGTCATCGTATTGCTCAAGCATTTTATCGGTAAAAGCAGTATTGAGTGTTACCGTGACCTTTAGGCGTTCAAGTTCATTAATAAAATAACGCAAGGTATGATTGAAATCTTCTTTACCAGGAATACGCATCGCTAAATTAAATTGGCCGCCCATCTCTGTATTTTTATCAATCAGTGTTACCTTGTGGCCTTTTTGCGCTAAGTAACAACTGGCAGATAAGCCCGCAGGCCCAGCACCTACAACCAACACATTTTTAGCCTTGTTGGTCAGCTCAAGAGGATAATCCAACTCAAACCCCGCTTGTGGATTTACTAAACATGTTGCTCGCTTACCTTTAAATACATGATCCAAACAGCCCTGATTACAGCCAATACAAATATTAATGTGTTTACTTTGTTGTGCTTGGTATTTATTAAAAAATTCTGGATCGGCTAATAGTGGGCGTGCCATCGAGATCAGATCGGCATCTCCTGCGGTTAAAATTTCATTAGCAATCTCAGGGGTATTAATACGATTTACAGCAATAACAGGAATCGCTACCACTTCTTTTAAACGTTTTGAAGCTTCTTTAAACGCGCCCGGAGGCACCATACTCGCAATAGTAGGTACTCGTGCTTCATGCCAGCCTATGCCTGTATTTAAAATATCAACGCCAGCCTGCTCTAACGCTTTGGCCTGGATCGTAACCTCTTCAGGTGTTGACCCATTAGGAATTAAATCCATTACCGATAAACGAAAGATAATTAAAAATTCTTTATTTACTTTTGCCCGAACCGCGTTGACAATCTCTAACGCTAAACGCATACGGTTTTCTAAGCTACCACCATATTCGTCCGTGCGTTTATTGGTATGCGGTGCCATAAACTCATTAATCAAATAACCTTCTGAACCCATTACTTCAACGCCATCGTAGCCAGCCTTTTGTGCTAAATAAGCGGAATGAGTAAAGTCTTTGATGGTTTTTTTAATTGCACTGAGCGACATTGCTTTCGGTTGATATGGGTTAATAGGTGCTTTAATTGCACTGGGTGCTTGATTAAATGGATGATACGCATAACGTCCAGCATGTAATAATTGTAAGCAAATCTTACCGCCATATTGATGAACAACATCAGTGTATGCACGGTGCTTAAACACATCATAATAGCTATTAAAAGACGATGAGATTGGGGTTAATTTGCCACGCAAATTAGGACTGTAGCCCCCCGTAATGAGCATTGCAGTACCACCTTTAGCGCGCGCTTCATAAAAAGCACGCAGGCGTTTTCGGTTATGCCATCCCTCTTCAAGCCCCGTGTGCATTGAGCCCATTACCAAACGGTTACGTAGCTGTGTGTGTTTCAATTGTAATTGTTGTTCTAACATCCTCTGCCCTAACTAACTGGTCTAACCTCTATACATTAGCCAATTCTGCTCGATTGGCAAGCAATAAGCAACAAAAGCGATAAATTAGCTAATATTTTCACATTCTCATGGTTAAAACCTCACTCATAAATACTTAGTTACGATTTAACAGTTAAAATAACTTTTATTCTGGGCTAAGATGGTGATAGATATAAGTTGTACCAGACTAAGGATTTATTTTGATTACAAAGCTATTTAAAGGACTGTGGGCAGGAATGAACTTTTCTCGTCGTTTAGTCCTTAATTTTTTATTTGTGTTACTCGTTATTCTTTTCATTGTTTCAATCGCAAGCGATGACAATGAAATCAATGTTGCTGACACATCAGTGCTCAGGTTAAACCTCAATGGTCCAATCGTAGAAGAAAAAGTTTACGTCGATCCAATTGAAGCTGCCATCAATGATGCAACACAGGGCAACGACGAGCCAGCTGAAATTTTACTTGATGATATTATCGAAGTAATTGATCAAGCCACTGAAGATAAACGTATTACTGTGATTTTGCTAGATTTACAAAAAATGCCCAACGCGCATTTAAATAAATTAAAACAAATCACTCAAGCGTTAGAGCGTTTTAAAGCGAGCGGCAAAAAAGTAATTGCCTCTGGCTATTATTACTCACAAGCACAATATTACCTTGCTGCTCACGCTGATGAAATATCAATGCACCCCTATGGCGGTGTAGAGATCCAAGGCTTTGGCATGTATCCGCTGTATTTCAAAGACGCCCTTGAAAAGCTCGGCATTACTCAGCATATTTTCCGTGTTGGTACATTTAAATCGGCTGTTGAACCGTTTATCCGTAACGATATGTCCGACGCAGCAAAAGAAGCTAATAATGTATGGCTAAGCGCATTGTGGAAAGAATACAAACAAGACGTTGCCGCTGTTCGCCCATTTGATGAAGCAAACTTTGACGAAACAATGGATGTGTTTCTGGCAAAAATGCAAGCAGTTAATGGTGATTCAGGTAAATATGCATTAGAACATCAATGGATTGACTCTTTAAAAACCAATCAACAAGTGCGTCAAGAGTTAATTGCCTTAGTAGGCACTGAAGAAACAGGCAAAACCTTTAACCAAGTCTCATTTAAAGAATATCTCTCATTAGTTAAACCGCCCGTTGAGTTTGATAACCCAATGACAGAAAAAGTCGCTGTTGTGGTTGCACGCGGTACTATTTCTGACGGCGAACGTAAAGCCGGTGAAATTGGTGGTGACTCTACAGCGGCATTACTACGTAAAGCACGCTTAGATGATAAAGTAAAAGCGGTTGTACTGCGTATTGACTCAGGCGGTGGCAGTATGTTTGCCTCTGAAGTTATTCGTGCTGAAGTGCTTGCTCTTAAAGCAGCTGGTAAACCAGTGGTTGCCTCAATGAGCTCAGTAGCAGCTTCTGGCGGTTATTGGATTGCCTCTGCGGCTAACGAAATTTGGGCAGCACCGAGTACCATTACTGGTTCAATTGGTGTATTTGGTAACTTTATGACCTTTGAAAACACCATGGCTAAATTAGGTGTTTATTCAGATGGCGTTGCCACAACTGAAATGGCAGGCCTATCAATCGCTCGCCCGCTTAATGAAAAAATGGCACAGGTTATTCAACTAAGTGTAGAAGACGCTTATCAACGCTTCTTAGAGGTTGTTGGTGAAGCACGAAATATGACCCCTGAGCAAGTTAACTCTATTGCACAAGGCCGTGTTTGGATTGCAAGTCAAGCGCAAGAGCTTGGCTTAGTTGACAAATTAGGCAATAAGCAAGACGCTATCAAAGCGGCAGCTGAACTGGCTAAGCTTGATTTTTATGAAGTTAAAACCATTAAGCAGAGTCTATCGGCGGAAGAGAAGTTAATGCAGGATATTTTTGGAAATGCATCGATTAGATCGCTAATTGGCTCACAAAGTACGCTACAAAACGCACTCTCAAACCAAGCATCTATCAATGGTTTAGTTAAGCAATTAACAACTGAGGTTGAAGGTCTAAAAGATTACAACGATCCGCAAGGCATTTATGCCCGCTGCTTAGTGTGTAATATTTCGCAATAAATAGTGTATAGGCTGTAATCGCAGCAACTAACCGTTATACTAAGCCCAGTTTTTTTACTGGGCTTTTTTTATGAAACGTAAACGTATTTATATCGCATATACTGGCGGTACGATTGGGATGAAAAAATCGAGTCGAGGTTATATTCCCGCTGAAGGTTTTTTAACACAAACCGTAGCAAACAATGCCGAATTTAATCGTGATGAAATGCCCTTATTCGATATTCACGAGTATTGCCCGCTGATTGACTCATCAGACATGTCCCCTGCTCATTGGCAACTAATTGCTGACGATATTAAAAGTAAATACCATGATTATGATGGCTTTGTCGTGCTTCATGGCACAGATACCATGGCGTATACCGCATCTGCTTTGTCCTTTATGTTTGAAAACTTAACAAAGCCAGTGATAGTTACCGGCTCGCAAATCCCACTGTCGCAACTGCGCTCAGATGGCCAAGTAAATTTACTCAATGCGATGTATTTAGCTGCTAATTATCCGATTGCTGAAGTTAGTTTATTTTTTAATAATCAATTATTTCGTGGCAATCGTGCAACTAAAGCGCATGCCGATGGTTTTGATGCCTTTGCATCCCCTAACCTAGATCCATTAGCACTATCAGGTATTAATATTCAATTATTAAAAGGCCAGTTAAGCCCGTATGTTGAAAATGAGCTACAAGTCACCAACATCACGCCGCAACCTATTGGTGTTTTATACTTGTATCCAGGGATCAGTCATGCTGTAGTTAAAAGTTTGGTAAACGACAATATCAAAGCCCTCGTATTATTGAGCTTTGGTGTGGGCAATGCGCCACAAGAACCAGATTTTTTAGGGATCCTCTCCAGCGCAAGTAAGCGCGGAATGGTGATCGTCAATTTAACCCAGTGCTTAAAAGGGCATGTAAATATGGGCGGCTATGCAACGGGTAACGCATTACTTAACATTGGTGTGATCAGCGGTTACGATATGACGTTAGAGGCATGCTTAACTAAATTACATTACTTATTTAGCCAGCAACTTGAAATTGAAACTATTCGCCATTTAATGCAAGACGACTTGCGCGGTGAGTTAAGTAGATAAGCTAAGCTCGGGCTATTTTTAACTAAAAAGGCACGTTAATTAACGTGCCTTTTATTTAAACCTATTGGTCTAATTAACGAACTTTCGCATCAATTTCAACTAAATCAGTTAAATGACACACATCACCACATCGGGTTTTAATGCCATGTTCACCAAAGTAATCGCGTTGAGCTTGTACTAAATGGCCATTACTTGGTGTCGTCAGCGTCGCGAAATACGTTTGCGTTGAGCTAAGTACTGGAAAGGCTAACCCGGTCATCATTGCTTGACCGGTGATCTTACGCAGTGCTAACGACTCTGTTTCAAGCGTATCAATGAACTCAACACCTTCAGCGATGTTATCTAAGTAATCTGCACGGATAATACAGCCTGCACGCCATGTTTGTAGCGTTTTAGATAAATCGACTTTCCATTGATGCGCACGCGATGCACCTTTAATAAGTGCAAGACCTTGACGATATGCCAGTAAACTGGCAAACATAAAGGCATCTTTCAGTTCATCTAGATCTAATTCAATTAATGTAGTGGCTTTTGCGGCATACGTCATTTCTTTCGCTGCATGCGTATCAGCAGTATTGGTTAAATGACGCGCTTGCACAGCAGCAACCAATGAAGGAACGGCGATACCCAGCTCTAATGCATTTTGCGCCGTCCACAAACCCGTGCCTTTCGCACCTACTTTATTATCAATCAAATCAACTAACGCTTCACCCGCATCGGTTTCTAACGATAAAATATGACTTGAGATAGATAATAAATAGCTATTGAGTGCGCCTTCAGACCATTGATTAAAAATCTCTGCAACTTCATGTGGTGTGCGGTTTGTACCTAAACGTAGTAATTGATACATTTCAGCAATTAGTTGCATTAACGCGTATTCAATACCATTGTGTACCATTTTTACAAAGTGACCACTGGCTGATTGACCAACACGGGCAAAGCACGATTCGCCTTTGTAGCTTGCCGCTACTTTTTCAAACCATGGTTCAACGCGTTCCCAGCCACCTTCTGAACCACTTGCCATCATCGCAGGACCATGACGAGCGCCTTCGGCACCGCCAGAAATACCCATAGTTGCAAATTCAAATTTATTTTGATATTTAAGTTTACGCGATATGCCGTCTTTATAATTACTATTACCGCAATCAACAATAATGTCGTTGCAATCAACGCCCGCTTCAACTAATTCGTTACACACTTTATCAACTAATTCACCTGCTGGTACTAGTAACAAAACTGAGCGAGGCGGCGTAAGCCGTTTTACCATATCACCTAAATCAGACACAATGTGCAGACGATCTGCCATGCCTTGTGATTTAGCACAGCTTAATAGCTCTTCGCCCGCGTCTGGGTTTTTATCATAAGCTACTAGCGTCATACCCTGCTCTATCAAGTTCAGAGCAAGATTTTTACCCATAACGCCTAACCCGACTAATGCAACTTGCATTGAGTGTCCTCCTCGGTAACAACTATTGGTTAGTAAATGAAAATAATACCGCACGCATTATATACCCAAGCCACTTAAAAATGCGAGCTTAGACAACAGATACAACGCTTTGCGCAAGACAAACACGCAAGATACAGCGATTATACCCAAACCACCGTTCCCTCGGAGCGATAAATTATCCTGATATGGATTTCTGGGTCGAGCATTGACGAGACCTGACACCGGTGTCATACTGTGGTCATAATTTTTTTGTATAAAATAATAGCAGCATGATAAATTACATTACTTTCAACAATCTATTAGCTGCCTGTAACTGTATTATGCGTGTTAGTTAAACTAACACATATTAATAACGAAAAACCGTCAACCTGCTTACAATTTAATAAGCCTACAGGAGAATTTGATGCTTAGACGCACAAAAATAGTCGCGACCCTTGGACCTGCAACCGATCGAGATAACAATTTAGAAAAAATAATTCGTGCCGGTGCAAACGTAGTGCGCTTAAACTTCTCACACGGTATTGCACAAGATCATAAAGATCGCGCTCAAGCTGTGCGTGACATTGCCAAAAAATTAGGTAAGCACATTGCTATTTTAGCTGACTTACAAGGCCCCAAAATTCGTGTATCGACATTTAAAGATGGCAAAGTGAGCTTAGCCGTTGGTGCAAAATTTATTCTTGATGCAAAAATGGATAAAGGCCTAGGCGATATCAATGCAGTAGGTATTGATTATAAAGAATTACCACAAGATGTAGCCCCAGGAGACTTACTTTTATTAAACGATGGTTTAATTCAATTAACAGTACAAAGTGTTGAAGACCACCTAGTGCATACAACTGTTACTGTTGGTGGTGTTTTATCAAATAACAAAGGTATCAACCGTTTAGGCGGTGGTTTAACAGCTCCGGCCTTCACAGATAAAGATAAAGAAGATTTATTAACTGCTGCAGAAATTGATGTTGATTATATCGCAGTATCATTCCCACGCAGTGGCGACGATATGCGTTATGTGCGTTCACTCGCTGAAGCTGCGGGTTCTAAAGCACAGCTTTTAGCCAAAATTGAGCGTGCTGAAGCTGTTGAAACAGTAGCAGCTGTTGATGATATCGTATTAGCATCTGATGCGGTTATGGTTGCCCGTGGTGACTTAGGTGTTGAAATTGGCGATGCTGCTTTAATGGGCAAACAAAAACTCATTATTCGCCGAGCTCGATCACTCAATCGTACAGTGATCACAGCAACGCAAATGATGGAATCAATGATCGATAACCCGATGCCAACCCGTGCAGAAGTTATGGATGTTGCTAATGCAGTACTCGATGGAACTGATGCCGTCATGTTATCAGCCGAAACTGCAGCTGGTGATTACCCTGAAGAAACAGTGGCAACCATGGCGCGTGTTTGTTTAGGGGCTGAGTCACAAAAAGAGACCCATGTTTCTAAGCATCGTTTAGACAGCCGTTTTTCATCAAACGCCGAATCAATTGCATTATCAGCTATGTATGCAGCCAACCATTTAGATTCTGTGAAAGCGATTATCACCCTGACTGAATCAGGTAGCACAGCAAAACTTATGTCACGTATTAGCTCAGGCTTACCAATTTACTCTCTGTCTCGTCATGCAAGTACACTTGGTCAAACAGCGCTATACCGTGGTGTTTACCCGGTATTCTTTGACTCTACACAATGTGAAAAAGATAATATGGTAAAAGATGCCCTTAACACTTTAGTTGCAGCAGGTTCATTACAACCTGGTGATACTGTGATCATCACACATGGTGATGCTATGGAAACGGTTGGTGCAACCAACACCATGAAGATTGTTACTGTTGCTTAATTAGCTCAGCTATAAAAAACGCGAGCCAAGGGTTCGCGTTTTTTATTTAAACACATGATGCAATATATAACTGCTAATGAGCCCGTTTCTAAGCTAACTTGCTAATGCAGCTTTAACCTTATCGCGATAACTACGACTCACTTTTAATTCTTGACCGTTATCAAGCACTAATAAATACTCACCGCTTACCTGAGTAACAAGCTTGCTAATTTGCTTAGTATTTACAATCGCACTACGGTGGACGCGAACAAATAGCTGGGGAGCAAGCTCCTGCTCTAGTTCTTTCATGGTTTTTCGTAAGATATGCGTTTGGCCATCTTGACAATGTAAGCACATATAGTCACCTGCAGCATCGACCCATTGAATTGTCGCTACCGGTACACGGATTATTTCACCTTGCTCTTTCACTGCTAAAGATTCTGGGTAGCGGCGATCTGTTAATGTATCGCCAGTTGCCAGTTTTTTCAAAATCTCTTCACAATTATTACCAGTAATTCCAGCTACAAAACTCGCCAATTTCTTTTTATGGGCGTTGTCTTGTTGCGTCTTTAAGTAGGTATGCACTTTTTCTACCGCCTGTTTTAGTCTGTTGTCGTCGACTGGTTTAAGGATATAATCTAAAGCATGGATCTCAAATGCTTTGACTGCGAACTGATCAAATGCGGTTACGAATACAATAGCAGGTAAGGCTCTGACACTTTCACTGAGTGCTCTGGCAACCTCAAATCCATTCATTCCAGGCATTTGAATATCTAAAAAAACTAAATCTATTTTCCCTGCTTGACATGCATCGATAGCCTCTTGACCAGACTTACATAGTGTAACGACTTCGATATCATCAAATTCCGCTAATCTTACAGCTAAGCCTCTACGGGCTAATGGTTCATCATCGACAATCAGGGTCTTAATCTTGCTCATTTTTTCACAGCCTTCTCAAACGGAACGCGCAGATTCACTTTCAATCCACTTGGCGTATTATGTGATAACACAAACGAATAGTTATTTTCATACAAAGTTTTCAGGCGGTCTTTGGTATTTGCCACCCCGACCCCTTGTGAATTAACTAATTGGCCATTAAGTAATTCAGTACCAGGGCCATTATCGCCTACTTCCAGTAATAGTTCATTAGCAAAAACTTGTGCTTTAATATCAATTACCCCACCTTCGCTAAGATGAGCTATCGCATATTTAATCGCATTTTCGATGATCGGTTGCAATATTAAACTCGGCACTAATGCATTTTTTGCTTCATCACTGATTTGCACATTCACTTGTAGCCGTTCATCAAAGCGTACTCGCTCTATTTCAAGATAAAGCATCAGTGCATGCAACTCTTGTTCAAGTGGTACTTTTTTTATCGGATCGGTATTGAGTGTATAGCGTAAAAAGTCACTCAATTTCGACACCATTAAATTAGCATCTTTATTCTCTTTTACCAAAATCAACGTAGATATAGCATTCAGGGTATTAAATAAGAAATGAGGGTTTAACTGATAACGTAACATTTTCAGTTGTGCTTCATGCGCCATCGTTGTTGCTTTAAGCGCTTTTTGGCGCTCACTTTGCAGTAGTTGATAATATTTAATGCCAAAGTACAACCCGCTCCAACACAGAATAATATAAACTGAGTCTAAGCCTTGTTGAAAGTAGTAAAACCATTCATTTGGACGATAACCGTGGCGATAAATTTCCCATAAATTAAACTTTTGGATCACCGCCCATAACGTGCCGGTTACATAAGAAGCAGTGAACACGACTAACATTAAAACCCACGGCGCGGTATTCCAAGCCTTGCGATACATGTACCGCAATGGCACAGTCATTAAACATCCAGCGTAAGCGTTAAGCACGATCACAAAAATGTAAATATCGCGCATTTCAAACACTTTAGAGCCAATGTAGTTAACAAGCGCATAACCTATCCAACCGGCGATCTGTAAGACCCAAAAAAACCGTTGGCGGTTATCAACTAAGGATTGCCAATTCAAAATAGTTAATTACCTCATTTATTTGTAATTATTATATAGCGTTAATTAGCATGCGATCACTACCGACTATCTCGCTTTTCACGAGCCTTACCGCAAAGGTTTGCTCTGCAAATGTGTAGGTACTTTATTTTAGCCACAAAAAAAGGAGCCATAGGCTCCTTTTTAATACTTATTTTTAAAAGCTTAAGCTGCCGTTAGGCCTTCTTTTGCTTTTGCAACAAGCGCTGCGAATGCAACTTGGTCATAAACAGCGATATCTGCAAGGATCTTACGATCGATTTCTACAGATGTCTTTTTAAGACCATTGATAAAACGGCTGTAAGACAGACCATTTTGACGTGAAGCAGCATTGATACGTGCAATCCATAATTGACGGAAAGTACGTTTCTTCGCACGACGGTCACGGTAAGCGTATTGACCCGCTTTAGTAACAGCCTGGAAAGCTACGCGGTAAACACGTGAACGTGCTCCGTAGTAACCTTTTGCTTGTTTTAAAACTTTTTTGTGACGTGCACGTGCGACAACGCCGCGTTTAACTCTTGCCATTTCTAAAAACCCCTATTAAGCGAATGGTAACATACGTGAAACTAGACCATGGTCATTTTTATGAACCATCATCTTAGGACGTAGGTGTAACTTACGCTTAGAAGTTTTCTTAGTCAGAATATGACGAAGATGCGCTTGTTTACGCTTGAAACCGCCAGAAGCAGTTTTCTTGAAACGCTTAGCAGCGCCTCTGTGACTTTTTAGCTTATAAGCCATTGCAATAACTCCAAATGTATTGCTTTAAAATTAGTAAGCAGGCGTGAGGTATATTACTATAACTCCACTTTTAGGCCTAAACTTACTGCCATAATCCGGTGAAAACCCAACATAAAATGTTGCAGTTTTACTTTAATACCGGTTAACACAGGTGAATATTTGCATATTACTTGGTGACCTGAGCTAAATTCGCTGCGTATCTTAGCTTGTTTATTGCTTTTTAGCAACAGGTGCCATCATCATAACCATTTGACGGCCTTCAACACGATTTGGGAAAGACTCAACAACTGCAAGTTCTTCTAAATCGCCTTTGATACGGTTTAATAATTCAATACCAATTTCTTGGTGGGCCATTTCACGACCACGGAAGCGGATGGTAATCTTAGCTTTATCGCCACCTTCTAAGAACTTACGTAAGTTGCGAAGCTTAACCTGATAATCACCTTCATCCGTACCAGGACGGAATTTGATTTCTTTGATCTGGATTTGCTTTTGCTTCTTTTTCTGCTCTTTTAGTTCTTTACTTTTTTCAAAGATGAACTTGCCGTAGTCCATGATTCTACAAACAGGCGGCTCAGCATTTGGGCTGATCTCTACTAGATCAACACCAGCGGCATCAGCCATAGTTTGCGCGTCTTTTAATGACTGAATTCCAGCTTGCTCGCCTTCAATGTCAATTAAGCGAACTTCTTGAGCTGTAATTTCTTCGTTAATACGATTTTTTTGGGCTGTTTGTTGCCCTTTCTTGCCGCCTCTAATAGTACGTTCCTCCAAGAATATCAAATAATAAGCGTGTAGTTAGCAATTAAATGTATGCCCTACACGCAGAGTTTTTATAGTCGATTTTTAATTTCGTCGCTAATTTTAGCGACAAACTCATCAACATTAAATTTGCCCAAGTCTTCACCTGTGCGGGTACGTACAGCAACTTCTTGTTGTTCAACTTCTTTATCACCAACAACAAGTAAATATGGGATACGTTTTAATGTATGTTCACGGATTTTAAAGCCAATCTTCTCATTTCTCAAGTCAGCAGCGGCTCTAATTCCAAGTTTATTTAATTTTTGTACAATTTCCTGCACATAAGCAGCTTGTTTATCAGTGATATTCATAATCACCACTTGCTTAGGTGCAAGCCAAGTTGGGAATAAACCCGCGTACTCTTCTGTAAGAATACCGATAAAGCGCTCGATAGAGCCCAATATTGCGCGGTGGATCATAACAGGTGTACGGCGTTCGTTGTTTTCAGCAACATAAGTTGCCCCTAAACGCCCTGGTAATGCAAAATCTAGTTGCACTGTACCACACTGCCACGCTCTGTCTAAGCAATCGTACAAAGTAAATTCAATTTTTGGACCGTAGAAAGCACCTTCACCCGGTAAATAATCAAATTCAATGTTATTTGCTTTCAGCGCATCAGCTAAAGCAAGCTCTGCTTTGTCCCACATATGATCTTCGCCAATACGCTGTTCAGGGCGAGTAGACAACTTAACCACAATTTTTTCAAAGCCGAATGTTTCATACGTATCGTAAACCATTTTAATACAGGCCGATACTTCGTCCATGATTTGTGCTTCAGTACAGAAGATATGGGCATCATCTTGAGTAAAACCACGTACCCGCATTAAGCCATGCAGTGCACCCGATGGTTCGTTACGGTGACAACAACCAAATTCAGCCATACGCAGTGGTAAGTCACGGTACGATTTTAAACCTTGATTAAAGATCTGTACGTGACCTGGGCAGTTCATTGGTTTGATCGCGTATTCACGCTTTTCAGATTCAGTGGTAAACATTGCCTCTGAATATTTTTCCCAGTGACCTGATTTTTCCCACAAAGAACGATCCATCATCATTGGACCTTTGACTTCTTCGTATTGGTACTCACGTAATTTTTCACGCACAAAGTCTTCTAATTCGCGGTATATGCTCCAACCATCGTTGTGCCAAAATACCATACCTGGTGCTTCTTCTTGCCAGTGCCATAAATCAAGCGTTTTACCAATACGACGGTGGTCACGCTTTTCAGCTTCTTCAAGGCGTTGTAAGTAGGCTTTAAGTTGCTTTTTATCGCCCCATGCGGTGCCATAAATACGTTGCAGCATTTTATTGTCTGAATCGCCACGCCAGTAGGCACCTGCTACTTTCATTATTTTGAAATGTTGGCAAAAACGCATGTTTGGTACGTGTGGACCACGACACATATCGATGTATTCTTCGTGGTGATATAATCCTGGACGGTCATCTTTGTTGATGTTTTCATCAAGGATTTTCATTTTGTATGTTTCGCCACGTGCTGTAAAAGCATCGCGGGCTTCTTGCCAGCTTACGGTTTTCTTAACCACGTCATAGTTTGTTTTAGCAAGTTGCAACATGCGCTTTTCAATAGCTTCTAAGTCATCTTGACTTAATGAATGTTCCATATCGATATCATAATAAAAACCATTATCAATTGTTGGACCAATTGCCATTTTTGCATCAGGAAACAGTTGCTTAACTGCATGACCTATTAAGTGAGCACATGAGTGACGAATGATTTCTAAGCCGTCATCATCTTTTACGGTGATAATTTCAAGACGAGAATCGTCAGAAATTAAATCACAGGCATCAACACGGATGCCATTAACACGACCAGCGATTGTGGCTTTGGCAAGGCCAGGGCCGATATCATTGGCTACATCAAGTGTGCTTACAGGGTTTTCAAAACAACGCTGACTACCGTCAGGAAGAGTAATAACTGGCATTATAAATCCTTACTACAGTGGTGACGCCTACAATGCATCACATGTATTTATTAAAATAAAATGAGTAACTCGACAACACTTTTACGAATAAGCATTGCTAATTTTAACCGTATCTGGCTAATGTATTTGTTGAGTCTTAGCAAACACAAGGGGTTATTGTCGCGTTTGGAGTCATTAAATACAAGTATTTAGCCAGACAAATTGACAAATAATTCTCGCATTCATACTTAATTGCAGTTGGTGGTTCACCTAATGACCTCGTCTAATAGTATCCGTTTTGCCACGTTAAATTTAATCGCACACCTATAATATACCCGAAATATACCCAAACCAAATTGATGAAGATATCTGCGTAAACGACCACCGTGGCATTGGGATTGAAATCGGTTTTAAAATGCACTGTTTTTAAGGCGTTTAATTGATATAATACTGCCCAAATTAGTTATTTAGAGAATGACAATGAGAACATGCGGTGTAGAGATTACCGGTAGTGACGTACTACTGTGTATTTTAACAAAAGATAACGATGTATTTGATATACGAGATATTCGCCAAACTCGCTTTACCTTAGGTAATGGTAATGACACTGAAGTAATGCGTAAATTCCAATTTGATTTTGCAAAACTGATGCAGGACTATCAAATTGATTCAGTCGCTATTCGTCAACGTGCCCCGAAAGGTAAATTTGCTGGCAGTGCGAACGGTTTCAAAATGGAAACTGCAATTCAATTAATTAAAGAACTCGACGTACACTTATTCACAGTGACCGAAATTAAAGAACAATTAAAGCGTAATCCAATCCCGATCGATTTTGCAGAAACGGGACTGAAAAAGTACCAAGAAAATGCGTTTGTAAATGCATATGTACATTTAATGAAAAAAACCTACCGCAGTGAGGAGCTTTAATTTTCGATTAAAGCTCAATTTACAATCAGATGCGACGCTAGTGTGTACTACAATGTTTTTGTTGTATCTACAGCTAGCGTTTTTTATTGCCTAACATTCCTCATTTTATTACTACATTGGTCGTATAGCGCTTTCATTTGTCGACAATCTATGTTTTTCTAACTGAGTAGACTCTCACAACATTGACACGGAGACCGTACATGCAAATAAGTAACAGTAATACAACTGCAACCGATGCAAATAAAGCAGTCAAAGATACAGTAGGTTTAGAGCATAGCTACTATCAAGGAGCACTAAGCCCGGCATTGATTCATAAAACCATAGGTGATTACTTTGATTCCATTGTCGACAATAACCCAGGCCACCCTGCAATAGTGCTACATCATCAAAACCTTCGTTTAAGCTATAAAGAATATCAGCAGCAGATCAACCAGCTGGCAATGGGGTTACTGGCTTTAGGTGTAAAACCAGGCGACCGTGTTGGTATCTGGTCACCTAATAATCTTGAATGGTGTTTAACTCAATTTGCAACCGCCAAAATTGGTGCCATTATGGTATGTATTAACCCTGCATACCGCCCCAACGAATTGCAATTTGCTCTTAACTCTGTCGAATGTTCAACACTTATCACCGCATCCAATTTTAAGGCCAGTAACTATCTTGCTATGCTTAACGAGTTACTCCCTGAGCTTAGTAGCTCACAAGCAGGGAAATTGCGTACAAAAAACCTTCCTCACTTAAAGAACATCATCCGCATTGGCGATGAGCCCGCACCAGGCATGTTTAGTTTTAAACACGTCATGTCACTGCCTAACGATGCAACACAACTGACGCTTAATACCATTGCGGCAACATTGCAACCAGATCACGATATCAATATCCAGTTTACCTCTGGCACCACAGGCAATCCTAAAGGCGCAACCCTTTCCCATAAAAATATTTTAAATAATGGTTTTTTAATGGCTAATGCGATGCGCTTAACAGCAGCCGATAAACTGTGTATTCCTGTGCCATTGTATCATTGCTTTGGTATGGTGCTTGGCAATCTGGTGTGTATCAGTAAAGGCGCCACGGCGGTATTCCCGGGAGATTCATTTGATCCGACCATTACACTTGAAGTAGTAGAAAAAGAACGTTGTACAGCCTTACATGGCGTTCCCACTATGTTTATCGCTGAACTCGAGCTAAAAGAGTTTGACCGCTTTGATTTATCAAGCTTACGCACTGGAATAATGGCAGGCTCGACATGCCCAGAGCAAGTAATGCGCAAAGTACAATCATTAATGCATATGAATGAAGTCGTGATTGGCTATGGGCAAACAGAATGCAGCCCTATCAATAATGTCACTGAAATTGACTCTCCTCTAGAAAAACAAGTTACCACTGTTGGTCGGGCTTTAGCTCACACAGAAGTCAAAATTATCGATGAGGTCGGTAATATCCAAAAAGTAGGCCTACCGGGTGAAGTGTGTAGCCGAGGTGCTGGGATCATGCGCTGCTATTGGAATGATGCAGAAAAAACCGCCGCGACTATCGATAAAGATGGCTGGCTACACTCCGGAGATCTAGGGGTAATGGATGAAGAAGGGTTTGTTGCCATTGTCGGGCGAATTAAAGATATGATTATTCGCGGCGGCGAAAATATCTACCCGCGTGAAATTGAAGAAGTACTTTATACTTACCCAGGCGTACAAGATGCGGCAATTTTTGGCATTACCGATGAAAAATTTGGCGAAGAAGTGTGTGCTTGGATCCAACCTAAAGAAGGTGAAGTACTTGATGAGCAAGCAATTCGATTATTTTTAAAAGACAAACTCGCCTACTTTAAACAGCCTAAATACATTCGTTTTGTAGAACATTACCCGATGACAGTAACCGGCAAATTGCAAAAATTTAAAATGCGCGAACAAATGCAAGAAGAACTCGCCGAGTCAGCATTTTCGTAATAATTAACGGCTGTTTTATTACAATGCAACGATTAAGCGTTGCATTGTATTTTATTATAAATTATCGAGCTAAGACTCAATTAAATCTGATAGTTAAAGATGTGCCAATTACGGGCAAAAAATGAATTTGAAAAATTGTTGGGTGGCGCCTTCGGCTTAACCAACCTACATTTAGACGTAGGTCTGATAAATGGCGGGGCCACTCTATACCGACTATAGGCTAAGTGCCAATTGCAGACATTGAAGATTCTTAATGTGTGAAGTCAATATTTGAACCCACCGGCCTTCAATACTCATGAAAGTGCCAAGCGTTGCGAACGCTGCCTTAAACGCTTTGTTATACTCATTTAGCCGACAAACTCTTCGAAGGGAAGATCAGATTCTTTCGCTAAACCTTCATCGAGCATCTCGTTGAACCATGCCTTTAAAGCTATTTGCATTTCTGGCATTGAAGATTTCCACACAGGTTTAATGTGTTTAATCCAAAGCTCAATCTCTTTTTGTGTATATGTTTGATGCTTACACAAAATACGAGTAATTCTCAGAATATCATCAGCTGCTTCTTTGTCGATTACTTGACTAGGAACTGACCAATTTTTTTGACCTAAGCAATCTGTATAAAATCCGACTTGCTTTAGATCGTCTAGTAGCGCTGGAAAATCGTTTTTCTCGGAGTAAATACCACCGAAGTCACGCAGTTTTGTACAGCCATTTGCAACCAAATAAGGAAATACATACATCATATTCTTTTTTGTATGACTGCGATAAGCTTTCCAAGCGTCTTTGACGTCATTGCCATCTCTTGCGACTGCTAACTCACGTAAGATTGAAATTTTACCAGCCTCTTCAATTGCTAAGACAGCTAACGAATAAGCTGTCGGGTAGCTTTCAAGTTCAAACAGTTTTTCAGCGTCTCTCAATAGTCGGTTAGCGTTTTGTTGAGCAAAGTTCATTCCATCAGCAATTTCACGTGAACTGAGTGTATTTTTCCACTGTCTCAAATTTTTACTCACGATCACTCCTATGAGTTATAACGCCAGCATTTGCGGCTGGCTCGGAAACCAGTCTGCCAACATGCTCTTGTTAGCTGTCTTTCTCGTGCCAATACTTTAACTCTCTACCCGCGAGCATCTCTCTCATTTTTTTAGCTAATTCTTGATTTTTTGGTGAGCCATTCTCAAAATGCTCAATGTTTTCTGTCGGAATGGCTCATGTGCTTTTCGTCGCGTCATTACTGTACTTAATGTATTAGCAGCAAGCCTGTAGGGAAATTCATTTTCCTTCATATCAGCGAGAATAGTTTTGTACTGTTCGGTAACATCTAACCAATCTTCCAAATTATCTGCTTCTTTATCAAAATGTGCAGGTGTAACTTTACTAGGAGCTTTTCCTTCAAAAATTTCTATTCCGGCTCCATCATAGGCTTTAGCGACAAGTTCAGAGCAAAATGATGACGTATCATTTCCCGACCCCATGAATACTTTGTTGTAATCTTGGGCATAAAAAACATAGCTGCTTTTTGAAGTTTTTCGGTACTCAAACCTGCTCCTGTAATAGATTTATGTCTAATAACTCTCCATCTATTTTTACAAGCAACATCTTCATCAATCAGCAGGGTAAGGTGAACACCTTTATCACCTGTAGAATGTATAAAAACGCCATCACCCAAGCATAATTCAACATGGCTTGAACTAGCTTTTGGATAAATAACTTTTTGCAATGCAACAAGAGATGAAGACAATTTTCCTTCACCTGTTACTAATAAAACATCTCCTGGTAACACAGAACTCTCCTAGACAGCTAACAGCAAACAGCAAACACTTTCTCTATTTTAGCGCAAAAATGTCCTTATTTTATGAGCTCATATTAATAGCAAAAAGCATAAGTTATTGCTAGCTATATATATTATACATGGGATGAGTTATTTCGTCATGTAGAAAAAGGGGAAGTATCCTCTTAGCTTTACTTAGCTTTACTTAGCTGGCGGCAAATCTCCTGAATGACTATAGATCGCTCATACCCGAATTTTTTTGTAGCAAGCTAAGCTTAAAACTCCATAAACACCGGAGTACAACTAATGCACCAGTTAACTATATATCAGCCTAAAGAGCCTTGGAATAAAAATAAGCTTGTAGGACAAAAGTTACCTTTAAAATTACAGCAAATATGGGCTATCCGAATACGACTAGAACTTTTTCATAAAATAAGAGATCTAGCACTATTTAACCTAGCCATAGATAGCAAACTAAGAGGGTGTGATTTAGTTTCACTAAAAGTTAATGACATCGCTCATGGTAAAACAATCCAATCAAGGGCAATAGTCGTTCAAAAAAAGACTGGTATGCCTGTTCAATTTGAAATTACTGGAAATACAAGGAAATCAATTGTGGCGCTCATAGAGCAATTTACTCTCAATTCTTATGATTACTTGTTTAAGTCACGAATTCATTCCTCTGAACACCTTTCAACCCGTCAATATGGACGTATAGTTGATTCTTGGGTCACCTCAATTGGATTAGATAAGACTCAATATGGCACTCATTCTATGAGACGTACCAAACCATCACTAATTTACAAAAAAACTAAAAATTTAAGAGCCTGTCAGCTTCTACTTGGCCATAGAAAACTAGAGAGCACTGTCAGGTACTTGGGAATAGAAGTTGATGATGCGTTAGAAGTATCAGAACAGATCGATGCTTAAATTTGGACCTAAGCCAGACTCGAAGTTAGAGTCTGGCACGTATCAATTGTTATCACTCAGCAACGCCTAAATTTAGCGTGAGAATTTGCTCAGAGGGTTAAAGTCACGCCAGCGCTATTTGCTGGCGATAAGATTTGATTGTTAGCTGTATTACTTTACAGGCTACCTGATGACCATCTATTTTTTGCTTAGCTTCAAGTCCGTATTTTGCTCCTTGATCTCAACGATAAAAATTGAATTATTGGCAACAGCCAGTTCCAGCGCACGCTCAGATGCACTTAACGCATCAGGTAAATTCTTATTCAAACTGTAAGCTGTTGCTAAACTATCCCACAGTATCTCTGAATTAGGAAAAGTCTCAGTACCTTTTTCCAAAATTTCAACGCCCCATGCTGGCTTATCTTCATACGTAGCTTTGAGCCCATAAACATTATACTGATGTGCCGATAAAGGGAATGCATAACCGAACTCTTTAGCTTTATCCTCATAAAATTTTATTAGGTTCGACAGAGGCATGATATCAATCTCAGGTACCGCATTCCAATCAGAAAAAATAGCTTGTAACCCTTTTGCCATTCCTACTACGGGAGTGGTGTCGTGTGTTTCATCGGGGAACCTTGCGTACTTATAATAAAGCCCTGATTTTGATTTTTTTTCCAATGCCAATAACATGCGCTCAAAAGCTTCGGGCATTTCGTTCGGCTCACTTGCCATACTTAGAAACCATCGAAAAGTTTTTGCTCCACTGGTTGAGTGCTTCTTTTCAAAGTCTGTAACTATTGTAGCTTCATCCCACCAAAGACTTGGGCTAATGGATATCGCAGCATTAAATTTAGTATTACCTTTAACTGCAAGGTAACTGGTATATAGACCAGAAAGTGAGTGGCCTGCGATAACATAATAAGGCGCAACTCTATATTGCTTATTAAGTTGGTTTAATAACTCTTCTTGTAGGAAACGCGTGAGTAAGTCAGCTTTACCGGCTCGACCGACAAATGCATCAGGCTCAGTATGAGTAAAAAATGCTAATCTATTTTTTAGACTTACACCTACAACAATCATTTCCGGTATTGCTGCATAAGTGCTGTAAAAATGCGCGCTAGCTGCCGCGTGATTGAATTGAGTGGCGCCATCTAATACAACTAGTACAGGGTATGAAAAGTTATCAGAATGTCGATAAGTGTCTGGTAACGATATCTGAACGGTAACGTCTTTTCCTAGGAACTCAGAATTTATACTCAAGCGGTCATACTGCGCAAGAGCTTGAGTAGAATTTAAAAAAAATAAAACGATTAATATAAATCTCATTGGATACCTTTAAAGTTAACGGCTTATTCAACACCATTTAGATGGTTTATAACACACGAAAACAGCGGTTAATAATGTTATCAGACAACATTCGGCTCCTACTCAAAGAAGTAGGAATAAATTTAACTTTTTCAGTGTCTGCTTTTCGCTCATTCCTGCCTGTCAGCTTACATCCAAACTTATAGTTGGCACTATTAGGCATATATGAGCTGCTAAAGAATAAAAGGAACGAATAAAAAGGGACAGGTACATATTTCCTTGAGAAAGATTACGCTATTTTCCCGTTGTAGGTAACCTTACCATTATTTTTTCACTCAGCTTGCTATAGAGAATAAAAAGGGACAGGTACATATTTCCTTGAGAAAGATTACGCTATTTTCCCGTTGTAGGTAACCTTACCATTATTTTTTCACTCAGCTTGCTATAGAGTGTAGAGTTGAGTCGCTTGGGAGGGATTTTAGGTTATAAAGATAA
>NZ_JABBMT010000030.1 GCF_012927645.1 Pseudoalteromonas arctica | reverse complement strand
AGCTATCAGCTATCAGCTATCAGCTATCAGCTATCAGCTATCAGCTATCAGCTATCAGCTATCAGCTATCAGCTATCAGCTATCAGCTATCAGCTATCAGCTATCAGCTATCAGCTATCAGCTATCAATTTTGATTTTTGCCTTTAGGGCTGTCAACATTTTTGATTGCTCAACAGTTTCATTTATCTATTGCAAACCAATATCTTTGTTTATGTAGTTTATATCTATTCCTATATAGATCTAAGTTTATAAATATCTGCACTTATATCTTGCTGAGCGCTTCTATACATCAAGGTTCTCAAAATTCATTGTATTGTCCATTTCACAGGCGTGGAAAATATAGGAACAACAACTTTAAAATGCAAATGTGTATGATCTGACGGCTGACTGAAAACCCCTACCACTTTTACCTTGCAACTCAAGAAAGTACAAAAAACACTCAAATGTTTTTGGGGTTTATTGTTTACTTTGTGTCAAAAACCGCTAGAATACGCCGGCTGAAATATATAGAAATATATACGCGTTCTTTTACAACCCAAAGGTAATACCATGCATCCAATGTTAAACATTGCGGTTCGCGCTGCGCGTAACGCAGGCAAAATTTTACTTCGCGCCAGTGAAGACTTATCAAAAGTTGAAGTGCAACAAAAAGGCACTAATGATTTAGTAACGAATATTGATAAGGAAGCTGAAGCCGTAATTCGCGACACTATTTTACAATCTTACCCTACTCACTCTATTGTTGGTGAAGAGCTAGGTGAGCATGTAGGTAAAGATGCAGATTACCAATGGATTGTTGATCCTATTGATGGCACTACAAACTTCATCAAAGGCATTCCTCATTACGCGGTTTCTATCGCACTTAAAGTTAAAGGTCGTCTAGACCAAGCTGTTATCTACGACCCAATTCGTGGCGAGCTTTTCACCGCTTCTCGTGGTCAAGGCGCACAGCTAAATAGCAAACGTCTTCGTGTAAGTAAAACTACCGTTCTTTCAGGTACTGTTCTTGCCACTGGTTTCCCATTCAAAAACAAACACCATATGGATGCGTATACTGAAGCATTCAAAGCATTGTTTGTTCACACTGCGGATATTCGCCGTGCCGGTTGTTCTGCACTAGATATGGCATACGTGGCAGCTGGCCGTGTTGATGGTTTCTTTGAAATTGGTTTAAAACCATGGAACTCTGCTGCAGGTGAACTAATGGTTAAAGAAGCTGGCGGTATGGTGGTAGATTTTGCTGGTGGTAATAATTACGATCACAGCGGTAATATTATCTGTGGCGCACCGAAATTAACACAAGCGATGATCCGTGAAATTCGCCCTGTGTTAACTGAAGCATTACTTCGCTAATAGCGAATTATAATCAGATCGATACTAAAAGGAGCCTAGGCTCCTTTTTTAATGATTAAAATAAGGGTTCTCTAATTTGATCTCAACAGTGTTTTGCGGTTCAAATGGCAAGGCCTTTAAGTTGCTCTTGATATCAGTAAAGCTACACACTGGGCAATAAGCACTCAAGTAAAACTTGCCCTACTTAACATTATTTCATATGATTTGTTTTTTTGGACTTAAGCGCACAACCGCTAAAGCAGGACCACGTCGTTTACATAAAAATAGATAGCTGTGACGATAGCGTTTTGCTTCTTTTTTAGCATCGGTTGCCAATGCCGCAATTTGATGGCTGTTAGTACACTGCTCTAGATCGGGTTCAACAACCCCAATCGATAAAGTAAGCAAAGGTACAAATTGCTTTTCACCTTCACGATTAGTTGCCCAATAACCACCACTGGCAATATGCTCTGGCGTAAAAAATGCCCGAGATTTCAGCTCAAACTCAGTTATTATGCTGTTACATACCGTAGCCGCATCATCACCATCAAAGACCACCATAAAATCATCACCACCAATATGACCAACAAAACTGGGCACATTACTACAAGCTTGGGTGATGACATCCGCCAATAATTTGATAACGCTATCGCCACTGGCGTAGCCATATAAATCATTGAACTGCTTAAAGTGATTTAAATCGATATAAGCTAAAGCAAAGCTGTGTTTGACTCTTAATCTATGCTCAATTGCTTCGTTAATTGCAACATTCCCCGGCAGCATAGTAAGTGGATTAGCATGCTGAGCGTTACGAATTTTATCTTCCGTAATATGTTTTAAAATATCTCGCAGTGGCGCGAGTCCTAAATACTGCTCAGAGCGAGTGATCACAATATGACGGCGAATATCAAAATCATTTTCGGTGATTTTCTGGCTAACAGTATCAAGTAGCTGATTTTCATCAACCACTAAGGGCTGCTTGTGCATTAGTGCTGTTACCGGTTGTTTGTCGTATAAAGCATGGCCATAATGAGCCGCAAATACTTCTGTCAGCTGATCTTTATGTAATAAGCCAATCGGCCGCAAGTTTTCATCCACAACCGCAATACTGATAATCGATTTATCTTTTTCAAAAATATTATGTGCATCTTTGCAACGGCTATGCCTGTCGATGGGATCTTGTTCGATTGCTAACCAACCTATCGCCATTGATTGCTCAAACTGATTATTAACTGGGGTAAAACTTAATTGCTGTAGTTGCACTGAGTCAAACGCTAAGCTGGGCTTTAAACTTGGTCGTTCCAGCAAAAAGCCTTGTGCATGCTCTATACCAAGCCCCTCTAGTAAACTTAGCTCTTCAACCCGCTCTATGCCCTCTGCAATCACGCCTGTTTTGGTAACTTTAGCTAACTCTATAATTGATTTTAGAAATTCTTTTTTAACCACGCTTTCGTCGCAATGATCAATAAAATAACGATCAATTTTTACATAGTCAGGGCATAATTCTGACCACTGCTTTAATCCTGAATAGCCAGCACCTAAGTCATCGATGGCGATCGAAAAACCAAGTTGTCGATAATGGGCAATTGTTTTCAGCAATAAAAAGCCATCATCGACCTTTTCTTGTTCGGTAACTTCAATCACCACTCTATTAGCGGCCAAGCCAAACTGCTTAATTAGGTGTAATGTTTCACCTTTCGGGTGACAGGGATCAAGTAAGGTTTTAGGACTTACATTTAAGAATAATTTGCCTTGTAGGTTTAGCCTTACAAAATTTTCGATCGCTTTTGAACGGCATAACAACTCAAGCTCTGAGATTTTATCGTGCACAATTGCAGCACTAAAAAGCGCATTGGGCATCTCTAGAGCACAATTTTTAGGGCCACGACTTAATGCTTCGTAACCTAAAATTTGCTGCCCAGCGATATCAAAGATGGGTTGAAACAGAGTCGTTATTTCACTGTTTCGTAATATATTGTCTAATATACTTAGCTGAGCACTCACTTATCAATAACTCATAACGTCATTCAGAGGCGGTTAAAGTAGCAAGCTGACATGACATTTTTATGGCAATAGAGTTTAGGTTATTTACTTTAATGCTTGCTCAGCTTTAATTATTGCCATCACACCCGCTAACAATAATTAAAGCTGCGCGGCATAAAGCCTCGCCTACTGTAGCCATGTCGAAAAGCAAAAAAACCGCTCAATGAGCGGCTTTTTAAACGTAAACTTAGATTAATAATCTATGGCATAGCGTCTAAGTCTGCACCTTCTTTTTCGATAACTTCTGGTATTAAGTCTTCTTTACTTACACCCATCGCAATCGCAACCGCGCTGGCAACATAAATTGAAGAATAAGTACCAATAAACACACCAAATAGCAGCGCTGTAGCAAAGCCATGAATAGTTTGACCACCCCAAGCAAACAAGGCAATTAACACTAAAATAGTGGTAATTGAAGTTACTAGAGTACGGTTAAGTGTTTGCGTTAATGAAATATCAATGATCTCAATAGTATCGTCGATGCGCACTTTACGGAAATTCTCACGAATACGGTCAGATACAACAATGGTATCATTCAGTGAATAACCTATTACTGCCAGTATTGCCGCCAATATGGTTAAGTCGAACTCCAAGCCTAATGCTGAAAACAAACCTAAAGTAATGATTACGTCGTGCAAAAGCGCCGACACCGCGCCCACCGCAAAACGCCATTCAAAGCGAAATGCCACATAGATCAAGATACAAATAAGCGCAGTTAACATGGCAAGGCCACCCTGCTCTTTTAAGTCTTCACCTACACTTGGGCCAACAAACTCAATGCGACGCATTACTACGCTATCATCGGCTTTTTTAAGTGCATCAATTACTTGGTTGCCAATCACTTCCGCTTTAACATCATCGCCACGAGGCGCTAAACGCACTAAGATTTCTTGGCTTGAACCAAATAACTGTACTGATGCATCCGCAAAACCATTTTCAGCAAGTACTGAGCGCACTTTTTTAATATCTGCTGGTTTAGCAAAGCCTACTTCTACCGCTGTACCACCGGTAAAGTCTAAACCAAAGTTTAAGCCTTTAACAAAGAACGATGCAAACGATGCAAGTATCAGTAATGTAGAGATGCCTATAGCAACTTTGCGCAGCGACATAAACCCTAAAGTTCTGCCGCCTAATTTTAAAATTTGCATATCTGCTCCTTAAATCGACAGTTTATCAATTCGTTTACCGCCAATAAGTAAATTGATCACCGCACGGGTGCCAACTATGGCTGTAAACATTGAGGTGATAATACCAATCGCTAGTGTCACTGCGAAACCAGCTATTGGGCCTGTGCCTACGGCAAACAAAATAACGGCAGCAATTAAGGTAGTGATATTAGCATCAAAAATAGTACTAAATGCACTGTCATAACCATGATGAACAGCCTGTTGCGGGCTACGGCCATCGGCCAGCTCTTCACGAATACGTTCAAAAATAAGTACGTTAGCATCAACGGCCATACCAACCGTTAGTACGATACCAGCAATACCTGGCAGTGTTAGTGCGGCGCCTGGGATCAACGACATAACACCCACAATCAATACTAAGTTAGCTGCTAAAGCAATGTTAGCGACTAAGCCAAAACCTTTGTAATAAACTAACATAAAGATCAATACAAACAGGAAGCCTAAAGCAACCGCTGTCATACCGGCCTCAATATTTTCTTGACCTAAGCTTGGCCCTACCGTGCGCTCTTCAACAATTTGAATTGGCGCAACAAGTGCTCCAGCACGTAGTAATAAACTTAAATTATGCGCTTCTGCAGGGTTATCAATACCGGTGATACGGAACGAACGATCAAGACGCGCTTGAATAGTTGCTACGTTGATTACTTCTTCCACTTTAATGGGTGGCAATGCTTTACCATTTGCGTCAGTTTTACCTGATGGCTTGTATTCAATAAATACCGTGGCCATACGTTTACCAATCGCACGTTTAGTGAAAGCATTCATTTTCGCGCCGCCTTTGCTATCCAGGCTAATACTTACTTGCGGACGTTGGTATTCATCGGCACCCGATTGCGCACCTGTAATGTGACTGCCTTCGAGAATAATGCGTTTTTTAAGTACCACTGGGTAGCCATCACGGCTCATGATCATTTCTGTACCTGGTGGAATACGCCCTTGCGCTGCTGCCGTTGGATCGGCATTTTCGTCTACTTCACGAAACTCAAGGGTTGCTGTAGCACCTAAAATCTCTTTCGCACGAGCGGTATCTTGAACACCTGGTAGTTGCACAATAATACGCTCTGCACCTTGGCGTTGTACATTAGGCTCAGCAACACCGATTTGGTTAATACGATTACGGATAATGGTTTCGTTTTGCTTGATCGCATAATCGCGAATTTCTTTGAGCTTTTGCTCGCTGATGGTGGCATAAAACGCGTTATCGTTAGAGCTATCATCAATGTAGTTATGTAGTGGGTAGCGTGACTGTAAAAAACGCTCTGCTGCGTCTTTATCTTCTGCGCTGCGCATTTCAACACGCAGACGCTCAGTACCAGCTACACGACGTACCGTGCGATAGCGGAGTTTTTCTTCACGTAAATCACTTTTATAGTCTTGATCCATTTGTTCCAGCGCGTTATCAATCGCTGTTACCATGTCGATTTCCATCGTAAAGTGAACACCACCACTTAAATCCAAGCCCAATTTCATTGGATTACCGCCAAGGGCTTTTAACCAATGAGGCTGCGCCGGGGCCATATTAATGGCTGAGATATAATCGTCACTCAACGAATCACGCAATAAATCTTGCGCTTTAAGCTGCTCTTCAACGTTTTTAAAGCGGATCAGTACTTGGCCGCTTTCCAGAATAACTGATTTAGCGGTAACGTTGTGCTCTTTGAAGGTTGCATTTACTTTATCTACAACACTGAGATCTGCATCAGTTCCTTTAGCGCCTGAAATTTGTATGGCCGGATCGCGACCATACAAATTAGGAGAGGCGTATAAAAGACCTATCGCAATCACAGCTAGAACAAGTAAATACTTCCATACTGGAAACTTGTTTAACACGTGGGCATCCTTATTTTTATTATTATAGCGACTTCATAGTGCCTTTCGGCAATACAGCTGAAACAGCTGACTTTTGTACAGTCACTTCTGCTTGATCGTTAAGTGAAATAACAATGAAATCTTTATCTTCAGAGATTTTTGCGATTTTACCCACTAAGCCACCTTGGGTTAGCACTTCATCGCCTTTAGCCATCGCATTCATTAGCGCTTTATGCTCTTTTACGCGCTTAGCTTGCGGACGGTAAATTAAGAAATAAAATACTAAGCCAAAAATAGCTAGCATAATTAACATTTCATAACCGCCGCCGGCTGGAGCTGCCGCACTTGCGTGGGCGTTTGAAATAAATAAACTCATAATTCTTCCTCTTAATTTTTAAAATTTAATTTGTGGTATCTGCAAGCTCTGGCACTTCTTGGCCTCGGCGTGCATAAAAATCATTTACGAATTCATCTAACTTACCTGCACTGATCGCATTACGTAAACCTTCCATAACACGCTGATAATAACGTAAGTTATGAATCGTGTTTAGTCGTGCACCTAAAATTTCGTTACATTTATCAAGATGATGTAGGTACGCGCGAGAATAATTTTTACAGGTATGGCAATCACACTCAGGATCAAGTGGTGAAATATCTGTTTTATGTACTGCATTACGGATTTTCACAATGCCACCGGTTATAAATAAATGACCATTACGGGCATTACGGGTTGGCATTACACAGTCAAACATATCGATACCGCGACGCACAGCTTCAACTAAATCTTCTGGTTTACCTACACCCATTAAGTAGCGCGGTTTGTTTTCTGGCATTTTATAGGCACAGTGGTCAAGAATGTTGATCATCTCATTCTTTGGTTCACCCACAGATAAACCTCCCAGTGCGTAACCATCAAAACCAATCTCTTCAAGACCTTGTTGTGACTGAGCACGCAACGCAGGGTACATACCACCTTGGATAATACCAAATAAAGCTGATGGGTTGTCACCGTGACCTTCTTTTGAACGCTTAGCCCAACGAAGTGATAACTCCATTGAATCTTTTGCTTCTTTTTCGGTGGCAGGATAAGGTGTACATTCGTCAAAAATCATCACGATATCTGAGCCTAGCTCGCGTTGCACTTGCATGGCTTTTTCTGGCGAGAGCATGATTTTTTCACCATTGACTGGCGAACTAAATAATACTCCTTCTTCAGAAATTTTACGCATGGCGCCTAAACTGAACACTTGGAAGCCGCCTGAATCAGTCAGGATCGGACGATCCCAGTTCATGAAACCATGTAAACCACCATGTTGTTTGATGATTTCAGTGCCAGGGCGCAGCATTAAGTGAAAAGTATTACCAAGGCAAATGTGCGCGCCAGTATCTTTGACTTCATCTGGGGTCATGCCTTTAACTGTACCGTATGTACCTACAGGCATAAATGCAGGTGTTTCGACTACGCCTCGGTCAAAAATCAAGCGGCCACGGCGGGCTTTACCGTCTGTACGGTCTAATTCAAACTTCATATCATCCTCAATGTCAGAAAAACAGTCCAACAAGCTATAATTTAACCGCTCGATTCTACCCTTTTTGTAAAACCATTACTATTAATTGAGCTCAAAGCGATAATTAAAAGTGTAAAAAGTAAAACTAAAAAGCCCAACGCTAGGCTGGGCTCTAAGTGCTTTTATAGAAAAACTATTTACGGGTTAAAAACATCGCATCACCGTAGCTAAAAAAGCGGTATTTTTGTGCAATTGCAGTTTGATAAGCGTCCATAATATTATCTTGCCCAGCAAATGCACTAACCAACATGATCAACGTTGATTCTGACAAGTGAAAATTAGTCACCATGGCATCAACTACATTAAATTGATAACCTGGGTAGATAAAAATATCCGTATCGCCAAAGTAGCTAGCTAATTGGTCACCATGTATCTTAGCTGCTGATTCCAATGAACGTACCGAGGTTGTGCCTACCGCAATTACTCGTCCACCTTTAGCTTTGGTTGCTGCGACTGCGGCAACAACATCATCAGGTACTTCAATATATTCTGAGTGCATTATATGATCATCAACCGAGTCTACGCGCACCGGCTGGAATGTGCCCGCGCCAACATGCAAAGTAACAAATGCCATGTTTACGCCCTTGGCTTGCAAAGCTGTCATGAGCGTATCGTCAAAATGTAGACCAGCAGTTGGCGCTGCAACCGCGCCAGGTTTTTCACCGTAAACGGTTTGATAGCGTTTGCGGTCGTCGTCAGTATCTGGACGGTCAATATAAGGAGGCAGTGGCATATGGCCAATATCGTTTAAAATTTCTAGTACATTTTGACTATCGCTAAACTCTAGTTCAAACAGTTCGCCATGGCGTCCCACCATAGTCGCCTGCGCTTTACCTTCGAGAATAAGTTCTGTGCCTGGTTTTGGTGATTTACTAGCACGTACATGAGCCAGTACGCGATGCTCATCAAGCACTCGTTCCACTAACACTTCAACTTTGCCACCCGACGCTTTTTGGCCATACATCCGAGCAGGGATCACTTTGGTATTGTTAAATACTAATAAGTCATTTTCATTTACTAAATCAAGAATATCGCTAAATATTTTATGCTCGACAGCGCCACTTGGGCCATCTAAAGTTAGTAAACGACTGCTTGTTCGATCCTGTTTAGGAAAACGAGCAATTAATTCATCAGGTAAGTCAAAGCTAAAATCAGCCACGCGCATAGAATATATCCAGATCAAAAAAGTCGCGCCAAGTTTAACTGTATCGTGCTATTAGCTCAACCAGCGGCTTTAATTAAAATACCCGACAATGTTCTCTTGTGGTTCCTAGTAAATGGCATTATTCTAATCAACTTAATTAAACCTGTACTTAAAAGAGGTATGACATAATGGCTAAGCAACTAAGTTTGCTGATCTTAAACGCCAGTGTCGCTGAGCGTCAGGCTGTTAAGTCAACCTTAAATCGACTCAATGTATTTACTTTCCTTGAAGTAGCCGATAGCCAGCAAGCCCTCGAAATTCTCAAATCCCAAGCTGTTGATGTGATTATTACCGGCCTTAATATTGGTAAAATAGATGGCTGGCGATTTTCTCGGATGATCCGTTCAGGGTTATTAAAAACCCCAAAAAACACACCAATTGTACTAACTCCGCCGATCTATTGTGAGCGAATAGCTGAAACGACAGCACGCAGTTATGGCATAGATGCGGTATTACCATTTGAACGCCAAGATATGCTGCCACAGGTATTGGCAAATGTGTTGTCAACGCATTTAGAAAAAAGCAGTCGTTTAGACTTATTGCTGCTCGAAACCGACAGTGGCAAAGCGGCTGAAATAGCACAACAATTACAGCTAAACTTTGCCTGCACCCATGTTTCTAGTAATAAACAAGCTTTATCAATCTATTTACAGCAAAAGTTTGCCATTGTATTACTTGATGCAACGGCTGCACACGCAGGAGCTGCCAGTCAATTAGTTGAAGCAATTTTACAACATAACCCAAAGCAAGCCATTGTAACTATTATTGATACAAAAGATGCTGATTATGCTGAACAACTGTTGCTTTCAGGCGTTACTGATTTTATTCGCGCACCTTATGAACAAACCTTATTAAGTAAAGTATGCGACCATGCTGCGCGCCGTGAAGATTTTATGGTTAGTTATGCCGAGTTTGCTCTAAAAGTAGAACAGCTCAGTCAAAGTCAAAGCCGTTATAAGGAGCTATTTTCAGCCCATCAGCGGATACTATTACACCTTAACACTGTGGTGCTTGAATTTGATCAACAAGGCCGTATTCGTTTTATTAACCCTGCCTGGGAAGCGCTCAGTGGATTTGGCATAAAAGAAACTTTGAACAAAGCACTTTCTGATTTTTGTATCAATGATTGTAAAGAAAAACTACTGCAGACAATTAGCAGTATTTTGCATGGCGGTGCCTTACGACAGCAAGTTGAAGTGCAAATTATTCATAAAAATGGTCAAGCCATTTGGGTTGAGTGCCGCTTACAGCTGATCAAAAACAGCAGTAATGCTGCGACGATCACCGCCACCATCGATAATATCCATGAGCGCAAGCAAGCTGAATTACAGCTGCGGCATTTAGCCTTACATGACACTTTAACTGGTTTACATAACCGCTATTATTTTGATCAACAACTCAATCGGATTTGCCAGCCGCAGCGCACTTATGGCGATATAGAGCACGCTTTAATTTATATTGACCTTGATCATTTTAAAATAATTAATGACAGTAAAGGCCATCAACAAGGCGATATAGTCTTGAAAGAGGTTGCGCAACTATTTAACGCTAATATCAGTAATGAACACTTAGTATGTCGTATTGGTGGTGATGAATTTGCGCTGATCTTAAATAATATGAATTTGCTTGATGCGCACTTGATAGCTGAAAGTATTTGCATGGCCATTGAAGGCCACCAGTTTAAATCAGAAGAACAAGTTTATTCCATTAGCTGCTCAATTGGCTTAACACAAATAACAGCAGCTAACCATGATCCGAGTGAATGCTTAAAACAAGCTGATATTGCCTTGTACGTTGCTAAAAGCTTAGGCCGTAATTTGGTTCATTGTTACTCTAAAGAAGATGCCAGTCATAACACCTTGCAAGCAGGTTTAGAGTGGGGCCATAGCATTCGCCAAGCACTACAGCAAAATCTAATTGAGTTACACTACCAACCAATTTGGGACTTTAAACAAGGCGGTGTAGCTTATTTTGAAGCACTATTACGCTTAAAACTCGACGGTGAACTGATTTATCCAAACCAATTTATCCCGTCACTTGAATTATTGAACGACACTTACTTAATGGATCAATGCGTGATCAGCAATGCTATTGCTGCTATTGCCGCTAACCCTGAGCTAAATCAAGTTGCGATAAACCTATCGGCGCAATCGTTTTTAGATGAACGCCTATTACCGCATATAGAGTCGATCTTTGAAAAATGCGATGTCAGCCCTACCCAGGTTATTTTTGAGATCACCGAATCCGCCAGTATCAATAATTTAACTGCCACTCGTGCGATGATCGAAAAGCTAAATCACTTAGGCTGTCATTTCTCAATTGATGACTTTGGCACCGGGTTCAGTACCTTTAATTATCTCAAGCAGCTCCCTGCACAACACGTAAAAATAGACGGTTCGTTTGTTAGAGATATGCTCAACGATCCTATCGATTTAGCGTTAGTTAAAGCGATAAACGATATTAGCCGTTCATTAGATAAACGCTCGGTTGCTGAGTATGTTGAAAATAAAGAGATCTTTTTAGCACTAAAAGAAATAGATGTTGATTATGGCCAAGGCTACTTTATTTCACGCCCAGTGCCCGTAGAAAAAATCAAACATCAGTTACAAAAAATTTATCAAAACAAAACTTTTTACGAACAACCACCTAGCTAAAATAGCGGGCTTTTCATATAAATCTACGCGTTTTTTTACTTCCATCTTGTGATAACTCATCTATACTTTGCTCATTGGGCGACAAATGTCTTGCGATTATGATGATAATCAAAATTTTTCGTGACATCGTCAAATCATAGCAACATACTACTGAGCAGATAACATATTGTTCTTAGTGTAATTGTCAATTTATGGAGTGAATTATGATGCAATTAATCGTGTTACTACTAGCGGTAAACCTAGGGATAACTTACCAATGCTATCGATATGCCAATATTAAAGGTTACCCTGCTGTAACTTTTACCTGCTTAGGTTTGATCCCTTACTTTAACTTAGTGGTGTGGGTTTATTTGTTATTTTTGCCAGATATTACGCCATTCAATAAACAATTTGAATATGAAGGACATAACGAAAAGCAGCCTTTATAACGCGGCTGCTTGTTGGTCAGGAACAAGTTATTAATTGAGCTCAGTTAATTAAAATTAATAGGTAATAGCTTTTTTAGCCAATTCGCTGGCTTTGATATCGCCGGCGACACACTTTTTAATATCTGATTTATCAAACACTTTAATTAAGCTCGTATTTTCATTACCAAATCCTTTAAGAGCAAAATTAACATATTCGTCGTTGGGTAAACTACGCAAACCCTTACCGTAATCACATAAGGTAAGGCTGATACTTGTACTTATTTGTTCAAGTAACTGTTGTTGCTCTGCAGCATGTTGTTGTTCACGCTTTGCTTGTTTTTCATTGATATCTTGACGTAGCTGTTGTTGCTGTTTGGTGAGTGTAGTTTGCTTTTTTTCCAGCTCCGCGATACTTTTTTCCAGCGCTTTTTTACGTTGTTCAAGCTGTTTTGCTTCGGCACTATTATCATGGCGGCTGGCAAATTCTAAATCTCGCTTTTCACGCTCTAAATTCCGTAGTTTTCGTCCAACATCACGCTCTTGCTCTGCAATGTCCTGTATTCTCTGTGCACCTTCGCGCCTAACTAACATCGCTTGTTGGTAGGTCTCTTCTGATGGTTTAATGCCCTGCTCACTACTAATGACTTCAATTTGATTACTAACGAGTTCAATACTCCTGTTTGAAAGATTAATCTCAGGTACAGTGGGCAACGGTGCATTTAGCCCATTACTAAAAATTGTCAGCGAACGGTTTGCACCTCGCATATCCAACTCAAATACCACACCTTGACCAACAAAATAGTTAGCCGAACTTACGTGGATCTGTTTACCCGTATCCTGTTTTAAGGCGCTGCTTAAAATATTTTCCATAATACTAACTTCGCGCTGGATAGCAGCCAATTCGGTAGAGGGGCTTGCCTGTAGATTGCCAGCTGTACAACCAATAACCGCAATTATAACACTACTTATAAATTGTTTATTCATGATCTTTACTCCTAGTTTTTCGCAATAGCAGCCATTGGCTGCTCTTGTACTTGTTCAGCTAAGTCGTTTAGCTGTATCCGCAGATACGCTTGATCTTGAGCTCGTTGGGTTTTGATATAGCTAAGTAAGCTATTAAGGTCTTCTTGGCGTTCAACTCGTCCTGTAGAAATAGCCTCTTTAGTGAGTTGATACATGTGCTGCTGCTGTAATTCATTTTGTGCCGTGATAATTTTTTGTAGTTGATCAATTTGCTTTTGCTGTGAGTCTAATAACTGCGTTTGCTTCGCGACCTGATCCAGTAATTCTGACACTGGTTGCTTTGGCATAACTAAAAAGACTAGCGAACAAACCAGTACTGATGCTACAACCACCCACGTTCCAGCAGCACTAAACACACGCCTAGGTGTTAGCTGCGATATTGTTGATTGGCGATCCCAGATTGGTACAGGCACTGTTTTATATTCGCGACTATGTTGCTGCCAGACTTGTGCTTGGCTCATCAGTGCATGGTATTCGGGATCATTTTCAAGCTGCTGTAATTGCGTATCACTTAAAACATTACCCTCTAACCATTGCTCAAAAAGTGAATCTAAATTAGCCATCAACGGCCTCCAAATGAACTTTTAACTTGCCTAATGCACTGTATAACCGTGACTTGGCTGTATTTGTGGAAATATCAAGTTGATCTGCAATCTCTTCAAAGGTGCAATGTTGGAAAAATTTTAGCTCAACCACTAAGCGTTGCTCCCACGGTAAGTTATTTAACATCGTTTTTAATTGCTGATGTTCAACTTGCACTAACTGATTACTCTCCAGCTCGCTGCGTTCACATGTCAATTCAGGTACTTCATCTAGGCTCTGAAAATGTTTGCGACGACGATAATACTCAACGCTACGCCGATGCACTATCTGGAATACCCAGGTATTAAAACTTGATTCACCACGAAAACTTGGCAAACTTTTAAACACCGAAATAAACACCTCTTGCATTAAATCCATAGCATCATCAGGGTTGCTGAGCATCCGCAAGCAATAATTATAAACTTGGCTTTCATGCTGTTTAACCAGCTTGATCCAGGCGCGTTTATTTCCTTGCTGTGCTTTGGCGATTAATGTTTCTATTGATTGAAAAAACACGGTTCTCGATGCTTAGTTATTTTACTTATGAGGTTAGTCGATAGATTGAAGCAGATAGTTTGGAAAAGATAAAAATAAATTAAAAAGCTCATCTAAATGAGCTATTCATCCGTCGTTAAACGGCACTGTTGCTTCAAAAAGCTTTCTAGCATTTGGCTAAATAAACGAAAATCTCGGATACGACCGGTCGTTTTGCGCCATAAAATGCCAATATCGCGGTATGCGTCATTTTGTGAGGGGGTGGCAAGCATGTTTTTGGTCGCTAAAATACCTGCGTTAATCGCCATTTGCGGTAAGAAAGTCACACCAAACTGGTGCTCAACCATGCTAAGTAAGGTGTGTAAGCTCGCCGCTTCAAACGGATTGATACAGCTTGAGCGATTTAAATTACAAGCACTAAGTGCGTGCCCAGTCATACAATGCTCTCGCTCTAATAAGAACACGCTGGCTTTCGGCAACAAGTTAAAATCTTCTATATTCTTAGCAGGTAAATAGTCTTTATGATGTACTAAGCAAAAGTGATCTTGCGCGAGGACTTGAGTGTGAAATTTATCAGTATCATAAGGGAGTGCCAATAGTGCCATATCGATATGGCCGTGTTCGAGTTTATCTAACAGGCTGTCGCTAGTATCTTCATTCAGCACTAACTCTAAATCAGTAAACTGTTGCTGACTAAGCTGATACAAAGGTGCCGCAATAAAACTAGCAATAGTCGGGATCACCCCTAACGTTAACTTACCACTTAGTGGGCTTAAATGACTTTTTGTGAGTTCTTTAACGCTGAGCGTATCATCAATAATTTTACGGGCTCGCTGTACGACATCTTCACCTATAGCGGTAAACATAAGACTGCGATTTTCACGTTCGATAAGTTGGCAGCCCAATATTTCTTCAAGGGTTTGAATTGCACTGCTGAGTGTTGATTGACCAATAAAACAAGCGCTTGCCGCACGGCCAAAATGCTGATGTTGATGAACAGCCAACAAATACTGCAGTTGTTTAATACTTGGTAAGTTTGTCATACTTTATGTACCCACAAATAAAAAGACCCCAACACCAAGGGCGTTGAGATCTTTTCAAGCTAAAAGTCTGTAATGCTTAAAGACTGCTGGATTTAAACTCCAAAGGCAGTTCTCAGTATATAGAAAATAACAATAGCAAGGGCAGCGCCAACTGGCAATGTAATTACCCAAGAAACTACAATGTTTCTGATCACACCCATATTAAGTGCAGCAATTCCACGTGCCATACCGACTCCTAGTACCGCGCCAACTAAGGTTTGTGTAGTAGAAATTGGTAAGCCTGTTCCCGATGCAATTACAACTGTAGAAGCAGCAGCTAATTCTGCAGCAAAGCCACGACTTGGTGTTAAATGCGTAATGCCTTCACCAATGGTTTTAATTACTTTTTTGCCTAGAATAGCAAGACCTGCAACAATACCGAACCCACCCAGTGGTAAAATCCACCATGCGATTGTCGCTTGCTTAGCTATCTCACCGTTATTTTCAACAATGTTTGCAACGGCCGCTAGTGGACCAATGGCATTTGCAACGTCATTTGAGCCATGAGCAAATGCCATACAACATGCGGTTAATACCATTAAGATAGCAAATACTTTCTCAACATTATTAAATTGCATTTTCTTATCGGCATTTGGATCAATCTTCAACCGAGAAATAACGATTTTACCAATTATACCAACAATAACAGCAATACCGATTGCTAATGCATAACCTTCAACAGCACCTAAGTTGATGCCAATGTGCTTTAAACCTTTCTTGATGGTTACTAAAGACATAATAAAGCCCGCTAGACCCATATAAATAGGCACATAGCGTTTGGCATTGTTAAGTGGCGCCTCAGTGTCAAAAATTAACTTTTGCGCACTCATAAAGATTAAGTAGGCAATAAACCCTGAAATCGCTGGGGTTACAATCCAACTCCCCACAATACCTGCAACTTTGTCCCACTGAATCGCTTCGCTGCCAACTGCAACTAAGGCAAATCCGATGATAGCGCCAATAATTGAATGCGTGGTTGATACCGGCCAACCTAAGAATGAAGCTATTAGCAACCAACTACCCGCTGCAAATAATGCCGAGATCATCCCTAATACCATAAGTTCTGGAAGGTCTAGAAACGGCGTAGAATCGATAATTCCTTTACGAATTGTCGATGTTACTTCGCCGCCAGCTAAGTAAGCGCCTGCAAATTCAAAAATCATCGCAATAAAAATTGCTTGTTTAATGGTTAATGCTTTTGAACCTACCGATGTGCCCATCGCATTAGCAACATCATTCGCGCCAATACCATAAGCCATAAAAAAACCGACTGCTGCGGCAATTAAAATTAATACCGTGCCATAAGATGCAATGATATCCATTGTGTAACCCTAATCTTTCGTTATTGAACTGAGTGTAAATTACCGAGCTAACATCAGCTCAAGACGCGAACCCACGCGCTCTGCAATATCTGCCAGTTCGCCGACCCATTCGATGATTTTGTATAAAAACATTACATCAACAGGATTGAGTTCATCTTCGACGTCACGTAACTGGCGACGTATTTTGATTTGCATTTCATCCGTGTCTTGTTCAATTGCATCCAATTCTACGAGCATTTTTTCGACTAAGGTCACTTCACGACCTTTAAAACCAGTCTCTAGTAACTCATCTAACTCATTAATTGCATTTGATGCTTGTTTAGTTGCATCGACACAACGAGTTACATAAGCTAGAAAATCAGCTTGAATTTCTTTTGGTATGGTCATCTCACGACCAATAACACGACCAGCAATGTCTTTTGCTTTATTGGCAATTTTATCTTGCTGGGTGACAAGTTCGAGCAGATCTGTACGCTCTACCGGCATAAATAAACCGCGCGGTAACTGTAAACGTATATTTCTTTTCATGTCGTCGGCTTCACGTTCTAAAGTACGAATGTTCAAGCGAATTTCTTCTGCTTGTTGCCACTCTTCTTTAAATACATGATTGAAAAAAGGGATCAAAGCTTTGCTTGCTTGATGCACCTTCTTGATGTGATCTTCCATTGGCTTAATAGGAGATTTTGCGAATACCCCTAAAAATGCGTTTGTAGGCATAATTGACCCTTAAATCAAATGAAGTATGCTTGCGGCATGAATTTTACAGCATTCACCGCGATTGTGAATGCCTTTATTACTTCACAGCAACCGCTACAACATTATAATTATAACGAAAACATGAAAAGCGACCATTGGCCGCTTTAATAAAACAACACAGTATCAAAAAGTCTATAGTGACTTTTCTATATCTTCTTGAGATGTATGACGAATATCTTTTCCATTAACAAAGTAAATAATGTATTCAGAGATGTTTTGACAACGATCACCAATACGCTCTAATGAACGAACTGACCAGACTAAATTCATAATTTTTGGAATTGAACGTGGATCTTCCATCATATAGGTCATAATTTGACGAGTAATTACTTCATACTCACGGTCAACCTTGTCATCTTCTTTATGTACTTCAAATGCTTTTTGTACATCCATACGTGCAAAAGCATCTAATACATCATGCAGCATTTTTGAAACTAGACGACCCATACTTTCGATGCTAACAAATAAATATTGCTGATCTTTAGTCAATGAATCTAAAGCAACTTTAGCAATACGCTTAGCCTCATCGCCAATTCGTTCTAAATCAGCAATGGTTTTAGCTATCGCGACCACTAATCGTAAATCGCTTGCAGCCGGTTGGCGACGAGCAATAATACGCGTACATTCCTCATCTATATTTACTTCCATAGCATTTACTTTATAGTCGTTTTCTCGTACTTTACGCGCTAACTCAGCATCACCATTACTTACCGCATCAAGTGCACTATTAAGTTGCTGCTCAACTAAGCCTCCCATGCTTAATACATGGTTGCGAACGTTTTCTAGCTCTTGATTAAAGCGGCCAGAAATATGCTTGTTAATATTGTGTTCCATTGTTTACCCTCTTTCAAATTGTTAACGTCACCCGCAAACAACTTTGCTCAGCCTAGCCATAACGACCAGTTATATAATCTTCCGTTTTCTTTTTTGTTGGGGTAGTAAATAACGTATTGGTATCTGAGTACTCTATTAATTCACCCATGTACATAAAGGCCGTTTGATCAGAAACCCGCGCTGCTTGTTGCATGTTATGGGTTACGATAACAACGGTAAACTTATTTTTTAAATCGTTGATGAGCTCTTCAATTACCAGTGTTGAAATAGGATCCAATGCTGATGTTGGCTCATCGAGTAATAATACTTCAGGCTCAATAGCGATAGAGCGTGCAATCACTAAGCGTTGCTGCTGACCACCTGACAAACCAAAAGCGCTATCGTGAAGTCTATCTTTTACTTCATCCCACAACGCAGCACCTCGCAGTGAGCGTTCAACCACTTCATCTAATTTACGCTTTTCTTTGATACCTTGTAAGCGTAGGCCATAAACCACATTTTCGTAGATTGATTTAGGAAACGGATTCGGACGCTGAAATACCATACCAACATTACGACGTAGCGCGGCGACATCTACTTTTTTATCATAGATATTTTGTCCGTGTAGTAAAATTTCACCTTCAATACGGCAACTATCAACCAAATCGTTCATACGATTAATACAACGTAATAGCGTAGATTTACCGCAGCCAGATGGCCCGATAAATGCTGTAACTTGCCCTTTTGGAATATTCATATTCACTGAACTAAGTGCTTGTTTTTCACCATAGTAAAGATCTAAGTTTTTGATCTCAAGTGCCGTTTGCTCGGTGCTTAAATTGTCTAAATCCAATTTCAAACTCGTGCTTGATTGGGTTACTTGTGGAGCGACTGTAATCATATTTTTTACCTATAGAATCTTTACTAATTATTGATCAAGCGATCTAAATTTTTCACGTAAATGGTTACGTATGCCTACCGCTGTGATATTCAGTGTAATGATTACTGATACCAATAAGAATGCAGTGGCATACACTAGCGGACGCGCCGCTTCAACATTTGGGCTTTGAAAGCCAACATCGTATATATGAAAACCTAAGTGCATGAACTTTCGATCTAGATGAAAATACGGGAAGTTACCATCAAGCGGTAATGTCGGTGCCATTTTCACCACACCCACAAGCATCAATGGCGCCACTTCGCCGGCAGCACGCGCTACCGCTAATATTAAACCAGTCATAATTGCTGGACTTGCCATTGGCACGATAATACGCCATAAAGTTTCAAATTTCGTTGCACCCAGCGCTAAAGAACCATGACGAACCGTACTTGGGATACGTGATAAGCCTTCTTCGGTTGATACAATTACAACAGGAAGCGTCAAAATAGCAAGTGTTAATGCGGACCACATAACGCCCGGAGTACCAAATACAGGACTAGGTGCAGCTTCAGGATAAAACAATTGATCCAAACTACCACCTAATACATAAACAAAGAAACCTAAGCCGAATACACCGTAAACAATTGAAGGTACACCGGCCAAGTTAATTACCGCGATACGAATCATCTTTGTCACTGCATTTTTCGCTGCATATTCATGCAAATAAATAGCTGCCACAACTCCAAACGGCGTCACAATTACAGCCATCAACATTACCATAAAAACAGTACCAAAGATTGCAGGGAATACACCGCCTTCTGTATTAGCTTCACGTGGGTCATCCGCAACAAATTTACCTAGTTGCACAAAGTAGTGACCCAACTTTGCAACAAAGCTCATGTCATTAGGAAACCAAAAATCTAACACCTGATATAAAGGCAAAGTAACAATTTCACCACGCATATCTTTTACGGTTACCTGATCACGCTTAGCTTGTTTACGTAGTGCAAACAATTGCTTTTCAAGCACGCCATAATCAGCTCTTAGATCCGCACGTTGTTGTGCAAGCTCAGCCACTCGCTCATCGGTCAGAGCATCATCGAGTAAATACGCCTTTTCTTGTAAACGTAAACGCTCTAATTGATAGTTAATATGGCCAATATCACCATTTTGTAAATCAATCGCTTGCTCATTAAGCTCAACGGCACGTTCAACTAATTTTTCTAATACTTCCGTTTTATTATTAGTGATCACTTGGCCGTCTTTTATTACTTGCTCGACGTAACCATAAAAATTACCGTTTTTACTACGTTCAAACACAGCGATAGCCGCAGGCATTGTATTTGATTTTATGTCAGTTTCTATTACCCAACGAAAATCTAAATCAACGTATTCACGGTTACCGGTTTTAATTAAATAACGCTCTAGTTGCTCTTTATCATAACCAGATAAATCAACACCGGTTGCCTCAAGACGAGACTTAGACACCATTTCACGATCATAAATTTCACCAATTACAGTTTGCTGTGCAACAGAACCTTGCAACTCCAATTGCACAACCTGTGATGGCCAGAAAAAGCTCAACCCTTTCCAAGCAATCATTGCCAATAATCCTAAGACAGAAATCAAACTGATACTTACTGCACCACCTGTCATCCATATCCAAGGAGAGCCTGACTTAAACCACTGCTTTAACATGTCTTGTCTCCCACTTACATCGAGCTGTATTTATCACGCAACTGCTGACGCACAAACTCAGCAATTGTGTTGAAAATAAAGGTGAATATGAACAATACAAAAGCGGCTAAGAATAAAATTCGATAGTGTGAACTACCCACTTCTGATTCTGGCATTTCTACTGCAATATTAGCGGCCAAAGTACGCATACCTTGAAAAATACTCCAATCCATTATTGGTGTATTACCCGTAGCCATTAGTACAATCATCGTTTCACCTACGGCACGGCCTAAGCCCATCATCACCGCAGAGAAAATACCAGGGCTGGCGGTTAATAACACCACACTAACCAAGGTTTGCCATTGTGTTGCACCTAGCGCTAATGAACCGTTTGATAAATGCTTAGGCACACTAAACACCGCATCTTCTGCGATAGAGAAAATGGTCGGAATAACCGCAAACCCCATCGCAATACCCACCACAAGTGAATTACGTTGGTCAAATGTCATCCCTAATTCATTGGTCAGATATTGACGTACATTACCGTCAAACATCCAAAGCTCTATTGCACCACTCATTGCAAACGCCAACCAGCCAATTAACAGCAGTACTGGAATCAGTAAGATTGAATGAGCCCCATCAGGAACGCGATGGCGAATGCTTTGTGGTACTTTAGTCCAACCAAATGCGGTTGCCAAAATACCCAGCGGCAGCATGAATAACAGGCCAACAATCGCGGGTAAATGCTCCTCTATCAACGGCGCAAGCCACAAACCTGCTAAGAACCCTAAAATTACAGTTGGTAATGCTTCCATAATTTCAACAGTTGGTTTAACTACTTTTCGCAATGAACCAGACATAAAATAAGCGGTGTAAATTGCCGCAGAAAGTGCAATCGGCACTGCAAATAGCATCGCATATAAAGCCGCTTTTATAGTTCCGAATGAAATTGGCACTAAAGAGAATTTAGCTTCAAAGTCATCACCGGCAGACGTTGATTGCCAAATATAACCGGGCTCCGGGTAACCCTCATACCATACTTCTTGCCATAAAGCCGACCAAGTCACCTCTGGGTGTTCATTATGAACTTCAACAACGATCAGTTTATTATCCGCTAAGATAAGCGCTGCATTTGAGCGAGGTGCAATGGCAAAGTTTTCAATCGGCCCTTCACTAATTTTACCCTGCCAAAGCTTTGCTTCACTGGTGGTGTAATAAACACCTAATTCGCCGTTGCTGCTAGTGGTAAAGAAAGTACGACGATAAAACTCAGTAAATATATCTAACTTAGGCTGCTTTGCGGTTTCAAACCCGCGTATTTTTTGATACTCACGGCCATCGTCAGTATTAATTTCAAACCACTGCGAAACTTCACCATTATCATTCGCTAACATCAGCGAGTTAGCACCGGCTAATAATTGCGCTGAAACCAAATTGGCATTTTCTTCATTAGCTGCCAGTATTTGGATCAGCTCAACCTCACTTGGATTGCGAGTATCGTAAATATAAATTTGATTTGCTGAGCGCACAAAAATGCGGGTGGTATCTGGCGACATTAACAATTGGTCAACACGCCCCTCAACATCAAGCTCAGTGCGTTCAACAACCCATTCGACTTCACCGCTGAACATATTTTCTTCTGAGACAAAACTGCTAAAAATTATACGTTTATCAGCAGTAACTGCCACAACAGCCGTTTTATCTTCATAATGACTAAAGGCAAACTGTTTAATTGCTGCGCCATCAATATCAACTTGTAATGGTTTATCTTCACCCAACGGATAACCTAAGCGAGGTGTTAATTTACGTTCGTTATTAGGAAAGGTAACTAAGAATTTAGGGGCAACTAAAACTACAGATCCATTTTCTAGTCCGTATGCGTAATGCCCTTGAAATGGTGCACTTGTTGCAAAACTACTCACTTCGCTATCAAGTGGCACAGCTAAGCTAGCCAGCTTTTGACCAAAACCTTTTATTTCAACACTGTAAAAATCAACCTCCCCTTCCTTATTCAGTAAAAAAGCAACTTCACTTTGCTCCTCCACACCTAGGCCGACAATTTCTTCAGCATTGCTAAGCGCAAAGCTATCACGCATTTCTACTTTCGCTGACTCAAAAATAGGTTGCACGACATACAATAAATAGAAAAATATCAATAACAAAGCTATTAATACCATGATACCGCCAGCGGTAATGCTAAATTTGGCAAACCGATCTTTAAATAGACGGCTTCTATCCGCATTAAAAGACGGTTTATTCGGATTGGAAGTCATCAAAACACCTATAAATCTTAACGTTGGGAAGATTATATTTCACCAAGATGACAATATTGTTACAGGCGTCATAATTACTAAGGCTTTGCGATTATATTCTGTATAACAAAACAAACGAGGTTTATATTCAATAGCTTGAAATATTTAAACTGAGTAATTTATTTTTAACAAACAAACTTTTAGATAATCCAAACTATAAACTCACACTATTTTTACACTGAACTATTGGCAAAAAAATTGGACAAATTTAGGGACTAAGTTAATACTCAATTCGGTTCTTTTTATATAACAACAATTTTATACATCGACATTTATTATTTAATTACAGCAATCTTTAGGAATTATATATGAAGCAATTAGTTATAACAATTTTGGGAGAAGATCGCTCTGGACTTGTGGAGGATATTTCTTCTACAATTTTAAATCATCATGGTAACTGGCTCACCAGTAACTTAAGTCATTTAGCAGGTCATTTTGCTGGCATTATCGAAGTGACAGTACCAGCCGAACATCAACAAGAATTACAAGATGCATTATATGGCTTACCACAATTAGAAGTACGGATTGAAACAGGCGCACATGAATTACTCGACACACCCGCTGAACAACTTAATTTTGTGATCACTAGTAATGATCGACCAGGTATTATCCAAGAGCTTGCCGGTGTATTGCGTCACAAGGGGGTAAATATCACCCACTTGAACTCCAAGCAGCAAAGCGCACCAAACTGGGGGCTACCAATTTTTAGTGCCGTAGCAACAGTTACTTTGCCTTCAGGCATAAATAAAAATGAAGTAGTCGCGGCACTTGAAGCAATCACCTCCGATTTAATTGTTGATATCGAAGATACTTAAAGTACTCAAAAAGCCAACCACTTAACGTGTCACAAAAGTGACACGTTTGTCATTTTTCTGTCATCTACGTGCTTTATATTGTGTTCTATCGCTATCCAAGGAATAGATAATGAACGCCTGTACTGATGCGCCTCAAACAATTAATTATTTTGCCCCAGAGCTAAGTTGGCTGTCTTTTAACGATCGTGTTTTACAAGAAGCTAAAGATAAAAGCAACCCGATTATTGAACGTATTCGTTTTTTGGGGATCTTCTCGAACAATTTAGATGAGTTTTTCAGAGTCCGGGTCGCTGATGTAAAACGGCGTATTTTATTAAACAAACTTCCTGATACCAACTTTGATGAAGACGAAATTTTACTTACCCAAATCCAACAAAAAGTATTGCTATTAGGCAAAAAATTTAATCTGATCCATGAGCAAATTCTAAAAGACCTAATTGCCCATAATATTCATGTCGACCGCCCTGAGCAGCTTAACGAATTTCATATCAACTGGTTAAAAAACTTCTTCCACGATAATGTATTGCAGCATATATCGCCTATTTTATTAGATGAGAATAAAGATTATTCAGATCAAATCAACGACACTATGACCTATATACTTGTTGAAATGAATAATGATAAAAGCCATTACGCCATGCTTGAGGTACCTACCGATCGGGTACCAAGGTTTATTATTTTACCTCCTGAAAAAACCCGTCGTCACAAAACTATTGTGATGCTAGACGATATAATAACCTTCTTTTTAAGTGATATTTTTAGTAGCTTTTTTGACTTTGATAACATTCAAGGGTACGCCATAAAACTAACTCGAGATGCCGAATATAACCTTGATGATGAACTAGAAGAAGGCATTTTAGATAAAATGTCTAAGGGGCTAAAACAACGTATTTATGCAGAACCAGTACGCTTAGTTTACGACCAAACAATGCCTGAATCGATACTAAAAGTAATGAAAAAGCGCTTGGGTGTAACCCACCACGATGCGTTGATCCCAGGCGGCCGTTATCGTAATTTTAGAGACTTTATTGGCTTTCCTAATGTTGGTCGGCAATATTTAGAAAACAAAAAACTTCCAGCCTTACAAAGTAGTGCTTTTAATAATCATGCCAGTGTGTTTGATGCCATCAGCAAGCAAGATATTTTACTTTATTACCCTTACCACACATTTAATCATTTATTAGAGTATGTACGCCAAGCAGCATTTGACCCAAAAGTAACGCAGATTAAAGTAAATATCTATCGTGTAGCCAGCAAATCACGGTTAATTTCCTCATTAATCAATGCAGCTAAAAACGGTAAAAAAGTCACGGTAATGGTTGAACTCAAAGCACGCTTTGATGAACAAAATAATATCGAGTGGGCGAAGGTCCTGAGCGCTGCGGGTATCAAAGTTATTTTTGGTATCCCTGCACTTAAAGTCCACAGTAAGTTATGTATTGTGCATCGTAAAGAGAAAGGCCAAATCGTTAAATACGCTCATATTGGCACTGGCAATTTTCACGAAAAAACTGCCAAAATTTACACTGATTTTAGCCTATTTACTAAGCATCAAGGAATTTGTGACGAAAGCGATAGCGTATTTAAGTTTATCGAAAGTAGTTATAAACCCTTTGTGTTCGAGCACTTAATGATATCTCCAGTCAATGCTCGACAGCTGTTGCTTGGTTTAATTCATCAGGAAATAACCCATGTTGAAAATGGTAAAGTCGGCAGAATAACTTTAAAAATAAACAACTTAGTAGATAAAGAGCTGATTGACTGTTTGTACTTAGCCGCTCGTAGCGGTGTTAAAATTCGCATTATTGTCCGCGGCATGTGTTCCTTAGTGCCAGGGCTCAATAATTTTAGCGACAACATTCGGGTTATTAGCATTGTTGACCGATTTTTAGAGCACCCACGAGTGATGGTGTTTGCTAATAATGGTGACGAAAAAGTATATATTTCATCCGCAGATTGGATGACCCGTAATCTAGATCATCGAGTTGAAGTTGGCGTGCCTATTTATGATGAAAAACTAAAACAACTCATTATTGACGTACTTGAACTACAATTTAAAGATCGCACCAAAGCCCGCATTATTGATAGCGAACAAAAAAATCATTATGTTAGACGCGGTAATCGTAAAAAAATACGTTCGCAAATAGCTATTTATGATCACTTAAAAAAATGGGAAGGCAATTACAATAATGAATGATTACCCCTCAATTGCTGCGGTTGACTTAGGATCAAACAGCTTTCATTTAGTCGTAGCAAGAGAGGTGGATGGCAATCTACAAATTTTGCATAAAGAAAAACAACGCGTATATTTAGCTGATGGCTTAGACGACAAAAATCAATTAAACCAAACCGTGATTGATAGAGCGCTGGCGATCCTGAAGCAGTTTGCAACAACGCTACAAGACTTCCCTGCCAGCAATGTAAAAATTGCTGCAACCTACACATTAAGACGCGCTAAAAACATTAATTCGTTTTTAACTCAAGCAAGTACTGTTTTTCCCTATCATATTGATGTGATATCTGGGCAAGAAGAAGCACGCTTAATCTATCAAGGCGTTGCCCATTACATTCACCATAATGAAAATCGCTTAGTGATTGATATTGGTGGCGGTAGTACCGAGCTCATTATTGGCAAACATTTTAAGCATAAACTGCTAACAAGTCGCAATATGGGCTGTGTAAGTTATACCAAACAATTTTTTGCCGATGGTATTATTAACGATAAACGCTTTAGCAAAGCACAAATAAAAGCAGAGCAAGAACTTGAAGTTATTTTTGCCAATTATATTAGTGCTGGCTGGCAATCAGTGGTTGGCACATCAGGCACAATAAAATCAATCTTAGCGATGATCAGCGCAAACGATCCTGAACAAAAAAATATCACCCTAGAGCGATTGATCGAACTTAAAATTCAATTTATAGCAGCAAAAACTATCGATAACCTATTGATTGAAGGGTTAAGCCCAGAGCGCCAAGTGAGCATTTGTGGTGGGCTGGCTATTTTAATCGCTACTTTTCAATTGTTTGATATTAAAGAGATGGATTACAGTGACTTCTCACTACGCGAAGGTCTATTGCATGAAATGCAGCAAAAGTTAGCGCTTAAAGATATACGTACTAATACCATAGCTAATTTAAGCGAAAGAAACACAATCGATAAAGTACACGCACAACGTGTTGCCAATACTGCCGATTGGCTATTTCTACAAGTACAAAAAGAATGGCAGCTCGACTCATTAGATAATCATCAATTGCTGCTATGGGCAGCGCAATTACACGAAATAGGTTTAGGTATTAACTCATCAGGTTTACATAAACACAGCGCATATGTAGTTGAAAACAGCCAACTACCGGGGTTTACTCAACAGCAACAAACGCTATTAAGCTGCATGATACGTTTTTACCGTAAAAAAATTCGTTTAGAAGAATTTCCAACTTTACTCTCGCTGCCGCACTATCAAATATTACAGTTAATTGTACTACTCAGGCTGGCTATATTATTAAACCAAAAACGTCTTAATGATCAACATCAGGAGTTAACCGTTTCAGTAAAAGGCAACAGTATGCTATTGCAGTTTCCACTTGGATGGCTCAACGAACAAACCCTGCTGCTGGCAGATTTACAGCAAGAACAAAGGTATCTGAAAAAGGTGGGGTTTTTAATCGACTTTGTATGATTTACAGACATAGCTAAATTTGGATAGCCTTGGCTATCCAAATTAGGTTCTCTATTACATATCCATATGACGATTAGCGCTTTGTATCATCTGCTTTAAACCTTGCTGCTCAAGCTCTAACAATTGCGCTAATTTCTCGTTGCCTGCTGGAGTTTCTGCACGACTAAGTAGGTATTCATAAAGATTGATCACCTTTTGATGTTGATCTGATATATAACCTTGCATGGCTTGCTCATCAACACGCGTATCTCGATTTAAATCTGTAAAATTAATCAGTTCAGAGTTTTCAGCAAAGTATTCGTAACAATAAGTATCTAAGGTATTGATTTTTGTGATCGCTTTAAAGCCCACTAAATCTTCAGCTAGCTTTTTTTCGTACTCTACAAAATAGTCTACGAGCATACGGTTATGCTCTGCTAAATCATCTCTGAGACTAAAAAAGTTAGCCGCCATTTGCGTGTGAAAGAGTACAGTCCAGTCGTACACTTCTTGGATTGTTTTAACTTGCATGTGCGTTCCTTACTTAATTAAGCCTAGTAACAAGGCTATAGCTAAAAATGTGTTATAAGAATACAGCTAAAAACGTGCCATTAAAAAATTAAGCAAAAACAAATACGTATTAAACCCCTATCACTTGAACTCGTATAAGTTACAACTGATAGAGTAATTTTTATAGGGTGGTAGTAAAAGGGAGCAATAATCGAACAAAACCAGACTGGGTATTAATTAAACTCAAAAAAGCGAAAGTTAAGCACATACATATTATCTGAGCTGCATGGTTTTTCAACTATTTTTTAGTTTTCCCTAAGCAGATAAATACCCAGGGCAAGATCACGAACTTTACCTTGACTTAAAAGTATGATCTCATACTCCTTTTTAAGGAGTATACCCATCCCCTGATATACAGCTATTTAAATATTTCGAATCAATTGACGACCCTCGCCAGCTGGGTAAAGTTATTCACAAGCTTTTTGATATCATATTCTTAGCTGTCAGCGCTGTTGTATATGGGTGCCGAGGTTAGGAGGATATTGAAGACTTTGGTCATGATAGATTCGATTGGCTCAGGAAGTATGTTCCCTTGAGCAAGGTATCCCTCGCCATGACACAATTGTGCATATTCACACCAATCGACTCCATTACTGGATGCATAGTCATATTTAAAGTGAGTTTAAAAAGTAACAACACTTGGTTTTTTGAATAAAAAGATCAAGAAAACACAGCTGCCTACTTGACCGGAACTTTCTAATGGGTGACCCTATTCTTACTTGCTGCTAATTGATATTTAGCCTTCAATCTAGCGATACACTCACGCGGTTTAAAGGCAAAATCACGACTCTGGTTTTTTATCGTTACATAATAACCAATTAATTCACATGAAACTAAAGCTGAAGTTAAATCTTCATCATTCTTTAGTGATAAAGTTAACCTCGCTGTGGGTTTATAAATATAAGGTAAATTTAAGTCTATTTTTACAGTTTCTATTGTGAGCAGCATCTTACTAACTATGGCAAATTCCGATTGATTATTCATAGCAATTACGCTTGCTCGCAAAAGTGCAAAGTCAAGTGCTTGTATTGAGCTTATATCACCATTACCTTGGTATGTAACGCGGTACTCACCATTACCCAACACTGCATCACTATAGCCACCACGAAGGCTATCAGGTTGATATGAAACTGTATTACAGCCTGCTAAAAGCAAGCTGCAATACGATATAAATCCTAGATTTAGAATTTTATAAAGTTTCATCACACACTACGCTAGTAACATTTTTTCATCAAAGCCTTGCTCATGTAACTTGGCAACGAGCTGTTCAAGCACCTCATCTTTTTGAGGGGCTACAGGCTGCGTTAATAGTAAAGAAGTAACATTGCCAAAACCAGGGTGCTCGAAATCAGGGTTTTCAAGGTCATGTTGTGCTCTTAACGTTAACAGCATAAGTGCAGCATAAGGTGTAAATTGCCAATTCATATTATCGAACTCAAAAAACATCTTACTCGGTGGTGATGCAACCTGAGCGACTTGATCATCACATAACTGATTTAGATAAGCGGTAACTTTTGTTAAGTCAGTGCTATCCCAGTTATCTAAAATAGCTTGGTAAGCAAAGTCATCTACGATCGGTTTTAGGGTATTGCTACCTTTTACCTTATCAAATAGCAAGATAATAAAATCACCAATATGGCTTTTCGATCTATTAACCCAATGCTTCATGTAACCAGCTTGAAAAAGCTTATAAAAGTGGCCAGCATAATCATGCTGATGTAATAAAACAGCTGTAGCTAATTGAAATACACTTCCAGGTGAAATAACTCCTTCGTTTTCAACTCCAAAACGAATAAAACAGCGTTTTTGCTTTATATGCGCAATTGCTAATTCATAGTATCCATAATTTAAATAATAACTTAAGTGCTCAGCACCAAGCACGCTATTCTTGACTAAACTAGCTTGCGCAATATTTTCGTAAATTTTACATTGGCCTGACAATTCAATATTAAGCTTTTCCCAAGGAGCAAAAGGTAATCTCTCATTAAAAAACTCTTCGCCTTGGGTTTTACCATGCTCAATATAGTAAGTAATCCTAACAATATTATCCTCAAAAATATTTTTATATTTTTCAGGACCTTTGATTGCATGCTTACGCTTTCGTAAAAATTTTTCTAATATTTTGTCCATTATTTACCAACTGGGATCATTGAGATTGTAGCTGTACCAGTTTCACCAGGCTTTGGCACTTTGACTTTTGCTAAGACTGGTTTCAATGTATACACTTTAGATTCCAGTTTAGCGAGTATATCACTTGCAAAAATTTTAGCCTCCGCAGATACTGGTTGGCCGTTTAATGTACCATTTGCAACATCTTCTATCCATTTTTTCCCACGAGCCTCTAAATTCAACTTATCAGGGTTCGGGAATGAATTACGAATAGATGATTTTACTTCTATAAGCCAAATTACACCATTTTTCTCATCAACTCCCAATAGATCGGCACCATGATTTGACTTATTTTTTACAATATCTTTAAAGTCTAACCCCGTACTATCATCAAAAATTTTCTTAGCAATTTGTTCACCATAGTAACCATTATTTCTTACATATGGATGTATTCCATCAACTTTTGCTAAAAATTCAAAATCACCACTTAAGTCATTAAGGTTAATTTTATCATTTATAACTTTGTTAACAGTAATGGAGCCACTTGGTGCATCATTTTTGCCTGCATCAACATTATCTTTAATATCTTTTAGAAGACATAACTAGACAGCCACTTTAATTGAGTAAATAAAACTGTGCTACTAAGTTTACTCTTTTAGGCTAAAAACTTATCTCTTTTTATATCATCACCCGCTCATTAAGCGAGCGTCTATCACTGTTAAGCCTAAATTACACGCATGAAAATAACTACATGATTGCAGTTTTAATTCTTTATTGAAGACTTTTAACTTTATGCCAGTAGCTTTTCGCTGTTACTGACGTTGCTACGCCGTTTTCTGTTCAAGTGTTCACAGTAACTCTCTTGTGAACTAGCTTTACCTACTGCGCCATGAAATAAGCGAGTAAATTGCGTGGTCAGTTTTAACCAGTTTTCTGGGGAGATATTGACTCTTTCTAGTAAAGGTAAATGTGTGCTTTCAATATACCCGCGTTTGCCTTCTCTTATACAACGCCCTGTTAATTCAACCAGTTCAAGGTACGATTTAAGCTCAAATGGTAACCCTTTTGGCATGATTTGACGTGGCATGCCTGCAAAGCATAATAGTTGTTTTGGTTGCTTGCTCTCTGTTGCGCTTTCAATGCGTTTTTGTACACTCGTGTAGTCAGATGTTTCCGGTGTTTGCGCCATTTTTGCTCTGATTGGGTTTAAATCTACATAGGCCATACAGGCGGCAAGTGCGGCTTCATCAAGCAAGGCTTGTGACTTAAAGCGGCCTTCCCAGAATCGGCCTGTGCAATTATCTTCCTTATTGGCTTTACGGGCAGGCAATGTCTTCATTTAATAATCGCATAAACCAACTGATGCTTGCTAAGCGCTCTCGATATTGTTCAACTGTTTGGTTAAAAAAGATGCGCTCTGCTTTACTTAGTTTTTCACATGGGTGTCATCTTTATTTTTTCGATAGCCTTTTTTCATGCTCTTGCCCTGTCTTAAATGTCAGGAGATAAGGTTGGAATTTGTATAAAACGATTAAAGTATTCGCATATGAAGAATGACTTAAAAAAGCGGCGCTGGTGAAATGTATAGAATGGCAAATAAGCGTTGAATCGTTTTTTCGGTCGCCCCCGTTTACCTTCTACTGGGATCGGCGCAGGGCTTTCTTTTTCACCCGCTTTTAAAATTTACATAGTTCCTGTAGGATAATTATGAACCAACATATCGAGTCTTACAATCAAACTCGAAAGTCAATGCTCAGTGACTTTAAGAAAAAGAACCCGAAAAGAAATGGGTCAGTATCATTTAGCCTTTTTTCCATTGTATTATACTCTCGACCATGGGCATATGTATCTGGGGGGAATTGTTTACTATAGCGCTCCGTTAACTCGTTAAGCATAAATGAACCATTAAAATGATCGGGTTGAAGATCTTTAAATGAAGTACTCTTGAGCTTAATTGCTTCTACAGTACTTGTATGTACTTGAGAAAAAGCGTCTACCAGTTTATCATTTTTCGCAATCTCTTCTTCTAGTTCTGACAACTTAAAGTCGGGTAAACTCGAGTCTGTGAGTTTCAAATTACCCTCTTTATCCAAAGATAAATCGAGTTGGCTTAAATCTAACTCTGGATTTTTAGCCATTTGTACTTCCTTAAAAGCTGCAAACTCTTCTAAGCTAATATTGAGTGAAGACTGAATTGTCGCCATTACTTTTACTTTTTTTAACATATTCTCCGATGTATGTTTATCAATAGACCTCGATAATTCAGCAGAAATCCCTTTATCAATATTAAGCGATATTTTTTCTTTGTTAGCTGGTTGAACTTGCTCAGGCGTTGCTGTTTTTAGAGATTTAGCAAGCTCTTGCTGTTCAGATCGACTTGATTGTGGGTAAGTTAAAATTTGATTGGTTCTACTAATTTCTACCATGTTCTCAATCCTTGTATGTTGTGGTATCTATATTAACAGCCAGTCTTAAATGCAGCCCGATACTATTTTTAATTAAATCTAATCTAAGGAACATAATTTAACAAGCCCTAGTGTAATATAAAAACTTAAAAAGGTGTTGATTAATATAATATTACTAGATTATAAATATTTACAAAGTATGATCCCGCCCTATTCCCCAGCATAAAAATAATAAATTAAGATATTAGTATAAAGGAGTCAGGTACTTAGCCCACTCCTTTTTATTATCTACTTTACAGATCCCGCTTTCGCCATAACAAATACACCGCGGGTAATACGAGAGACATAACTAGACAGCCACTTTAATTGAGTAAATAAAACTGTGCTACTAAGTTTACTCTTTTAGGCTAAAAACTTATCTCTTTTTATATCATCACCCGCTCATTAAGCGAGCGTCTATCACTGTTAAGCCTAAATTACACGCATGAAAATAACTACATGATTGCAGTTTTAATTCTTTATTGAAGACTTTTAACTTTATGCCAGTAGCTTTTCGCTGTTACTGACGTTGCTACGCCGTTTTCTGTTCAAGTGTTCACAGTAACTCTCTTGTGAACTAGCTTTACCTACTGCGCCATGAAATAAGCGAGTAAATTGCGTGGTCAGTTTTAACCAGTTTTCTGGGGAGATATTGACTCTTTCTAGTAAAGGTAAATGTGTGCTTTCAATATACCCGCGTTTGCCTTCTCTTATACAACGCCCTGTTAATTCAACCAGTTCAAGGTACGATTTAAGCTCAAATGGTAACCCTTTTGGCATGATTTGACGTGGCATGCCTGCAAAGCATAATAGTTGTTTTGGTTGCTTGCTCTCTGTTGCGCTTTCAATGCGTTTTTGTACACTCGTGTAGTCAGATGTTTCCGGTGTTTGCGCCATTTTTGCTCTGATTGGGTTTAAATCTACATAGGCCATACAGGCGGCAAGTGCGGCTTCATCAAGCAAGGCTTGTGACTTAAAGCGGCCTTCCCAGAATCGGCCTGTGCAATTATCTTCCTTATTGGCTTTACGGGCAGGCAATGTCTTCATTTAATAATCGCATAAACCAACTGATGCTTGCTAAGCGCTCTCGATATTGTTCAACTGTTTGGTTAAAAAAGATGCGCTCTGCTTTACTTAGTTTTTCACCCTGCACATACTTTTTCGTCAGTAACGTGCCTTTACATAATTTATGCCAGCGCAGAATGATTGCTTTATCATTAAGCCGATTCACTTTTTTATCATCAACATACAGCACTAAATGAGTGTGGTTACTCATGACTGCATAAGCACATACGTCAATACAAAATACTTTAGCTAGACTTAGTAGTTTGTCTTCAACCCAGCCTCTGCGGTGCTCAAAAGACTGGCCTGTAAAACGATCTTCACCGCACAAGAAAGCACGACGAACGCAACGTGAAATACAGTGATAATACTTTGTATCAACCAAACTTATTTGACGTTTTCTTGCGATAGCCATAGGACACCTGTTTGTTTTTGCACTAATTAAACGGTAGTGCAAAATATAAAAAATACAAACTTTAGAATGGGTGTCATCTTTATTTTCTTCTTTCATTACCACGCGAAGTTATGTGATATAACGCACCCGCAAACTCTAATCGAAGAGGCCTTGCCATCTTTTCACCTATCAATTTGTATAAATTAATATCTAAAGATTAGACGTAACTAACAAAAAGGCAAGAAGCAAGACCTGACCCCATTCTTTTCAACTGGATTTTTTGTTTTGGGTCTCAGAGCATAACCTTTTAAAAGTTAATCTTGCATTTAATGAATTTCAAACAACAGCGCAACAACCTCCATTAATTAAAAAATTAATAAAGGCCTGCTCAGATCCAAATACACGTAGGCACATTAATAGTTCAGAGTTTTTAAACATATAAATATTCCCCTCATGATCACACAGCAGAGCACTTTACTGGGCAGACAACACTGGTGGTTTTAATAGGCAGCGAATAACAGCAAGCCTAGGCAACTTCACTGGTGTCACCACGTTAGTGGCACTGCATCACTTTGCCTACTTCGCTGGTAACACCTGCCAACGACAACCAAAATACGTTGCCTAGTCTGCTGCCAATATTGCCCATAATAAATATAGCTCTGCGTTAAAGTTAACAATTAACTACGGATGTCATATTTTCTACTCTAGTTTCCTGCTTAAAGATAGTTGACAGGCAAAAGGCAAGACGCGACCCCATTCTTTTTTGTGAACTTGGAACTTTGGCTTCAAAAGCAGCCAAAAATAAAGCCCCTTGCGGGGCTTTTCAAAATAAAAGGTTCTTTTATCCGACACAAAGCTCAGCATAACTAATTGCACCTTCAGACTCTAATTTAGCGAGATACTTTTCAATATCTTCATAAATCACTTCATCATTTATATCAACAGCAAGCATATTAAATTCACCAAATTCACCGTATTCACAGTAGCAACCTTTAGATTTCAAGAATTGATAAATTTCTTCCTTTTCCGAGTTATTAACAAATAAGATTGCTACTGACTTATGAGTCCCCTCATAAACTACTTCCTCAAATTGATAATTCTTTCTCTGAGGTGCTTTAAAGCACTTTACCACATCACCAACTGCAATCTCTTCAATAAAAAAAGGGACATTATCAATCTGTATCAAGCCACTATCTAGAAGTATACCATTCAGACTCTCCACCGCTATTGGTGGAAAACCATCAGCATCAACATCCAACTCAAAATCTATCTTAACAGTACTCATTATGTTCCTTAATTATCACTTTTCTTATTATTACAAGCTGCACATTTTATATCTATATTACTTTGATCTTTTACTGTTGCTCCGTTGCCTCCCTTAGATCTAGCTTGTATATGATCACCTTGTCCTTCATTTGGGTTAACAGTACTACCTCTAGTCCTTCTTGTTCCGGGTGTGGTTTCAACTCCGCAAGTTTCACACTTTACTACGCCACCATTTTGTTCGGCATTTTGCCTCTTAGCTTCTTTTATTGCTCCTTTAGTATGCTTTTTTCCAGCACGAGATCCATTTGATGAACCAGGTTTTTTGTTAAGAACCTTTAAGCCATCAACTCCTTTCTGAACAAAATCCTTAACTGGGCCATCAGGAAGCACCTCAACTATTGCCTCTCCAACAGCTTGAGAAACAACATTGTCTCTTCTCACTTCCTTAGGCAGTTTAGGCCTGCGGCTACGCCCATCAGGGTCAGTGTACTTATACGGATTATTACCAACATAAGAATAGCGGTTAAATGATGTTATATCGCCTGTAAACCCAACCGGATCATTCGAGTAAAAACGACCTATGACTGGATCATAGTATCGTGCCTGCATATACAGTAATTGGCTTTATGATCCACAGGGTCAATCTTATTAAAGTAATGATTTAAATGAACGCCTTAGTGATATTAAGTGTTCAGTGTACAATGAATTTAATAAGCAAGTACATCTAGCCCTTTGTGCGCCACTAGGTTAAGTAATTTTAAAGACGCTCCTTTTGGTGATTTCCCACCTTGCTCCCATGATCTAACCGTCGAAGGGCTTGTATTTAAATAAGCAGCAAACACGGCTTGACTAACATGAGCTCTCTCTCGTATCGCTTTTATATGTGCAGCATCATAGCGCTCTATTTCTGGTAGGCATAACACATCAAATTCCCGCATTGTTTGCACATCCATTACACCCGCATCAGTCAACCCTTTTGCGGTGTCGTGCATGACATCTAAAATACTATTACTCATGATTTATTACCTCTATCAATTCACCTGATTCAATGGCTTTTTTGAGTTGAATATCTGAATAACCAAGTAATTCTTTTGCCATCAACTTCAGTGTCTTTAACTCTTTTTTACCTATGTTATCTCGTTGATTTTTAGAAAAACCAAACATGAAGAATGATTTATCACCCACTTTAAACGCTACAATAGTACGAAACCCGCCACGTTTACCTTGGCCTTGAATTGCTGCTCGTTTTTTATAAACATGGCCGCCTAGTTCACCATCATTAAGTCCCTCTCCAAGTTCACGTATCGTCTCTTGCAAAGTATGATCGGTTAAACATTCTTTTTCAGCCCACTTACTGAACCATTTTGATTTAAAGATATACATTTAAATTCCTTACTCTTGGCTAACTATACCACTCAGTATTATAGTTTTCCACGTACAATCACATTATTTAATAACAAAAGAGCATTACTCACTTAATATCAACGGCTTCAATGTATTGCTCATTGAAGCCTTGGGTTTATCCTGTCGCTATTACAAATAAAATGATGACTTTGATAGTGCAGACGGGTGACTGCGCTGGTAGGTACTTGTTAAAACACTCCGTGATACGTGTGTGTATATTTGCGTTGTTGATATATTGGCATGCCCTAACATTTCTTGAACATGACGAAGCTCAGCGCCGTTATCAAGCATAATAGTCGCTGTGGCATGTCTAAATAAATGACATGCTCCAGCTCGTTTATGCCCTGCTAGTTTGACATACCGCGCAACCATTTCAGATAATTTATTGGCTGAATAACGCCTACCATTATTAGCAAGAAATAATGCGCTTCCTGTACTAAGGCTAGCCATGTTGATGCGTATTTTCCCTAAGTAGAGAGTGATCCATTCACAAGCTCGTTTACTAATAGGAACAATACGATCTTTATTCCCTTTGCCTCGATTAACCCGAAGTAAATGCGCGGTTAGATCAACATCATCAATATCTAAGTTCATCAATTCTGTTCGTCTAATACCTGTGGCATAAAAGGTTTCTAAAATAGCGCGATCCCGTAACCCTAAGACACCGAACAGGAGTGACTGTGAGAGTATTTTTTCAATCTCAATTTCACTGAACAACGCTTTGGGTAATGCGCGTCCTTTGCTTGGTAATTCAATATGCTGCAATGCATTCGTAGAAAGTAGTTCTTTCATATAAAGTTTTTCAATAAATGTTTTAACAAAAGTAAGTAGGTTTCGCTTTTGAGCTAAACATAACGGGTTACCATCAAGCGCTTTACGATAGCAATTAAGATAAGCCATATAATCATCCATTAAGTCTAAATCTATTTTGTCAGCACTATAAATACGCTGTGCTATGCACCAACGAGCAAACTTTTTAAGTCCTGCTTTCTTACCGCGAATTGTGTCTGGTGATTGCCCTTTAGCTTCGCATAACCACAGATAATATTTAACGCAAAGCCAAATGCGCCTACTGGTTGGCTTATCCATAAATCATCTCCTGTATAAACTTGAAACCTTGGGTTATATACTTATCAGACTCAGGTTTACACCACTGTATAATAGGTGATTGCCAATGGCGTATACGTTGACCATAACGATACCCAATGGCTGCAATTACATGGTTGTGCTTATCCATTGTGGGAAAAATAATGCAGCTGCGAAATAATTCATGCCCACTTGGGTTTAATAGTTGGCTGCGCTTTAAGCTGCCTCGCATTGCACCTCCTGTTAATGTACGCATAGCTAAAATGTGTTTGCCAAGTGTACGATTACATACACCTACATGAGCACTGTAACGAAAGGCATGTGGTATACGCGATGACTGCCCAACAAATAATTGCATTGCAGGATCGTGTAAATAGCATTGCATGTAGTAATTAAAAACCTGCTGGATATAACTGTCATCAATATTGACGGGCTTTATAAGTGGATTGTCATTCACCATCGCAGTGGACTCCCGTGGTGGGATCAAATTCTTTTCGCATGGACTGACCATGCATAGAAATTTTATGTGCTCGATGAATGATCCTGTCCATTATTGCATCAGCAAATGTTGGTTCACCAATGTACTCATGCCATTTTTCAACGGGCAGCTGAGAGGTGATAATTAAAGAGCCTTTCCCTGTTCTATCTTCAATAATTTCCAGCAAGTCTTGTTTACCATAATCATTAAGAGGCACAAGTGCCCAATCATCCAATATGAGTAACTTAAACTTCAACAATCTCATTCTAAATTTTGGAAGTGAACCATCTAAACGCGCAATTTCCATATCCTCTAACAATCGTGGCGTTCTATAAAACAAGACCGCATAGCCTTTACGCATTGCTTGTTGCGCAAATGCACACGCAATATAACTTTTACCAACTCCGGTTTGCCCTGTTAACAAAATATGCTGCGACCGTGTTAACCACTCACAGTCAAACAGTGATTTTACTTGCTCTCTATCAAGGCCTCGTGATGCCTGAAAGTTTATATCTTCGACGCAGGCATGCGTTAACGTTAGCTTGGCAGCTTTTCTTGCTCGGTTTTGTCGCCGTGCTTCACGGTCGTTAATCTCAGCATCACTCAATAGAGCCAGGCGCTCATCAAATACTAAACGTAATGAGTCAGGACTGTTAAGCTGTCGTTGTAATTCAGCCGTCATCCCATAGAGCTTTAAAGTATTAAGGTGCTCTATCGTTTGTTGTAGCAACATATTACAACCCTCCTTGTTGATAGTATTGAGCACCCCGAATATTATAATGAAGCGGTAGCTCGCTTTGTGTAGGTAAGGCGTTACGGCGTTGATCAATTTTGCATTGTAAAATTGACCGAACACTTTTTACCGTTAGTGATTTAATATCTACAGCACATTGGCATGCAATCTCAAAGCGCTCTTCTCCATAGAGCTTAGCTAAACTTTTTAACTGTGAACACGCTTTACTTGCTGTCATTGCATAATTCGGCTTACCTAAAAATTGACTATCTACAAGCGCAATTGCAGCTTCACCAATGCTTTTAGCCCAAACGAGATAATGTTCAAGGTTTTGCTCTGCGTATGCCTGATGACTCGAAGGGCGATGTGCATTTATGGTGGTGTAACCATCTACGATATCACTTTTAACATGGCTGGCTATGCGTTGATTAGCGCAAATGAGTTCAACACTTTTAGATGTTATGCGTGCCTCAACCTGTCGATCAACATATTGATACGGTACTGAGTAATAATGTTTCTCCACGGCCACATGATAATCACTATTTACGCGTTGAGCGCTTACCCAACTAGCAAACTCAAAGGGGTGTTCGGGCAAAGGTTGCAAAACAGGTTTATCTAAAGCTATAAAGCGAGAGTGACGACAGCCATCAATGCGCTTAAAAGGACGTCGATTAAGTTTTTCCAACAAAGCGATAATCGCAAGATTGATCTCCTCAACGCTAAAGAATTTCCTTCTGCGAAGGATTACAGTTATCCAACGAGTTACAATTAATACGCCTATTTCAGCAAGTGATTTATCTTGTGGTCGGCGAACCCTAGCCGGTTCAATAACACAGTTATAATGCCTTGATTGCTCCAAATAGGTACGATTGATGATCGGCAATGAACCAGGCTTCGTTACCGCTGATTTTAAGTTATCAGGCACAACGACTTGTGGTACGCCACTAAAAAAGGCATACATGCGATTATGCGCTTCGATAAAATCCTCTAACTTTTGGCTCTTTGAGGCAAAAGCAAAGGTGTATTGAGAGCAACCTAAAACGCCAACAAATACCTGAGCCTGCCTGCACTCTCCTGTATTATTATCAATATAACCAATGGTTTTACCTGCGTAATCAACATAAACACATTCACCTGCGTAATGTGTTTGGCGCATAGACACATCTACTGATTTTAAATAACGGCGGTAATAAAAGTTAAACTGCGATTGGCAATAAGCGGTTTCAGGGTCTACAGCACAATACTCTTCCCATAACTGCGCTAAGGTTTGATGTTTGTGCATCTGCATAAGTGTTTGAATATGCGACCAATCAGGTTGTCTTTTATCTTTATCTGGGGTCTTCCTGCGATTGAAATGTGCTAACAGCACCGCATCGTTCATAGACTGATATGTTTGCCAATCAGAACTCAGCTTAGTCAAACGCTGTCTATAACGCCTCACTGTATTAGGTGCTACCGCGAGCACTCGTGCAATATGATGGTTTGAGTTGGTTGTTGTGAGTATTTGCCTCACTATTTCTTTGATCAGCACGATGCTAATTGTATTTGATTTTTTCATGGTGTTGTTTACCTTTAACTCAGACATAGTCCATCAACGTTTACATTGATGGACTATGTGATTCAAAAATAAAGACACAGACGTAACTATCCGCTGACTAAAATTAAGCCAGTGCTTGATATTTTACGCAGAAAGTTTATAGTGAGTAAGTCGGGGTCAAACGACAACGCACTGAGCTTTGGGAATTGGTTGCTGCCAATTTAGTCCAAAGCTTTTTGCTTTCTAGGCCTTTGTTAAATAATTTAGTTATCTTTACGTGTTTTACTTAATCAATATAACTCCCTCCCGCTTTTATTGCATATCGCCTTTGTGCTAAGTAATTTGCTACATCTTTAACAAGTACAAAATACCCGCGCCGTTTTTCCATTTTAAAAACAGGCACTGGCACGGTATTACGTACAATGGATTGTCGCAGTGCTTCTTGTGAAGCATACCCTAAGGCTTTCAATAAATGATCGCCTGTCATAATAGGGCCATGAAGCTTTAATAGGTCACCTTCTAAAGCAACTGTCAGCACCTCAACATCATTCATTTTTATTACCTTTTATGTTTATAACTAACCGTGACAAAGTGTTTAGATTTTAAGCATATTTTCAGCTAATCTGTTAGTGTCTAATTTTTTAGGTTTAGGACACAGTTTTTAATTATAGAAAGTTAAAATACAATTTAATTACAATAACTTATACTTATCCGTATCGTTTAGCACAGATTTATGAACAATTTTCAGAGAATGTTGATGAGAGAAAATGCAGCTAATTTAAAGAAAGTTCGCTACGTCGCAACGCAGTTATACATGCTCTGTTTGCAAGAAAAATCAGGTGGTTTATCATTTGGTTCAATAGAAATGCACTTCAAAAGAGCGCCTTCGCAATCCAAACAAGCTTATTGGGGAAGCCACACAGGGACATTTTATAAATATGCAAAAGGGAGTGTCAGAATTAAAGATCACTCATTAATTGAGCGTATTGAGGAAGATGAGCAATACCAAGGCTGCAAATATATCTTAAGTCACCCTTTATGGCAGATATTAGAAAACCCACACGCGTCAATAGCAAGCCTGTGGGAAATAATGCGGACATTAAATCCAACAATGCAGACACGCTTATTCAAATTTAATAAAGCGAGCAACGTATACAAACGAAAATATTGGACAAACTCAACGCACTTTTCGCGGCTCAGTATGTACAATAATTTAGACGCACTGGCATGCTTAATAATACTGATAAGAGAAATGGAACTATTAAAAAAATGGCATACCTATGTTCAGGTAAAGTGGTATGTTCATGACCTGTTTATTCGGCTCACGTATTTTAAACCCTTATCGTCGATACACCTTGAGCTCTATGCGCTGATCTATACTCACTTTTTAGCTAAAAATAACCCTATAACAGCAGATTATTTTTCATTTGAAAAACAGGATATTTACCAACATTTTAAAAGTTACTTTAAATCACCGAATTTAATTGACGATTTTTCACTTTATCACCGGCTGTTAAAGCAGACGTTGTTGCATGCACAAAAAGTAATAAATATTGGTGACACAAAAGAGGCACAACTGGATTTTTTGTTTTGGGTCTCAGAGAATAACCTTTTAAAAGTTCATCGTGCATTTAATGAATTTCAAACAACAGCGCAACAACCTCCATTAATTAAAAAATTAATAAAGGCCTGCTCAGATCCAAATACACGTAGGCACATTAATAGTTCAGAGTTTTTAAACATATAAATATTGTCCCTCATGATCACACAGCAGAGCACTTTACTGGGCAGACAACACTGGTTTAAATAGGCAACGAATAACAGCAAGCGTAGGCAGCTTCACTGGTGTCACCATGTAGTGGCGCTGCATCACTTTGCCTACTTCGCTGGTAACACCTGCCAACGACAACCAAAATACGTTGCCTAGTCTGCTGCCAATATTGCCCATAATAAATATAGCTCTGCATTAAAGTTAACAATTAACTACGGATGTCATATTTTCTACTCTAGTTTGCTGCTTAAAGGTAGTTGGCAGGCAAAAGACAAGACGCGACCCCATTCTTTTCGCCCGAACTCTAATCTGAGAGGCCTTGCCATCTTCTCACCTATCAATTTGTATAAATTAATATCTAAAAAGATTAGCCGTAACCAACAAAAAGGCAAGAAGAAAGACCTGACCCTACTCTTCCTAATATAGCTCTGCGCTAAAGTTAACAATTAACTACGGATGCCATATTTTCTACTCTAGTTTCTGCTTAAAGATAGTTGACAGGCAAAAGGCAAGACGCGACCCCATTCTTCGCCTCTAGCCAGCCTTGAAAACAAAATCCCAAGCCACCAAAGTCAGATAAAACAAAGCCCCGCGAGTGCGAGGCTTTGGATTCAAAAATAAGGAAATTTTTCAGTTATCTTTTGTTTCTAATAACCCTATATCGAATATAATATGTGATCATCCCTATTGAGTTTAAACCGACAATAATCCACTTGGCTTTATCCATATCACTATGAAAAACAGCGGTTATTACAGCAGCACCAATAAAACAAGAAGATATACTTAACAATAAACGACTATCGCTATTTAACTTAATAGGTACAGCAAAAGATATTATTACTAAAAGAGCATATAAGAAAATACTAGTTGTCATGGTTATGCTCTTGAGTTGTCTTCACTTCAATTTTCGGTTCTTCTGTTAAACTGGTTGCTTCAATAGAAACTTCTGTTTTGAATACGTCACCTTTATGAACAGGTTCAACCCCGCCAACTGCCGCAGCAGTTATTCCAGCAGCCGTTACCAAAGGTGCTGTTGGAGGAGCTAGAAAAGTAAGAGCTGCACTACTTACTGCTAAAGTAGTATTTGCGACCGCCTCTTTAGTAGATTCCATGTTATCAGCTTGTTCCACTGTTTCCATTTTATTTTCTATTGTAGCCTTCAATTTAAATTCGAATTTCGGGGAAGTCTTAACTACATCAGAGGGATCTGCTACTGCTTTATCTTTTGGATATAAGCTAGCATCTTTTCCATCTGGATCAGTATACTTATAAGGATTATTATTTGCATATGAAAATCTATTGAACCCATGTACTGCATCTCCTTTAGCTAGTTGTTCTAGGTAATCCAAAGGATCATTCGAGTAAAAACGCCCGATTACTGGATCATAGTATCGTGCCTGCATATAAATTAGTACGAACTACGATCATTATAATATTAACTAATTGATGACTATTAATACAATAAGTTACTCGATAGCTGTAGCAGAAGACGTTGATTATGTTATATTAAACCAATCAAGGAATAGATAAATATTAAATATGCTAACTAGAGTACACCAACTAGAACGAATCAATAACTCTATTGCAATTCTTTGACCTGGTCAACTAAATTCAGTCACCCTAGTTAAGCTACTTTTTCTAACTCATTAATTTTAAATTCAAAATCATTTGGGCTTTGATACCCTAAGTAGGAATGCAATCGGTTACTGTTGTACCACA
>NZ_JABBMT010000002.1 GCF_012927645.1 Pseudoalteromonas arctica | reverse complement strand
ATGTGGTACAACAGTAACCGATTGCATTCCTACTTAGGGTATCAAAGCCCAAATGATTTTGAATTTAAAATTAATGAGTTAGAAAAAGTAGCTTAACTAGGGTGACTGAATTTAGTTGACCAGGTCAACTCTCAACAAAGTTATTTTAAATTTTTAATATAAAGCTTTAGTCGCAATAAAATAAAAAGGCAAAAAGAAAAGACCTCTATTTAATCAAAGACTCCAAAAAAAAATAAAAATCTAAATACAATAGCAATTACTAAGATTGATAAACCTAGATAAAAAGCAATTTTAAGTGGAAAAAGAACATTACCTTCATACTTATGTTTACTATAAAAAAATAAAAAAAATGTATTTATAGCAAAAAGCAGAAGATAAATATAAAAATGGCTCTTTAACGTCATCAATAACACCACTAATTGGATTACAAGAAAAAACCAAGCTAAAGCTTTCATAATTATCTCCTTAATTTTTTATTCCTGATCAAATGAATTAGCCCATGAGTCTATTCGAATTGGTTTTAAATCCACAGGAGTAATTCATTTTGCTAAAATGAACTGGTGTCTTAAAAAAGCATCAGGAAAGTATTCACTTTGAATACTAAAATCCCATTGTAATTTTAAGTCGTCTCCCCAATTCAATTTATGCAACTCAACTGTAAGCAGTCTTGCTTGTTGTCCGCAGCCAAGGTAGCTAGCTCCAAAAAAACTTTTTATATTATTAACTACACCACTTCCATCATATTTCTTTCCACCATCAATCATTTCCTGAACTTTAGTTTCAAAGGTATCTTCTAGGGGAAAAGAATAGGGTCGCGTCTTGCCTTTTGCCTGTCAACTATCTTTAAGTAGTAAACTAGAGTAGAAAATATGACACCCGTAGTTAATTGTTAACTTAAACGCAGAGCGATATTTATTATGGGTAATATTAGCAGCAGACTAGGTTACTTAGTTTTATTACTGTGTAATATCAATATTTGACAATGCTGATTTACAGACTACTGTTTTTATATACAGCTATGGTTGTATGGCTAAAATGAATTGTTTTTTGTTAAATAAAGCGTAATTAGTAAAGATAGATAAGAGAAAGCTTTCGAGTAACGCAGGGGTGTAAAATGGATAGCATTCGTATTATTGCAGATGATCGTGAGCGCCGAAGTAATACCCTTAGTGTTTTAGAACAAAGAACAGATATTTTATTGACGGTTGAACGCTTAACTGTTGGTGATTATTTCATTAATAGTTGGTTGCTAATTGAGCGAAAGCAAGTCTGTGATCTTGTTGATTCGCTTATTTCAGGACGGTTATTTAATCAAGCAAATCGTCTTGCTAACTCGGGCTTTAAGACCGCGATTTTAATAGAAGGTAATGCGCGCGATATAGCTAACTATAAAATACACCGGCATTCAATTCTTGGAGCTTTGGTGACGCTAACAATCGTATTTGGAATCTCAATTTTACGTGCAGCTGATAGCCGAGAATCAGTTGCTTTAATGGTTTTTGCAGCACAGCAGCAAGCTAAGCAGTGCAAACTTGACTTACCCCGTTTCGGGCGTAGATCAAAAACAGCTAAAGCTAGGAAGATCTATATTTTGCAGGGGCTACCTAGTGTCGGGCCTGTACTTGCAAAGCGACTTTTGGCTCATTTTGGTTCAGTGAAAGGTGTATTATCAGCTGATGTTGATGCATTACGTGGTGTTGAAGGTGTTGGTAAAGAAATAGCGACTAAAATAGTTGCAGTAATATCTTAGCCGATAATTTAAATAAAGTTGTATGTTATTAAATACTACTATTACTAAGGAGTACTCATTGTGCTCCTTAGTGATATTTAACCTTAGGTATCTTGTTTTTTAGGCACTTCAATTTTAAACAGCACGGTATAAAGTACTGGCACCACGATTAAAGTGAGTATGGTGGCAAAGCCTAAACCAAACATAATCGTCACTGCCATTGACTGGAAGAACACATCAAATAATAATGGGATCATTCCTAAAATAGTGGTGATTGCTGCCATCGCAACAGGGCGCACACGGCTTACACCGGAGTCAAATACTGCTTGATAAGGCTCTTTGCCTTCACTGAGCTCAAGGTTGATTTGATCTACCAACACAATGCCATTTTTAATCAGCATACCGCTTAAGCTTAATAGCCCAAGTAGCGCCATAAAACTAAATGCGGCGTTCATCACTAGCAAGCCGGCGCTAACACCTATGATTGCTAAAGGTACAGTGGCCCAAATAACCAGTGGTTTTTTTACTGAGTTAAATAGCAACACAGTGACTGCAAACATTGCTAAATAGCCCAGAGGTAACGAGCCAAAAATAGCTTTTTTTGCCTTTGTAGATGATTCAAACTCACCACCCCATTGTAATTCATAGCCATTGGGGAGCTTAATTGCTTCAATACTTGGCCTGACTCTTGAAAATAGTTTCGCGGGTGTTTCATCACCTATTACGTCATGATCGGCCATTACTGTGATAGTACGTTTGCGATCGCGGCGCATTATTAGGCTGTCTTCCCACTCTACAACAAACTCATCTACAACTTGAGTAACTGGCACGAATACGCCTAATACTGGGCTGTATATTTGTAGATCACGTAGGCTTTCAACATTAAGACGCTCTTGTGCCGGTGAGCGGGCAATAATAGGGAGCTGTTGAGTACCATCTTTGTAAATGCCGACTTTTTTACCGGAAAAACTAGTTAATAAGAGTTGATCTAAGTCTGTTTTAGCGATGCCCAGACGCCGCGCTTTTTGTTCATTAAGTTGCGGGCGAATGAGTTTTGAACGTTCACGCCAATCATCACGAATATTATAAGCACCGGCATCTTTTGCTAGCACTTCTTTTGCTTGTTTAGCTAATTGGCGAAGCACCACTGGATCAGCCCCCGAAAAACGTGCTTCTATTTTAGCATCAGTAGAAGGTCCTATTTCCATGCGTTTTATTTTAAGCTTGGCATCAAATACGTGGCTGTATTCATAGTCGCGAACTTTTGCAATCATCGCTGCCACTGCTTCTCGGTCTTTTACACGGATAATTAATTGACCATAAGCTGGGTATGATTTTTCAGGTGCGTAGGTCAACATAAACCGTGGTGCGCCTTGGCCTATCGTTGACGTTACTTCTTCGACCAGCTCATCTTTTTGTAAGAATGCTTCGAGTTTAGCTACGCCATCTAAAGTGGCATGAATATCAGCCCCTTGTGTATGCCAATAATCTACGTAAAACATTGGCGTGTTTGAGGCTGGAAAAAACGCTTGTTTAATAAACTTAAAGCCAAAAACAGAGCTAGCTAATAAAACAACCATCAACAATAAAGTGGTTTTACGAAAACGCATTGAGGTGTTTAATAAAGTTTTATATAAATTAAAGATCACACCTTGATATGGGTCTTCATCATGGCTTTGCTGCTTGAGCTCAGTTTCTTTGAACATTAAGTCAGCAAAGAAAGGAGTTAAGGTGATGGCAGTGATCCAGCTTAATAATAATGAGATAAATAATACCCAAAATAAGCTGCCGGCAAATTCACCGCTAGCGTCAGAGCTTAAACCAATTGGCGCAAATGCAGTAATAGCAATCACGGTAGCGCCAAGTAAAGGCCATTTTGTTTGCTCGACTATATTAGCCGCTGCTTTAAGCTTTGTTTGTCCTCGCTTTAGGTTTATTAAAATACCTTCGGTGACTACGATGGCGTTATCAACTAACATCCCTAATGCAATGATCAGCGCACCTAAAGAAATACGTTGTAAATCAATCGCAAACAGTTTCATAAAAATAAATGTACCCAATACGGTCAGCAATAAAATTGCCCCTATCAGTACACCACTTTTAAAGCCCATAAAGACTAGTAGGACAATAATAACAATCGCGACAGCTTCAAGTAAGCTGATGATAAAGCCATTAACTGATTTTTCGACTTCAACAGGTTGGTTATAAACGGTATTTATTTCCATGCCATGGGGGCGCTGATATTCAAGCGATGCCAAATGCGCTTGAATGTTATCGCCTATATCCACCACGTTTACGCCACTACTAAATGATACGCCAACTAGCAAGGTTTGCTGTTGGTTAAAGCGCATTACATTATTAGGCACTTCAGCGTATTCACGAAACACTGTTGCAACGTCACCAAGGTAAATCAGTTCATTTTCACCTGGTTTTGAGATCAGTAAGTTTTCGAGTTCTTTTACGTCTTTGAATTCGCCTGTTGGATGCAGTCTAATTGATTCATCGCCTACGCGTATTTTACCGGCATTAGAGACGGTATTTTGTGATTGCAATAATTGATAAATTCTAGTCGGTGCAATTCCAAGTTGCGCCAGCTTCCGGGTCGATATTTCAACCATCACCTGTGCTTGCTGTTCACCACTGACGGTCACTTTACCTACGCCGTCAACGAGTACCAGTTCACGTTTTAAGTAATCAACATAATCTTTTAGTTCGTCGTAAGAGTAACCATCGCCGGTGATCGCATACATTACGCCGTATACATCGCCAAAATCATCTAAAATGGAACTTGGGTATACACCGCTGGGCAGTGATGAAGCGTTATCGTTAATCTTACGTCGTAGCTCATCCCAAATTTGTCGTAAGTCTTGTTTTCGATAGTTGCTTTTCATTTCAACGGTAATTTGTGATTTACCAGGAGATGAAATGCTGGTTACGTAATCCACATAGGGCAATTGTTGAATTGCATTTTCAATCGGAAAAGTAACTTCATCTTCTACCTGTTGTGGTGAAGCGCCAGGATATAAAGTGATCACCATGGCTTTTTTTATTGTAAATTCAGGATCCTCAAGCTGACCAAGTCCTAAATAAGAAATTACGCCACCGATTAACAGTAATAGTGCGCACATCCAACTGACGACTTTTTGCTTTATGGCAAGTTCAGCAATGCTCATTTTATAAGCCTCGCTCTTTTTGCCATGGGCGTACTTGCATACCTTCTTTGAGGAAGTGAACGCCAGCTGCGACCACAGTTTGACCTTGCTCTAAACCAGCAAGCACTTCAATGCCACGTTGATGTAGTTGGCCAACTTCAACAGCTTGCTTTTTCACTTTGCCAGTCTGTGGCTCGTATAGCCAGACATAGCTGTTATTAGCAGGCTGTGTTGGTTCAGAAAACACCGCTTCAACAGGGAGTAAAATATAGTGTGATTGCGAATGAGTAATCTTGCTTAGATCAATATCTACACTGCCGGTCATGCCTGCCAACAGGTTAAAATCCTTAGGTACTGGTAATGAAAATACCACCTTGTAGGTTAACGTGGCTGGATCTGCTTGGGTGTCGAATTCTTTAATTATTAAGGTATATGATTTATTTGGAAAGCCGTCAAAAACCACGCTTGGCTGATAGTCAATGTCTTTATCAATGCGGGCGATTAGTTTTTCAGGTACTTGAATGATCACATCCATTAAATCACGGGTTTCTAAGCGAAGAATATTTTGTTTTGCTTGGATATTTTCAAAGTTTTTAACAAAAACTTTGGAAACTGTGCCGCTAAAAGGGGCACGTAATTCGCTATTATCTAAGTTGGTTTTTGCAATTTTTAATGCCGACTCAGCTACCTGTTTATTGGCAAGTGCCTGATCAAGTTCGGATTGACTGGTAATTGATTTATTAAATAGCTTTTGTACGCGTTCAAGTTGCGAGTGCGCCAGCTCAAAACGTGCTTTTCGCTCATCATATTGCAGTTGAAAGTCTTCAGGGTCTAATTTGGCAAGGAGCTGACCTTTTTCAACATGTTGACCCGCCAGTACAGGGAACTCTAATAACTCACCGTTAACTCTAAATGCTAAATAAGAGCCTTGATTTGCCACTACTTCTGCCGGAAAACTGCGTATTGTCTGATCTGAGTTAGTATTAATTTCAAATAGTTTTACTGGACGAATGGCTTGCTCGACATGAGTGTCGGTATTTGACTCTTTACAGGCGACTAAACTCAGTATTAATGTTGATATAATTAAAGCTGGCGACAGTTTCATGGTCTTCTCCGTGGCTATGAAAACATAAATTAGGTGCAGCATACGCCGTGAACATATAAAATAAAAATTATTAAATTTTAAAAAGATCATAAATAAAAATTATAATCTTAAATTGGAGTATTATGAACTTAGTACAGTTAAAAATGCTTGATGCCATTGTTCGCACTCAAAGCTTGTCGCAAGCTGCTTTAGCACTGTATAAATCGCAACCCGCTTTAACGCTAGCAATCAAGAAACTTGAAGCTGAGCTTGGTTTTGAGTTGTTAGATCGTAGCCATTATCGATTGCAATTAACTGAAAAAGGTCGTATTTATCACCGCGAAGCGACATTATTATTAGATGCTCAAGCACATTTAGCACAACTGGCCAGTGAGCTTGCACTTGGTAATGAAGCAAATTATAAGATTTGTTATGAGCAGTTATGTCACCAATCACTTTATAACGATATTATTTGCAATGCTTTTATTAAACATACCAGCACCGAGTTTAGTGTAACCAGCGGAAAACGCTTTGTTTCTCTTGAGCAAGTTAATAAAGGGCAAGCTGATTTAGGGATTGGTCCGTGGTTTGATTTATTTCATGCTACAGGCGATTTAGAAAGTTTACCGATTGGCAAGCTCGATATTGGTATCGTTAGTGTGAGCGGATTAGTGCCAGTTCAGGTAACTTATCAACAATTACAGGACTTTCCTTGTTTAGCGATGTTTGAAAGCGATATGAGTTTTGACTCAGATCGTTTATCGTATTCAAAGGGTTCTACGATGATGAAAATTGATGATATCTCAACTTTAAAATCGTTTTTATTATCGGGATCTGGTTGGGCAATGATGAGTTTAGTGCATTGTCAAAATGAGCTTGAAAGTGGTGTATTACAACAAATTAAAATACTAGATAGAGAAAATACATTTAGCGCACAGATCAGAGTTTTTCGACAAAACGCCACTCATCATGGGCCTGTGGCAAGAGCCGTGTGGGAAGATTTTAAACAGTTAAGTAAAACGTTTTTAGGATCGTGAATGCAAGCCAGTAAAGAAGACAAAATTTATACTGTGATGGCGAATATACCGCCAGGAAAAGTAGCCAGTTATGGACAAGTAGCGGCAATGGCAGGGTTACTAAATAATGCTCGGCTAGTAGGGCGGTTATTAAAGTTAATGCCAAAAGATTCCAGTATACCTTGGCATAGAGTGATCAATAGCCAAGGTAAAATTTCTTTTCCTGAAGGGACGGCGCAGTACCAAAAGCAATATCAACTACTGCAAAGTGAAGGGGTAATTTTTAAAAATGGTCGTGTTAATATGCGCCAATTTCAGTGGGACTAATTAATAATTTAACCGACTGTAATAATATAGCGGCTGATTGCAATATAGTGACAAACACAGCCAGCAATCACAAATACATGCCAAAGTGCGTTCACGGGCACATTTAAATAAAGTGGGTTCAACCGACATGAGATACTCATAGTAAAACATTAATATGGATTTGAGTGTACAAGTGCACGCTGAAACTTTCAGTGCTTATTTATTGACTATATTTTGGTTTTTTTAACCACTTTAGATGGTTTTAAAATTTATGACATCAATTGATTATCTGCTTATTTAATTTAAAGTTCATAAAAAACAATCGGTTAAAATTCAATTCATGATTGGCACAACCTTTGATTAAGTAATAGCGACTAACTTAATAACACAATAGGGAATACCATCATGAAAAGCATTATTAAACTATCTGTTGCAGCACTTTTGGTTGTTGGTTCTACACAAGCAAGTGCAAATGACGGTCAATTAGATATTACTCAAACGCTATCAAACAGCATTGCACATTATATTGAAAGTACGAGTGATGAATTACAAAGCAAATTAAAACAGTCATTGTTTAGTGATTCGCAAAAAATGTTAACCGAACTGCTTTCACAGCATAGTGAGCCATCAGCTAAAGTTGCGGAAAATACATCACAACTCGTTGCAACTAGCAATGCAGTAAAAGTTGAGGATTAAGGCAATGAGCAGCGAATTAGGATTATTAGTTTTAATGTTAGCACCTGTAGTGAGCTTATTAAGTGTGTATGCCTCAGTTGAATTATTACGCAACGTAGGGCAGTGGTTAAATATAGGCTAAGGGGATAGCGATAAGTAATAATCAGTAACGTTGATCTTATTTGCTGCGGTGCACGTAACGTAATGCATAGTTAAACTGATGTAGTAAGCCTTATGAAACGTGCAATCTTTCCATTACCGGTATTTATTCTACCAAGCGGGTATACGCGGTTACGTATCTTCGAACCTCGCTATCTTGATATGGTTAAAGAATCACTTAAAAATGATCATGGTTTCGTACTTTGCCAGTACGATGTTGATAGTTATCTCAACGTTCCTAAGTATGGATGCTTAGTTGATATTATTGACTTTTCACAAGATCAACAAGGACAACTATTAATTGATGTGGTGGCCAAATCTATGGTTGAGTTAACTGATATAATTCAAGATAAACAGCAACTGCGTTTCGGTCAGCTATCTGCACCTAAAACATCTCTTTGGTTTGAATACCCTCACAACTTAGCGCGCGATGATTCATATTTAGTAATGGCACTAGAGCAGTTGTTTGCTGCTAATCTAGAGTTAACCGATTTATACCGCCAGACACACTTTGATGATCTGAACTGGGTGCTTGCAAGATGGCTTGAATTATTACCTATCTCAATTGATAAAAAACAACAACTTGCCTTTAAATCTGACTTTGCGAATATTCACTCTTTCCTCCATACTGTGATCAATAACGAATTTTCCTAATTAATATGATCCCTCTGTATTTTTGCAGCGTATTGATCCTGTAAGGAAACTAATAGGAATATTATGATGGTAAGTCAACAACTTTCAACACGTTGTGAACCTAACACAGGTAATTACACTGCCATGCCACAAACGCCAAGCAAAGAACTTGCAGATGCATTATCTGCGGTTGCAGCTAATCGTGATAAACGCGCTTTTGCTTATTTATTTGCGTACTTTTCACCGAAAATAAAACGCTTTGGTATTAAGCAATTTAATTCAGAAGCGCAAGCGATGGAATTAGTGCAAGACACGCTTACCTCAGTGTGGCGAAAAGCACATCTTTATAATAATAATAAAGGTGCAGCTACAACGTGGGTATATACCGTAATGCGCAACGCATCATTTGATATGCTCAGAAAAATGAAAAGTAACAAAGAAGACAATATTAGCGAAGATATTTGGCCGCTAGTTGAGCAACATGATAATGCCGACTATGAATTTAGTGATCATCTTGAAAATCAGCAAATCAAAAATTACCTCGATAAATTACCTCAAGCTCAACGCGATGTTGTTAAAGGCGTTTATTTTCAAGATATGTCACAAGAGCAACTTGCAGATCAATTGAATATTCCAATTGGTACTGTGAAGTCACGTTTACGTTTAGCGTTACAAAAATTACGCAATGAAATGGGAGACCGCAATGATTAAACATCACCCAAGCGATGCGCTATTAGCGCAGTATTGTAATGCGTCATTAGCGTCGAGTATAAGTGTTGCTGTCGCTATTCATCTAGATATGTGTAGTTGCTGTAAAGATAAAGTGAAGCACATTGAAGCACAAAATGCAGACGCGATTTTTACTCAATCTGATTTGTCTATTGATGAAGAACTGAGTGTTGATGCGATGTCATTATTTGATGCAATCACAGCCAGCGATGATGTTGATGATGTATATAAAATGACGCCACAAACTATCCTTGTTAATCAGCAAAGCTATCAATTACCTCGTGCTCTTGCCCGCATTCCACATGGTAAGTTTATGCAAATGGGTAAGTTATCACGTTCTCGGATCAGCCTCGAAGATGGTTCGCTGCGCTCGAGCTTATTGCACATCGATGCAGGCGGCGAGATCCCTGAGCACACCCACACAGGCTTTGAGTTAACTCTATTACTTGATGGCGAGTTTGGTGACGAGGATGGTGATTATGTTGCTGGCGACTTTATGTGGCTCGATGGTCGTCATCAACATACCCCAACGACGAAAGAAGGTTGCTTATGTTACACAGTTGTCAGCAGCGCACTACACTTTAACAAAGGGCTGAGTAAGTTACTCAATCCAATTGGCAATTTGATTTACTAGGAGTGTATATGCAGCAATCGACTATTCAAATAGGTATCAGTGCGTGCCTTGCTGGTGAGAAAGTTCGGTTTGATAGTGGCCATAAAAAATCAAATTTTTGCATGGATGAATTAGCAAAACATGTTGAATATAAGCGTTTTTGTCCTGAAGTGGCGGTAGGTCTACCGATCCCAAGACCAACAATTAGACAGGTTAAAGTAGGCGCAATTATTAAAGTGTGTCGTCCTGACGGCAGTGGTGATGTTGGCCCACAATTGACAGAGTATGGTAAAAAAGTCGCTACAGAGCAGGCTGTACAATTAAGCGGTTTTGTTTTTTGTGCGAAAAGTCCAAGTTGCGGTATGGAACGGATCAAAATATACAATGAAGCAGGCACTGGTAATACATCTGAAGGTGTGGGCTTGTTTGCTGCGCAAATTATGGCTCACAACCCATTGTTACCGTGTGAAGAAAATGGTCGTTTAAATGATATGCACTTGCGTGAAAACTTTGTAATGCGAGTGTTTACTTATAAAAACTGGCAGTTGTTGCGTCAACAAACAGTTACTCTGCATCGGTTAACACAGTTTCATGCGCAATATAAGTACTTGTTAATGGCTCACAATTATCAGGCATATAAAGATCTTGGTAATTTATTGGGCACCTATGTTGGCGATGATTTTGAGCTGCTTGCTGATGATTATATTGCAGGGTTGATGGCAGCGCTGAAAGGACCTGCATCCCGTAAAAATAACAGCAATACATTAATGCACTTACAAGGCTACTTTAAAAAACACTTATCTAAAATTGAAAAACAAGAATTGCGTGATGCGATTGATGAGTACCGTGATGGTTTAGTGCCCTTGTATGTACCGCTGACACTGTTAAAACATCATTTAAAAGTGCATCCAAACGAATACTTAGCAAAGCAGGTGTACTTCAACCCTTATCCAAACGAATTAAAATTACGCTACGGAATTTAATGAACACTGTATTTTGGTTTAGGCGCGATTTGCGCCTTTTTAATAATCATGCCCTTTATCACGCAATCGAGAATGGTTGTAAAGACGCTATATTTTTTATTACTGAGCAACAATGGCAGCGCCATAGCGTTGCTTCAATACAAATTGATTTGTTAAAACGAAGGTTAAACTTCTTAGGTCAATTACTAGCTGATAATGGCATCACCTTGCATATCATTGAAGCGGGTGATTACGCCGAATGTGTGCAGCAGTTAAGTGAGTTCTGCCAGCAACATTCAGTAACGCAGTTATTTGCCAATAAAGAATATGAAATTAATGAAGTTGAGCGCGATAACGCATTTTCACATCATGCTGATGAACTTAAAGTATCAGTTACCTTGTTTGATGGTGACGTGGTTGCACCGCCTGGAACGGTACTGAATCAAAGTGGTGAGATGTTTAAGGTGTTCACCCCTTTTAAAAATGCCTGGCTAAAGCAATATCAAGATACTCATTTTTATTTTCAAGCCCCCCCGACAATGTTTAGCCCAATACCTTGGCAAGGTTCAGGGTTACTTACTGGCGATGATTCTTCACATAAGTGGCCAGTTGATGATGCGTCATTGAGTCAAATCTGTGCCCGCTTTATCAGCGATAAATTACTCAGCTATAAAGATCAGCGAGACATTCCAAGTATTAAAGGCACATCAGGATTAAGCCCGTATTTAGCTTTAGGAATTGTCAGCGTTCACCAATTAATTACTCTTGTACAACAACAATATGTCGATGTGTTAAGTAGCTCTAAAAGTAACTTATTTACTTGGGTTAACGAGTTAGTGTGGCGTGAGTTTTATCGTCACTTAATTGTGGCTTATCCAAAACTTAATAAATATAACAACTTTAATGAGAAATATGACCCAGTAAAGTGGCGTACTAATGAGGCGGATTTTATTGCTTGGTGTGAAGGTAAAACAGGCTACCCGCTTGTTGATGCTGCCATGAGGCAACTTATTCAAACAGGTTGGATGCATAATCGTTTACGTATGGTGGTTGCCAGTTTTCTTACCAAACACTTGTTAATTGATTGGCGTAAAGGTGAGCGTTTCTTTATGCAACATTTGATCGATGGCGATTTAGCGTCTAACAACGGCGGTTGGCAATGGGCTGCAAGTACTGGGTGCGATGCCCAGCCATACTTTAGAATATTCAACCCGATCACTCAAAGTGAACGATTTGATCCTAACGGTCATTTTATTCGTAAGTATATACCGGAGTTGGAAAATGTGCCGAATAAGCAAATTCATTTTCCACATCAATATTTAGCGAAAAGCGGCAAAGCAAAAGTAGTTTATTGGCCTGCAATCGTTGATCATAAAACGGCTCGCTTACGAGCGCTTGATGCATTTAAGGTATGATATGAGCAACCACAGAACAGATAAATTTATCGCGACATACCAAAAGCTTAATAAAGAAAATCTACATTTACTGAGTGATATTTATGCTGCAGACATTCATTTTTCTGATCCATTGCATGAAGTCGATGGTTTAGCTGACTTACATCAATATTTTGCTAAGCTTTATAGTAATGTTATTGAATGCACGTTTGATATCAGTGATGCTGTTAGTGTAGGCGATAATGCCTTTGTTTACTGGACTATGTATTATCGCCATCCAAAGCTTAGCAATGGCCAGCAAATAGCCGTAGCTGGCCATAGCAAGTTAACATTTACTGGTGAAAAAATCAGCCTTCATAAAGACTACTTTGATGTTGGTGCATTACTTTATCGACATATCCCTATTCTCGGTTCAATTATTAAATACATAGATAATAAGGCTGCGGAATAATGATCACGCTTATAACAGGTGCAACATCAGGTATTGGTGAACAACTTGCGAAATTGTATGCGCAAGCCGGGGATACAGTGATCGCTTGTGGGCGTAACCAAGAAAAACTAAACGAACTTGCGCAACTAACGAATATTGAAAGTTGTCAGTTTGACGCTACTGATTTACAAGCTATACGTAGTAGTACTGTTGCTTATACGCAATTTGATCGCGTTATTCTTAATGCTGGCAATTGTGAGTATATCGATGATGCGCATAATTTTGACAGTGCATTGTTTACCCGCGTTGTTACTACTAATTTGCTTTCGATGGGTTATTGTCTTGAGGCTTTACTACCGAGGATAAAGTCTGGTGGTCAGTTGGTGATTGTCAGTTCAAGCGTAACTTATTTACCGTTACCGCGCTCTGAGGCATATGGCGCATCAAAAGCTGGGGTCAGTTACTTAGCAAAAAGTTTAGCCATTGATTTAGCTGATATTGACGTAACCTTAGTGCACCCTGGGTTTGTTAAAACACCGTTGACTCAAAAAAATGATTTTCCAATGCCAATGGCAGTTACTGCAGAAAAAGCGGCAAATTATATTATCAAAGGGGTCGCTAAGCGCCGCAAAGAGGTGCATTTTCCTTATCGTTTCACCCTTATTTTAAAATGTTTACGCATGTTGCCGCTGCCAATTTGGCTCATGCTTGCAAAAGGATTAAGTCGTTGAAAAAAACCGCAATTATAGGTTCTGGTATTGCAGGATTAAGCTGCGCGCATTTATTGCACAAAAAGTATGATATTACGGTATTTGAAAAAAACAACTACATAGGTGGGCACACCGCAACGATAGATATACAGGTTGATGGTGTTAAGCGTGCTATTGATACTGGCTTTATTGTTTTTAATGATCGCACTTACCCTTATTTTGAAAAGCTGTTAAAGCGCATCGGCGTTGAACGTCAACCGACAGAAATGAGTTTCAGCGTACATAATCAGCAAACTGGTTTTGAATACAATGGCCACACCTTTGCCAGTTTGTTTGCTCAAAAGCGCAATATATTTCGTCCGCGTTTTTGGAAGTTACTCAGTGATATTGTACGCTTTAACACCTTGTGTAAAAAACTATATCATGACAACGACTACCAAAGTGAGCAGATGTTAGGTCAGTTGCTCGATAAACACGGTTTTAATGATTTTTTTCGTTACCATTATATTTTGCCAATGGGCGCGGCTATCTGGTCAACAAGTATTAAAGAAATGAGTAATGTAGGCGTTGAGTTTTTTGTCAAATTCTTTTTTAATCATGGCTTATTAGATATTACTAATCGCCCGCAGTGGTATGTTATTCCCGGTGGTTCAAGGGAATATATCAACCCATTGATCAGTGGTTTTAAAGATAGAATAAAATTGAACACGGATATACAGTCTATTTTTCGCACCCCAGATCAGGTGTTGATCCGGCTGAAAAATGGCACCGTTGAGCAGTTTGATCACGTTATTTTTGCTTGTCATTCTGATCAGGCCCTCGCTTTACTTGAAAACCCTAGCACAGATGAAAAAGCAATTTTATCAGCCATCCCTTACACTGAAAATTCAGTGATTTTGCATACTGATACAGCCTTACTGCCAAAACGCAAAGCTGCATGGGCCAGCTGGAATTATCTACTTACCGATAATCTTGATAAAGCGGCCATTGTGACCTACCAAATGAATATTTTGCAAGGCATAACAAGTAAAACGCAATTTTGTGTCACGCTTAATCACCGCCAAGGAATTGATAAAAATAAAATACTTCGAGAATTTACGTATCATCATCCAGTATTCAATAAAACGTCGATTGCTGCTCAGCAGCAAAAACAGCTTATTGATGGGGTTAACAATAGTTATTTTTGTGGCGCTTATTGGTATAACGGATTTCACGAAGACGGCGTGAAAAGTGCTGTAGATGTTGCTCGCAAACTTGGAGTTGATTTTGAATAGTGCACTTTTAGTCGGACATGTTCGCCATCACCGATTAGCAATTAAAGCGCATTGCTTTAATTATCAGTTGTACATGATGTGGGTGGATCTTAATGCTCCTCAGCAACTAGATGGTGTTCACCCTTGGCTTGGAACAACAGGCTTTAAAGCGCTTAAATTCAAACAATCCGATTATCTTAATCGTGATTTAGATACTCAACAACCAATAAAACAACGTGCAATTAATAAAATTGTCGAGCTGGGGATCACTGATCCGTTTAGTAATGTCTACATGCTCGGACAACTGCGCTGTTTTGGAGTGTATTTTAGCCCAGTTAATTTCTTCTTTTATGAAACGGCCGATGGTGATTTTCCCTACATGGTTGCTGAAGTAAGTAATACGCCCTGGAACGAGCGACATTATTACTTGGTTGATTTACACAAGAAAGTGAACTTTCAAAAGGCTTTCTCCGTATCACCATTTATGAATTTAGATATGGATTACCACTGGAAAGTGCGTTTAACAAAGCAAAACACTTTGATCCATATAGAAAATAAAAAAGACAATACGCTATTATTTACTGCCAGTTTGCGTTTACAACGCCAGTCACTCAGCCGGACTGCGGTTACTGCGTTACTGAAACGTTTTCCTGCCATGACCATCACTGTGATGAAAGGAATTTACGTCCAGGCGTTCAAACTATTTTGTAAGCGAGTGCCTTTTTTAGGTCACTCAGGCAAGAATTGATAAGCTAAAATAATGAAGGTCATGAGATGGAAAAAGTATCCAGTTTAGCTGATAACGCATCAAGTAGCTTGTTAAGTAAGCTGTATAAAAAGTTAGTCATTGGTGCGTTTGATAGCATTGAAGTCGGCGCAATTACCCTAGTTGATGGTAACGACGTTCAACACTTTGGTGATCCTCAAAGTCACTTACAGGCTAAAGTAGTTGTTAATAATCCGGCAATGTATAAAGCATTTGCGCTCTCTGGCAGTGTCGGAGCTGGCGAAGCTTATATTTTAGGCCAGTGGGAATGTACTAACTTAACTCCGTTGATTGAAATTTTTGCCATTAATCAGGCTCAACTGGACCAATTTGAACGTAAGTTTGCGTTTATTAGTAATCTTTACAATCGAATAAACCACCGTAAAAACAAAAATTCTGAGCAAGGTTCAAAGAAAAACATTGTTGCTCATTACGATTTAGGCAATGAGTTGTATTCATCATTTTTAAGCACTGAAATGCTTTACTCAAGCGCTGTATACCCATCAAAAGATGCTTCTCTTGAGCAAGCACAAAGCCATAAGCTTGATTTAATCTGCCAACAAGTAGATTTACAACCCGGTGAAACAGTTATTGAAATTGGCACAGGGTGGGGAGCGTTTGCCGTTCATGCTGCAACACATTATGACTGCCACGTTACTACTACAACTATTTCTGATGAGCAACATGCGTTTGTGGCAGAAAAAATTACCCAGTTGGGGCTTGAAGATAAGATAACCTTATTGAAACAAGATTATCGTTTACTCGAAGGCAGTTACGATAAGCTAGTGTCAATAGAAATGATAGAAGCGGTTGGTCATGAATACCTACCCAGCTTTTTCAAAAAATGTAATGACTTACTCAAAGACAGTGGTGCAATGCTGATCCAAGCAATCACAATTGCTGATCAACGCTATCAACATTACCTGAAAAATTCTGATTTTATTCAGCAATATATTTTCCCTGGTGGTTGTTTACCGTGTATTGATGAAATGAATAAGCAAATAAAAAATCAATCAGACATGGTGGTACACAGTATTAGTGATATCGGCGTTCATTATGCAAGAACCTTAGCTGATTGGCGCACCCGGTTTATTGCAAGCTGGCCAGAAATCGACAAAGTTAAGTTCGACCAGCGTTTTTATCGATTGTGGTTATTTTACTTAGCTTACTGTGAAGGCGCATTTAGGGCGCGAGTAACCAGTACAGTGCATTTAGTTGCTCGTAAACCGCGTTTTAACCATTCAAGTGATGACATTGCGCTCAGTTATTAATTTTTTGCTGTTTCAAGGAGTGTGGCTTTTAGCATTATTCCTTGAGCAGCGCGCTATTATACCGATTTTATTAATCATCATACTAATGCTATGCCTGTCGCAGCAAAAGCAACAAGATATGCTGTTACTGTGCTATGGCTTAATGATCTCGTTAAGCTTTGAATATTTGATGGTTGAGGTTGGCTTTTTATCTTTTAGTATATCCCCTTTTCCATTGTGGTTTATATTACTTTGGTGTGCCTTACTCTTAACCATTAATACGTCAATGCAATTTTTGCATCGCACGCCTTGGTATTTAGCGATGTTGCTCTGTGCTGTTTTTGCCCCCGCAAGTTATATTGCTGGTGCGCGTTTTGGGGCGTTAGAGGTTCATCCTGTAGTTTGGCAATTTTGGCTTATATATGGTTTTGCTTGGTCGCTTATGTTCAATTTTATCAGGGTGATAAACACATATAGCAAAAAGTACCTGTTAGTTTCTGAACACAAATGAGCATACAGGTGTAACTATTTAACTTAGAAATTTGGAGTCCGGTAATGATAGCAAGATTAACTAAAGGGCTAATCATTTTAATTGTATTGATATGCAGCCGAAGCTTTGCAGCTGATTTTAAAGTGGTCGGTGAGGCTCGTTTTGAGTATCTATTTTGGGATGTCTATCAGGCGCAGTTAGCAAACCCATCTGGGACCTATCAGTTTGGTAATCATCCCACTAAACTGACATTGACCTATTTACGCGATTTTGCTGCAAAGGACATAATCAAAGCGACAAACGAACAATGGCAGCATTTGGGTAAAAAAGAGATTATTAGTAAATACGATGCACAGTTAGCTGCGCTTTGGCCAGATATCAAAAAAGGTGAATCGCTATCCTTCATTACGGATGAAAATGGTATTGGCACATTTTATTTTAATGGTAAAAAGTTAGGGGCTATAGAGCAAAATGGTTTTGCGGATAACTTCTTAGCTATTTGGCTTGACGCCGATACCTCTGAGCCACAAATGCGAAAACAACTAATAGGGCAATAACATGAAGCGAATTACTACATTATTTTTACTTAGTTGCACATTTTTATTAAGCAGTTGTGCTGCGCCAGATGTTGAGTATTACCAAGGAAGTCAGCCAGAATTTAATTTTAAACAATTTTTTAGTGGCAAATTGAAAGCCTATGGTGTTGTCCAAGACTTTAAAGGTGAAGTAACCCGTAAGATGGTTGTTGACATGAATGCGAGTTGGGATGGCAATAACGGCGTTATAGAGGAAGATTTTGTTTACGATGATGGTGAAACCCAACGCCGAGTGTGGAAAATAACACTCAATACTGACAATACTTTAACTGGCACCGCAGGTGATGTGATAGGTATCGCGAAAGGAAAAAGTAATGGCAGTGTATTTCATTGGCAATATACGCTTAAATTACCTTATGGAGATGACACCATTGAAGTTAATTTAGATGATTGGATGTACCTGGTAACACAATCGCGCTTGATTAACCGTACAGCTATTGATAAGTTTGGCATTGAGGTTGGGGAAGTGACCTTAGTTATCGAAAAAGTTGAATGATAAACAAATTGTCATATTGATTTATTACATATTGCGTAAATTCATTGTTGGTTAATCTTTAAATCAATATTTATTTGGGCAATTATTTAAAATTTACTCATTTTTTAAGAATTTACGCGAAAAAAGCATTTTGCTGTTGCCAATACTTAAAAAATGCATAAAGATAGGTTTTGCGAAGGCAAAATAATAACGAATAGGAATTTAACAAATGAATAAAGCTCAATTAGTTGAAAAAATCGCTACTGATGCAGAAATCTCTAAAGCAGCAGCTACACGCGCACTTGACGCATTCACTGGTGCTGTTACTTCTTCTTTAAAAGAAGGTAATTCAGTTGCACTAGTTGGTTTTGGTACTTTCTCTGTAAAAGAGCGTGCTGCACGTACTGGCCGTAACCCACAAACTGGTGCCGAAATCCAAATTGCAGCGGCAACTATCCCAAGCTTTAAAGCAGGTAAAGGTCTTAAAGATCAAGTTAATCCTTAATCAATTAGATTGGTTAAATAAAAAAGGGCTAATTAGCCCTTTTTTTGTATCTGGTTATTAATCTATGGTTTAAGCTTTTAGTGCTTTATCACCGCGGCCAATACCTACCGCACCAGAGCGTACCACTTCAATTATGTCACTCTCATGGCGTAAGGTATCTAAAAACGATTCAATTTTATCTGTGCTACTAACAAGCTGTAATGTATAGCTGTTGCGACCCATGTCTAAAATAGCGCCTTGGAATACATCTACCACTCGCGTTACTGCAGCACGTTTAGTCTCATCTTGAGCAAATACTTTTACTAATAACAGCTCACGTTCAATATGCACCATTTCAGTGAGATCAATAATTTTTAATACATCAACTAATTTATTGACTTGTTTAGTGATTTGCTCAACCACACGGTCATCACCTAAGGTAGTGATAGTAATACGTGATAAAGAATGATCGTCAGTTGTGCCAACAGTTAAACTATCGATGTTGTAGGCGCGTTGTGAAAACAGGCCAACGATACGCGATAAAGAGCCTGGCTCATTCTCAAGTAGAATAGATAATATACGACGCATTATGCTTTCACTCCTTTACGCAACCACATGTCATCAACTGCCCCTAGTTTAATTTGCATCGGGTAAACATGTTCATTTTCATCAACCAAAATATCTAAAAACACTAAACGATCATTTATCTTCATCGCTTTCTCAATAGCGGGTTGTAGTTCTTCAAGGGTATTAACGCGAATACCTACGTGGCCATAACTTTCAGCAAGTTTGACGAAATCAGGTAATGATTCCATATATGACGACGAGTGACGACCACCATAGACCATATCTTGCCATTGACGCACCATACCCAAAGAGCGGTTATTCAGTGACACCACTTTTACAGCCAAGTTATATTGTAAACATGTCGAAAGCTCTTGAATGTTCATTTGAATCGAACCATCACCGGTGACACACACTGATTCTTTATCAGGAAACGCGAGTTTTACTCCCATAGCCGCTGGCAGACCAAAGCCCATAGTGCCAAGACCCCCTGAGTTGATCCACTGACGAGGATTTTTAAACGGGTAGTACTGCGCTGCAAACATTTGATGCTGACCTACATCAGAGCTTATATAAGCGTCACCATTAGTGGCTTTATAAATTGCTTCAATGACGGCCTGAGGCTTTATTTTATCGCCCGCAGTGCTGTAGCTTAAACATTTTTGTTCACGCCAGCTAATGATTTGACGCCACCAGTCTTCTTGTGCGCTACGATCAATTTTAATAGGGCTTTTATCTATCGCTGTTTGTAATTGCTCAATTACGGTTGATAAGCAACCGACTACTGGAATGTGGGCTTTGATCGTTTTTGAAATAGAGGTTGGATCAACATCAACATGAACAATCGTCGCATTGGGACAAAATTTCTTCACATTATTGGTTACCCTGTCATCAAATCGGGCACCTAGCGCTAAGATCACATCGGCATTTGCCATCGCCTTATTTGCTTCAAGGCTCCCATGCATACCTAGCATACCAATGAAATTAGGGTGAACACCGGAAATACCGCCCAATCCCATTAAGGTATTAGTGATTGGTGCATTGAGTGATTCAACCAAATGAGTCAGTTGCTCTGAGGTGTTAGAAATAATAATCCCGCCACCTGAGTAAATGACCAGTTTTTTGGCTTCTAAAATAGCGGCAACGGCTTTGCGAATTTGCTTTGGGTGGCCTTTGATGTTTGGGCTGTAGGTTCTCAGCTCTGTGGTTGTTGGACACTCAAAATCAAATTTAAGTGCAGGGTTTAACATATCTTTTGGCAGTTCTACGACCACAGGGCCTGGGCGTCCAGTACTTGCAATATAAAATGCTTTAGCCAAAATTGTAGGGATATCTTTTGCGCTACGACAGTTAAAACTGTGCTTTACTATTGGCCGAGAGCAACCGACAATATCAGTTTCTTGAAATGCATCATCACCAATTAAGTTAGTCGGCACTTGACCGGATAGCACTACCATAGGAATCGAATCCATATAGGCTGTAGCGATCCCCGTGATACAGTTTGTCGCACCAGGACCTGATGTTGCTAATACGACGCCCACTTCACCTGTGGCGCGTGCATACCCATCAGCCATATGGGTTGCTGCCTGCTCATGACGAACTAAAATATGTTCAACATCATCTTGCTGAAATAATGCGTCATAAAGATCTAATACAGAGCCACCTGGGTAGCCAAATATATATTTTACCTGTAATGCCCTTAATGCCTGAACAACTAGTTCGGAGCCATTATATTGTTGTGTACTCATCCTCATTCCTCTGCGTGCCTGTTACCTGTTGATTATTGTCATGAGTAATAATGTGCTCTTGCACGCACTCCCCATTTATTCTATGCAATTACCGTGTAATTTAAATGCATAAAAAAACCCCCGCTTAGGGCGGGGGTTTTTAAAAAGCTATTTCACCTTCTAATACATCCCCGCTGGGCTTAAAACTAAGACCAGTACGAGTACAGTGACTAGGTGAAATTGATATTTCATAATATTTTTTCTTCTCGGTAGTTGTTATACAAGCTTTAATGAGTTATTACGTCGTGATAGCCAAACAACACACTAAGTCTACAAATTTAATAGCCTTATTTTTAAATGTTTTGCTAACTAATGTCAACAGTTAAAATGACAGTGCTGCATTAAAATTCCAAATTATTTATTTTTATATTTAAAAGTTGCTTTAAGCTGCGATTTTAACCGAAAAATAAAAGAAATTATGCGTTTTTGAGGTGTTTGCGGTGTCTATATACCCAAGCCACCTCAATATGCAGAATTCAGCGTTTCACAGGGGCTTAATATCAAGGCGTTACTTTTATTATAAGGGACTGATTTTAACTATAGAGTCACTATTACTTGCGATCAATGCCTTGTCTAAATCGCTGTTAATTCCAACGACGCTCGCATCTTGAGATAGTTTGGGTATATATCAGGCGGTCAAGCACCTTATGACTATGCGTGGCAATTAGGTGGTAGCGGCTAGTAAGCATAAATTAAGTTGCAAAAAAGCCAGTAAATACTGACTTTTATTATCATGCTAATAATCTAGGTTTAGTTTATAAACGATCGATAACAGCTTGAGTGAAGTCAGTCGTACCGTGACTGCCACCTAAATCGCGAGTTGTACGATCACCTGATTTAATTACGTCTGCTACAGCGCTGCGGATACGCTCTGCAGTTTCGCCCATTTCTAAATGCTCTAACATTTGAATGGATGCCAAGATAACAGAGGTTGGATTTGCTAGATTTTTACCTGCAATGTCAGGTGCGCTGCCGTGAACGGCTTCAAAGATAGCTGCATTTTCACCGATATTAGCGCCAGGTGCCATACCTAGGCCGCCAACAAGACCCGCACATAAATCTGATAAAATATCACCAAACAGGTTTGTAGTAACGATAACGTCAAATTCTTCTGGGCTCATTACCAGTTTCATACAGGTTGCATCAACAATCATCTCAGTTGATTCAATTTCAGGATAACGTTCCGCAACTTCACGGGCTACTTTTAAGAATAAGCCTGATGTTGACTTTAAGATGTTAGCTTTGTGAACCGCGGTTACTTTTTTACGGCCTTCACGAACAGCTAGTTCGTAAGCAAAAGTAACGATTTTTTCAGCACCTTCACGAGTGATCATAGACATCGCTTGTGCTTCGTTACCATCTTCAGATGTCACTTGGCCTAAACCTGAATACATGCCTTGCGTATTTTCACGTACAGTGATGATATCAATGTCTTCATAACGTGCTTTAGTGCCAACAAATGATTTAACTGGGCGTACATTGGCGTATAAACCAAACTGCTTTCGTAAAGTTACATTGATTGAAGTAAAACCTTCACCAACAGGAGTGGTTAGTGGGCCTTTAAGAGTAATTTTATTACGCGCAATAGTATCAATGGTATCTTGTGGTAATAATTCACCGGTTTTTTCTAAGGCAGCAAGGCCTGCATCAACGAATTCATAATCAAAATCGCACCCTGCGGCTGTTAAGATCTCAAGGGCTGAATCAATAATACTCGGACCGATGCCGTCGCCTTTGATCACTGTGATGGTTTGTTTGGCCATGAACTTTTCCTATTACGAGTTAGAGATGCACGTAAATGTGACGCATTATTAAACTGCGATAATGTGTTAGATTATTTACGTGAATGAGTTTGAAAATATAAGCGGCTTTTATAGCAATTTATTCAACTTTTTGCCAGTAAAACCCACGAAAACGCACTAAATTAGTCACTATGTCTAATAAATATTCATACGCTATTGCTTAAACCTAAGCTTGGTAGCTGAGCATAAAAATCCTCGCAGGACGGCCAATCTAAGCGTTTTAATACTTGCTCAAAAGTGTGTGTTTGCCAACTACTTTGTATTGCGTTGGGTTGATACACCTTAATAACGACGAGTTTTATTGCAACCCATAATTGTGCCTCAGCAGATAAGTGTTGCTTCTTTTGCCGTTCTGCATCTAAGAGCGCTTGTGTCCATGGGTTATCACCAAGCAATTCAAGTAAATAAGCCGATAAATGCTCACTATCGTGAACCGTGACACCGAATAGCCACGCAAAAGGCATGCTGACATCACTTTTAGGTGAGAGTTCATACATTGTTTTACGGCTAATTGTGGTACTACAGTATTCGATCAAATAATTTACGTAACCATAAATAGGCAGAGCTAGGTGCTCGAACTGGTTGTGTTGATCACGACTTACCAGTTGGTTTAATAAATTTATGATTGCCTGTAAGCGCAAGTGTATATGTTGCATTAATGGATGGGCTTGGTAGTTTACTAATTGCTCAAAGAGTACCCGTTGAATGATCGCTGGCGCATTATATAAGCCAACCATTGATAAACAATGGCGTAAGTCTTTGCCTGGTAGCTGCTCTTTATTGTAAGGCTTTACTGCTTCACGAAGTAACTCAATTGTCGCTGGATGATCGTTGAGTAATTTAGCAAGGGCGCTATATGTGTATTCTTTTTGTATTTTAACTTGGCGTATCAACATTAGTAATTGTTGTTTATCAACGTTTTCAATTTCAATAGGAGGGGCTATGTGCTCATTGAACCATACGCTAAACAATAATCGCTGGTCTCTACTTGGTCGTTGTTTTGAATATGATTCTAGCTTTGCTTTGGCACTGTACCATTTAGCTTTTTGCTGTTCATGTAACGCAATTAATAAATCCCGTTGCTGATGGTTTTTACCAATATAAATGAGCTGCTGCTCGCTATAATTTACCAAAGATCCTGGCAGGTAGGGGCCAAAATGACCGATTAATGCTTTTAAGGCTTGTTGAGCAAACAGGTTCGGGGTACGGATATAAATATCAGCCACTGCTTTATAGATATCGATATGATCATGTTGGTTACGGTAGGTGATGTTCATCGCAATAATATTGGCTAACGCAACTAACGTTGTTGGCCCATCATAGATCATGATTTTTGGCGTGCTTAACAAGGCCTGCTTATATTTATTCAAGCGTGCTAAAATACATGTGATATGGTCAGTGAGAACATTAGCAGATTGCAGTAATTTGACTGCTAGCTGATGACGAGATTGCCATTGTTTTTTTTCTTGTTGGGTAAGTGGTTGGCGCAGAGCCAATTTATTGGTTTGTGTTTGCACACATAAATAGTTAGTTAAACAGACACAAATAAGCAATTGGCTGATTTTACTGTCGTAATTTAAACTACGACAAAAAGCGGCGACAATGACACATTGATTGACCACTAAGTTGGTTGTATAACCGTGGGTTTCTACATACAGAGTAAGTTGGGCTTGCATCGCATTTGGATGTGAATTATAGAGTTTATAATATTGCTCAGCGAGTTGTGTCAATAGCGAATAAATTTGTGGCCACTGACTTTTATTATGATAAAGCCTTAATACTTTGTGAGTTTTTTCAAATAGGCTGGTAAGATCTTGTGCGCAGAGTTTATCCATAAGTAATCAATTACCCGCGTTGCTCAAATGCATCAAATGCACTTGGCCCCCACAAAATCAATTCGCCATTTTTAAACAGTAAACCAGTACACTCATCCATAGTCGTGATCCCATCTGATTTGATATGTTGAGTACGGTAAAAAATAACTTGCCATACCTCTTTGTTATCACGTTTAGCGAATGTTAGGTCTGGACTGCCTAAATACTCTAATACAGTGTTTAAGTTAGTCGGTGTTTCGATACTTAATTTAGCGATATAACGCTTATTGAACGCTTCTCGGTCTTGCCAAATCATCGCCTGCGGATCATCTTTGTAAAAAGTAATGACCAAAGTAGCGATCAAGGCGTATACACCTAAACCTAATATGAGATAGCGAAAAACCTTCTTAAACATTGTGCACTCTTACGCTGAGACTTGAATTGAGTATACGCATAGTTCAAATTCAGTGCTACGTGAATGCGATTAATTGAGTCTTAACTGCTTTAAACTAAAGCCTAAGTTAATATCTGTACGTAAACCAACCAAATGTTTAGAGGTAATATAGTCTGCCATGCCAGCTGCCAACTTTTTACGCACCGCTGCAGAGAGCGTCTTATCCTTTACCGCCAATGTTATATCTGCGTGTTTACTAATAATTTCTTGTGCTGTTTTAGTACCAATTCCCTTAATACCCGGGATATCATTCGTTTTATCACCAGCCATTGCCCAAAAATCAATGAGTCGAGCTTGCTCAACGCCAAAACGTTGTACAATGGAGTGATGATCTAAATATTCTTTTTTAAAATAATCATACACATTAATATAATTATTTAAGCTAGGTAAAAACCCTTTATCAGTCGAGACAATTGTACAATACAACTGGTTTTGCGCCATTTTATGGGCTAATGTGGCAATAATATCATCTGCTTCATCGTTTACTGGGGCAAACACTACAATTCCCGTCTGCTCAATCGCCTGTTTAAATTTATCTAATGAATTTTTCAGAGTTTCAGGCATGGGAGCACGACTGCTCTTATACTGAGCGTAGTAATGATATCGCCAGCTTTTATCACCATCAAATACTGCAATAGCATGTGTTGCTTGGGTGATCTTTATGAGTTTTTCACAAGCGTTAGCTACCCGCGCGCAGCAGGTATTTATCATTTGCTCATCACTGCCTTTGTTTTGATTACTATCAACTGCATAAATGCGCCTAATTAAATTAAGCGCATCGATTAAAAGTAACTGACCTGACACGAATACATTAACCCTTATGCTTTGACTTCATAACATGGAACATATTGACTGCCTGGGAGCTTCATTCTTCCTTGCTCAACAAATGCTTGCAGGAGTTTGTCCATGGCTTTCATTAAAGTCGGCTCACCGCTGATGATAAACCGGCCATGTTGTTTAATGGCTTGTATGCCTTCGTCTTTAACATTACCAGCAACAATACCGGAAAATGCACGGCGTAAATTAGCGGCTAGTAATTGTTTTTCTTGATCTAAATGTAAATCAAGCCCAGCCATATTGGCATGAGTTGGTGCGAAAGGTTGCTGAAATTCATGTTCAATTTTTAACGTCCAGTTAAAGTAATAGGCATCACCTTGGCTCTTGCGGTAATCACGTACATTCGCCATTGCAGATTTAAGTTTCATCCCAACTAATTCTGGGTTATCTATAATAACTTCAAATTTATCAAGTGCTTCCTTGCCTAAGGTCATTTCAATAAAGTGACATAATTCGCTAAAGTAATTTTCACTTTCTTTCGGCCCAGTTAAAATAACCGGTAACGACTGTTTGGCATTATCAGGGTGAAGTAAAATGCCAAGTAAATACAATAACTCTTCAGCAGTACCCGCACCGCCAGGAAAAATAATTATCGCGTGGGCGGTGCGAACAAAAGCTTCAAGGCGTTTTTCAATGTCTGGTAAAATAACTAGTTCATTAACTATCGGATTTGGTGGCTCTGCGGCAATAATGCTTGGCTCTGTTAAGCCCAAATAACGGTTATTGGTGTTGCGTTGTTTTGCATGTCCAATGGTTGCACCTTTCATTGGGCCTTTCATGGCTCCTGGGCCACAGCCAGTACAAATATTTAAGCCACGTAAACCAAGCTCGTAACCTACTTGTTTAGTGTATTTATATTCGTTTTCGTTAATTGAATGACCACCCCAGCAGACAATCATACTAGGATCGCTATTAACACGAAGCGCTGCGGCATTACGCAACATATCAAAGACCATATGAGTAATGGCTTTTTGTTCGGTTAAATCTTTTTCGTATTTTTGACAAATAAATAAAATATCACGAATAACAGAGAAAATATGTTCGTGGATCCCGGTGATTATTTCACCATCAACAAAAGCGGTAGTTGGAGGATTGAGTAGCTCAATTTTTATGCCTCGCTCACGACTCAGTAAGCGAATATCAAAATCTTGATATTTATTATAAATCTCTGAACTGGAGTCAGTATGACTACCCACATTGAGAACAGCTAGTGCACAGTTTCTAAATAACTTATAACGTTCACTGGTAGACGATTGCTCTAATAAATCAACTTCGAGCTGCGACAGTAAATCTAACACACCTGTCGGGTTTAACTGTATTAACATAGGCGTTCTCCTTGCTATAAAAAGCACGAGGTCGGTTGCTGTTATTTATTGATATACAAGCGATCACGACCGGTATTTTTTGCTTTGTAGAGGGCGTCATCGGCACGGTCAAAAGCGCCCAAGGGGGTATCGCCTTTTTTAAACTGAGTGGCACCGACGGAAACCGTTATCTCTACTTGTTTATCTTTGAACTTAAACGGAATTCCTTTCACCGCTTTTCTTAGTTTCTCAAGAGGTTTATTGGCATGTTCTAAGGGCATACCCGGCATTAATAAAACAAATTCTTCACCGCCGTAGCGGGCTATAAAATCAGATTTACGAATTGACATTTGCAACGTTTTGGCAATCACTTGTAACGTTTTATCACCTGCGCTGTGACCATACGTATCGTTGATAGACTTGAAGTGATCAACATCAATCACCACTAAGGTGACATCGGATTCTTGTACTGCAAACAAATGAAATTCGTGATGAAAACGTTCGTCAAATGCGGCTCGGTTTGGCAGTTTGGTAAGGCCATCAAGCAAACATTTAAAGCGTTGCTCATGCAGGCGCTTTTTATATTTAGATAATTTAGATTCAAGGCTGCCAATACGGTGATTGATCGCTTGAAAACTGTTTAGCAACATATCGCGATCTTGCTGCTCGAGGCGCTCTTTTTCTATTAAGTCTTCACTTAACGATTGTAATTCGTAATCAACTAACGCTTTTAATGATGAAATTGACGTGGCACTTTGGGTTTGTGCTGTCAGATTATTAATTTTATCTTCAATACGCTTGTTCAATGCAGTAAATTCAGCCCCCATTGCTTCTGAATGTTTACTTGTTGAAACAATTGAATGGTGTAGTTCTTCGAGCGTTTGGTTCAATGACACTAAAAAGCTTTGTGCAGATTGACGCTCTTTACTAATATTACTAGCAATGATGCGAATAATATCGATTGCAGAGGTTAATAAATCATCCACTGAATCGGTTTCAGAGATATTATTTTTTATGGTTTTTACTTGATCTGCAGTTTCATCTTCAAATACTAAATCATTAGCTAAATTTAGTAACTCTTTTGCTAAACTTGGTTGCATGGCACTTTGCTGGCATTCAGGAATAGTCAGTTTTACTTGTAAGGCTTGATGATAAATCGTTACTAGACGATTAAGAAGTGGAATGAAATCCCGTGTAGATTGCACATTATTCAGTTCATGGTCCAGTAAATGGCGCAGTGTTCTGCGGGCATCATCCGGTAACCCTTTGGTTTTTTGCAGTAACTTACCAGCATCAAGGACACTGTTATGAAGTTCACGCTGATGTGAAGCCTGTTGTGCCTCTTGATTTTTTAGCAGTGTGAGAATTTCACCGATCTGAGGAGCAAATAATTCAAAATCCACTCCTTTCGCTAGCGCACTACGAAACTTAGCTAAGCGATTATCAAGTTCAATGTCCATCCCTTTACAACTCAACGATAACTTAGCTGCAAAGTGTGTCAATGTATCTACCTGATGTTTACGTGCATGTTCAACGACCATGCGAGTATCAATGGCTTGTTTAAGTTTTTTGTTTAAAACTTCGAGCTGTTGTGACACTAATAGTTACCGCCATTGAATAAATCTCTATTGCGTAAGTTTACAACAAAATTTACACAAATGTAGTTACTAAGTCAAAAACTAAGTATTTGTTGATGATTTTTATTCATCGAACCTATCTGCACGTGTATTTATCGCTTTTAATTCACATTGCTCATCATCGTTGTTAGGCTCAAACACAAATAAAATGACTTGATAGAAGAATTAAGAGCCTTTATGAAAAAGTTTTTAGCTTTGTCGGTATTAGCTGCTTTATCTCACTCGGCATGGGCCGATGTTAATTATTCACTTACTGTTACTCAACCTGAGCATCATTTGGGCAATGTGAGTGTTGAATTTCCGCAAACTGCGCAGGCACATTTAGACGTAAAATTACCTGCTTGGCGGACCGGCCGTTACGAAATTTTAAATCTTGCCAATGGCGTGCGTTTTTTTGAGGCTAAAGACGAGAATGGCAAAGCATTAAAATGGAAAAAAGTGGATGCCAGTACTTGGCGAGTTCATCTTAATGAACCAACCGAGGTAAATATTGATTACCAAGTTTATGCTAATGAGCTTGGTAAACGTGCACGTCACATCGATGACAGCCACGCTTTTATCGATGCATCGGGCTTTTTTATGTTCAGTGAATCATTTCGTCAAGAGCCTGTTACCGTTAAACTTGATGTGCCAGCAGCATGGCGCTCAGTCTCTGGTATGGATAATGCGGGCTCAAAACATAGCTTTAAGGCCGCAGATTACGATGTATTAGTTGATTCGCCGATTGAAACGGGTGTTAATGAGCTCCGTAAGTTTGCCGTAGATGGCCGCGATTATGAATTAGTGATTTGGGGCGAGGGCAACTACGATGTTGAACAAATGCTTACTGATCTTAAAAAGTTAGTCGCTACTGGCAATATTATTTGGGATGCATACCCATATCAGCGTTATGTATTTATGGTGCACGCGACCTCAGGAGCCGGTGGTGCAACAGAGCATTTAAATTCAACGATTATTCAACGTCCTCGTGATCGTTTTGGCTCACGTAAAGATTACCTTGCGTTTATTAGCACCGCTGCACATGAATTCATCCATACTTGGAACGTAAAAGCATACAGACCTGAAGGTTTAGTTCCTTATGATTACACGCATATTAATTACGATAAACTATTATGGATAGCGGAAGGCTCAACCAGTTATTTTGAAGATCACTTAATGGTGCGTTCAGGGATTGCGACGACGGATGAATTTTTAGACGTGTTAACGAAAACCGTCAACCGTCATTTATCATCACCTGGGCGCGAAGTACAAAGTGCCACCGCAACCAGCTTTGATAAATGGATAAATCAAGGTGGTGACCATGCGCGTAACTACAGTACTAATATTTACTCAGAAGGCGCATTGATTTCGATGGCCCTTGATATTGATTTACTAGAAAAAAGCCAAGGTAAACAGAGCTATCGTGATGTTCATCGTGCACTTTATAATCAATATAAAATGCCGCATGGCTTTACAGCAACTGACGTGAAAACTATTTTAAAACAGTTAACGGGTCGTGATTATGGCAAGTGGTGGGCAAATAATGTTGATGCTCCAGCAGATATTGATTTTGAGGCACTGTTTAAAAAAGTAGGCTTAGTGTTAACGCGTCCACAAGATGCAAAAGCCGTTGCCAGTGTTGATGCGATGGCAAAAAATACTGGTGAGTTATTGGTTCTTACTCATGTACGCCGCGATGGTGCTGCATGGCAAGCGGGTTTGACCACCGATGACAAAATTGTTGCGATTAATAAAAAGCATGTTGGCAAAGATTTAGAATTGAGCTTAGAAACCTTCAAAGCAGGTGATAAAGTAATCATTGACTTTATTCGTCGTGATGCATTGCAAAGTACCACGCTAACGCTAGCACAAAGCTTTGATAAAGATAAAAAGCTGGTTGCGGATAAAAATGCAACAGCTGAACAAATGGCACTATTTAAAGCGTGGATGGGTGTAGAGCATCCAAACCTCGCTAAAAAATAAAGACCATTCGATCATTCTCGATTATGAGTAAAAAGGAGCTACGGCTCCTTTTTTGTACTTAGGATCATCGGGTAAAGCACGCTTAGTCTTTTTGATAAATGCCGCCGTTGCAAAGTGATTATTTACCGCGCTACTGAGTTGCTGATCTTTACGGGCTAAAAACGATTTTTTTACGCGGGCATTGCTACGCGACTTTATATCACTTACTTGCTCACAATCTTGAGAGACTGGATACGGCAGTAATGAATAGCCTGTTACTTGAGTTTCCCATATATGTTGTAGGTCACAATCAACAGGGCGGGCAAATGTCTTAGTAGCTGCTAATAATTGTTTTGCACCTTGATAACTGATTGCAGAAGCACAACATCCTGTCATCAACTTTTTATGGATCACTAATTTTTGCTCAAACTGCAACGGCACTTGATAGGCGATTTTGCGAGTACGGTTTTGATAAGCTGAGAGTTTTATCAGTTGCCAAGTGAGCGGTAATTGTTCAATATTTTTAATTGCACTATTAATACTCGTATCTAAGATAAAGTCATCTTCGAGCACAATTGCGTAATCAAGTTTTCTATCGACAATGGTTTGCCACGCTTTGCGATGGCTCAAGTAACAGCCAATCTGCCCAGCACTGAGCGAGTAATGGTATTTTTGTTTGTTGAGGCTAGGACTGTAATTAATTTCTTTTTGCGCTTGTGAAAGCATGGCGCCATCAATTGCATCTATACGCTCAAAACTTAGCCTATGTGCAGCTAATTGTCGCTGGCTGTTTGCTAATCGCTCCGTTGAACGAGCGAGGTTGATCAAAAAAATAGCAGTCATAATTAGGCCGTGCATTATTAATAATATTTAAATCCTAGCTATTGAAAATGACCAAATGATTGCATTGTTGTGTTGTTTTTATTGCCAATAGAGCTCGAAGAAGTATTTGTTTTCAGTATTTTGTTACACAATAGTGCAGCTATTTTGTCGCAGAAATATTGACCTTGCTAAGGCTGCACGCGTAACCTGTTATAGAAACAATAAAAAGGATAAAAAAATGCGTTTAAAACCACTCATAGCATCACTTGCTATTGTAGTATCGGGCACAACATTTGCTGATGAAGGCATGTGGCAACCACACCAACTTCCTGATCTAGAATCGATTCTAAAAGCCAAAGGATTAGAAATTGATGCAAAATCGATTTCTAAATTAACCGAGTTCCCAATGAATGCAGTGATAAGCCTTGGTGGCTGTACCGCATCATTTGTATCGCCAAAAGGGCTGGTGGTTACTAATCATCACTGTGCATATGGTTCGATCCAATATAACTCAACACCAGAGAACAATATTTTAGAAAATGGCTTTTTAGCAAAAACGCCTGCTGAAGATCTACCAGCTGCACCAGGCTCACGTGTTTATGTAACAGAAACAGTTACCGACGTGACCAAAAAAGTAATAAAAGGCACTGAAAAACTCAGCGCAAAAGCACGCTACGATGCGCTAGAGAAAAACGAAAAAGCGCTAGTCGCCGAGTGTGAAGCTGATAAAAACTACCGCTGTAATGTGTATTCATTTCACGGTGGTTTAGAATTTTATTTGATTAAATCACTCGAGATAAAAGATGTACGTTTAGCGTACGCACCAGCGATGGGCGTAGGCAAATATGGTGGCGATATAGATAACTGGATGTGGCCGCGTCACACGGGTGATTTTTCTTTCTATCGTGCGTATGTAGGTAAAGATGGCAAACCGGCTGAATTTAGCGAAGAAAATGTACCTTATGTGCCTGAGTCATATCTCAGTGTCAGTGCTAAAGGCGTGCAAGAGGGTGACTTTGTAATGGTGACAGGTTACCCAGGGCGGACAAACCGTTACCGCATTGCTGCTGAAGTTGATTATGTATTTAATACCAGCTACCCCAAAGCACGTGAGCATAATTCAAAATATGTCGCTTTGATTGAAGAAAACTCAGAAGATGGCAGTAAAGCGCGTATTGCTTATGAAAGCACTATTGCAGGTTACAACAATTACATTAAAAACTATGGCTCAATGATCGAAAGCTTTAATAAAGGCACTATGTATGAGCGTAAAAAACAGTTTGAACATGATCTAACTGCGTGGATAAACAGCGACCGTAAGCGTAAAAAACACTATGGTTCTGTGTTAAATGATTTATCAACGCTGGTGGCTCAGTCGCAACAGCACAATGAACGTGATCGTATGCTTGGTTATGTGCACCGTTCACAAATGATCAGTACCGCACGTAGTTTATATCGCTTAGCGTATGAGCAACAAAAACCGGATAGTGAGCGTGAATCTGGTTATCAACAGCGTGATTTACCTCGCTTTGAAGCTGGTTTAAAACGTATGAGTAGACGGTTTGATGCAGACGTTGATAAAGCAATTTTACTGCACTTTTTAGAGCTTTATGCTGCATTGCCTAAAGAAGAGCGCTTTGCTGAGGTGGATAAAGCGTTTAACTTACAAAATGGCTTTGATAAAGCCAAGCACAGTGCATTACTATCGAAAATGTATGCTAATTCAACACTTAATGATGAAGACGTTCGCATTGCATTGTCTCAGCAATCATTTACTGAACTTGAACAAAATCAAGACCCATTCATTCAATATGCAAAAGCAATTTTTGCGGTGATGAAAGTAGAAGAAGACGAAAACAAAGCACTTACAGGTAAATTACAAGCAGCACGCCCACAATTAATGGCGGCAATTATTGCTTACAATAAAGCGCAGAATAAACCTGTGTATGCCGATGCTAACAGTACGTTACGGGTAACCTACGGCACCGTTGGTGGTTATTCACCACAAGACGGTTTGGTAGCAACACCGTTTACAACACTTGAAGGGCTACTTGCAAAAAACACCGACGTTGATCCATTTAACGCGCCTGAAAAACTGCAACAGCAAATCAAGGCTAAAATATTTGGTGACTACACCGGTGGTATGAATACCGTACCGGTTAACTTCTTATCGAATGTGGATACTACCGGTGGTAACTCAGGTTCACCTACGCTTAATGGCAAAGCCGAACTGGTAGGCTTACTGTTTGATGGTGTGTACGAAAGCATTATTGGCGACTGGGATTACAACCCAGCACTTAATCGCTCTATCCATGTTGATTCACGTTACATGCTATGGGTGATGGATAAAGTAGACAACGCACAAAACTTATTAGACGAAATGAAAATCGTAAAATAAGTAATGAGTGAAATAGCAGGGCGCTTACCTTAACAGGAAGCGCCTTTTTTGTTCTTATGTAGGTTGGGCTGAGTGTAGCGAAACCCAACTGTGTTTTTTGTCCGTTTAAGCAACTTGATAGTTGCCTTGGATTAATTGCAGTGCTAACATTTGTGAGCACAAACTAATTTTAGGTAACTTATTATGGACACTCGCATTCAATTTAGAGTTGATGAAGAAACAAAACGTTTGGCGCAACAAATGGCCGAAAGCCAAGGCCGTACTCTTAGCGACGCATGCCGAGAACTTACAGAAAGTTTAGCAGAAGAACAGAGAAAAACTATAAGCCATGATACATGGCTATCGGCACAAATAAATGCAGCATTTGACAAGTTTGATAACGGAAAAGCTAATTTTATTGTACATGATCAAGCAAAAACATTAATGGAAGCAAGAAAACAAAAAATCCGTAATAGAGACAAATCATGATCTTTTGGGAAGAAGAGTCACTAAATGATCGTGAAAAAATATTTGAATTTCTTTTTGATTTTAATCCAAGTGCAGCAGAAAAAACGGATCAAACTATTGAAGCTAAAGTTGAGAAGTTAATAGAACACCCACGAATGGGTGTTAAAAGAGACATTTTTCGTGGAAGAGTGCTAATCATTCCTGAAATATCAATGATTGTTTCTTATTGGGTTGATGGTGATACGATTAGAATAATGCGAGTTTTACACCAAAAGCAGAATTTTCCACCAGAATAAAGGCAACTAACGAATGATATGGACTCCCCTTACCAAACGGCATCTATGTGCCATATTGAAAGGTGTTAAAAACATTCAATAAAAGGAGAGTCCATATGTATCCAATTAAAGCACTTGGCATCGATTTAGCCAAATTAGTTTTTAGTATTCATGGTGTTGACGAACATAGCAAGTGTAAATTACGTAAAACTGTTAAAAGAAACAAACTGTTAGCTGAAGTTGCTAAATTACCACCTTGTATCATTGGTATGGAAGCCTGCTCAGGCGCACATTACTGGGCAAGAGAATTCACCAAGTTAGGTCATGATGTACGAATCATGACATCTAAATTTGTTATTCCCTACCGACAAAATGAAAAAAATGACGCCAATGATGCCGAAGCTATTGGTGGGATTCTCGAAGATGCGGAAAATAATTTACCTTTCCTCGCAAGAGAGCTACTTAATGATTTATGGCAAAGCATCAAAAGCTTAAATGAAGAAATACTCAAATACGACCGAAAGCTATACGCACTAGCTAATCAAATGAAAGACGCTAAACGTTTAATGAGTATTCCAGGTATTGGTGAAATCACAGCAACTGCAGTGGTTGCTACGGTAAATGACGCTAAGCACTTTGATACTAGCCGTTCCTTTGCTGCTTGGATTGGTTTAGTTCCAAGGCAATACGCCACAGGCGGCGTTGTTCGGTTAGGTCGCATTAGCAAACGAGGTGAAAAACATATTCGCACCTCACTTATTCATGGCGCAAGAGCCGTTATTGCTAATTGTAAAAATAAAACTGACCGAACCAGTATGTGGGTTAAAGACCTTGTTGAGCGACGAGGATTCAAACGAGCAACTGTGGCATTGGCCGCTAAAAATGCCCGATTAATTTGGGCACTGTTACACTCAGAAAAAGAGTATCAGGTAGATTATGTGAAATGAGTTTCTAGTAGTAAGGTAAGCCGAAACGGTTAACCCCACCGAGTCTGTGCATTAGCAATTGACGATAACACGGTCAGACCGAGAGTAAGAAAGCCTGTTTAATCGGGAAGCCATAAAAGGCTGTCTAACGAATGAGGCATTACTCAAGCGCAAATCATCAGGGCGATAGCGTAGCAAAGCTAATAAACGCCGAATGTAGAGCTGCGTCAGATCTTCTTGTTGTTGGAAGTGCTATTGCTTGACAAAGGGGAGTCCATGTAGTCTCATTAAGCGGCAAAAAACAGTTGGCTATAATGCGCGAGAAACGAGCCGCAGCCAACTATTTTTTGTCCGACTTTAATGATTTGTTATGTGCTTTTCATGTTCAGACAAAGCTGTAATGATCAGGCTTCTATCTATGTTTTTTTCTTTTTCTTGAAGACTTTTTGCAAACTCCAAAGATGTTAAATTTCCTGTAGATTTACTTTTAGCCATTATGTTTGCACCGTGAAGAATAAGAAAATTAACTTTCTTTAAATCGTTATCTAAGATTGCTGATTGCACAGGAGGAAGGTCATAACCAAATTGGCTCTGATATTGATTAATAGCATTAACATTTAAACCTTTTGAAATAAAAAATTCTGCAAGCTCATATTTTTTATCACTTGATAAGTTCAAAATCACTTCTATACCCCCATAAGATAGCTCCTCTATATTAGTAGAGTCACTTTTAAAGCGCTTCATATAAATTTCACAAATATTGCTACTTATATAAAAACCACCATCACCAGCACTACACATTACCATTTCATCAGTTGTCATTTTTGACATGCTGTATAAAAGGGTACTCAAATAAACGAATGTGATTGAAGTTATGCTAAGTACAATCAGTTTTTTGAATTTATTTTTTATCATTTTACCCCCATACCTGACTCAAGTGGCTTGGAGGAGATTGATACGCTAAAAAAGCTCCAAAGTTATTTTCTGGTGTGTTTTTTGCTATGAAAAGAGGTAATTGGGATCTAAATCTAGTAGCAATGAAATCTAGAACAAATTGATATACTTTTACGTTTTGTAAATCATGAGCTTTAGTATTTTTAAACCAGTGAACCGCAGCTTTTTTAGCAAAAGATTTTAAAATTTTTATCGCTCCTTGATTTGGATTTGCGCTAGCTCTAAAAATAGATTCAACATATCCAATTTTATATGATGCATCTATTGCTTCTACTAATAACCCTTGCGCAAAGCTCCTTAATGTATCAGTCATAGTCATCGAATCAATTAACTTATGATCAGTTGCCTTAAAAATAAATTTTAAAATCACTCTTGTTTCTTTCTCATCAAAGAGCAACTCATCTTTACTAAATTTCCGTAATTGTCTAAAACTCATCGTATTTCCTTATTTTAGTTAATGGTAAAAAATTAATTGTGCCACATTTTAGGCACATAACGTCTTAGTATTTATACGTTACGTTGTTTGTATCGTATAAATACCTTGTTGAACGAAGCATACTCCTCACTCAACATTTTTATTGGTATGCTTAATGCTATAGGAATTCTCTTTTTTAGGGAAGTTATTGATTGCAGTTTTATTGGACATCTATTTACCACTAGACGTGTTAATTACTGTTTATTTATTTCATTTTTACGCTTTTTTATATCATTTCTTGCCTGCTGTTATCTTTTTTGCTTATTTTAGGCAGCACCACATCTAAGCTGATCCTCTGTTACACCAACTTAGTTAATGAGTTATTTTTAACAGCTCGACTTACTATTAACCACTATTCATTATGATGCTTCCCGTCGCTAGGCCGTCTATTTCTGCACCCTTTATACAGAGGCTTTTCATTATCAGCCGCCCTTGCTTACATGATGGACACGGCCAATTAACGCTAACCGGCACTGTTGTCTCTGACTTTCCTTGATTTACAGCCTCATACTTACCTGTTTGTGCGCTGATATTGGACAAAATTAGGTTTCTACTCAAAACACAGGAATAAATTTAATTTTTTAATGTCTGCTATTCGCTCTTAGCCGACTTTCATAGCTTAGTTCTAATTGTTTCAATATCCTTTAATATATTTCATGTGCACTTTATAACCAATGAATGCTAGTTTAGTAGCACATTATATTGAAGGAAAAAATTATGAAACTTGAGTCTTTAGCGCTACATCACGGTTATGAATCTGAACCTACAACTAAATCGGCGGCGGTGCCGATTTATAATACCTCATCGTATACGTTTGACGATACACAACACGGTGCTGATTTATTTGATTTAAAAGTACCTGGGAATATTTATACCCGCATTATGAATCCGACCAATGCGGTGCTTGAACAGCGTATTGCGGCCATGGAAGGGGGGATTGGTGCGCTTGCTGTGGCCTCTGGTATGGCGGCCATCACTTACGCAATTCAATGTTTGTGTGAAGTGGGCACTAATATTGTCAGTACTAGCCAAGTGTATGGTGGTACTTATAACTTATTTGCCCATAGTTTACCGCGCCAAGGTATTGAAGCACGAATGATTAAAGCGGATGACCTTGCCGGTTTTGAAAATGCGATTGATGAAAATACGCGCGCAGTATTTTGTGAGTCAATCGGTAACCCTGCAGGAAATATTGTTGATATTGAGCGGTTAGCGCAAATTGCTCACAGTAAAGGCGTGCCGCTGATTGTAGATAATACGGTAGCAACGCCTTATTTATGCCGGCCATTTGAGTTGGGTGCCGATATTGTGGTGCATTCATTGACTAAATATATTAATGGTCATGGTACGGCGATTGGCGGCATGATCGTTGATTCAGGTAAGTTCGATTGGAAAGGCAATGCAACACGGTTTGCAATGATGAATGAACCCGATCCGTCGTATCATAATGTGGTTTATACAGAAGCGTTTGCAGAAGCGGCGTTTATTGGTCGTTGCCGCGTTGTACCACTGAGAAATACTGGCGCAACTCTTGCGCCTAAAAATGCCTCTGACATTTTAATTGGTCTTGAAACACTAGGCCTACGTATGGAGCGCCATTGTGAAAACGCGCAACAACTTGCTGAATATCTAGAGAGTCACCCTAAGGTGCTTTGGGTTAATTACGCGGGGTTAGCGTCAAGTCCCTATAACGCAATGAGTAAAACAACCACTAGTGGCAAAGCGTCAGGTATTTTAAGTTTTGGGATAGCGGGTGGTCTTGAAGCTGGCACTCGCTTTATTGATGCACTCAATATGATTTTACGTTTGGTAAATATAGGTGATGCAAAGTCACTGGCTTGCCACCCAGCATCAACCACGCACCGTCAATTAAATGATGAAGAATTGGCGAATGCAGGCGTTAGCCGCGATTTAATTCGTTTATCTGTGGGTATTGAGAGTATCGACGATATTATTGCCGATGTAAGCCAAGCATTGGATAAAGCCTAAACGAATTAAGAGCAGGGCGCAGCTAAATTGCGCCCGTTTTCTATACGTATTTTTTAATTGCTTGTTTGTCTAAGGCATGCATGGGAGTGTGAAGTATTGCCTGTTTTTCACTTTCAGATAATATTAAGTTACTTGGAAGCAATGGGTTTACCTATTTCTAAGGAAGTAGACCATGGCTTGGAACGAGACATTGTTTTACCAGTATGAATTGAAATAACCGGTGTAGACTCGTCAAGTACAAAGGTAGTACGTAATGAATCAGCAGATTCTTTTTGTTGTTCGTGCCAGTTATTTTGCGCTAAACAAGCTCGGATGAGGTCAACAGCCTTTTGATGAATGGCAACCGCTTGCGTTTGTTCTTGGTAACTATCTTGGCAACGGTAGGTTACAGTATCAGCATCCAGTGTGGTGATTTGGCATGCTTCACCAACAAGATTGTATGTAGCTGTCTAGGTTTCTGCGTACTTTGTATTCACGCGGTTCCGCTTTAACATCTCAAAACGTGAGTCGTAGGCTGCTAATAAACCATTGCATGATTTATATCAAACGTTTTTGATTTTTTACCTTAAAACTAAGTTTTACTTTAAGTAAACGTAATCACTTTACCTAAAGCAAGGCACCCACAGGCCCTTTAGTTAAATAATCTAGTCGCTGGGATCTTACTTTACTCAGACCCCAGCATTTTTGTTTATTTATAAGTCAATCATTTCAATTTTAACCACAACATTTTTCAACCCTGCATTTTCTAAGTCTTTTTTCAGGTTTTCAGCATTGGATTGCTCAATACTTGCAACACTACGCTTACTGCGCTGGTTGCTTGGCAACGAGGTTTCATCACCAAAATATACATTACCAGCAAATTGACTTTCTGCAAAAAAGTGGCCAGTTAACGTTGTTTTTTTAGGTCGTAAAATATTACTTAACTCATATTGCATGGTTGACAAACTTGTTTGCTCTATCATCCAAGGCCAATCCCACTTTTTATTTTCACCGGGAATATATCTATGCACCCATTGATATTGGATGCTTTTTTCTTGACCTGCCCAACGGCCAATTGCAAAGTTTGCATTCCCAGTTGGTCTGTCGTCGGGGTGGCTTAATAAAGCATTCCCGCCCCAACGCATAAAACCACTTATAGTTACATCATATGTAATGTCAGCATTAAACTCATAAGGATAAGATATAGAAGATTTAAATAGATCAACTTTTGCATTTAAGCTGGTATTAGCAGGAATGTTTGTTCTTGCTTGTACAGCAACTCGTTCCCCCTGTGAGCCGCCGTTGCTTTTTCCCCACGCTTGATTTGCAGAAATTGTAACTGATAACGATGTATCAGAGCCTCCTGTGACAGACGGTGATTTCCAGGTGTTTGATAAAGTTACAGATTCAGAAATGCTGTAATCATTTGTTTTTGACCAGTTAGTCGATGCATCATATTCGATAGTGACCACTGATATTTGTTCTACTGAGGTATTATTAACAACTGGTACTGTCAATGTTCGAATAAGTTTTTTATCAGCAGAAACAATATCACCTGTGATTTTATATGATCCGGTATCCATTATATATTCAAAATTAGAAACGAGAATTGAGCTCTTCTCTTCACATCGATATCCTGAACAACTACCACCATTATAACCTTGAATTTTCCATCCAGCTTCTGATTTAGTTACCTCCATATCTTCACCAATGTAATTCGAGCGATTACCGCTTAACCATGCAAAGCCCATATAATATGCAAGGTATGAAAGGGGTTTTATAAACTGTTCTTTTTTATTAACTAAATTCCATTCAATTTGGCTTTGACTACCAGGTGCAATTTTAAGGGCACTTAGTGATGGAATTTCATTGAGCGGATTTTTAGGGTAACACCAAGAATTTGAGGCCGTCCCTTGTTTTATTTCGCCTGCATAGCCAGAGCCCATAATTACCCAGCCACCTGCCAATCCTACTATTTGCCATTTTCCCATTTTCTTAACAATGTCACTTCTATAAACGAGTGCTTCAGATTGGGTGATTAACCTATTGTCAGATGAACAGATCCCAGCCCCTAAACTTTCAAATTGTAACTGATCAGGATAAATTATTGCGGAATTGGCGCTAACGATATTTGTATACCCTAATAGCAAGATTGGTAATATTTTTTTCATTTAAATTACTTCCTTTAAAAAGTTATCTATATATTGAACCCATTTATTAATTTAAAAGTTATTTAACTTTTCACTAATTTTTATTTTAAATAGTTATTTGTTTAATTTATATAGACATAAATGAAAGTTGATTTTTCAAAAATGATAGTCGCTACTTGAAGTACCCACTGGTTAGCTAATATCTATGCAATTCAATCGATAAATGATTAAGATTGAACTATATCTCAATCCCACTGAGTGAGTGCCCTAATAAATCAATTAAATACCGCGTGCTTTTAGGTATTAATTTATCAGGCCAAATTAAGTTAACATCGCGTTTGATAGGCTCAAAGTGCTCTAAAATTTTAACTAAGCTGTTGTTTTTAAAATGAGGTAATAAGCAATACGTAGGTCCATAATAGACACCTCTACCTTCAACAGCGGATAAAGCACACATTTCAATATCATTAGACACAAAATCTGCTTGGGGCTTAAAAATAACCTTTTCGCTGTTAGTCGCTATAAAAGACCAGTTTTCAAATGGAAAACACGATATATGCGGTAATTTAGCTAAACCTTCAAAATTAGTTGGCAGGCCATATTTTTCGATTAAGTTTGGTGAGCAGGCTAAAACAAAATTCATTTGATTGATTACTTTACATATATTTTGAGAATTTTCTAATTGTCCTATTCTGATAGCTAAATCAAACTCTGCTTTTTTTAAATCTAGACGTTCATCAGATAACATCATATGAATTTTGATATTGGGATATAATGTTGTGAATTGGTTTATTATACCAGTAAAGTACACGCTTTTAATAAAATTTTGTGGGACTATTAGTTTGATTGTACCTTTTTTGTTTTTGCTAGCATCCTTGAAATCACATAATATACTTTGTAAGTTTTCAACATGAATAAAGCAATTGCTATAAAAACTTTTTCCTGGTTCTGTTAATCGCAAGCAGCCTTTTTCACGATAAAATAACGCTAAAGATAAATTGTCTTCTAATTTTTTTATTCTTCTGAGTAAGGTGGGTAAAGGAATATTTAGCTTCACAGACGCTTCATGAAATGTTTTATATTGATTAGTCTTAATAAAAAGTGCGATAATATCAAGCAAGAATAAATCTCCTGTAAAAATTGAATGGCAGTGATAAACCGATTCTTATATTTGCAACTTTGTTTTTTACAAACTAGATCATTAATTCAACATACGCAATAGTACTCCTTTTAGCAACAAGAATATCTATGTCACAATGTAAGCATGTTGATATATTTAAAAAAGCGCTAAGCATAACTCAGCGCTAACTACTCTAAAAATCACTTATGGCGGCTTTGCAAACACGCAACCACGTCTTTTAATTCTAAGCCTTGGCGTTGTAGTAACACGATTAGGTGATATAACAAATCGGCAGATTCGTTGGTTAGCTCTTCGTTATCGTGCTTCATCGCAGCAAGGGCGACTTCAACACCTTCTTCACCGACTTTTTGGCAGCTGCGGCTTAAATCTTTAGCAAACAAAGACGCGGTGTAGCTTTTTTCTGGGTCGTCGTTTTTACGCGATACAATCACTTGCTCAAGCTGGGCTAAAAAGCTTAGGCTTGGTTTTGCAGCATCACCAAAACAACTTTGTGTGCCTAAGTGGCAAGTTGGGCCAAGTGGGTTGGCAAGCACTAAAATAGAGTCATAGTCACAATCAGTATGAATCGAGACCACTTCTAAGTAATTCTCTGAGGTTTCGCCTTTGGTCCATAAGCGGTTTTTTGAACGCGAATAAAACGTCACTTTTTGCTTATCAAAGGTGACTTCAAGGGACTGTTGATCCATAAAGCCTTGCATCAAAATAACCCCTGTACGGGCATCTTGCACAATGGCGGGGATCAATTCGCTTTTAGCAAAATCAACATGGGTAAGGTTTTGTTTGGTTAGTTGCATAGTCGCGCCGCCACTTGGTTATCTATTAAATATTGTTTTAATTCGCCTATGTTGATCACATTTTTGTGAAAAACACTCGCTGCCAGTGCGCCATCAACGTGGCTTTGTTTAAATACATCGACAAAATCTTGCATGGTGCCAGCACCGCCTGAGGCGATAAGTGGGATATCACACAAAGCACGCATTTTAGATAACTGCTGGTTATCGTAGCCATTGCGTACGCCATCTTGGTTCATGCAGTTGAGGACGATTTCGCCTGCGCCTAAGTCTTGCACGCGTTTTACCCACTCTTGCGTTTGATAACGGGTGCGGCTTGACGCATTAGGATCGCCAGTAAGCTGATACACTAAATATTCGCCAGTGACTTCATCATAAAAGCTATCAATGCCAACAACGACACATTGCTTACCAAATTCATCGTGTAGTTCTTTGATAAGCTCAGGGCGGGCAATAGCGGGGCTGTTAATACTGATTTTATCTGCGCCGCGCTCTAATACGCGTGCTGCATCAGCGACTGATTTAATGCCACCAGCTACACAAAATGGAATATCAATATGACGGGCAATGCTTTCAACCCAATTTACATCGAGTAGGCGTTTTTCAACGCTTGCGCTAATTTCATAAAAAACCAGTTCGTCTGCGCCTGCTTCACTGTAAGCTTGGGCAAGGGTTAGAATATCGCCGACAATTTCGTGGCCTTTAAACTTAACACCTTTAACGACTTGGCCGTCTTTAACATCTAAACACGGAATTATGCGTTTTGATAACATGCCAACGCCTCCTCAACATTAAATGCCCCATCAAGCAGTGACTTACCTAAAATAACACCGCCCACACCCAGCTCTTTGAGCTTTTTAATATCATCAAGTGAGCTTACACCACCAGAGGCTTGTACTTTAATATCGCTGTTGTGTTTGGTTAAGTCTTCATACAGTGCAAACGAAGGGCCGGTCATGGTGCCATCTTTACTGATGTCCGTGCATAGGAAGTCAATCACACCCAATGCCACATAAAAATCGACTAATTCAAATAAGCCAAATTCAGATCCACTTAACCAGCCGTGCGTCGCTGGTGCCCAGCCGTTGTCGGTTTTATTAACGTCTAGGGCGATAACAAAGTGCTTGGCACCAAATTCTTCAATCCAGCTTTTTACTTCATCACGTTTTTCAACCGCCATAGAGCCAATTACTACTTGGTTAGCACCGGCTTTAAGCCAGTCGCTTACGTCTTGTTTAGTACGAATACCGCCGCCAACTTGATAGGGTACGTTCAGCGCTTTGGTTGCGGCTTGAATATGCTGCCATTGCTTTTTGTTTGGATCGCGTGCGCCTTCTAAATCAACCAGGTGTAATTTACCTGCGCCGCTTTGTGCATATTCTTGTAATCGTGCGCCAAGCTCAAACGGGTAAAATTGTGCGGTATCGTATTTACCTTGATACAAACGCACGATTTGGTTTTGTAATACATCTAATGCTGGAATAATCACGTTAAATTCTCTGTTAATTTTGTTTGCCAGCAGCTTACAGCTGCCAGTCTAAAAAGTTTTGTAATAACCGCGTGCCCACTTTTGCGCTACGCTCGGGGTGAAATTGCATCCCCGCGTAATTGTCGTTGGCTACAATGGCTGAAAATTTTTGCCCGTACTCGCCGCTAACCAGTGTTGCATCATTCACGGTATGAGCAAAACTATGCACAAAATATACTTGCTTGTTTGCATCAAGGCCTTTGGTCAAGGCATGTTCACGATTAACGGTGAGGTTATTCCAACCCATGTGCGGCGAGGTTAAACTACCCACATCAAGTGCTTTAACGTGCCCAGGTATTTTGCCAAGGCATTGCACATTACCTTCTTCGGTGCTGTCGCATAACAACTGCATACCTAAACAAATCCCCATCAGTGGGCGTTGGTAGTCATTTATGGCTTGTTGCCAACCTTCTTCAACTAAGCGCTTCATAGCAACAGAAGCGTGGCCAACGCCGGGTAAAATGGCGCGCTCAAAGTTTTTAAGTTGCTCAGGTGAGGTGATCACCTCTGGCGTTTGCCCTAAGCGCTCAAAAGCAAAGCGTACTGAGTTTATATTGGCACAACCGGTATTGATGATGGCAATCATAAACACCCCTTAGAGCTGGCTGTTTGTTGGCTAGCATCAGCGGCAATCGCCATACGCAGCGCACGAGAAAATGCTTTAAATAACCCTTCAACTTGGTGATGACAGTTACCGTCACTAACCGACAATATTAAGCTGATCGCTGCATTGTCGCTTAAACTTTTGAAAAAGTGCTCAACCATTTGTACGTCTAAATCGCCGGCTTTTTCACGGCTAAAGTGAGCGTTTAATACAAATGACGCACGCCCTGACAAATCAATTTGTGCCTCTGCTTTGCATTCATCCATTGGCAGCGCAAAACCATAGCGAGCAATTTGCGATTTAGCACCAAGGGCTTCTTTTAAAGCAAGGCCAAGTGCGATACCAATATCTTCAACTAAGTGATGCTCATCGATGTGTAAATCACCACTGGCTTGAATATCAAGGCCAATATTGGCGTGAGTGCGAATTTGATCCAGCATGTGATCAAAAAAGCCTAGGCCTGTGCTGATCTCGCCATTTTTACTTTGATCTAAATTGAGTTTTACATCAATTTGCGTTTCTTTAGTGTTGCGAGTCACGCGGCCTTGGCGGTCGGCAGTGGTAAGCTTGGTGACGATTGCGTTCCAATCACCGTCATACAAAATGCCTTCGCAGCATAAATTTTGCGCCAGGCCAATATCTGTTTGGCGGTCACCAATAACAAATGAACGAGCTAAGTCAACTTTACTAGAGCGCATAAGCTCGGTAAGTAAGCCTGTTTTAGGCTTGCGGCAATTACAGTTTTGTTCATCAAAGTGAGGGCAAATTAGCACGTCGTCAAACTTAATCCCTTGGCTAGATAAAATATCCATCATTTTATCTTGGGCGATATCAAAATCAGCCGTTGGGAAGCTGTCTGTGCCTAAGCCATCTTGGTTTGACACCATCACTAAACGGTAACCGGCAGCTTGCAGCTGTAACAGGGCAGGGATCACATTTGGTAAAAATTCTAGTTTTTTTAGGCTGTCTACTTGCTTGTCTGTGATTGGCTCAGCAATGATGGTGCCGTCACGGTCGATAAATAAATACGGGTTGCTCATGATACTTCCTGCCCTTTTTGCGTGGTTGATTGGTTAAGGCAATCTAACCATATTTTTACTTGTTCTAATTCTTGTTCGTTACCAATTGAGATACGTAACCAATTGTTTTCACCGTGTAAGGTAAATGCACGCATCACTAAGCCTTGCTCAAGTGCGATATTAAAGCTGTTTTTATCCGCCAGTTTTAAGGTGACAAAGTTACCCTCACCACTGAGCACTTGTAAAACCGCAGGAGACGCTGCTAACCATTGTTTAAGCTTAGTTTTAAGGGCGTTTAAAATGCTCACTTGACGACGCATAGAGGTAATGGCATTTGGGCTCAGAGCGCTTGCTGCAATACTCGCTACCACAGTTGACACCGGATACGGCGCGATCACTTTACGTATTGGCGCAAGTACCGACTCTTGTGCAAGGGTAAAGCCAGTACGCAGGCCTGCTAACGCAAACGCTTTTGAAAGTGTGCGTAGTACAACCACGTTGGCAAATTCATTTATAAGCTTGCTCGCGCTTTGCTCTGGGCAAAACTCAATATACGCTTCATCAACAATAACCAGAGCTTTACTTTCAAGGGCTGCGGCAATCGCTTTGATTTTATCAAGTGGTGTTAAGCTGCCTGTTGGGTTATTTGGGTTACAAATAAACACTAATTTGCTGTCGCCAACCGCAGTGATTATTTCATCAACTGTTCCTTCGAGTAATAAAGCTTGGTTTAAGCCATTAATAGCTACATTATGAGTATCTGCCGTTACTTTATACATACCATAAGTTGGCAAGAATAAAGTAACTGAATCTTGCATTGGCTGGCAATAGGTGCGAACCAGTAGTTCAATACCTTCATCCGCGCCGCGGGTCATCAATACTTGTTCAGGGGTTAACTGAGCGTAACTTGCATAATGGTCGATAACGCTTGCTGGTTGCGGATCAGGGTAACGATTTAAATCATCAATAGTAATATCAATGTTTTTCACGTACGGGCTTTCATTCGCATTGAGCCATGTTGTGCCGGTGAGTTTTTCACTTTTAGCTGAGCTATATGCTGCTAATGCATCAATATTGGTCGGTAATAAGGGGTTATTACTCATTATTCATTACCTCTATTCATGGCCTCTAAGCGTACTTTTACTGCATTTGCGTGGGCATCAAGTCCTTCAGCATCAGCCAATGGTAGTATTGCTTTTGATAAGTTTTTTAAGCCATTTTGGGTGATTGTTTGTACTGTATACGTGCGGAAAAAATCCAGTAAGTTTAAGCTTGAGTACGTGGCGCTGTAACCATACGTTGGTAATACGTGATTAGTACCCGAGGCGTAATCACCGGCTGACTCAGGGGTATAATCACCAACAAACACAGAGCCGGCATTTTTTACTTTACCTAAATAAGGGTTAGCATCGGCTAGTTGCAAAATTAAGTGCTCAGGGCCATATTGCGCAGAGACATCAAATGCTTGGTCAATTGAATCAACCAATATTAATGATGAGTTGGCCAATGCTTTTGCTGCGATATCTTGGCGCGATAGTTTAGCAAGTTGGCGCTCGATTGCGTGTTGAGTACGTTCGATAGTTAATTCATTATTGCTTAGCAGAATAACTTGAGAGTCAGCACCGTGCTCTGCTTGAGACAATAAATCGGCGGCAATAAACTCAGGATTAGCACGCTCATCAGCAATAACTAAAACCTCTGAAGGACCTGCTGGCATATCAATCGCCATACCGGGTATTGTTTGAGCTACTAATTGCTTAGCCATAGTCACAAAGCTATTACCCGGGCCAAAAATCTTATTCACTTTTGGTACAGAGCCAGTACCATAGGCCATTGCGGCGATTGCACCTGCGCCGCCACTTTCTACGATTGTTGTGATTCCGCATAATTTAGCCGCATATAAAATTGCTGAATTGATTTGCGCGTTACCTTGCACTGGTGTTGCTAAAACGATTGTTTTAGCGCCACTTAATTGGGCTAGTACACCTTGCATGATAACCGATGAAGGCAATGCCGCGCTGCCACCAGGTACATAAAGACCAACAGCTTCAATGGCTTGATATTTTAATTCACATAACACACCCGGTTGGGTGGTCAACTTAATATCTTTTGGTAATTGCGCTTGGTGAAAACGTTTAACATTGGCATACGCCGTATCAATGGCATACCTAAGCTCAGGGCTTAGCTGTTGTACTGCATTATTTATTTCTTCAATAGGCACTAATAATCGTGGCGTTGGGCGATTATCAAATTCTTTTGCCATGGCGAGTAAGGCATCATCACCTTGCTCTTTTACATTCGCCATAATTGTTTGGCAAATTTCTTTTACTTTAACACTTGCACTGACAGCAGGGCGCATTAGCGCCGCTGCTTGTGCATCTGCGGATACCTCATTCCAGCGCAGCATGTGGTTACTCCATCATCTTTTCAATTGGCATTACTAAGATAGAGTTAGCGCCAAGCGCTTTAAGTTGCTCCATCGTTTCCCAAAATAATGTTTCGCTGCTGACCATGTGTAGTGCTACGTATTCATCAGAGCCAGCTAAAGCAAGTAGAGTAGGTTGACCTGTACCTGGTAATAAGTCACAAATCTTATCAAGCTTATCTTTTGGCGCGTGCAGCATAATGTATTTGCTTTCTTTGGCTTGTCTCACGCCGCGTAAGCGTGGCATCAGTTTATTGATCAGCGCTAATTTGTTGGCATCTTGTAAGTCTTTATTTTGAATAAGGCAAGCGTTTGATTCTAAGATAGTATCGCCTTGCATAAGGCCGTTAGCTTCAAGTGTGGCACCGGTAGAGACTAAATCACAAATTGCATCAGCAAGGCCAGCACGAGGTGCAACTTCGACAGAGCCTGTCAGCATGACTGTGCTGGCGTTTATGCCTTCACGCTTTAAATACTGCGTTAAAATTTCAGGGTAGGTGGTAGCAATACGTTTGCCTTCAAACCAGCTTTTATCTTGTTTACCGAGTTCTTGTGGCCATGCAAGTGCTAGGCGACAGTAGCCAAAATCCAGTTTAGACAACTTAGTTACTTCGCTTTGCACGCCTTGACGTTGGCGCTCGGCTTGAACTTCAACCAGTACGTTTTCACCTACTATGCCTAAGTCACATACGCCGTCCATTACCAGCCCTGGGATATCGTCATCGCGCACACGTAATACATCAATTGGCATATTAGTTGAGTGGGCGATTAAGCGTTGTTCACGTAAGTTAAGTTTAACACCTAGCTGTTTTAGTAAGTCTTGGCAATCTTTAGAAAGGCGGCCACCTTTTTGGATGGCGATACGTAGACGGTTGTTATTACTCATTATTCATTTTTCCTTTAATTTAAAAACTAAAAACCCCGAGGGAACCTCAGGGCGAAAAATGAATCATAGTATGTTGACTCGCCAGAGGCTCCTTTTAGGAATAACCTCTGGGCGAAAGACCTGACAGGTTATTCCGGTGAATGGTGGTGATGATGTACTGTTGTCAGGTTTAAGCGCATTATAATATATCCTAAATAACTTTCGTTTTATCATTGCTTCATGTGAACAACTTCATGTAAACAAAAGTGTTTAATCTGTTTAAGTAAATTTCACATATAGGAAAACACATTAGGGGGGAAGCTGGCAAGTTTTTTTTGCGTAAATTAAAGAATAAGCTAAAACGGCCGATGATAAGAGTAACCAAAGGAGGAACGTATGGATATTATGATCCCTTATTTAGGGCAGCTCACTCGTTTGCAACTTGAGTCGAAAGGTGCCTTTCACATTGCGGGGCTAAAAGATTCGAACGCGCAGCGAGTTGAACGTGAAAAGCGGCAAAAGCGCCAGTTGGAGCACAAAGAGCTACTGGCTAAAGAAAAGCTTGAAACAGCTAAAAAAGAGCGCAAAACAGACGAGGAAGACGAAACCCACTTAGACACATGGGCGTAATATTCTTAGGATCTTATGCATAGAAAATGCGTAACTAATTCTAGCACCGTAAGTATTAGCTCGCGGTGCCAGAAGTAAGTTTAAATGTTAACTTTGTTGTTTGGCACTAATGCTACTGTGAATTAACGGCGAAATAGTGAGTCCTTGCACAATAATCGAAAATATCACCACAACGTAGGTAACAATAATAAGCAGGTTGTGTAAATCAGAGCCGCCTACAAATACCTGATCACGAGGAATTGCAGCAGCCATTGCTAAAGCAAGGCCACCGCGCAGTCCACCCCAAGTTAAAATTTTAACTGAGTGCTTGTCGTATTTTCTAAATTTCTTAAAGGCGACAAACGGTGCGCCAACACTAATAAAGCGAGCAAGTAATACTACTGGCACCATCAGTAGACCTAAACCAATTTCAGCTAGGCTGATAGGCATAGTGACAATTAGCATACCGATAATCAAAAATAACAATGCATTCAAAAAGCTATCTGTGGCGTGCCAAAAGTCTTTTACATAGCGAGTGTCTTCAGGCCCGGTGCGCTCTGTCGCTTTAGTACGGGTTATATTACCTAACAATATACCACTTGTTACCATGGCTAAAGCGCCTGATATTTCCCATATATTGGCAGCGGCAAATCCTGCTGTAGGGATAGTTAAAGTGAGTAACAAGCGAATATTTACATCACGACTGTTGATGATTAAATAGTGACCTACTAAGGCAATCACTAAACCAAATGCAATTCCTCCCAGTGCGTCGACAAAGAAGAGCTCTGCAATGCCTGCTGCGCTGGCTTCAGTGTCAAGAAAAGCCACAGCAAAAATAGTGGTAAAAATAACTAAGCCAATACCGTCATTAAATAATGATTCACCTTCAACTTGCACTGAAATGCCTTCAGGGGCACGCATTTGTTTAATAATGGCAAGCACTGCAATTGGATCGGTTGGACTTATTAATGCACCAAACAATAAACAATAAATAAAAGGCACCGCAAAGCCTAACGCGGCAAATAAATAAAAGCTTAAAAAGCCAATGATAAAGGTGGAAGCTAAGGTCGAAAATAACACCAGTACGGTGATTTCGAAACGTTGTTTTTTGAGTGCCGCAAGGTTAATTTCTAATGCGCCTGCAAACAGTAAAAAACCGAGCATGCCTTTGAGTAATAATTGATTGAAATCGATACTTGAGACTATCTGTGTGATCTCCAATGCGGTTGAATCGCCCAATAATTTTACCGCGAGTATTAGTAACAGTGAAATCACTACTGAGCCAGTTGTTATGGCAATAGTGGTTTGCATTTTGAGGATATACTGGTTAGCAAATGCGATAAAAATCGCTAATGCAGATAAAAAACAAATGAGGTACCAAGCATTCATTGTTTGACCTTAAATAATATATTGGAATGAGCAAAAAGGAATGTACTTTCGCGCGGGTATGTTACTCCTGAGGCTTTGAAATGTCACCGCGATAATGCTGTTAATTACACTTTTAATAAACTTATGTGTAACTTATGCAATAATAACAAAATTAGTTGATGGTTTTGTTTAAGGGGTCGTGGGCATTGCTACTTTTAAACGGCAACGGCTTCTTTCTTAATTGTTAATATGTTCAGTTTGTTATCTATAATTACAGCACGATATCATCGGCATCACCGCCAATTCACATAATCACTGCAGTGTATCACATCATAATTTTAGTTAAATTACACGCAGCTCAATGTTAATTTAATGTAAGTAATTATTTACAGGTTTTGGGGTTTTTTGTGGTTTAAATTAACAGGTGTTATTTAAGTTATTGTTTTTAAATGTCTCTATTTCAGTTTTTGTTATTTGTTGTTAATTTTTTGTTTCATTTTTAATTTTAGTAAAAGCAGTCTAGGCTGAACATAAATCGGGACGGGTAGTGTCGGTTTAATACAAAAATATTAAATAACAATCTAAATGGAGCGTAAACGTGAATTTATCTAAAATCACATTAGCAACTCTTGCTGCTTTTGCGGTAACGCAAGCATCAAGTGCAATAGCTGCAAATAAACAATATCTAAATGAACAAGCAGCCCTAACTACAACTTTGCAAAATAGTGCGTCATCGGTACTTATGGCAAGCCCAATACAATTAGTTGGTTTGGATGCTGGTAATGAGTTAGTCGTATTAAAAGAAGTAAAAAGTAACAATGGTGATACGACTCGCCGTTATCAACAACAGTATCAAGGATTACCTGTTATTGGCGACACTGTGAGTTTAACGTTTGATAGTAACGGCCAATTAAAGCGCGCTCATGGCGCCGCTGTGTATGATATTAGTAGTGATGTAAGCTCGGTGATACCAAAACTCAGTAAAAAAATGGCGATTACACAGGGATTAAAACACTCCCCCGCAGCGGTTAAATCAGAGAACCTTAAAAAACACAATGAACAATCGCGTTTGGCGATTTGGCTTGATGCGCAACATGTTGCACGTTTAGTGTATGAAGTATCGTATGTTACTTATGGCGCTAATCCTTCTCGACCTTATCAGATCATTGATGCGAATTCTGGTGAGGTTTTACATAGCTTTGATAACCTTCAACATGCCAATGCTACAGGCCCTGGTGGTAATTTAAAAACAGGGAAATACATTTACGGGACTGATTTTGGTAGTTTAGATGTATCGCAGTCAGGCAACACTTGTACCATGAATAGCACAAACGTTAAAACCGTTAACTTAAATGGTGGCACGAGTGGCTCTTCAGCGTATTCTTTTACTTGCCCCGAAAACACCTTTAAAGAAATAAATGGCGCTTACTCACCATTAAATGACGCCCATTACTTTGGTAATGTCATTTTTAATATGTATAACGACTGGATTGGTACGCCTCCGCTGTCTTTTCAATTGAAAATGCGTGTTCATTACAGCCGTAATTATGAAAATGCTTTTTGGGACGGATCAGCAATGACCTTTGGTGATGGTCAAAATACTTTTTATCCATTAGTTAGTTTAGATGTTTCTGCTCATGAAGTTAGCCATGGTTTTACGGAGCAAAATTCAGGGCTAATTTACAGTGGTAAATCGGGGGGGTTGAACGAAGCGTTTTCTGATATGGCTGGTGAAGCTGCCGAATTTTATATGCTAGGCACTAATGATTGGTTAGTTGGCCAAGAAATTTTTAAAGGCAATGGTGCGTTGCGCTACATGAATAACCCAACCCAAGATGGTAGTTCAATTGATAACCAGTCGGGCTATTATTCAGGTATGGATGTACATCACAGCTCCGGTGTATTTAATAAAGCATTCTATAACTTAGCAACTAAAGCTGGTTGGGATACTAGAAAAGCTTTTGAAGTTATGGCGCGGGCTAATCAACTATATTGGACAGCTAGTACCAATTGGGACTTGGCAGGCAATGGTGTAATGGATGCGGCATGTGATTTGGGTTACAGCCCAGGTGATGTACAAAGCGCACTAGCGGCAGTGGGGGTAACGTCAAATTTAAGCTCTGGTAGTAGCTGTGGAGTAGAACCACCAACTGACGAGCCTCTTAGCAATGGCGTGCCACGTACTGGGATCAGTGGTACAGAAAAACAGCAAATATTCTTTACCTTAGAAGTGCCAGCTAATGCTACTAATTTACAATTTAACACCGTAGGTGGCAGCGGTGATGCAGACTTGTATGTAAAATTTGCGCAAAGGCCAACCCTAAATAGCTTTGACTGTAATAGCACGACTCCAACAAGCACAGAAAGCTGTGCTATCAGTAATGTTCAAGCGGGTACTTACTATGTAATGGTTGAAGCCTGGAACCAAATATCGGGCGTTTCACTCACGGGAAGTTTTGATGGTGGGGATACAGGTACTACACCAATAAACCGTACTGAAACCAATGTAAGTGTTAGCTCAGGTGGTTGGACTCGTTTCAGTCAAGAGCTAAGCGCAGGCTATTCAACATTGAATATTGCTATAGCGGGTGGTTCTGGTGATGCAGACTTGTATGTTAATTTTGGTTCGCCATCATCAAAATTATCTTATCAATGTCGACCATATAAAAAAGGTAACAACGAAAGTTGCGAAATTACTGATCCACAAGCGGGCACTTGGTATATTGATTTACAAGGTTACAACGCTGCAAGTGGCGTAACGTTAACAATAACGGCTAACTAACCCCTTACCTAAGGGAGCATTCGCTCCCTTTTTTTACCCTTATATTTTCAGAGCCTGAATTTGGGTAAGCACAGATAAAAAGGAAACTGTTATGAATATCTTTGCACCAAGCGTACTACTTGGCACTGTATCATTATTGGCAAGTCAGCTGGTAATAGCACAAGAGCCAGATAGTATTTGGGTAAGTATTGACCCTGTAGCAGCTAAACATTACAAATTAAATCAAACAGCTCATAAACACAGTACAGAGCTCCTCGCGCCACAAGCATCCAACTTATCTTCTGTTAACTTTATGCGTATTAAACAGTCTGAAGTTGCTAATTTAAGTGAATTTATGCACGATAACTACCATCGTTGTGGTGGTTTTGTAGCACATGAGTCACTGCTAGAGGCGCAGCTTTATACTGAGCAATTAGCTAAAGTACATAATCAGTCAATTAATAGTTCAGCGATTAACTACACAATAGATAATGCGCAAACGGTACAGACGCTTATCAATAACATTAGTCCTAATGATCTAACCAATACCGTTAATTCATTGAGTGCATTTAATAATCGCTATTATTCAGTACAAAGCGGGGTTGATGCATCACAATGGTTAAAAAATTATTGGCAACAGTTAGCAAGCAACCGAGCTGATATTAGTGTTGATTATTTTAACCATAGTTGGTCGCAATCATCTGTCATTGTAACAATTCAAGGCAGTGAAAAAGCGGATGAAATAGTGGTTGTTGGTGGGCATTTAGATTCAATTAATCAATCGAATCCTAGCAACGGTAGAGCACCCGGTGCGGATGATAATGCCTCTGGTATTGCGGTTTTATCAGAAGTGCTTCAGGCAATCGTAGATACTAACTACCAACCACAAAGAACAATCCAAATTATGGGTTTTGCAGCCGAAGAAGTGGGGCTACGGGGTTCAAAAGCGATTGCAACGGCGTATAAATCACAGGGCAAAAATATGGTAGGCATGGTGCAATTTGATATGACCGGTAACCATGGCAGTAGTGATGATATTGTGATGATGACAGATTATACAAACAGCGCCCAAAATCAGTTTTTGGGACAATTGATCGACACTTATTTACCCACCCTCAGTTATGGTTTTGATCAGTGTGGTTATGGCTGTTCAGATCATGCTTCATGGTATCAGCAAGGTTTTGTCGCCTCAATGCCATTTGAGTCGCGCATGGCTGATATTAACCCGCTTATTCATACTGCAAACGACAGTAATTTTGATGCTGGTCATGCGAGTAAATTTGCCAAGCTTGCAGTGAGCTACTTAGCTGAAATGGCTAAAAATGCCGGCTATGAAGTACCACCCACTGACAATGAACTAGAAAATGGTGTCACAGTGTCTGGAATTAATGCACTTGCTAAAGAGCAAGTTTTTTATACCTTAGCAGTCCCTGCAGGAAGTAGTAATTTAAACTTTACTACAACAGGTGGCAGTGGCGATGCTGATCTATACGTTAAGTTTAGCGCACCGCCTACTTTGCAAGACTTTGACTGCAAAAGCACTAATTCAAACAGTAATGAAGCATGCGCTATTAGTAATATACAATCAGGTACATATCATGTCATGGTTGAAGCATGGAGCGCAATTACCGGTGTTTCCTTAACGGGGAGTTATGATGGTGACAATAATGTACCGACGCCAATTAATCGTACCGAGACGAATGTCAGTGTGCCAACAGGAGGTTGGACTCGCTTTAGTCAAAATATCAGTGTGGGTTACTCGTCGTTAAATATTTCTATTTCAGGTGGTAGTGGGGATGCTGATTTATATGTGAACTTTGGTTCGCCGTCATCAACGTCAACATACCAATGTCGACCTTATAAAAATGGTAATAATGAAAGCTGTACTATTAGCAATCCCCAAGCGGGTGCTTGGTATATTGATTTACAAGGTTACACTGCGGCAAGTGGTATTACGTTGACGATCAACGCGCAATAATAACAATAGCAAAGGTGCATTGCTCCTTTGCTATTTGCTTTGCGTATTCACTTGCCCTTGGGGCTAGGCTTACGTAAAATCCCGCTATTATTTTTAGCAAAGCGATCGCTATTATCAAACAGCTTTTTAGTGCAGCAGGCCCGTTAGCGCAATCTCTAGATGGTTACACTCCTCGGCAACCGCAGATCGATATGGCCGTTGCGGTGAGTGACGCATTAAAAAACCGTTCGCAATTAGTGGTCGAAGCGGGCACAGGGACAGGTAAAACCTACGCTTATTTAGCCCCCGCGCTAAAGTCTAAAGGTAAAACAATAATTTCAACCGGCACGAAAGCGCTGCAAGAACAATTATACCACCGTGATTTACCACAGTTAGTCAAAGCGCTTAGTGCGAGTAAAAAAACCGCGCTACTAAAAGGGCGCAGTAACTATTTATGTACTTACCGGCTTAATCAGCATGTAGCCCATGTACCGACCGATGACTCTGATGTGATGCATCAATTAGCCATGGTGGCCAAATTTGCCAGTGAAACACACACCGGTGATCTGGCTGATTGTATTGGTATCGAAGAAGATGCCAAAGTATTACCTTATGTAAGCTCCACTGTGGATAACTGCCTAGGTAAAGAGTGCCCTGATTTTCAAGATTGCTATATTCGCAAAGCCCGCTTAAAAGCGATGGATGCCGATATAGTAGTGGTTAACCATCATTTGTTTTTTGCTGATATGGCAGTAAAAGATACCGGCTTTGCTGAACTCATCCCTACAGCTGATGCCTATATATTTGATGAAGCACACCAATTAAGTGAAATTGCCAGTGATTACTTTGGTGAGAGTATCAGTACTAAAAAGTTGGTGGACTTAATTAATGATTTACGGGCTATTTATCGCTCTGACATTCCGGATATGCTGCAACTTGGTAAAACTTTAAATAAGCTTGAAACCAGTGTTGCAGACTTACGCTTACAATTTGGCTTAGATGGTAGCCGCGGTGATTGGCGACACATGTTGGCAAGTAAAGAAATTTGCGCCGCGTTACATAGGGTGATCAGCGATTTAGACTTTTTGTATCAAGTACTCAAACATTGTTTAGACCGTAGCGATAAAATAGAACACCCATTTGAGCGTACCTTAGCTTTTAAAGGGCAATTAGAGCGGGTGTTTGATATAAGCCAAACAGGTAACAGTTATTGGTATGAAACAACACGGCGCTATTTAACCGTGCATATAACTCCACTTAACGTATCGGTTAAATTTGCGCAAATGATGGCAGACACCGGGGCTGGCTTTGTATTCACCTCAGCGACCTTGTCGGTCGATAATGAACTGGCGCACTTTAATGCCAGCCTCGGACTGAAACCAGCGCAAAGTATGATGGTTGATAGTCCGTTTGATTATTATCAGCAAGCCTTATTGTGTTTACCGCGTTATTTACCTGAAACACATGCAGCGAATATGCCTCATGCGATTGTTAAGCTTACACTCGATTTAATAAAAGCTGCAAAAGGGCGTTGCTTTGTCTTGTTTACCAGCTATCGGATGATGCATTTAGTCGCCGAAGGGCTAACTACCCAGATTGATTATCCCATTTATATGCAAGGGCAAATGTCTAAACGTATTATTTTAGAAAAATTTACCCGTCATGGTAATGCCGTATTATTAGGTACTGCATCGTTTTGGGAAGGAGTTGATGTCAGGGGTAGCACACTCAGTTGTGTTATTATTGATAAGTTACCCTTTGCGGCACCCGATGATCCACTGCTCCAAGCTAAAATGCAAGATGCGCAATTACAAGGACATGATCCCTTTGCTTATATTCAATTACCACAAGCGGTGATTGCACTAAAACAAGGCGTTGGTCGTTTAATACGTGATAATAAAGACAAAGGAGTTTTAGTGATTTGTGATAATCGTTTAGTGACACGCCAATACGGGCAAGTCTTTTTGAAAAGCTTGCCGCCAATGCGCCGCACACGTAGCCTTCAAGTGGCCAGTGAATTTTTAGAACACATTAACTAGAGAAATAATTACCATGAATAACGCAATCAGTACGAGTGATATTAATCTATTAGCATTTGACGCTTCTACTGAAGCATTGTCTTTAGTGCTCAATTATAATGGTCAGTTATTTCACCATTTTGAAGTATGCCCGCAACAACACAGTCAAAAAATCTTGCCGTTAGTTGATCAATTGTTAGCTAAAGCAAATTGCCGTTTAACTGATTTAGATGTTATTGGTTTTGGCCAAGGTCCAGGTAGCTTCACCGGCGTGCGTATTAGTGTAGCCATTGCGCAAGGTTTAGCTTATGCATGTAAACTGCCACTAGTTGGTGTGTCCACACTACAAATGATGGCACAACAAGCTTATCAACAAACGGGTGAAAAAAGTGTACTTAGTGCAATTGATGCACGTATGGGAGAAATATATTTTGCCCATTATAGACTCAGTGATAATGGTGTGATGACCTTACACGGTGACGAACAAGTATTAAAACCCGCATTATTATCGCTTGCAGACGAACCAGGGATTGCAGTGGGCACTGGCTGGCAAACATACCCTGAGGCACTGGTAGATAGTCCTCAAATTGTTATTAATAACGACATCATATTACCTGATGCCGGCTTTATGTTGGCTACAATTAGTGATGATTTCAGTGCGCAACGTACGGTCAGTGCAGCGCAAGCTCAGCCTAAATATGTACGTGATACAGTCACCTGGAAAAAATTACCTGGACGCGAATAAACTGGTTACTAAAGCAACTTGCAAGGTTATTAAATTTAGCACATAATTTAATAACCTAAGTAACGAGAAGCAACTTTGAATCTATCTATTGGCTCAGGGTTTTACTCGGGAGACATACCCGGTAAAATTACCTCAAGACAGATCAATACTAATAAACCACAGGGTTTATTGGAGCAATCTGCTGCTGATAATAAACAGTCTGCGGAATTTGTTAAATCAAGCCAAGCAGGTATTGCGCTGGCAGATAAGTTACAAAGTGATACTGCTCAGCCACGTTACCGACAAACGATTTATGATCAGCCGACAGCCAAAGTGAGTCGTGCTATTTCAACCTACACCGAGTTTGCTAATTTAGAACGCCGATCTGAAGTACAAAACTTAATTGGTGTGGACATCTACGCTTAACAATTAGGCAATAATTTAACTCTGTATTGATGTGCCAGTATGTGGCAAAAGTTTACCTCCAGCTGTGATTAAAAAAGCCCAGATATATTATGCCTGGGCTTTGTATAATTAACCTTTAATGTTGCAGTTATCTGCTACGCTCAGAAAGCAACATACCAGTTAAACATTACTACTGTTCAATAAAGCCGATCAGTTTATCGGCAATGTCAGTATTGTTTTGTGAGCCGATAAATTTCTCAGCACCTTTACCATGGGCAAATACTTGTACATCAATAGCAGTGTGACCGCCGGTAGTCCAACCAGTGAAGCTGGCTCTACTGATAATATCTTTGATAGCAAGGTTGAGTGGTTTCTCACCTAGTTTTTTTGCTTGTTCAAGCTTGAGCTGGTTTTCGGGAGTGTACTCTATATTCGTGTTAGCAGTCCAAATGGCTTTTAAATCATCAGACTCAGACATTAATTTAGTTAATTTAACTGCTGTGGCTTGCACGCCTTTTACAACCTCGGTTGCCCATTTATATTGACCATGCGAGCCCAAGGTTAAACCACCAGTTGAGTGATCGGCGGTGATCACTAATAAGGTATCCGGGTTTTTATCAACGTAGGCTTTTGCTTGCTCGATTGATTTAGCAAAATCATCCATTTCCGCCATTGCACAGGCAATATCATTCGCATGGCCACACCAATCAATTTGGCTGCCTTCAATCATCACGAAAAAGCCATTTTTTTTATTTTTATCTAGTAACTCAAGTGCTTTATTGGTCATTTGTGCTAAGCGTGTTGGGTTATTATCTAACGCAAAGTCAAGCCCAACGGGAGCAAATAAACCCAAAGCAGGAATTTGCTGGATATCTTTTAACGCACTAAAGTCATCGCTGTATTGATAGCCCGCTTGCTTAAATTCGGCAACTAAATTACGGTCTTCACGGATGTAATATTTAGTACCGCCACCGAGCATTAAATCAACGGGAAGTTTTCCGGCAATTTTATTATCAATGTAATCATTGGCAATATCATCGTAGTTACGACGAGATTCATTATGTGCAGCGAAGCTTGCAGGCGTAGCATGATTGATTTGTGAGGTTGCAACTAATGCGGTGATCATGCCTTTTTGTTTGGCAATTTCGAGCATTGTTTTTACCGGTTTTTTATCGGTATCAACTGCAATTGCACCATTATAGCTTTTATGACCTGAGCTCAAAGCAGTTGCACCAGCGGCACTGTCAGTTACATAAGTATGGTCGTCAGGGTAAGTATGTGCCATGCCTTTAAGAATTGTATCAAACACCGTGCTTTCTATTTCTTTGGTCGACGGATCATCTTTAAAGTAGCGATATGCTGTAGTGTAAGCGGGGCCCATGCCATCACCAATCATATAGATAATGTTTTTTGGTGCTTGCTCTGCGTATGCACTTGCCGAGCATAATAATGCCAAGAGGCTTATTTGTTTCTTCATCTTTGTACCCTGTTTATTATGTAGTGCCATTGTATACGCAATGTAGTATAAATAAATGTCTTTTACGTTAAACAAACTAAAAACAAAGGGGAATTACACTGTGTATCCATTTTCAGTTCAAAGTGGCGCATTAACACTTCATGGCCTAACATTTGGGCAAGGAAAAGAGGTGGTCATTGCATTACATGGTTGGCTTGATAATTGTCATAGTTTTTTACCTATGTTAGAACATAACACCTTAACAGCGACCTGGTATTGCGTGGATTTTCCAGGCCATGGTTTATCAGATTGGCGTGGTAGTGATGCACATTATTACTTCATTGATTATATTGATGATATTTTTAACTTGATCGAACAACTGGGGGTTAATAAAGTACATTTAGTTGGTCATTCAATGGGCGCAATGGCTGCTGGGCTTTTTGCTAGCTGCTTTCCTGATAAAGTAAATACGGTCACTATGATAGAAGGACTGGGAGTTGTCACAACACCCAGTGAAAAAGTGGTTGAGCAGCTTAGAAATGCAATTTTGAATCGACGTCGTGTAAATAAAAAAGCACCCCGACAGTACGAGTCAAAACACATCATATACCAAGCACGAGCGGCACAAAGTGACTTACCTTTGGATTTAATTGCACTTTTGATGGATAGAAATATACGACAAACCGAACAAGGATGGCTGCTAAGGACTGACCCAAAGCTTAAAAATCATTCCGGTTTTAGATTTGATGAGCAACAATGCATAACTGTAATAAGCGAAATAAATGTGCCGTGTCTATTAATTGTAGGCAGTAAAGGGTATCCATTTATTAATGATAATTTAAATAAATATAGTAATTATTACAAAAGTTTAATAGTAAATGAAGTTGAAGGTGGTCACCACTGCCATATGCAAAGTCCTGAACAATGTTTACAGCAGGTTCATGCATTTATGCTGCAAACTGGTGCATGTTAATTGTATATTTGCACAAAATGTGGGAATATTTGTGAATTAGAGTTATTGCTCAATTGTGAAAGTGCCTTACTTAGTTTAAGGTTTAATAAAAATAAATTATAAATAGAACAGGAGCTAAGAGTGGAAAAAATTTGGCTGAAGCGCTACCCAGAAGGTATGCCTGAAACAATCGATCCTGAGCACTACAACTCGTTGTTAGAAGTGTTTGAAAAAAGCTTCACTGACTACAAAGCATTGCCTGCTTTTACCAACATGGGTAAAACATTAAGTTATGATGAAATTGACCAAACAACAAAGCGTGTTGCTGCGTATATTCAACATGATCTGGGGTTGAAAAAAGGCGATAAAGTGGCTGTAATGATGCCAAATTTATTGCAAACACCAGTTTCGATACTCGGTATTTTACGTGCTGGTTGTGTGGTAGTGAATGTTAATCCGCTTTACACAGTACGTGAGCTTGAACATCAATTAAATGATTCGCAAGCATCAGCAATTTTTATACTTGCTAACTTTGCTGACACGCTCGAAAAAGCATTGCCGCATACTAAAGTAAAGCACATCGTTGTTACCCAAGTGGGTGATATGATGGGGGGATTGAAAAAGCATCTGGTTAACTTTGTTGTTAAGCATATTAAAAAAATGGTGCCAAGCTATTCACTGCCTAACCCTATAAAGTTTGAAGCCTTACTTGCAGCGAACGAAAGCGATTACATTAAACCTGCAGTGTGTTTATCTGATATTGCATTTTTACAATATACCGGTGGCACAACGGGTGTCTCTAAAGGCGCAATGCTGACCCATGGCAATATGGTGGGTAACTTAGAGCAGGTTTCTGGTTGCTTAGATCAAGTGCTAGAACGTGGCAAAGAGGTTGTTGTCACAGCTTTACCGCTTTATCATATCTTTGCACTAACAGCGAACTGCTTAACGTTTATGAAGTATGGCGGATTAAATTTATTGATCACCAATCCGCGTGATATGAAAGGCTTTGTGAAAGAATTAGGGCAACATAAATTTACCGCGATCACGGGCGTAAATACATTATTTAATGGCTTGTTAAATACCCCAGGTTTTGCCGAACTTGATTTTTCAAGTTTGAAAATGTCTCTTGGTGGCGGTATGGCTGTACAGCGTCCTGTAGCTGAAAAATGGCAAAAAATCACTAGCAGCAAATTAATGGAAGGGTATGGTTTAACTGAGTGCTCGCCATTAGTTACTGTCAGCCCTTATGATCTAGATTCATACAATGGTTCGATTGGTTTACCTGCACCTAATACTGAGATCAAGTTGATGTTAGATAATGGTGAAGAAGCAGGCAAAGGTGAGCCGGGCGAATTATGGGTTAAAGGTCCACAAGTGATGGTGGGATATTATAATCGTCCTGATGCAACGGCAGAATGTCTGCAAGATGGTTGGTTTGCCACAGGGGATATAGCGACTTATGATGGTGAAGGGTTCTTTTACATTGTTGACCGTAAAAAAGATATGATTATCGTATCTGGCTTTAATGTGTACCCAAATGAGATTGAAGAAGTGATTGCAATGCATGAAGGTGTTTTAGAAGCAGCAGCAATTGGTATCCCTCATGATGTTAGCGGCGAACAAGTTAAAGTTTTTATTGTTAAAAAAGACCCATCTTTAACTGAAAAAGATATAATAAAACACTGTCGTGATAATTTAACTAATTACAAGGTTCCTAAACTGGTTGAGTTTAGGGATGAATTGCCAAAAACAAACGTTGGCAAAATACTCAGACGAGCCTTGAAAGATTAGCAAGCTAAAAAAGCCGACCTATGTCGGCTTTTTTATTGTAGGAGATTAAGTGCAATATCAATTGATCCAAACCCAAAATCAATTAAATGTGTTTGTAGAGCATATCCGTAACAAACCCATCTTAGCAATTGATACAGAATTTATGCGTCGTCGTACTTTGTATCCAGAAGTTGCCCTTATTCAAGTTTATGACGGCGAGCATTTAGCATTAATCGATCCGCTAGCGGAGTTATCATTGTTTGATTTTTGGCAGGTTTTACGTGATCCTGCAGTGTTAAAAGTCTTGCATTCACCGTCGGAAGATATTGAGGTATTTCAAAAATACGCAGGCTTTGTACCAGCCCCTTTATTTGATAGTCAGTTTGCTTTGCAGTTATTAGGCAATGGCAACTGCATGGGCTTTGCTCATATGGTAAAAAATTTACTCGATATTGAAATCGACAAAAGCGAATCACGGACCAATTGGTTACAGCGTCCGCTAACAATTAAACAATTCGATTACGCTGCAGCTGATGTATTTTATTTATTACCGTGCTTTAAAATTATTATTGAACAAATCAACGATGCTGGTTTCTTTGATATTGTGATCAATGAAAGTGAGTTGATTGCACAAAAACGGGCTTATCAAACACCGGATGAACATCTGTATCGAGACATTAAAAATGCTTGGCAATTAAAACCTGCTGATCTTGCTGTATTAAGAGAGCTTGCTGCTTGGCGTCGTAACAAAGCGATACGTAAAAACTTAGCGCTTAACTTTGTATTAAAAGAGCATTGCTTGGTTGAATTGGCAAAACGAAAACCTACGAGTTTAACAACAATGCGTAATGTGCCAGAAGTCGATAGCATAGAAGTTAACCGCTCGGGCGTTGAAATCTTAAAGTGTATTGAAAAAGCTAAAGTGATCCCTGTTGCAGATTTTCCTGAGCCGCTAAGACGACTGATTGACTTTCCAAGTTATAAAAAAGTAGCCAAAGAAATTAAACAAAAAATCACTGCAGTTGCTAAAAAACAGGCTATTCCAGAAGATGTGTTTGCATCTAAAAAGCAAATCAACCAGTTGATCAGTTGGAATTGGAAGTTAACCAGCGCTGAGCGTGAACAGACTCCAAAGCCCGATTTACTTAACTCATGGCGTTATGAATACTTAAAAGACACACTGAAAGAATGGGATGTATAATTATTAAGAGTTCATAGGGACTAAGATAGCTAATGTACTATTGTTAGTCCCTATGGTTTGTGTCAGCGGGGGTAATACCAATCGACTTAAATATTTAACTATTCTAGCGAGCTAAATAAAGCACTAACTGCGTTATAATTTTTCAGGTAGAACAAGGGTATGTCAAAATTTATGCCTTGTTATCACTGTATTGATCTGTCGCTATAAATGGTCAGTAACTTAACACGATTGGTATAATAAGTTATTTTATCAATGATCTAGGTTTACTTTATTTGCTCATTTTAGCGAGGATCTTATCTAAATTAACTTTAGATTTAGCCACGCTTTGCATTGGTGTTAACCCATCGGGATATTCTTCTTGCTCAACGACTAGCCACTGAGTGGCGCCATCAACAATTAGCGTCTCAATTATTTTTTGCCATGGATAATCATTTTCACCTAATATAGGACTTAAACCATCGTTAGGGTGGGTGCGAACTTTTAAGTGGGTTGCCAGTGTTCGTCCTGGGTATTTTTTAATGAAATATTCAGGATCTTTTCCTGCGTAATATACCCAACCTATATCAAGTTGCAGTGGCAGGGTATTTGGCGTATTACTGGCAATAGCGTCCCAGTATGTCGCGTTTTTGAATTGATTAAACTCCTTATTATGGTTGTGAAAACCGATGTGCATAGCATAGCGCTGAGCGATTTCATTAACCTGAATGAGCTGTTCGGTGAGAGAGGTAATTCCTTGTGGCTGCCAAGCTCTTTCATCCCAAGGTACAAATAAAATAGAGACGCCAAGGGTTTTATAAAACAATAATGTGTCTGTTAAGGTGTCATCCGTTAAGGAATCAAAGCCGATATGTGCGCTACTGGCGACTAAATTTAGCTTAGCGAGCTTGTTTTTCAGTGCACTTGGATTGTTTTTATAAGGCCCAAAGTCACCTGCAAATTCCACACCTTGAAAGCCCATATCAGCAAGAGATGAGAGGGTGCCATCAAAATCCGCTTTTAAGGCCTCTTTAACTGACCAAAGCTGAACACTAACGGGGAGTAATTGTTTGTTTGTTTTTGCATAGACAGACAGCGAGTTTAAAACACAAAAAATAAACAGAATTGAAGTAACATAATTAAATGATAATTTGATTTTGAACATAAAAACACCTACAAGAAAAAGCAGGGAATAGTTCCCTGCTTAGGGCTGGGCTAGCTAAAAAATAGCTTTGTGTTAACTGGCTACTGAATCTTGATAAGCATACTCGGTCAAACCCAGTTCAGCTAAAATGCTATCTAAATGGGCCCTAGCTTCGTCAGTAGGTCCAGGGTAATCACCTGCAATAGGCACATTACCTAAATAGCCAATATCTTTACAACCTTGCGGTGTACAAAAGTAGGCACCAAGTACGAGGTTTTTAAAACGTAAAAAAGCATTACCAATACGTTGAAACTGCGGCGGGGTTTCATTATCAAAATAAGCAATATCATTTAAGATGGCTGTTTGTTGCTCTTTTTTCAATGCGACAAATGGTGCTTTATAACGCAGCACTGCTTCATCATCGATCCATGCTAAGCCGTGTAAAATAGTAACGCGGTCTTTTTGTTGACCGTTATAAGGTGAGCTTACCCATTCATCAATTACACTCGGTACATTTACCTCTGTTGCACTGGGATTGTTACCCTCGCTAGGCACGATGTGATCAGCTAATACCGCAACTAAATTTAATTGTGCTTGAGTTAATGTTAATGGCCAAGGTGATTGTGGTGGCATAACCATATTGGGATCAGTACCATAGCCTTTCGCTGTAATGGGTTGTAAGTCTAAATCAGGCCAATGTCCTTTATCACTAATTGTCTCTTCTAGCGCCTTACTACACCCAGCTGAAAGTGATACAGCGGAGCCTGCGGCTAACAAACCAAGCCACTTTAACGATTCACGACGTGTCATGCCGGAAATATATTTATATGAGTCAACACGATCTTCATTATGCATGTTACAGGGCTCCTTGTTCTATTTGTTTGGCTATCCAAGTTGAATTACGCATTGCCAATGTCATGATTGTTAATGTGCAATTTTTATGTGGGTTAGAGGGAAATACTCCAGCATCCATGACAAATAAGTTGTCGCAATCCCATGTTTGACCCCATTGATTGGTTACAGAATCCTTTGCTGAGCTGCCCATGCGAGTGGTGCCTACTTCATGAATGATCTCACCGCCTTTTGAAATTGCTTTTTCAGCAGTAGGTAATTCTCCAATGGTAGCACCCATATTTTCAAGGATCTGTTTCGCTGTTTTTAAGCCGTGCTCAATTTGTTTTAGTTCACGATCAGACCATTTAAAATGAAATTTCGAAACCGGAATACCCCATTTATCTTTAACACTTTCATCAATTTCCATGTAGGTATCATCGTTGGGGAGCATTTCTCCGCGCAGCGCAAAGCCAACATAAGATCCGTAGGCATCACGAACTTGTTGTTTTAGTGCAATACCATAACCACGTTTATCGCCAGATACTCCAGAGCCAGGTTGATTAAAACCACTGCTGATCTCAAAGTGATAACCGCGAGGAAAATCAAGCTCACCTTTAGCATGCGCTTTGTGTCCCCACCAAGGAATAAATAAATGGTTCCCAGTGTGGCCATCTTCGTTATAACGTGGACGACCTTTTAATGCTGGAATTTGCGCACCAAGCCATGCACCGGTTGAATCCATCAAGTTACGACCTACTTGGCCACTTGAGTTAGCTAAACCTTTAGGATGCTTGGCGTGTTTTGAATTTAGCAAAATACGGGCGGATTCACAGGCACTAGCGGCAAGGATCACGATATCTGCTGTCAGTGTTTTTTCAGTTACGGTTTGCTTATCTATATAAGTAACACCCGTTACTTTACCATCATCATTAACAGCCACGGATTTTACCATTGCATCAGTAATTATTTCTAAATTCCCAGTTGCTTTTGCCATTGGCAGTAATGAGGTGGTGGTTTGAAATGCCGCGCCGATAGAGCAACCATGGCCACAAGGTGTTGCATAAAAGCACGCCATACGATCATCTCTGGGCCGAGTTAATACTGCTCTGTGCATAGGCACGGCTGCAATACCCAGTTTTTTCGCACTGGCAGCAATAAGCAATTCAGGAATTCGCGGCGTTGGTGGTGGCTGTAATACCCCCGGAGCTGATGGCGGCATATCATCAAGGCCGGTATTGGTGCCGCAAATACCCACTAGTTCTTCCGTGATGTCGTACCATGGTGCGATATCATCATAGCTGAATGGCCAATCTGCACCGTTGCCATCTTGGCTTTTACCTTTAAAATCATGTTCACTAAAGCGTAATGAGTAACGTCCCCAGTGATTAGTTCTACCGCCTAACATGCGCGCACGCCACCAATAAAAATCAGTGCCTTTGGCGTTAGTATAAGGCTCATCAGGAACTTGCCAGCCCCCATCAATGGTTGCATCGTAAAAGCCAAAGTTTTTGTCTTTATTTCCTGCGCCCATTAAGGGAGCTTCATTGTTACGACGAAACATTGGGCTTTCTTTTTTTGGATCGTAATCGCGGCCCGCTTCAAGTAATAATACCTTATGGCCTAGTTTAGTTAAGGTATAAGCGGCCATTGCGCCACCTGCGCCGGAGCCAACAACCAGTACTTTATGATCAAATGTAGACATGCTTATAATTCCTTAATTTTTATATTTTTAAACCACACTTTGTCACCATGATCCTGTAAACCTATACGACCTTTCTTTGCTGTTGCGAAGTTAGACCAAGTTGCAAATTTACTGTTTTTAACCAAGGTATTCCAAGTACTACTACCCACAACAATACTGGCAGTGCTGACATCATTTTGCCAAACTTGTAAATGATCATTAAGCATTCTAATACGTACCGTGTTCCACTCAGTTGCAGATTTGTGAGCTGAAGTAGGGGGCGTAACTAAATCATAAATAGAGCCAGATAAATGAGAGTCTATTTTCGTATCTGAATGGCGTTCGTTATCTATAATTTGGATTTCAGGGGCGTGCGAGTAAATATATTTCCCTTGCTCATCGGCAAGAACAAAAATACCACTGTTGCCAACTTTGCTAATTTTCCAATCTAGTTTTAAATCAAAATTGCGATAGACTTTTTTAGTGAGTATGTCGCCGCCGCCTTTAGTGAGTAACATTGCGCCATTGTCTATAGTCCATTTTGGACTAAGTGTCTCACTTTTGAAATTGCGCCAGTGCGACATATCTTTGCCGTTGAACAATAATTGCCAGCCAGTTGATTGTTCTTCTTTAGAAAGTTGGTTATCTGGTGTCTTAGCAACAGCACAGCTACTAAAAGCCAGTGCAATTGACAACATCAAGATTGATTTAAGCATATAATACCCCTTATTTTTTGTGTGTTACTTATTGCTATTAAACGTACTTTTTAACGTTTTTACTTTTTGTTATAAACAGATGAAGACCAATAAATATAATGATCAGGACAATTGGAAAAACCAGTAGATTTTGCAATACAGCTTGTCCTGCGAGCACTTCAACTTGTTCTACACTGATACTTTTTGTTTGTGCTTGCGTTCGAGCATTATCAATCCAATGCCCTATAACAGGGTTCCAGATACTCATTGCAAACATGCCGGCTCCACCGATTAATGACATGCCAAGTGCACCTGTTTTTGGGGCATACTCAGCAACACAACCGATCATGGTTGGCCAAAAATAAGTAACGCCAACGGCAAACAGTGCTGCGGCAAGGTAGATGATATTACCTTGAGCTTGGCTCATTAAAAATATCCCTAGTGTTGAAAAAATGGCCGATCCCAGTAGGACACCCGATGGGCTAAAGCGGTGCACAATCGGGCCCGCAAAAAACCGACCTAATGCCATCAATCCGGTGATCAAAGCTAAAATAACCATAGGTGAAGCGCCTGACGAACCAAGGATTTGCTCAATCCATTGCTGTGTGCCAAATTCGGTCACGGCTGTCAGTGTCATGCAAATAATGAGAAATAAATACAGTGGCGAGAGTAAGTGTTTTAAGTTGCTGGAGGTTGAATTTTGCTGTGTATCAAACTGTGGGAATTGCGCTTTAAGCATCATCGCACCATAAATAATGGTGGGCACAAGGATCAGCGAAACTTGCCATTGCCAGCTGAAGCCAACGGATGTCATTGCATTTGAAGCTAATGCACCAATTACGATCCCGCCAGGAAACCAAACATGAAAGCGGTTTAACATAGTGGTGGTATTTTTAGGGAACATTTGGGCGATCAGTGGATTACAACCGGCTTCAACCGATCCATTGGCAAAGCCAATTAAAAAGGTAGAGATCAGTAATCCCCAAAAACCATCAGCAGTGATAGTTAAAATAAGTCCACCTAGGTGACAAATAAACGCTAATGCAACCAACTTTTTAGCGCCAATCGCGTTATAAATGATACCCCCGAGCATGGTCGCAACCGGAAATCCTAAAAATGCCATGGCATTTACCCAGCCTAGCTGTGTACCAGTGAGGCCGAATTGCTCGCCTAGTTGTCCTAACACGCCAGCCCTTATTGCGAAAGTCATTGATGTGACAATTAATGCAATGCAGCAAAGCCGAAAAATAATACGATTATTGTTGTTATTCATTGTGTGTGATCCTGTTTATTAAATACCTAATATCCGCTTATTTCGCTGCACATTTGTGTCCATTGCGCTAAAGTCATCAAATGCTTTAGCCGTAGGGCGGATCAAATGCTCTTTTATAAATTGTGCGCCTTCTTTCGCCCCATCTTCAGGATGTTTAATACAACATTCCCACTCTAGAACTGCCCAGCTATCAAAACCATACTGCGTTAATTTGCTGAAGATACTTTTGAAATCAATTTGACCATCACCCAAGGAGCGAAACCGACCTGGACGGTCTTGCCAATCTTGATAGCCACCATAAATACCGCTGCGACCATTTGGATTAAACTCTGCATCCTTAACGTGAAATGCTTTTATACGTGGATGATAAATATCAATAAAGGATAAATAGTCTAGTTGTTGTAAAATAAAATGGCTGGGATCATAAAGAATATTCACCCGTGGATGATTATTTGTCGCAGCTAAAAATCGCTCAAACGTTACGCCATCATGTAAATCTTCCCCTGGGTGAAGCTCATAGCAAACATCCACATCCATTTCATCAAAGTAGTCGAGAATTGGCAGCCAACGTTTCGCAAGTTCTTGGAACCCTTGCTCTACAAGTCCTTTTGGACGCTGCGGCCAAGGATAAAAAGTATGCCACAGTAGTGCGCCTGAAAAAGTCACATGGCTTTTCAAGCCCAAATTTTTACTGGCTTTAGCGGCCATCATTAACTGATTGATGGCCCATTGCGTTCTGGCTATAGGATCACCGCGTAGTGCTTGAGGGGCAAAATTGTCAAACATTTCATCATACGCCGGATGAACGGCTATAAGCTGCCCTTGTAAATGTGTTGATAATTCTGAAATTGTAAGCCCTGCCTGCGCAGCAATACTAGTCACTTCATCGCAATAATCTTGGCTTTGGGCTGCTTTTTCTAAATCGAAAATACGAGCATTTGAAGTTGGTAGCTGAATAGCTTTATAGCCTAAATTTGCTGCCCACTGACAAATAGTGGTAAAGCTGTTGAAAGGAGCTTCATCGCTGATGAATTGTGCTAAGAAGATCGCTGGACCTTTAATTTGTTTCATTTTTTATCCAATTTTAAATGGGTGCCACTTAGTGTCTTTGCTCGACGCAGCTACAGCATTTTCAATAAATGCCATTCCGCGAATTGCCTCTTTAATACCAGGCACGTCGAATTTACTGTTGGATGCTGAGTATCCGGCTTTTTTTGCGTGAATTTGTTTTGCAAAATTGACATAGATATTGGCAAATGCTTCAAGGTATCCTTCTGGATGACCTGCAGGTGTTCGCAGTGAGTTTTGCGCCGCAGTACTTTTTAGGCCAACACCCGCACGTAATAAAGTGGTTGGCGCGTTATGACTTTTGAGCCATAAACTATTTGGTTCCATTTGTGACCACTCAAGGCTTGCTTGGTCGCCGTAAATACGTAGGTTAAGATTGTTTTCTTCTCCTAATGCAACTTGGCTGGTAAGAAGTACTCCCTTAGAGTCGTTGTTAAAGCGCAGTAAAACGGTGCCGTCGTCGTCGAGAGTTCTGCCTGCAACAACATGGTTCAAGTCAGCGCATAATGCGGTTATTTCAAGGCCGCTCACGTATTCAGCTAAATTTGCAGCATGCACTCCTATATCAGCTATACAACAACTAATACCGGCCTTATCAGCATCTAAACGCCATTTGGCTTGTTTGGCATTTTCATCTTCGCTGGTGGCAAGCCAGCCTTGACTGTACTCAACAATAATTTTACGAATAGTGCCCAGCTCGCCATCAGTAATACGTTGGCGCGCTTCTTTGATCATCGGGTAACCAGTGTAGGTATGAGTTAATCCATATAAACAATCACTGTCTTGCAGAGCTTTTTCTAATAACAGCGCTTGTGCTAAATTTAGGGTGGCTGGCTTATCTGATAAAACGTGAAAACCTGCTTCAATCGCACACTTTGCAATTGGGAAATGTAAATGATTTGGCGTCACAATTGCCACAAAATCAATTCGTTGATCGGCAGGTAACTTAGCTTCTTCGCTAAACATTTGTTGGTAGCTGTCATAGCAACGAGTTGGATTGATCCCTAGCATTACAGCAGTAGCTTGGCTGCGTGTTGGGTCTGAACTAAAGGAGCCTGCGACTAACTCAATTAAGCCATCTAAGCGTGCAGCAATACGATGGATTGCACCGATAAAAGCACCTTGTGCACCACCTACCATCCCCATGCGGATTTTGGCATTATTCATGAATAAAGCTCCATGTCAGTAATCGTCTACTGAGTTTAGTTAATATCATGTTATTGATAATAGGGAATGAACAGCGTAAGGGATAATAAAAATTCGGTTGACAATGCAATAAAATCGGCGTTTTATGTATTATTATAAATTCATATTGATAGAATATATTAATTATGGAAGTGCAAGGGATCATAAATAAAGCGGGCGTAAATCAACTGATCGCGGCATTTGACTTATTACCCGATATTTTGTTTTGGGTGAAGGATTCTGAGAGTAGAATTCTTTATGCAAATCAGCATTTTATTGAGCATCAAGGGTATAAGTCATTAGAGCAAATTTTACTGAAAACTGATTTTGATTTTTCATCTAAACATTTAGCATTTCAATACGTCAATGATGATAAACGTGTAATGAATGGCTATGTAGTTACTGATCGTTTGGAACTAAACCAAACCTCAAATGGTGAATTAGCCTGGTTTTCAACGTCCAAAAAAGCAATTTTAGCTGACGATGGTCAAATACTGGGCACCTATGGCGTTACACGGCATTTACAAAAAACATCAAAGGCTTTGTCGCATGTTAGAGCGATTGAAGAGCCTGTAAATTATATACGTGAACACTATCATCGCAATATCTGTATTGAAGAACTTGCCGAGCTTGCTCATCTATCGGTAAGTGCGTTAGAGCGACGATTTAAAAAACATTTAGCAAAAACACCTAATCAATTTATTAACGAAATACGTTTAGAAAACGCACGGAAGCTACTAGTTGAAACTCGTTTACCAATTTCACAAATAGCCTATCAATGTGGTTTTTCTGAGCCTAGCTATTTTAGTAAACAATTCAGACGCTTATTTGGTGAGATCCCCTCTCAAATGCGCGCCCAAACTGAGCCCTAAGCTAGCCGTTTAGCTAATTGAATAGCGCCTTGTTCGGGCCGGTAGTGCGCATCACATAGATAACCTTGTGCTTTTGTTGATAACCAAGGAGTAATTTTATTGGCTGTGCCTCCCATTAATGTAATGTTGTGATAGCCGTGGCTAACTAAATGATCGATATAACGGGTAATATAGCGCGCAGCTTGCTCTAAAATAATAATGGCCCAAGGGTCATCTTGCATTGCGAAAACTAAAGGCGCAAAACCGGCAAAGTAAGCGGGTTTAGCATTGAGTGCTAATTCAGTCAGTTGGTTACTTGTATCACAATTAAGCTGTGCCAATAAGGTATTTATTAATGGGCTTGAGGGAGATAAGCTATCTAACACCTCTAGCGCATAACGAAATAAAGTTAAACCAATCCAGCCTCCGCTTGCGCCATCACTTAATAATAACCCATGGCCTCCTAATTCAATAACGTTACCGTTTTTTATTGCTCCTGCACAAAAGCCAGTACCTAAAATAATAATCGCACCACAGTTATCACCATGGGCACCTTGGCAGGCAATGTGTAAGTCAGTTGAAAAGTTGAATTGTGCAAATGGATGCTGCCATTGTGCCATCTTTTTATTTGCACCGGCAATGCCTGCGCCAGCGAGTCCCGCATAGGCATAAATTGCACTGAGTGTTGAGAGTCCTAAGCCAGCCTGTTGTAATGCCTGTGTTGCTGCATCAATAATGGATTGCTGCGCGACTTCAACGGAGGTTGCAATATTTGCTGCACCGCTTACTGCCTCAGCAAGTAGGATGCCTTGTGCGTTTTCAAGCCTGACTCGGCATTTTGTGCCGCCGCCATCAATACCTAAATACAGGGGAGATTGAGAGTGGTTAGTCATTTTTAGCCTGCTTGTTAGTTCGTTGATTTAAAATTGCATTAATTAATAACGGATCCACACAGCCATCCTTGTTGTGTACACTGGAGTAGGCATGTAGTGACACTAAATTATTATTGGTAAGTTGCCAAAGTGTACTTGCATTATCTATGGTTACGCCACCACCAATAACAATTTCTATATGATCATTGGCATGGTTAATGATCGTTTGTAAATGATTAAGACCTTGCATAACGCCTTTATTATCAGTCCATTTAGTACCATTTGTGAGGATACGATCAACCCCCAATTCAGTTAATAGGGCAATTGCCTTTTCGCTGTCTTCTATACAATCAAAAGCGCGATGAAATGTCGTTACTAAATTATATTTATGTGCGCAGGCAATGAGCGCTGTGGTAGCCGCAATATCAACGTCATTGGCGTTTAGCGCACCAAATACAACACCGGTAGCACCTGCGTGCGCCGCGTGTGCTATTTGAGTGAGCATTAGCTTCAGTATTGTTGCATCAACAATAAATTGATTAGCAACAGGTCGTATCATGATAAGCAACTCGCCTTGTGAGGGCATTGCATGAGCTGCAATAGTCATTGCTGTTGCACTAGGAGTGAGCCCTTCAAGTTGCATTGTACTGCAAAGTTCAATTCTAGAGGCGCCAGCAGTGAATGCGGTTTTTACATTATCAGCTAACTGAATATGATCATCGGCATTCAAACAGATTTCTAAATTTTTACCCATTGTTTCGTTCCAAAATACCAGCGGTGCTGTTAACAATAAAATATTTAACAATAGTAAACACTATTAGAATAAATAAAACTTAATTATAAATCAGTTGCTTACTTAAAATTTATACATTTTATCAATACAGAAAGTATTTTTATATGCTATGAATTTAAGTAGATGACTATAAACTAGCTCAGCACCGATTGGATCTTTTTTTAACCTTAACGCCGATTTTGTCCTAGAGGCAACCGAATTTCTATTATCACCTTTCTTTAACAGAACCCTATTCTTAAAATGTAGTTTAACAAGCCATTTACCCTCTGCTATATGTTTTGAGTATTACAGAAATCGTTTTTCATGAGGGCTTAATGTCAATAAATTTAACTAAACACACAATAATAAAGGAAATTTACATGAGTAAAACCAAAACCAGTAATGGATCGCGATTTAGTGATAATTTTAAAAAGACAGCACTGTGTATAGCTGTATTATCATCAAGTAACATAGCAATTGCTCAACAGCAAGAGGTTGATAATGAATTTGAAGTAATCGAAGTTCGTGGCATACGCTCATCAGCAGCGCAAAACCTTGCAATTAAGCGTCTTTCAGCTGCAACGGTTGATGCGATAACAGCTGAAGATATTGGTAAATTTCCAGATAAAAACGTCGCAGATTCACTGCAACGGGTGCCCGGTGTACTGATAGACCGTGATGGTGGTGAAGGCAGTCGAGTCAGTATTCGCGGTACATCACCAGATTGGACCCTGACACAGTTAAATGGCAATTATATTGCTTCTTCTGGTGCTGGTGTACCTACTCGAAGTTTTAATTATACATTGTTGCCATCCAGTATGATTAGTAGTGTAGAAGTATTTAAAAGTGCAGAAGCTCGCATTGATGAAGGTGGTATCGGCGGTACTGTAATATTACATACACGAAAACCGTTAGATATGGAGGCGAGCTCAGGCGCACTTAGCTTAGAGGCAACTTATGATGATGTTTCTGAAGACATCAAGCCACAAGTGAATGTGCTATATTCATGGAAAAACGATGATGAAAATTTTGGTGTGCTTGCTGGGTTTACTCGCCAAGATAAAACGGTAACAACTATTACTAATAATGCTTCACACTGGCGCTTTCACTCTGACACTGTTGAAGGGGCAGAGCGCCCAGCTATTGTTGACCAAGCATCTGGTGAAGTTTACAACAATGTATGGGCACCTCGGGCAATGAGTGTTGATAACTCAAAAGAAGATCGCACACGCGATGGGTATCAAGTAGCTATCCAGTGGGCGCCTACAGATAGATTAGACTTAAACCTGAACTATTTTGGTGCAAAATTAGATTATAATTTATCCTCGCAGAGCATAATGTTTGCTGAATGGAATGACAATCACAACCCCTATTACGGTGTTGTATTAGACGGTGATACGGTCGTAGGGTACGGTAATGCAGATAATGGTTTACTTAATGACAATAACTGGGGGGATGCTGATGTCAATGATGGTGAAGCCGTTCGGCGTGGTTTATTGTCTCCTCAATTAACAGGGAGGGAAAGGATTGGTGGGTCTAAATCAGATAGTTTTGATTTTGAAGCCAAATATTATGGGGACATATTTACAGCTACTTTTAAAGTAGGTCATACAGAGGCCGAAGGCGGAACCTCACGGGAAACCTATGCCAATATTGATGCGCGTCAGGGATCTGTAAATAGCTGGTTGTGGTCAATCGAGGGTGGTAAACCAAGCTATGAAGTCTCGACCGATCTAGCGTCAGATAAACAAGCTTATCAATATTATGACTGGTTTGATTCTTACTCTTCTGAAAATAAAGATACTGAAGATTACGCACAAGCCGATCTGCAATATGATATTGATACAGGGATTTTTACCACCTTTTTTGTTGGGGCAAAATACCGTAGTCATGAAATTAAGGGGATTAAAAATGATTTTCGCTGGGATGATGGTATCGCTGACAACGGTGGCTATCGAGGTTATTTATCTGGTAACGAATGGTTCCATAACCCAGATTTTCATCCTGATCCAGAAACGTTAGTAAGCGATAATGTGGTTGATAACAGTGCCGGAAACACGGGCGCTTTTAACTTTTTAGCATTTGATTTTGCAGCATTAGATAGCTATCTACGTAATAACTTTACGCAAACCGTTGTGCCATCGTTAGGCGGGACATATACACTTGAAGAAAATATTTGGTCTGTTTATGCACAAGGTAATTTCCAATGGCAGGACTTTCGAGGCAATCTCGGTGTACGCTATGTCAATACTGATTTAAGTACGCTTACGTATAATGAAGTTATTGGCCAAGATAATAATGACACTACGGCTAATGAACGCAGCAGCGATGATGGTGAGTTACTACCAAGTTTTAATCTTGCTTGGGATGTGAATAATGATGTGGTTGTGCGGTTTGCAGCGGCAAGAACGATGTCGCGTGTAAGCTATTCTGATTTGAGTCAAGCTGAGTCGTATGGCCCACCAGTTAATATTAACTCACCAGATTCATGGACAGGACGAGGGACTGGCACATCTGCAAATACAGGCCTAGATCCAATGATTTCTGATCAGTTTGATTTAGGCATTGAATGGTATTACGGTGAAGGCTCTGCTTTAGGTGCGACCTACTTTACTAAAGATATTGCTAATTTACCTATCTCTATTGTTGAAATAGTTGAGCGAGAACATGATTGTTGTAATGGCCCGATTGAAGTAGAAATGAATACTAAAGTGGGCGGTGGCGAAGCTCAATCAGCAGGTGTAGAGTTGTTTTTTCAACATTCATTCGAGAGTGGCTTTGGGGTGTTAGCAAACTATACTTTTACAGATACAAGCACGAGTCAAGTATCAACCAATGGTCAGAAAACAGATGCTGAAATTCCTGGCACAGCTAAACATCAATACAACTTATCGGTTTATTATGAAAATGATGATTTTAGTATTCGCGCTTCTTACAACTGGAAAGATGATCGCGCTAATGGTATCCATCAAGGTTATAATATGTACACCAAAGATTATGGTCAGTTAGACTTGAATGCGGCTTATAATTTAACTGAACAACTGTCATTAACAGCTTCAGTTGTTAATTTAACAGAAGAAGTTGAACAAGGGTACTGGAAGCAAGAGAATAGGTTTACCTATAATCAGTATTCAGGGCGGAGGTTTTATTTAGGTGCCAATTATAGTTTTTAAATTAAAAAATAACCTGCTTATATTAGCGTGATTATTGTTTGAAAGTGCTACTTTGCTACGCTATTTTGTTAGTTGAGTAGCTATTACAGTAAAAGGTAATGCAAAATGAAAATTAGGCGCTGAGCTAAACACTAAAGGAGAGACCCAATGAGTTATATTGACGGATTTGTCTGTGCAGTTCCCACCAATAGACAAGCTGAATATGCCGAACATGCTGATAAAGCAGCACACGTGTTTAAACAATACGGGGCAATTGAAGTAATTGAAGCTTGGGGGGATGACGTTCCTGATGGAACACATACGTCATTTCTACAAGCAGTAAAATGTGCCGAAAATGAGACCGTGGTATTTTCGTGGGTCAAGTGGCCATCAAAAGCCGCCAGAGATGAAGGCATGGCTAAATTTATGCAGGATCCTATTTGCGATTTACAACAAAACCCATTGCCATTTGACGGTAAGCGACTGATATATGGAAGTTTTAAGGCGATTATTGAGCGCTAGTTGAGCTTGCAAAATATAAAAAGAGCGCTGTAATAGCGCCCCAATTTATTATGATTTTTTCTCTTCATCAGGTAAGGTGACGTTGAGTTCTAATACCGCTAAGTCATCTTCATTTTGATCGAATTGGACTTGTACCGCGTCATTACTGATGTTGACGTATTTACGTATAACATCAAGAATATCCTGTTTCAACTGTGGTAAATAATCAGGTGTACCACGCTGTGAGCGCTCATGCGCAACAATGATCTGCAATCGCTCTTTTGCTAGTGACGCTGTATTTTTCTTTTCTGAGCGGAAGTAGTCAAGTAGTGACACGTTAACCTCCAAATATCCGTTTGAACAAACCTTTCTTTTCTACATCTAAGAAGCGAAATTCGACTGTTTCACCTAATAAGCGATTAATTGCATCGGCGTAGGCTTGCCCAGCATCAGACTCTGCATCTAATATTACTGGCTGGCCTGAGTTTGATGCACTTAGTACCGCTTGTGATTCAGGTATTACACCTAACAATTCGATAGAAAGAATATCTTGCACATCTTCCACTGACAGCATTTCACCACGTGCTACTCGCTCCGGGTTATAGCGAGTCAGTAATAAATGTTCTTTTATGTTTTCAAGCCCTTCTTCAGCACGTTTAGATTTGCTGTGCAAAATACCTAAAATACGGTCTGAATCGCGAACTGAAGATACTTCAGGGTTGGTTGTAACAATTGCTTCGTCCGCAAAGTACATTGCCATCATCGCGCCGGCTTCGATACCTGCCGGTGAATCACAGACGATATAATCAAAATCTTTTTTCAGCTCGTTTAATACGCGTTCAACACCTTCGCGGGTTAAAGCATCTTTATCGCGAGTTTGTGATGCTGGTAATAAAAATAATTTATCTACCCGCTTATCTTTGATCAACGCTTGATTTAAGTTTGCTTCACCGTTAATTACATTAACAAAGTCATAGACGACACGGCGCTCACACCCCATGATCAAATCAAGGTTACGTAGCCCAATATCAAAGTCAATAATGACTGTTTTGTAGCCTTTTAGAGCTAAACCTGTGCCAATAGCAGCACTTGATGTAGTTTTGCCTACACCACCTTTACCTGACGTAACGACAATTACTTTTGCCATAAGATTTATCCTTTAACCAAAGCTGAAATTTCTAATGATTCATTTTTTTGTTGGATTTGTGCAGCGTTGCCCCAGAACTCGCCTTGCAAGGAGTCGCTGATCCAGTAATTGCCATTAATAGAAACAAGTTCTGCTTCTAATTTTTGGCAAAAAATACGGGCTTCGTTGTAACCTTGTGCGCCTGCAATTGCACGGCCGCGTAATGTGCCATAAATATGCACATTCCCGTCAGCAATTACTTCTGCACCATGACTTACCGCACCAAAGACAATTAAGTCGCGGTCTTTTGCATATACTTGCTGACCAGAGCGCACTGTGCCATTGATAACTTGCGCTGGTAAATAAACTGTTTTCTCAACGATAGATGTATTACTTTGTTGTTTAACCTGTTCACTCTTAACGTCTTGTGAATAATTTAAAACAGAAAGCCCAGCGGCCTTGGCTTGTGTATGTTGCTCGTCTGAGCCATTACATACACCTACCGCATTAAAGTTTAAGCGCTCAATCAAGGATTTTAAGTGAACAAAATCTACTTCATTGTTTTTAACTTCAATTAAATTAACAACAATAGGTGCGCCTGCAAAGAATCGAGGAGCTTGGGCTATTTTTATATACAGTTGTTCGGCTAAAAGGTTTATATCAGCACTATAAAGATGTAAAACTGATAACGTAAAAAGATTTCCCTTTAGCTCAAAAATTTGGTCCGACATATACACTCAATTGTATTTTTTGACTAGAAACAAAATTTAAATAAACGCAGGCTGAATAAGGCCTGTGTTTATATGGATAAGGTGAAATTTCTAATCTAAATTTTCTAACTTATTATTAGTCTCATGGTATAGTGTGCGGCACTGTTAAGCAAGATTTTATAGGGTCATAATGCTGACTGCGGTATATAAAAGTAAGAAAAAAGCGGATACCTTCCTTTTTGTAGAAAAAAGGGATGATTTTAGCAAGGTTCCGGAACCATTGATGGCGATGTTTGGTCAACCTCATTACGTCATGTTAATTAATTTAGCAAAACGTACGCATTTAGGCGGGGCTGACTTAAATTTAGTTGAACAAGCATTAACGGATGCTGGGTTTTATCTTCAGTTGCCGCCACCAACAGCTAACTTACTAGCTGAACACAGAAAACAAAATGGAGTTGAAAGTGACTAAACATATCATGACAAAATTGGCTGCAATTTTATGCAGTGCCTGTATTAGTACATCGGCACTGGCCAAGACTCAAGCACAGTTTGACGAATATGTAGCAGGCTTAAAACAAGAAGCAGCACAAAAAGGCTACGATAGTCAGTTAATCGACGATGCCTTTGCGACTGCACATTTTAAAGAAAAGATAATTTCAGCAGATAAAAACCAACCTGAAGTAAAAGAAACGCTAGAAACTTATTTACCAAAACGTGTGCCGCAATGGAAAATTGACCGTGCGCGTAAATTATACGCTGAAAATAAAGACGTGTTAGAACAGGTTGCAAAAGAGTTTGGTGTACAGGCACGGTTTATTGTTGCCCTATGGGGGCTTGAAAGTAACTTTGGTAAAATTCAAGGTGGCCATAATGTTATTTCATCGGTAGTAACCCTGGCCTTTGATGGTCGTCGTGAAACCATGTATAAAAATCAATTATGGGCAGCACTGGATATCCTCAAAGAAGGGCACATTACCTTAGATAAATTTAAAGGCTCATGGGCCGGTGCGATGGGGCAAACGCAATTCATGCCAACCTCATTTAATGCCTACGCGGTAGATTATGATAAAGATGGTCGAAAAGATATTTGGACCACCCAAGTTGATGCTTTTGCCTCAATTGCAAATTACTTAAAACAAGCTGGCTGGAACGACGATTTAACCTGGGGTCGCCAGGTTAAATTACCAGAGGGATTTGATCCAAATTATGTATTACAACGTGGTACTAAAACACGTAAGCAGTGGCTTGAATATTGGGCTAAATCAGAGCGTTCACTTGCTGATTGGCAAGCACTAGGTGTGCGTAAAATGGACGGCACCGATTTACCCAATGTAGATGTTACCGCTGCATTAGTAATGCCAGATGACATGGGCGGCAGAATGTACCTTGCGTATGACAATTACAAAGCACTGATGCACTGGAACCGTTCATACTACTTCGCCACCAGCGTAGGATATTTATCAGACCGTATTGGTTATCCAGCGATTTAATAAGTAATTAGGTGCTAGATTGCTGGGATCTAGGTTCTAGGGTGTTTGTATTAAGCGCGAGTTTATCTCCGCTTTGGTCAGTATATTTTAGTTTTAGAGATATTTTGATCGATATTCATTACAGAAAATGAACCGCCCATTGCACTTTTTGCTAATGAAAAGCGAATGATGGGTGGTGTGGGGGCTGGAGGTGAGAGATCTCCAGCTACCCGATTATAACCGCTACAATAAGCTCTGAAGCTTACTTAGGATAGCCTCAGAATATAACCCAGCTAAAACTGCCCAGTTAATTAGTGCATCCGCATTTCCAGACATTAGTGTCTGTTTTATGATAAAATCTACGGCTGCACCTATCATTCCTCCAGTAGGCACAGCAAAAGCAGAAGGCAATAAAGTTACGCGTGTTGTAGCTGTACGAGTATGTACAACATCATCATCAAGCATATAAGTTGCCTTGAATGAGATATCCATTTTCTTGGATTTTAATAGGTGGGGTGATCTATATGAGAACGGAAAAGTAATTGTACTGTCCACTGGTAGCGAGATACCTTTTGAAAACTTTCTACCTTGAACTTTTTCAAGACGATCCATTACTCTCTTAAGCTTATCTTTGTTTATTGAATAAGCTTTAGGTAAAAATGAGTCCTCGGGTTCAAAGCTTATGACTTCTTTTTCAAGCCTTTCAACATCTTCCCATTCCGTCAATTTTTAATGCCTCCTCTGCCCAATATGGAGTCGTTGGCTGCGCCTTCTTTTTCGAAAAAAGAGATGCGTACACATCTATAGTTTCAACAAGAGTAAATGCAAGAGCCTCTGCGAACGTGGTTTTTTTCCGACGTTTTCGTGCATACGCGCTTTCTACACCTCTCTCTAGCTCCCTGACCAATATTAATTGAGTCAGGATCTTCGCTATTTCTCTTTAGGATTTCTTCCAATAGTCTTAATTCTTGATTCATCGCGGTGATCTCAAAAGTATGTTCGCTTTGTTATGCATGTGTTTCCTCCTGAATCTCAGCCAACAGGTCAGTAACCCCAATATCCACGCCTGCCTGCAATAGCAATGTAGAAACTTGGCCACGATGATGAGTCTGATGGTTAAAAAAAATGAAGAACTAGACTCGAATATCGTTTGGTAGCGGAGATCCCCTTGGTGTTTTGGTAGCTGAGAATGAAATCCAGATCACTTTCAGATAGCTCGGCTGTCCAGTTGATAATAATCCGATCCAACCAAAACCGGTGCTCCGATAAGCTACCAATGTCATTGAAGGCTATGTGATCCAGGCTCTTTGGATTTGGAATATCAGCTACCTCCTGTAAAGACCGCAAGCAGGCTGGATGGGTAGCAAACCGTTTTAGCCAGATAGTATCACCAACAATGATGTGATTAAGAGTTCCGAGAATGGATCCAAAAAAGGCCCCACGGTCTTGGGCCAGATTAGTTGCACAGAGCTGACTCGAAGCCTCATACACCTTTAAATTCATCCGCTGATTATAGGCCGCCAGCAATTCAAAGTGATCTTTCAGGCTCATCATAGATCATTATCATGGTTAATGAGTCTGTAGAATTACTCGTTTTTAATTATCGCTTAAAGGATAAGAAAGCACTACCCTATTGGTACCAAAATCTATTACTGCTTTATATTTTGAAAAAAATGGCGAACCTAATAACCCATGAACACCCTTTTCACCTCCAGCAACCTGAACATGATCTAGATTAAGTGATACAAACTCTGGGTATTCATATAATCTACCTCCCAACTCAATTTCTGGCACCACTATATTTCCCATTTCGTGTTCAGAAGTGCCAAGCCCAGCAGCGCTTTCCTCACTAGAGACTTCTTGGATGCCTAATTCAGCAAGACAAGCCTTATTTAGTACAGATGATCCAGCGGCAGTATCCAATATAAAACGTAATAATTTCCCATTAATTTTTGCTTCAACAATTTGATGGCCAGTTTCTGACATTTCAAACTCAAGAAAAACCTTTCCTTTAACTAAATCCATGAATATTCCTTATTTTAAATTTCATTACTGAATGCTAACGAGGCTGTAGAATAACTCGTTTTTAATTTATTTTTATTGATGGATTAACCATAGCCGAGTTGCTATTTTGATTCAATTGATAACTGACTTTCACGTGAAATATAAAAAGAGTGCTTGGTGCTGTTTTAATTGCATTTTACAAAGGTATTACAGGTGTTTGCGTGGCTTATTTGAGTGAGTAAGGGCTCAAAAAAAGGAATTAACATTGCGCTGGGCAATGAGTACTTAGCTTTACAAGATTTAGCGTCATTGAGAGATATTTGGATCAATATTTATTGCTGGATATGAACCGCCCATTGCACTTATTGCTAATTTTTATTCACCACAGAGAACACAAAGGCGCTTCGCGCTGCACAGAGTTAGAACATTTAACTCTTGTATATTTCTCTGTGATCTCTGTGATCTCGGTGTCCTCTGTGGTTAAAATTTTTAGAACCTAGAACCTCAAATTACTGACGCGATGTAAAACCGCTGCTATGATTTTTTCAATATCTTGTCTTTAAAATCAAGTACTTTACCAATACCTGAGCCTAGCTTCATTAAGCTTTGTAGCTGTTCAGGGCTTAAGCGCTGTAGTTCTGAAGACCACTTGGTGACGGTTTCGAGTAGATCATGAATTTCATGCATTTGTTGCTGGGCAAACTTTTCATCGTCATTGGTTGCAGGCTCTAGCAAGTTATCTCTGAGTAAGCTTAGGGTAGGGTCAATTTCACGCTTTTTACGTTCTTCAAACACGCGGTTCGCCATATCCCAAATACTGCCAGCGGGTGCGTAGTATTCTTTTCTGTCACCTGGAATATGCTGCACTTTAATTAAGCGCCAAGATTGTAATTCTTTGATACCCATACTGACATTACCGCGAGATATACTCAGGGCGTCGGCGATTTCATTCGCTGTCATTGGCTCTTTGGTTATGATCAATAAACCACACATTTGGCCAATGGTGCGATTAAAACCCCAACGACTGCCCATTTCGCCACAGTGCATTACAAAGGCGAAGTTCTTATCTGATAACGTCATTGCTTCTCAAGTTTCAATAAATAATGAAATTAATGCTAGCACGCTGAATATGTTTAGCAAGATTTACTGATAAATACGCTGAATTTTCCTTGGCTGTGTATACCCAAGCAACCTTAATATGCAGAATTCAGTGTTTCACAGAGGCTTAATATCAAGGCGTTATTTTGCAATAATAGCAGTCCCTTTAAGAGTTACATCGCTGAGGGTAGTGTCGCTGAAACGCCCAGCGGGTTGGTTTGGGTATAGTAGTCACTATGTAAACGTAAAAAAGCGCACAAGCATTTTGTGCGCTTTTACAGCTTATAGCTTATAGCTCAAAGTTAGTTTTGCATTACGTTCTTCGCCTGGCATACCACCTAAAAACATTGCTTTGGAGTAATATACTTTATTAAACAAATTATTTAAATTTAGCTGTAAGCCCCATTTATCAGTGTTATAACTCAGCGCTGCATCATAAATAGTATAACTTGGTACATAACCATCAGGAATACCAAATGATGATGCATTGGTACTACGATCATCCACATATTTAACACCTGCACTTAACTTTAGTGGCTGGGCTAGTTCAAACCACTGTGCACTATAGGTTAACCAACTACTTGCGGTAACATAAGGCACACCTTTTTGACGCGCAGCAAATGTGCTCACATTGGGATTCTTCTGATCACGTGCATCTTGGTATACACCATTGATATTAACCTTCCATTGATCATTTAAATAGGCATTTAAATCAAGCTCGACACCACGGGTTTTTTCTTCACCATCAAAGTAATTTTTTGGGATTGATGGATCTGGCTTTGTATCATCATAGGCAGGGTTTGAATATTCTAAGTTAGTGCGTGCAGTGTCAAATACTACTAATGAGGCCAGTAATTGATCATCGAAGGCTTTTACTCTAATACCTAAATCAGTACTAAGCGATTGCGCATCATCACGATCAGCTTCATTGCCTTTTACTGAACCTAACACACTGTACGCGGTGCGGCCTTTAGAGTGGTTTATGAATATAGACAGATCATCGGTCGGTTTGTATGTTGCCCCTAAATTATAGGTTAAACCATTATCCGAGGTACTTGCTTCTGGCGTTGCAGCAGCGGCGCTAGCGCGATAACGGGCATCTATTCCTAGGTGCTCATATTTTTGGGTGATTTCGTTGTATGCAACACCAATACGGGTCGTGAAGGTGTCATTGATATAAGCAACATGTTGCAGCCCTAAGCCCCATGCTTGCACTTTTTTACTATAGTTACTGGTTTTAAGCGGATCATAGTCGCTAAATTGCCCGTCTGACCAAACTGGTGTACGAATATCTAGAATATAGGGTAAAGAGCCTTGATAGGCTACATCGCCATTTTTATCTTTGAGAATATAGTCTTTATCCCAAATAGAATACTGTGTGAAGCGTATATCGCGATCTTCATAATTAGCATTGATCAAAAATTCGTTTTCTATATCACCTAAACTAAAGTCATAACGTAAATCTGCAAAGTATTGCCATGATTTCTCATCCGCTTGTACTTGGCGAAATTCTTGCCTGCGTGCAGCAAATGGATAAAGTACATCATCAACTACCAATGGTGCACGAGGATCAGCATTAATTACCCCTCTACGGTTCCAATACACATAGTTATAGGCACCCGTTTGACGAGAGAAGCTTGACTCATAATTACGGTATTGCAGTTGTTGGTTTAAAAATAAATCATCAGTTAAGTAATAGTTATGCGTTAATTTAAAACGCAGTTCTTCACCTTCGTTATCTTTTGCCATGGGTGAGATAATACCGCGATGACCAAATTTATACGGTGTTAAACCGTCGTTAGCTGCAAGTGAATTAGCGAGTTGTTGGCGTTGTGCATCAGATAATTGCAGCCCTGCAGAGGTTGGATCATTGACTAAATCATCGCCAGTGACTTGGCCGGCGGTTTTGCCATTTACCGACTGTGCATTATAAATACGGATCGGGTGGCCAATTGAATCAACTGCTATGGCATCTTTAATATAAGCGGCTGAGATCATAATATTTTGGCGGTCATTGAACACATATTTTAATGCGCCGTAGATTTCATCACGGTCATCTTTTAAATCGCGGTAACCATCACTACGCGCGGTTTTTGCATTAACTCTGTAAGCCAAATTTTCGGTAATGGCATTGGTGCTATCAATTGATAATGAATAGGTATTCCATTGACCAATTTCAGCTTGTACGTTGTGCTGCTCTGTAAACTGTGGCTTTTTCTCAATCAAGTTAATAACGCCACCTGCGCTGCCCATACCATATAAACCAGTGGCGGGGCCTTTTAATACTTCTACAGCCTCCACATTGGTTAGTGATCGAGTTGGATTGAATGTGTTACCAAGGCCCGCACCGCCATACATACCATCATACGTATAATTTGCACCAAGGCCACGGATCACTAAATTATCACCAATGCCGTAGTTGTTACCTGCTTGCGTTACACCACTAATATTACGGGTTAAGTCTTGTAAATTATCAACGCCTTGTGAGTTTATTAGTTCTTGATCGACAACAACAATTGGAGCCGGGGTTTCCATCAGTGACATATCAGATTTTGTAGCTAAACCCGAGTTTAATACAACTTGGTTTTGCTTTTGGTAAACGGTTATATGTTCAAGATCTGTCTGCTCAGCAGATATTGCATTAAAAGCGGTTAAGCACGCGAGAGTAATTAAAGAAAGTTTATGTGTTGTCATAAATAGTTATCATTTGAAATTTTGTGCAATGATAATGTGTTGTATTTGTATTTCAAGTATTAAATACCCAAAATAGACAATAATTTATTCTGTAAACAATTATGTTACTGGCTGGTTTTTTCTGGTTAACAAATGATGGGTTTTACGTTCTGTGAATAGAGAGCTTTTATTGTCATTTTAGACTATGGGGCTAATGATTAACCCCATAAAGGTCAATATACCCTAATAAACTTCACCTGCTTTCATTACAAACTCAACCTGTTCAAGTTGACTAATATTATCAAGCGGGTTTCCTTTTACGGCGATTATATCAGCCGCAAAGCCAACTTTAATTTGACCTAGGTTGCTGTCTTGTTTAAGTAACTTTGCACTATTTATAGTCGCAGATTGAATGGCTTGTAGTGGCGTCATACCAAACTCAACCATACGTGCAAACTGTTTAGCGTTATCACCATGTGGATAAATAGCAGCATCGGTACCAAACACCATATTGACACCGGCTTTTACGGCACGGCTAAAGCTGTCGCGTTGCTTTTTAGATACTTGACGTTCTTTTGCTAAGTTTTCTTCTGCTACACCATTTTGCTCACCAAACGTGAGCGTATATTCAGTGTTATAAATATCCATTGAAAACCAAGTGCCATGTTTTTTTGCCAGTTTAATTGCTTCATCGTCAACAAAGCTCACATGTTCAACACTGTCTACACCGGCTTTAATGGCTGCGGTAATACCACTTGTACCATGTGCATGTGCAGCAACCGTTAAGCCACGCATATGTGCTTCATCAACAATGGCAGTCATTTCTTCTAATGAATACTGTTGAATTCCTACTTTTGTGCCCTTGGAAAATACTCCGCCAGTGGCGCAAAACTTAATGACATTGGCACCGTACTTGATATTTTCGCGTACTTTTGCACGAACAGCCCATGGGCCATCAGCCACACCTTCGGCAGTGTATTTCATTTCAGGAGGTAGTCGGTTGTTATCACAGTGTCCACCCGTAACCCCTAAAGAGGGACCTGCTGCCCAAATACGTGGGCCAATAATATCGCCAGCATTAATGCCGTCACGTACTGCAATGACACTGTAACCTTCTGCGCCTACGTTACGTAAGGTTGTAAAGCCTGCTTTTAAGGTTTTTTCAGCAAAGTATGCCGCTTTAATCGCTTGGCGTGGCACTGATTGACCAATACGCTCACTTCTTGGCACGGTTGGATCACTGGTTAAATGAACGTGCATATCCATCAACCCTGGCAGAATTGTTAATTCAGGTAGCTCAATATGCTCATCACCTTGTTGTAGCTTAGGAGTTTGTTTGGTAGTGATTTTTGTAATGATCCCATCATCAATTTGGAGCAATGGGGCGTTTATTAATTTACCATTATTAATATCAAGCATTGCTTTCGCACTTATATAAGTGGTTGCTTGAGTATTAAAAGCGCTAACACACAGCAAGCTTAGTGGAACAGCGAGAGATAATTTATTCATTTATGTTCTAATTTTTAATTATTTAATATAGCAATGTAACAAGCAGTTTTTAGGCTGTAAACAAAACGCGATAAGTATCGTATTTTCTTTCTTTAGCTATTTGAAAACTGCATACTTGTGCTTACTACTTATACTCAGGGATCATTATGAAAAAATTTAAGTTAACCTTGCTTGTCGCCGGTGTACTCAGCGCTTTGTCGGCGTGTTCAAATACGGCTAATAATAATTTAAACAAGCCACAATCAGCATTAATAAGTGAAACTGCCAGCGTAACAACACAACAATTAAATCGCCTGGTTGAGCAGTACTTTATGGATTCGTTGCAATTTAGCCCTCTTGATGCCACTTACATTGGCTATAGCCAATACAACAACCAATTTACAGCACCGATTACTGAGCAAAACCGAGCTCAGCAGCTTACTTTTTATAAAGATTATCAGCAACGTTTAGCGGCGCTTGATCAGCAGCAGTTAAGCGGTCAAGCTCTATTAAGTTATGAAATACTGGCACGAGATTTAGCCTTAACAATCGAAGGTTTTCAATTTCCGAGTTACTTATTGCCAATCGATCAAATGTCAGGCGCCCACAATACGTTTGCAGGCTTTGGATCGGCGCAAAGTGCGCAGCCATTTGCAAGCTACCAAGATTATGAAAATTTCATCGCGCGTGCTGAAGGCTTTGTAATTTGGTTAAGCAGTGTGCAAGATGCTATGCAGCAAGGGGTAAATGAAGGTATTGTGTTACCAAAGCCATTAGCTGAAAAGTTATTGCCGCAATTTCAAGCGCATATAGTTACCAGTGCAGAACACTCTTTATTTTACAGCCCGATAAAACAGCTTCCAGAGCAATTCACAGCAGTGCAAAAGCAACAACTCACTGACCAATATAGTGCACTTATTATGGATAAATTGGTCCCAGCGTATACAAAAATGAGCGAGTTTTTAGCGACCACTTATATACCAAATAGCCGTGCAACAGTAGGTTATAGCGATTTACCAAATGGTAAAGCATGGTATGAATACCAAATAAAGAAAAACACCACCTTGAGTTTATCTGCAGATGAAATTCATGAAATTGGTTTAAAAGAAGTATCGCGTATCCTTAACGAGATGAAAACAGTAAAGGAAACCGTTGGTTTTAAAGGCAGTTTAAGTGAGTTTTTTACTCATTTAAGAGATTCTGATGAGTTTTATTTTGATACACCTGAGCAATTAATTGCGGCCTATGAAGCCGTAAAGTTAAAAATTGACGCGCGTGTACCTAAATTATTTAACATTGCCCCCAAAGCTGATTACGTTGTAAAAGCGGTTGAAGATTTTCGTGCTGAGTCTGCGGCAGGAGCATCTTATCAATCACCTGCGCCGGATGGCTCTCGTCCGGGAATTTTTTATATTAATACCTTTAATTTAAAAGCGCAGCCTAAGTTTCTACTCGAAACATTGTCAATCCATGAAGCAGCCCCAGGACACCATTTTCAAATCGCCTTGCAGCAAGAAGTTCAGTCATTACCTGAGTTTCGAAAATTTGGTGGTTACACAGTGTTCGCCGAAGGTTGGGCATTATATGCTGAAAGCTTAGGTAAAGAATTGGGTTTATTTACCGACCCATATATGTGGTATGGCCGTTTATCTGATGAGCAATTACGCGCTATGCGTTTAGTGCTCGATACAGGTTTTCATTCTAAAGGTTGGACTCGTCAACAAGGTATTGATTACATGCTGGCTAATTCCTCAATGGCTTTGAGTGATGTGACCGCAGAAGTTGAGCGCTATATAGCTTGGCCAGGACAAGCATTATCGTATAAATTAGGGCAATTTAAAATTCAAGAACTGCGAGATTATTGTAAACAAGCATTAGGTGATAAATTTGATATTAAAGAGTTTCATACGCAAATTTTAATTGATGGTGCTTTGCCGATGCCAATACTAGAAGCGAAAATTAAACGTTGGGTTGATACGCAGCGCTAATTTTTAAACTTGAAATAGCGCAAAGCTGAATGTGGCTTTGCGCGCGGTGCTCAATTAAGCTAAAATGCGTGCTATTAGGGGCACCGAGTTATACCATGTTTGAAAACCAATTTTGGCTTGAGAAATCACTTGAGCAAATGTCACAAAATGAGTGGGAAGCCATTTGCGATGGCTGTGGAAAATGCTGTTTAAATACCTTTATAGACAGCGAAGATGAAGATGAGTTTACCGCCACAGACCAACTTCGCGATGGTGAAGAGCTCATTTTTACTAATATTGTTTGCCAATACTTAGATAATAATACGTGTGGTTGTAGTGAGTATGAAAATCGCCAAACATTAGTTCCGTCATGTGTAAAATTAACCAAAGAAAACCTCGATAGCATTTTTTTCATGCCGCAAAGTTGTAGTTACCGCCGTTTACATGAAAGCCGTGGTTTAGCGTCTTGGCATCCATTAAATAACGGTGGCAGCAAAGAACTAATGCATACCTTGGGTATTTCTGTAAAAGACAAAACAGTAAAAGATTGTGATGTAGCTTTAGATGACTTTGATCTGTATGAAGCAGATTGGCCAACGAGGGATTGCGATTAATGACTGCGAAAATTGGTTTGATCAATCCTAAAAGTCCCTCTAACGTTGGCGCAGTATTAAGAGCTGCGGGTTGCTATGGGGCTGAACAAGTATTTTTTACTGGTATGCGTTATTTAAATGCTAAAAAGTTTCATACCGACACAAAAAATGTTGTTGAACGCATCCCGCTAACTTGCGTCGATGACTTAGCAACAGCAAAGCCCGCAGGTGCGACCGTGGTGGTGATTGAACTAATAGAAGGTGCAACCCCGTTGCCTGAGTTTGTTCATCCTGAAAACGCACTTTATATTTTTGGCCCTGAAGATGGCTCAATTAGCAAAGATGTACTGAACTGGTGCGATGAAGTGGTGTATATCCCCACAATCGGTTGTATGAATTTAGCAGCTACCTGTAATGTGGTTCTTTACGATCGACAAGCTAAACTCGGTGGAGTGGAAAGCTCTGATCAAACGATCATTAAAAGCCGCGACACCAATAATAAAATGATATGGCAGCAATAGTACAAACTGAATTGAACAATTGAAAAAAGGGGCAATTAATGCCCCTTTTTTCGTTTAACGCCAAAAAAGTTATTATTTTTTAGTAATTTTGATCTCTGAATTAATAACAATCCCTTGATCTTTCATATCTGTTGCAAAATACACAGACATTGTTTGATTTTTTAATTGTTCAAGTTCTTCTGGGATCTCTTGCCCTGTCATTTTAAATACGTCGATGACAGGAGTCATTAATGAACTGAGGTCAACTGCGGTAGTTAAAAATCCATTCTTTTCAAGCGCTTGTTCTGATAATTCATTTGCAATAGCTGCTGACTTTTCACCCGTGAATAAAACAATATGCTTTCCTTTTTTAGCTAACCTTATATCAAGGCCAGCAGGTAAAGGATAAGGAATTACAGCATTGACACTAATTGCATCGCCGTTTTCTGGTATTTCAAGCTCCGCTAATGCGGGTAAAAATCCTTTAGCAGTAAAAAGTAAATTATCAGGATCTGTCGCAGAAAGTGTGATTAGCGCGTCTAAAGCTTTTAGTTGTGGCAGTTGATTTGCATCGGCTTCTAAAGCAAGATCTTGAATACTTACACTGACACCTTGAATACCATTAGCCATAGCGGTCATCATTGATAGTGCCGCTAAATTTGAGTCTTGAGTTTGTTGCTGTAAGTCAACAAGAGGGGCACACTCAAATTCAGCCTTTTTAAATGTACTGGAAAGTATATTTAACAGTGGCGGAATTTTTGAGATATCCGCACCATAAGCAAAGCTTAGCATTTGCCCGTCAAGTTTAGTCGTATGCTCAGGAACAAAACCCCGCACAGATTTTAATGTTTTAATAATATCTGTAGCAGTGCTTTGGAAAATAGCATCTGCTTTAAAATGAGCATCAGAGTTTGTTACTTGTATGTACGTGCTACCGGTTACTGATGCAGGCCAATAACTAACAAGATTGCTGATGTCATTTTGGCACTGTGGTGTTCTAGCTACCTCTAAAGCATTTGGATCACCCAATTCTTTTAATAGTTGATCAAGCATTTCACCTAGGCGTGATGGTGTTTTGGCGGTAATAGCATTAGCAATCTCAACATGGTCTATATACGCAATAGAGTGACCATCAAATGAATAATTAGTAATATAGTTTTCAAGTTTAGCGGTTTGCGTTAATGATTTTGTTGGTTTATCAATTGCTAAAGCAAGACGTAAATCTTTAATTGTATTAAGTTTTGTATCAAACGTGATGGTAGCCCAGTTATCTTTAACAGACACAATTAAGTTTAATGTAATACCGTTCTCAAGTACTAAAGGGTACGTGTTGTAGTCAACACCTTCGATGGTTTTTGTTGTGAAGTTAATTCCCGCTTTATCAGCTGAGCTATTAATTGTATTAAATAAAGCCGTTTCATCTTCAAGTTGATAGCGTAATACTGGCATTAGACCAATTGTATAGGCTAGAGCTTTATAATCATCGGCGAATCCCCAGGCTGCTTTTAGTGCTTCATAAGATGCCAATGACGTTTGATATTGCTCTAATAGAGACGCTAAAAATTGTGCATTGTTATCATTACTTGTCGCTAAACTTTCGATCAATGGCGTAAAATCGTCTGCACCTTTCATTTGATCTGGAATCAAATTGAAATATTTACTATAGGGAAATGGTTTTAGCTGGCCATAAAATAAAGCAGTATCAGCAGGGACGTAATCAAGTTGAGCAAGCTCTAATGAGGCTGATGAACTGTCAGTTTGTGTATAGATTATTGCACCCGCTGCTACAGCAATTGCGCAACCAGCAAGTAGTTTGGTGTTCATTTGGAAACTCCTTTTTTGTATCAGTACCAAGCAGTATATTTTATCAATAAGGTATCATAAATGTGCGTAGCCTAGCTAGGAGAAAGTCTATTAGTATTGGCTTTAGTAAGGGCACGGTTTTATATTTAATTTTTAACTTTTATTGCGATAAATCAGTGACGTTGGTATAGATGCAAATGCATAGCTCAATAAAAAATGGAACGATCCAGCTATTAGTTGTGATCTTCTTATTGGAATGTTGAATCAAACACAAATCGTTAACGAAATTGATTTTTTAGGCTTTGGTTATGATTTTCTATTAGACAGTAACGGGCGTATTCTAAGCCACCCTGATATCAAATTTAACGATCAGGGTATGATGGCAAAGCTGTTTGGTAAAAGCCTTACTTTAAAGCTGTATCTATTACTGTTGTCATAAAAAGGACTTTTTAGCGCAACACCTCTGTCATTTTTCACCTTTAGAATCTCGCTCATTGATATTAAGCAACTAGCAAATCCGCTAATTTAACGAGTAAAGGTGTATGCGATGAAAGGCGTTAAACCATTGATATTAGCTAGTATTGTAGCCATGAGTGCAACAGTGCAAGCAAATGATTTAAATAAGGTTATCGATAAAAGCAGTGAAATTAACCAGTCAGCTGCACAATCACAAACAAAAATAGACAAGATTGCAGACTCAATGCAGGGGCGTTTACAACAGTTTAAAACCCTCAATAAAGAAATTGATGGTTTAACGGTTTATAACGCACAACTAAGTAAACAGCTTAGTAACCAAATAAGTGAAATGGAAGCTATTAACTTATCTATGGATCAAGTGTCTATTATTGAACGTCAAATCACCCCATTAATGCTACGCATGATAACCGGCCTTGAGCAATTTGTTGCGCTTGATGTGCCGTTTCTAACTGATGAACGTGAAAAGCGTTTAGCGTCATTAAAAGACATGATGAACCGTGCTGATATTAATTCAAGTGAAAAATTCCGCCGTGTTTTAGAAGCGTACCAAGTTGAAGTTGATTACGGCCGTACCATCGAAGCCTATACCGCGTTATTAGATGTTGATGGTCAAGAGCGTGAAGTCGACTTTTTACGCATCGGTCGTCTAGAACTTATTTACCTTACTCGCGATGGTAAAAAAGCAGGCTCATGGGATACAACAAGCAAACAGTTTGTTGCCCTGGACGACTCAACAATCAGCCAAATTAGTAAAGGTTTACGTATTGCACGTAAGCAACTTGCCCCAGATATGTTAACACTGCCAGTACACGCTGCGGATTAAGAGGTTAAAATGAAACTTTTTACAAAAATGACCAAAATTGCTTTATTTGGTGCCACCCTTGGTTTTGCGGGTAACAGTTTTGCTGCTGAAGCAATGGATTTAGACTCACTATTAAAAACCCTTGAGCAAGGTAAAACACAGCAATCAGCACAAAACAAACAACGCGAGCAAGAATTTTCTGCACGTCAAAATGAACAAGTGCAAATGCTTAAAAACACCCAAGCAAAACGTAATCAGATGCTTGCTGAGTCTGAACGTCTTGAAACACAGTTTGAAGAAAATGAAATAAAACTTGCCAACCTAACCGATACACTATCTAAGCGTATGGGTTCATTGAAAGAACTTTTTGGTGTACTGCAACAAGTTGCTGGCGATTCAAGTAATAAATTTGCAACGTCAGTAGTGTCTGCACAACTACCAGGACGTGGTGCTTTTATGGATGAATTGGCTCAGAAAATGGGCTCGACTTCTAAACTTGCATCAATTGAAGACATTGAAAAAGTATGGTTTGAACTGCAACGCGAAATGACTGAGCAAGGTAAAGTGTCACGCTTTACTACTGATGTTATTGTTGAAGGCGGCAACAAAGCTAAGCAAGAAGTTATGCGAGTGGGTGCTTTTAACTTAATTTCAGAAGGTAAATACCTTGACTATAACACCAGCACCAATACGTTAAGCGAGCTTACCCGTCAGCCTGTTGGCCGTTACACTTCAACGGCGAGTGATTTACAACAAGCTAAATCAGGCACGGTACAATTTGCGCTTGACCCAACCGGTGGTTCTATCCTGGGTTTATTGGTACAAGCACCAGATACTTCAGAGCAAGTACACCAAGGTGGTGCGGTAGGTTATGTGATTTTAGGTGTTGGTTTACTGGCATTACTTATTGCAATTGAGCGGTTTGTTTCATTGATGTTAATGGGTGGCAAAATTCGTCGCCAGCTTAAAGACGCTGTACCGCGCGATGACAACCCGCTTGGTCGTGTAATGAAAGTCAAAGATCAATACCCTGATGTAGCATACGACACACTTGAGCTTAAATTAAGTGAAGCGATTTTACGTGAAATGCCAAAAATCACCCGCAACTTAACGCTCATTAAGATTATCTCGGTCGTTGCCCCGTTGTTAGGTCTCCTTGGTACGGTAACCGGTATGATCAATACCTTCCAAGCAATTACCTTGTTTGGTACAGGTGACCCTAAATTAATGGCCGGTGGTATTTCACAAGCGCTTGTTACTACGGTACTAGGCCTAGTTGTGGCAATCCCAACAGTATTTTTATACACCATATTGAATACCCGCTCTAAAAACTTGCTGCTTATTTTGCAAGAGCAAAGCGCAGGTATTATCGCTGAGCGTAGCGAAAAGGGAGCATAACCCATGGTGCTATTGATTGACTCAATCAATGCTATCCGTGATTTTCTCGACACTGGTGGCCAAGTTCTGTTGGTCATCGGAGTGTTAATCTTCGCGATGTGGTTATTGATACTCGAGCGATTTATTTATTTTTTTAATGGTTTTCGTAGTTACAAACATGCTGTTAAAAATAGTTGGGTAGGGCGCGTTGAGCGTAATAGCTGGAACGCAGAGCAAATCCGCCAAGCAACTATTTCCCGGGCTGGAATGAAGCTAAACAGCAATTTGGCGTTGATCAATGTGATGGTTGCCTTGTGTCCGCTGCTGGGTTTACTCGGTACGGTAACAGGTATGATAGAAGTATTTGATGTGATGGCGATTACCGGAACGGGCAGTGCGCGTTCAATGGCATCAGGTGTGTCCAAAGCAACTATCCCAACCATGGCCGGTATGGTCGGCGCGTTATCAGGTGTATTTGCTTCAACCTACTTACAACGTAAAGCGAAACGTGAAGTTGCTTTGCTTGAAGACAGTATGGTTTTAGACCATTAAACAACAATTTTTAGTATGTGGCGAAAGCCACATACAATCAGGAGAATAAAATGAGAGCCCCATTAGGAAGCCTTTTTCAAGAAGATGAAGCTGAAGAAATAAATATGACCCCGATGCTTGATGTTGTATTCATCATGCTTATTTTCTTCATTGTAACCGCCTCTTTTGTTAAAGAGTCTGGTATCGATGTAAATCGCCCAGAAGCAGCAACAGCCGTTAAGAAAGAGCGTGCAAATATTCTCGTTGCGATTTCAGATCAAGGTGAAATTTGGATCAATAAACGTCAAATCGATGTGCGTGCTGTGCAAGCAAACATTGAGCGTTTAAAAGCAGAAAACCCCCAAGGTAGTGTGGTTATTCAAGCGGATAAAAAAGCCACCACAGACACCCTTATTAAAGTGATGGATGCAGCACGCGCCGCCGGTGTATTTGATGTGTCTATCGCGGCACAAGAAGCCTAAGGAAGCCATAATGCGTTATTTAGTAGCATTATTAGTTGCCGGTGTTGTGACCTTTATGTTGTTTTTAGGCATGCAGGCGCTTATCACCGGTGGTGAAGGGGCGATGACAGAGCCAGCTAAAGGCAATGTACTTGATTTTGTAAGGCTTAAAAAAGAAGAAACTGTTCAAAAGAAAGAACGGAAACCACAAAAGCCGCCAACGCCGAAGGAGCCGCCACCGCCTATGGAATCACCGCAAATGCAAAACAGTGATCCCAATGCTTCTGCGTCTAATTTTGACTTTGGTGCCAGTGTTGATGCTGATGTGAGTCTTAGTGGTGGTCTAGCTCTTGACTCTAGTGACGGTGAATATCTACCGATTGTAAAAGTAGCACCTGTTTACCCGCGTCGAGCATTGTCACGGGGCATTGAAGGCTATGTGATTGTTGAGTTTACAGTGACTAAGCAAGGTACAGTTCGTGATGCAAAGGTAGTAAAAGCTGAGCCTGAATCATTGTTTGATCAAGCAGCCATGGATGCCGCACTTAAATTTAAATACAAACCTCGCGTAGTAGACGGTGAAGCTGTTGAAGTTGCGGGTGTACAGAATAAAATTTCTTTCCAAATAAATGGTTAACACTGAATAAATGGATAGAGAAGCGAGGCGATTATGAAATTATTAAAAACAGCATTATTTTGCTCGTTAGCACTTAGTGCAAGTGTTGCTTTACCAAGCGTAGTAAGTATCTTGCCAGGTGTTAATTTAGCAACTGCCTATGCAGAGGAAGTAAAAACAAAGCGCGTGCCGGCACTGCGTGAAAAAGTATATAGCCAATTGGCTCGTGCGCAAAAATTAGCTGATGATGGTGATGCAAAAGCGGGCCTGGCGGCACTTGATAATATTAATGAACGTTCATCCAGTATGAACTCGTATGAAAAAGCCATGATGTACAATTTTTATGGTTTTATTTATTACAATGAGAATGACTTACCAAAAGCGATCGCGTCGTTTGAAAAAGTCGTTGCTGAAGAAGAGATCCCTGAGTCATTACGATTAAGCACCAGCTTCAGTTTAGCGCAGCTTGCAATGGCGAATAGTGATTACAACAAAGTGTTAGACTTTTTAGCGCAATGGGATGCAATCAATACTAAGCCTAAAACGGATGCTTACTATGTGCTTAAATCACAAGCTTACTATCAGCTAAAAGATTACCAGAATGGTATTGATAACATTAACTTGGCTATTGCGCAAAGTGATAGTGAAGGCAAAGAGCCAAAAGAAAACTGGTTAGTGTTACTGCGTGCTATGTATTATTCACTTAATCAAACTGAAAATGTTGTTGCTGTACTTGAACGTATGGTCAAACTTTATAATAAGCCTGAGTATTGGGTGCAACTCGGTGGTATGTATGGCGAAACAGGGAAAGAAAAACAACAGTTAGCAATACTCGAAGCCGCTTACCAGCAAGGTTTTTTAACCTCTAAATCAGACTTGCGTCAACTTGCACAAGTTTATTTATACAATGGTCTAGCGTTTAAAGCAGCAGATGTTATGAGTAAAGCGATTGATACTGGCGTTGCTGAACAATCGGCGAAAAATTACGCGTTTATCGCAGAGGCCATGGTACAAGCTAAAGAAGATAATAAATCGGTTAGTTACTTTGCCAAAGCGGCGGATCTTTCAAACCATGGGAAGTACGACCAACGCATGGCTGAAGTACTTGTTAATTTAGAAAAATATGAAGATGCGGCTGATGCTGCTCGCAAAGCGCTTGATAAAGGCTCACTTGATTTTGAGTCAAATGCTTATGTTGCTTTAGGTATGGCACAGTACAGTTTACAAAATTTCGATGCGTCTATTTTAGCATTCGAACAGGCTGAGAAACATAAAAAGTCGCAACGACTCGCCGAGCAATGGATCAAATACGTAAAGCGTGAAAAATTGCATGCAGAAACATTACGTACGGCGTTGTTATAAGTAAATGTGGCGCTAAAAGCACTATTTTAACTGCAACCGATTTAAGTAAAAAGCTTATTTATAATCGCAACACCAAAGCCGCCTTAGGGCGGTTTTTTTTCCTCCAAAAATATTGTAATTATATGTTATTTAAGTAAGTTACATTGTCATTTTATGTTTATTAATGTGTAACTTTATTGTCACACAGCTCCCGTAAGGTAGTGCTCGTTGAAAAATTCAAGTGACCTTAAAGCATGGCTTACGTGTTTTTACGTGACTTAGGTTTTTACTTAATGCGCTAATAAAATAATTAAATATCTTAATGGAGTGAACAATGAAATTATCTGGTTTATTTAAAGTCAGCCTTGTGGCTACTGCAATTACACTCGCTGGCTGTGGCGGTGGTGATATTAATGTTACACCAACAACAGTTGATAATAGTGTAGATAATAGTGTAGACAACTCAGTGACTAACCCAGGTGGTGATGATGGTGGTGGTGAGGCATTAAGTTGCGCTACGTACACATTAGATGGAGCTACATTTACAGGTGAAGCTAAAGGGACTAACTGTGTTTACAGTCAAGCATTTGCAAGTAATGCAAAAGAAATTACCAGTTCTTTTGTTATCCCTGCATTAGGCAATGGCGGCGCACATGTATTTGAAGGTGCATTATTTATTGGTGATGATGTAGACACATCAACTGGCGCTACAATTGATGGTAATGGCCCTACACTGTCTATTGAAGCTGGGGCGACAATTGCTTTTACTAAGCCTGAGAGTTTTATTCGTATTGCACGTGGTGCAAATATTGAAGCAATTGGTGAAGTAGACAAGCCAATCATTTTCACAAGCATTAAAGAAGTTGATGGTGATGATTCAACAACAGCACAAATAGGTGACTGGGGTGGCGTGCAAGTAAATGGTCGTGGCCAGTCTATTCGTTGTACAGCCGCTGCTGCTGCACAGGATATGTGTAACCACTCTGCAGAAGGCATTGTATCGTACTATGGCGGTAACGATCCGCAAGATAGCAGCGGTATCCTCAAGCACATTGTTATTAAATATGCAGGTTTTGGTGTTGAAGGTGATGAGCTTAACGGTTTAACTCTTAATGCTGTTGGTTCAGGCACAACGATTGATTATGTGCATGTTCATAATGGTTTTGATGACGGTATTGAACTGTTTGGTGGTAGCGTTAACCTCAAGCACATTGTTATCACTGATACAGGTGATGATGGTATTGACTGGGATGAAGGCTGGAAAGGCTATGGACAATTCATTCTTGTACGTTCAAATGAGTATGGTAACCATGGCTTTGAAACCGATGGTGCAAAGGTAGATCCATTATCTGCAGACGCACAAGACTTAGTAACGAGTGTTTCTAACCCAACTATTGCTAATGCAACAGTTGTCACTACGGGTGACCAAGGTGCTGAAGGGCGTCGTACTGGTGCGGGTATGGAAATGAAAGAATGGGGTAAAGCGCAATTAGCTAACATGTTGTTTGTAAACTCATCATCTGTAGATGGTGCTGGCTGTTTTGATTTATACAATGAAAAAGATAAATCAGGTGATGCTGGTGTGCATGCCAATGCAAATAACGGTGATATCGCATTTATGAGTTCAATATTTGCCTGTGGTAAGAATTTTGAAGACGTAAATACACCTTTAACGGGTGCACTAGCAAGTTTTGATATAAATACCTGGTTTACTGGTGGCGATAATAACCAACTGATTGGTTTTGCTGATTTTGCAAACGTGCTTGGTGCTGATGGTGTTTCAACAGCTGAAACTATTACTGATTCACAAGGTACTGCTGTCGTTACAACAGCGAAAGACATGAGTGAAGTTAACTCTTTCTTTACTAACGCAGGCTACATTGGTGCACTTAAAGACGGTGAATCAAGCGAGTGGGCTGATTTTGTAGCCGCATCTTTACAACGCGCTAGTAATTAATCTAGACCGGCTCTAATTATAAGGCGCTACGGCGCCTTTTTTAAGGGAATTTTAGGTTTAGAGGATATAAATATGAAACATCAAAAGCAGTTTAAAACCAATCTAATAACGTTATCTCTGCTCTCCTTTTTTTCTTCATTTCATGCTTTCGCTGAACAGGCACAAGAAATAATAAATGAAGATGCGATAGAAGAAGTTGTTGCAACAGGTACGCGCCTTAAAGGCAGTGCCAGTGCGGTGATTGATGAACGTAAAAATCAGGCTTTCGTTGCTGATATAATGGGTTCAGAGCAAATATCTAGAACGGGCGACAGTGATGCCGCTTCGGCACTTCGTCGTGTTACAGGCTTATCATTAGTTAATGATAAGTTTATTTACGTACGTGGATTAGGTGAACGTTACTCAAGCGTACGTTTAAATGGCGCGGTAGTGCCAAGCCCAGATCTAACACGAAATGTAATTCCGCTTGATATCTTCCCATCAAGTATTATTGAATCCCTAGCTGTGCAAAAAGCCTATTCACCAAATATGCCTGCGGCTTTTGGTGGTGGTGACGTTAATATCAGAACCAAGAGCATTCCAAAGGATACTTTATTTAAAGTTGAAATTGGCGCTAGCTATAAAGATACAAACGACGATGGCTATACATATAATGGTGGCAGTGATGATTGGCTAGGTAAAGATGATGGCACTCGTGCATTCCCTGGTTCAGTTAAGTCGGCGTTAAATACCTATATCAATGGCTTATCTGATATCTCATACAGAAATATCAGAGATGTAGAGTCAAAACGTCAGGGGACTGATATTGGCCAAGCTGCTGCGATAGACTTAAATAAAAATTTAGCAAAAGCATTGCCAAGAGATTTTGGCTTGGAAAAAGAAAGCTTAGATCCAGATGCAAGTATTAAAGCGGTGTATGGCGACCGTTTTGATAACTTATTTGGCTTAGACGGTTCTTTTGGTTTCTTGGCATCCGTTGCTTATGAAAATGAATGGTCCAATGCTGAGAAGTTTAGTGCTGTACTTTCATCTGTTGACGCATCAGAATCTGAATGTTCAACAGACGACTTTACGTGCTACTCGGCAACAGAGAAGGAAGTGTCAACTAAGCACAATATAAAGTTAAATAGCTCTTTAAATTTAGGTTATAAAATTGGCGGTCATGATTTAACTGCAACTTATATGATGTTGCGAGATACTGAAGATGAAGCCTCTGTTGCGCTTTACCAGGAACCTTCAAAGTCATTAAGCATTGATGCTGGGCAAATACAGCGTAGTCACTTAACCTCTTTTGAAGAGCGGGAACTTGAAATACTTCAACTTCGTGGCATGCACAATTTAGAGTGGGGTTTTCTTGAAGGTGTTGGTGTTGATTGGCAGTATACTGACTCAACAGCAACAACAAGTATACCTGGTGAGCTTGAAGTAACGGTTCGTGATGAGTACTTAGATGGCGAATATCAACGTACTTTTTACAATGGCAGCTTAGGTGGCAATCCGTATTTGTATCGATTTGTTGATCTAGAAGACGATGTTGAAAACTGGGGCGTTAATGTAAACAAAGTGTTTTATTTTGATAACGCTGAAGTAGAAATTGCCGGTGGTGGTTATTTTGTTGAAAAAACACGTGATTACCGTACCGACTTTTTTAACTATCGTTTTAGCCAAACTCAATCTTTAGAGCTCGCGCAAAGTGAAGAAGAAGCACTGTCAATCGGTAGTTATTTTGCTAATGATTCAGTCATTGATGCAACGGATGTCGAGTTGTTATTCCAAGAACCAACCGCCGATGATTACCTAGCAGCGCAAATGATTGATGCTTATTACGGCTCATTTGACATTACGTTTGCTCAAGATTGGCGTTTAAGTGGTGGTGTGCGTTACGAGGACTTCCGCCAAGTTGCGCTGGCTTTTTCTCGCTCAGCATTTGATCCTGCTTTGCTGGCTGATAAGTTAAGTGCAGATGCAATTGAACAAGCAACTGTGATGGAAGATAAGTATTTTACTTCATTATCTATGACGTATAGCCAAGAAGCATATCAAATTCGTTTTGGCTATGGCAGCACGGTTGTACGCCCAGATCTGCGAGAACTAAGTCCTGTTCAATTCCAAGATCCGCTTACGGGTTATCGGACTCTTGGTAATCCATTCTTAGAATCTAGCTATTTAGATAACTTTGATGCACGTGTTGAATTCTATATGGACAATGGCGATAATTATTCAGTTGGCGCATTCTATAAAGATATCGATAACCCAATCGAAGCACTATTAACAGAAAGCGACGGCCGTTTTACTCTGCAGTTTGACAATGCAGACACCGCTTATGTTTACGGTATTGAAGCTGAATGGTTAACTGAATTGCACAGTGATTTGCTTGGCGGTGCTTTCTTTACTTCTGGTAACTTAACACTCAGTGATTCAGAAGTAGAAATTGCACAGGAGCAGCGCGGCGATCTGACGAATCTAAAACGACGTATGACAGGTCATTCAAAGTATGTTGCTAACTTACAACTGAATTACGATTCACATGATGGCATGCATCAAGCCTCTGTTATCTACAATGTATTTGGTGATCGTATTTTAGCTGCGGGTGTTAATAACTTTGATGATGCTTACGAACAACCTTTAAACTCGTTAGACATGGTTTATAGTTATTACCCAACGTTTAATACCACACTAACTTTTAAAGTGAAAAACATGCTGGGAGAAAGCTTTGAAGTAGAACAGAATGATGTACTAATTCGTTCTCAAGAAACGCCTAGAGAATTAAGTGTGAGCTTTAGTTACGAGTTTTAAGTAACAGCCCAAGGATAGGATTTATAACAACACCTAACTACTTATTAGCCCTGTATTTTATACAGGGCTTTTTTATGTGTATGAAAAATATTTAAGTTACAGTTTATTAACTGGTTTTAGTGTGTTGGTGGTGTTAGCTTAGGGCTGTAAAAATTAAATCTCACGCAATGAATTTTAATTTTTAATGATTTAGGTATTTCTTATGACTCAAACAGTGGAACAAACAATGAAAAAAGTAGGATTGGTCGGATGGCGGGGCATGGTTGGCTCTGTGTTATTAGAGCGTATGCAACAAGAAAATGATTTTGCCAATATTGACACCACTTTTTTTACTACCTCGCAAACCGGTCAACTTGGCCCTGATTTAGCGGGTCCTGCAAAACCATTACGTGATGCAATGGATTTTGACTCACTTGCAAAAATGGACATCATTATTACCTGCCAAGGTGGAGATTACACCAAAGCCGTTTACCCACAATTACGTGAAGCGGGTTGGGACGGATTTTGGATTGATGCGGCATCAGCACTGCGTATGTCAGATGACAGTATTATCGTCCTTGATCCGGTCAATAAAGATGTCATTGAACAAGGTCTTGAGCAAGGTGTTAAAACCTATGTGGGTGGTAACTGCACAGTGTCACTGATGTTATTAGCGCTGGGTGGCCTATTTGAGCAAGACTTGATTGAGTGGGTAAGCCCAATGACCTATCAAGCAGCCTCTGGTGCCGGTGCGCGTAATATGAAAGAGCTGATCGCGCAAATGGGCTCTATTCACGCAAGCGTAGCTGATAAGCTGGCTGATCCACAAGCCGCTATTTTAGAAATAGATAAACTAGTCACACAGCAAATTGCCTCAAGCGATTTACCGCAAGACCAATTTGGTGTGCCGTTAGCTGGTAGTCTTATCCCATGGATTGATGTGCCAATGCCATCGGGTCAATCTAAAGAGGAATGGAAAGCACAAGTAGAAGCGAATAAGATTTTAGGATCATGTAAGCAACCTGTACCTATTGATGGTTTATGTGTGCGTATTGGTGCAATGCGCTGTCACAGCCAAGCGATGACGATTAAACTACGTGAAGATATCAGCGTTGAAAAAATAGAACACATTTTAGCATCGCACAATGAGTGGGTTAAAGTTATCCCTAATGAACGTAACATCACAGCCACCGATTTAACCCCAGTTAAAGTCACTGGTACATTAAGTATTCCGGTAGGGCGTATTCGTAAATTAGCAATCGGGCCTAAATACATTAGTGCTTTTACCGTTGGCGATCAGTTATTATGGGGCGCTGCAGAGCCGCTACGTCGTATGCTACGTATTATTGTTGATAACAAACATTAGTTTATCAGCAGGCATTTATTACAATGAATATAGAGGGCTGGCAATGTGCCAGCCTTTTTTCTGTTGTCTTTTTGCATCGCTTTAGCTTTATCCCCGCTTAGTTAATTTAGTTAGATCGTTTCTTGCTGAATACTCAATAGCTTACTATCTTTAGGGGAGTATCTATTTGGCCTCCTATAAATGAATATATCAAAAAAATTAAAACTATCTTTTGCTTCAGCCATCGCCTTACCTCTTTTTATTATTGCAGCACTTGTGATCACGCAAACAAGAGAACAAGCTATTGATAACTTTGCGCAAATGAGCGAAAGAGAAGCACGGCAAATAGATAATGGTATCGCTATATTTTTTGCCGAAATAGAAAAAAATGTTGATTATTTAGCTTCTCATCAAATGGTCTTAGCTGCCAAGCAAGATGTCAAAACTCATGTAGATACAAATAATTCGGTGATGCTAAAACATCTTCAGGGCAGTAGTGTTGAGCGTGCCGCATTTCAACAGTTTGATCATTTTGGTCAAACTCACCCAGGGCTTGCTTATATTTATATGGGGAATGAACAAGGTGGCTATATTCAGTGGCCAGCGGGAGAAGTTAACGCAAATTATGATCCACGCTCTCGACCTTGGTATATAACAGGAAAATCAGCAGGCGGTAAAACGGTTCGCACCAGTGCTTATTATTGGGCAGCTGACGATATGGTTATTGTCTCTACTGTAAAAGCAATTAAAGATAATGGAAAAATCACTGGTGTACAGGGAATGGATGTTTCTTTACAAGGACTGACAGAAATTATTGCCAATATTAAGCTGGGCGAAACGGGTTACTTAATGCTGATTGAAGATACGGGAAACATACTTGTTGATGTTAAAAATGAAGATTTTCGTTTTAAACGTTTAGCTGATATTGAGGGTGGGAAATACAGGCAGTTAGCGGCTAATACCCAAGGTCAGTTTGAAATTGTTATTAACGACAAAGACTTTATTGCCAATATATATACTTCAGTTAAGTTAGGCTGGAAATTTATTGGCTTAGTTGAAAAGTCAGAGGTGATGAGCGCCGCAAATATCATGACCGTTACAATTTTAATTATTAGTGCGGTGCTAATTATTGTATTCATTTTAATTGCAAGTTATATCTCAAAAGTAATTTCTTCACCTATAGTTGAAGTCAGTGATGGTCTGGCTGAAATTGCGCAAGGCGGTGGTGACCTAACTCGACGGCTCACAATAAAAACAAAAGATGAGACGGCAAAGCTTGCCAATAGCTTTAACCTATTTTTAAACTTGATTGCTGATTTAGTAAGACAAATTAACGAGTGTGCATTAGATGTGAGCTGTACATCAGAGCAAACTTCTACGCAAGCATCGCAATTAACTCGTTCTACCTCACAACAACAACAAGCACTGGAAATGGCGGCAACTGCAATTAATCAAATGGCTGCGACTGCCAATGAAGTTGCTTCAAGCTGTGCTAATGCGGCAGATCTGGCTATGCAAACGCAGCAAGCATCTGAAATCGGCCAAACAGTGATCACAGAGACCGTCCAAAGTGTGGTGGTTTTGAGCGAAGTGATAAGTAAAGCAACGGATGATATATCTCAGCTTGATACTGAAAGTGAGAATATCATGTCGATTTTAGGCGTTATAAGAGGCATTGCTGAGCAAACTAATTTGCTTGCTTTAAATGCGGCAATAGAAGCTGCTAGAGCGGGTGATCATGGTCGTGGTTTTGCTGTCGTTGCAGATGAAGTACGTGCATTGTCGAAACGTACGTCTGAATCGACAGAAGATATTGCTACGCAATTAGACAAATTACGTAGTATGTCAGGTCAAATCACTACTGAAATGAAACGCAGTTTAGACAGTACTAATAAAACGGTTGAATTATCCCATGCTGCACAACAGCAGTTTACGGAAATAACAGCGTCGATTGTTAATATTAGTGATTTAAACACGCAGATAGCAACCGCTGCAGAAGAACAGCAACATGTCGCTGAAGATATAAATCGCAATGTTATAGAAATCAAAAATGCGGCAGATGATGTTAGTGAAATTGCCGCCAATACCAGTAATAATGGAGATAAATTAAAAACCTTATCGCACGTTCTTACTGATCTAGTTGGGAAATTTAAAGTGTTGTAATAATATTGACTAAGAATAAAATACAAGCTGACAATACTACTCATTCGTCTTCAATGCGAATGTTTTCAGTCAGCTCAATTACTTACTTCAATGCCTTAGCTAAATATTAAACATACTGCTGCAAAATTGATCACGAAAGGTGTCAACACGCCCTAGCTTATCAATACTTAGTTTTTGGGCTTTAATAGCACTTTTAGTTCTGCTATTTGTGCTTTTAGTTCATTGACTTGTCTTTGAGTTGCAGGCAATGAGTCTAGATCTGCTTGCTCTTCTCGTGCGTTGCGATGTTCCTCTGACATAACCTCTAAAATTGCACCGACCATCATATTTAAAAATACAAAAGCGGTTAAAAATATAAATGTAAGATAATAAATCCAGCTCAGCTTATATACGACCATGGTTTCATACATAACATCGGTCCAATCTTCAAAGGTTGCGATTCTGAACAGAGTTAGCATTGAGATTGACACATCTCCCCATAGAAATGGGTTTATATCAGAAAATAACATGCTGCCAGTTGCGGCATAAATATAGAAAATAACAAACATTAACAGCGCAATGTAGCCCATTTGTGGTATGGCTTTTAATAATGAATTAACCAACAAGCGCAGTTCTGGCACCATTGAGACTAAACGTAGTACACGGAATATTCGTAGTAAACGAGCTATAAAAATGGTCGAACCAGCAGCTGGATATAAACTGCCAATGACGATTATAAAGTCAAAAATATTCCATCCTTTGCTAAAAAAGTCTTTTAAGCCTTTACTTGCAATATAGCGGATAATGAGTTCTATTAAGAAAAACACCGTGATCCCCACATCCATCCAATGTAAAGCAAATTCAACAGTGGGGTGTAACGAATAGGTATGTGCACCAACGGTGAGCGCTGATACAACAATAACTGCGATAACAAATGATTGAAATATTTTACTTTTATCGATACGCTGGAACAGCTCTTGTAACTGCGACAACATCATAATTAGCCCTTAACGGTTATAAATATAAAGCCAGTGCAATATACAGCAAAAGTAACGAAAATTAGTAGTTTTCCGGTGAAAATATAAGGAATTTTGAATGTTAAATAATAACTTAAAGTATCTACTTTCGTTATCTGTAATCGTAGTGTTAGCAGGGTGTAGCAGCGATAGCCGCTATCATGAAATTCAATCAGCTCGATTAGGTGAATGTAGTCATATGGCCGACAAGGAATACCATGAATGTGTTAAACAACAACAAGACAGCTACAAAGAATTTAAAAAACAACAAATCGCCGAGCAGTAATAAACCATGACCAAAACCCAAAAGCAGCTAGATAAACGTATTCGTCAACAATTAACAATTGCTTGCGAGCAAATAAAAGATAACGTTGAGGGCTTTAGCTTTCTTACTCACTCGGCTGATTTAAACAATTTACCTTCTAAGTTTACTGTAAGTTGTTATTTTATTGATGATATTGCACTAGAGCAGGCTAAACAAAATAATCAGCTAGATTACATTGTGCAGCTTATTTGTAATGCATTAGCTAGTTTAAATATTCATATAAAAAACAATGCTATTTCGTTTTTTAAGCAGTAAAAATATGTACTGTGTTTTTGTTTAATTATCTCTCATTTTAAGCTGTATTAGGCATTTATGGTCTTAGTAAAAGCTTTAATATGGAGAGATTTTATTAAGCAGGCTATAATCCAACAAAATAGTAAAAGAGATCCATTATGGCAGTACCTACTCGTTCAGAAATTACGCCTGGGACTGAAGTTAATATCGTCTTAAAACAAGATCAGCGTAGCGGCACATTAACGCAAGGGGTTGTTGAGCGCCTTTTAACTAAATCACCGAATCACCCTCATGGCATTAAAGTACAGTTAGAAGACGGCCAAGTTGGGCGTGTTAAAGAGATTATTTCATGAGCGCACTTTCTTTAAGCGAATTTTGGCAATTAGTTACCGTTGCAGATAGAACCGCTGAGCCCGAATCAGTGAGTGAACGTTTAAAAGCGCTACTAACTGATTTGACTGATGAACAGCTCATTGAATTTGATAAGCAATTTAGCATTTGTATGCGCCAAAGTTATACCTGGGAGTTATTTGGTGCTGCGTTTGTAATGGCCGGCTGTAATGATGAATACGGTTTCTCAGAGTTTCGTTGTTGGTTGATCTCTCGTGGTGAAGCAGCTTTTAATGCCGCACTCGATAATGCAGATTCACTCGCTGATTGCACTCCTGTTTATCATTTAAACGAGCAACCTTACCCTTACTTAGACGAGTATGACTTGATCGCTGGTTTATTATATGAACAGCGTAATGAAGACGAATTACCCTTTGTCCCTTCAGGTCTTGAGCAACCCCAAGGTAAGCGCTTTAAAGATAAGCCTAAATTTTTAAAGCTGGCATACCCGCAACTATTTGCTAAATATTGGCAGTAACATGCTATTAAAAACCAATCATTACTCAGTATTGGTTGGTTTTTATTTTAATCGCCGTAGCTATGCTATGCTGAGTGTATAAATCAATTAATGTCGGGTATTTAATGCGCTATCGTAAAGTATTACTGTGTTTAGTGTCGGTTTGTTTAAGTACAGTTGTCAGTGCTAAAACTGAGCTGCCAAGTAATAAGAGTCAGTTTATTAATTTATTCAATACCAAGGTTGGCAGTTATCAATTAGTATCTGGTGACGCTAAAATGTGTGCTGGTGGACAGTTAGCATGGCTTGATGCAAATGAGCCTGATCTTGGCTTTAAGCTCGGTGATAAAATTATTTTTAACAACTTACACCATGGCACACAAACAAATAAAGTTGCTAACTTTTGTTTAGTCACTACTAAGTATAAATACACCACGCAAAGTATTACCATGTCACTACGTCATACTCGCTGTGAAAACGAGATCGATAATGTAAATACCAGCCAAATGCTGCGTTTTATTTCGCCTACAATACTTGCGTATAGCATAGAGAGCAGTAATGTTCGCTGTCAGTTTGAGCTACAGCTTTGAATCTAACGATAATGTGGCTTTTCATAAATCACCACTTATTTTTGGTAAATGCTGCCAACGCGTTGTGTAACCATTAAGCTGTAAAAAAGCTTCATCAATTGAATATACGTGTTGGATGTCGCAAAAACGGCTGATCACATTGATCATTTTATCGCTTAAATCCGCGTATAACTCATAGTTAGATGAGCCGATCAACCAACAATAAATCGCCGTCAGAAATACCACCTCCTGCATTGATCAGCCAGGTGCCACACCAATAAACGTCGCATCGGGGTGTTTTAGTTAACTTATGCCAAATAATGAAGCGGCGATCACTGCATATTTTTAATCATTTTTTGAGCAGTATCTAAAAAGTCATTGATTTGTTGAGGGTTTAAGTTTTTACACATTTGCTTATTAACATGCTGTTCGGCATTTAATAATTTGTCATAAAGAGCATGACCTTCAGAGGTAAACGATAAGATAAAGCAACGCTTATCGTGTTCACTGGCATCCTTGTCAATCAGCTTTAATGTAATTAGTTCTTTAACTAAACGTGCTATTTGCGCTTTGTCGCGCTGGGTTTGATTCACAATATCATTAGCAGTGCAGTGAGTTGTCGCTGCAATAATATGCAGACAACGCACATGCATCGCGTTTAACCTAAGCTCACCTGCATTAATGGCTTCGCGTATGGTAACGCGATAATTTTGCATTAAAGCAAATAATGTATTAGCTAATAAAGAGTTCATAATAAATCCAAAATGGTTGACAATATCAATTAAATCACTATAGTTGATTTTATCAACCAGTTGGGCGTTGTGCAATTAAACACGTTAATAAACCTTGTGAGGAGATTAAAATGAGTAGAAAGGTACGTCGTGCAACCGTAATAAGCACAACAGCGATAGCCCCGCATTTAAAGCGTTTGGTTGTTGGCTCAGATGAGTTTCATGATTTTCCTGCGGATCAACAAGGTGCGTACGTAAAAGTACTATTACCACATACAGGACAAGATGAGGTTGAAATTGATCTCAAAGCAGCTGAACCTGCACCTAAGCGCTCATATACAATCAGAGCGATTGATACTATTAACCATACCATTACGCTTGATTTTGTTGTCAATCAACATCGTGGCATCGCAACTGATTGGGCTAAACAAGCAAAGGCGGGTGATAAACTGGCAATTGCAGGCCCTGGCCCTAAAAAGCTGGATGACTTTAGTCAGTTGCAATATCTAATGATTGCTGATTTAACCTCAGTTAATGCTATTAACGGCTATTTACAGCAACTACCTGCTACCGCTGATGTTGATGTGATCATACATGTTGCTGACTCACAAGATATTATCAGACTTGATACGATAGAGGCACATACTCAACACCGCATTAAGTGGTTGGTTACTACAGAGCCGCAAACAGAGTTAGTAGAGCAGATCGCAGACTATTTAAATCACTATATAGATACACCATTAATTTTTATGGGTCTTGAAGGATCACTAGTGCGCACAATTCAAAACCTTGCAAAAGAGCATTTTGCAGTCCCGAGTGCAAAAATAGTGTGTTCAGCGTATTGGAAGCGTGGCATTGATGCTGATGGTAAACAGGCGCTTTAGTGCAACTAATTTTTAAAATAATGCCAGCTAGTTTCTGAGCTCTCCTTATAAGTGCAAGCACAGCACTGATCTTACTTAATCTGGCGTTCTGTTTTTTTAATTAATTCGATTTATATAATCAATTTTAACGTTTAAACAAAACTTATTAGAATAAAGTGATAAACCAAATAACATAAGGAAGGCTCACCGTGAAACCTCAAGACCTTACAACTACAGAAACTTTCAATAAACTAGCATTGATCGCGGAAGGTGGTGGGCAACGAGGGATCTTTACCGCAGGTGTACTCGATGCATGGCTTGAACATGAATATGACCCATTCGATTTATTCATAGGTACTTCTGCGGGTTCACAAAACCTTACTAGCTATTTAGCTCGCCAAAAAGGGTATGCCAAACGCTTGATCAGAGGGCTTTCGCGTCATAAACGTTTTTTTCAATTAGGTCGAGGCCTAATGGGTAAACACATTGTTGACTTAGACTGGTATTTCGAAAAAACCACTGAGGTTAATAGAGCATTAGACTTTAAAACGGCAAAAAATAGCCTTGGTGATAGAGAACTACTGATCACTGCAACCAATGCACGTGATCGTAAACCGTATTATTTATCTCCTACTGGGGATGGTAAACACTGGCGAGAACTATTAAAAGCGTCAAGTGCTTTACCTTTTTTGTATAAACAAGGTGTTCAACTCACGCCATGGTTAAACGCATTAGCTGCTAATGAAATAGAGAAAACCGACGTACACGCTAAGTCAGACTTTTACCTAGATGGAGGCCTAGCTGCGCCACTACCCGTGCGTGAAGCCTACAACCGAGGTGCGCGCAAGATTGTGGTGATCCGCACAGTGGATGCCAGCTTGCCAGTCCAATCGGCTTGGGTAAATAAGCTTAAAGCGTTTGTCTGTGCATCAGGGTATTGCCCAAAAACATTAGATTACTTATTACAACACGAGCAAGCATATGAAGATGAGTTAGCATTTATTGCCAACCACCCGAAAGATGCAGAAATAATACAAATTTTTGCAGGGAGTAAACTACACAGTAAATTACTCGGTAGTACGGATGCCGATTTGCGCAACGACTACAAATTAGGCCTAGCTGCGGGTAATAGCTATCTTAGGGATCAATATGGGTTAGGTAAAACAGAGCAAAAATATTACGGGTAACACAGCCCGTAATACAGTTTTCCTACTTATTTTTATATCTTTTTCATTTTAAATCGCATTATCAACCACCCCAGTCTAACCACTTATAGCTAACCTAATATTATTCAAATAAATAAAATATAGAAGTAACAATACGTTAATATATTGAGAGCAATTGACAGAAAATATTTTAATTTATAGTATGGGGTGTTCTCTAAGGCAATATATTCTTTATACTTAGTTTGAACAATGCGAATCATCACAACTTACAGATAGCGCTACTGTAGATCGGATGAAGGTCTGTAACGTCATATTTAATTGTTGCAGTAATAAAATCAGCTATGGATTCTGAAACCAAAATGACTATTTCAGTGGATGGAAATGAACTGTTCGATAATATCGAGCAGTTTAAAAAAGTATTTTTACCTTTACATCAATTAGGCACGCAAGCAAGTGAGCAGGTAATAAAAAGTGAAAACGACAAGTCATCTCATCAAACCTTCATAAAAAAACAAATCGATGCCTTAGAACACAGAATAAAATTTATCGAAGAAATATTTAATTCAAAGAACTTTAAAATAACTGACGATCTTTTTGAGCACATAGATGAAGATGGCGATGAGGGGCAAGAAGTGTTACTTCTACGTAGTAATCTCAAAGTTATCAATGAATTACTTAAAAAAGTAACACCTTTACAAAGCTTAAACAACACAATCGCATTAGATCCTGACGTTAACGATGCACTACAGCAAGACTTGTCAGCGTTAAAAGAACGCTGTGACGCAGCTCAAGAACAAATAAATAAATTAAAATCACAAGAAATAACGTTTTATTCTCGTTATCACCAGTTAATGGAAGACGAACGGATTCGCAAAAAAGAAGAACAAAAACTATTGCAAGAACTTGCAGAAGAAAAAACAGCCAAAGCTCTACGACGTAAAGGAATTATAAAGAGGTTACTGCTAACTAGTATCTTTGTTTTAGTCGTTGCGGGTTATTTGTATAAAAACATGTTTTAAGGTTACCGAAATGTATAATGATGATGTTGAACTAACAAGCACGAATGATGCGCGAAAAACGGTACGTGAACAAGTAAAAGAAAGTGCACTTGCAACAATAAAACCGATACAAAATACAGTTGCTACATTGAAAGGTAAAGTATTGCCTAATGCAATAAATAATATGAATGCCGACTATGAAGCAAGTAAAAAGAATGCAGCAAAGGCTGCGGCTGATTTGCGAAATATATGCGCACGATTACCAGAACCGTTAAGAGCACAACTTGACAGTGTAAATTGGGAAGAATATGACTTTGCTCATAACTACTTACCAAAAAATCTGGTCGTGGGACTTGAAGAGATCACCTATAGTTTTGGGGGATCAGGAAAGCAAGTTATTCAAGTACCAAAAGAAATCCCTTTTTACGCATCTGATAATTGTTACTCATTCGCTCAGGGTGATGATTCAATAACAATCATTAACACGCTTGTGTTTCGACTTGCAGCAATGCTGCCATATTCCTCTCAGTTTACTCTCATTGATCCAATTAAAATGGGGCAAAGTTTCCCATACACTAAACGTTTACCGTTTAAACGCATGGTTGATAACGATGTTTCTCGGGTACTCGAAGAAATATTGACAGATATAGTGCGTATTCAAAACAGCTTTTTAGATAATAATACTGAACGGTTGATTGATGTAGATGAAGAGATTCTTGGTAACGCAAAGTTTGAATTAATCGTTGCAAAGGATTTTCCGCAAGCATATGACCGCCGTTCAATAGAGTTACTAGCTAAGATAGCCAGTACAGGTCCAAAAGCGGGTAAAATGGTTATCCTTGATTTAGACAGTGATAAAGCACTACCTAATGGCGCAGAGCTATCTGTATTATTTCCTGATTTAAAACATATTTATAAAAATGAAAATCAGCTACCTTGGAATTTAGGTAAAGGCTTTAGAGACTCAGTTAGAAACACTGATACAATCAACGCGATTTTAGATGGCCTAAGTCGCGCCAAGCCAAAAGAGACTAAATTAGGTTTTTCAGATGTAATTGAAATGAACCCTGAACTGTGGTGGCAAGAAGATTCAATGGAAGTTATTTCTGCACCCATTGGTGGGTCTGGCAGTCGCAAAAATGATATTGAACTGTGGTTTGGTGAACGAAATAAACAGCCATCTTCACATGGCATGTTAGCGGCGATGACGGGTGCCGGTAAATCTAATCTTTATCATGCTTTTATACTTTCATTGGCTAGCCGTTACAGCCCTGAAGATTTACAGTTTTATTTAATTGATGGAAAGCAAGGCGTTGAATTTCAAAGTTACCCTAAGTTACCTCATGCACGCGTTGTCTCTTTAAGCACCAGCCCGCAGCTTGCGCGTAGTGTTTTACAAGAGTTGCTTGACGAAATGAATCGTCGGAATGAGATGTTTAAAAATTTAGGCCTGTCTGATTTTATAAGTTATAGAAAAGCAGGATCGCCAAATGGAAAATTACCTCGCTTAATGCTCATTATTGATGAGTATCAAACGATATTTGAAGATGATAAAACGGGATTAGGATCACAACTGATGATCAGCATTGCTTCACAAAGTAGAAGCGCTGGTATTCATATGTTTGTAGGCTCTCAAAAATTCTCTGTTCCTGGCATGTCACAACCACAAGCTACATTTAGTAATATTAATTTACGTGTTGCGATGAAAATGAGCGGTGAAGAGGTGACATCTTTACAAGAGTTTGGTTCTAAAGGAAAACAATTGATCAGAGGTTGTACTGAAACCGGTCAGGTTGTTGTTAGCCACAATGGTGGCGCGAATGAACTGCCTTGTGATACCGGACGAGTTGCTTATATTGATGAACAACAAAGACAGCAAATGTTAGAGCAACTCTCAAATAAGTGGCAGGGTACAAAGAACACAATTTTACTTGATGGTTCAGAACAACCAGAAATAAAAGATAATACTCAACTACATACCCTCTTTAGTTCACCACAACGTTTAAGTGAAGATGAATGGATATTATACGCCAACAAACCACATCATTTTGGTGGTTTAAATGACAATGAATGGTATCCAATAGAGCGCCCATCAGTATTGTGGCTTGGTAAAGAAATGAATATTCATGGCCAAGCCAAAGTAATATTACGCAGGCGCGCGCATGAGCATATGCTACTTGTGGGTGACAGTAACGAAGCCCGTTTAGGTATGTTGAGCTATATGGTGGCACAATTGCCTATTAACGCTCAAAGCTCGCAATACCAAGTGCATATACTTGACCGCAGTATTAAAGGCTCACAATGGTGTGGTGTATTGTCTGCAGCGAACGACAGTGTATTAAATAATCACGCGTCATTTAGCGAAAGTTTTAAAGATTTTAGCACGCATTTAACCAGTGTAATGGCAGAGTTTACTAAACGCCAAGATATGGATGAAGAAGATATGTTGCGTGAACCTTCTATATTCCTTATCGTTAATGAAGCCCAGCGTGTCAAAGAGCTTGTTAAAAAAGACAATTCATTTGGGATGAAAGCCTACAGTGATGATGGCGGTGTTAATTTAGCCACGCTACTTGAACAAGGGTCGGAATATGGCATTCATTTGGTATTGAGCTTTGATAACGTGCGTTCTGTAACCAAAGCATTTGATCGTAATGATATTGAAAGCTTTCGCCATAAAGTTGCTTTACAAATGTCTGAAGAAGACAGCTTTAGATTTTTGAAAACCCGTGATGCAGCCAAATTACAAGCTGATGGTAAAAAACCTATTTATGCATTACATATAGATCAAATGCAAAATAGGCCAACAAAATTTAAACCCTACTGCTACTCACAAGATGTGATATTACATGAAAACTTTGAACATTTATCAAATCTTTATGCTAAATGGGCTTAGTGTATGTCATTAGATAATGTTGAAGAACAAATTCCGTTATTAGTGGCTGAAATAGAGGCATTTAGCGGCCAAATGAGGAAGCAAGTTGGCTTACTCAGTTCAGAAGCACAGCAAGAAATGATAAAGCTTACTAATGATATGCAAATGGAATTTGAAAAAAAACTATCTGAAATTGAAGATTTATCGAATGCATTAGCTAATACGCGTTGTAATGACTTATCGACACAATTAATTCAAAAGCTAGCATTAATAAGGACATATCTACATGGCTAATGTTGAAATAAATGAATCACTACAAACACTTGTAGCCTCTACTGAACGGGCTCAAAGCGGTATAGAGTCATCTTTAGAATCATTACGTGCCCGTTGGTTTGCTTTACGAGAGCATTATCTCGGTTTGGGCGCAGAGGATATTGAGTCTGAACTTAATATTGTATTTGCCCAAACAGAACGGTTGATAGAGGCATTAGAGCAATGGCAGGATATATGCAATAGCTCTTTGCAATCGGGTAAGGAAGTGAGCGATGCAACCTAGGTGGTTAGTTTCTCAGTTAGAAGAATTAGATTATCAAACTGATTATCAAATGGAATTGGCAAGTTCACTGGTTTTTGAAACGCAGCAGCTATATGCAATAACACAAAACTTTTTAGAGCTTGCAAAGGCAGATGTTTTCGCTGTGCATGAATTATATGAAACGTTAGTTATGAACTACGAGGCAGCCCTTGAACATGCACATATGCGAAATACTCGAGTAGCACATCAAGTTGAGTTTGCAACTAATACATTAAATCATAGTGAGCAAAGCTTAGAAGAGTCACGAGATTTACAAGCCTTTTGGCATAACCAAGAACACAAAGCTGATGTGTGGTTGAGTTCTGCCAATACACATTTACATCGATGTACAGCACAAAGAGTTGAAGCAGAGAGTAAATTAGCAAGTGCTCAAGCTGAATTAGCGAGAGCACAAAGTGCATTAAATCATGTTAGGAGTTTACCACCACGAAAAATATACCGTGGTAGAGATAGAAATGGTAATGATCTTTATGACTATGAGCCGGTAAGTACTTACCAAGAAGAAGCTAGAGTGAGTCGAGCTCAATCAAGCGTTAGTCAACGACATGGGGAAGTTAATTCTGCACTGAGTGCAGAAAGTGCGGCTAGAATAGAAGTTACAAGAGCAACAACTCAATTAAATGGCTCTCGCTACGCAATAAAAGATGCAGATAACGCAACACACTTAGCTGAGCAAGCGCGTGAAGTCGCAACACACACTAAACGTGAATCTCAATATAGCCAATCTTATTCTAAGGAATGTTTAGAAACGCTTGAAAAAATTAACCTTTTACTCATCGCCTTTAAAGAAACGTGTGAGCAACAAACATCGCTGATAGGCACATTATCTACAGACACTAATGATGCTTTTTTATATCTGAAAAGTTTAGAAGGGCAGCAAGAGTCACTACAGGATCAGGCGTTTAGTTTAAAATATACCTTACAAGATAAAGTTTCTTTATTACTTTCATACGATCAACCTCTGGCAATGGCGGGTTAAGTAATGCCATCATTCGAACCGAGTTTCTATCGCATGAAACTTAACACATTAAATGAAGACGTTGAAAACACAACGTTCTCAAAGTCTGATTACAGTGAGTATTGGGAGCACTTGCGTACACAATGGCATGATGCCGCTGGCCGAGGTGTAAACACGCGAGAGATGACACCATTGATCACTACGTATGATGAGCTATTAGAGCAAAATATAAAGCTAACTAACGTAAAAGAGCGTTGTGCTGAACACTTTGAGCAGCTACAAAAACTATTGAATCAATCAGCACATCAGCATGAGCAGTTTACCGATATAATGTCTCTTTTGAGTAACCAGTCACAAGAGCGAGATCGCACTTTAAGAACCAGTGAAAATATGGCTAAGCAAGTTGAAGAGCAGCAAAAATTAGTTGCGGCAATAAAACAAGCAGCTAACTCCCATGTTAAGCCAATATAGCTAAGCTGAAATTAGCATTTTTTAGTTATTTTAATTTATTAAAATCAAAGCGAGTCGAAGTTGGCTCGCTTTTTAATGCTCAATCCTAAAAATAAAATGCGCCACCGATCGGATCCTTAATTTAACAGGGCAATACCGTGTAATTACTTAAACTTATGATGAGTCTATATACGGCGTAATGTAACTAATACTTGCTAATTTATATGATAAAGATAAAGTGGATGTAATTAAATATTCTAAAATAAAGAATTTATATTCTAACGTTGTTTTATAAAAATTATAAAGGGAGCATGTTTGATTTGATTGTAGGCACAATTAACAACTTACTGTGGGGCGAAGGACAAATACTCATTTACATTTTACTATTCACTGGTATTTGGTTTTCTGTACGTTTAAAACTGATTCAAATTTTTAAATTTAAACACATGTTCAGCCTGCTCAAAGGTAGTAGTAAATGCGATAAAAACGACATTAGTTCGTTTCAAGCATTGTGTACCGGATTAAGTGCTCGGGTTGGCACGGGGAATTTAGCTGGCGTTGCTGTGGCAATATCATTAGGTGGCAGCGGCGCGATATTTTGGATGTGGGTGATTGCCATATTAGGCATGGCCACAGGGTTTGCCGAAAGCGTACTGGGCCAAGTGTACAAAGTGCGTGATAGTAACGGCGAATTTAGAGGTGGGCCTGCTTACTATATTCAACAAGGTATAGGCAGCAAAACACTCGCAATCGCATTCGCTCTGTGTTTATTTTTAGGTTACGGTTTTACCTTCAGTGCAATGCAAACAAATACCATAACCGATGCACTTAATTACGCGTTTAAAATCCCAACCTTTTATTCCGGTATTGTTATTACCATTCTTGCGGGGTCAATCATACTCGGTGGCTTTAAAGCAATCGCCCGTTTTGCAGAGCGCGTTGTGCCCATCATGGGCATTGTATTTGTATTAGCAGCGGTGATCATCACCCTAATAAATTTAACCCAAGTACCTGCAATGCTCAAAGATATCTTTTTATCAGCATTTGGCCTGCAAGAAGCAGGTGCAGGCGCAATGGGCGCAGCAATAAAAAACGGAATTCAACGAGGGCTGTATTCAAACGAAGCAGGCGCGGGGAGTGTGCCTCACGCTTCAGCCTGCGCGACTCCAATCCCAAACCATCCCGTTACTCAGGGCTACATTCAAATGTTGGGGGTGTTTTTTGACACCATCGTACTGTGTAGTTGTACCGCAGTGATCATATTATTAGCTGATGTTGATATTAGCGGCGAAATGGAAGGAATTCGGTTAACGCAAGAAGCCATGACCGCGCACTTAGCGCAAGGCGGAGTATACTTTGTTGCAGCCGCCATAACATTATTCGCATTTACTTCTGTAGTGGCAAATTATGCTTATGCCGAAAGTAATCTGCATTTATTTAAACTTGATAGCAAACTCGGGCGCGGTGTTTATACGTTTTTATACTTATCCATGATGATATGGGGCGCATCGGCCACGTTAAAAGAAGTGTGGGATTTAGCGGATATTGCGTTAGGGTTAATGACGGTGGTTAATGTTATTGCTATCATCATCTTAACGCCAACAATACTCGCTGTGACTGCGGATTATAATAAACAAAGAGCTCAAAACGCAGCGCCCGAATTTAATGCAAACAAGGTTAACATTCAGGGCAAAACAGAAAAAGGCATTTGGTATTAACTCATTTTTAAAATGTTCAAATTGCATACTTATGCAGTTTGAACGTTAAGTAAATTAAGATATTCGATGATTGTTTTTACCAGGTTCCAGATTATCAACGCCCGTATTCTTGGGATAAAGATAACTTAGATGATTTGATTGAAGACCTTACATCTTCATATTTGGCTAAGATGGAAGATACATATTTTTGTGGTTCGCTTGTATTAGTAATAAGTATCAAATTGATTTTGAAGAGACTGTTTTAAAAGGTATAAAATTCGAAGAAACAAAGCATATTGAATGATCGGGGAATGCCATTAAGTTCGATTGATATTTTAAAAGCATCTTTGATGCAAAAGCTTAATAGTAAAGAAGACAGAGTTGCTTTCAAAGCCAAGTGGGAAGAAATAAATACCTATTTATATTACAAATTATCGACAAACCCAAAAAGCCGATTAGATAAGGAACTTATTCAAATTATTTCTGATGAAGGTAAGTCATCATCAGAAATAATCAAAGAAGTAGCTAGTAGCCTATAATTTATATTACAGTGTAAGAGAAAAGGGGTGGAAACCCCTTTATTTATAAGTAATTACGGTAGTTCACAAGTTTGACAACTCGTCAATCGTTCCTAGCTCGCTCGCAAGCACCATCCATCATTAACTTATTTCTTTCAGATTTGAATTCACTATATTCTTTTGCCCAAAATTGACACGTTTGATCGTTTGTTTTACGAGCGTTGTTGATTTTATTCTGCTCAATAGTACGAATCTTAGTTTGTTCAGCTTGATATTTTTTAATTTCTTGCTCTTTTAAATTTCGTCTTACAGCTGCTGCTTTTTCATCTCGCTCATTTTGAATGGAACGTGCTTTAAGCTCCTTTTCAAGAGTATGAAGCTGATAAGACAAATAAAGTTCAACAACGCCTAATAGCGTTAATCCTGAAAGTGTAAGGCAAAAATATAATTTAATGTAATTTAGTTTCATTTCAACTCCCTGTACGTTCTGAAATTTCACCAATAATATCTAGTAATTGAGTTTGTAAATCAGATAAATATTGGTCTTGTGTTTTATTATGCTCTTTAACTTTTTTATACATTCCTTCGGATTCACGTGCCGACCATTTATAACGATGGACTAATTGAACGTCTGAAGCGCGAACGCCACCCCAAGGAGTAGACATTGTATGATCGTGAATAGAGATTTTGCAATCAGCCCACGGACCAAAGTCGGGTAGGTAGCCCCTATAAATGATATTTAAAAGTTTTTCGACAGGTTTGCTTGCTTTACCAGCTTTCAAATATCGCCTAATTTGACGTTCACTTACGCCCAATTCTTTGGCGCCTTTTGCATAATCATAACCAAAAAGTGATAAATACTGTTTATGAAATTCTGATTTAAACATTGTGATTTTTACTCCTTTTAAAAAAATCACAATGCAAAATCATAAACTCAAACTCCGAATTGGTTTATCAAGGGCGCAAGCGCGGCATCGAGTAACTAAGGGCAGGGGTTGCGCTTCGCTTGGTTACGACCGATAAGCAGTGATGCTAAATTAATAACAGTGTGCGGTCTACATGGCTAAAGCCATAAGTAATAGGTTCGTATGCTTAGCTAAGTAATGGTACGTGATAATTGAGTTAATTATTACGTACCAATGCAGAAAGTACGTAATAAGTTACGTACCACTAAACGGCCTTTTTCATGCGGCCCGTTTTAACGTTTCGCGCCATAAAGGGTATGTGGTCTGGGTTATCAATTAAAAACTCTATCATCTGCTTAATTTCAACCTCAGAATCATCAGGTATCCAAAGGGTTACTTTTTTTAACCCTTTGCCTTTTTGCTTTTGTTCGTACTTTTGATTTCTAGTCATAGTGTCACCAGTGACGGTATCTGATTTGTGAATATTTAAACGCCAGCCTACGGTTTCAACAAGTTGAAAAGCGTAGGCTATGGCGTTTAATTGGATGAATATAAATCGTGATATTGTTCGTCTGGTACTTGGTTATCAAAGTATTGCTGTGTTGGTTTATACCTAAATACTACCGCTAAATCTTTACCGATGTAGCCCTCAATACCTAATCTGGTTTTTTTTAGCCTGTAACCTAGCATTAAAAGTTCATCCCTAGTGAATGTATCAATAACCTGTTTACTAGCTGATTCAACAACAACAAGTAAATCAGCAATTCTATCTCGATAGATTTCTTCATAAGTTATCATTGCATTGTTGTTTTGTATTGTATCCCTCAATCTTTGATATGGGTCGGTACTCGGTTTAGGTTTAGGTTTTTTTTGTGGTGCTTGGTTTAGTTCTCCAGTTGTGGCAATTTGCTGTTTTTCAACTTTTGCAACGGGCCCGTTGGTGGGTTCTTTAGATTTGGTGTTTACAATTTGTGTATCACCACTGAAAAAGCTAGTTAGGAAATAAATAGCAAAAGCGATAACAGCTAAAAATATAGGTATATAAAACATAAATTGTTTAGACTTAAAAATGTTTACTCGGTCATCTGAATATACATCGGTATTGTCTGTAGTTTGCTGGTGACTCAAGTAAGAGCCAAAATATTTACTATCGTATTTTTCAGTGCCTGACTTTATTTTTTTAAATACAACGTCACCCTTAACACCATTAATTGAACCCTGATACATTTCCCATTTGTACTTATTGTCTAGGCCGACCATAGATAACTTTAAGAATGTAATTTTGCGTTCAATTCTTCGTTTCCATGTAGTATGACAATCTGCAAGAGCTTGACCCATGCAGATTATATCCATACCTCTATGGCGATGCTCAGCAATAAATTGTGTCATTTCATCGCTAAGCTTTTGCCTTCCACTGGGGAAGAAGTTTTGAAGCTCATCAAGAACAAGTAAACAATCATTTTCAACCAAATCATAAACGGTATGCACCTGATCTTCTGTTATTTCAGTGTAAAGCGCTTTAAGTTCATCAACTGTTTTGTCTGTTAATTCACTTACTTTTTCAAAGTTAAAACCGTTTAAGCGAGCGTAAACTTTACGCCCTTTGGTTAAGCTTGGAATTATATGCTTAACAAGTGCTTCATAACTTTTACCAGAGCCTGGCAACCCCTCGTGGAAAATTATCATATTGTTACCATTGGAATAACGTTAATACTTTACGAGTTAAACGGAACGTATAACCCAAACCAATTAATGCCAGTGCTTCGCTAAAACCAGTAGCACCAAGCAAGTAACCAACATCAGAAGGTATGGACGCTGTAAAAGTGCTTATGCCACCTTGAATAAATTGGGGTGGATCTATCATCGAAAAGATGTAACGAAAACCCTCTAAGCCTTTTTCAAAAACTTGTAATGAAACCCATAGCAAAGCGTTTAAAATGAATAACAATATTTCATATATCCAATCGATAAAGCCTTGCCACATTTCACCAAGCCAGTCTAATAAATCATTCAATTGCAATTCTCCACGCGAAAAAGCCAGCAACGAGCATTAGTATTGCTCTGATATATGGCAAGATTGATTGAACAGCAGAGCTACAAAACTGGTCAATTGTAACGGTAAAAGATGCATCTAAAACGGTTACTGTTTCTTGCCAGACTGGGCAGCTACCACCAAATGAAGTCGTAAAGAAATTATCTATTGCGGAAAATAAAGGTAATGTACTCATTGCATCGTTATGCTCTTCTAAAACAGTGCCAAAATTTTCATTTTCCCAATCAAACTCTAATATTTTTGTATAACCTTCCGGCTTAGTGTCATAGTCAATAGACGGCTTATCGCCATCATATTTACCGATTTTTTCTAAATTTTCATTTTGTAATTTAAGTTCATCAGTCTGCTTTTTCATTTCAGCTAACTGAGAGTCTAAAGCAGATATAATTCCATCTTCATCAACACCGTTAACTGTGGATTCAGAGCCATCATCACACGTTATTCTTGCATCGCCGTTAGCTAATTGCTGAGTGACACACGAACCGCCATCTTTGATATCAGTGGTTGATTCAGCGCAGGCTATTCTTGCACCGTCTGGAGTATTAACAACGGAGCAACCTTCACCATCTTCACCATCAATACCATCCTTGCCGTTAATGCCATCTTTGCCATCAACACCAGCTAGGCCATCAATACCATCTTTGCCGTCAGCGCCTTTTTCACCAGTTGCACCATCAATACCATTTGTACCATCAACACCATCTTTACCATCAGCGCCTTTTTCACCAGTTGCACCTTTAGCACCAGCAACACCCTGAATACCTTGTTCGCCAGTATCGCCTTTTTCTCCCTTTTCACCTTTGAGTTGTCCAGACTGAACTAATGAATCAATATCTTGCTGGGTTAAAAAAGATGCTTCAATTTCGGTTATGCGTTGATGATTAACTACTAATTGGTCAGCGTTTTTTTGGATGCCTGTTATATCAAAACTGATAGAGCTTTCTGGGCAATCAACGGAGTAAACACCAGAACTACCTGTTGCAGTACAAAATTTATCATCACCATCATCTTTTGGTTTGGCTTTGCAATCAGTAGGTTCTTGTGAATTATATTTTGATGGTAAGTAATAACCACCTGAATCATCAGTATTAATGACACATTGTGAATCATCCTCGGGGTTGTCATAACAAATATTAGCTGGTGAAGTGGCAGTACCAAAAACATAGCCATCGGTTGATTGTGGTTCTGGGCATTTGTTATCAACTAAAGGTTTTGCACACATAAAAGCATCTGGGTTTTCGGGGGTAGGTTTGGGAACTGTTAATTTATGAAGCGGGTATGCAGCAGGAGGGCAAGCAAGTACTTTTTCATCTTCTACGAAAGAACCGAAAGAAGTAAACCATAAATCATGTGACCAATGGGTTCTAAACTCAACAAAAATAGTATAACGGTCGTTACCTGTTGGCTCGGATTTTACTGCGCCAACATTACCAGCATTTCTTGATTTTAAATCGGATTGTATATAAGTCTTGCAATCCGAAAGGGATAAGTCTGACTTATTTGGACCGTTTGTATAACCGCAAGAACCAAACGGTTCTAAGTCAGGATTCTTTAAATCTGTCATATCAACTTGTGCCATTACTACAGACGAAAAAACAGTAAACAGCATTAGGAAGAACCAAAGCTTAATGAAACCGAAGGTTGATTTTATTGGGTGACGTAGAACATATTTAAAACCACGCCAAAGCCAAGATATAAATTTACGCACCTTCAAAACCACGAATGACCGCAGCGGCACAAGCAATTCCAAGAACGGCATAATAAATTCCCCAAATCATAATAGTTCTCCATTAAAAAAGCCCCGCAACTTATAGGTGTACAGGGCTTAGTTTGCGTTTTAAGTTGACTACAAAACTATTAGCGGAACCAGCCAATAACCTTGTTGTATCCCCATTTTGCAACGCCCGGTAATATCTTGATTGCTGCTAGTGCTGTGATTGCTGCAACGATAGTAGTAGCGTCAACCGCTGATGTAACTGCTGTAAAATCCATAGGTATTTCCTTTTAGCTTGAAAAGTTTAATTGTCGTTTTCTGGTTTAAACCAGTTGATTACAGTGCCATATGCCCAAGCGGTCATATAACAGATTATGACTATCGAAAAGCCACTTATAAAAAGTGCTTGTGCTTGTTCGATAGAAATTTCACTGGGGTCAAAAAGTGATGAACCCAGTAGAAACTGTTGGTACTCGGTAGGCTCTAACATGACAAAGCCTGTGCAATCCTGAATTGATTGTGCAGTTGGTTTAAGTTCGCCATATTCGAGCTGTACACAAGTAGCCATAATTTATTTACCTTTATTTTCTTGCGGTAAACTATGCAAACGGAAGCCTTTCCAGTCCATTTGACGTGCTACGTTAGCACCTTCGTAATATTCAATATTAAGCAAAACAGGCTTTAAGCCCCAGCCGTTAGGGTCAGATTGCAGATTCTCCAATTGCTGATAAGTGCCATCGTTAAATTGGTCAGCAGATACCTTTACAGATAAAATTTGAGCTGGGTTTTTTGTGTGAAGTTTAAATTCGCCAGTCGTAGGCAGGGGAGCGCCTTTATCGTCTGTGCGGTTAACTTTTACTAGGTCTGTTATAGCGCCTTCAATATTCATAATTTCTCCAATTGGGTTTAATTTTATTAATAGTTACAGTTAATGACACAAGTCCAAGCTCGCGACTTCGTCGCTCGAAATATTGCCAGCCAGAGCTTCGTAATCCATGAATAGACACATGTTTTGATAATCTTCCAGAACACACGCTTCAAGGAACTGCATATCTTCATCGCTAGGTGCGAATAAACGACCATCATCGTGCCAGCCTTGAATTTGTTCAGACACACCACACATGATTTTACGTTGTGCCCGTAAATCTGTTTCAGTGAGTATCTGGGTAGTACCGCGTCGAGTGATTACAACAACAGCATCCCATGCAACACCAAGAATACGATTTGCTGGTTGGTCGCCGTATTTAGTAGCAAAGTAGGGCGATTTGGTTTCGCTGCGGCTAATTTCCCCAGTGATACGGTCAACAATATCAGGGAGCTGGTAGTGAATGCGTAAGGTTTGGTCTTTGCGTTTAACCTGTACGCCACCCATAGCAAGGCAAAACGCTTTCCAATCTGATGAATCAGCAGCTTGGCGTACCTTCTCAAGTGCGTATTTTGAAACTGTATCTAGTGTTGTATTCATTGCGTTTGCAACCTCACATTTGCCGGTATCACCTTGGCCTAATCGTCTAAGTTCACGCCAAAGAGTGACCGAAGGGCCGCCAATTTGCTGGAAACGTCTAATATCAAATGTACTCGCCCAAGTAGATGCACGTTCTGCGGCATCCGCTGGAAGTATTTTCATTTCACCCGCCTGCGAGCAAATCACTTTATCTATGCTGTCACCAGTCACCGCTTTAGTGATGTATTTAGCAATGTAACCAGCAGCGGAGCCTTTACTTTTATTAATCGTAATGGCCTTAAAGCGGGTGGTGCTTGTTTTAAATTCAGTGGGTGTATCTTCCGTACACAGCTTTTTCATAATTGCGCGGATTTGTATTGCATCGCCTTTTTCCATGAATAAAAGCATGTGCCAATGCGGGCAGCCGTCATGATGTGGTTCAACAACACGGAATCCATACGGGCGTAAATTTTGTTTAGAGAATAGGGCGCGGGCACGTTTCCAAATACCGTTAAAATATTCCTGTGCATCCTGCGGGGTTGAACCATCATATTTATTATTTGGTCGGCCAGTATGGTGAACTGCATGAAAACGACTAGGCGCAGATAACGTATAAAACTCGCCGCGATGGCCGTGCATGTCTGCCAGTTCTTCAAAACCACGAATGCGTACCATTAGTTCAGCCGCTTGCTGTTTGCCTGATGTGTGCGAACGTTCAATAATTGATTGCAGTGTTTCGAACTCATCAAACGGGTTTGCATCGTTTGGAACAACAAATAAATCAGACATTATTTCGGCTGATTTGCGCTTACGTTCTCGGCGGTTCTGAATGGTTGGTTGTGATACATAAGCACTCGCTTTTTTATGTACGAGTCTTAAATCTCGCGCTAATTGTTCAATAGTAAACGCTTGGATTTTACGTAATTTACGACGCCAGAAAATAGGGTCAGCAAAGCGATTTAAAATACCTGTTAAAGAGTCGGCTGAAAAATGCGTGCAATAAGGTGCAACTAATTCAGGTTCTTGAATATCAAAGGAATTTAAGTATTTAACAAGGATGTTAAATACAGATAAAGTATGGCCGTTTTTACTTATTTTCAGCTCGCAATAACGCGCTTTTTGCTCTGCAATTTCGCATAATTCATCGTCTGAGCATGATAAATTTATATGCCCGTACTCAAAACTTCCCAGAGTTAAAGCGGTATCAGCAGATTTTAAACGCTTGTTTGCCTCAGCTAAATTATTGAATTTTTCAGCCAGAAAATAGCCGGTACTGAGCATGTGAGCAAGGTTTGAATGACGCTCAAAAATGCGATTTCGCCATGATTCAAAGTCAAAAAAACGCTCTTTCATTGGTTTAGAAAGGTTCTCAAAAACGTCTTTTGCAGTGTTCGCAGGGTGCAAATTTGCCGTTAAATTCATTGCAGTATTTAACGGGAAAATTTGAGCGTATTGGGCGTTAGATAATGAGTTCATTTGCTAGCCTTTAAAGTCATAGGCAAATTGATAAGCTTTTGGGATAAAGATTCGCATATAGATAATCGCTCTTTATATGAGATTAAGGCTTTAGTAAATTCAGGTTGAGGGATGGAAGATAAATCTAAATTAGCTTCAAATAACTGAATATCTGATATGTAACGAGATTCAGCCAGAGCTAAAGCTGAAATTAAAACTGTCATTTCTGAATTAGTTAAATTTAATATGTTTTTATCAGAACTCATATCCGTATTCCCCCTTAAAGTCCGATACTATTCAGTATTGGACATTGCATTAAAATATAACTCTCAATCCGAGAGTTTGAGTTATGATAGACTCTCAATTTGAGTATTGTCAAATTATTATTTATCAATAAGTAGGTCTATAATGAAACCGTCCGAGGAGGAATTATGAATTTTAGCTATGAGTTAACGCAAAAATACAAGGAATTCAAAGGGTACACACAAGATAAGCAAGTGTGCCTAGATGTTAATGGATTAACCACAGGGAATTTAAGTGACATAAAAAAGGAACGTAGACACCTAACAGCAAATCAGGTAATTTTTATTTGCAAAGAGATGGAAATTGATTTCAAGCCTGAATTAATAAAACTAGCAATTGAACGCTCAAAGACTAAAGAAGAAGTTAGCGCGTGGACTGAAGTTGCAAAAAAGATTAGCGCTGCATGTGTAGCGGGTTTGCTGTTAATTACGGCATCTTTCACCCAAGTTCAAGGGGCGCATTCGCGCAAACATCATAGCCTATAATTTATATTATGTTAAATAGGCGAGGTGAATTAAAGTGGGCGTAATTATACAAATTATCCCACTTTTAGAAGGGTTTTGAGGTCTTAATTTAGCTCAGAATCTACCCAAAACTTAGTGCCTTTTAATACGGCTTGTAATGCTAGTCCACTTTCGGTCAATGAATAAACAGTTACTTGGTCTGCAATCGCTTCAGCAACAATGGCACCGCCGGTTTCTTGGTATTTAGCAGCCACATCAGCGTTACCACCAAAGGCCCAACCATGTGCAATAAAGCGGTTTAGTGCAGCCTGATTATGAAAAACCATTACAACGTTAAAATCTTTAACACCTAAACCAAGTCCTAAACCGGCTTCACCCATATTCATGTAAGTAGATTTACCTGTTAGGTTATTTTTAACAACCCCATAACCACCACCAAAACTGGCTAATACAACGTTAACATTGGCATTATCGAAAACAGCATAACCTGCCGCATTTTTAATTTGCTCTTTAACATCTGGTTTTTCTTTGTATAATTTACTGAGTGTATCTGCTCGCATATTTTGCACTAGATTACGCTTTTCAGTTGGAGAAGCACTACCTGTTGTAGCACAACCAGACAGGACTAATGTAAGAGCAACTAAACTTAAAACTATTAACTTTTTCATATGCCTTCCTTAAACCAGCAACATTACTTGGGTATTATCTAATTAGCTTAACAATATAATCATTCACTAAGTCCAATACTAGACAGTATCGGACTTTAAAGTTAAACTGTAACTACTTTATTTTATTAGTAATAACTATATTATGCTTGTTGCTTTGGTCGATACATTAAAACAATTACGGTACCAAATTGCCCATCTTGAAGATGATACATTGCAATCAGAATACCCAGAACTTGCCATCTTTATACAGCAAGTTGGCTTGATTGTCGCTGAATCTAAGCAAGAATTAATATTTTTGTATCAATTTTTATATGTTTATGGTCGAAAATCAGAAGCGACCTATAATCGTTTTCGTAACGAGCTCGAACGTTTTTATTTATGGTCTTGGTTAATTGCAGAAAAATCAGTATTTGAATTAAAACGTGAAGACATAGAAGCCTATGTTGATTTTATGGTCGAACCCGATAAAAGTTGGACGATGACTTCAGTTCAATGGCGTTATAAAGATGAGCAAGGGATCCGTAGATTAAACGAAAATTGGCGTCCTTTTATGCTCAAAGAATCTGTTGCCAGCCAACAAACATTAGCTGCCATGTTTACTGCTTTAAATGTATTTTACAAGTTTGCTATTTTAGAGGAAAAAACCTTTGCTAACTTTGTACCGGTTGTAAAAAAGAATAGCCCTTATTTAGTTGTGCAATCACAAATAAAAACTCCTGATACCTTGAGTGATATTCAATGGGAATATGTATTTGGTGTCACACGCGATAAGTGTGAGCAACAACCTGATTTTGAAAGAAATTTATTTACCTTAGCGTGTTTAAAAGGTCTTTATTTACGGATCTCAGAACTATCAGAGCGACCACAATGGTCGCCTGTTATGTCTCATTTTTGGCAAGATAATGATGGCTTTTGGTTTTTAAGAATTATGGGTAAAGGAAATAAATTACGAGATGTAACACTCAGTGATGATTTTGTAATTTATTTAAAACGTTACAGATTATACAGAGGTTTACCAGCCCTGCCCCGCATTGATGAGTCTGATCCGTTGGTGCATAAAATTCGTGGTCAAGGCGGAATGACCGTTCGACAAATTCGTCGTTTAGTTCAACAAAGTTTTGATTTAGCCAAGCAATCTTTACTTGATGATGGCTTTACTGATGATGCCGAGCAACTAGAATCGGCAACAGCGCATTGGCTCAGACATACTGGTGCTACGCATGATGCACAAACTCGCCCTTTAAAACATTTATCAGAAGATTTAGGACATGCAAAAATTGCCACCACTGATCAAATATATATTCAGACAAATATCAAAGAACGAGCAAAATCAGGACTTAAAAGGAAAATATAAATGGAATATGTTGTATTAGCTGCTGTGGGTTTAGCCTTTTTAATTTATTCATTATCTATGCATCAATTAGAGCGAGCAGAAATTACCGGACCTATGTTTTTTGTTATTATCGGTGCGTTGATTGGGTTTTTGCTACCAAGTAAAACGGCTTATTTAACCAGAGATTTAGATCATTTATTACCGTTAATAGAATTAACACTGAGCATATTTTTATTTACTGATGCGGCAAAAACTAAACTGACGGTTTTAAAACATAGTTTTCAATACCCTAGCCTATTACTTTTTGTTGCTTTACCACTTACCTTGTTTGCCGGAATAATTATTGCGAGTTTAATGTTTACCCAGCTCACACTTATTCAAGCAGCACTAGTTGCAATAATATTAACGCCGACAGATGCAGCGCTTAGTAAAGGATTATTAAATAGCAGTGCGGTGCCTGAAAAAATTCGTGAAGGGATCAATACTGAAAGTGGTTTAAACGATGGCTTATGTGTGCCGATATTTTTAGTTTTGATGTTGTTAGCAAAAGAACCAGCATCTACATTTTCGGTTTATGATACGGCCATTGTTTTTGCGCGGGAATTAGGTGTGGCCATTTTGGTTGCAATTACTGCGATGGGATTGATCATTCCCGCGATTAAATTTGCTATGCAACGTCATTATTTTTCAAATAATAGTAGCCCTTTTTTAGTGGTTGGTATGGCAATGGCCATTTTTTCGATCGCACAAAGTTTACATAGCAGTGGTTTTATTGCGGTGTTTATTGCTGGATTAATTTTTGATAGATTTACTGATCAGGCTTTACGCTTAAAACTTGTTGAAGATAGTGAGCACATAGCTGACTTTACTGGTTTGTTGATCTGGTGTTTATTTGGTTTTGTGTGTAGCTACTTAGTTCTGCCAGAAGTATCATGGGTACTTGCTGTATTTGCACTACTGAGTACAACGCTTATTCGAATTATTCCTGTGATGTTGTCATTACAATTTACAAAATTAAAAATGAAAGAACGTTTTACTTTTGCTTGGTTTGGCCCGAGAGGCTTAGCATCTATTGTATTTACTTTAATGGTGATTGATAGCAGCATAGAAAATAAATACCTTATAGCTACGATTGCGATGACAACTATTTTATTTAGTGTTTTTATTCATGGCATGAGCACTAAGCCTATTGCTGATAGTTATTTAAAATAAAAAATATGTTATAAAAAATGCCGCATTCTTTTTTAAAAAGTGTGCGGCATTTTCATTTATATTAAATACTATTACTTAGTTTATTTGCTAGTAATTCTATTGGGTGTTTTGGCTTGAATTTTTCATAACGTTTCACTTGGCTACGACAAGAAAAACCAGTTGCTAATAATTGCTCAGGTTTATTTTTCTCTACAACACCTTGCCAACTCATTTCATATAATGCTCGAGAGTTTTTTTGGTTTTGCGCTTCATGGCCATAAGTCCCCGCCATACCGCAACAGCCTGTTGTTGTTGTATTAAGTTTTAGGCCTAAGTCAGTAAATATTGTTTGCCATACATTCGCCGCTTTTGGTAACGCGGTTGTTTCAGTACAGTGACTTAATAACGTAAATGTTATATCGCTATCTATTTTGTTAGCTAATGCTTTAAAAGATTGTGTTGCTAACCATTCATGAGCAAGTAGCACTTCAAACTCACCACGTTCATCAGCTAAAATAGAATTATATTCATCGCGATAACACATTACTAATGATGCATCTAAACCTACAAGTGGTGCATTTATTTCAGATAATGAATTTAAAAATGTTGCTGCATTTTTTGCTGTTATTTTAAATTCATTTAAAAAACCTTTAACGTGTTGCGGTTTTCCATTTGGCTTAAATGGTAACAGTATTGGCTTCTTGCCGAGTGCGGAAATTATTTTTATAAAACTTTCTACCAGCTCAGCTTCATAAAAACTGGTAAACGGATCTTGCACGATTAGTACATACTCACTTTGTTGCTTGGGAGGTAAGCCTGAAAGTTGTGCAAAATTAAATTCGTGTGTTTTACTAATCCGTTTTGTTAAACGTGGTGAACTAAGCACGGGTGTATCAACATAGCCAACAGATTTTTTTATTAATGAGTTGACTAATTTAGTTTTTACAATGGGGTTTATTACACTTGAAAATTTAGCCATTAATGGTGCGCTGGCTTCAATATTTCCGACTAGATAATCTTTCAGTGGACGTGCGTAGTAACTATGATAATAATTTAAAAAGCGTGATCTAAATGTCGGCACATCAACTTTTATTGGGCACGCTGTGGTACATGCTTTACACGCTAAACACTCATCCATTGAGGCTTTAACTTCATGAGAAAAATCATACACGCCTTTCTTTTTATCGCGGCTATGTTGAAAACGCTCCCACCAGGTGATCACTTCACCTTTATTGAGTTCCTTTTCAACCTCAATTAAATCAATCTCTTTTGCTTCTTGTAAACGCAGCCATTCGCGCATTAAACTTGCGCGACCTTTAGGTGAATTACGACGATCACCGGTTACTTTATATGATGGACACATAGGAGAATTTTCATCATAGTTAAAGCAAATACCATTACCATTGCATGTCATTGCATTATTAAAACTAGTTTTAACATCAACCGAAATTTGTCTGTCGAACCACGCCCGTTTTTGATCGTCAACACTAACTAGTGAGTCCTTACTTTCAATTGGCGTGCATATTTTACCGGGATTAATTCTATTGTTAGGATCAAAAGCTGATTTTATAAGACGTAATTGCTTAAATAAATGCTCACCAAAAAACTCAGGGGCATATTCACTTCTATACCCTTTGCCGTGCTCGCCCCACATTAAACCACCGTATTTAGCTGTGAGTTTAACAACGTCATCAGAGATCACCCGCAGTAATTTTTCTTGTTCTGGGTCGCACATATCTAGTGCCGGCCGCACATGTAATACACCGGCATCAACATGACCAAACATGCCATATTGTAAATTATGGCTATCGAGTAACGCTCTAAATTCGACAATATAATCGGCGAGGTTTTCTGGAGGGACAGCGGTATCTTCAGCAAATGCTAATGGTTTTTGTGCACCTTTAACACTGCCCAGCAAGCCAACTGATTTTTTACGCATGGCATAAATTTTTAAAATATCAGCCTTACTGCTGGTCAGTTGATAACCAATTACGCCATTTTTTTGTTGTGCAACACAATCATCGAGTAATGCACATAGCGACTCAACTTTGTCTTTTATGTCATCAGGCGATACAGCATTAAACTCAACCATGTTAAGCCCTTGCATATCTTTATTTGGTACATCAGTTATTAAGTCTGATACTGAATGCCAAATAATATCTTCACGTGCAAGATTTAAAACTTTGCTGTCAACGGTTTCAACTGAGGTAGCGCGTGCTGCAACTAAAAATGGTGAATGGCGAAGGGCTGAGTCAAAACTATCGTACTTAATATTTATAAGAGTTTTAAATTCAGCAATTGGTGTGATATTTAATTTAGCCTCAGTCACAATACCAAGCGAACCTTCTGAGCCCGTTATTAGCCTACTCATATCAAAAGTTTGTAAGTCATCACTTAGCACATGCTCTAGGTCATATCCAGTCAAAAAGCGATTTAAACGAGGGAACTTGGCTAAAATTACATCCCGCTCAGACAAGCAAATATCAAGCACGGTGGCGTACAGTTTGCCGATTGTAGTGTTTTGTTCGGCAATTAGTTTGGCTTTATCAATCTCTATTGGCGTCGTTGACATTTGTGTGCCATCGATTAAATAAGTGGTAAGTCCTAAAACATGATCGCTAGTTTTACCATACACTAGTGAGCCTTGTCCTGATGCATCGGTATTAACCATTCCGCCAATTGTTGCGCGATTACTCGTTGATAAATCAGGTGCAAAGAAAAATCCATAAGGGCGTAAAAAATCATTAAGTTGATCTTTAATCACACCCGTTTGCACTCTTACCCAACCTTCTTCAGGATTAATTTCGAGGATTTCTCGCATATAGCGTGATAAATCGACAACGATCCCAGGAGTTAATGATTGACCGTTGGTGCCTGTACCACCGCCGCGAGGGCCAAAAGTCAGTGATAGATAAGGGTCTTGTGCAGCAGTTTGTAAGGCAATTTGAATATCTTTTTCAGTTTTAGGAAAAATAACACTTTGCGGTAACTGTTGGTAAATACTGTTATCAGTTGATGCAGTTATACGAGTAGCATAACTTGCATCAGTGTCGCCAGTAAACCCTTGTTTAATTATAGTTTTTAAGTAACTTGCGACTAAATCGGTCGCGGCATCTTGTTGGCTAATAGTTGCTATCATGACGGTTGTAAATTAAGGCATTTGTTCGATTATACCATGCAAATAGCTATATAAAATTGCTGTTTTTACAGTTTGTAACACTCTTTTTATCGTATTTAGGCGTGTATTAATTATACTGAATCGTGCAAATTTTTAGACAAAAAGTTAGCTCGCTAATTTTATAAAATAATTGAGTAAACAAAAATGCCAGCAATTACGCTGGCATTTTTTATACTTTATCGATTATTTTGCTAATTTTTTAGCAAGGTATAACCAAGTTTCAAGTACTGTATCTGGGTTTAGTGAAACAGAATCTATTCCCTGCTCTACTAACCACGCAGCAAAGTCTTCATGATCTGATGGGCCTTGACCACAAATACCAACATACTTTCCTTTTGCTTTGGCAGTTTGAATTGCCATAGAAAGTAGTTTTTTGATTGCTGGATTACGCTCATCAAATAAATGAGCAATTAATCCTGAGTCACGGTCTAAACCAAGCGTAAGTTGCGTTAAATCGTTTGAACCAATTGAAAAGCCATCAAAGTGTTCTAAAAATTCATCAGCAAGTAATGCATTTGATGGAAGTTCACACATCATGATTACTTTTAAGCCATTTTCGCCACGTTTAAGACCATGCTCTTCAAGTAATTCAATAACACGTTTACCTTCTTCAAGGGTGCGTACGAATGGGATCATGATTTCAATGTTGGCCATATCCATGTCGTTACGAACACGTTTGATTGCTTCACACTCTAGTGCAAAACAGTCACGGAAATCTTCCGAAATATAACGTGCTGCGCCACGGAAACCAATCATTGGGTTTTCTTCTTCAGGCTCGTATTGTTGTCCGCCAACTAAGTTAGCATATTCGTTTGATTTAAAATCAGACATACGGACAATTACACGCTCTGGTGCAAATGCACAGCCTAAAGTCGAAATACCTTCAACTAATTTAGTAATATAGAATTCAACTGGTGATTCATAACCTGCAATCATCTGTGTGATTTCAGCTTTTAACGCATCGGTTTGAGCATCAAAATTTAGCAATGCTTTAGGATGCACGCCAATCATACGGTTGATAATAAATTCAACCCGCGCAAGACCAACACCTGAGTGTGGTAAGCGTGCAAAATCAAATGCACGATCAGGGTTACCAACGTTCATCATGATTTTCATTGGTAGTTCAGGCATTTTATCGACACGTGAAGTGAGGATTTCAAAATCTAAAATACCCTCATAAATAAAGCCTGTGTCGCCTTCAGCACACGATACAGTTACTTCTTGGCCAGCTTTAATTAGGTCAGTTGCATTACCACAGCCGACGACTGCTGGAATACCTAGCTCACGGGCGATGATTGCCGCGTGACATGTACGACCACCACGATTAGTTACAATCGCTGCAGCACGTTTCATGATCGGTTCCCAATCTGGATCAGTCATATCGGTTACTAAAATGTCACCTTGTTGAACTTGATCCATTTCATTAATCGAGTCAAGTACACGAACAACACCTGAACCAATTTTATGACCAATGGCGCGTCCTTCAACGATCACAGCACTGCTACCATTTAGTTGGAAACGTTCCATAACATTAGTGTCTTCGTTTGAACGAACTGTTTCAGGACGAGCTTGTACAATGTATAGCTTGCCATCATTACCGTCTTTTGCCCACTCGATATCCATCGCGCGGCCATAATGTTTTTCGATGATCACAGCTTGCTTTGCAAGCTCTTGAACTTCGGCATCGGTAATGGAGAATTTATTTGAAAGAACAGCATCTACATCTACGATTTCTACTTGTTTACCATGCGCTTGATCGGCAGAGTAAATCATTTGAATCGCTTTTGAGCCAATATTACGGCGTACTACAGATGGCTTACCTTTAGCAAGTGTTGGTTTATGAACATAAAATTCATCAGGGTTTACTGCGCCCTGTACAACCATTTCACCTAGACCATAACTTGAGGTGATAAATACGACATCTTCGAAACCTGATTCAGTATCAATACTGAACATAACGCCAGACGATGACTTATCAGAACGTACCATGCGTTGAATACCCGCAGATAATGCTACGCCGCGATGATCATAACCCTGGTGGACACGGTATGAAATGGCACGGTCATTGAAAAGCGATGCGAACACATGCTTAATGGCGACCATTACTGAGTCGATACCACGTACATTAAGGAAGGTTTCTTGTTGGCCTGCAAATGATGCATCAGGCATATCTTCAGCTGTTGCTGATGAACGTACTGCGAATGAAACATCGTCTGCTGCATTGCCGTGGAGTTGGCTGTATGCGTCGCGAATGGCTTGGTCTAAATTAGGTTGGAATGGGGTGTCGATAATCCACTGACGAATATCAGCACCGACTTTTGCTAGTGTATTTACATCTTCCACGTCCAGTGTGTCTAAAATGTCGTGGATCTTTGCATTTAGTCCTGATTGCTCAAGAAACTCATTAAATGCGTCTGCGGTAGTAGCAAAACCACCGGGGACTTGTACACCAGCGTTTGCTAGGTTAGAAATCATTTCGCCGAGTGAGGCATTTTTGCCGCCAACACGAGGAACATCTTGCATACCAAGCTCTTGATACCAGAGAACGTATTCTTGCACGGATCTTTCTCCAAAAAAACAAATTGTAGTAATAACTGTGAGAGTTAAGAAAGAAAACCTTCTAAAAAGGTCACCTTCATTCTACACTGGCAATAGACCTTACGTAAACCGTAGGGTGGCTATTTTAACTATTAAACGTAATAAAAAGGTTAATATGAGAACTGCATTTTATATTTCTGACGGTACAGCTATCACTTCTGAAGTATTTGGCCACGCCACTTTGTCATTATTTCCCGTTGAATTTAATCATAAAACTATTCCTTTTGTTGAAACTGAAAAAAAAGCGAACGAAATAAAAGCATTGATCAATGCAACGGCACACCGCGAAGGCGAAAAACCATTGGTATTTTTTACTTTCGTTAACCATAATTTAAGTGAAATTATTCGTTCATCAAACGCGGTTACTTATGATTTTTTAACTACTTTTAGTGAGAAAATAGAGCAAGAACTCAAAGTTGCGCCGGTGCCTAAAATTCATCGGACTCATTCAATGCATGAAAAAAGTTATGACTTTAGAATTGATGCTGTGAACTATGCGCTTACTAATGATGACGGTGCTAATATTAACAACTATGCAGAAGCTGATATAATCTTAGTTGGCGTAAGTCGCAGTGGTAAAACACCCACCAGTTTATATTTAGCGCTACAGTATGGTATTAAAGCTGCTAACTACCCTATCACTGAAGAAGATTTAGATTCGGGTAAATTACCGCAGTGCTTAATTGCCTATAAAGATAAGTTGTTTGGTTTAACAATTGATCCGGTGAGATTGGCAGATATACGCCAACGGCGTATGGCTAATTCAAAATATGCTTCGCTTAAGCAATGTCGAATCGAAGTACGTGAAGTTGAAATGTTGTATAAAAAACATAAGTTGGCGTATTTAAATTCGACTCATCATTCTGTAGAAGAAATTTCCGCTAAGATTATTTCTGATACTAACCTTGAGCGACGTAAGTACTAACTTCAATTTAGCTAATTTGGTAATACAAGGTATAAAAAATAATACCGGGCATTAAAAAAGCCGCATACGCGGCTTCTATTTTTTGGACTAACTTTACTTACGTGCGTCTTTTAATAAATCTGCAACTAAGAAGCCAAGTTCTAATACCTGATCAGCATTTAAACGTGGGTCACACTGAGTGCGATAACGTTGTGCTAAATCGTCATCAGATAATCCGTAAGCACCACCAGTACATTCTGTAACATGTTGGCCTGTCATTTCTAAATGAACACCACCTGCATACGAGCCCTCAGCTTTATGAACTGCGAAAAACTGGCTGATCTCACGTAAAATATTATCAAAGCTGCGAGTTTTATACCCTGATGTCGCTTTTTCAGTATTCCCATGCATTGGATCAGAACTCCAAATTACCTTACGGCCTTCTTGTTGAACGCGACGTACTAAGGCCGGCAACTTTTCAGGAAGTACATCAGCACCCATACGTGTGATCAATGTTAAGCGCCCTGGGATGTTGTCTGGATTAAGCGCATCAATTAAACGAATTAAGTCGTCAGGAGCCATTCCTGGGCCAACTTTTACCCCAATTGGATTTTTAATACCTTTAAAGAATTCGATATGAGCATGATCAAGTTGGCGAGTACGTTCACCAATCCAAACAAAATGTGCTGAGCAGTCATACCAATCGCCTGATAGATGATCACGGCGAGTAAGCGCTTCTTCATACCCCAGTAATAACGCTTCATGAGAGGTGTATAAATCAGTCTCTTTAAGGCTTGGTGCAATTGTTGAGTTAATACCGCACACTTCCATAAACTCAAGCGCATCTTGAATCTTATCAGCAAGTTGTTGGTATTTTTCTTTAAGTGGGTTAGCGGCAACAAACCCCATGTTCCAGCGATTTACCTGATGTAAATCTGCAAGCCCACCTTGTGCGAATGCGCGTAATAAATTTAATGTTGCTGCACTGTGATGATAAGCCGTCATTAAGCGTTGTGGGTCGGGAATACGCGCTTGTTCAGTGAACTCAAAATTATTTACGATATCACCACGATATGAAGGTAAAGACATCCCATCAATGGTTTCTAAATCTGCTGAGCGTGGTTTAGCATATTGCCCTGCCATGCGCGCAATCTTAACTACAGGGCATTTACCGCCATAAGTTAGTACAACTGCCATTTGCAATATTGTCTTAAATGTGTCACGAATATTAGCGGCATTAAAGTCACTGAATGATTCAGCACAATCACCACCTTGAAGTAAGAAGGCACGGCCTTCACAAACGTCTTCTAGTTGTTTAAATAAACTACGGGTCTCTTCTGCAAAGACCAGTGGCGGTGCACTCTTTAATTGGCCTTCAACAGTTTTCAGCGCTTCTTGATCTGGATACTGTGGCTGCTGAAGTATTGGGAGCTCTCTCCAGCTATTTGGGTTCCACGACTGCATATTAATTTCCTCATTCCTACATTTACCTGATAGATGAAAATTAACGTATGCAGTGCCCCTGTTCAAGGACTATATTCGCTAATTATCAATTATTTAGTTATGAGATAAATATTATTGATGAATTGCGATGTTCTATTACACTTCCCCTTTTTTAAATATCAATTAAGTAACGTTTAACTTATTAATATAAAACACAAAATTAAAAAATAGACCGTGCCCGTAATAAATTAATCAAGAGGAGGCTCTCTAAGTTGCAATAAGAACACATCATACTTAAACTACAATGCCACGTACACTTAACGTTACAGTGTTCATTGAGTTATTTTTCATACCAAATAGCTAGCGTTTAAAATTTGTGCTACTGCTTCAAGGGTTGTAAAAGTCATTACTAAATTGAATGACGTTCTGCTCGCCTGATGGCGCTAGTAATTACCTTGTTAGAGTCATCTTGGCACACACATATCAAATTACTGATAGTTGTTAATTTAAGCCCCAGGGTATTGCTATGAAAAAGCGGTGCCTTTTAGTAACCCAAATAATCATAATTAAATTTCAAGCTTGGTTGTTTTTAGTTGACTGATTTTATAAGCGCTCTAGCTCCTAAATAAGGAGAACACATCATACTTAATTGTTTGAAAAAATAACTTTGCATCGAGTAAAACTAATCAAATAAATAATCATAGAAAAGTACACTGACTCATTTTTAGTTTAAGTGGCGTTATGGTAAACTATTATTCTCTATTTTGTATGATGTGTTCTTATGGTAACTAAAGTACAAATTCGCAGTCAGTTCGATTTACTTAGTGATTTAACTAACCACTTTATTGATGATTTAATGCAATACGACTATTCAAAGGCTGATTATTATCAATTACCTGATATTGATAGTCATGCTGAAAAGATAGTCCCTCAATCGATCAATGTCACAAAAATTACAGGGGCTGCTGGCCAAAAGTTAATTTTAAATTCATTTCACGATATCTATAAAAAATCAAGCCTAAGTAGTCGTGTTTTAAAACGTCACCCTGGATTACTGGTGATAAAAAATGCGGATCAAAAACAGCTTGTTGCTCGTATTCAGCAAGTAAACAAAGCTAAAGCAGCATTTAAAGAATGTATTTTAGCTATTGATAATAATGACGCCCGCTTTGAAGCGGTTCATAATGCAATTCCAAATTTAATAACACTCGCCGCATACCGTAAAATTCATTTTGAAGTAAACTCTCCTTTTTCAGTTCGTTTTACATGGATGCACAAACATGCGACTAAAACACTGACAAAAAAGATGGCTCTAGCCATGCTCGAAAAATCAGCCGGTTATTCCAATCCCAGAATGATCGACCAACTCAGTTGGCAAGCACTCGTAGCTCAAGAACAATTACGAGTCGCTAGTTTAGGTGATAAGGAAAAATTACGAATAAGACGACCAACCCGCGTTAGCCCACAAGTAAATGTGAGATACACTGCGAAAGATCGCTATCATGTTAGTGCCGCGCTACCTTTTATTTTGATAAACCCTGAACCGGATGTAAAACTAGGTACGTTAGCGGATTATCAAAAACCACAAAGCCATCCGCGTAAACGTGAGTATGATTTTCTTGTTGATAGATTATATTTGGAACAAGTTGATAAATAATTATGTTAAAAGGCCTCTTAATAGCGGCCTTGAATCAGGAATAGGTAAATTAATCTTTGACTATTTCTTCAATTTTATCTTCGTCGATTAAAACAGCATTTTCAACTATGCGTTTACCACCTTGAATTTCAATACGTTTGTTATGCTTATTCAAAGTAAGTATTTCATCACAAAACTGATCTGACGGATGCATCTCGTATGTATAATCTACGATGTTGCCAGTTTTATCATCTTTAACATTCGTAATGCTATATTCTGAAATAGCACCTTTTTCGATAAGATCTTTCATCGTGGTGGTCATATCACGGCGCAATGCTTTTAATTTATTTTCAGTGATATCGTCGGTTGAATAGATTGAACCATATTTTTCCATAATAGATAACAATCTAAAGTGATATGTTTTTCCTGGTGCTGCATAGCGCCAAAGATGGTAAAGACGCAACATCATCCAGCGAGATAACCCGCGCTTTAATTCTTGCGCACTATTGAAATAGTATCCCTTGTATTCAAGGTTATCGATCATGTTATGAACAAATGCATTCAAGCACGCCACACATTTAACATTACCACCCTGCCCTTTTTTACCACTAAAGTGCAAAGAAGAAAGAAAGTTCATATTTGATTCGTAAAATGAATCATCAATATTGGTATTTTTAGTATCTGTCGCTGAATACTTAAACGATAACTTAGAACCTTGCAGTGCTTCTAATGCTTCTTTTATTTGTGGATAAGGCATCGATTGACCAACAGCTTTAAGTTCTTGCGCTAATTCGTTCATCGAAAAAACCACGGCATATTGAATACCGGACTTAAAATTAATTTTTACAATTTTACCTTTAGAAGCTAAACGAATTAGTGCACGTTCTACTTTTTCTTCACGATCAGATGGCCAAACTAAATATTCAACATCTTCACCGTCTTTACGGGTACTTACTACCGCAGGAGTAATTTTAATTTCACCATCATACAAAATTCCATCCACTTTTTCGGATATTTTTCGAGTAATAATGGTTTTTTTAGGTGCTTCTTCGAGTGGTAATTTTTTATGACCAGAGCGAACAAAACGTCCCCACAAATCATAATGATTAAAAGTATTCGAATAGGCCCTTAGTCCATGCGCTGCATTTTCTAATGAAATCCGCACATCTTTGTTGTCTGTAAATAATGCGAGGCTTTCGTTATCTATTGCGCTTTCCACCCCGTGGATCTGACCCCGTAATGTATCGGGTAAGTTATCTACCGAGATGTTGACCTTTCGGTTCATTGTTCTTATTTCCAATTTTATTGTGACAGCTAATAACAACACATTAAACAGAAAAAGTTAAATGTTTAAGTTAGTATAAAACTGATCTAGGATTAAAATATATGTTCAGATCACTATTCTACTAAGTAATCTCAATGATCTTGATTTTCAGATCAGTTTTTTACTAACACTCGCATTATAAATCTAAATTTTACTAACTCCCCCATATTTTTGTCCGTCTATTTCTGTTTTTTAACCGTAAATACACGACATAAAACTAATTTTTACTAATACCTGTGGATAATCATCGAATCAGTTAGCATAGATCTGATCTATACCTACTAGAGATCAGATCTATACTAATTAAACAACCTATTCTTCCTGATCATAAGTGGATAAGTTCTTAATAATCTTAGTAAAAAACTGATCTCAACAACAGTTTTTGTGAGTAAACTTGTGCTTAAACTGTGCATAACTTAATTATCAGATTTAAGGTTAGTAAAATAGCGATCTATTAGTTACTAAAGATCTGATCTTAACCAAGTATAAACCTGATCCACTTTTTCTATTATTATTTATATAAATCATAAGCTTAAAGTACATTTTATGCTCTTAACCTTTATTACCTATATATTTAACCACTTTTAAACTTCTTTATTTATACTAAGCAATTTTAAAATTACAAATTAATTCTAAATGTCTTGTTATTAAAAGCCATGTCGTCATAAATAGTTGTTTACAGTAAATTGAATGGACATTATACTTAATTCCTAACTTTGAGGAATTAAGTATGTCAATTCATAATAATGCGCTATCCACCTATCGGCTTTTAAAAGCAACTGCAGAAGTCGCAGAAAAATCATTAGCAGGACGCATTCAGCATTATCGTGCCCACTTAAAATCTGAAGAAAAAGAGCTTCGAACTTATACTCAAAAAGCAGCAGCAGATCTGTTAGGCTGTAACAATCGTACCTTAAAACGTCGTCATGACAATGGTGACTTTGACGAGCTAAATATCAAACGCGGTGCAAACGGCCATTATGCTTATACGCTAGTAAATATATTTGCTATGGCAGATATAATGGATATTCAACCAGACCACCGTAATGTTGACGATAAACTACAAGTTATTGTGATTAATTCTCTCAAAGGCGGCTGTGGTAAAACAACCAGTATGGTCAATATTGCTGCGGCCCTGGCTACGACTAATATTAAACGATATCGTATTGGTATTATTGATTTAGATCCACAAGGATCATCATCAAGTTTTTTCCCACCTAGTGAACCTGAGCCAATTACAGTTGGTGATTTAATGCGAGATTGCATTGATTTAGATCCAGATGAAACTTGGCAACAACTTGTTACAAATGCTTTTTTACCTACGCATATCCCAAATATACGTATATTGCCCTCAGGTATGGATGACTTTTACTTTGAACACGAAACTGCAACGTTGCTAAAAGATAGTTCAAGTTATGAAAAAACCCGTCATTACCATAAATTATTAGAGAAAGTGATTGCTCCGGTTAAGGAGCAATTTGATATTATTTTAATTGATACGGCTCCTTCTCTTAACTTTATGTTTTATAATGCTTTAATGGCATCTACGGCAATGCTTATTCCGGTTCATCCTGAAGCCGTTGATTTCGATGCTAATAATAAATATCTAAAACGTTTAGGTGAGATCTATCATACCGTTGCATCTTTAGGTCATGAAGGCTGGGACTTTATGCAATTTTTAGTAACTAATTACGTTAAAGGCAATCATTCACAGCGTGACATCGTAAAAGATGTACGCAGTGCATTTGGTCGTCAGGTAATGAGTTACCCAATTAACCACAGCTCGGCGATTACAGCAAGCTCTTCGTCATTCAATACTATTTTTGATCAAAAAACATCTGACAGTTTAGCAAGTAGAGAATCATTGATCAGAGCTCAAGAAAATATAAAAGATGTTGTTGATGAATTAGAAATGCTGATCCGTTCAAACTGGCAATCAACACAATCTCAATTGAATGAACCTAAGTAAGGTAGTTAACAAAAAATGGCTAAAAAACGTAAAAATGACACCAGCTTAGATCCTTTTGCTACTTCAATTGGTAATAGCAATCTTGATGAATTACTAGAGCAAGCAAATGCAGGCGATGTGATCAAAATGCCTGCACCAAGTGATCCTAGTCGTCAGATCACACTCGTTTGCAAAGTGATCCCACATGCTGAAATAGAAAATACCACGAAGGTGTATGCAAAAAATCGTCGTGTTCAAGTATTACTCAATGAAAAGTCTGTCGCAGATATACTCCCTGCTATAGCCGAGGACGGTCGTAACCAACATCCCGCTCTATGCTGGGATAAAGGTGATGAAACGCTGGTATTAGCCGGCTCACGTCGCCGTATGGCATGTATAATCGGCAATGCTGACTACATGGTTTTTAGTTCGAGTGATTTTACTGACTTAGATGCTAAGATTTTAGCGGTATCTTCAGACCAATATATTGCTCCGAGCCTATGGGAACTTGGCCAAGCATATCAACAAACTAAAGATGAATTAGTTGCACAAGGTAAAAAAGGTTCTTATCGAGAAGTGGCCGCCATTGAGGGTGTATCGCATACAGCCATTGCTGATGCTATTAAAGCCTTTGAGAAGCTCCCTGCTGCTGTACTTGCCCTTTATCCAACAGCGAACCATGTTGGTCGTGAAGTAGCTAAAAAGCTGATTGCAGCAAAAGAACGTGATGAACATAGCTTTAATCAGCAAGTAAATCATTTAACACACAACAACAGCTTAGAAGAGATAATTGGAGATGAGAAGCGTGCAATGGCGATCACTAAATTGCTCACGGCTGAGCCACAGTTAGCTCAACGTCGAGAAGCATTACTAGAAAATAGTTACATAAGCCTGCAACGTAATTTAAAAAGTGGTGATTTATCAATTAAAATTGATAATAAAGTGATTACAGACAAACGGTTAGAACAACTAACTAAGTTATTAAATGCATTTAACTAGTTAATAAAAATCTGATCTGAAGGCGCTCTTTTGTTAGTAAAATTCTGATCTAAAACTGTTTTTTGTTAGTAAAATAATGATCTTAAACATCAATAAATCATATTATTTAGCTCATAGATCATTTTTTTACTAACTGGTAAGCCACATTCTTCACTCTTGCCGCTATTTTTTTTATAACTTAGTAAAAATGTGATCTGTAAACACGCTTAATTATTAGTCATATGTTTATAACATGTGGGCTTGTTGTTGGTTAGTTGTGTTTATCTATTAATTTTAGCTGATTTTATATTGAGATCATTTTTTTACTAACTTATCAGTTCCAACACTCTTTTTAATGCTTTAGCTCGGCGCCGATAAATCATATACTGATAAAATTATTTTAATTTTTTACTGCCCTGAGCAATATGTCTGCTAACTTATCTAAGAATGACCTACTCGCTATTTTTGAAGAGATCAAGCAAGAACAAGCGACTCAATTTCCTTTATCTGAACGATTTATTAAACAGTTGTTTAAGCCACATGTGCTCAGTAAAGCAAAAGAGTACGTAGCAAATGGTCAAATTAATTGGTTAGAGCATAATCATGATTTCTCTGTCATTGATGCCTCAGTGTTTGGAAATCAAGGCAGCACTTTTACTCAACATATAGAGATAAAGAAGTTAGCAAATGGTTTTGCAGTTGATCGGCATTGTTCATGCAATGCCAAAACTAACTGTCGCCACTTAGCTGCTGTTTTATTAAAGCTAAAGATTGAGCATTCTGGCGATTACGGCCAAGACTATATAATGAACGATTGGTTTGAAGAGCTTAAAAAAATTAAGCAAACTCAGTCAGACATAGCAAAAAACGTTTTACTATTTGTTTTTGATGTTGACGCGTCTAAAGTTGTGTTAACACCAAAAATAGCAGCTGCTTCTAGGGAACATAATTATACTTTAGGGCGAAACCTGACGGATCAACAGCTTAATAGTTTTGTTACTCCCACAGATCTCCTTGAAAGTGATTTTAGACTTTATAGTTGGATCCGCTCACAAAATGCGCTAGGTAGCCTAGAGCTTAAAGGTCAATGGGGGTTCGCAGCGTTGCAACAACTTATTGCAACCCAAAGGTTGTTTTTTGGTCGTACGCGAAAGTCGATCAAGCCTGGTGCGGCTGTTGATTTAAATTTTGCTTGGTCTGAACCATCAGAACTTATACAGCTGAGAGTAAGTATTCATAATAAAGATTCATGGCTGCTATTAAAAACTACACCACCCACTTACCTTGATACAGAGGCACTACGCATAGGCCGGTTACGTACACCATTGAGTGGTGAAGAAGTTGCTCATATTAGAGCGATCCCAGCCATTCATACTGCTAATTTTGACCGTGTTTATAAGCAATTAGCTGCAAATTTTGGTGATGGTGTGATACCTCATTATCAATCATCTGAACGTAAAAAAATAAAACGGGTAGCCGATATTTGTGCTGTTGTGGAGGTGAGTAATAGCAATAACCAATTGCAACTTACGCTCTCCTTTAACTATCAAGATGGTAATTACGCTCCAAATTCAGCACCAGCAAGTATTCTCAATGCATCGCTTGAAAATACCGTTATCACAGAGCTGACAAATTTAGGCTTTGAATTATGTAAAGGGGCTTTACAAAATAAGTTTATTTTTAATAAACAATCAATTATTCATCAGCATTGGTTTAAATACGAGGTTTTGCCTAAGCTTCGTCAGCGTGGTTGGCAGGTAACTGATAAAAAACTTGTGATTAAAAAATCAATCACTAATGTTAGCCTAGATACTAAACGTGGTAAAGGTCATCAAGTTATTAGTAAAATAATGATCTCAAATGCTAAAGCAGCCACAGTGTTAGCAAACGATCGCCCTGAATTTCAATCACTTAACCGGCAAAGCGAACTTTTTTATTATTATGCAAATGGTACACAGTTTGGGGTAATTACTAAACCTGCTTTTGATACGCTTACTGATTTTAAAGATCGTTTTGAGTTCATAAAAACACGCGATGAATTACTTATACCTTTATCATTTTTAGTACATTTAATGAAGATGAGCTGTTTTAAAATTAACTTAGTCGACGACAGCTTAGAGTCTTATTTAGCTGAACTAGATGCACCAACTACTGCTACTACAGTGCTACATGGTTTGAATTCGGGCGTACGACTTCGTGAGTATCAACAGCAAGGGGTTCAATGGCTACAGTTCTTAAAACGCCATCAGTTAGGCGGAATACTAGCTGACGACATGGGGTTAGGTAAAACCTTACAAGTTATTGCATTTTTAGCTAACGCACGGCAATGGGAGCAAGCAGGCCCTACGTTAATTGTCTGCCCAACGAGCTTAGTCAGTAATTGGCAAAATGAAATGACTAAATTCGCCAGTAGCATTAAAGTGACGACCCTATTTGGTAGTGCGCGGATTGAGCAATTACAACATTTAGCTCAGGCTGATTGCATTCTTACTACCTATCCATTATTCAAGCGTGATATCGCTTACTACTCGCCGTTATATTTCGAGAATATTATTCTTGATGAAGCGCAGTATATAAAGAATGACAGTGCGCAAGTATCTCGTTTAGTTAAGCGTTTAAATGCACAATTTAACTTATGTTTAAGTGGTACACCGATTGAAAATAATTTATTTGAATTGAAATCATTGTTAGATTTTGCAATGCCTTCCTTACTTGGTTCACAAGCTCATTTTAAGCAGCATTTTCAGACTCCGATTGAGCGTGACGCTGATAGCGATCGTGCAAAAGAACTTAAATCACTGATCTTGCCTTTTATTTTACGTCGTACTAAAGCTGAAGTTGCGCAAGAGCTACCACCAAAAACTGAGTTGATCAAAGAGTTTGAGTTCGAAGCACAGCAAAAAGATATTTATCAAGGCATTACGCATTCTCTCGAGGAAAAAATGGTCGATCTGTTTGCTTCCCAAGGCGCACAAAAAAGCAAATTGGCCTTTTTAGAGGCGTTATTAAAGTTACGACAAATATGTTGCCACCCGCGTTTGATTGACGAACACACCTCAGCTAGAAGTGCAAAACTTGACTGGTTGAGTAGCCATTTACCTGTGATGTTAAGTGAAGGCCGTAATATTATTATTTTTAGCCAATTTACTTCTGCATTAGATATTATTGCGCAGCAGCTAGCATCATTGGAGATCAATTACAGCCTGCTAACGGGGCAAACGCGTCATCGCGAGAAAGTGATCGAAGAATTTACCAGTGGTCAAACGTCGGTATTTTTAATTAGTTTAAAAGCTGGCGGTACTGGGCTTAATCTTACGCAGGCAGACACGGTGATCCATTTCGATCCTTGGTGGAATCCAGCAGTAGAAAAACAAGCGACAGATCGTGCTTATCGGATCGGTCAAACGAATCCTGTATTTGTTTATAAACTTATAATGGCAAATTCAATTGAGCAAAAGGTATTTAAAATGCAACAACATAAGCAAGCGCTTGTTGATGAATTATTTACTGAAAAATCAATGAGTTTTACAAAGTTTGATGAACAACAAATGCTTTCTTTGATAAAAAGTTAGCATTATTTCAAAATTAGCCTAATTTATTTTGAACTAAATTAGCGTGAGGACGTCTACTCTTTTGCTTGTTGTTGAATTGCAGTTTACACAAGCATCATTGTTGATTTCCCTATTTGGTTACTAGTTTTAGTAATTATTGAGCCAGCCCATTTTGCGCTGGCTTTTTTTATGCCTGCCATTTGGCGCACACAGTATTATTTTCAATAGTTTTAAATTATTTTTGAACTAAATTAGCGTGAGGACGTCTACTCTTTTGCTTGTTGTTGAATTGCAGTTTACACAAGCATCATTGTTGATTTCCCCTATTTGGTTACTAATTTTAGTAATTATTGAGCCAGCCCATTTTGCGCTGGCTTTTTTTATATCTCATTCTTTCACTTATCCTTTTAATAAACGATTGCTGTAATAGTACGTAATGTTTATTTTGCCTTGTTGTTTCTAAAATACTGTTATCTGGCCGCAATTGTTTGCGGATTAATATATGAATACATTGAATGTTAATTTTTTGTTTTATTTTGGTTTGGTTGTGTCTATTATGAAGAATTGATTGTAATATCAATAGTTAGACACGTACCTCATCATTCGATAAAAGGTAGTGATAATGGCTTATTTAATTAATAAACATACAAATAAATATTGTTTTTTATATGCGCATCATAGTTTTGGGCGCTTTCAATATTCTGTGGATACACTTGTAAATGATCTGAGTGTGTCGAAAATACATACCATTATTGAGTGGTTAAATGGCAAGTGGTATATCCGTGATTTAAGCTTGAACGGTACTTGGTTAAATCACAAACGTTTGGTAAAGGATGACTCTGAAGAATTAAGTATTGGCGATAAAATTTACTTTGCCGGTAATTCAGAGGTTACTTATGTGGTTAAAGATCTCAGTGCACCTGCTGACCAATTAATCAAGTTAGATGATGAGCAAAGTAAAACTGCCGAGACAATTAAGCTTAATCATTACCACCTATTGCCAGAGCAGCAACCTGATAGCGTGGTTGTTTTTGAGCAAAGTAGCGGCCAATGGTTGTTAGAATCATTACACGATGATGAGTTTACGATACGAGAAGTCTTAGAAGATCATAGTATTATTACTTTAGGTGGTGAACAATGGATGTTTATTTCTAGTCATCTGGAAGTTGCAACTCAGATGAGCTCTGTACCACAATTGTATATTAGTGATTTAGATTTTATTTTTAACCTAAGTTTGGATGAAGAAACATCAGCATTAAAAGTTCAACATCACAATAATAAAGATTTTGATTTGCATGTTCGCTGCCATCACTACTTAACCTTAAACTTAGCGCGTTATAGAGCTTTAGATGCTAAAAAAGGAGTATTACCAGCTAACCAAGGCTGGGTAAATACGGAGCAATTAGTGAAAGATTTAGGTGTCGATATGCGCTATTTAAATATACAGATACATCGTGCTCGCAAGCAGTTTTCAGAAGTTTTAACAAATGTTCATGATGCTGAAAATATCATCGAAAGACAATTGCGAAAAGTACGGTTTGCTGGTGCATCCTTTATGATTTATAAAGGATGTGAATTAGAGAGTGCCTCGGATGTCGTTAGAGCATGAAACAGTATTAAAATTTAATAAAGTCATCACTAACTATAAATTAATTAAGTTACTTAACCAAGGAGGAATGGGAAGTGTGTATCTTGCAGAGGATACACGTTTAAAGCGCTATGTTGCGATTAAATTATTAAAGCCTACAGAGCATTCAATAGAACATAGCGATCCCTTAGTTGAAGCGCAGCTGCTTGCTCGTTTAAATCATCCTAATATTGTACAAATACACGATGTACTTTTGTATGAACAGCGAATTTGTATCGTAATGGAATACTTAAAAGGCAAAACATTACAGCAGTTTCAACATCAGCACATCACCACACTCTGCGAAAAGCTTAATTTATTAGCACAACTGTGTGCCGGTTTAGCCCATGCTCATAGCCAAGATGTGATGCATTGTGATTTAAAGCCTAGCAATATTTTAATTGATAAAAATGAGTTAAAAATCACCGATTTTGGTATTGCAACATTACAAAATAAGCCGCTTTGTGAGCAACGTGATGAGTCCAGCTTTGGTAGTGCTAGTGCGATGTCGCCTGAGCAGCTTAATAAACAGCCGTTAGATTTTCGCAGTGATTTATTCTCCTTTGGTATGCTGGCCTATATGTTTATTAGTGGCCGACATCCATTCGGAGAAGGCTCAGCACAAACACTTGCTAATAATATAGCTAATGGAAAAGCTGTTGATGCACATGAAATTATTCCTAAATTACCAAATGAGTTATGTGATTTATTAAACCAACTTTTACAACGAAAAAAAGCGCTTCGCCCAGTTGATGCCAAACAAGTTGAACGCAAGCTGCGAGATGTGGTGATTGCACTTAAACAACAAGAAATCTTAGCGCAAAATACGATTCCAATTGAGCAACTCGATTTACAGAAAAAATCACCTTTGAAATCTATTTTTTTTGTGGGGTTATCTGTGATTGCTTTGGCGGCCGTTGGGTTAACTTATAAACTCAATGAATCACCAAAAGAGCACTATGTTGCATTTCTACCGCCTGTAATAAAAGCACAATCAAGGTTTAATGCAGATATTGATATGGTAAAAGCTACAATTGATGATGCTGTGAGGCAAGGGGTCATAAATAGTAAACACTTACATTTAATTTCCCGAGGTGAGGTTGAAACTATAGGCAAAGGGGGAAATGAACAACTTAATTTAACTCAGAAGCTAAATAAATTAAGCCAAGTAACAGGTATGCAAGAAGCTATAAGTGCAGAACTCAGCTGCGCGCAATTGCAGTGTTACTTAACACTTGTTCGTTTAGAGGCACCTAATTGGACAGTAAAAGCACGTAAACAATGGCCAATTATTGTAGATAACTACAGCCAGATGTATCAATCAAGTAGTCAGCAGTTGACCGCACTTTTTCCTGATTTTGATAGTAAGTATTTAACGTTGTCTGAGCTTAGTGATGCTGTACAAATTGAGCATATTGCGCTTTTCCAAAAGGTGCAGCAAGTTGAGTTGCATTCAGAGCTGTTATTCAAACGTATTGCAGAAGCTGTTGAACAAACCCCTCAGTTGTATGCTAATTATGAGTTATTGCGTGAAGTTGCATTGAGCCTGTATCAACTGTCGCAACAAAAGCGATTTTTAGATATTGCTAGTAAACTATTGTTTAATGCGCCTTCTGAGTATCAAAACACCCCCGCATTCGCTAAAAATGCCATGCTTATTGCGATAGCAAAACAAGATTGGGTAGCCGCTGAGCAGTATTTAACTAAAGCAAAGCAAGTAGGCGCCAGTACATTAATGCTTTACGAATTAAAAGGAATGTTATATTTGCATCAAGATCAACTGCTTGAGGCACAGCAAGTATTTGAACTGGCGCTAAAAATACGCCCTAATCCTATAATAAAACAAAATTTAGCCCTTGTGTTGTGGTGGCAAGGCAAAATAGCTGAGGCAAAACAATTACTCAACGAAGTGATAACGATAAGTCCAAATAACTATACAGCAAATCAACTACTCGCAGATATCGCACTCACCGAAGGTGAATTGAGCACAGCAATAGATCAATATAATCAGGCAATTGCCATTAAGCCAGAAAGCACAGACTTGAGTAATTTAAGCATTGCTTATTCATTAAAAGGCGAATTTGAGCAAGCGTTACAGGTCGCGCAGCAAGCGGTTGATGCTAACCCGGAACACGTCAGTTTTAGGCTTAATTTAGCTGATATTGAAAAAGCACTCGGGCTTAGTGAGTCTTACCCAGCTAATTACTTAAAGGTGATTGAACTGACTCAGGACCAACGCACGCTTGATAGCTATTTAGAATCCGCCCAAGCGTATAGCCAACTTGGCGAAGCAAAACTTGCATTACAGGCATTAAATAAAGCCATTAGCATTGCGTCGGATCACTACGAATATGTGTTTACTGCCGCTTTAGTTTATAGCGTAATAGGTGAGTACCAATCTGCGTTAATGTACATAGAAAAGTCACTAGAGATAGGCTATCACCCAATGTGGTTTAACCTCCCTTGGTTTAAACCTTGGTGCCAAAAAGAAGGGTTTATCAGCTTAATGCAGCAATATGACCCTTCATTTAATTGTAGTGGTGTATTGAATTAAAGCGTTGCACCTGGTCTACGGACTACAATTTTTGGGTCTTGCGACATATATATTTTACCTGAGGGTAGGTGCTTAGCTGTATATCTAAATGAGATAGGTAAATATTGAGTATGTTCACCTTCGGTGACTTCAACAACTTTATCTAAGTTGTCTTCATCTACACCATTAAATTCGTAAGTTGGTACTACTTGGCTTACGCGTAAAATCAACGTGTCATCATCAGTGATCTCGGTATAAATATTATATTGGCAATTGCTATCTGCACCACAATATTCAACGCCATTACCATAAAATTCCCAATCATTAGCCACTGACGGATCTAGGCTGATAATAAGCTCTACGTATTGTCTTTTCTCAGTGCTGGTTGGGTCGTTTTTTCCCGCATTATTAAATAAAACACTTAGTGACTCAGTTGGGTTTGTTTCGTTATTAAAAAACGTTAACCAATTTTCTTGAGTATGAGGTAAAACGGTTAATGTTTTAACGGAAAAATAGTTATCTGCTTTACATTGCACTTCAATATTTGGGGTTTTGATATCGTTCATTTTTTCAGTCCTTGTAGGTGAATTACTTAAAAACGGAATTATCAAACTGTATGAGCATGTCATAAAAACATGGCATCATGCGATTGATGTAACTAACTACCAAACCTGAATTAGGTTTATTTATACCCAGTGTAGAAGATAATATTTTATATAACTAATGCAGATGAGGGTTTTGTAATGTTCTGTAATAATTTGGGGATCATAAAAAAGTAAAAAAGCCTATCTTGGCTTTTTAAGATTAGCTATGATGGATATCTTTTGGTTAATAAAGTTTATTTATGTATATACAGTTACTTACAAACATTGATAGGGTAAGTGTTGGCGTTGGTTTTGCGATCTGCACAGTGCTTTTTAGTGTTATTAGTGCCGTTCGTCGAAAGCGACTTTTATCTGATCTTAGCGAACAACAGCAACAGATGGCTTTATTGCAAACTCAATTCAATGATAAACAACAACAATATTCTGTATTATTAGACGAACACGATTTGCTTGAGCAAAGCCACCAAGAACAACGTGACGAAACTCAACACTATAAAACCCGCTTCACTGAGCAAGAAAAACAAAGCCATCAATACAATCTTTATTGGCGCAAGGCTGAAGCTGATTTAACAACACTACGAAGTGAATACAATGCCCGTGATGTTGAGCTCAATAATATGCGCACTATGCTTGAGCAAAAGCAAAGCCATTTTGAGCAACAGTTACAACATATTAAAGAAAGCAAAGAACAACTTAAAAAAGAATTTGAAAATCTTGCTAATCAAATCCTAGAAGAAAAATCGCAAAAATTTAAAGTCCTTAATCAAGAAAGCATTGAGCAGCTATTAAAACCTGTCCAAGGTGAGCTAAAAGGCTTCAGGGATAAATTGGAATCAATTCATGTTGAAGATGTAAAACAGCGTGAAGCCCTGAAAATAGAGTTATTACATCTACAAGCGAAAAGCCAAGCAATCACCGAACAAGCTGATAAGCTCAGCAATGCGCTACAAGGGCAAAAGAAAACCCAAGGTAATTGGGGGGAATTAATGCTCGAAAATGTCCTCGACAGTGCAGGGTTGCGTGCTGGTAGTGATTATAAACGCGAGGTATCGTTTAATACCGAGGAAGGCCGCCTGCGGCCCGATGTGGTGGTGTATTTGCCTCAAGGCCGGCATTTAGTGATTGACGCTAAAACATCGCTAAACGCTTACACACGTTACGTAAATGCTGATAATGAACTGGAGGCGCAACAAGCAATTAAAGAGCATGTTGAGGCCGTAAAAGCCCGTATTAATGAACTGGCCAGTAAGTCATACGACCACCTACCCGGGCTTAACTCGCCTGAAGTGGTGATCATGTTTGTACCGATAGAGTCAGCTTTTGTTGAAGCCCTTAAATATCAAAGCGATATTTATCAACAAGCGATAGAAAAAAACATTTTGGTTGCCACCCCTACTACCCTTTTAACCAGCTTAAATATTGTTAAGCAATTATGGCGCTTTGAAGAACAAACTAAATATTCAAAAGAGCTGGCAAACCGCGCGGAACGTTTTTACAGCAAACTTAATGGCTTTTTATTAAGTATGGAAGGCGTTGGTAAACAGTTAGATAAAGCCAAAGAAAGCTACGATAAAGCGTTTTCTCAGTTATATCGTGGTAAAGGTAACCTAATTAAACAAGCTTCTGAGTTTAAAGAGCTTGGTGTCTCTGTGCAAAAAGAGTTACCCAAAGAAAGCGTTGAGCGGGCGCAATTAGAGCTGGATTAAAACTCATATGAAAAACCTGCTAAACAAAGGAATAGCTGCGATAAAGTCGACGTCGGGGCAATTAATAAATGAGCTTAACAAAGGGGTGGTTTTAGTCACTGAAAAACTTAATGGGCTGCCAATTTTTATGTCTTTGGAGCGTTTTGGTAAGCAAACCCCCACTTCTTATGATGAGAAACACTATTTTGTCATTCCTTTTGAGTTATCAGAATATAAATTTGCACTGCATACCATGCGCCTTTTTACCGAAAGGCGTCCCTGAAGTAAATAATCTACCAAAGCGGCGTATTTTTCACTTTGCTCATGAGCATGCAGAAGCGGGTCTTCGCCAATACATGCTACACAGCACCGATGAAATAATGCGTGAACAAGCAAAGGAAAAAACCAATACTTTGCAAGAGTTGGCAAATAGTATTGATGAACTAGACCGAAAGCTCACTTATGGTATGCTGTTGGTGGGTGGCCTAGCAGCTATTGTAAATCCTATAGTAGGTGCTGGTATCGCAGCTAAAGCAGTGTTACCTAGCATAACTGGCTTACTCAATAAGTATGGCTTGCGTGCTTCTGCAGATAAGCTGTCTCGGTATCAGCTTGAAAAAGAAATTAATGCAGCGCAAAAAACGATTATCGATGAATTTGAAGCAGCAAACACGGTGCAGGCCATCAACCCTATTCTACAAGAGCTCGACCTTACTCTCAGAACAACAGAGGTTGAACACGATCCGCTTTCCAGCTTTAATTTAGCGGATGCGCACTTACCCGAGTTTAAAGATGATAAGTGGCGTGAGCTAACGGAAGTAGCTATTTGCCACGTTTATAAAGAGATTTACGATGACCCCTCACTCCATAAGCAAGCTAATTTAGAAGCAAAAGATTTAAGATGGCTAAAATTAATGTTTGCTGCAAATAAAGTGAGCTAACGCAAAGCTAAACATAGGAATTTATATTTACGATGATGCAGAGGTGCTGGACTTTGCTAGCCCTTTTGAAGTGTTTAGTGTAAACCCCCATTACAGTTTTGTTTGAGTTGATGCGATATATGATCGCGCAGCGCTTGTTGCCCTCCCCCATGAAATGAGAGAAAACTACAGCCAGCACCTTATTGAAATAACAGGCAATGCGCCGCAACTTCTGGCGGTATTTGAGTGAAATGGCAGGCTCTCCTTTTAGTGTCGTAGCGAGCGAAATACAAGCACTTTATGCAGCGCATTATAAAGTTAACTTATTGTGTGAAGAGCCTGTTGAAGGTGGTTTAAAAAGGCAAGTGAGTGCTAATAATGTAATTTGGTACTTAAATTAAAGTTTGCAGTGAAGGTTGCGCTGTGAAAAAGCTGAAAAGCACTTTGTGCAGCTCAACCTACAATTTATTTACGAGGAACTTTTAACTTATCGCTTTTGAGCTTAATCTTATCTATATTGCGATAAAGGTTCAGATCTTAAACGTATTTTTTGCTAAAGTGATATAACTCACATAAATAACTACAATAAGCGCTATGCGCATTTAGGATCTCCATATGAAATTACTTAAATCTTCGGCTTTAGTACTGTCGGTACTGGCCGGGCTTTCGTTATCAGGCTGCTCTGTAACGCAAAATACCACAGGGAATACTACGGTGAGCCAAGTTAGTAATCCGCTTACCCTTGAACAAATCTATAAAGATAAATATTTCAAAGCGCAGCGTAGCACTTACTTTAAATGGCTAGATGATGGTACTGGCTACACAGTGCTTGAAGCGCGTGAGAGCGAACAAGATAAAAAAGACGACGCTGATAATGCTAAAGCTGATGACGACAAAGAGCACGGCGTAAAAGGTAACGACATTGTATTTTACAACGCTGACGGTACAGGTCGCAAAGTTTTAGTTGAGTTTGAAAAGCTACTGCCAGAGGGCGCAGATGAGCCATTTGCAATCGAAAGCTACCAATGGTCAAAAGACGGTAAATGGCTTATGGTATTTACCAATAGCGAGCAAGTTTGGCGCTCACGCAGCCGTGGGGATTTTTGGTTACTCAATCTTGAAACCAATCAATTACAGCAATTAGGTGGCGCAGACGTTGAACCTACCAAATTAATGTTTGCTAAGTTCTCACCAGATAGCTCAAAAGTGGCTTACGTGCGCGATAACAACATTTATATGCAAGCGGTTGGTAGTAACGATGTAACAGCGCTTACAACCGATGGCAGCGCCACTATTGTTAACGGCAACTTTGATTGGGTGTACGAAGAAGAGTTCACCATTGCTGATGGCTTTCGTTGGAGCCCAGATAACAAATCAATCGCCTATTGGCAGCTTGATACCAGTGATGTTAAATTTTTCACTATGATCAACAACACCGATGAGCTCTATCCTACTCTCAAAGAATTCCCTTACCCTAAAGCCGGTGAAACTAACTCAGCCGTACGTGTTGGTGTGGTGAGTATTGCAGATAAACAAACCCGCTGGGCAAAACTTGGAGGCGATAATCGCGATCGCTACATTCCGCGTATTAGCTGGGCAGGCACTGGGAATGAGTTAATGATCCAAGATTTAAACCGCCCGCAAAGCCACAATAAAGTGTGGTTATTTGATTGGCAAAAGCAGCAACTGACTAAAATTTTAGAAGATAAAGACGATGCGTTTATCGAATGGTTTTATAAAGCCAATTGGTCAAAAGACGGCGAGTTTTTTATTTGGCACAGCGAACGTGACGGCTGGCGTCATCTTTACCGTGTATCGCGCGATGGCAAAACCATTATTGACCTAACGCCTGGCGATTACGATATTGTTGATATGCTCACGATCAATGAAGACAAAAACGTCATGTATTTTATTGCTTCACCAAACGATCCAGGTCAGCGCTATTTATATAGCACGCCACTTGATGGCAGTAGCAAACCTGTGCGTGTAACCCCTGCTGAGTTTGAAGGCTCAAACAGCTATTACATGTCTAAAGATGCCTCATGGGCAATGCACAGCTATTCTAAATTTGGCACACCGCCCACAAAGCAAATCATTAACGTGAACGATCACACTAATGTAAAAACCTTAGTTGAAAATAAAGAGCTAAAAGAAAAACTGGCTGAGCAAAGCTTACCAAGCCACGAATTTTTCAAAGTGAATGCGCAGGATGGCACCGAGCTTGACGGCTACATTATGTTCCCAGAGAACATGGATAAAAGTAAAAAATACCCAATTGTGTTTTACGTATACGGTGAACCGTGGGGCTCAACAGTACAAGACCGCTACGAGGGCAATAGCTACTTGTACAAATCACTGTTAACCCAAAAAGGCTTTATTGTCGCATCGGTTGATAACCGAGGTACTCGTGCGCCAAAAGGCCGTGATTGGCGCAAATCGATTTATAAAAAAATCGGCTCTGTCACCGTGCAAGATCAAGTTGATGCGCTAGATGCTATGGCAAAACGTTGGGATGTAATAGACACCGACCGCGTTGGCGTGTGGGGCCACTCAGGTGGCGGTAGTTCAACCCTTAATTTACTGTTCCGCCACGGTGATAAGTTCAAAGTGGGTATTGCCTCAGCGCCCGTGCCAGATATACGTTTATACGACACTATTTACCAAGAGCGTTATGCGGGTAACCCAAATACTGACCCTGAGAGCTACGATAACACCTCGCCTATTACGTTTGCTAAAAACCTAACCGGTAAGCTATTGCTGATTCACGGCACTGGGGATGATAACGTGCACTATCAAGGCTCAGAGCGTTTAATTGACGAACTCGTTAAGCACAATAAACAGTTTGAGTTTTTCTCATACCCAAACCGCTCACACAGCCTACGTGAAGGTAAAGGCACTACCTTGCACTATCATACTATGATGGCTGAGTTTTTTGAAAAGAACTTATTAAATCAATAACTCAGAAAGTTAGTTTAGAGACTAAAAAGCCACATACTAATTATTAGTGTGTGGCTTTACTAAACGGACATGTAAGGTGAAACTGGGATGAGACAAATAAAAAAGCCAGCATAACTATGCTGGCTCTATTATTTTTTGCTGGGGTTGATCTTAATTACTCGAACCACCACCGATACAGTTAATTTTTCTATTCATTATTACTCCCCCTTTCATGTTTTATTAATCTATTGATACCTATATTAGTGTGACTTTTCTTTAAATGCTAGCTAGTTTTTCTTGACCACCAAAATATGACAGATTGATATGGAAATATTCCATTCGCATGATCCCAGTGGTAAGTACCTGAATCTGGATCATTTGAAATGACTTCTAAGGGCTGTGAATTATTAACTTTTGCATCAATACCTAAGTTATCAATAGCACTTGTAACTCTTAGAGTCATACCATCAGAAGGTATTAATGATGCCCATAACTCAGAGTCTGTATCTCTTTTAACTAGCTGACCCTGCATATTTACTCTAATTCGGTCTCCAATCCGTGATCATTTAAAGTTTTCCTCATTGTCTTCCCTAGGAGTGTTTTGAATTACTTTATTTTATGGGGTAGTGTGGATTAGGGCAAATTTTAAATCTCATAATTATTGTTTAATCATCTAGTTTTTTTACTGATTCCATAGTCCAATTATTAAAAGACCAAAAGCCATTACTATCTTGAAATTGGCCCATGAGCTGTTTGCCAGCATACACATCGAGTGATCTATTACTCATGATCCGCAACCATGTTCTGGATTTGCGTTATTAATTTACTTTTAGCCTTTTCATCGTGTTGAGGTACAACTACGTCTATTTTTACTTCTAAACCTAAAGCTTTCATTAAATCGAACGCGCGGCCAATTGATAACGATTCCTATAAATTGAATCAATTATCTAATTAAAAACACCTATAACCTGAGGTTATAAATAGGCTACTTTTTGTCAATTGTCTTATTAGATCTTATTGTGCACTGTGTGAAATGCAATCAACTTACAAACTATAACCATTAAAAACATAAGTAGTTAGGGGAATCACATGTATGCATCTCATCAAGAAAAATATCAGTTAAATAAAATTAGTTTATGTTTATTATCTGCATTAGGCGTCATGTCTTTACCTGCAGTTGCTGAGCAAAGTAATCAGGTGAATGTGAAAGAAACTGAGGTTTCAAACCAACATACTAAAGTAGATGAAGATGTTGAAGTAATTAGTGTGGTAGGTTCTATGATTAAGGGAGCTGATATCGGAGGGGCATTACCCGTTTCTATTATTGACTCTAAAGATATTGATGCAATTGGTGCAACTTCAGGGAGTGAATTATTTGCATCGATCCCTAGTAACGGCACAGTTAGCTTTAATGGTAATGATGTTGTTAGTGGTGTTTACGCCTCTCGTGGTGATGTTGCATCAATAAATTTACGCAGTATAGGTACGGGAAATACCTTGGTACTTTTAAATGGTCGGCGTTTAGTACAGCATCCAGGTTCTCAAACAGAAAACTCAGTGCCTGTAACAACTGTTAACGTAAACTCTATTCCTGTAATGGGGATTGATGCTGTTGAGGTGTTGCATGATGGTGCCGCTGCTATTTACGGCTCTGATGCTGTTGCTGGTGTTGTAAATACACAAATGCGCGAAGATTTCAGTGGCTTTCAATTTGATATGCAGTATGGCCAAGCTGAAAATACAGAACGCGAAAAACTTAATTTAAATGGGCTAGCTGGTTGGGACTTAAATGATGGAATGACCAATGTAACGGCTTCTGTCAATTATTACTACGGCTCAGAAGTGATGGCGTCAGAGACTAAATACTCAGCTAATTCTGATCTGCGCCCTTTTCTTGATGGGACTCGTTGGGAAGGCGATTCTAATTTTCGTAATTCATCAACAACAACTCCTTGGGGCCGTTTTGACGCGAGTCAATCTGTAGATGGTTTAACTAGCTCGGCTGGGCGTTTTCATATTGAAGGATCAGATGCAAGCGACGCTGATCAGCAGTGTGTATTGGCCGATGGTTTATGTGTTGATAGTGGTGCGATCAATAGCGGCACGCAATCATACAACACTAACGCAAGCCGCACTTTGATCCCTGAAACCGAACGACTTAACTCATTTGTATTTATTAATCACGATTTAGGAAATGATACTGAGCTATACAGCGAGCTTGGTTATTATAGAGCAGAATCAAACTCTCAACGTGGTGAGACTGCAACACTAACCTCAGCCCCAGTTACAATTTCAAGTTCTGCGTATTGGAATCCATTAGGTTCAGGAGTTAATCAACTAAGCGGTTACGATATTCCAAGTGAAGGTCTTGACGTTATTATCGATGCCTATCGCGTTGTTGACGCTGGAGTGCGAAAAATTAATGTAGAAAATACTTCATATCGCTTTTTAGGAGGTGCACGCGGTGATATTGATAATTGGAGTTGGGATAGTGCCGCTTTGTATTCTGCAGCTAAAACAGTTGATAATACAGGTAATCGTATTAGTTTGAGTTTGTTTCAAGAGAGCGTAAATAAGCAAGATAGCTCAGCGTATAACCCATTTTGTAATGCACAGTGTAACTCACAAGAAACAATTAATAGCTTTTTAGTTGATACCTCACGTACTGGTGAAACTGAGTTAGGGCTTGTTGATTTTAAAATATCAACGCCTTCTTTATTTTCTTTACCTGCTGGAAATGTTGGTGTGGCATTAGGGGCAGAATGGCGTTATGAAAGTTTTGAAAACAAGTACGACGATCGATTGAATGGAACGACAACGTACACAGATAGTGTTACTGGTGAAAACTATGCATCAGACATCATGGGTTCAAGTGGTCAACCTAATTCAGATGGTTCGCGTAATGTTGCTTCGGCATTTGTCGAATTTGCGGGAGCGTTGATCAGTCCTGAAATGGACATTCCACTTGTTGAGCGATTAGATTTTCAAATTGCAGGTCGTTTTGAGCAATATAATGATGTAGGCAGTGTTTTTAAACCTAAAGCCGTTTTAAGTTGGTACCCAGTTAACAGCTTACATTTTAGAGCATCATACTCGGAAGGCTTTCGTGCTCCCAACTTAGAGCAACTCCACACTGCAAGCACTACTCGAGTAAATTATCCAACAGATTATTATCGTTGCCAAGCACAAATTAATAAAGGTGAGTTAAGTAGTTTAAGTGAATGTAGCAGCAGCGATAGCGTCTCTAATATTCGCTATGGTAACCCTGACTTGAAACCTGAAAATGACTATAACTATGGTTTAGGTCTGGTTTATTCGCCAGAACTGATTGATAACCTGACCTTTACTGCTGATTATTGGCGTATAGAACAAGAAGATTTGATTGGTATTCGCTCATATCAAAATATTACAGATCTTGATTATTACTATCGCTTAAATGGAGGTAGTAACGAAAACGTGATCAGAGCGGCCGCAACGGCTGATGATGTGGCATTTTTTAGTGGTTCAGGGCTTGATGCTGTAGGTGATATAACCGAAGTGATAGGTTTATTTGAGAATCTAGATTCGCGTGTCACAGAAGGGCTTGATTTAAGTATTAACTACAGAATTAATGATACGCAATTTGGTGATTTTGACTTTAAATTGAACACTGCGAAATTGCTTAAAGCGTACCAAAGCCTAGATGAAGAGTCAGCCCAACTAGCTGAGCTAGGGTTTGCACTAGAGGATGTGGGCGATTTGATGCAAATGGATGGCAGACCCGAGTGGCAAGCAACAGGAACCCTTTCTTGGAGCTACGAGAACTGGGGAGCTGGGCTATACGGTAAATATGTGGGAGACTTTTATGATACTAGTGCAATACATAATGAGACTGGTGAATTTTGGCACGTAAACAGTTGGACTACATTTAACCTTTATGGTCAATATACTTATGATTCAGGTTCTTTAGAGGGAACTCGGGTGCGTCTTGGTATGCGTAATATCTTTGATAAAGAGCCTCCACTCGCTGATGAAACATATGGCTACAATGCGAGCTTACATGATGCTGAAGGGCGTTATGTATATGTTAGTTTAAGTATGAGCTTTGATTAAATAATCATTAGCAAATTTTAATATGAGCAATGTCAGTTGCTCTTATTGTTCTATACAAAGAATAGGATTGAGTAATGCCAATTACTAAATTAACAGCACTTGTAGCTGTTGTGACAGCAGCCCTTATTGGTTGTAGTCGTGAAAGCACATCAATAGATTTAATTATAACCGGTAACACGATTTATCAAGGGGCAAATAGAGAGCCAATTAAGGGGGCGATTGGTGTTGATAAAGGTAAAATTATATTTATTAGTGAGCAAACACCAGTAAATGTACGAGCAAAAAAAGTAATTGATGCTCAGGATCATATAGTTGCACCTGGATTTATTGATCCTCATACACATGCTTGCAGTGATTTTTCAGATAATAACGTACCTAATTTAAATGCAAATTACATAACACAAGGTGTGAGCAGTGTTTTTTGTAATGTAGATGGTGGTGGTGATATTGACGTAGCGAATACTTTTGGGCAATACGAAGAGCAAGGTATAGGAACCAATGTGGGATTATACATTGGCCATGGCTCAGTACGTACTGCAGTGATGGGGCGTACAAATCGCGCACCAACGTCCGCAGAGCTTGCACAAATGAAAGGCCTGGTTGAGCAAGCAATGCAAGCAGGTGCACTTGGTTTGTCTACTGGACTTTATTATGTACCGGGTAATTACGCAACAACGAATGAAGTGATTGAGCTTGCAAAAGTTGCAGCCCGTTATGGAGGTGTTTATGACAGCCACATTCGTGACGAAAGTTCTTATAGTGTTGGTTTAGTTGGGGCAATTAAAGAAGTGATCACTATCGGTGAGCAAGCAAAACTTCCTGTGCATATTGCACATATTAAAGCCCTTGGTGTTGATGTGTGGGGAGAAAGTACGCAAGTTATTAATTTAATTGATCAGGCTCGTGAAAACGGTATTGATGTTACCGCTGATCAATACCCTTGGCGTGCATCGGGTACGAGTATTGCGGGCAGTTTAATGCCGCGCGAAACGTTAGCGGGAACAAAAGCTGAGTATATTGCGCGGATACAAGACGAGGCCCAATGGCCGTTACTCAAAGCTGCAATGCAAGAGAACTTACGTCGTCGAGGTGGTGCTGATTCATTGTTGATAAGTGACCCTGCCCGTTCAGAGTTACGCGGTAAAACATTACTCGAAATAGCCTCTATGTGGGGTGTATCACCTATTGATGCTGCGCGTAAAATTGTTATTTCAGGAAATGCACGCGTTGCTAGTTTTAATATGTCAGAGCAAGATATACAGGCTTATATGTTACAGCCTTGGGTGATGACATCTTCTGATGGAAGTCCTGGCCATCCACGAAAATATGCATCATTTCCGAAGAAATATCATGAGTTCGTAAAGCAAAATAAATGGCTAACAACAGGACAGTTTATTGATCAAAGTAGCACTTTAACCGCAAAAACCTTTGGTTTAACTGATCGAGGTGAACTCAACGTTGACTATGTTGCCGATATTGTTATTTTTGATGAGAACAAATTTACACCGAAAGCAGATTACATTCATCCAGAAGAGCTAAGCGAAGGTGTACGTTGGATGGTTGTTAACGGTGAACTGGTTATTTCCGATGGTAAGTTGACTAATATTCTTGCGGGTCAAGTGATCCGTCATTCTCAAGCAAAGGCAAGTAAGTAATGAAAACCCTTTTTTTATTTTTTAAACTCAGTTTTTTCTGTGTTGTCTCATTGTTTAGTATTGCAATATGTGCAGCGCCTCAAGTAGATACTATTTTTGATTCATCAGTAACATTTGATCCAACAATCACTGAGCCTGAAAGTTTCTTAGGTCATCGCCTTGGTGACCAAATGGCACGTAATGACCGTATGATTGCGTATTTTCAAGAGCTCGCAGCTCAGTCAGAGCGCGTAAAATATGAAGTGATAGCTTATAGTAATGAACGTCGCCCTATTGTTACTCTTACTATAACATCAGTCGATAACCATAAAAACTTAGCCCAGTTACAAGCGCAACACATGAGCTTACAACAAGGTGCAACTCCCGAACTTATTGATATGCCAGTGGTTAGCTGGATCAACTTTGGTGTTCATGGTGGTGAAGTGAGTTCAAATGATTCTGCATTGCCGATTGCTTATCACTTAGCTGCTGCACAAGGCAAAGAAATTGATAAACTATTAGATAATAGTGTAATTTTACTTACTGCGAGTATGAATCCAGACGGTAATAGCCGTGAGTCAGCATGGAATCTTAAATATTCTTCACAAGTCAGTGTGAGCGACCCTAATCATGCACTGCATGGATCGCCATGGCCTTCAGGAAGAACAAATCATTATTGGTTTGATTTAAACCGCCAGTGGATGTTGCAACAACAACCAGAGCCTGTTGGTTGGGTAAATAAGTTTCATCAGTGGCGACCAAACATAGTGGCTGATTTTCATGAAATGCGCTCATATAAATCATTTTATTTCCATCCAGGTGCCCCAGACCGTGTTCACCCGATTATAAATAAACAGGCAATGACACTGTTGAGTGACGTTGTACAAGGCCCTCGAGACTTTTTGGATAGTGAAGCGCGTGCGTATTTTAACGAAGAAGCCTACGATAATTTTTATTTGGGTAAAGGCGCAACGTATCCGCATTTATATGGCAGTTTAGGTATCTTGTTTGAGCAAGCAAGTTCGGCTGGTTTGCTCTCTACACCGCGTGGAATTTTATCGTTCCGTGATAATATTCGTACTTATTATCATGTGGGATTAGCGTTATTAAATAATGCTGTCGATAAAAAAACTGAGTTACTTAGCTTTCAACAGCAGTTTTTTTCTCAGGCTAAAGAACAAGCAAAGGGTGATAAAGTAAAAGCGTATGTTTTTACTGCCCCTGAAGATCCTGCACGGCTGTTTCACTTTTTACAATTACTTGAACGAAATAAAATTACTGTTAAGCCATTGCAAAAAGACTTAAAAACCAACGGTACACAATTTTTTGCTAATAAAGCATATATCGTAGAAACAGCGCAAGCTAGTTATCCTATGGTAAAAGGGTTATTTTCAAAAGTAACTGAATTCGAGAATAATACCTTTTATGATGTGTCTGGTTGGACTATGCCACTTGCTTTTGGTTTACAGTATGAGCCACTTACTCGCCGTAATTATAAAGTCGGCGACCCTATTAAAGTTACTTTTCCTCGTCAATCCGATGTCCCTATGGCTAAAGTGGCTTATGCGTTTGAATGGAGCAATTATTATGCTCCAAAAGTGTTATATAAATTATTATCACAAGGTTATCGTCCTCGCATAGCAAATAATGAATTTCAGGCAAATACAGATAAAGGCCTGCATACTTTTCAACGGGGCAGTGTTGTGGTGTCAACTGGTTGGCAAGGGGGTAGCAATAATACTGAGCTACATCAATTAATGAATGATGCAGCAACAAAAGAGGGGATCCCTGTATTTACCTTAAACAGTGCTAATACACAAAGTACTGGCATGGACTTGGGCAGCAATAACATTGAACCTGTTAGTTTACCTAAAGTATTATTAGTTGTAGGTTCTGGCATGTCTCAGTACCAAGCAGGTGAAGTATGGCACTTGCTTGATCAGCGTATGAGCATGCCGGTTGTATTACTTGAAAAGTGGCGTTTAAACAGTGTTAAATTATCTGATTACACACACTTAGTAATGGCTGATGGTACGTATTCAGACATGACCGCTGAGCTTACAGATAAAGTAACAACATGGGTTAAATCGGGTGGTACATTTGTAGGGATAGGTGATGGTGCTAAATGGGCGGGAGAAACATTACTCGACCTGAATACGGTGAGCATGAAACCAGGTAACGGTAGTGCTCAACCACGGATTAACTACTCATCTAAAGCACATTTAGAAGCGCAAGATATAGTGGGTGGAGCGATAATGGCCGGTGATCTCGATATAACTCACCCATTAGGTTATGGTTATAGTCGTCGAGAAATTGCCAGTCATCGTAGTGGTTTACTTGCCTTTGAACCACCAAAAAATCCTTATGCAACTATAGTTAAAATTGCTAAACAGCCTTTATTAACAGGTTTCACTTCAGCTGAAAATCAACAGCAGCTTGCAGGTAACGCAATGCTCGTTGGGCAGCGATTAGGGCAAGGAAGTGTCATAGTGTTTACTGATGATCCTAATTTTAGAGGGTATTTTTACGGTACAGAAAAGCTGTTTATGAATAGTTTGTTCTTCTCAAAATTATTTTCTAACCCGCGCCCGTTAGCGGCAGAATAAAAATAAATGCCTCATTAATATATTTCATTAGTGGGGCTTTTTTGTGTTGTAGCAGGTAACCCCTGACCTTCTCTATAGCAACTGTAAATTAAAAAAGATTACACACTATGATAATTAATAAAAATGTCTTGGCGTTTGGTATCTTACTTTGCGGCTTATGTATGGCTTTGTATGTCAATTTTTTTACGCAACAAACATGGTTAGAACAATCTTATTTATACGATACTTATAGCACTGAATCAGGTCAAAGTGCTTATATCTATAAAGGGAAAGAGATAGTAATAAAAAATGTAGTTCCATATGCTGAATCTCCAATAAATCAGGCTTCATTATCAAAAAATCAAAGTACGCCACGTTTATCTGAGCAGTGGGTTAAAAAAAATGATGGACAACTTTTATTGCTTAAACCGGCTTTTCATTATGGTTTTTGGTCGTTGCTACCCGCATTAATTACTATTATTTTATGTTTGTTAACCAAAGAGCCTCTGACTGCTTTATTTAGCGGGATTGTTGTTGGTGCGTTTATGTTAGGTGAATATGACCTTACCGATAAAGTGTTGATCCCAAACCTTGCCAGTGAAGGAACTGCAGCTTTATTGTTACTTTATTTGTGGTTATTAGGCGGGCTACTTGGTATTTGGTCTAAAACTGGAGCGGCGCAAGCCTTTGCAAATTTTATGACCCGATATTTTGTCAAAGGGCAACGTTCTGCAAAGTTTATATCATGGTTTTTAGGCGTATTGTTTTTTCAAGGTGGCACTATGAGCACAACGCTTGTAGGTACTACTGTGCGCCCATTGGCAGATAAAGCAAAAGTTAGTCATGAAGAAATGAGCTATATTGTTGATTCTACAGCCTCCCCTATTGCATCCATTTTAGCATTTAATGCTTGGCCTGCTTACGTTCAGGCGCTTATCTTTGTTCCTGGTGTGTCGTTTTTAGCAACAGAATCAGATCGAATTAAATTTTTTTTTAGCAGTATCCCGTTAAGTTTTTACAGTATTTTAGCCGTACTTGGAACTTTATTGTTGAGTCTAAATATAACTCGTTTTTCAGGTAAACGAATTCGTCAAGCGCATCTGCGAGCACAAGAAACCGGTCAATTAGATGCCCAAGAAGCCAAACCATTAAGTGCAAAAGAACTACGCGGTACAAATATCCCCGACGGTTATAAACCCCATGTTTTAGAATTTATACTTCCGTTATTGACTTTGATCACAATAGCAGTGATGACATTTTTTTATTCAGGTACTCCAGAGGTTAACTGGGCATTTGGTGTGGCTTTATTAATGTCGGCGTTGATAGCTTTAGCTAAAGGAATGTCCCTTGATAACTTAATAGAGGGGCTGGGAACTGGCTTAAAAGGGGTTGTGGTTGCATCAGTTATTTTAATGTTAGCAGTCATTATTGGCAGTATTAGCAAGCAAATAGGTGGCGGTTTATATTTAGTTTCATTGTTAGGTGAACAATTACCATTTTGGTTATTACCTGTTATTTTGCAACTTATTACCATCATTATTGCATTTTCAACTGGGACAAGTTGGGGGACTTACGCTATTGCATTCCCACTGGCAATGCCGCTGGCATGGGCTATGTGCCAATCGCAAGAGCTAGCTAATCCCGAGTTATTTATGATGGTGTGCTTTGCGGCAGTGCTCAATGGCAGCGTATATGGAGATCAATGCTCGCCTATTTCAGACACTACAATCCTAAGTGCAATGACAACTGGCTGTGATTTAATGGATCATGTTAAGTCTCAGCTTGTACCTGCATCTTTGGCAGCAGGTGTTGCAGCCGTTATGTGGACTGCACTTGTTTATTTTGTTGCCTAAATTTTGTCATTGAGGAGTTGATCTATGCGTTTACGACATATTGAAATATTTCATGCCATTTACACCACCGGCTCAATTACCAACGCAGCAAAGATACTGCATGTTTCTCAGCCATCAGTTAGTAAAGTGTTATCTCATGCTGAGATGCAATTAGGCTTTAAGTTATTTGAACGAATAAAAGGGCGACTGATCCCAACTGATGAAGCAAACATGCTGTTTGATGAAGTGAATAAAATTTATTTACAGATGCGAACGATAAAAAGTACCGCTGAAAATATCAAAAAGTCGGAGTTTGGCAATATTAATCTCAGCGTCACTCCTGCGCTCGGCTTTGAAGCTCTACCTAGTGCGATTGCTCTGTTTCATAGCTGTTACCCCAACGTTAACTTTAATGTGCAAACGGTGCATAATAATGAAGTATTACAAGCCTTACTAGAGCACAAATGTGATATTGCAGTGCTTTTTTCTCCCTGCAATATGCCTGGAGTAAAGTCCATCGAACTGGCTCGTTCAGAGTTGGTGATTGTTTACCCTAAAACGCTATTCCCTGAAGCACCAGAACAACTGACATTTGATGATTTAGCAGATTATGAATTTATTGATATTAGTGATAGTGGGCCATTAGCTAATTTGTTATGGGGTCGTATGATGGAAGAAAATATAGAATTAAATTCAACAATAAAAGTACAGACTTACTTTATTGCCGCAAGACTGGTGGCGCAAGGTGTTGGTATTTGTATTGTTGATAAGTATACGGCAATAGGGAATTTGTCTGATAATGTTGCTATTGCTTCATTTGATCCTCCGCTTTATTTTAATGTTAATGCTCTGCAGTTGGAAAATAGAGCACTATCGAATCCAGCAAGTATCTTTTTAGAGCAATTAACACTATGTATTTAAAGTGATTTAATTTTTCTTATAGCCTAAGGTTATAGGTTTTCTAATTCTTCTTACTATCTTTGTAGTGTTGATCTTATATGCTCAGTGAAACCTTATTATTCTTTGCTCATTAGAGAACTCTTATGAAAATTACTCCTCCTTATTTGTTATTTATTGGTGATGTTACGGATCAGCTATCAATCAAAATGGCGCAAAGTGCTGCATATTGGCGGCCTGAATTGTGTATAGGCGAGATGAGTGTAGCTGGGTGTACAGTGACCACAGGATTAACACAGCATACCATTAGCGATGCGGCTAAATTGGGTGCAAAAACATTTGTTTTAGGATTTGCTAATAGCGGTGGCATACTTGATAAAAAGTGGTTACCGTTTATTTTAGAAGCGCTAGATCAAGGTATGGATATTGTAAGCGGTTTGCATGAAAAACTAACTAACTTCGATGAAATTGTTAGCAAAGCAAAACAATGTAATCGCCAACTTTTTGATATTCGACATCCTACCAGTCAGTTTACAACAGGTACTGGGCGTAAACGTTCTGGGAAGCGGCTATTAACAGTTGGTACCGATTGCTCGGTTGGTAAAATGTATACAACTCTGAGCCTTGAACAAACAATGACAGAAAAAGGTATGGATGTTAACTTTCGAGCTACTGGACAGTGTGGTATTTTAGTTGCAGGTACAGGCGTTGCAATTGACTGCGTGGTTGCTGACTTTATTTCAGGGGCAGCAGAGACATTATCTCCAGATGCTGATGAACAACATTGGGATGTTATTGAGGGGCAAGGGTCATTATCACATCCTGCGTTTGCAGGGGTGAGTTTAGGCCTGTTACATGGCTCTCAACCAGATGCTTTGGTAATTTGCCATGCGTTAAACCGCAGCCATATGCGAGGGTTATCAAATACCTCCTTTCCAAGCATAGAAACAACAATAGAGCTGAATTTAGCCGCAGCAAAGTTAACTAACCCTAATGCTCGTATAGTTGGAATTTCAGTTAATACTTCTAGCGTGAGTGTTACTCAAGGGCGTGAAATTTGTGCGCAATTAAGCGAGCAATTTGGCTTACCTTGTGTTGACCCTGTGCGTGATGGTACAGCATTGATTATGGAAAACTTATAATGATACAGCAAACTAACAGTTTATTACCTGCAACAGGACTGATAAGGCTTGTTAAAGTCTCTCATCAGTTATTACCGTTAAAAGCGGTTTTCCGTATCGCTCGCGGTGCAAAAACACAAGCGGATGTTGTTACCGTGGTGCTTAGTGATGGCCTGAACTTTGGTTGGGCAGAAGCAGTTCCTTATACCCGCTACGGTGAGTCTGTTACTAGTGTGGTTGCACAAATTGAACAAGTCGAAAGCTCTCATGTGGCTGAGTTTATTGCTCAGGTGGCGGCAATGCCGGCGGGTGCTGCACGAAATGCATTAGATTGCGCACTTTGGGATTTAAAAGCAAAACAGCAAAAAACAACAGTCTCTGAATTATTACAAAAATGCATCGCCCCTTGTGTATGTGCGCAAACTTTGAGTATTGACACACCTCAGGCAATGGCAGAGGCAGTAATAGCTTTGAATAATCCCCCGTTAGTAAAAGTGAAGTTAGATAATCAAGACATTTTGAAAAAAATGACTGCGATTGCAAATGCTGCACCACACAGCCAATTTATTGTTGATGCAAATGAGGGCTGGAGTTTTCAAGATCTTGTAAACTGCTGTGAGCAACTAAAACAATTAAATGTCGTTTTAATTGAGCAACCTTTACCGGTGGGCGATGATCACGATTTACTAAATTTTGACTCTCCAATTCCTTTATGTGCAGATGAGTCGTGTCATACTCGTGCTGACTTACCTTATCTTAAAGGCCGTTATCAAGCTATAAATATAAAACTAGATAAAGCAGGGGGGCTGACTGAGGCTAATAATTTAGCAAAAGAAGCAAGGCAATATGGTTTTGAACTAATGATTGGTTGTATGGTGGGAAGCTCGTTAGCAATGGCTCCGTTATCGCTATTGAGCAGCGAAGCTAAATATGTTGATTTAGATGGCCCGCTGTTAATAAAAACGGATCGCGTCGGCGGCTTTGAATTTAATGCAGGTATTATGCAGCCGTTAAACTACCGATTATGGGGCGGACAAAACAGCAAAACATTAGATTCAATATTAAGCCAGATGAACAACCTCGTTTAACGTACAAAAAATACTCTGGTTTCTGGATGAACTGGGCGTGAGTTACCAACATATTGAAGTGGGTGGTCGTTTCGGTGACCTTCAAAGCGATGACTTTTTAGCCTTGAACCCGCTACAAAAAGTACCAGTACTTGTTGACGGTGATAATGTTATTTGGGAGTCACATTGTATATTACGCTATTTGGCGGCAAGTTATGGCACGACTGATTGGTACTATGCATCACCCTATCAGCGTTCGCTGTACGAGCGTTGGATGGATTGGTCTCAGGTGATTTTTCAACCCGCTTTTATGGCCGTATTTTGGGGTTATTACCGCAAAGCGCAAAACAAGCGTTGTATGGAGCAAATTACTCAGGACTTGCAAGAGTGCGAGCAATGCTTACAGATAATTGAACAGCAGCTAAGCCATGCCCCCTATCGGTAAAATCGCTTTGGCTGATATTTGTGTGGGAGCAATTTTATTTCGCCTAACATCGCAGGGATTAGCAATAACATTGTCGGAGCGAGTGACTCAGTGGTTTGAATTACTAAAAACCAGAGCTGGCTATCAAAAATGGATTATGAGTGATTTTACTGAGCTCCAAGGGCGTGAAGACTTTTAATTTTGTTTTAACGCTTTTAACTAAACAAGGATTATAGTGAAATATTTATTATTAGCCGCTTATGTGCTTTTTACTCAGCCTAATATGTTTGAAAGTTACATTATCGGTAGCCCGTCGGTGTGGTTTGATAATGAGAGCATACTATCCCAGCCGGTTACTACAGCTACGCAAGACGTTAGGGTTTACTTATCAGTAGGTAGTAAAGAAACCCCTGAATTTGGCAAAGGACAAGATATGGTAACTGGGGCTTACAAGTTAGCGAGTAAAATACGTCAAGCGGATGCTAAAAACATAAAGCTTGAGTTGTCCATAATTGACGGCGCAAAACATAGCACGGCATTTCCAACCACGCTGATCCAAGGTTTAGATTGGCTTTATGATAAATAGCGCAGATATTAAAAAGCCCACTGATAAATTAATCTCAGTGGGCTTTTAATACGTTAAAACGTATTAACTAAAACAATCGCTTAGATACAAACGATGTTTTCAGCTTGTGGGCCTTTTTGACCTTGAGTAACAGTAAACTGTACACGTTGGCCTTCAGCTAGAGTTTTGAAGCCGTCACCGCTGATAGCGCTGAAATGAGCGAAAACGTCAGGGCCTGACTCTTGCTCGATAAAACCAAAACCTTTAGCTTCGTTGAAGAATTTAACTGTACCAGTTGTAGTAGTAGACATAATAGATATCCTAGATATTAATAAAAGTGTGCCTAAAATCAGGCGGTTTAGCTGAAAAAACAAGTATTTAACTGAGGATAACGCGATGAATTATTACTAATAACAACGTGGTACGTACAAATAAACAGAATTTCTTTCAAACTTATAGTGCATTAACGGGTTATTACTAACCCATTAATTAAAAATTAGATGCAAACGATATTTTCAGCTTGCGGGCCTTTTTGACCTTGAGTAACAGTAAACTGTACACGTTGGCCTTCAGCTAGAGTCTTAAAGCCATCGCTTGAGATTGCGCTGAAATGAGCAAAAACGTCAGGGCCAGACTCTTGCTCAATAAAACCAAAACCTTTAGCTTCATTAAACCATTTTACTGAACCAGTTGTTGTATTAGACATAAAAAGTATCCTAAGAATTAATAAAAGTGTGCCTTAATTTAGGCAATTTAACAGGAAGAAAACAAGCATTTAACTGAGGATAGCGCGAAGGATTATTACTAATAACAACGTGGTACTTACAAATAAACAGGGCTTTCTATCAACCCGATGCAGAGCAGGATAACAGCAACTTAAACCACATAACAAGCTTTATTTAAATTTCTTTTTCTTATTAAACTTTATTTTGTGCATATTAATCCAGCAACTACGGTGTTTTAAACGCTTTACAGCCACAGTTTAGTTACTGCGGCCTCTGATGCCGAAAATGCACTACTGGGTCAGTAGTGCTAAGCGTTATAACCACACATGTGATTTATTTGTTTTCTTATGCTGGCTCTTCTGTGCTATTGCGAGCATTTGTGGTTAAGGCAACAAGCGCTTTTCGCACCGCTTGTGGTGTCTCGCACACGTTTTCAAAGCTAATAAAATAATTACGTTGTTGGCTTTGAATATAAAACCCCTGCGGCAGTATGCCACTCATAACCGGTGCATTATCTGATACGCAATAATGCTGAGCTAATATTAGAGCCATTGCATTTTGATGATCTTCATTCATATGAGTGATCATACTTTGTTCTTGATCTTCGTCCCAGCTTTTAGCAGCGCTTTGCCACTCATCTTTTTCAAGCCAAAATATTTTTCCAAAACCACCAATATAACGCACACGCACTACATCTAATTGCCATAACTGAAAATCATGCGCATTGCGGTAGCTTGCAGCCTCTGGATACAAAGCTATATATTTGTTAAGCAGTACTTCGGTTTGTTCGCTAGGAACCACACTAGCGTCGCCTACAAGAGTTACACGGCCATGTTCGTTTTGGTCGCCACGGTCATCAGCGGCATCAAAAATAGTTAAGCTCATACGAGAGTCGTGCTTTAAGTTTTTAGTGTGTTGGGCTATATCGCTGATAAAAAAGTAGATGCGGCCCTGTTCATCACACATATAAGGGGTTACCGAACCAAACGGATAACCTTTTAAGTTGTAAGAAATAGTCGACATAACACCAGCATGGGTTTTAAAAACCAGCTTTTGTGCATCGCTTAATGCTTGCTCTCTCATGAAAACTCCTGACGTTGAGAAAAAACCATGGGTGCATTGTTATATGGATGAGAATTAACATGCAGTTTCATGGCGTACATTTGTTGTAAATTAGATTCTGTAAGTACTGTGTTTATTGACCCGCTATCGAGTACTTTTTGAGCATGTAATAAAATAGCGTCGGTTGCGTAAAGGCTGGCCAAATTTAAATCGTGAATGGCTATAATGGCACTGTTGCCCTGCTCTACAAATGCTTTAACACAACTCAATAGAGCATGTTGATGGCGCATATCTAGTGCTGATGTAGGTTCGTCAAGCAGCAGCAATTTAGGCTTGGTATGAGCAGAAAAAGCATCTAATTGAGCCAAAGTACGCGCCATATGAACGCGCTGTTGCTCACCGCCTGAAAGCTTACTGACACGGCGGGATAAGTACTGGGTTAAGTCCATGAGTGCGGCATACTTGTGGACTTTTTCAGCTTGCATTTTAAGAGACTCGGCATAGGGGTAGCGTCCCATTGCAATGAGCTCAAATACACTAAAATCAAAGCCAACAAGATTGCTTTGCATCATTACTGCTCGTTGAGTGGCTAAGTGTGCTTGAGATAATGTACTCAGAGGGTAATTATTAAACCGTACTTCTCCTTTAAAGTCATAATGCCCAGCTAAAGCATGCAGCAGTGTTGATTTTCCTGCACCATTTTCGCCTATCAGTGCTACCAGTTGAGCTTTTGCAATGTGCCCACTTATGTTTGTTAAAACACTGTGATTGCCAAAACCAACACTTAGATTATTAAAAGTAATCATTATTACCCTCGCTTAGTTTTAATGATCAGATAAATAAACAAAGGTGCGCCAAGTAGCGCGGTAATAATACCAATGGGTAGCTCTGCAGGCATAACAACTAAACGCGCTAACCAGTCAGAAAGCAGCAGCACAACAACGCCTAATAACATGCACAGCGGTAACATTTTACGTAAATGCGGGCCAACCATTAAACGGGCAATGTGTGGCACAACTAAGCCAACAAAACCTATCAAGCCAGTAAGTGCTACAACGGCACCAACACCTAATGCCACGAGTATAATGACATACAGTTTAAGCTTGTCTGTGTTGACACCTAAATACTGTGCTTGAGACTCACCAATCAATAGTAAGTTCATCGGTTCTTTGAGTCGCCACAGACCAAGAATACTCAGTAGCAATAATGGTGTTGCTTGAGTTATGGCATCCCAATTGGCACCACCTAATGAGCCCATCGTCCAGTAGTTAATTAATCTAAGCGCACTATCGTCAGCGAAATAGCTTAATAAGCCAATAACAGCAAAGGATAAAGAATTGATCGCAACTCCCACTAAAATTAGTGTGGTGATATTGACCTGCCTATGCTGCTTAGCAATTAAATACACTAAAGAGGTCACTAACAATGCCCCTAAAAATGCGGCATAAGGTAAATAGTGTTGAGCATTAAAATTAAACTGGGCGCTAAATGCTATAAAGGCGACTGCGACCATGGCTGCGCCTGCGCTAATACCAATAATTGATGGATCGGCCAAAGGATTACGACACAAAGCTTGTGTTGCCGCGCCTGTTTGGGCAAGCACTAAGCCAACCAATACAGCCAGTACAAATCGAGGTAGACGTATTTGCGTAACCACATTGATTTGTAACGCATCAAATTGATTAAAATACTCTGGGGCAATCCATGCGATGGCTAAACGCCAATCCCAGCCTGCAGGTCCATAACCGATACTCAGTAGTGCTAGCGCAAAAATGCACATACTAATTAGCAGCATCCACTTTTGATTTACAGTTATAGAAACTGGCTTTAAACGGTTCAAAGTTAGGGTGTTCATAAGGTGGCTTTATAGTTGCTTAATTCTTTAATACCCGTGGCTATGCGCGGCGACATTCCCAGTGATAGCAGGCTATCCATCACCAATAATCGGCACTGCTTTGCAGCTGTTAATAAGCGCAGTGTTGGTTGATTACAAAAAGCCTCTTTACCGCCAAGGCTATAAACAACATGGGCTGGTGCGATTAAAAAATCGGGCTGTTTTACGGCAAGTACTTCGTTATTTATTACTTTAAAACCTTTGTGTGTAGCGCCTAAATTAGTGACTCCAGCATAATCAAGTAATAAGTCAGCAACCGTGTCAGTGCCCGCAGCAACAAGCCCGCGCTCATTAGCTGAGAGTAAAAATAACGCGCTGTGTGTTTCTTTGGTCGCTTTGGGAGGCAGTGAGTTTTTTATTTGGGCTACGAGGGCGCGGGCTTTGTCGTTCGCATTTAAGTCTTTACCAAGGCGTTTAACAAGATTTAGTAAGTCATTAATTGAGTTAGGTTTTTTATAGTGGATAAGCTCTACACCAGTGGCTTCTATTTGTGCAAGCGCGTGTGATCGTCCTGCTCCTTCAAGTACTAATAGTTTAGTTGGGCGCACCGAAAGTACACCTTCTGCGGCTAAATCACGGTAATAACCAATTTGATCCAGCTGTGTCGCTTGCTTTGGATATAGGCTCGATTGATCCACCGCGACAAGGGTATTTTGCTTATCTAAAGCAAAAATAATTTCAGTTAATGTACCGCCTGCACTCACTATACGCTCCTGTGCGCTTAGAGGGTGAGTTGTCAATAAAATCAATATAAAAAGGTATCTCATAAAAAACTCCAATTATTATTTTCGATTATTATACTCATTCCAATGCAAATGAAAATGATTATCATAAACAATTGATCTTATTTTTAGTTAGTTGTAACATCCCTCCCCTACTTAATAACAACAATTATCATTTGGAGTTAATGTGAATTTTCCTTCTTTTCAACTTACTGCTTTAGCAACGTTACTACTTGGTTCGGGCTCTGCCATTGCCGAGGAGATAATTGGTGAGCATATTGTTGTCAGTGGTTCTCGGTTTGAACAAAAACTTGAAGACGTAACAGGCTCTGTAACTGTGATTACAGAGCAAGACATAGAGCGTAAATTGGCTGTTGATTTACAAACAATGTTTCGTTATGACCCCAGTATATCAAGCACGGGCAGTGGCTCTGCGGCTCAAACGCTTTCAATTAGAGGAGTTGGTGGTAACCGCGTGGTGTTTATTAAAGATGGCCGTCGAACTAACGATGGTTATGCTGGCGGAGACGGCTATTTGGTTGGTCGTAGCTATTTTGATGTCGCTGGGATAAAGCAAGTTGAAGTCGCCAAGGGAGCCGCGTCTTCATTGTATGGCTCAGATGCACTGGGTGGTATTGTGGTGATCACCACTAAAGATCCGAGTGATTATTTATTAAACGAAAATAGTTTTGCTCAAGTGGCGCTTGGCTATCAAGGTCAGAGTAATCAAATGTCGGTAGATATTACTGCAGCTAAAGATTTGGGAGATTTAGGTGTTAGTGCCGTTTATAGCCACAGAGATAGCGAAGAAGTACAAAACTTTACTGACAACCTACCTGGTTATGATGCTAAATCAGATTCGTTATTGGTTAAACTAGAGCAGCAACTTGATGAACAGCGCACGTTAAAATACACCTTAGATTATTTTAATCAAACTACTGAACAAGTAATCACCAAAGGAAGGCAAGAAACTGAAGACGAAAACACTAATTGGTCGCTAGCGCTGGATTACGACTCAAAAGCCGCCACAGCAGCGTTTGATCAATGGCATTGGCAAGTATCGTTTAGTCGTTATGAGCAGCAAAGTGATCAAATTAGTGCTACAGCAGCGCATACAGATTACAACGACTATCGCTTTGAACAAGATATTTTAGGGTTAAGGGCTGTATTTAATAAAAAAATAGCCTTACAAGATGCGACCCACAACGTTGTTTATGGTGCTGACGTAGATATATACGATACAACACGTCCACGTTATAAAACACGCTTATTGGCTGATGGAAAAGTCGATTTTACAGCTCAAAAGCAAAAAGCTTTTCCTGGCGCTGATACTTCTTTAGTGGGCGTTTTTATGCAAGACAATATTAAATTTGCAAATAGCGCGTGGTCTTTAATTGCAGGTGTACGCTTTGATTATTATTCATTAGCAGCTAAAAATGATGATCTTTATAGCGATGCTGAGCTTGATGACATTACCGAATCTGCGTTTTCACCAAAACTTGGGATGATTTATCAAGTTAATGATAATTTATCTTGGTATGGGCAATATGTACGTGGCTTTAAAATTCCCCCGCATGATCAAGCGTATCAAAGCCATGGTGTTGAACCATTTTATCAAATATTACCAAATGCAGATTTAGCACCCGAAAGCAGCGACTCATATGAGCTTGGTATGCGCTTTTCTGGTAATGATATAAACGTTACTTTAAGCGCATTTTACGCCGCTTACGATGACTTTATTGATGTTGCAATTGCAGGTGTTGAGCCAACGTTCATACCGAATGTAAATAAAACTTTTTACCAATACCAAAATATTAGTGAAACACAGATCAGCGGTGTTGAAGCGAGCATGTTGATGCATGTAAGCGATGATGTTTTACTTGAGGCAAATGTTGCATATGTTGAAGGTGAAAACAAAGAAACAGACGAGCCGTTAACCAGTATCAGTCCATTAAACGGTTCAATACAGTTAACAACAGCACTTGGCGATATTGATTGGACCGCAGCATGGCGCTTTGCTAAATCACAGTCTGATGTAGTACGAGATGCAAGTGGTGATAAAACAACGCAAGGATATGGTTACGGTATTGTGGATTTATACGCAAGTTATGAATGGCAAACATGGCAGCTAAATGTGGGTGTAATTAATTTGCTAGATAAAAAATATGTACCCTTTGAACTGATTGCAGGGCAATCTCAGGGGGCTGATTTTAGCCAATATACTCAGCCCGGGCGTAACTTTTCTGCCCGCGTAAGTTATCAGTTTTAAAACGTAATCAACGCTGCGCATAAGTGCAGCGTTTTAATTTTATTACTTTACTTATTCATTGCGCCTTGGCTAGATAATATTAAATAAGTCGTGGTTTTAAAGTTAATAAAGACTGGCCAAGCGATACAAAAATACTCACTGATCAGTACTTACCCGCCAATCTACTCAATTTTTAATGTTTCCCTCGTTTGTTACAGCACTTAGGTAAATAAGTTAATTTACTTAGCACGCTAACTATCGTAAACTAGTTAGCATGCTAAATAAATGGAGTATGTTATGACTTCACCAATTCCTTTTCATGAAACGTTAGATTTAACCCTATGCGGCAATATGGGCCGCGTACATCGTTTGTGTCGAGAAGCGATCACTGCAGTAGTCGAGCCGTTAGGTTTAACACAATCGCGTTGGATTGCGATGATCCACATAAACCACCTGACAGAGGGAGCAACACAACAACTGTTAGCCCACAGCTTAGGGATTGAAATGCCTTCGTTAACTCGAACTGTTAAACAGCTAGAGCAGCAACAGTTAATTATTCGATGCGTTGATGAGGACGACAAACGCAGTAGAAAAATTTATTTTACTGAGCAAGGTCAGCAATTGCTCAATACACTTAAAGTGTTGATCGTCGATGTTAAGCAGCAACTATATGCAGGGCTAACGACTGAACAATTAGATACGATGGCTTATGGACTAGTACAAATGGAAGAGAATGCGCGCCGTTGTTTAAAACTTTTAAGCCAAGAGAAATAAAGAATGACACCTGATCAAAAATTTGCCCGTTATGTAAAAATCTCATTAGTTGGGTTTATCCTATTATTTGCCTATTTTGTCGTGGCTGATATGTATTTACCGGTGACGCCACAAGCGCGGGTGTATCATCCTGTAGTACAAGTTACCCCGCAAGTTAGTGGCCGTGTTAATCAAGTATTGGTGAACAATAATCAAGCGGTAAAAAAAGGCCAGCCATTATTTTTAATTGAAGCGGCACCCTTTCAATTAGCGGTTGAACAAGCGCAATTGGCTTTTGCTGATGCGCAGTTACAAAATCAGCGCTTAGATAGCAGCGTTAAAGCAATTGAGGCTCAGTTGGCTGCGGGTAATGCCAAATTGCATGAGCAAAAGTTGTTATTTGATCGCAGTGAATCCTTATTGAAAAAACGCTCTATTTCAGAGCAAGAATATGAAACCATCAATGCGAACTTTCAATCAAGTAAAGCTAATGTCGCGGCAATTGAGGCGCAATTAACTGAGGCCAAATTAGCACGCGGTCAATTAGGCAGTGACAACCTTGCGTTACGTCATGCGCAGAATCAATTGGCTCAGGCAGAGCTTAATTTATCGTACAGCACAGTGAGTGCGGATACTGATGGTAAAGTCGCAAACTTGCAAGTGAGCACCGGAACCTTTGCGAATAAAGGCCTGCCAATGTTAGCCATTGTGGCAAATAAAGCTGATTTAGTGGCTGATTTTCGTGAAAAATCATTGGCAAATTTTGCCTTAGGTAGCGGTGCTAAAGTGACATTTGATGCGTTACCTGGACAGGTTTTTGACGCCAATATCAGCTCATTTGAAGCCGGTGTGAGTGATGGTCAAATCAGTGCGAATGGCTTACTTAGTAGCACCGAAAACAGCAATCGCTGGGTGCGGGATGCGCAGCGTCAACGTATTCATATAAATTTAGAACAGCCGCAATTACTGAGTAAGTTACCCAGTGGGGCACGGGCTACAGTGCAGTTATTACCAGAATCAACAATAGGCCAATGGTGTGCAAGTGCACAGATCCGTATGATTAGCTTACTGCATTTTATTTATTAAGGAGGCAACATGTCAGCACCATATGCCCTTGATAAAAATGGCCTAAGACAGGCACTGCGCATTGCTGGCGGTAGCGCGCTGGGTTTTAGTCTATGTAAGTTAATGAACTGGCCTAATGGGATTTTCTTTACCATTTATCCAATGTTGTTACTGGGTTTAGTACCGATTTTAAATGCGCATATAATTCGTCAGTTTTTTGCCAGTGCCGTATTTAGTGCTTTATTTGTGCTGATTGTGCAAGGGTTGTTTTCGCATTTACCTATAGTTATGACCATGTTGAGCTTTTTAGCATTTGCGTTTTTGTTTTATCAAATGAGTCGTGGTGCTAACTTTTTGTTCGGTGCTTTGGGGGTCGTGAGTTTATCTATTCAGCTCCACTTTGCTAGTTACGTTGGCAATGGCACCAGTATTTATCCGCTCATTATAAGTAATGGCTTAGCGGTTTTAGTCACTGTACTGACCGCGGTATTAATGCACTTTATGTTTCCTGATGTTGCGCCTCGTCAAGGTCGCGTAATGCCAACTAAAGCAAAAGAGAGCATTCGCCATGAGGTACTGTTATGTGCAACGGTAGCAACGTTATCATTTGTACTGTTTCAGGTGTTTGATTTACAAGATTCAATTTCAGCGCAAGCAGCCTCGATTTTAATTTTGTTTCCGCTGTGTTGGAAAGCCGCGGGAATGGCTGGCTGGCAACGAGCTATCGGTACTTTAATTGGCTGTAACTTGGCGCTGGTGTCGCAGTTATTTTTATATAACCACACGGACATTTTACTTTTCCCGGCGCTAATATTATGGATTTTGACCTTTATATTTAGCCGTTATCATATTGTCGGTGGCGGGATCCCTGGTGTTGGTTTTGGTATTATCACCACCTTTGGAATTTTATTTGGTCAGTCCTTAGGCCCAGGACAAGACTTGGTTTACAGTGCGCTTTATCGGTTTTCGTCAGTATCGGTTGCGATAATCGTGAGTTTATGTGCAGTGTATATTATGCATCATATTCTTAATCGGTTTAGTGTGACGCGCCATCATACTTTTGACTAATATAATAACCGCCTTAGTCAGTTCTTTATGCACTCGTGCGGTTATTACTTTGTTATACATGGTGTGTTTAAATAACGCTCACTTTAAGCGTGAGTTTATTGCGAGTATTATTTTCACAGCATCAACCATAAAGTCAGCGCGTCTAACAATATCCTCCAAAATGCAGATCCAATAGAAAATAAAGTAAGCTCAGAGGTGGTGAGCAAAAAGTGTTCATTGCCGTTTCTGTGTAGTAACTATACCCAAGTCATCGCCTGCAATACTTCACTGTCTCAATTAATTGTGAGTGTTTTTTATTGCAATAAAGCTTGTAACCTAAAAAGGTTTATTTGATAAGTTAATGTTAATCTAACGTGTTGTATTTTTAGGGTTAAAATTATTTTTTAATAGATTTTATGTGCTTAAATTATTAACTATAAGATTAATATAACAAATATTTAAAATTACTGTTTTTATTTTAGGTAACAAATTTATGCTTGCGCTTTAATTTACTCTGATGTAAAAACAACAATATATTAACCTTTAGATCTAAAAGAGAGACAAGTGAAAAGGACTATTGCATTTATTATTGTCGTTCCGATCAGCGCTTTTTTGTTATATGAGTTTGTTATCGAAAAAGAAAACAATATAACCCATTCGGTTCCTGCGAGTGAAGTTCAGTTATCGAGTATAGCGCCTAAGAAGCTAGCCGCTAAAGTATCAGCTGATTTATCGTTGCCAAGTGTGTCAGCTACACAACAAGCTGAAGTAGATCAAACACACGATGAATTTGATGCTATTAATCGTCTCTCGAATAAAGCTGAGCAAGTTCTCAAAGCCTCAGGATTATTGCCTACAGATTTACATAATGAGGCTTATATAGAGTTCGATTTAGTTGCGCTCAGAAAGCTCAAACAAGGCGATAATTTTGATCTAGCGATTCCGCAAACCGCTGAAACATTTAGCGCAGAGGTGACCAATATTATTGCAGCAAGCAATGGTGATAAAAGTATTTTTGGCCGAGTGCTGGGGGCTGATGGGCGATTTCACACTACCGTAATGACTATTGGCGAAGACGCTATATATGGTCAATTAACTGCACCAAGTGGTAATTATGTATTTGAAAGTAAAGGGCAATATGGTTGGCTTGCAGCAAAGCGAGAACTTTACAAAAATCATATGGAACATCAAGTTACTAAACAACCAACTCCTCAACCAAGTAATGGTGAAGATCCATTTGCTCCAAAACCTGCGGGTAATAATTTATAAAAATTTAGTAAAAAATTTTTATAAGGCAATAAACACAACAAAAAAAGGAACTAACATGAAAAAACGATTAACTACCTTAGCTGCATTTTGTGCATTAGCTATGACAGCAAATAGCCATGCTGCGACAATTGATATTGCGATTTTATATACAGATCAAGCTGCGGCTGCCACTGCAAACATGAATACTAAAATTAATCAGTATATTGCCTTTAGTAACCAGGTTTACAGTCAAAATGGTATTGATATTACGCTTCGATTAGTTGGTAGCAAAAGCTTGGGTAATCATGCGATTACACCTTCAAATAGCTGGTTAAACTCAGTCACTGATAGTAGCTACATTAAAGGCTTACGCAATAGCTGGGGGGCTGATATGGTCGCGGTACTTGGCACCAGTCAAAGCACTGACAGTAACTTAATTTCGTGTGGTATTGCATGGGTTGGCAGTGGCAGTAACGGTAATTTATATAGCTCAGTAAGTAACAGTATGTACAGCATTACAGCGGTGGACTGTGGTGCAACAACCTTTGTGCATGAGTTAGGTCATAATCAAGGCTTAACGCATTCTCGTAAGCAAGATGACACATCAGGTGGTGTTTATGTTGATGGGATGGGGCATGGCGTACAAAACCAATTTGCCAGCATTATGGCGTACCCTCATGTGTTTGGTAGTGCCACGCAATACGATTACTTTTCTAATCCGAGCTGGGGTGTAAATGGTATCCCCTATGGTGTAACTGGTGAGTCGTTTGCATGGCGTACAGTCAATGCCACCAAAGACAGCATTGCTAACTTTAAATAAACGGCCTTGTTTTTACTTTTGAGCGCATTTGCGCTCTTTTTATTTAAGCTAACTAGCGGTAGTTCAGCGAATATAGCGATGAAAGCAGCCGCTAGAGATAGAATGCTTTGATCTCAGGTTAGTTATTTAAGGCTGGCCAAAGTGTGGCTCCATCACTGTCAATTTTGCTCAATAGCTCAATTCCTAATACTTTGGCAATAAGTGGATAAATATCTAAATTATTTACTTCATCGATTACCAATGAGTTTTTAAATGCAGGCCCTTGGGCGATAAACGTTGCTGCCATATCATCGTTATATGCATACCCATGAGTGCCTAAATAGCTTACTTTTCCTGAGTTAGAAAATGCCTTAGGTGCAGTTGTTTGTAAAATAATGTCGCCAGTACGACCATTGTTTTGATAATGATGCTCAGCACGTTGAGCATCACTAAGTACTGTGTAGCGCCCTTTTGCAGCTTCAGCTAAGCGCTTTTTGTACGCTGTTATTTGCCCTTGAGTGGTTTTATTATTGGCATAAATAAGTACCCGAGGGCTGGTATTTTTAACCATGAATGCGTCATCTTCAGGTAAGCTATTCAAAGCGATGCTTTGTTCTGGGTCAACTTTACTCATACCGTGATCAGATACTAAAACTAAGTTAGCATTAAGTGATAGCGCATTGATACGTGAATGTAATTGGCCAATTAATTCATCAAGCTGATGTACCGCCGCTTCGGTTTGCTCTGCATCAGGGCCAAACTCATGCCCCATACTATCAACTAGCGAAAAATAGCTGATCACCAAACGAGGTCGCTGCGCTTTTGGTAGTGTTAACCACTGCACTATTTGGTCAACTCTATTTTGATAATCGCTATGTTTTGAATAATGGTAATAATAATCGGGTAACATACCATTAAAGCGAGCATCTGATTCAGGCCAAAAATAGGTGGCTGACTTTAAGCCCTGCATTGAGGCCAGGTTCCACAGTGGAATACCATTAAACCACGTACTGTCGTCTTTCCCCTTGCCCATGCTGTAGCAGTCATTACGCACGGTGTCGCAAAAACGGTTATCAACAACACCATGATTTATAGGCAACAGTCCGGTAATTATTGATAAATGATTTGGGAAGGTTTTAGTTGGATAGACTGGGCGCATTTTATTACCCCGTACACCCTGCTTAGCGATCTGTGCGATATTTTTCGCATTATGCTTTTCGATGTAATCCCAGCGAAAACCATCAAGTGAAATGAGTACCACAGTTTGTTCATCACTCGCGTTTGAATCGAGACTGGTTATAGCGATAAAAATAAAAATTAAGCTTAGTAAACGCATTAGTATTCCTAGTTAAACTTGATAAGTTAATCGTTGCATAAACAGATGCCAGTAATATAGCAGCCACGACAAATAAACTAAATAATACCTTGTTGGCAATGTTGCATTTTAATTCCTTGTGAATTTACTGATGAGTTAGGGTGATGTTTAAGTTTTTCTCACCCGCATCTAGTTGATGCCATCTGCGATAAGTTCTGTAACCGGGCGCAGACACTTGAATATCATAACGACCAGATTTAAGAATCATTCCGTGTTTATATTTAGGGCCTATATTCATAATACGCACAGTAAAGTTTGCGGCATTACTTTGTACTGTTAATTTTGTTTTTTGTGTAACCACATAGTTGCGTTTTTGTTGTTTAGCGCTCAAATTTGTAGTGTCATGACGCAAGATATCGACTTTTGCTAACGCATGGCTTAGCGGGCTAAATTGTTGGTACAGATGAAAATGTTCTTCAAATTTCAATCCCAGTGGATGTAATAAAGGTTGAGCATGTAAAGTCCAACGAATTGCATAGCTAAATACGGGGTTACTCGACTCATCGACTTTTTCTAAAAAGTAATTAACAGGGCTTTGGGTATCTTTAGTAAAACTGTTCGAGACAAACATAACTGGCACAATTAATATAATTGCTGGCATTAATAGCTTGTTTAACAGTGCTATAACTGAAAACCCTTGTTTAGCTTGGGGTGGCATAATGAGCTGCCATAGTTTGAGCGGCAATTTACTAAATGTTAAGCAAATTAAAAACAGCGATAACGACATTGATATAGGTGGAATAATGACAGAGCGTAATGCTTGTTTGCCATATTGCGCATATTTTTCACCATCAGCGAATTTTCCTTGTGAACCAGTTAGCATCGCCATGTATCTGTCTGCTCGTTTAGCCACATTCGGGTCAAGAACATGCTCCTTAAAGTTCTTTTTATTCCAATCTGCGCGAATACCTTTAACATATAAGTCGCCCATTCGATTAGCGATTCTTGCCTGAATTTGTGGCTCTAGTTGAAATTGCACCCAGCTTAAATTGGGCTCAAGAGATAACTTACGTTGAGCCATTTCTTGACGCCATGAGGCGTTAGCTTGCGCCGTTACTTTAGTATGTACGGCAGCTGCAAATATTGAACGTTGCGCTACAGTCCAGTTATCAGGTAATTTTAGCCCCTTACTTTTAAAATGAGAGCGCAGCTTTTTAGCGGTCGTTTCATGGCTTCTGAATACCATTAAATCGTCTATTGTAAAAGGGTAGCCCGTTTCTTTTTCAAACATACTATGAAAATTAGGATGCTGTAAAAAGCGCACTTGATAATGATCCGGGTCGTCGGTGTATTTATAACGTTTATCTTTTAGCCCGCCATCACCTCCTGTGGCTAAACTGGCTGCTTGCAACGCTGTATATACACCACCCGTTAGCACTCCCATCAATATACTGCCTGCGGCATTTTCAGTTGCTGATATGTCTTCAACAATGAGCCAATAATCAGGTTCAATATAGCCTAGGCCTGCCTTTAAAATATTACTTCTATAATCAGCACTTGCACGTTCATAGCAACGGTTTCGGCGATCTTTTTGGCTGCTTTTTTCATAACGGTCACTGCATTTATTTATGCGTTTGTGATAGTCATATATTTTAGGGCCGTATTTTTGTGCGCGTGCTGAAGCTTTGGTGATATGGGCTTTTTGAGCTTTTTGATATTGTCCCCAGCCATCATGGATTTCTTGTTCTACTTGCTGCCAATACCCTTGTTCACGTTCATTAATAGTGGCTAGTGTATGGTTATATTTTTTACTGCCTTGTGCGTATGATTTATATTTCACGACGAGTTCATCATAAAGCTGGCTGTAATCATGATAATGCTTATCAAAATCTTGGTAAGCATTTTTTTGTACTAGTGCTGCGATAATTTTTCGTTTGTCTTGTTCGATATTGTCTGAAAGCGCTGCATCACTGTAGAGCAAGCCGCCAAAAAGAGCGAGAAAGGTTAAGTTTTCTGAGCTTTTTAAATCAGCAGAATCATAATCTAGCCCATTCACTTTTATTGTATTCATCGCTAAAGCATCTCTTAGCGCTGCACTGTAAGTAGCAAATTGCCGTTGTTCGGCTGTTGAGGGCTCAATTAGCGTTTTTTCTATTACATATTTTTGGCCGTAAAACACAACAGGCCAAACTAAACATAACAGCGCGGCTAATGAAATCATTCCTCGGCCAAACTTAGCAACCCATGATTTTGGTAAAAAATCAGCCAATAATAGCGATACACCGACTCCCGACACAGCACGGCCATAAATTTCTAAGTGCTCTAAGTCTTTGGCGTCTGGTGTTCCTAACCCAACTAGCGACACTAATTGCGAATTAAATATTGCCTCAGGAATAAGGTATAAGGTAGCAAGTATGAGTAATAAGTAGCGCCACCAAAATGGTTTTGTGTTTGTTTTCATAATTTAAGCTTATTATTTTTTACGAAGTTCTAGTTCAATTACAGGGTCGGTTTCTAAGCTAAAATCTTCATCTGCTTCTCGACTACCAATATCAAAATTTGTCGCTGGTTCAACGTGTGGTGTTTTAGGTACATAAGATTGAGTTGATGTAGATTTAAGTTTGTTACCTACGGCAGGGTAGAGTTGATTGTGAGTATAACTCGCTAAATTATTTAGACGCTCTAAATCTAGGTCAATTGGCATGCTGGCAATTAATTTAGCATCAATATCATCGGTGTAAACGGGCTTTACAGGAGGCAACTCAAACACAGAACAAAATCCATAGACAGTGTCATCAATAATGACAGAGTCGGGCTGAAGCTGTTTAGCTTGCGCTAATAAACTCTTTTCGTGGTAATCATGGCCATTGATGGAGTAAGTGGCTAGAGGGATCCCTTGGCGTTGAGCCGCACGTTTTAACGTAGTGGCTGATTGTTTGTAGTGGCGTATATCCAGTACATAACCAAAATTGCGGTTGAGTTGCTTTTTAAGTTTATCTAGCTTGAGGGGCTTATCATAGCGAGTAATGCGATGCCGGCGGTTACCAAATGCCTGAATACTTTCAAGCTGTTCTTTATTGCGCTCGTAAATAGGGTCGCTCCCTGCCCCTCTTTTTAAGTCCGCAGCCAGTTTTTGTAATGAAGCTTTTGCGGGTGATTGAATATACGCTAAGTAAATATCAGGGTTTATATTTCGCATGCGAATTAAATTACGGATTTCTAGGCTACTAAAAAAATAATTGCCAGTGCCAATATATTTGTGTGCTAAGTAATCGAGCATTTTTAAGTTATCAATACCAGCACGAGATTTGATTTCAATATTTATGCTTTGTCCGGGCTTACGTGCATTTTTAAAAGCAGTGGCTAACGCAATAAATGATGGCGGTACACTGGCAGTTAGCATTGCTGTTTCTTGGTCCCGCTCTCGTAAATAACCCCATTCTTTTTCATATCGAATAGACTCTATTGTACGCCGTTGGTTGTCAGTTGTGCCTGTTTCACGACCGGTGCGCGCATCATGATGAACCACCCATACGTTGTCACGAGTTATACGTACGTCGATCTCAATCACGTCAAAATTATTATCAACAGCATCAAGCACAGCGTTAATTGAGTTTTCAGGATAGCGAGATGATCCGCGGTGGCTTTGCACTTGAAAGTTATTGCACTGGCGTAGACCAATATAATTTATATTGCCAATACTGGTTTCATAAAACCCCCTTGCTGCTAATACCTTAGCATGGGCTTCTAATGTATTAATTTCAGTCTCGCTGAGTGGCGGCGCTTGCTCTGAGGGCGTGCTTTGGCAAGCAGTTAAAAGCACACAACTAATGAGTAGGTGTATTACAAGGCACTGCCTAAGGAGAGTTTTTTGCATCATGCTTCAATAAAGCCGTAAAAAGGCTGTCCTTATGAATAGAATAATAACCAAAATGAATAGTATATTAATGGATGGGTGAAATTAAAGTAATAATTCAAATATTTTAATTTATGATACAAGCTGTCGATTTATTCAAGATTATATCCGCGGCATGACAGATCAATTTGCTTATGATGAGTACCGTACTTTGATGGTAATAGAGTGACTTATTAAATGAAGCTAGATAAATTGCTGTGGTACTATTAAACTTAATTTATTGTGTTATTTTTTTAATAGAATTATGGTCACTTATTTATTACGGCTTAGCCTTTTTATTTTACTTACTTGCAGTTTCAATAGCTTTGCTAAATATAGTGAAGCTATGTGTATTTTGTATAAACAACAAATGCAACAGTACAGCGATAATACTAGTAGCCGTAGTTATCGAAATGCAGTAAAGGATTATAAAAACAACTGCAGTAACCCTCCTCCAGCTACAACACCTCAAGCGCAACCTGCATCTGTAGTGGTTGCACCAAAAGCACACGATGACGATAAAGTAAAATCTGTATTAGAGACACAAAGCTCGACTGTAAACCCCCTTGACAGCAATTTGTTAGTAACTAAAAGTGAGCCTGTAGAAGTTCAAAGGGAGGCGTCTATAATTGTTGAAAATGTTGAAAATGTTGAAAATGTTGAAAGTTCGCAAGTTAAGCAAAATAGCAGCGCAGAAATTACCGTCGAACCTGCAACGATAAAGGTAACAGCTCCAGAACCAGTACGCGCTGAGCCGGACTCGTTAGTAATGCCAAGTTTATTGTTGTTAGTGGTATTATTATTAGCCGCAATGTTGCTGCTACGCTTACGCGCTAACAAAAAAGCAGCTGTTGAAACAGCACCGCTAATCCCTGCAACAGATGAGGCTTCAATTACAGAGGCTGCTGCAGTATCAAAATTAACCTCGGTACTGGCTGCGCCCGCTGTAGGCGAATCCACTGTTTCCCCGAAAAAAGCGGTTATAGCAGAGCAAGTAGCCATTACAACACCACAAACTGAAGTGGCAAGTTCAGATGATATGAACGTAAAAGTTGAGCTAACGCAGCGGTTTATTAAAAATAAACATGATTTTAAAGAGCCTGAAGTACGTATGTTCGATCCTGATGCGCCATTACCTGGTCAGCAGCCACAACAACCTAAAGGTGTTATAAAGCCTGCGACGATAAATGTTGAAGCTGATCTTGAAATTAATTTAGAACCACAACAAACGAGCACAACAGAGCAACATAGTGCATCAGAGCACGATGAGAGAGATGATATATCTGGTGCATCTGAAACCGATTCAGCTCTGAGTAAAACTAATTCATTTGCTAATTTATCACTCGACCCCAGTTGGGATCCAAATTCAAAAGAAAAGCCGACTATCGTCCCGAAAAAAACAGTGCCAAAATCAGCCAAATTAATTGCAGCACAAGAGCGTGCAAAACAGTTAAAAATAGACGATTAATATCGATAGTCGTTGAAGATTGTTTATTCTCCAAAGTTCAGGCTATTTGCCTAGTAGCAGCCAGCTTTGGGCTGTTACTTACTGCTATAAATTACTTTATTTGTATGAGTTAAGATTATGAACCGCTTCACTTTTTTAGCTTGTCGCCAACTAAAAAGTAAAATCACAACAGTCATAAACAAGCAAATATACACAATTCCCATTAGTGAAGAAGCATGTTGTAATAAGCTTGTTTGGGAAAGTGGCTTTACGTTTTGAGTCGCTAAACTAATCGATTGCATGCCTTTTCTGGGTAGGATAATTTCATAGACATGATCATTTGGTTGTATCTCGGCACGTTGTAAGTTGCCTGCTGATAACTCATAAAAATTATGCCATGCGGTCTGTTTTGTCGTGTTGTTATATAAATGTGGATAAAAACCAGCTGTTATTGGTGATTCAATTATACTCGCTAAACTGTGTGTATTAGTAGGTGCTGTAATGTTTTCTCTGTTATTACAAAAATCAGCTAGTCGAGTGAGTAGTGTTGGGTCAGGTTGTTCTAATTGCGTTTTTGTTAAAGGGGGGTAAACAGCAGTTGCAGTACATAGTGAGCTGAAACTGAGAGAAATTAACATAAAAATCCATTTTTTCATTAGTTACGTCCTGTAAAAGATGAGCGTACAGCCTACCATTATTTTTTGTGATTGCAAACTTTATAGGTACATATAAATAAGGTGGCAACCGTTAAAGCGGATGAAAAGTCATTGTTGATTTTAAGTTTAAGTGTGCCAGTACATCGTTGTAGGTGAATCATCTACAAATGCATGTATAGGTAATAAAATTTCGTAATGTTTACCTGTAACATAATATTGTTAAAGGTAAATTATTCGTTTCGTTTAACGTTTTTGTGCCACATAACCACTAAAACCGAGTGCTTTAAAATACAACTTGCCACTATTGAAGCCTGTTTCATCGAGTAAGTCGGCAAGGCGAATTCTATCGAGCGGGAAAAACTCATGCTCAAAATTATGCTGCATGCGCTCTACTCCTGTTTCAGTTAAGCCTAATTGTTTGCTGAGTATCAACTGGGCATCGCGCTCAAAAAGTGTTTCTGGACGCATTAAATCGGCTAAATATAATTGCCCATGTGCTTTTAGCTGTGTGCTAATTGCTTGCAACATGGCTTTTTTATCGCCGTTATCTGCCACAAAGTGCATTACTAATAAGCATAATGCGGCATCTGCTTGCTGTTTAAGCTCACATGGTGAGCCTAAGTGTAAAGTAACCTGCTCACTGATCCCAAGCTTAACAAATCGTTGTTTTGCGATATCGAGCATGTCTTGCGAGATATCTTGAGCAGTAAAATGCCATTTCGGCTGCAGGGCAGCAAGTTGTGCTATTTCTTTACCTGTACCAGCGCCTACCACCAAAATATGCGCTTCATCGCCGAGTGTTGCTTGTAGTTGCGCTGCGGTACTGTTGTGCAGCAATTCATACCCCGGTACTAAACGAGGGATGCGAGAATCATACTGCGTTGCTTCGTCTTGTGTAAATGTTGGCATTACGATTCCTTAAATAATTGTAACAGTCGAATAGCCACCAGGTTTCTTGGCGACATGAACTTGGGTAGCAACCCGCTCTGTCATTTGCGATACATGGGAGATCACGCCCACTTTGCGCCCTTGCGCTTGTAATGAATCAAGTGCATCCATGGCAATGCTTAATGTTTCACTGTCTAACGTACCAAAGCCTTCATCAATAAACAAAGAGTTAATGCTTACTTTATTGGATGACAAAGATGCAAGCCCTAGTGCAAGTGCCAACGAGACTAAAAACGACTCGCCGCCGGATAAGGTATTAACTGAACGTTGCTCATCGGCCATGTCTTTATCAACAATGGCGATATCCAAGGTTTGCTCAATAGCAGTCAGCTCATAGCGTTTGTTCAATGTTCGTAAGTGGCTGTTTGCATAGTGTAATAATATTTTTAGCGTTTGCGTTTGCGCTAAGTTACGCATGGTTTTACCCGTTGCATCTCCCAATACTTTATTAAGTACATGCCATTGCTCTACGTGTTTTTGCAAGGTTGCCAATTCAGTTTGCTTGCCTTGCAGCGCCTGACGGTTTTGCTTGTGCTGCTCAAGCACCGTATTGGTTGCAAGCTGTGCTTTGTGCTGCGCTGCTTGCTGATCGTTTAAATTGGCTAACTGTTGAATAAGTTCAGCATGGGGTTGCTTAGGTTTATCGGTGTTTTGATGCTGTAAGTATGCGTGTTTGTGCTGCTTTAATGCGGCATTTTCATCGATTAAAGCTTGCGCTAATTGTTCATGTTGCTTCAAATGTGTGTTAATTTCATCGCTACTTAGTGTTAGTAAGGTTGTGATCTGTTCGTGGCTTGCATCGCTGTAGCGGCTTTTAAATTCAGCAAACCATTGATTATAGCGAGTATCGAGAGCCGCTTGTTCTTGCGCATTTTCAAGTAGTCGTTGCTCGATACCTTGCAGCGTTATAGCCTGCTCGTCGCGTTGTTTTATCGCGTTATCGTGCGCTTTTTGGCTGTGCTGGAGTTGTGCTTGGCATTGCTCTTGTTGAGCAGCTAGTTTTGCTTGGTAATCGTCAGCACTGATCTGTTCATTATTAAATAGCGCTAATCGCTCACTTTGCATGCTGCTATATTGTTGTTGTGCTGTGGCTAAATCATTATTTAAGTTTTTTAAGATTTGCTCTGCATTACTGATCAGCGGTGTAAACTGCTGCATCTGTTGGTTAGCGCTATCGAGTTGTTTTTGCGCTTGTTCAAGCTGTTCTAGGTTGTGTTTGTATTTCTCAACCTGCTGATTTAATTCAGTTAAATTAAGCGCGTTTGTTTGTAATTGTTGCCAAAATTGAGCCTCTTGAAATTGTGAGTCAAGGATCGCGGTTAGCTCATTAATTTGTGTGCTTAGCTCACTTAGCTTGCTATTGAGCCGATTTTGTTGATTGCTTAGTTCAACATGGCGTGCATGCAACTGTTGTTGAGCTTGCTGCTCATTTTTAACGATGCTTTGCAGTTGGTTTACTTGCTCTTGCAAGTTGCGCTGTTGTTTTTGTGTTGCATAATACTGTGTTTTTTGTGCATTGAGGGCAATGTAACTGGCTTCCAATTGCTCAGGGGTTAAGTCATTAAGTTCAGTTCGCGCTGCTTGCATGGTCTGTTTTATTTCAAGCAGTTTTGTCTGTGCAGTCTGTACCGCTTGGCTGTGTTGTGTGTGTTCAGTAACGAGCACCGCATGCTGAGTTTGATGCGAGTGAAGATCTGCGAGGGCATTGTCGTAGTGCTGCTTTGCAGTTTTATAGTCATTTTCAAAAGCAGCGATCAAGTTAGTCAATTGCTGATCTGCGAATGGATGTTCGGTTGCCCCACATACCACACAAGGTTCATTTGGTGTAAGTTGAGCACGCAAATGTTCGACACTTTCGCTGGCACGCAAGCGGGCTTGATTTAGTGCGTATTCACTGTGTTTAAGCGTTTGCTCTCGTGTTACAAGGTTCTGGGTTAGTGTTGTGTGTGTTTGCTCGCCCTGGCTTAGCTTGGTTGCAATAACACTTTGTTGTTGCGTGCTTTGCTTTAGCTCTTGATTAAACTGTTTATAACGCTCGCGTTGCTCTTTTAAGTAATCGATACTTTTTAGTTTGGCATCACATTGCTCAATATTAAACTGGCTGTGTTGCGTGTTTAGCTGCTCAAGCTTTTGCTGTTCGCTTAAAAGTGTTTGTTCGCTTAGCGTCAGTGTTTTAGTTTGTGTTTCCAGCTGCTCGTTTTGCCGTATAAGCTCTGCTGCTAGCTGTGTACTTTGCTCAGTCGTTGTTGCAAATTGTTGCTTAGCGTGCAAAAACTGATTAAAGCTATGCTGATAGTAATTCCAATCACTCGCTAGTTGTTTAAGTTGACTATGTTGGTTCAGCCATTGCTGATGTTGCTCGGAGTGTTTTTTTGCCTGCTGATAACTTGCTTGGCTTTGTTTAAATTGCTGCTGTAAATGAGTAAGTTGTTTTTGCTCTTTTTCATTTTGCCTTGTAATGCTGGTTATTGTTTGTGTTTGCATCGCAAGTTGATTATCGAGCTCACGCGCTTTAGCAATGAGTGGTTCTGCGCTTTTTTGTTGTTGTTTTGCCGTTTGCAAGCTCTCGCTGTGCTTTTCAAGTGCGCAGGTAAGATCAGTAATAAGTGCCATGTGATCAATACTCTTTAAATCACTTATCTTGGTATTTAGCTCATTATTTTGCGCTGTTAAACTTTTAAAACGATTGCGGTTGTCTTTAATTTCCAACGCACTTTGTGCTTGTTTAGCCTGTTCACTTTGTGCTGCAATGGCTATAAGCGCTGCATTGGCTTGTTGTTGATTTTGTTGTGCTTGATTAAGTGCTTGCTCTAAGCTATTGGCTTGCTTATACCAGTTTATGCCCTGCTCGATGCCAGCTAAAGTTTTTATAGTATCTTCAATTTGCTGTTTTAAATCATCAAGTAGTTCAGTTTGCGCGGCAAGTTCTTCGTCAGTGAGTAAGGTATAACTGGCTAAACTGGCTTTGAGTAGTTCGAGTTTATTTAGCTGTTCCTTATGACGCTCAAAAATACGTTTACCAATCAAGCTAAACTTATCTGTGCCAGTTAAGCATTCTAGAAGCTGGGCTCGTTCATCACCCGTGGCTTTTAAAAATGCTGCAAACTCATGCTGCGCTAATAATACCGCCCGCGAGAATTGTTCAAAGTTGAGCCCTATTTTACTTTCGACTTCTTTTATGGTGTTGCTTTTATCTGCGATTAGCGTTTCGTCTGGCAAAGTATAAAGGCTGTGCTCTGCTACTTTTAACTTGCCGGTTATTTTTTTATGCGTTCTTCGAATGGTATAGCGTGCGCGATAGAGCTGTTTATCTTGGCCTAAAAAATCGACCTCGGCAAAACCTTGCCATTTACCCTTACGTAATAAGTTACGTGGATCATTTAACTTTATACTGTCGCCATTAAAATCTATTAAGTTACCTTTATCACCTCTTAATCGAGCTGTTTTGGTATAAAGGGCTAAGCAAATCGCATCTAAAAAAGTGCTTTTTCCTGCACCGGTGTCGCCCGTTATGGCAAATAAACCAGCATCCTTTAACGGTGCTTTGGTAAAGTCGATTTCGGCATCAACAATTGAGGCTAAGTTATGGATGCGTACTGCGGTTATTTTCATAGTTGTTCTTGCTCCGCAAGTTCGCTTATTACATCGTTTAAAAGGGCTTTTAGCTCATCCGGGACAGTTTGCCCCGCCATGTCTTTGTTATTAGCAAACGCTTGCTCTAATAACATGTGTGGGTTGAGCATTTCGACTTGACTTAAATCTTCAAAGACAGTTAAACGCTGCTCTTTATTTTGCTGCCGAACGCGTTCTATGCCGCAAAAGCGCACTTCTTTGTTCTCTAGTGCTTGTTCAATTTGCTCTCGAAAAGTTGTATCGGTATCCCCTGCACTGAGCTTTACTCTTAAATACGGAGCTTGACTATACTGGCTTAGGTCTAGACTCGATAATTGTTGGCATAATTGTTCAAGCGGTACGCACTCTCCTTCAGGTAATAAAATCACTTCTGTTGGGCGAGGAATGTAAAGGGGGGTTACAGTCACTGTAATCGTATCATCAGTCGTGGTTGTAAACTCAGCCACACATACTTGGTGTTTATAGTTGCGCTCGGAAAACGACATCGGCATTGGTGTACCGCTATAGCGGATAGTGTCTGACTGTGCGACTATTTGCGCTTTATGTAAGTGACCTAGGGCAACGTAATTAGCATGCTTGCTGAATACGTGTGCCGTTACAGATTCTTCTCCGCCAATTACTAAATTTCGCTCTGAATCACTGGAGATATCGCCGCCCTTGGCATGCAAGTGGCCCATCACTATCAACGGCGTTGTTGCAGGCTTATCACTGAGCGCATGTTCAATACTTAGCTGGTACGCCTTAGCTATGCCTTGAGCGTAATCGTAACCGTTTTCAGTGTGACTAAGTGAGCTAACATCACTGGCACGTAAAAATGGCATTGCAACGATATGAGCTGTTACAGAGTTACTATTTAAACGCAGTACTACATCTGCGGGGTTGTTCGCATCAAAACGCCCTACGACCTGAGTATCAAACTGAGCTAGCAGAGGTTGGGCGGCCATTATACGATTTGCAGAATCATGATTACCGCCAATCAGCACTATTTGTAATGTAGGGCAGTGTTTTTTGGCATCTTTTATAAATTGGTAGAGCTGATTTTCACTGCTAGCTGGCGGGGTAGCTGTGTGATAAATATCACCTGCAACTAACAGTAGATCTATTTGTTGTGTGACGAGCGTGTCTATTAGCCAACTAAAAAATACCTGATGCTCTTGGCAGCGATTGTGTTCGTAAAATTGTTGGCCTAAATGCCAATCGGAGGTATGTAAGACTTTCATGTCACGCTCTTAAAAAACAGTTAAGAGCGTCAATATACCCAAGCTAAATTAAGATGCAAGGGCACAAGCTAAATCTTTAACTTGTTAGGTTATACCAAGCAAAGATCACCATGGGTAAAGCTAACAATGCCAGCACTAATGGTACTTTGAGTGCTTTGGTTTGTTTGGCCTGTAGTACTTTTAACGCATTCGTTTCGTTACAGGCAGCTACTTTATCAATATAAAAATAACCTGAATCTAAATACTGTTTACAACTTTGTTCATCTGCTGGAATTGCAATTACTTCTCGTTGTTTTTTTAGGATATAAAAATCCATATGCCCACCGCATTTTACTAGTATGTTGAAACATTTTTGAGGAAAAAAGCGGCGCTTTTAACCCCTCAAATCAAAAAAGTGGGCGATTTTAAATACAAATGACTATAAAGGTCAACTAAAGAATTCATTATTTAGCCATTAATACAAAAATAGCCGCAATCAAGTCTGAATTTCGTACAAAAGTTGCTGTAAACCCCCTTTACAATAATTGCCTTGTTGTTAATCATCAGTATTTCAGTGTTAGTTATTTTTTACCCTATAAATGCGGCGGTTTATCGCTATTTAATTGAATATATCTTACTATTTTGACAAAGTATGCTTACGAAAAATTAACAGGATTAATTATGAAAAAAGCAGTTGTAACTTTTGGGGCTATATTTTTACCGTTAGCTCTCTCAAGTACTGTTATGGCTTCTGCAGTTGAGCAAACAAAAGGCAGTTATGTTGATAAGTTTCGCCAACTTGATGAAGTGCTGCCTACACCGAATGTTTATCGCAGTGCAGCAGGTGAACCTGGTGAAAAATATTGGCAACAGCATGTTAATTACGACATCGATGTAAAGCTTGATGAAAAAGCGCGTCGCTTAACAGCAAGTCAAACCATAGAGTATAAAAATAATTCACCACACACACTCAAGTATTTATGGTTGCAACTCGATCAAAATATTTTTAAAAGTGACTCTATTGCAGAACGTAGCGCAACTTTTAATGGTTCTGCCTTGCAGGGAGATCCACAACCAAAAGCAACTAAATTAAGTTTAAGCCAGCTACGTCGTCAACAATTTATGAGTGACAATGAACTTGGCTTTACGATTGCTAATGTTAAAGATGACAACGGTAAAGAATTAAAAGTTACAGTTGTTGATACGCTAATGCGTATTGACTTAAATGAACCATTGAATCCAGGTAAAGACACCGAATTTAGTATGGACTTTGCTTTTAACATCGTTGAAGAGGATGCCGTTGGCGCTCGCTCTGGTTATGAGCACTTTGAAAAAGATGGCAACGATATATTCTTACTTGCTCAATGGTTTCCACGTTTAGCTGCTTATACAGACTACGAAGCATGGACTAATAAAGCCTTTTTAGGCAGTGGTGAGTTTACGCTAGAATTTGGTGATTATGATGTTGAGATCACGGTTCCTGCCGATCATATCGTCTCAGCAACGGGTAAGCTTGATAATGCTAGCAGTGTGCTGACCCGCACTCAGCGAAACCGTTTAGAACAAGCCAAAAATACAAAGCGTCCAGTATTTATCGTTACTGAAGATGAAGCCTTAGAAAATGAAAAAGAAGGCACAGAGAAGACCAAAACATGGCACTTTAAAGCTGAAAATGTGCGTGACTTTGCTTGGGCGTCGTCGCGTAAATTTATGTGGGATGCAAAAGGTTATCAACAAGGCGGTAATGATCAGCCATTAGTGATGGCTATGTCATTTTTCCCCAAAGAAGGTGGCGATTTATGGAAGAAGTATTCGACCGAAGCAATCGTACACACGATGGAAGTTTATTCGCGCTTTTCATTTGATTATCCATACCCTGTTGCGCAGTCAGTCAATGGTCCTGTCGGCGGTATGGAGTATCCAATGATCACCTTTAATGGCCCACGAACTGAGTTACAGGATGACGGTTCGCGTACTTATTCACAAGCTGAAAAGCGCTTTTTAATTGGCGTGGTGATCCACGAGGTTGGTCATATTTACTTTCCTATGGTGGTGAACTCTGATGAGCGCCAATGGACTTGGATGGATGAAGGTTTAAACAGCTTTTTAGATGGGGTTGCTGGGCGTGAATGGGATCCAACTATTCCATGGGGTGTTGAACCACGTGATGTTGTTGCCTATATGAAGTCTGAAAATCAAGTGCCAATAATGACTCAATCAGACAGCGTACTACGTTTAGGGCCCAATGCTTATACCAAACCTGCGGCCGCACTGAATATTTTGCGTGAAGTTATTCTAGGCCGTGAGCTGTTTGATTTTGCGTTTAAAGAATACGCTCAGCGTTGGAAGTATAAGCGCCCTACCCCTGCTGATTTTTTCCGTACAATGGAAGAAGCATCAGGTGTTGATTTAGATTGGTTCTGGCGTGGCTGGTTTTATAGCACTGATCATGTTGATATCTCGCTCGATAAAGTCTATCAATTACGTTTAGATACCAAAAACCCTGATATAGATTTTAATCGCTTACGTGATATTGAAGCGGCTAAACCTATGCCACTATTTGTTGAACGCAATAAAGCTGAAGCTAAAAAGTTATGGATTGAAGAAAATACCGACGTAACGGATTTCTATGATGAAAACGACCGCTTCACTGTTACAAACAAAGAGCGCAACTCGTACAATAAATTCTTAAAAGGCTTAGAGCCATGGGAGCGTAAAGTACTGGATCGCGCAGTCGCAGAAGATAAAAACTACTACGTGCTTGAATTTTCGAATTTAGGCGGCCTAGTAATGCCAATTTTACTTGAGCTTACCTATGAAGATGGTACTAAAGAAGCGCGTATGATCCCTGCCGAAATCTGGCGTCGCAACCACAAACATGTGCAAAAACTTATTATTACTGATAAGAACAAGCCTTTGGTATCGGTAACGGTTGATCCTCGTTGGGAAACTGCAGACGTAGATGTTGAAAATAATAACTACCCTCGTCGTATTATCCCTTCACGTATTGAAGTGTATAAAAAAGAGCAAAGTAAAGCCAAAGTCAGCCGTGATATTATGCACGATATTAAAACTGAACTAAAAACAGGTGATGAAAAAGACAGCGATAAGGAACCAGAATAATGCGTATTATGCTTATTATTCTTGCTTTTATAGCTGTTATGCCAGCAATGGCGCATCAACTTAAAGCATCAGTAACTACTGTTTTATTCAATAAGCGGACGAGTAATATTGAGTTGATGCATCGTTTTTATTTACATGATACCGAGCATGCTGTGGAACATTTATTTGCCAGTGGTGCTGATATTATTAGTAATAAAGAAGATCAGCAACGGTTTGTAGATTACATAGAATCACATGTTGCTTTACAAACACTCGATGGTGAGCCGCTAGTACTGAAGGAAGTGGGTGCGCAAGTTGATGGTAAGTTTTTTTGGGTTTACCAAGAAGCGCCAATCCCTAACGATATTAAAGGTATCCGTATGAGTCACGGTGCGTTGCGTGATTTATGGCCTGCACAAGTGAATATGGTTAATGTTGAAGGCCAAGGCAAAGTGAAAACACTTTACTTTGCCCAAGATGACACTTGGTTAGAAGCACGTTTTGAACCAGCTAATACTGCGGTAGAGCAAACTCAGTAGGCAGTCCCCAAATCGACGCGCACAGTAATTTTGTGCGCGTTTTTATTAGTTTTTATAGTCAATACGAATATATTCCGTTTCATGTCCAATTGCTCAAGTTAATAAATAACTTAGGGCAAACACAACAATCTCGACTTTTAAATGCTTCCGTTTAGTTGGTTATATATATTATGTTAAATAGCATGTTGTTTAACTTTTATAAATGTAAGTTAAGTGTCAAATAAAATGTCATTATTGTGATTCTGTAGCTATTTAATCACTAGCTCAATACTGCGCAAATTGTTAAAATGTTGCCAATATCGAGTTTCCAATAGAGGCATAAGATGGGCAGAGCATTTGAAGTACGTAAAAGCTCCATGGCGAAAACAGCCAATGCTAAAACCAAAGTTAATTCTAAGTACGGTAAAGAAATTTACGTAGCAGCAAAAAATGGTGAACCTGATCCAGAAGTAAACCAGTCGCTAAAACGCTTAATCGAACGTGCAAAGCGAGATCAAGTACCAGCACATGTTATCGAAAAAGCGATAGAAAAAGCTGCTGGCGGAGCTGGTGAAGATTATGCAACAGCACGTTACGAAGGCTATGGCCCAGGTAATTGTATGGTGATTGTTGATTGTTTAACAGATAATCCAAATCGTACTATTAAAGATGTCCGCTTACCGTTTACTAAAACCGATTCAAAAATAGGTACGCCCGGCTGTGTAGCTCATATGTTTGATCATTTGGCTGTACTTGGCTTTAGTGGTGACGATGATGAAGTGGTACTTGAAGCTTTAATGATGGCTGACGTTGATGTAACCGATGTTGAAGTTGAAGACGGTAAAGTATCGGTTTTTGCTCCCCATATAGAATATTACAAAGCCAAAACAGCATTAGAAGAGGCGTTTGAGGGTATTAATTTTGAAGTTGACGAAATCACCTTTGTGCCACAAGTGCATATAGACATTACTGATGCCGATGTTATCGCTAATTTTGATAAATTCATTGCGATGTTGGAAGATTGTGACGACGTACAAAACGTTTATCATAACGCCATTGTAGTGAATTAGGCTAAAGGATAATTTAAGCAAAAAAAGCCAGCCCGAGGGCTGGCAATATGACACGAACAAACTCGAAAGGGAGTTATCGTTGCGCTTTATATTTTATACGAAACGCATGCAATAATGGTTCAGTATAACCACTAGGTTGTTTAACTCCTTCTAATACAAGGGCTAATGCTGCTTGATATGCAATACTTTGCGCTAAGCTTTGCGCGGGATCAGCCATATTAATATAAGCAGGATCCCCTTCATTTTGGGCATCCACTACTTTTGCCATTTTCGCCATGGTCGTTACTATTTGTGCCTGCGTGCATATCCCATGCTGCAACCAGTTAGCCATATGTTGGCTTGAAATACGCAAGGTAGCCCTATCTTCCATTAACCCTATATGGTTAATATCAGGCACTTTAGAGCAGCCTACACCTTGATCAATCCAACGTACTACATAACCTAAAATGCCTTGTGCATTGTTATCCAGCTCTGCCTGAATATCTTCTTTGCTCAAACTATTAGGATCAACCATCAAAGGCGGAGTTAGTAGTTGTGTTAAACTAGCTTGTTGACGCTGGGCAATCGCTTTTTGACAGGCGAACACATCAACCTCATGATAGTGCATTGCATGTAAGGTGGCTGCAGTAGGGGAGGGCACCCAAGCAGTATTAGCGCCTGATTGTGGGTGGGTAAGTTTTTGCTCCATCATCAACGCCATTTTATCGGGCATTGGCCACATACCTTTGCCTATTTGTGCGCGACCACTTAACCCAGTTTGTAAACCGATATCGACATTTCTGTCTTCATAAGCACTGATCCAAGGTTGCTGCTTAATGGCTGTTTTTGGTAATACTACGCCTGCTTGCATTGAGGTATGTATTTCATCACCAGTGCGGTCTAAAAAGCCCGTATTGATAAATACCACACGTTGTTTAGCAGCATTAATACAAGCTTTTAAGTTCACCGAGGTACGGCGCTCTTCATCCATAATGCCCATTTTTATGGTGTTTTTGGGTAACTGTAAAAGCTGTTCAATACGACTAAATAATGTATTGGTAAAAGCAACTTCTTCAGGGCCATGCATTTTTGGTTTGACGATATTGATACTGGCTGCCGTTGAATTTTTTACTGGACTATTGCCGTTTAAGTCATGCATTGCGGCGGTGACCGTGATCATTGCATCCATGATACCTTCAAATACGTTGCGGCCTTGGCTATCTTGAATCGCGGGGGTTGTCATTAAATGGCCAACATTACGCACAAACATCATACTACGCCCTTTTAGACTTAGCGGTTTGCCATTAATACCAGAATAACTGCGGTCTTTAGCGAGTGCACGCTCAATCGTTTTGCCATCTTTTGTGAATGACTCAACGAGAGTGCCTTTCATTAAGCCTAACCAATTTTGATAAACTTGCACTTTATCTTCACCGTCAACGGCGGCAACGGAGTCTTCACAATCCATGATGGTAGTAAGTGCAGCTTCTAGTACGACGTCTTTTAAGCCCGCTTTATCGGCTTTACCAATGTTGTGGTTATGATCTATTTGTAACTCTATATGGAGGCCATGGCTGAGTAATAAAATTGCACTGGGATTTTGTGCTTCACCTTGGAAACCAACAAGTTGAGATGGTTGTTTTAAGCCTATTTGTGAGCTATCACGTAGGGTGATGATGAGTTGCCCATTAACCACCGAGTAATTGGTACTTTCAATATGTGAGCCATTTTCAAGAGGTAAGGCTTTATCTAAAAACTGCCTTGCATAAGCCATTACTTTGAAACCGCGAACCGGATTATATGTATTGCCTTTTTCCGCACCATCTTCTTCACTCAGTACATCAGTGCCGTACAAAGCATCATATAATGACCCCCAACGCGCGTTTGCTGCATTAAGTGCAAAGCGTGCGTTGCTTACTGGCACAACGAGCTGAGGGCCTGCTGTGCGGGCTATTTCAGGCTCAACATTTTCTGTCTCAATGCAAAAATTATCGGGTTCTGGGACTAAATAACCAATGTCAGTTAAAAATTGTTGGTATTGCGTTGCATCCCAGTGTTTATTTGCTAGGTGATAGCTATCAATTTGGTGTTGCAGATCTTCACGCTTAACTAATAATGCACGGTTAAGTGGGGTAAGATCATCAATAATTTCAGCAAACCCTTGCCAAAAGTGTTGTTCGCTAATACCTGTACCGGGTAGCAGTTGCTGGTTAATAAAATCGGCTAATTGGTTATCTACGGTTAATCCAAATTGGCAGTGAGAGAGAGTCATAATCGATATCCTTTTAAACGGTCGTGGTGCTAATTAAATGACTGGCTGTAGTAGTCGTGCTGTAACCATAACTCAAAACTACGTAATTAGTGTTCTTTTGGTCATTCACAAAATATATAGCCAGCATAACAACTATAAATTTACTAAATCGAACTAATCAGCCTAATGTTGATTTAAGCGCTACGGAGCATTAACTCTTTAGCCTCCCATACAACCATATAAATAAAATTTAGTTTTAACCCGTTCAAAGGATTTTTTATTATGACTACTTATCAACGTGAAACCGATACTTTAGCGACACTTTGTCAAGCACAAGGTAATGCATGGCAAGCAATTAATCCTGAATATGCAAGCCGTATGCGTTTACAAAATCGTTTTCGTAGCGGATTAGATATCGCCCAGTTTACAGCTAATATTGTGCGTGAAGACATGGCTGCATATGATGCTGATACCAGCCAATACACACAATCGCTTGGCTGCTGGCATGGTTTTACCGCCCAACAAATGATGATGGCGATTAAACGTCACCAAAAAACCACTAAGCGCAGCTATGTATACCTAAGTGGTTGGATGGTTGCTGCACTGCGCTCTGAGTTCGGCCCATTACCGGATCAAAGTATGCACGAAAAAACCTCAGTACCGGCGTTGATTGAAGAAATTTATACTTTCCTAAAACAAGCGGATGCCCGTGAACTTGACCACTTATTTAAAGACTTAGATAACGCCAAAGCAACTGGCGGTGATGTACAAGCGGTACTTAATAAAATAGATAACTTTGAAAGTCATGTGGTGCCGATCATCGCAGATATTGATGCCGGTTTTGGTAATGAAGAAGCAACCTACCTACTCGCTAAAAAAATGATTGAAGCGGGGGCGTGTGCTATCCAAATCGAAAACCAAGTATCTGATGCTAAACAATGTGGCCACCAAGCCGGTAAAGTAACTGTACCTCATGAAGACTTTTTAGCAAAAATTAACGCCGTGCGTTATGCGTTCTTAGAGCTGGGTATTGATAACGGGATTATTGTCGCACGTACCGATTCACTTGGGGCTAGCCTAACGCAAAAAGTGCCAGTATCACAAACACCTGGCGACCTTGCTAGTCAGTACAATGCGTTTTTAGAAACCACGCCAATTAACGGTGTTGAAGATTTAAATGAAGGTGATACGGCAATGAAGCTGAACGGCCAATTATGTAAGCCGACTCGCCTTGATAATGGTTTATACCAATTCCGCGAAGGCACAGAAAAAGACCGAGTGGTACTCGATTGTATTACCAGCTTGCAGTCGGGTGCTGATTTACTGTGGATTGAAACCGAAAAGCCACATGTTAAACAAATTGCTGAACTGGTTAATCGCGTTAAAGAGCAAGTTCCTGACGCTAAACTGGTTTATAACAATTCACCTTCTTTCAACTGGACATTGAAATTCCGCGAGCAAGTTTATCAACAATGGTTAGACGAAGGCAAAGATCTATCTGCTTATCCAAGTATTGATGATAATAAGGCGCTCATGGCACCAGAGATGGATGCAACTGAACTTGCAGTCGCAGCGGATGAGTTAGTACAAAACTTCCAACGTGATGGCGCGCGCGAAGCCGGTATTTTCCATCACTTAATTACACTACCAACTTATCACACGGCTGCATTGAGCACCGATATTCTATCTGAAGGCTACTTTGGTGACTTAGGTATGCTGGCTTATGTACGTGATGTGCAGCGTCAAGAAATTCGCCGCGAACAAGCATCCGTTAAGCATCAAGACTTAGCAGGCTCTAACATGGGAGATACCCATAAAGAGTACTTCTCAGGTGAGAATGCGCTTAAAGCGGGCGGCGAAGCAAATACTATGAATCAGTTCTAATATAACAGCCCAACTCAACAATGTTACATAGGGCCGCAAGGCCCTTTTTTGATGCTAGCAACTACAGAAGGTGTTCGCTTTACACTTGTAACCTTCCCATTTAGATCAGAGTTTAACTAAGGCTTGGATCAGTATTTAACTAGCATCAGATTTATTTTTAATTTTTGGATCAGAGTTTAATCAAGTAAGTTTTTTGGCGGTATTTTTTATCAATTTAGCGATTTCAACAGCTTTTAGTTCTTTGGAAAGGGGGGATGTTGATAAAAATGGCCGTTATCAGCCATTAATTAAAAAATACAAACCGATTTTTTACCAACTCTAACTGACTACAAACCACTTTTTTACCAACTTAAACGCCATAAACAGTGGCTCAAACCGATTTTTTACTAACTCAATGACTAAAAAATGTCATAAACCGAAATTTTACTAACTCGATTTTTTACAAAGTCCGATACTGTTTAAGTATGTAAGGAATTACTCACGTTATCATTGTAAAGGGGGTTTACAAAAAGTGAGCCGCGACTGTCAGTAGGAGATAAAAGAGCTAGGTTTATCTGAAAGCTAGCCCCTAAACCCTTTTTACTTACTATGCTTATCAAACCACCATTGAATATAAGCTACTTTAGCCATCAAGTTTGACGGCCGCTTTGTTATGCCATGTGATGCATCAGGAATACGTACCATTGCAGTATCAACTCCTTGTAGCTTTAATGCTTGGTAGAATTGCTCGGTCTCAGAAATCGGAGTGCGGTGATCCGCTTCACCAGTGAGTAGCATGGTTGGTGTTTTAACATTACCAACATAGCTAATTGGCGAGCGTTTCATATAATGCTCAATATGATCCCATGGTTTACCTGGGAACCAGTAATCAGCAAAGAATGGGTAGAAGTCAGCAGTTAGTACAAAGCTGATCCAATTGATCACTGGCTTGGCAACAACTGCGGCGGCAAATCTGTCGGTATGGCCAACAATCCACGCCGTAAGAACACCGCCACCTGAGCCACCTGTTACAAACAGTTTTGACTGATCAATAAAACCTTTGCCAATAAGCGCATCAACGCCTGTCATTAAGTCATCAAAATCGTTACTTGGATAATTGTGATGAATAGTTTGCGCGAACTTCTTCCCATATGAATCACTACCACGCGGGTTCATATATAAAACCACATTACCTTTAGCGGCAAATAATTGTATTTCAGCGCTAAAGTGTGGACCGTAGTTAGCCACGGGGCCGCCGTGTATTTCTAAAATAAGTGGGTATTTTTTACTACTATCAAACCCAGGAGGGTAGGCGACCCAACCTTGAATAGGTAAGTCGTCATAACTTGATTTCAGCCAAATTTCTTCTACTTTTGCCAGCTGTTTATTACCAAGCGCGTCATCATTTAATTTTGTTAAACGTTGTGTTTTACCATTTTTAACTATTGCTATATCAGCGGGGCGTTGGCTATCTGCAAGCGTGATTGCCACATCACCATCGTCGCTTATATCAAAGTCACCTCCAGAATATGGGCGACCAAATGACACACTACCAATTTTTTCAGTCACTATTTTACGCTTACCACTGCGTGGTTGATAAGCGAGTACGGTTTGTCCTTCACTAGCGTAACTAAAGTACACACCTTTTGAGTTATCAGCCCATTTTATTTGCCCAACACTGCGGTCAAAATCCGAGGTTAAACTGGTGGTATCACCCGATTTTAAATCGCGAATATACAGCTGGGTATTTTCATAATTGGTACGTTTATCATCATAACCTGTATAAGCAAGATAACGCCCATTGGGTGATATTTGTGGTTGCTGATCAGGACCTTCTCGGTCGGTAACAGGGGTGATTTGTAAATCTTTTAATGTTAGTTGATAAATTTCTGAGTTAGTTGGTTTGAGCTTAAACTCTGCATGACGATTAGCTGAAAAATAAAGCGTATTGCCATCTTTGGAAAAGCTGACTGATCCGCCATGGTCAAAGTCGCCAGAGGTTAACTGACGGGCATTACCGCCATTGGCATCAATAGTAAACAAATGACGAAAACCAGGCTTGGTATAGCCGCCGCCATCGGCACGATAATATACGTCATCAATAAATTTAGCAGGCTCTGCCCAGCTGGCACCTTCAGGCTTGCCTGGTAAATTAACCGGGGAACTAACTTTACGCGGTACAAATTGGCTAAACAGTAATTGCCGACCATTAGGTGACCACTGCAAACTTGCAGGGCTTTGAGTAAGATTACTAATTTTTGCAACCGCGCCTGTTTTTAGCCATTTTACATAAATTTGGCTACTGCCATCGCGCGTTGAAATAAACGCTAAACGTGATTGGTCTGGCGACAAGACAGGGGAGTAATCCATATGTACACCCGATGTAAGCGGTTGTAATTGCTTTGAACTACTATCGACCGACCAAATATTACTAACTTTACTATCTGATTTAATATCCATGCGATTACGAACAAAGTAGACGGTTTTACCGTCGTTAGTCATTGCAATTTGATTGGCATATTCAAGGTCGAATACATTTTCTAATTTTAAGGTATTGTTAGCTTGAGCTGCTACGCCATAAAAACTCACCGTAGCCAATAGTGTAAGAGGGTAGAGTAATTTCATTTTTATTCCTTGTTATTAAACAGCATTAATACTGTTATAAAGTAACAGAAAATAGAAATACAGCAGGTTGCGATGAACGGAGATTTATCTATTTAATAAGAGCAGAGAATGAGTGATCTAGTCAACAATGAAACAGTACCAAGCCCTGCTCCATCATTTAGCTTGTTAACTTCGACACGGCAGCGGCAATTTTATCAAACATGGCTTTGCGAGAGCTAAGCTCATTAAAGAAGAAATGATCCCCAGCTAATGGGTAGCAACCTAGCCACTGGGTGGTGTACTCCTGCCAAGCTAGCATATGGCTGTGACTTGGAATATCTGGATCATCCTTGCCATAGAAAACCAGTAAAGGTCGGTTTATTTTTTTTACTCTATCTTGCAGCATATTATCATTAAGATGAAGATCGTTACGTAAAATCGCTAAGAAGAAGTTCATTGCATCTTCATTTTGAAATAGTTCAGAAGGCACATTGTTGTAGTGACGCAGTAAGTTTATTAACCCTGCACGACTCAGCAAATGCTTGGCTGGCATTTTGCGGGTGTAACTATGTGTAGGCCTGCCACTAACAATAATCATTTTTAATTGCTTAAATAGTGGCGTGTGTTCGATTGCTGCAATGACACGCCAAAGTAGTGCAGCCCCCACACTATGACCAAACAACATAAATGGACTGAGTGGATGTGACTTAATTTCGGTTATAATATGGTGCGCAAGAATATCAGGATCATGGAGCAAAGGCTGTTTAGCTAATGCCCCATGGCCTGGATACTCGACGGGTACAATGGTAATGTCGTTGGTTACTTGTTTTTTCCAAGCTGTATATAAAGCGGCACTACTTCCAGCTGGAGGTAGACAAAATAAGTTAATAGTCATGAGGTACTACTTTCGATATTTATATTTTGGTACTTATCATCACGATTTTTCCGTTCAAGTATCAACCAAGCAAGCATGGCAACCGCTAACGTTAGGAGTACGCCAGCAATAGTAATGATGCTATAACCAACATATTTAGCCAATGCCATACTAATGGCGGAATAAATAAATCCCATTAAAGACACTAAGCTAAATTGTAAGGTAAAAAAAGTAGCTTTACGGTGAGTGACAGCAGCCTTGTCCATGATCATAGTTGAAAGTGTCACAAGCAATGCTGGAAAACCAATAAAATAAATCGTAACGGCAGTATAAACTGTTAACTTATCGGTATAACCCATTGTTATTGGGATAATAAAAGCTAAGCCTAACGCTTGTGTTAGGGTAATAGTTAATAATGCCTTGATGCGTCCTAAGCGAGTGATCACCGCTGTTGCGAATAGGGCCGATACAACGCCTATTGCTGAACCAAATACTTTGGTTATGAATCCGACTTCACCCAGCTGCCACCCTGCATCGATTAATAATGGTGTTAATATGGCAAAGCCACTAGTGAAACCAATAGGGTATATTGCTAATAGCATAAACCATCGGCGCTGGCTTTTTATAAAATGATAGACATCACGCAATAAATTCCCTGAGTCAATATGTTGTACCTTAGTAGCTGATTGCTCGGGTTCAGTGAATAACACTATTTGCATTAACGAAATAGACGTTAATCCTGCCAATACCCATAATGAACCATGCCAGTGTAACCATGGATACAACATCAGTATCAGCCCGCCGCCAATAATGTTGCCCAATAAATTCCCCGAAAATTGGATGCTGCTGGCCCATTTTCGTGAATCGGCATCAAACAGTTTACAGGATAAGCCATCGACAGAAACATCTTGAACACTCATAAAAAACATGTAAAACAGCAATGCAGCAAATATCCAGCTAAATTGATGCTCTAAATTCATCATCCCAGTGAGTATCAACAGTAATGTCATACCCGCTTGGGCAACAATTAGCCAGCTTCGATATTGACCTTGAAAAAAGCAGCGGTATTTATCGATTAGCGGTGCATAAAAAACTTTACCTGCTAGCGGCAACATTGCCAAGTTTAGCAATGCGAGTTTATCTAGCGGTACACCTTGTTGCCGCAGAATGGCAACAGCTGCTGATAGAATAAAGGCAATGCCTATGTATTGAGAAATGTAAATGCTGGCCAGCATTGGCCAAGGAAACCTTTTACTAATCATTGTATTACGTCCATAACTAAGGCTGAGTGTACGCTAAGAAAGCTAATTTTAAGATTTGCAAAAATAGCACTTAATTAACATAAATGAAATTATAAACAATTATCATTTAAAATAATAGGTGGTGATAGTTAATACAATTACATTAATTAAGATTTTACGTCTCGCACAGAAAATTGCTGAGGAATACCGTTGCTTCAGTCAAAGGGTTTACATTCAGGTAGGAAAATATGAAGTTGATAGGTTATTTAGTGAACGGTACTGTCTTTGGATACCCGCATAGTAAGAGTTCATAGCGTAATCAGTCAATTACTTACCTTTATCAATGTGTAAGTAATTGCTTGACTAAGAAGGTAAAATAGAATAGCTTAATTACAATTGGTAATTGTTATCATTTGCATTTATTGTAATTGCCTTGTGCTGATAGGGACAGACAATACTGTTTTTATCAGCACAAGATAATTACAAAATTGTGAGCGAAAAAAGCAAAGGAACAAGGAATGCAAAAATCTTCTAGTCGGTTTATCTCAGATATCATTCACTTTGACCAAAATGAGGTATCTGTGTTTGCTACGAGCGAACATCAGTTATTTGCACTTGATTGTGTTGCTACTATTACTACTCCAGCATCTCAGCGGGTTACACTAAATCAGAAAATTGATCAGGCCTTTGCTTCCCTATACGAACAAGGAGTAAAGGATCCTATTTTGATTGGTGCAATCCCATTTGATAATACAAAAAATTCAGCATTGAATGTGTATAGCAGCTACGTTAAAGAACCTCGTGATGCATTTATTGAACAAATAACAAGCGACAATTTTGCAATAAAGAATAAAACAAGAATAACTAGTGAAACACATTTTAAAAATAGTGTTAGCAGTGCTCTTTCTGCGTTTGACCAGTTGGCAATAGAAAAAATTGTGTTGTCACAATCGTTAGAAGTGGAGTTTGAACATTCTCAACCTCCCCTACGAATGGCGAGGCAATTGATGAATAAAAATCCACATGCTTATACGTTTGCTATTCCTGTTGCTAACGGCCACGTTTTATTGGGCGCGAGCCCGGAATTGTTGCTATCTCGTCATGGTAATCAAGTGGTTAGTAATCCATTAGCGGGATCGGCAAGGCGTACTAACGATGAGCAGTTAAATAGCAAGCATGCAGCAAATTTACAGCAATCAAGTAAAGATAATGATGAGCACCGATTTGTTGTTGACAATATTGCGCGTAACTTAGCGCCTCATTGTTGCCATTTATCAATATCAGAGCAGCCACATATACTCGAAACTTCAAGCATGCTACATCTGTCTTCAATTTTTACAGGGCAACTGCGTCAAGGTGCTGCGAATGCATTAAATTTAGCATTAGATTTACATCCGACGCCTGCAGTATGTGGTACACCCACGGATCTAGCCAAAAACTTTATTCTCGAGAATGAAAATTATGACCGTCAATATTACACCGGATTAGTTGGTTGGATGGACTCCAAAGGTAATGGTGAGTGGGTGGTTACTATTCGATGTGGTTTATTATTTGATAATCGCATGACCTTGTATGCAGGGGCAGGCATTGTCAAAGGCTCAGATGCTGATGCTGAATGGCATGAAACTGAATCTAAATTACAGACCATACTCGGCGCATTTTCAGCTAGCTAATTAATCTAACTTAATATTAAGAACCCCTATATGACTATTCCAGCGATCCAAGATTATGCATTTCCGACTGCCAATGAATACCCTGCAGCTAAAGTTGATTGGGCTATAGAACCGAAAAAAGCCGCTTTATTGATCCATGATATGCAAGACTACTTTATTAATTTTTACCATCCAGCTAGTCCTATGATGAGCCGAGTTATTAAGCAGATTTCAGCACTCAAAGCATGGGCAAAAGAACAGCGAATCCCGGTGTATTACACTGCACAACCGGCTGAGCAAAGTGACGAGAGTCGCGGGTTATTAACCGATATGTGGGGCCCAGGTTTAACCGCTAAGCCTGAGCTGGCAAACATTGTTGCATCTCTTACGCCAGAACAAAGTGATCGGTTACTAACTAAGTGGCGCTATAGTGCTTTTTTCTTATCTGATCTAGCTGAACAGATGATGCAAGAGCAGCGTGATCAACTGATCATTTGCGGTATTTATGCGCATATTGGGGTATTACAAACAGCTGCTGAGGCTTTTATGAAGAGTATTAAGCCGTTTGTTATGGCTGATGCTATAGCTGATTTTAGCCGTGATGATCATTTGTATGCACTACGTTATGTACAACGTAACCTTGGGATGGTGAGCACGGTGACTGAAAGTATCGCGATTGATTCCCTGATATCTAGTTAACTAAAAAATTATTCGCAGTAAATAAAACAATGTTATGACACGGTTCGGTTTTTATACGGGCATTGATTAAGTTACTGAAAGTATGCAGTTGTCCACACTGTTATTGGCGTAACTTGTGAAGATGCAATGTGGCTCATAATCACAGTTTTAAGGTCTATGATGAATCAACAACAGAGTAAAAAAATAGCATGGGTGACGGGTGTTAATCAGGGGATTGGTGCGGCCATTTTTCAGCGTTTTCATGAGCAGGGAATGCAGGTGGTTGGTTTTGATATTAGTAAGCGTAATGTTCCTGAACAGCTGAAACCATTTGTTTATGAGTGCGATGTAAAACGATCATCACACGTTGATGAACTATGTCAGCAACTGCTGGTAAGTAGTCCGCCAGACTATTTTGTTAGTGTTGCCGGAGTATTAGAGGTTAACAAAATAGCACAAGCCACGATCGCACAATGGCATAACACATTTGCTGTTAATTTGTTTGGACCGGTTTATTTTATGCGCTGGTTAACACCTCATTTTCAACAGCGACGGGCTGGCAGTATTGTTTTTGTTTCTTCTAATGCTGCACGCGTGCCACGGGTTGGAATGGCGGCTTATGGCGCTTCAAAAGCAGCACTAACTAATATGGCAAAAACTCTCGCACTTGAATTGGCGCCATATTCTGTAAGAGTCAACTCGGTCTCTCCTGGATCTACTTTTACGTCGATGCAAACTGACATGTGGGTTAATGGTGGTAGTGAACAGCGTACCATTGCCGGTGACATGGAAAATTACAAGCTAGGTATACCATTGCAAAAGTTGGCAACGACAGCAGATATTGCCGATGCAGTCACTTTTTTAACGAGTGAGCAAGCGGGTCATATCACCATGCATGATCTGGTGGTAGATGGTGGCGCAACGCTTGGTGGATGAAATCATTGCTCCTTCAATTAAAATAGGTAGAAAATGGAATTAGATAACATAGAACTCGAAATAGTAATTACCGAACAACTAAAACAGATCTTAAAGTTGGCAGATGAAACTATTCCGGTAGCCGCTAATTTGATTGAGTTTGGTCTGCATTCATTGGCTATCATGCAGTTAGTTAATACTTTTCAGGAAGAATACCAACTGTCCTTGAATTATGTTGATTTTGCTTCAGCGCCGAGGATCATTGATTGGATAGTACTGCTTAATCGTGCACAAAAGAGCGATGAGCAAAAGCCACTAACCGATGATGATACGATGAGTGATTTGCCTTCATTATCGACTTTCAACTTGGATGCTATTGCAAGTCAGCCAGAACTAAGTGAATGTGCGTTGTCGGAAATGCAGTATTCCTTCTGGGCTGGACAGCAATCGACGGCGCTATCTGCTCATTTATATGTCGAATTTGACGGCCAAAATATTAATCCTACGGTGTTGAACCAAGCAATCCAGCTATTATTAAAAATGCACCCTATGTTAAGTGTGGTTATCTCAAATAATGGGCTACAAACTATTGCTGATGTTGATCCTAATTATCAAATTGAGATTGATGATTTACGCGATTCTGACAGCGTTGAAATTGCGCAATTTTTGCATCAAAAAAGGATTCGTTTAGCCCATCAAAAATTGGCGATAGAGCAAGGGGAAGTTATTTATTTTAGTTTAACGCTATTACCAGAGCAAGCACATCGACTCCACATTGATGTTAATATGATTGCTGCCGATGCACCAAGTATTTTGTTAATTTATAGAGAGTTAGCGAGTATTTATAAAGGCGAACACACGCAGCTTACAAGATGCAAACAGAGTTATTTTGACTACCTTCAACAACGACAACATGACAGCACATTAAAACAGACGATTCAGAACGATCAAGCATGGTGGCAAGATCGGCTCACGGACATTGCACCACCGCCAAAACTGCCCGCTAGAGCGGAATATTTTCGACCAGACACATTTGTTTGCGATAGCTTACATCACACTTTTTCTCAGCAACATAAGCAGGCATTAACAGCCCTTGCCGATAAATATCAGGTGAGCTTGTCTAATTTAATGCTAGCGGTGTTTTCTATTACAGTTGGAAATTGGTCTAGCGCTAATCGGTTCAGGCTTAACCTGCCGGTATTCAAACGCCAGCCTTATAGCGACAACATTAATAGCTTAGTCGGTGACTTTACGGATCTAGTGATACTGAATGTTGAGTTGCGCGATGATGAGCCTTTTAACATTATGTTGCAAAGATTGGCAGACGAACGTCAAAGAGTACAACAGCACAGTGCCTATTCAGGTATTAATGTACTGAGAGACTTGTCTAAATTACATGAAGATACGCAAATAGCCCCGATTGTGTACACTTGTGGATTGGAGCACGGCGAAATTATTCCTGAATCGGTAACAAAAACTTTAGGTAAGCCTGTTTGGTGTGTATCGCAAGGACCAATGGTTGATTTGGATGTGCAAGTGGCTGAGCATAATCATGGAATACTCATTAATTGGGATGTACGTGTTGCGGCATTTAAAGAACATGTTATCAGCGAAATGTTTTCTGCTTATCTGGGATTACTTGAAGCATTAGTCAATTCGCCACAACGGGCAGAATTACCGTTAACTATACAGCTACCTTTAACGCAGCGTCAGAGGCGGCAACTGCATGGTGATTTGCATTCTCATCCGCAAGCAATGATAAAACCCTTGCAAAGTGATTTTTGGCAACAAGTTAAACATAATCCAGAAAATACCGCCCTGTGTTTTGCAGAGCAGACCATTAGCTACGCACAATTAGCAACAAATGTGAGCAATGTCGCCGTTAACCTAACTGCTAAGCACGTTAAGGCCGGTGATTGTTTGGCAATTGAGCTCAGTGAAAGCGAAGCTTATATAACAGTCATACTTGCTATTTTATCGATTGGGGCAAGTTACGTTATCGCTGAAGGTAATGTGTCAAATCAATGGACTGAGTCATATAAGAAAAATCATTGTCAGTATTCGGTTACTAATAGCCAGATAGTCGCTAGTAACCAGTTCTGTTATGCTGAATTAGCACAGCTGCCAACCATCAGTGAAGCTAACTTCACGATGCAAGAGCCGTTATCTGAGTCAGCATTAGCGTACATTGTACTCGATGCAGAGCATCAAACAGCTGTTAAGGTAACTCATCAAGGAATTGTTAGTAGCTTACTTGATATCATTACCTTATTTAGTTTTGATCAAACTACTCGTTTATTATCGCTGTATAATCCCTTTCAAAAGTTGGTGGCACTGGATATCTTTGCTACGTTGTCATCGGGTGGTACTTTAGTTTTAGTTGAGCAATTACATAAACTAACCCCATCACTGTGGGCTCAGTTTATTCAACAGCAACGAGTTAATACCTTACATTGTTCTGCAACACAGCTAAGCGCACTACTCAATAATGTTAAAGAAAAGTCACTGCCATCATTAGCGTATGTTTTGGCAGGAGCTGAGCCCGTTGCCACGCAGTTGTGGCAGCAACTACAAAGCCATAACCCGAGTGTGCAGTTGGTTGCACTCGCAGGCGCTAAACAAGCAGCATTTTATACCAGTTATAGTGTTTGCGACGAACATAAGGCTAAGCAAACAGCTTTTATGACTTATGGTACACCTTTACCGAGTATTGGCTGTAGAGTGTTAAACGAGCAAAAACGAGATTGCCCAGATCACGTGATTGGTCAATTATGGGTAGCGGGAGCTGCTATTTGTACTGACGATTTGGTGTCAGCCGAGGAGTCGGTAGCTGCTCGTTATGAACAACAGGGAGTTATTTGGTACAACACCGGAAATTTTGCCTATTACCAACAAAGTGGTGAAATTCAACTGTGTGGTTCAGCATCGCAACTGCTTTACAATCAGGGCTATGTTATAGAGCTACAGGCTATTGCAGCATTGATCGTAAAACTAGACACCGTGTTAGATGCCTCAGTGCAGTTTGTAATGGATAAAGGTAACAAGATATTAATCGCAGGGGTTGTGATTAAAAATGACACTGTGCAACAGCATATGATCCATAAACAGTTAGCGAAAATTTTACCTCGTCAGTTATTGCCCAATCACTATTATTTAGCAACAGCTTTACCTGTCAATGCCAATGGTCACATTGACCAACAGGCGTTGCTGAGAGATTGCCTGCAAGAGTGTGAAGTTCAGCAAGCTAGCTCAAATAGCTCAGCCTTACAGCAAGCGGTCGGTTATATTTTTGCCAGCACCATTGGCACCGATATAAGTAGCAATAATCTTGATGAAGACTTCTTTAGCTGTGGGGGCGACTCTTTGCTTGCAACTCACTTAGTCGCCGCGGTTAATCAGTATTTTAAAGGTTGTGAGTTAACCGTAGTTGATGTTTTTATCGAACGTACTGCAAATAATTTGGCTAATAAAATCAGTGACAAGCTACCTGAAATAGCTAACGATATTGCCGAGGTGTTATTAAAAATATTAAGGAAAAATAATGCGTATTGTTGATTCACAGCCCCTAAACCCATTACAGCGTGCATATCTATTAGGTCGTAATACGCAAATTCCACTCGGCGGTGTGGCAATGCATGACTTTAGAGAGTTTTATTGTCACTTTAACGCCTGCGAATTAGAAACTGCCGTGTCGCAATTAGCCGAGAAATATTCGGTTATGCGCACTTTGATTAATGAACATGATCTAAAGCAAGAAATATTAGCAGACGTTATATTAAATATTGAGATAGTCGACCTGCGTGAGTGTGAACAGCAAAGTGTGCAACATGAGCTCAACCATTTACGGGAGAAATATTCGCATAGTGTGCTGCCGTTAGAGCGACCACTTTGGTGTATGCGGCTGGTGTTATTACCAAAAAACATGAACCATGATGACAAGCATGCGCTTTTATTTACTAGCTTTGATGGTCTGATTGTTGATGGTTATGCGGTTGCTATTTTATTAAGTGAGTTGTTTAACGGTAAGGCAACGCATCAAGTGATGAGCCAACGGCAAACACCGCCGAGTTATTTCACTAACAACAGCATTGATAAGGCCTATTGGCAAGATAAATTGGCGAATGTTGACAGTATTACTACTTTGCCTTGGAAGCGCGATTTAGAAACGATTTTTTCGCCTCATTACGTAAGACAGGGCATTATTATACCAAAAAGGCTCTGGCAAGCGATTGCCGCGATGGGAGCTAAACATCAGTTGCTACCTAACTCTGTGCTGAGTGCAGCCTTACTCGAAGTGGTTGCATTGTGGGCAAATGAGCATTATTTATTATTCTCTATGCCTATTTCAAATTCAATATTGCATCAACAGTTGGGTAATCACTCGTCATTTATTGCTGTTGAATACCGCGCAAATACGGAAGTCAGTTTTATTGAAAAGGCACAAACGCTGCAAAAAAATGTATTAAATGCGATGGCACATACGACATTTTCAGGGATTGAGCTAGGAAAGTTGCTGGTTAAGAAAACAGCGAAAATGATTACGTTGCCAGTTGCAGTGACCAACGGCCTGAGTTGGGGAGCAAGCGAGTATGAGCACGTTGACTATATTTCGGGTGTTACACAAACGCCACAATTAGCCTTAGATATTCGGATCAGTCAAACTGCGAAAAATGATATTGCGATTGATTTCGATTATGCTGAGCAGGCGTTACCGGCGCTTGTGATTAGTGAAATGTTGTCTACTGTTGAGCAATATTTGCTTGCTATGTCGAGCTTGAGTGACTTACAGAGTGTAGCGCCTCCTGATTTATGTACACAGGTAACGGCAAAAGCATCGGGACTGCCTGAAGGTGAACCAGGCTCTGAATACGTGGCTGAAGCTATAGTCGACAATTATTTAGAGCAGATAAAAGAACATCTATACGGCAACAGTAATAATAATACCGCGCTCATTTACGCAGAGCAAAAGATCAGTTATGCAACCTTGGGTAAGCAAGTCGCTAAGATTATCAATCAACTATCTGCATTAAATATTAACAAGGGCGATGTGGTTGCTATTTGTTTACCTAAGAGTCCAGAGCATATTGCAGTGACGTTGGCATGCTCACTGAGTAATATTATTTGGTTACCTATTGATATGGGATCGCCAATACAACGAATTCAATTTATGCTTGCTAATTGTCAGGCTGATCTGGCGATCATTGATAAAGCACTTGATTATGATGGGATCAACACTATCAATATTGATCAGATCCTCGATAATCCAGAGGTGTCTGAAACGCTCGAATGTCAGCCGCTATTTGATGCTGAGCCAGGTTATTACCTTTACACTTCTGGTAGTACAGGTACACCCAAATGTGTAGTAATGAACCATTTAGCGACGGCGAATGTAGTAGCGGTAACCAATCAAACATGGCAGTTAACTAAGGCCGATGTTTTGTTTGCAGTGACGCCATTTCATCATGATATGTCGATATACGAGTTATTTGGTGCCATGTCTCTCGGGGCTAGTTTAGTTGTGCCCACTCCAGAGCAAACAAAAAGCGCAATGGATTGGAGTTCTCTGATAGCACAGCATCAGGTTTCAGTTTGGAGTTCTGTCCCAGCCATTGTGGATATGTTATTAGCTTGTGCACAGCCACAGCAACTGCTTTCACTGAAATTAGTATCGCAAGGAGGAGATTACGTAAAACCTAGCATCATTGAAAAACTACGCCAATATGTACCTCAGGCAAGGTTATTTTCCATTGGAGGACCCACAGAGACAACTATCTGGAGTATTTGGCATGAGATATCCCCCTTCGATAAAGATATTATTCCTTATGGTATGGCATTGAAAAATAATCGTTATTACATACTAAATGAAAGTGATCAGCACTGTCCTAACTTTGTGATCGGCACTATTTGTATGTCAGGTGTTAATTTGGCAAATGGTTATCTTAAAGCGGGTGAAATCAATCAACATGATTTTGCGATGATCACTAATCCTGAAGGCGAAACGGTGCGGGTATTTAAAACCAGTGATCGGGGATATTTCCGTGATGATGGCAAAATTATTTTTTCTGGTCGCAAAGAAGGTTATTTAAAAATACGTGGGGTCAGGATCGCCTCAGCCGAAATTGAATTAAGTTTAAGCAAACATCCCTCTGTACGCGATGCTATTGCGCTTGCCTGTGTCAATCCGCAATATGCGAGCAGTGAGCTGGTTGCTGTTTATGTTACAGAGAATAATCAGCCTGTTAGTACAAACAGCTTACGGCAGTTCTTACAGAGTAAGCTGCCTAATTCGCATATTCCATCTCGATGGTTACAATTAGAACGCATGCCGCTGACGGGGAATAGAAAAATTGACCGAAAGCAGTTAAAAGTATTGGCCGAGCAGCGTATCTATCAAAATTATACTGACTCAAATTGCTAAACAGCTATCACAAACACTGGCAACAGATGTTGATCTTTATAGCTTGGTGATATCGTAAAGGCTTTGCCACATAAAAATAGTAAGCCCCCTGAATCTGTTAGTTAGTGAGCTAATCAGGCCGTAGCGGTTTACCATGCTTGTTAAACCGCTACGTGCGAGCACTGTATGTTTTTAATATAACAGTGTCCTTGTGTTGGGCAATGACTTGGTTAAACTTTTTTCAATCGCCAATAACCTTTGGTGTGATTATTTTTGCCCGTAACTTTGCGTTTATTTCGTAAATAGTGTCTGACTTGCTTGGCTGATTCAGATTCGAATGCGGCCCACACAACATCAATCGTTTCAAACTCCTCTAGCACCGCTAAGACTTCATCACCTTGACGTTCAGCTGCACAAACAACAGGTTGTATATGACTACCTTGAGGCAATGACACATCGTCAAAATAGGCCTGTTCATCTGCAACTGCGCTTATTACTACGATGTGCGGTGGCTGCGGGTTCTGCCAATGTTCAAGAATGCCAGCTAAAGCTGGATAAGCAGTTTCATCGGCTATTAATAACGCCTGGCCGGCACTCAAATGGGGATGTTTATCGTCAGTCTCAGAGCGACTCATAATAATATCATTAACGCTCAGCGCTTCGCTCCAGAGACTACCCAGGCTACCACCATGGGTAAAAATATCTATATATCCTTGATCAAAAAACTCAGCGTCAATGCTACTTTTCCATGACTTACGTAACGTATATAAGCGAACATTTTTGTTCATATTATAAAGTAGCTTTTGGCGGCTTTGACTGGATAAATGCTTCATCAACCATATAAAAAAACGATCAAACAAGCCTTTTAACCAGTGTTTTTTATTGCTTGCAGCTGGTTTTTTAGTTACCGGTTTTTTCATGCTTTTTAATAAAAAACCATAGGCATAGCCTGGGTAATATGCTGGTAATGGTGTGTCACTTTTAACGGTTAGACGTAGCATATTGGTAGTGAGTTTTTGTTTATTAGTGACGGTAAAAAAGTGTTTCCCTGAGCCGCTAAAATCACGTCCTTGTTTGACAATTGCTGCATAGGCTAAATAAAGAATTTGCTCCTCTAAATCACCTTCTATTTCAAACTGTATGAAGTTCTCTATTTCTTGAGAATTGTTATTTAAGGTCATCTCAACCAGTACACCCTCTTGAAATATATCGAGAATTTTTGCCGATAATATATTTTTTTGAGGCTGAGCACTCTGCGCTATGGTTAATAACTCTTCAGTGTGATCTTGATTAACATGCTCAATAATATCTAACTTTTTATCTATTTCTTTAATTGGAGTACGGCTGTTCATAAAGTCCTTATTTACACTATGGCGTTATAATGGTGTTACTTTTTGTACCTGTAGTCGCTGAATATTGCAAGCTACAGAGGGGCTGGTTTTGCTAATTTATAGGGTCAACCCTCATAATTCAGGTACGATGTGATAGGCTAATGGCGCAAATCCATTAAATTCAATAGCACTATAACTTGTTGTATATGCCCCAGTAGATAGCCAGAATAAATGATCGCCAATCGCCAGTGATGAAGGTAATTGGTATTGATGATGCTGGTACATTATGTCCAAGCTATCGCAAGTTGGTCCAGCTAAAACGACCGGTTGAGTTGTCCCTTCCTTGGCCGTTAGTAATGGGTACTTTATTGATTCTCCGAGCGTTTCGATTAAGCCATTAAAAGTGCCAACATCGGTATAAATCCATCGTTCGGCGGCGTTTGATTTTATATATTTATCAGTGATCAAGACTATTTCTGATACTAAAATACCCGCATCGCCTACTAATGAACGACCTGGTTCAATAATGATGCGAGGCATTTTATCTGCAAAACTATCTTTTAAAAATTGATGGATCGACATGGCATAGGTTTTAAAGTCGTCGGTTTGTTGAAGATAATGAGCTGGTAATCCACCACCAAGATTGATCATTTCTAACTGGATGTTGTGCTTATGTTTTACCTCATCAAATAGCACTTTTGTAGCCTCAATCGCTTGTCGCCAAGTCGCAATATCACGCTGCTGTGAGCCAACATGAAAGGATATACCATAAGGTACAAGCCCAAGCGCTTTCGCTTTGACGGCCAGCCCTACAGCAACCTCACTAGAGCAACCAAATTTATTAGATAAAGGCCAATCTGCACTTGACGAGCCATCAAAGAGTAATCGAATATAAACTTTTGAGCCAGGCGCGTGCTGAGCGATATTATTCAGATCGGCCTCGCTATCAGTGGCAAAAAGTCTGACTCCCTGAGCATAGAAATAAGCTATATCCATTTTCTTTTTAATGGTATTACCGAATACAATACGTTCAGGATCGATCTTAAAGGCGAGGACTTTATCCAGCTCTGGTGATGAGGCAATGTCGAAGTTAGCGCCAAGCTTTGCTAGTAACTGAATGACTTCATTTGCGGGGTTGGCTTTGACAGCATAGAAGATATCGCTTAAAGGAAATTCTTCAACCATATCACGATAGCGTTGCTCAACAACGGATAAATCTAAGATTAAAAATGGGGTTGCATGCGCTTTAGTTAGACGTGCTATGTCATTTGCAATTTGCGGATTAAAATAGTGTGGCAATTTCATACTAAGTGTTTTCCAATTTTTGATGATCATTGCTGATGAGTGTGTTGTAAATAGGGGAGTGATAAAATCTGTCACGAGTAAAGAAAAACAACGACGCTGTTTTTTCTGGTAACTTAATCTTTTTCTGCTCTTCATAGCCTAAGCCATTGGATAAGCGATGGAATTGTTCGACTTTACTGTCTGGCTCACAGATTATTTTTGTAGTAGTGGGGCTAGTACTGAAAATAAAGTCTGCTAGCATTGACAGTAGGGGCGCTAAATGACCACGCCCTAAAAAATGCTTTTCACCGATCAGAAGATGTATACCCATATCATTTTCTTCTGCGCTGTAATAGCGGGCAATACGATCACGTTTACATTCATATATTTCAGCATACCCTGCGGGTTGGCCATCTATTAGCATGATGTAAAGTCGTTGATGATCATCAGCGAGCATTTTCTCGAAAAATATGTGCAGCTCTAGTTCTGGCTTGTTTAATTGCCATTGAGGGATCACATGATCTGTATGCATCCATCTGTGCAAAAGTGCTAAGTCATCAGGATAGCGGACTTGCTGCAATTCGTAATTAAGCTTATTCATCGATAGTAAAAATTCGTTTGGCAGTGTGCGTGATAGTGTTCGCATACTTGTCCCCCGCTAAGTTTTAGCCTTTATGTTGTTTTGAGCGTGATGTCATTCGTCGTTTAATTAATAATTCTTTTGTTACTCTGGTAAAAACTCTTGAAAGCAAATTTTGTGTTCGACTGGATAGACCTCTCGATTGAGAATTTGATTAATTATGATCGAATTTCGGTAGCAGCCCATGCCTAGATCAGGCGCAGAAATACCATGTGTATAAAGGCCAATATTTTGGGCATAAATATTTTTGTCGTTGTTTAAAGTGTAATCTTTATTGGGGAGCAAGCGCTCTTTATTGTCCCAATTGAGTAGGTGAGCAATGGGGTGTAAACACTCTGGTATTTTATATTCATAACCGAGCGACAAAATGACTATTTCAGATTCTAAAGTAAAATCTTTTTCTACATCTTGCTTTGTGCAATATAAGGTAAATAGCTCATCTTTTCGTATAACTTGATTGAGTTGTGTATTGGTAATTAGTCGTGTTGAAACTCCTAGTTTTTTCGATTTAATGTACAGCAAATCATAAATGTCATTAATTAATGTTAGATTGATCCCTTTATACAGCGGCGCTTGTTTATGAATTATTTCATCTCGCTTTTGGGCGGGTAAATTGTAGAAATGGTTAGTGTAATCTGGTGACGTTAACTCCAACGTTAATTTACCTAAATCCATTGCAATGAAACGTTCTGAACGCGTGATCCAATTTAATTGATATTGATGTAAATCGATTTCTGTCAGTAGATCATAATATACTTCAGCACCACTTTGTCCGCTGCCAACAATAGTGATGGATTTTTTATCTTTATAGTCTTGCTTATGAGCTAAATAATCTGCGCTGAAATGAATGTCCCCTTTGAATGAGCGGCAAAAATCAGGCAAAACGGGACTTGTGCCAGTACCAAGTACTATATGTCGGGCCTTAACTTGCGTACATACATTCTGGCTGCTGCGTGTTTCAACTGTATAAATCTTTGATTTTTCATCATAACTTATTTTTTCTACATGATTATCAAAATGCACATTATTGAGCCGTGCAATCGCCCATTGGCAATAGTCGTTATATTCTGAGCGTAAAATAAAGAAGTTTTCTCGAATATAATACTGATATAGCAGCCCTTGCGATTTTAAATAGTTGAGAAATGAAAACTGACTAGTGGGATCAGCAAAAGTAACTAAGTCGGCTATAAAAGGAATTTGTAATGTACTCCACTCCAGCATAATGCCACTGTGCCAGTCAAAGTTACTTTTTTTGTCAAAAAATATACAGCGCATGTCAGCTAATGGTTCAGTCATACAGGCCAAGCTTAGATTGAAAGGGCCTACACCAACGCCGACAATATCGTAAATATCATTATTCAATGGACTATCCTATTATTTTGCTGCACAGCTAAGCTGGCGTCTGTTGACCTTGCCGACTTGGGTATATTGGAATTTTTCTACCAGTTCAATTTCATCTGGTAACTTGTAGTCGGCGATATTCTTTTTCATCAAAAAGACGCGAATATCACGCAGTGATAAATGGCTCGTGTGATCTTGTTGCAAAATAATCTGTGCTTTTGAACGCTCGCCCAATAAAGGATCTTTAACGGCCACAACAGATACATCTCTTACCGCAGGGTGTCCTAAAATAAGATTTTCTATTTCACTGGGAGTAATTTTTTCACCGGCACGATTGATTTGCTCTTTTTCACGCCCAGTTACAACAATATTTTGATGTTTATCAAGGTAGCCTATATCACCGGTGATATAAAAGCCGTCGGATGTGAAACTATGCTGATTAATCTCTGGCGAATTATAGTAACCATTAATAGTGTAGGGACCACGTGTGAGAATATAACCGATGGACTCATTAGCGAGTGTTTCTCCCATGTCGTCGACAATTTTGATTTCGTCATAGCGTGATAGCGGTTTACCTTGCGTATAAAGTATGGTCTGTTGATTATCGTCAAGCTGAGTAAAGTTCACTAAACCTTCAGCCATACCATAGACTTGTTGTAATTTAGCACGCAACTTGTTGTTGATGGACTCAGCGAGCTCAGGGAGTAGTTTTGCTCCGCCTACTTGTATAACTGCTAAGCTATTGAGGTTAAAGCGTGAAAGTTGCGGTGAATTAATCCATAAGTTGACCAAGGAAGGAACCAGCGAGACTTGTTCGATACCCTGTTTTTCAATGAGAGCAAAGCAGGTTGCTGGACTGGAGTCGGTGCTTAAATAAACGCTGGCACCGACAAAAAATGCGCCTAAAAAGCCTGGCGAACTCATGGTAAAGTTATGCATAACGGGTAACACAATTAGCTGCTTACTATTGCTATTTAGTTTAGCGACCGCGACACTCTGTTGCACTGAGTATAAATAGTCAGCATGAGTACGAGCGATTAATTTAGGAAGACCCGTTGTTCCGCCTGAAAGCTGTAAAAAAGCCACGGCGTATGCACTACCATTAAACTGTTCGAGGTGCGGTGTATCTTCACTGAGATGTATAAATGACTGCGCCAGTATCGTCTCGCTAGTGAGGGTTTCTCTAAACCAAAGTTTAAAGTTGGGTTTGCTAAACCCGAGCGCGATATCCATGGCGTCTTTTGCTGCTTGACCCGCCATATTGATTTTTATGTAGCCCACAGCTCGGCTATTGATGGCAATATTTTCAATCTCATAAGCCCCATGCCCGTTTAGACAAAATACAGGACGTGCCCCAATGTAATATAAGCCAAATAGCACTATAAAAAATTCAATAACGTTAGGAGATTGAATAACAACAAAATCTTCGGCTTGAATACCTTGTTTATGTAGATAACTACCATATTTTGCCGCATAGTGATAAAGCGCTTGATAGCTTAAAGTTTTGTCAGCTTGGCTGACCGCGAGTTGTTTGCCGAACTGTTGGCTAATGCGCTCAAGTAGTTGTATATGGGTTTCATTTTCCCAGCACCCAAACTGCTGATAGATTTCAGCACGCTCAGCTGGAAAAGGAACGAATCCATTTTTAATATCTCTGTCAGAAAACATATTTGATAATCCTTGTTGACGAATTAGTAACCTATTATAAGCAGAGGCAGGTCAGTGCTTTTCTGACGTCCATTAACCTTAAATCAAACTTTTCTGTGTTCTGGGCTAGTGAATGAAATACCGTTTCTGTAACATTTCTTATCAACTCGGCTTGCTCAGAACTATAGTTGCATTTGCGATAAGTCAGTATTACTTTAATCGCCTCATCTGTAGATTGTGGGTTTTCATAGGCTTCAAAATGTAGACCAAACTTGGCGATATTTCGCTCTGGTTCAAGGAGTTCAAAATCAACGTTATGATCGTTTTCTAATGCAATGGCGGTATTTAAAATATTTTGTTGATGGAACTGAATATACACTTCACATAAATTGTCAGTACTTGTGGCAAGCGGTTGTGCTGCCACTGCTTGTTCAACATTTACAAATGGTACATCGCTGTAGGGTAAAGAAGCATGAATGTCGTTTTTAACTTGGCTGATCAGTTCATTTACTGTGAGTGTTTCTGAAAATTTGACTTGATTTAGTATTACATTAGTGAACAACCCAACCGTATCCTGATAACGAGGATCATCTCGTCCGTAAGTCGAGGTTCCAACCAAGAGTTTTTTACTTGAGCTTAGATAATAGACTGCTAAAGATATCGCTGCATAGATCACATGAAACAGTGAAGACTTGTTTATTTTTGCTATTTTATTGAGCCCAGTTGATACGCTGTGAGTAAATGAAAACGTTATAGAATCGCCTGCCACTGACTGCTCATTTGCTTTATTCTGTTGATAAAACAAAGGAGCAGCTTGCTCAACTTTTCCTAGGTAGTGTAGCCAGTATTGTAAGTGTTGTGCTGTGGTGTCTGACTGGTTTTGTGCTAACGCGTATTGGTGGAATTGCGTAGCAGCTGTTTCCCATGTCGGTTTTTTTCCTGCAACATATTGACTGTAAGCGTAAAATAGATCATTAAATAGTACGCTAGTAGACCATTCATCGAAGATACTGTGATAAATTAATAAACAAAGATAGTGTTGGCCCTGCTCATCGTGGACAAATCGAACTCTAAGCGGTAATTCATTGAATAGATCAAAGCTGTAGTTTGCTTCTTGAGCCAATAACTCCGTGGCGCTACTTGCTCCTTGCGTCGCAGATGAAAAAAACCATTGATAATTATTGAGACTAGATGCAGCAATAACCCGCTGTAAAACGGTTTCGTGCTGATCCTGAATAAGTAAAGTACGCAGGGCATGATGGCGGGTTATTACGTCAGTGAAAGCTTGATGGAACGCATTCTCGTTAACCTGCTCTGAAAATTTAAGTGTAAAAGGGATATTGAACATGGAGTTACGGCCATTATCAAATGTTGCCATATAACTCTTTTGCACTAATGATAGTGGCGCAATGATTTCTTCGTCAAGATAGGGGATAACCTCAGTGGTCAATGAATGCTCTGAATACTGGGCAAAGTCAGCTAATGCGTATGCGGAAGGTGCACTGAAAAAATCACTAATGGTGATGTCAATTTGATGCAAAGTTTTTAGTTTGCCAATGACACGCGTAGCGAGTAGTGAGTGGCCACCTAACTCAAAGAAATCATCATTAATATCAATTTCTTGGTTGTTAAGCACATTTTTAAACTCGCCGAGAATAGCATTCGCAATGAATTGCCGATTGACATCCATAGTTTTACTTAAAAGAGAAGCCCTGTGTGGTGTCGGATCGTTGTTTGCCAACATAGATCCACGGCTGAATAATGGAGTAATGGCGATGTTGTCGTCAATCTGAATTTTCTCGATAAAAGCCACAAACTGTTCAAGCAAAAATGCGCCTATAGTGCTTGAAATAGTGTCGCCCGTCGTTAACTCCAATCGACTATGGCCGTCAATTTCAAATTGGATCGCTAAGGTTATATCGTAGTCTGAAGCTATTGGTGGAACTGCTAACGTTGTTACCTCTATGTCATCAAGTTTGAGGTGGTTGGAGGCATCATCAATTTGGGTAACTAAAATGTTGGGAAGTGAGTGTCTGGGGGTTTTGGTTGCAGAGAAAATTTGCTCAATTGATAAGTTATGAGCAATACCGTTGAGCAAATTGTTACGTAGCTCGGTGATCGCAGATACGACCGATTGTTCAGAGTTAGTGATGGTGACCGGAATGACGTTAGAGCTAGACTCTATTTGGTTTAAATTGGTAATTTCATTGGCGCTGATCACTGGTATCAATAAATCAACAGCCGTTTTCTCAAAGAGTTGATTCAGATACAAGCCAAACAAGGTTAATAGTGTTTGAAATGCAGAGGCCTGTGCAGTTATGCTTAATGTTTCGATTTTGCTAGTAGTAATGTCTGTGTAATACCGATGCGCTTTTACTGTTTGTTGCGTAATTGGTTTAGTTGCAATGTTATGCACCGTCGCATTGTGGGTCTGTGTTACATAAAAATGTGCTGGCAAAGTAGTGTGAGTAAATCCTTGTGGATACTTATCAGCCCAGTATTGTTTGGTTGTGGACACATTATTTGCTGCTGTTGAAATTGTTCGCATCTCGAGAGGGATGTCTTTTTTTTGGTAGTAACAATTGATTGCCGTGAAAATAGGTTTCCAAGCACTATCATCGAGTAAAATGTGGTGACCTAAAATGGCTAATACAACTTCGTTGTCAGACTTTGACAATAACCAAAACTTAATAGCTGGTTGAGTTGCTAAATCGATAGCAATACTTTGCTTTTGCAATAAGAAATTAATGGCCTCATCATCTGAATTGATAGGAATAATATCTATTTGGGTAGTGTATGTTGTGTTATGGGTTTTGCTCAACTCACCGTTGTTATCCAATGCATAAACTACATTCAGGTTTGAATCACCTTGATATAGATGTGTTAATGCAGTTGATAACTGTGTTAGGTTTATATTACCGATGAGCTTTAACGCCGCTGCGAATGGCCCTGAAGCGGCTAGCGGATCTTGTTGGTGTAGCATCCAGGCCCGTTCTTCAGCGCTAGAAAGTGGTTGCTTATTTTCGCTATGATTATGTTGAATGCTTTCTTCGGTTAGCGTGTTAATAATCCCTAGGCTCTGTAATTCTTTTTCAAAATCATCGAGTTCTTGCGAATTTAAAATTGACTTTTTGGCCATCCTATCAATATTCCTTTTTTGAGCGTTATCCAATTTATATAAACGATAAAACAATTACTGCGTAATCAATGAAGTGAATCGCTTCATTTAGCTATTCGATGCTTTAACAGCACTTTAAATTTATGTTCAATAAAGATGATATACGATATTTTATTGAATGCAAGTAATTATCATTTGCGTATTCGCTTGTATTTAATAGGCCAGCCAGTTAGGATAAGTCGCTGTTATTAAGTTCATGTTTGTCATTAAATAGCTAAATGAGTATGCGATTTCTGATACACAGCTAGGGTTATAAAACTCGGGAGTAGCTAAATTTTGTATATACTCTTTTTGCAAGAAAGTGATTATTGAAGCGTTCTTTTATCACAAATTTTATCCACAGGAGGCGGGTATATGCCGCTAATTTCTACTATTTACCGGCCACTACTGGCACTTGCCTTACCACTAATATTTATTCAACTATGTCAGGCCTCTCTTGGTTTAATTGATACAATGATCGCGGGGCAGTTTCATTATAATGACTTATCTGGAGTCGGGCTGGGTAGTAGTATGTGGACCCCTGTCTTTATTTTTTTTACCGGCATTATGTATGTGTTAGTTCCTAAAACTTCTGAACTGGTTGCAAGCCATAAAAGAGGTGAAATATATCGATTATTTTTACAAGGGAAAAAAGCCGCATTTTGGTTGGCTATAGTTGGCTTTTTATTAGTACAATTACTTGCGTTTTTGGCTCCTTGGATGATTGCAGATGCGGCAGTGGCAACTATTTGTAAGAATTACTTACATTGTGTTGCCTTTGCTATGCCAAGTTTGGTGTATACATTACTTTATCGATTTATTAGTGAAGGCGATAGTACACTGCTGCCTATTGTTAAAACTGTTATTTTTTTACTCGTGATTAATACCTTATTGAATTTAGTGCTGGTTTTTGGCGTTGCTGGTATGGCTGGGCTTGGCGGAGCGGGATGTGGCGTTGCAACCGCAATTAGCGCTTATATAGCCTTTTTAATGATGAGAAATTGGGTGCAAAAATCAGTCCCTGAAATATCTCAAAAAGCGCCTCTGAAGAGTTGTGATAATGACGCGAAAAAAATACTAAAAGATGGCTTTCCGATTGGCGTCGCATTGGTAGTAGAAGTGCTGGCATTGACGACATTGGCATTTTTTGCATCGTCGTTGGGTGTTAAGCAAGTAGCTGCACATCAAATTGCAATCAATATAGCGATGGTCGCTTTTATGATCCCCTTAGCACTTAGTAGTGCGACAACGATTCGTATTGCAAGCCTTCCTAATGCAGCCGATTATTTAAGTCGTCGATTAACTGCCAAGGCGGCTATTTCTCTTGCATTTTTGTATGGTGTAATCGCAGCTTTAGTGATTATGACTTTTGGTCAATTGATATTACATGCTTTTAGTCATGATGAAAAAGTACTGATGTTGGCGAGCGGTTTGTTACTCTATATTGCTCTCTTTCAACTGTTTGATGCAATTCAAATTGTTGCAGCAGGTATTTTACGTGGCTTACAAGAGTTTATGAGTCCGCTGTTAGTTATATTGGTGGTTTATTGGTTCGCCGTGGTGCCATTTAGCTATTTTGTTGTTAATTATGGTTGGTGGGGGGGGAGCGCCGGAGTTGATAATATATGGCTCTTGTTAAGCACGGGACTGGCATTAGCTGCGTTAGTTCTTAGTATCAATAGCTTTAGAATAGTGAATAAAAAAGTGGATTTATTTGTTGCATCAGAAGCATAGTTGCCATTAGTGTTTTAAGTGCATAGACGAATACTTGCTAATGAGCGAGCCGTAGCCTATTTTTGCTGATTAATGATGTTGTTTTTTCCATAAGGACGGTGTACAACCAACCCAGCGAGAGAATGCTGCTGAAAATTTTGCCGGATTAGCATAGCCAACGGTTGTCGCAATATTCGTAATAGAGGTGTGTAGCGCTAATAATTCTTTAGCGCGCTCCATGCGTCTAATGGTTAAGTATTGATGTGGTGTGTAGCCTGTTTCTTGGCGAAATAGTCGAGTTAATGTTTTGGCATTTAACCCTGATAGTGTTGACAGGCCACTAACGCGAATATCCTCACCAAGGTTAGCTTCAATATAATCAAAAATATGATTTAGTTTAGAAATATTTTTGCTCGTAACACAAACTGTCGATTTTGTTACTAAATGGTGTAGTGCAAGTGACAAACCATGTTCAAAAAATGCAGATGTGCCACCATGAACCTCGGCTTCACGCAATAAAGCAATCATAATTGCAGAGACAAGCTCATCATTAAATAATTGCTTACTAACCTGTTGTAAATCTTCTGTCGTTACTTTTTTACCGTGACAAGCTGGAAGCTCATGCAGTTTAAAAGTAATACCTAACATTTCCATTGCTGGCGTAAAACCTTGAGGTGCAGAGCTTGGTAGAGCTATTCCTATTCGGCCTGGGCGCCAAATATCATCCAACTTCGTTTTATCAGTTATTCTTTTAGTACGTCCTCCCCCTGTTATACACATGCCTAAAATGGCATTAGGTTGTTCATCACCGTTGCCAACAAAGGCATCAAATTGGCAATGGCATAGCACGATAGATCCTGAGGGATTTGAGATCTGCGTTTTAACAACTCTGCCTAATATAGGTGGTGGTTGGTGCCATGCATTGTGATTATTCAGTAAGTTGTTCATCTAAAAGTATCTTTGTCGTTTTTGGATTGATCTGAAGCCTTTTCGGAGTTGAAATAAATACTACAACCAATGATAATGATTTTCAATCTCATTATTGCTATATCATAAAAAAATATAGCCCTATACCATTTCTGCAAGGAGGATAAGTGAAAAAGATAAATACTATTTTGTGGTCATTGCCGTTCATAACAACAATGACGGCGACAGTTCACGCTGCAACTGAAGAGAATACCTTGGCGATCGAGAGGATCACTGTGCAAGGTGAAAAAACCTCACGTTCAATACAAGAAACAGCATCAAGTGTTCTTGCACTGACAGAGCAAGAATTGAGAAATATGCCAGGGTTAAATAGTACTAATAACTTGTTAGATAAAATTCCAAATTTAGTTACCGTGGAGCCAGGTAATGAAGCTCCTACAGTTCGTGGTGTTGATGGCACCGGACCTGCCTCAGGCGCTAATGCATTTTTTGCGGGTACTCGCCCTCGGTTAAATTATCAAGTTGACGGACGTACTTTAGGTTTTAACGAATCTTTATTCCAAAATTCGAGTCTCTGGGATGTCCAGCAAGTTGAAGTTTATCGTGGTCCACAAAGTACCTTACAAGGGCGCAACTCAGTTGCAGGCGCAGTAATAATAACGACAGCAGATCCGACTTTTTACTGGCAAGGTAAAGTACGTGCAATGGTGGGGGGGCAAGATAAACGGGTAGGTTCTATAGCATTATCAGGCCCCTTAATTGACGATGTATTAGCATTTCGATTAGCTTATGATAATCAGTCAAGTGAGACTGCGGTAAAGTTTTCTCCGTATGCTGAAGAGAATGAGCCAAACCGTTACGAAAGTGAAGTGATCCGCGGCAAACTGCTATTCTCCCCTAATGATGATATGCGTTCAATCTTAACGTTAGGGCGAACCGACGGTAAAGCGCCACAGTCAGAGCGGGTGGTGCGTCCTTTTTCAGAGCGAGAGGCCGAATTTCCTAATCAACCTACGTTTCGCTCTATTAATACTTATGGTATTTGGGATACGAATTGGTTAATTTCAGATCAGATGGAGTTTGATCTCAATATATCTAGAACGGATTTTTCTACTAAGCGTCATGCATTAACTGGGCAAGGAAACCTTACTCTTGATGGCAAAGAAACGGTTATTCAACCCCTTTTAAGGATCACGAGTCAAGATCAGCGTTTATCGGGGTTTATTGCGGCTTATATTTTCCGCACTGACCAAGATGAATACATTGATTTATTTGCTGGTGGGACGTTTCGTGATGAAACGCAAAGTGATGCGGTTTTTGCTGAGTTAACTTGGCAATTCAATGATGCCGTTGATTTAACCCTCGGTGCTCGCTACGAAGAAGAAGATCGTTACCGAGTTGGTGGCGCGGGGCCGTTGCAACTGGACTTCTCTGAAAGCTATCGTGAGTTTTTACCAAAAGCAACCGTAGCATGGCAAGCAACTGATGAATGGACCATCGGTGTTACAGCGGGGAAAGCTTATAACGGCGGTGGCGCCGGGATCACATTTGCTCCCCCTTTTGAAGCCTACAGCTATGCGGCTGAATTTGTCACAAATTATGAAATTTTTACTCGGGCTAGCTTGCTAGATAACCAACTAACCTTTAATTCTAATATATTTTATAATCAGTTTGATGATATGCAATTACCTTTCTCGCTTGGGCCTCGTGCAACGGTTATTCGTAATGCTGATAAAGCGACAACCTATGGTTTTGAGTCAGGCATTAATTACGCACTTAATCAGCATAATAACGTTTATTTAAATATTGGTTTATTACAAACTGAAGTTAATCGTTATAACGATTTAACGATACAAGGCAAAGATTTCGCCAGAGCGCCGGCTTTTTCTGCTGACTTAGGTGTAACGAGTACGCCAATAGATGATCTAGTCGTAAGTGCTAACATTCGTTATACCGATGCGTATTACTCCGACGCAACCAATACTCCTCGCGGCAAAGTCGATGCATATGCTATTGCAAATGCACAAATTGCTTATACGTTTAATGCAATACGCTTTGCGATTACCGCGGAAAATATTTTTGACAGTGATAGTGAAGTATCGATCCTGACTGGTGCTAGTAGCGACACTGATGCGGCAACACTCCTTAAACCTCGAACATTAACAGCGAGCATCGAGTATAGCTTTTAATCAGTCATACCCTATAAGGTAATAAAATGCGCCAACGTACTTAGCGTTGGTGCATATCAAACTAATGCGTTGTCAATTATCTGGTGAACATTATCATACATGAACAATTTACTTTAACTCCTGAGTTAACGGATAAATACCAAAGTCGTGTACTTGAGTATGCACGTGAATTGCTGCAATTTGCATCGTTAACACCTGATGACGCTGGTTGCCAAACATGGATTGAAAAAAAGTTATCAATGCTTGGATCTAAAATAGATACGTTTGAAAGTCATGGGGTGAGTAATTTAATTGCTGTTATATCCAATGGTGATGGACCCGATGTAGGTTTTTGTGGGCACACAGATGTGGTGCCCGTAGGTAATCTTAATAAATGGCAAGCTCCACCTTTTGCCGGTGAAATTAAAAATGATTACCTGATCGGTCGAGGCATAGCAGATATGAAAGGCGGTATTGCCGCTGCGTTAGTTGCAGCTGAGATGCTAGTACTCGAAGGGAACTTTGTTGGGCGACTATGGTTTTTAATTACCAGCGATGAAGAGGGCGATGCTTTATTCGGCTCATGTGAAATTGTAAAACACTTTAAAGATGCAAAACAGGACTTGGATTATTGTATTGTTGGAGAACCAACATCAATAAAGCAATGCGGTGATATGCTAAAGGTTGGACGTAGGGGGGCGTTGAGTTTTGCCATTCAAGTTAATGGTAAAAGTGCACACGTTGCTTATCCGGCTCAAGGTATTAATGCTATCCACCATGCCTGTAGCATTGTAAAAGATTTAATGAAATTTGACTGGGATAATAGAGATAGCAATCAGCTAGGTACAACGATGCAAGTCACTCATATCGACTCAGGCTTGTGCAGCGATAATGTCATTCCTGATAGTGTAATAATTAATTTAAATATTCGTTATACCACGGCTTACGATGAAGATGATCTAATTCATTTAGTTACTCATATTGTAACGCGAACGACTAACGATTTTTCACTAACGACTTCGCATGCTTGCAAGCCTTATTACTCTGCAGAGAATAGTAAAAATAAACTTTCGCTAATAAAAGAATGTAAAAAAGCCATAAATCAATGCACTGGTTTGCTTCCCCAAACTTCAACAGCAGGAGGCACCTCCGATGGTCGTTTTTTCAGCGATATTTGTCCGCAAGTAATTGAGTTAGGTTTAACTAATGGGACCATCCATCAAGAAAATGAACGCGTTCACATTAGTGAGCTTAACACCTTAACGAATATTTATTTTGCGTTATTTAAAAAACTACTTTGCAAACAATGAACTAGCATAGCCTTTGCATTTCCAAATATATATCAAGTCTGATGGTGCTTTAAAAACTATAATTAAAAGCTACAAGTTGAAAATAGAAATTGTTATTTTTTAAATTTGATTTGATGGCAATGAAGCCATCGTACTATGTCTTATTTCAATGTAGTGGTCTACTAGAAACCTAGTTACGAATGATTCGTAGGGGTAAAATGGCAGCTTAAAAATTTTTAACTAGCGGTTTAAATTCGCATTCAGTAAGTACTTGCTCGTTGTTACATTGATAAAACACGGTTACACAAGTGTCTTGTGGCACTTGCTCTGAGAGTGTTTGGGTTATTTTAAATTGTAGCTGCCGCTCATTAAAAGCAATGAGCTTGGCGGCTTCAAAACCAAAAAACTGTTTAACGCTCGGGTAGAGTGCTTTAAAAACACTTTCTTTGGCCGAAAAAATCACGGTTAATGGATGTGATACCTGTTTGGCTAATCGTTGAAATTGAAAAAATTCATCAGGATGCAAAATTTGCTTTTGTAACTCTAGCTCTTGTTTTGCACTCATCAGTTGCTCTATATCAATACCAATTCCTGCAATATCGGTACTGTGAGCTACCATTGCCATTGCAGTTTGTTGGCTATGGGTAATGCTACCCACTATTTTATTAGGCCAAATGGGAGCACGATCTGCTGCGCTTATTAGTTCAAAATTATATATTTTAAGTGCCGCGAGCACGTGTTTAGCGCACACTCTACCAGCCAAATATTCGGCTTTTCTTTTATCTACAGCCTTATTCAATTGTGTAGGGAAAATAATTTGATGGGCCGCAAAGTCTGCATCGGTAAAACTCGCGGTTTCAAACTCACAGCAATAGTATGGATACTGCAGTTGTGGCCTGAGTTTTGTAGTTTGCAGTATTTTCATGAAAACTAAAATTTCCCTATGAATTTCTTTGAACATACTGATAGTACTTTATTTTTCAAAAAAAAAGTAAAGCTATTTATGATCATAACTAAAAATTATAGTTTTAATGTCCCAAATAATGGACTAAACCTCAATACACGGTTATCTTGGATATTGTTCAATTTTTGATAAGGAATTTTTATGATTGGCTATACAATGGTTGGCACTAATAACTTGGCAAAAGCAGTCGAGTTTTACGACAATTTATTAGGTGAACTTGGGGCACAACGTTTTTTAGAAAATGAGCGCTTTGTCGCATGGAGTACAGGGGCTGATCAGCCAGGTTTTTCAGTGACTCTACCGCATAATGATGAAGCTGCAACGGTAGGTAATGGCACTATGATTGCGATGTCGGTCGAGACTCCAGCACAGGTAGATGCTTTTTATGCAAAAGCAATTGAACTTGGCGCTACAGACGAAGGCGCGCCTGGGTCTCGTGAAATGCCCGGCTTTTATGTCGGTTATTTTCGAGATCTTGATGGTAATAAGCTCAATGTATTTTGCTTTACTGAAGTCGCTTAATTGTTAATTTGCATAGTAAGTTATGACTAAAGTAAGTGCTTTATTGGCGTTATTTGCAATATGTATTACGCCTGTGGCAAACACAGGCTCAACTGGCTTATAATAAAGTAGTAGTAAGTTGATCTATACAATGATGATGCCTGGTATGGCGTGGCTTAAAAAGGATAACGAAGCCCTATATTAACTGTAAACCAGCGAGTAATGCCGGGTAATATTTGGTTATCCAGCGGTGGCGTACTAATGACACCATCTTTAACAATAAACACGTTACTTGAGCTTGCTTCGGTTATTTCATTTAAGCCGTTATTCATTCGTTCAATATGGGCATTAAAGCCTAGCATTTTGCCTTGATAAGCAGGGATCACTTCGTAAATACCATCACCGAATAAAAAGCCGCGATCCATTGGTGAAATTTTAGCGTCTTGTGCTGCTAGGTACTCACCATTTAGGTAAACCGTACTCATGGGGAATCCTCATTGTTAATAAAACCGTCGAGCTGACGTAGCCGTGTAATTAGTTGTTAGCCATGTGTTGGGCTAAATTACCCATACTAATTTCGTTGCCACCATCACCACTCGCGATTGCTGGGCAGGCGGCTTGAGAGATAAAAAAGTCAAAGCAGCCACAATCGACAGATATATCTATGCCGCGCATATTGTAGTTTCGATTGCTTGACTGAATTGCTCATCACTTAACGAGTGTGGCATAACGCTTTGATCTCTTGAATAAGGGCAATACCTGCAGCGTTATCACCATGCACACATAAACTATCGGCATGTAAAGGCAGCTGTTTGCCCGATTGTGTGGTTACGCAGCCAGTGGCGAGTAACTGTTTAACTTGCGCTATTAGCGCAGGTTTATCATGCACACTACCCGCAACTTTCCGGGATACTAATTGACCGTCATCGGTATATTGGCGATCAGCAAACGCTTCTAAAATTAATTCAAGGTGATATTGTTGTGCTAGTTGTTGATGTTGCGCTGCTTTCGCAGTGGCGAGAATCATTAGTTTTAAAGGGCTCGGGTAACTGGCAATAGCTTGCATCACAGTGGTCAAAATTGTTTTATCGGCCATCATATCGTTATATAACGCGCCATGTGGCTTCACATATTCTAAAGTGAGGCCTTGTACTTTTGCCATGCCTTCAATTGCGGCTATTTGATAATGCAGGCAATTGCTTAGCTCTTGTGGCGTTAATGCCATGGAGCGACGACCAAAGCCCTGTTTATCAGGGTAGCTGGGGTGCGCGCCTATAATGACGTTATGCTGTTTAGCAAGCATCAGAGTACGTGCTAAAACATCACTATCACCGCCATGAAAACCACAAGCAATATTAGCCATATCAATATGCGGCATTACCTCTTCATCGAGGCCCATTTGCCATGCACCAAAGCTTTCTCCTAAATCACAATTGAGCTTCATCATTATTTCCGTTTAAAAAGCCGAGATATGGGCGTTTTGAATGTCGGTGATCAGCATATGACCTGGGCTATGTGTAATACAAAAGTCAGGTGCAGCATTGGCTATGGCTACTTGTGGCGTGACACCACAGGCCCAAAATACCGGTACTTCACCATCTTTAATGGTGACAGATTCACCAAAGTTAGGGCGATTAATATCTTTAATGCCTATTGCAGCTGGATCCCCAAAGTGAACTGGCGCTCCATGCACATCTGGAAAACGACTACAGATTTGGATTGCACGAATGGCATCTGCAGGCTTCATCGGTCGCATACTAACGACCATGTTAGCATGGAATATTCCGGCACTTTCGCAAGGAATATTAGTCATGTACATAGGTACATTTTTATTTTCCGTAATATTACGTATTTCTAAACCCGCCAACTTTAACGACTCTTCAAATGAAAACGAGCAACCAATTAAAAAAGTGACCAAATCATCGCGCCATTGCTCTTTGATATTCGTTACTTCTTCAATCAATTGGCCATTTTTAAAAATACGATAACGAGGTATGTCAGTCCGAATATCTAAATCATGAGCAACATTTGGAATGCTGGTAGCACCAGGCGTACGGCTACTTGCTACGATTGGGCACGCTTTTTTGTTTACTTGGCAAAATTGTAAAAAATCAAACGCATAGCGCTGCGGCAATATCACTAAATTAGCCTGTACAAAGCCGGGAACAAAACCCGATGTACTACCGGTATAATCTTCATTTCTGATCATATTACGAATAGCGTAAGGCGTAGTAAGTGATGCGTTATGTTGCATAGTATCCTCGTAAACTTTTAATTGTTGTTAATGCCACGGACGGTAACAGGCAAAGTGCCTTGCGCTGGTTTTTTACCAACTAGTACTTTTGCAAGAGCAGTGAAAGCTGGCCCTGCCACTTTAACATTATTATCTACATCTATGTTATACGCATAAGTTGCTAGAATTGCATCCGCATATTGGCCGAATGTGGCAATATCATATGGTGCCCTTAAACTAACAAAAATGGTTTTCTTATCAGCGTGCTGTGCTTGCTGAAGTAGTCTTTCAAGTGCTGGGCCTTGTGCCGATTTTGCAATTGCAAATACAGGGTTATCAGCCAGGTCATCCATGCCGCCAATTTCTACCGCGCTTTGATTTGGCGATGCATTGCCTGCGATGATGATATCCGCTTCATTGATTGCTTTTAACGTCGCAGTGGGCTCAAAGCCTTGTAAACTGGTGCAGCTAAATACAAGCGGTTGCTGAGTATTTTCTGCAATCGCCTGTTGTAGCGCCAAACACTTGCGGGTATCAGGCATGATGATATGTATTTTACTGTTTGCCGTCAGTTTAATCGGTAAGGTATGCTGGTCATTTTTAACTTGGGTAATGCCAGCAAGAGCCAGCTCAGCTTCGACTTTGCGATGATTATCATCACCTAAAATAAGGTGTGCTTTTTGCATTGCTAACGATTCGTTAAGCTCTGTGGTCAGTTTAAATTTACTTTTTAAATTGATGATTCGTTGCGCAGAGATGGCGACTTCGTCAGCGTTTAAATTACCTTTTTCAACTTCACTCACTAAGCGGCTGATCAGTTTATCTAATACGACTAAATCTTTTGGACTACGAATTTCAATTGGCATCAGAGCAATATCAACCCCGGCAGCAAAGGTATTTACAACGGCTTCAATTGGTTCGAAAAAGTGGCTAATACCAGCCATATCTAGCGCATCGGTGATCACCACACCTTGATAACCCATTTCATCGCGTAATAATTCGCTGATGATTTTATGCGACATCGTCGCAGGTTTGATCATGGTTTTGCCATCTTTACTCACAAATGTGCTGCTATCCAGTGCTGGGTACTGAATATGCGCAGTCATGATCATGCCAGGGTTTTGCTTTTTAATAATAGTTTGAAACGGAGGTAAATCTTTTTCCCAGATAGTTTCTTTATCGTGCATTACTTTTGGCAAGCCGGTGTGGCTATCAACGTTTGTATCACCATGGCCTGGAAAGTGTTTCAGTGAGGTAATTACGCCATTACCTTCCAAGCCAGCAACTTGTGCGCCACCTAAAATACTCACAAGTGTTGGATCTTCACCATATGAGCGCACATTAATAACAGGGTTATCAGGGTTCATGTTTACATCAACGGTTGGGGCATAGTTAACATTAACACCAATGGCTTTTAATTCATCAGCAATCACTTGTGCAGATTGTGTAGCAAACTTGGTGTCGTGAACCGCATAACTTGCGCCAATCGACATATTACCAGTAAATGAAGTGGCAATATCACGAGGAATACGTGCAACACGTCCGCCTTCTTGGTCAATTGAAATAAATAAAGGTGCGCCTAAGCTCGACTTTGCCGCAGCTTGTTGCATCGCATTATTTAATTTAACGATTTGTGCAATATTATCGATATTTTCAGCAAATAAAATTACCCCACCAATATTATGTTTAGTGATCAGCTTGGCTAAATCTGCAGGTAATTCAGTGACTGCATTACGGCACTTTTGCTCTGGTGTGTTCTCGCTGTCTTGCTTACAATAATAGCGGAAATCGAGCATCAGCTTTTGGCCAAGCTGTTGCTCAAGGGTTAAATTGCTCGCTGCAAAGGTCGATTTCATTGGTAATAAACACCCTAGTCCAAAGAGAATTGATGATATGGCAAACTTATTTAACACAGTAGACTCCAAAGCTGAATTGCTTATTTTATTTATGAATATTTTATTCCTGATGGTAATGCCATTTTGGATTGAAATACAACATATTTTGTCACATTAACGGTTTTTTTTCAGAACTGCAAAAACCACCGACGAATCACATTTTTGCCTGATAATTACATAAATATTAAGGCTTAATAGTTGTTTAGATGAAAAATAATATTAGACGGACTTTTATTAATGGTAATTCTCTTTTATTTCAAGTAATAATATATTCCATAATATTTGGTGGGTCGCCAAGAGAATAAATTAACAGCACGCAAAGGGGCAAATAATGGCAACAGCACAGGCACTATTTCAACAACAACTCAGTGATAAGCTGCCTGCCTCGGCGTTTATTGAAGATTACCCTAGGCGTTATGCTTTTGGCACTGATGCCAGCTTTTATCGTTTAGTGCCGCAATTAATCGTACTGGTTGCTGATCAACAACAAGCGCAACAGGTCATCAGTGCCGCTGCAACATATAAAGTTGCGATTACTTTTCGTGCCGCCGGTACTAGTTTATCAGGCCAAGCAATTACCGACTCTGTACTAGTGCTGCTTAGTGATTGCTGGTCTGGTTATCAAATTGAAGATAACGGCGCTGCTATTCGGTTAGAGCCTGCTATTATTGGTGCTCGAGTTAATGCAGTGCTTGCACCTTTTGGCCGTAAAATTGGCCCTGATCCCGCTTCAATCAATAGTTGTAAAATCGCTGGCATGGCGGCCAACAATTCATCAGGTATGTGCTGTGGCGTGGCACAAAATAGTTACCATACAGTAAAGGACATGACCTTAATCTTTGCTGACGGTACAGTGCTTGATACACGCAGTGAGCAAAGCCGTTCTGAATTTTTACGCAGCCATCAACCGTTTATTAACGATATCACTGCGCTTGCCCAGCAGGTTACAAATAATCCTGAGTTGGCACAGCGTATTGCTCATAAATACCGCTTAAAAAATACCACGGGTTATGGTTTAAACGCGCTAATTGATTACACTGATCCGATAGAGATCATTAAGCATTTAATGATTGGCTCTGAAGGTACGCTGGGGTTTATTGCTGATATTACTTACCACACGGTGATTGATCATGCTCATAAAAGCTCAGCGTTTATTATTTTTGATGATATAAGCCAAGTTTGTGAATTAGTAAAGCAACTCGCAACGCTTGATGTAGCGGCGGTTGAGTTATTGGATAAGCGCTCGCTTCTGTGTGTCGCGCAGCATGACATCATGCCTAAAGATGTGCATAACTACCCTGCAGATAGCGCAGCATTATTAATCGAATTACGTGCAGAAGACGCAATCAAATTAGTTAATTTACAACAACAAGTGGATCAGCTTGTCGCACATTTTAGTGCCCATCAATTAGCGATTATGGCGTTTTCAACAAATGCTAAGCGCAATGCATCATTATGGAATATTCGTAAAGGTACGTTCCCGGCAGTCGGTGCAGTGCGCGAAAATGGCACTACTGTGATCATCGAAGACGTGGCTTTTGAGCTGGATGTATTAGCTCAAGGTATTAAAGCTCTGCATCAATTATTTGATAAATATAGTTACGATGAAGCGATTATTTTTGGCCATGCCTTAGCGGGTAATTTGCATTTTGTATTTACCCAAGCGTTCGATACACCAGCGCAAGTAGCGCGTTATGAGCACTTTATGCGGGACGTGTCGCAACTGGTGGCGGTTGAACTTAATGGCTCATTAAAAGCTGAGCATGGTACTGGGCGAAATATGGCGCCGTTTGTGGCAACCGAATGGGGCACTGATGGCTTTGCTGTGATGCAGCGTATTAAACAATTGTTTGATACAGACCATATTTTAAACCCAGGAGTGATCATCAATACAGATGAAAACTGCCATATTCAACATTTAAAAACCATACCTAGCAGCGACGATATAATCGACAAATGTATTGAGTGTGGTTTTTGCGAAACCGTATGCCCATCAAAAGGACTCACTTTAACGCCGCGCCAACGTATTACGCTGTGGCGACGTCGCACTGAATTGGTTAATCAACTTAGTAACACCCGTGATATTAGCGAAAAACAGCACATTAATCGTCAGCTCAGCAGTATTGAAAAAGATTTTCAATATTTAGGTATTGATAGCTGTGCAGCAACCGGGCTGTGTGGCATGAAATGCCCTGTCGGTATTAACACAGGCGAATTTATAAAATCCCTGAGGGCAAAAAAGCAACGCAATGCGAAATTGGCGCCGCACATAGCCAGTTTTGCGGTCAAACATTTTGCGGTATTAGCAAATACAGCACGTTTTGGCTTAACCAGCATGGCGATGGTGCGAAACATCATTGGTGCACAGGCACTGCGTAGTTTAACCAAACCTGCTAATAAGCTGATTGGCACTCCACTTTATTATTCAGCGTGGCCAAGGGGCGAGCAACCAATTAATCACAGCATAGTACACGCACAACAGACTGATAAAGTGGTTTATCTTCCCAGTTGTGCCAGCCGGGTGTTTGCTGTTGATGAGCAAGCGGATGATCGCCGCTCAATTATGCAAGTTATGCATAGTCTCGCGACTAAAGCGGGAATTGAACTGTTACTGCCGATGCAAATCAATGAGCTATGTTGTGGCATGCCCTTTGCCAGTAAAGGCTTACCTGAACAGGCAAAAAGTAAAGCAGAGCAGTTACTCGATATCGCGCAGCAGATGTCTGAAAATGGTCGTTACCCGATTATTTTTGACGCCAGTCCATGTGCATTAACAAGCAATGAAGCAGCGCAACAGCGCGGTTTAACAGTACTCGAAAGCGCTGAGTTTGCTTATCAATATTTATTGCCTAAGCTGACTATCACAGCCCAACCAGAGCCGGTTATGTTACATGTTACCTGTAGTAGCAAACGCCGTGGCAGTGAACAACAACTTGTTGCCGTCGCTAAAGCATGCAGTAACGAAGTGATTATTCCGGCTGATATTGAATGTTGTGGCTTTGCCGGCGATAAGGGCTTTAACTTGCCAGAATTAAATGCAAATGCATTAAAAACGCTGCGTAACCAAATACCTCAAAATTGCAGTAGCGGTATTTCTAATAGCCGCAGTTGTGAAATTGGCTTAACTCAGCACAGCGGTATTAGCTACCAATCTGTGCTGTATTTATTAGATAAAGTGAGTCAAGTAAAATAGCAACGAAAAGCTAAAAACAAGCCTGTAATTAATTGCTTTTAGCTAAAATGCCTGTACCTTTATATCGTACTTTAAATTAAGGATTGATAATGACTTATATTTCTGCGGTAGGGGATCTCATAATATTTATTAACCTATAGAGTTGCGTCATGTTTACTAAATTAACATATAAATCAATTTCATTGCTCAGTGCTATTTACTTAGTAACTCCAGCTGTTAACGCCTATGAGCCAGCCACTAAAACCAAGCGTGACGAATTTGTAGATATAGCGACGGTAATACCTACAGCGATATTTGATATTCGTTATTACAGTGCTAACAACTTTGTCGGTCAACCTGTTGATGGTTATAACGCACCTAAATGCTTATTACATAAAACGGCAGCAAAAGGGTTGCAGCAGGCACATAAACAAGCGCAGCAAGCAGGCTATAATTTAAAAATTTTTGATTGTTATCGACCACAACGTGCCGTTGACCACTTTGTGCGTTGGGTTAACGACGAAACTGACACAAAAACTAAAGCCGCTTATTATCCTAATTTAGGAAAAGACCAGTTACTCGGTGATTATATCGCAGCTAAATCAGGCCACAGCCGTGGTTCAACGATTGATTTGACATTGACTGACAGTAAAGATCAAGCGCTAAATATGGGTTCACTATTTGATATGTTCGATACCATTTCTAATACTGACGACCCGCGTATAACGCAAGAACAACAAGCGAATAGGTATAAACTAAAAAACCTTATGCTTGCCGCCGGGTTTTCACCTTACGCAATGGAATGGTGGCACTTTACCTATCAGCCACAAGCCTACCCGAATACCTATTTTGATTTTGTGGTAGAGTAATTAAAACTGATCTTCAATGGGGGAATAATTAATAGCGATTTCAATAGTATCAATAATGGTATATTGCTTTAAGTCACTTATTGTTGATTTCAAGTCGGTATTTTTATCGACTAAGAATTGATAAGTGTGCTTTGTAATTTTTTTTGTGTTATAGGTACTTTTGAGTGCAAGCGGAATATCATCGCTTTTCAACGTGATAAACACGGCTCCAGTGACAACTCCCTGCTCCGATGTCGTGTGATTATGGACAGTTGTTCCTTTGAGCAATTTATCCGTTTTATAGCTAATTTTTTCCCCGTTATTATTAATTGAACTGCTAACTAAAAGTGTTGTTTCTACATCTTTTAGTTTTTGTGGAGTTTTCAAAGCCACCTCTTGAGCTTTTTCATCATTAGAGTTGATGTTATTTTCGGCATTACCAGCTGGCGTTTCATTTTTATTACATCCACTTGTTAGTGCAATTGATATTATAAGTAATTGTAATTTAATGTTATTTATCATTGTTTAAACCTCTTCATTTACCTTTATTTACATTTTGCTTTCTTCGGTTAACATCACTTAGTGTACATTGTTCTTGGTGATGAATGTTAACCAAATTAAAATTATAACAACAGAGGATTATTAATGTATCAATTTAAAGTAACAATAGTTGCTTCGATGGTTACGGCTATTTTGGCATCGACTCAAGTACAGGCTACTGAGCAAACTCGATTTTTTAATGCGCCAAGCGTTAGCCCTCAAGTTCAATTTAATCCGCAAGTAACTCAGCAACGTGCATTAGCTGAACGTAGAACGGTATCGGGGCATGATTCAATTTTTGATGCTCAGATTGGCAAGGCAACGTTTCTTTGGCAAGCCGTCGGTCAAGCAAAACCTAATATGTCAGTTATTTTGCCTGAACAAAGAAATGCATACGCTGCAGATTTTTATTTAAATGCTTTAACTGGTTTCAGTGCTAGTAAAAAAGGTATGTCAAATGCAGTGCTTGCAGATTTATCTAAACAAAAAAGTGGTTCTGTAACGGCTAAATATAAACAACAGGTACATGGCGTTGAAGTTTTTAACCGTGAATATAACCTTATCATGGATAAGGAACATAACTTGGTGGCAGGATCAGGCTATTTTGCTAACACAAGTGCAAATATTAAACGTTCATTAGCCCCACTAGCTGATTTTGTTGGTGCAGAGCAGAGCATTAAACAAGCGATTAAAAAGCTAGCAGATATTAATGTATCACTTACAAAATCAACAGAACAAGGCGATTACGTTAAATACAGTGTAACAAATCAAAGAGGTGATAAGGTTGTACTTGGCCAGCCGCGCGCTAAAAAAGTATTCTTTGAGGTTAATGGTCAACTTGAATCAGCTTATTATGTTGAAGTTGAAGTTGCAGATAAGAATAATTTAGAAAGCGACTATTTCAGCTATGTTATTGGTGCAAAAAATAGCAAAGTATATTTCAAAAAAGATCTGAAAGCGCATGCTGCTGATTTTAACTACCGAGTATGGGCTGATGCAGATGGTTACCCATGGGAAGGCCCACATGGTGATGTTATTCCTGCTGATGCTCCTGATCAAACAGATGAAACTGAGATCCTTGATGCACCGATAGTGAGCCTTTCTTATTACAGTAAGTTAAGTACCATGGATCCATGGCTTACTGATGATGCTACAACTACATCTGGTAATAACGTATTTGCATATGCCGACGTGATAGCACCACAAGGTTTCACAGAAGGTGACTTCACTGCTGAAACAACCTCAGACTTTACATTTGATTACCCCTATCAAGTTGATCAAGCCGCGAATAGTTACGACAATCGCAAAGCGGCAATTGTTAATTTATTCTACATGAATAACTTTTTGCACGACTTCTTCTATGATCATGGCTTTGATGAAACTTCGAATGTAGCTCAGCTCTCTAACTATGAGCGCGGTGGCATTGAAGGGGATCCAATTGAGGCTCAAGCACAAGATAATAGCGGTTTAGATAATGCTAATATGGCAACACCAGCCGATGGTGCAAGTCCACGTATGCAAATGTATTTGTATAGTAGTAAAGACGCAAAAGTAGGCACAGACTTTGGTGTGGTCGTAACTTCTGATGCAACTATTGGAGTTCTTGAGTCTTCTAAAGTCTCGGGTTTTGGTCAATTCCAATTTGCTGATGTTGCAGCTGAAGTTGTACGTTTGGTTGATGGTAATGACATTGATTCAGATAGTGTTTTCGATGGCTGCGAACCTGCAACTAATGGTGTTGAGTTAGCTGGAAAAATTGCCCTAGTTGATCGTGGTTCGTGCAACTTCACGGCAAAAGTTTTACATGCTCAAGAAGCGGGTGCAATTGGTGCAATTGTCGTAAACAATGCTTCTGACACCGATGAGCCAGCGGCTATGGGTGGTGAAGATGATGCGGTGTTAATCCCTAATATGGGCCTTAACTTTGCTGATGGTCATCTGATGTATGACTCTATAAGTGCAGGTAATACGGTTACCGTTAATATGTTCAATAATGCTAAGTTAAAAGATGGCACACTAGATAACGGTATTATTGCGCATGAATGGGGTCACTATATTAGTAACCGTTTAGTTGGTAACTCTGCGGGTTTAATTAACTTTCAAGGCCGCGCAATGGGTGAAGGCTGGGGTGATTTCCACTCACTTATGTTTATCGCAAAAGCGGATGATATCAACATTGCAGGTAACGACAAGTTCCAAAAAGCATACGGCAGTGGCACGTTTGTTGAAGACTTCTACAATGGTATTCGCCGTGTACCATACTCTACAAATAAAGCAATTAATCCACTTTCATTCCGCCACATTACTGAAAATGCAGGGGCAGATGTTGGCATTTCACCAACAATTGTAGCCTCTCCACATGCAGCAGGTGAAATTTGGGCGACTATGCTGTGGGAAAGTTATGTAGCATTAATTAATGAACATGGTTTTGAAGATGCACAAAATCGCATGGCTAACTACCTTGTAGCTGGCTATAAACTAACACCAATTGCGCCTTTATATACTGAAGCACGAGATGCGATTTTAGCAGCAGCATATGCTGTTGATAGCAAAGATTATGAGTTGATTTTAGGTGCATTTGCTAAACGCGGCATGGGCTTAGGAGCTGTAGCGCCAGATCGTTTTAGTGAAAATCTAACCGGTGTTGTAGAATCTGACAAGGCGGAGTTGGCTAGCTTTAGCCTCAAAGGTGTGGCTATTGATGCTAACTACAATGGTGCAGAGCTAGGCTTTTGTTCAAATGACGGCGTTGTCGATAAGGGAGAAACGGCCACATTAACTGTGAGTATTACAAATACTGGTAGTAAAATACTTACTGAAACGCAAGCTCAATTGACTGTAGTCAGTGGTCATGATGTGACATTTGAAAATGATGGTGTAGTTATATTTGCTGATACAATGCCATTTTCGACTACAACGAGTTCACCTATTAAGTTTACCTTAAATGAGTCAGGTATAGCTGAAAACTTAGAAATTGAAGTATCATTTCCCGAGTTATCTGCTGACGATGAAATTGTCGAAGCTGCCACTGAAAAAGTTACTTATTTGGTCAATATGGCTTTTGAAGAAAAACAGCTAGTTGGCGTGCAAACTATGGATAACATGGAAGTAGCGAGTGCATCATTATTTGACCTAAAAGAAAGAGTAATGTTCGGTGGTGATTTAGCTAAAGGTACACAAAGCATTGTAGCTGATGATAATGTTGCCTTTTTAAACAGCTTTGGTTTTGAGCTTGGTGAGCAAACGATGTTCTTGCAGAACAACGATTTTCAATCAGATGTAGCGATAGAAACTAAAGGATTTGATATTGGCTTTGCTGGTGACTTTGCAGTGTCATTTTGGCACTTTTATCGTATTGAAGACGAGTGGGATGGTGGTGTTGTTGAAATTAGCGTCAATGGTGGTAATTGGGTTGATGTGACTGATATGGGGGGCACATTTAATCGAGGTTACGATGGTCCGCTAGTTGAGAGTGACTCCCAAGCTATCCAAGAGCGTGATACGTTTACAGGTAGTAATATCAATCAGGATGACGTATACGGTAACTATGAAACAATTAATTTTGGTAGTGCACTAAATGGTAATAGAGCAAAACTACGCTTTCGACTTTCATCAGATGGCGCTGTTGGTGATTTAGGGTGGTGGATTGATAACCTTAAATTTAACAATATAACAACGCCAATCTTCTCAGCAGTAATTGCTGGCGATGCAGTCGTCGCATGTGATAACGCAGCTCCTGTAGTAACTGTTACCGGTGAGTTAAGTATCACTGAATCAGTAAGCAGTACTTTAAATGCTGTAGCCACAGATAGAAATGCAGATGAACTTACTTATATATGGACACAAGTAAGCGGCACAACAGCAACACTATCTAATGCAGATACTGCAGTACTTAGCTTTACGCCTGGCGCAATCACAAGCGACGAAGAAGTTGTGTTCGAAGTTGCGGTCAGTGATGGTACGGTATCGGTTACTGAGCAAGTAACGGTTGCCGTAGGTAATGAAGCTGAATCTGTGGTTGAAAAGCCTAAATCGAAATCAAGTAGCGGTAGTCTGGGCTTCTTGATGCTATTACTTACTCCATTAGCAATATTTGGTCGTCGCCGTAAGCGTTAATCATAATATGAGTAATAATTAAGAAAAGCCCTTGCAGTTAGCTGTAAGGGCTTTTTACATCGTTTGGCTTGGGCAAGTATTAATTGATCCTGTGAGGTTTTTTCAAGTTCAGAACTGGATGTTAAATCTGCTATACTGTGCCCATCATTTTATGGGGCTGTTATGATTTCAAAAAACCAACTCAAGTTAATTCGTGCATTAGGTCAAAAAAAGTACCGAAAGCAACATAATCAATACCTTGTGCAAGGTGAAAAAAACGTACTTGAGTTATTGGCAAGTGGTTTAACAATTATTGATATATTTGCGACAGCAGCCTTTATTGCGCAGTTCCAGCAGCAGTTTACTCACGTAAATATGATTGAAGCTGATGAAGGCGTGTTAACTAAAGCAAGTACTTTAGTTTCTAACAACGCGGCAATTGCGATCGTTGATATGCCAAAAGTTACTTTGCCTGAAGCCGAAGGGTTAATTTTAGCCCTCGATGGCGTGTCAGATCCGGGTAACTTAGGTACGATTATTCGCGTTGCAGATTGGTATGGTATTCAACATATAGTAGCAAGCCTTGATAGCGCCGATCCTTATAACCCAAAAACAATTAGTGCAACAATGGGATCGTTTGTACGCGTTTCGGTTAGCCAAGTTAATTTAGCCGAATATTTGACACAAATTACGCAGCCTATTTATGGTGCATTCTTAGAAGGTGAAAATCTGCACCGCTCGCAATTAGCACAATCAGGTGTATTACTGATGGGCAGTGAATCTCATGGGATTCGTGAAGATTGTGCCGCGTTAGTTACTAATAAAATAACCATCCCCGCTTTTGGGGGGGCAGAATCTCTCAATGTAGCCATGGCAACGGGTATTATTTTAGATAACTTTAAACGCCAAGCTTAATACCAGTACTTACTTTTATCGCCAAGAGCGGTTAAATTAAATACTAAAGCTATAACAATAACAATCGGTAAACCAATTAGATGCGTTTGAGCACCATAAAATTAGCGGGTTTTAAATCTTTTGTAGAGCCCACTAAAATTCCATTCCCAGATCAAATGACCTGTGTCGTTGGCCCAAACGGCTGCGGCAAGTCTAATGTCATCGATGCTGTGCGTTGGGTGCTTGGCGAAAGCTCGGCTAAAAATCTGCGTGGCGATGCGATGACCGATGTTATTTTTAATGGCTCAACCAATCGAAAACCGATTTCTCAAGCGTCGGTTGAATTGATTTTCGATAATACTCAAGGGCACTTACCGAATACTTTTGCTGATCGAAACCAAGTGGCGATTAAACGTTTAGTAACTCGTGACGGGCAATCGTTGTATTTTCTCAATGGCAGTAAATGCCGCAAACGAGATATTACCGATATATTTTTAGGCACCGGTCTTGGCCCGCGTAGTTATGCGATTATCGAGCAAGGTATGATCTCGCGCTTAATTGAGAGTAAACCGGCAGATTTACGGGTTTTTTTAGAAGAAGCTGCTGGCGTTTCAAAATACAAAGAGCGCCGTCGTGAAACGCAAACCCGGATCAAAAGTACCCGCGAAAATCTTGAACGCTTACTCGATGTTCGCCAAGAGCTACAAGCACAAGTTGATAAACTGGCAGTACAGTCAGTTGAAGCAAAAAAATACCGCGAGTTCAAAACCCAAGAGCGCACTTTAAAAGGGCAGCTTGCGGTCTTAAAATGGCAAAAGCTACATCAGCAACAAGTGACGAAAGCCGACACAATGGCCAAGCTGAATGAGCAAATTAGTTTTTTTAAAACTGCTCATTTAGGTCATGACGATGTATTAGCAAGCCTTGAAAGCCAAGTGCAATTGCAACTTGAAAAACTCAATGATGCGCAGCAAGCTCAGCACCGAACGCACACTGAATTAACTCGTGCTGAGCAACAGCAAATAAACTTAAAACAACAACAACAGGCGTTTAGTCATAATCTGATCAAACAACAACAGTTGCAGTTACAAAATCAGCAGCTGCAACAACAGCAAAAAGACCACACTGATGAGCTACAAAATGCGTTACAAGAGGCAATCGAACATACTTTAATATGTACAGAGCAAGTCACTGAGATGGCCGATGCGGTGACACAGTTGCAAAGTGCCAAGCAGCGCAGTGCGACTGATTGGCAACGAGTTAATGAACAGTTTCAGGCTATTAATACACAATATAGCAAGCAACAAAATAGAGTGGATCAACAGCTGCAAAATTTGCACTACATTAAAAACCAGCAAACGGCATTAGAAAGTGAATTAATAGAGCTGGCAGAAAATCCAATTGCTGAACAAGTAGCGCAGCAGCAGCAGTTAATGCAGTCACTAACGCAAGAATTAGCAGCAAAACAAACTGCTTTAAACAAAGTAAATAGTAATGTCCAACACGCTCAAACCGTGTTACGCACCTGCCAAAATGCACAGCAAACACTCGTACAACAACAAAATGAAAATAAAGCTAAAATAACAGGCTTGAAGACAATACTCGCAGATACTCCAGCGCAAGGGAGTGGCGATGTTTTGGCACAGTTAGTTGTACGTACTGGATTTGAGCATGTGGTTGAACAAGCATTGCAAGGACTTGAACAATTAAATGTGACATCTACAGCAACACCTAACGGAGTATGGCCAACTACCGACACTGCACCGAAAAGCTCATTAGCGGTGTTTATAGAGCAAGGGGTTTATCCTGATTTATTACATCGTATTAAGTATGAAAATGATTTTAATCGTAATGATTTAGCGGATCAGTATTGGCTTGCAGTGATTGATCGCCAAGGTAATATTCAGGGTCGCAATTGGCATCAACAAGCCAGTAAAAGTGCAGAAAATTCGTTGCTGATCAAACATAAACAGTTGGCCGAAGCAACACAGTTAGCATCTCAACTCAGTGACGAACTAGCTATACAAAGTAATAAGCTTACAGAACAACAGCAAGTATGTGAGCACTTAAAGGCACAAAGCGAAGAGTTAAAAGCAGCGGTACATCAGCTTGCTCAACAAGTGGCCTCGGGCAGTACTCGTCGCGATATGCTCAAAGAGCAATTACAGCAGTTTCAAAATCAACAACATAAATTACAAGCAAAGCTACAGCAGTTAAACGTTGAACACACGAGCATAGAGAATAAAGTGACTGAACAACAGCAACATATGGCAAGTGTGGCAAAACAGCGTAATGAAATAAGTGTTGCGCTTAATGATGCTCAAGTGCAGCAGCAACACACTGATGAGCAATATAAACAGGCAAACGCTCAGCTTGAACAGTATAAAACGCTTGCCCATCAGGCGACGCTAAGTGAGCAAAAAGCGCGCAGTGAATGCCAACTCAGTGACACTAAATTACAACATGCAATGACCGCCAGCGAAACAGCCAGTGAAGCTGTCAGTGAGTTAACCGCGCAAATTGAAGAGTTGGTGATCCCATTAGAAGAGGTCGCAGAGAAAATAATATTATTACTGGAGAAAAATCAACAAAATGACATTAAAATCAATAAGTTGAAAAGTGAATTGACGGAGGCTAAAACAGCTCTTATAGATAAACAAACAATGCTTAAAGCGTCACAGGGGGAGCTGGTGCTTTTACAAGAACAATTACAACAACTTGCCCTCGAAGAACAGAGCTTATTAATTAAAGCCCAGACGGCTCTTGAACCACTGGTTGAGTTACAGCAAAACTTGAAAGAAGTATTGGCACAGCTCCCTGAAAACGCCTATATAAACACTTATCAAGGACAACTTAATAAAGTAGGACAAAGTTTAAGTGACTTGGGCGCGGTAAATTTAGCGGCGATTGATGAGTTTGAACAAGCGCAGCAGCGCAGCCAGTATTTAGATCGTCAAGTCGAGGATTTAAGCAAAGCATTGACGACACTTGAAGGTGCAATTGGAAAAATTGATCGCGAAACCAAAACGCGCTTTAAAACAACTTTTGATCAAGTAAATCACGATTTTGGCCAGTTATTTCCTAAAGTATTTGGCGGCGGCAGTGCATATCTTGAATTAACCAGTGATGACTTACTGGAAAGTGGTGTTAGTATAATGGCACGCCCACCGGGCAAGAAAAATTCAACAATTCACCTTTTAAGTGGTGGAGAAAAAGCGCTGACCGCATTATCATTGGTATTTTCAATATTCAGGCTCAATCCAGCTCCGTTCTGTATGCTGGATGAAGTTGATGCACCACTTGATGATGCGAATGTTGGGCGATTTTGCCGATTAGTGGAAGAAATGTCACAATCGGTGCAATTTATTTATATCAGTCATAATAAAATTGCCATGGAAATGGCTGGCAGGTTGACGGGTGTAACAATGGCTGAACCGGGCGTTTCGCGTGTGGTCGCTGTTGATATTGAACAAGCGGTGCAAATGGCACATGCATAAATATTAATATTTGAGTAGATAAATAATAAAAGGTGAGGGGATGGCCGAACAATTAAGATGGGTTTTAATCATTATCAGTGTAATTGTCATTGGTGGATTATTAATACATGGCCTATGGTCAGTGCGTAAAAAAGATGCACCTGTTGCGACTAATGATGAGCGTGTTGAGCCTGCAGATCAAGCGCCTACTGAGCGTCAAAGCGTAGCCGAGCCAGCATCTCATACTGAGCGTGATGAACCGCAGTTTGGGGATTTAAGCTTCAGTGCTGATGAAAAGCAACCACACTCTTTTGCAGCGTCAGATGACGAACCTGCCGCTGAGGTTGATGATGTAACTACTACAACAGAGGCAAGCGTAGAGGATGAACCAGAGCAACCGGCTGCAAGTGATTTTATTATTGTGCATATTCAAATGCCTGAAGGCTTGAATATGGAAGGCAGCAAATTATTGCCAGCTGTAAACACACTTGGTTTTAAGTACTCTGAAGAAGGCTTTTTTAATCGCCATTTAGACCCAGCAGGACTAGGCCCTGTGCTGTTTCGGTTAGTAAATATGTATAACCCTGGTACTTTTGATATAGATAATATGGAACAATTTAGCACCGCTGGAATTAGCTTGTTTATGACCTTACCGTGTGATGGTGACGGGCTTGCTGCATTTAATATGTTGCACAGTGCGGCTAAAAAGTTAGCAGATGAATTTGGCGCTGTTATTTTAGACTCACAACGTGAAGAAATGACCGTTGATAGTGTGCGCAATTATGTTGAAAAAGTGAGACGCTTTTCAGCTTAATCACCTGCAATATACAGTTAATTAAGAATTTTATAAGCCACTTGGCGATAACTCGTTTAAGTGGCTTTTTTATGTTTTTTGAGGTCAGTATGTCCACTTTAGTGTTAGCGCAAATAACGCAACTTCGTCAGCAGTTAGAAGATCACAATCATAGTTATTATGTACTTGATAAACCAAGTATTCCTGATGCTGAGTATGATCGTTTATTACAACAATTAAGTGCGCTTGAGGTAGCAAATCCTGAGTACTTGAGTACTGATTCACCAACCCAGAAAGTAGGTGGTGCGCCGCTGGCTAAGTTTGAGCAAGTCACTCATCAAGTGCCGATGTTGTCACTTGATAACGCTTTTAGTGAAGAAGAGTTCAGCGCTTTTAATCGCCGTATTAAAGAACGTTTGATGGATAACAATGAGCTGACCTTTTGCTGTGAACCAAAACTTGATGGTTTAGCGGTGTCGATTTTATACCGTAATGGTGTATTAGTGCAGGCGGCAACACGTGGCGACGGGCACACCGGCGAAAATATTACCGCTAACGTGAAAACGATTCGTAATATACCGCTTAAATTACGTGGCAATGATTTTCCTGATGAAATTGAAATTCGTGGTGAAGTGTTCATGGATAGCGCCGGATTTGACAAACTTAATGCTGAAGCCGAAAAGCGTGGCGACAAAGTATTTGTAAATCCACGTAATGCAGCCGCAGGCAGCTTGCGTCAACTCGATTCAAAAATCACCGCCAAGCGACCTTTGATGTTTTATGCCTACAGTATTGGTGTTGTGACAAATGGTGAATTACCAAGTGATCATTACCAGCAATTGGCTAAGCTAACTGACTGGGGCTTACCACTTTGCCCGGAAACAAAATTAGTCGAAGGCCAACAAGCGGCACTTGATTATTATCACGATATTCTTGAGCGCCGCAGCAGCCTTAAATATGAGATTGATGGCGTTGTAATAAAAATAAACAACAAAGCGCTACAAGAGCGGTTAGGTTTTGTAGCGCGTGCGCCGCGCTGGGCCATTGCCTATAAGTTTCCTGCGCAAGAAGAAATTACTCAGCTACTGGATGTTGAGTTTCAGGTAGGGCGCACTGGCGCAATTACCCCAGTGGCTCGTTTAGAGCCAGTATTTGTTGGTGGTGTCACGGTTTCAAATGCAACGTTACACAATCGTGATGAAATTGACCGATTAAGTGTTAAAATTGGTGATACTGTGATCATTCGCCGTGCTGGTGATGTGATCCCACAAATAACCCAAGTGGTGTTAGAGCGTCGTCCAACTGATGCCAAAGAGATTGAGTTTCCAGCTACGTGTCCAATTTGTGACTCTCATGTTGAGCGCATTGAAGGCGAAGCCGTAGCGCGTTGTACAGGCGGTTTGGTATGCCAAGCACAGCGTAAAGAAGCGATCAAACACTTTGCTTCACGAAAAGCACTCGATATCGATGGTCTTGGCGATAAAATTGTTGAACAGCTGGTGGACCGAGAGCTCATTAAAACGCCAGCAGACTTATTCATACTTAAACAAGGACATTTTGAATCGCTTGAGCGCATGGGGCCAAAATCGGCGAAAAACCTAGTAGTTGCACTTGATGATGCAAAACAAACGACGTTGGCTAAGTTTTTATACTCATTAGGTATTCGTGAAGTCGGTGAAGCGACGGCGCAAAATTTAGCTAATCACTTTTTAACGCTAGATAAAGTAACTGCGGCAACAACTGAAGCGTTAGTCGAAATTAGTGATGTTGGGGAAATTGTAGCCAAGCATGTGCGTGGTTTTTTTGCTGAGCAACACAACTTAGATGTAGTAACTGCCTTGCTGGAGCAGGGTATTCATTGGCCAGAACTGACGCCGCCAAGTGAAGACTCACAACCGTTAGCAGGCTTAACCTATGTGTTAACAGGAACTTTGAATGAGCTTAATCGAAATGATGCAAAAGCACGCTTGCAGCAGTTGGGGGCGAAAGTGTCAGGTAGTGTATCAGCTAAAACCGATGCGTTAATAGCGGGTGAAAAAGCCGGTTCTAAGCTCACGAAAGCACAAGATTTAGGCATTGAAATACTGACCGAAGATGATTTAATTGCATTACTGGCGCAACATAATGGGTAGCATTATTACGCTTTTTCAGGATTTAGCACTGACCTTTGGTCAGTGGCTAAAGCCTTACTTATATAATATCGCATTGTTACTGGTAGTGTGTTTGGTGTCTTTGTATGCAAATGAGATTATCAAAACCACGAAACGCTTTGTAGCAAGGCGTCACTTTATACTCAGAGTGTGTGCATTTGTACTGGTAACCGGGTTTGGTTTTGGCTTGTTAGTAGTATTTTTCACTCCATTACTAAGCCAGTTACTGATGTTCTTTGGTGTGCGCTGGTTAGGTGTTACAGCCGTGGCTGCATTCATCTTACTTGGCGTAGCAGCCGAGAGGAAAAATCAGTTATGAAGCGTTACGGACCAGAGTATTGGGACAAATATGGCACCTATCGCACTCCAATTGCGTTTCATTTGAGTTTATTGGTATTACTGCGAGCGTACTTTATTTGGATCATTGCGGCACTTAGCAGGCGACCTGAGCTTGATTTAATGTCATTGGTGTTTAGATCTAAAGCTGACTTTTTCAGTGCGTTGGCTATTGGTGCAATAGCCATTATTCCTGCCGTAATTTTTTGTTTGCGCAGGCCACAAAAAAGCGCAGACAGTGGCGCATGGTTAGCGCGAGTGTGGCGATTTATGCGTTGGCCATTATTGGCATGTGCAGCGATAGATTTAAGCTGGCTAATTATTCAAGCCGCCCATAGTTATTATCAATTTTCGATGTTTTTAGCACTGCAAATGGTGATGGTATTGTGGGTGTTATTATATTTAGCAAAAAGTCGTTATTTAACGGTGTTTTTTAATGACTGGCCAGATCCAGAGCTTGATAATAAAAACGCAAGTAAATAAGAGGGAAATCATGATGCGTAAAATCAACCTATTTTGATATAATGAAATAAAATCCTTAAAACAGTGGTATATACCTAAACACATCAAGTTAGTCGTTGCTTTTGGAGGTATCATGAAACAACAGATCGGTTTAGGTGGAAGCTGCCATTGGTGCACCGAAGCTATTTTCAGTTCATTAAAAGGTGTTGAGAGTGTTGACCAAGGTTGGTTTAAAAGCTCAGATAACAGCAGCCAATTTAGTGAAGCGATCCGATTGCGCTTTGATCCTCATAAAATAAGCTTAACTGATTTAATTGCAATCCATATCGATACTCACAGTGCGACGAGTGAACATAGCATGCGCGAGAAGTATCGTTCTGCAATTTATGTTTATACGAGCACGCAAAGTGAAGCTGCACAGCACGCGTTAAATTTAAAGCAAGCAGATTACAACAAGCCATTAATTACACACGTTTTACTGGCAGGGGAGTTTAAACATTCACCGAGCCAGTATCAAAATTACTATTTTTCAAATCCTAACAAACCATTTTGTGAGGTACGGATAAACCCAAAACTCACAATGTTATTAACGCGATACCATGATAATGTGGATAGCAGTAAATTAACCCATCTTAGTCAATGAGGTCAGTTATGTTGAATTGGAATGATATTTTAAACTTTGCCAATAAAGGTAATCCAGAGCCGAGCCGTAAAGTAGTAAAAACCGAGCAGCAATGGCGTGAACAATTAACCGAAGAAGCCTTTTATGTGACGCGTAATAAAGGCACAGAGCGCCCGCATAGTTCAGACAGTTGTACGTTGTTTGAACCAGGTAAGTATGCTTGTGTATGTTGTGAAAACTTACTATTTGATGGCGATGAAAAGTTTGATAGCGGCACTGGTTGGCCATCATTTACTCAACCCGCGCAACTAAACTCGATTGCTTACAATGCTGATAAGACCCATGGTATGCAAAGAATAGAAACTGTGTGTAATGTATGTGATGCTCACTTAGGTCATGTATTCCCAGATGGGCCAATGCCAAGTGGTCTGCGTTATTGTATAAACGCGGTCTCATTGCAGAAGGTGTAATTTATTAGCTCGTAATTGACAATAACCAATGCCTTACTGAATTTATATTATAGGAGTTCAGTAAGGCCGAATTTTAAAAGTCATATCACCACTTATCAGCGATATTTCGTGTTCCCCATTATTATAAACAACCTCTCATCAAAACTATTTATTCTATTTGGTTTTGCCAGGCTCTTCTAGATTAGCAAGCGTTAGCCCCATACTCGTGGCTTGTTGTACTAATTTATTAAAGCGTTGTTGCTGCTCGTTATCCAATGTTGTCGCACTGAGTAACACATAGCATTTTTTTGCCATCATTAGGTTTAAGGTTTGGCCATTTTGCTTGGAACTATCAAATAGACACTGCAATAAATTTAAAGCAATACTAGGATTGCGAGGCATGACTCTAAATGCTTGTGTGAATGCTTCAAGAGCGGTATTTAATTGGCCACGATTAAACTGTGTAACAGCATGGTTATTGAGCTCTTTGGGGCCCATTTTTATATCACGGCGTTCACTTTGTTGTTGTTGAATATAACGTAAATAAACAGCATCACTCACCGTTGGATGACGTTCACAATGACTAATAATTTGGTTAAATAATGACTGTGCTTTGTGGTAAAAACCCAGTTCATGAAATGCCTTTGCTTTATCAAGTGCGCCGTCTACAGAGCGAATGTGGCTATCGTCATCGTCGAGCTGCTCAATCAACATTTTTGCTTTTTGATGCTCATCTTTCAAATAGTGTAAGCGGGCATTTAAAACATCTATTTGTGCCTGATTGTGACTATTTGGAAATTGGCTTTTTAAATCAGCTAAGTATTTATTGGTTTGTCTTGAAATACGTTGAATCTGATCGCTTTGATCTGTTGTTAATGCAAAATCAATACCCGCCCGTACAGCATTTAAATATACGTCAGGGTGATCGTGAATCGAATGTTTGGCAAAGTTGGCGATGTCTTTTTGTGTTAGGTAATTTTTCTCATAATCATGATTGATCAGAGATACATGGCTAAGTGATTTTTGGCGCTCGATATTGCGTGGAGCTATATCAACGGCCTGGCTTAAAAAACTTTGCGCTAATTCAAATTGGTTTAATTTAATCTCCAGCTTACCAAGTAAATCGAGTGCGACTAATCGTGTTTCATGGCGTAGCAGCATCGTTTTTAGCATTCTTTGCGCAAGAATATGCTCGTTATTCGCAATTAATGCTTCAACTAAACCTACCTTTGCCCATGTGAATTTTTGAATATCAAGCACTGATTTAAAGAATGCTTTTGCTGTATCTGCTCGTTTTAAGCGAAGTAGGGCATCACCTTTCAAACGTAATAATATTGCACTATACGCATTACCTTTTTTATCAAGCGCACTGTTGATTGCTTTAAGTGCTTTAGAATCATTACCATCGTCGATGAAATTATAGATTGTTTGTAAATTATTTTTACGCAGTAAAATACGCTCAATACGTGTTTTCAGATCATATATAGTGAATGGCTTGACTAAAAAATCATCGGGTTGTAATTCAAGTACGCTGTGTACCAGAGAACCACTGGTTTCAGCTGAAATAAAAATGAAGCCAGTAGAATTTTTTATTAAACGTTTAACGCGTAACTCTTCATATAGCTGATAGCCATCTTGGTGCTTACTCAAATTAAAAGAGCAAACAATCAGATCAAACTGTTCGCTGGTGCACTGCTCTTTCGCTGAATTTGCATGTTCAGCAAAGCGCAGCTGTCGAAAGCCAAGTTTTTCGAGCGACTGTTTCATATAGCTTTGAGCAAGCGGTTGCTCTTCCACTATAAGTATTTTTGCATTAGAAAAAATCTTTGCTGGCATTAGACTTGTGACCACATTAACGAATCAGAGACTATAATAAACAGTCTAGTCGCTGACAAGGGAATTTAAAATTTAAAACCGCAGACTTCTTTTATTGATCAGTTATGGGTTTTCAAGCAGCTCAATTATAGCGCCAGTTATTGCTTGAGGATTTTTATATTGGTAGGAGAGCCTAGGCTTGTTACACACCTTGGTTGATGCTTTTTAAACTTAATTAGATCATCAATTAAATGTGATTAGTATAATTATCCATTAAAGAATATAACGTAAGGTTTGATTGAGAGTTTTATATGTGGTGGGTGATACTGGACTTGAACCAGTGACCCTCGCCTTGTAAGGGCGATGCTCTCCCAACTGAGCTAATCACCCACATATAAATTTACATTCTATACTCACCATTTTAAGAATGGTGGTTCATACTGGATTTTAGCAGTTACCCTTACCTTTTGTTAAAAGGGGGGGATGCTCTCCCACAATTATATTTTAGATTATATGGTGGGTCGTACTGGACTTGAACCAGTGACCCTCGCCTTGTAAGGGCGATGCTCTCCCAACTGAGCTAACGACCCCAAATAATCAATTACTAAACTTTACGATAACCATTTGATAAATGGTGGGTCGTACTGGACTTGAACCAGTGACCCTCGCCTTGTAAGGGCGATGCTCTCCCAACTGAGCTAACGACCCGCATGCAAGTTTACAGCGCTACTATTAGATAAATAGTACTGGACTTTAACCAGTGAACCTCGCCATTTATTATGATAGTGGTGATGTTCTCTTTTTTTTAATATGCACCATTCTAAGAATGGTGGGTCGTACTGGACTTGAACCAGTGACCCTCGCCTTGTAAGGGCGATGCTCTCCCAACTGAGCTAACGACCCATATTAAAATATTACTGGACTTTAACCAGTGAGCGTCACCACTTTTTAAAAAATGGTGATGTTCTCTTTTCCCCAACTGAGCTAATCACTCATTTAGAGATCTTGTAATATGCACCATTCTAGGAATGGTGGGTCGTACTGGACTTGAACCAGTGACCCTCGCCTTGTAAGGGCGATGCTCTCCCAACTGAGCTAACGACCCATATTACAATTTTAAAACGTAACTATTAAAATAAATAGTACTGGACTTGAACCAGTGAACTTCGCCGTTACTTGTAAATAGCGGTGATGGTCTCTTTTCTTGTAACTGAGCTTGTGACCCATATTACAATTTTAAAACGCGACTATTAATATAATAACAGGTTTTATATGTGGTGGGTGATACTGGACTTGAACCAGTGACCCTCGCCTTGTAAGGGCGATGCTCTCCCAACTGAGCTAATCACCCACATCTAAACAACAACTCATTACTGCGTTGTTGTGGGGCGCTATTATAGATAGAGTTGTAAATGTGTCAACACTTGAATGAGGAAAAATGTTTTAGATGCAGGTTTTATAATCAATGAAGTAAGATTGAGATTGTTTTATAGTCAATTCACTTACTTTAAACCTTCTTCGAGTTTTACCCTGAAAGGTCAACAGGCTCTAATAACTAACAATAGAGCGGGGGCGTTAAAGTTAATTACTTACTGCTCATCTTAAATTCGTTTTATTTGGTGATGAAAACGCTGTTATGAAAAACAAGAAAATACTCCGACTTTATTTTGCATATAAATGTATACCCTATTGTTTTGATGTTTTGGAGTGTGTTTCACCTCAGTTAATCTAGATTGTACGCCTTTCAATCCTAATTTTTGTTTTGAAACAGCTGTCTTGCATGTATTTTGAGCGCCTCGGTTTATTCATTATTCAGTTTGTTGAAAATTAAACCGTTTAAAGAAAGTTACTGAAAAAAATGTTGACATTATTTTAGTGGCTGCATAGAATGCGCCCCGCACTCAGCGATACACAGCACGGTTTAACTGCGCAAGTGTTTAGCAAAATGAGTTGGGGCTATAGCTCAGCTGGGAGAGCGCTTCGCTGGCAGTGAAGAGGTCTGCGGTTCGATCCCGCATAGCTCCACCAATTTATTAAAGTGCTTGTCCTAGGGTAGCAGTTTTCTGTGTCCCCATCGTCTAGAGGCCTAGGACACCGCCCTTTCACGGCGGTAACAGGGGTTCGAATCCCCTTGGGGACGCCACTTAACTTTAGTTAGATAAGGGCGGGTTAACCGAGAAAATAGCGAACAAATTAAGCTCGAGTCTTAATTTGTAGTAAATCGCAATTACCTTAATAAGCTCAGGATGTGAGTATAACTAATCAATTGTCCTAGTGACACAGGAAATGTTTCTGAAAAGATAATGCCATAGTCTCATAGGCTCGGCTCATCTTATACAGAAATAGCAAGTCAGTGATTTGCAAAGCAATTTCTGCGTCCCCATCGTCTAGAGGCCTAGGACACCGCCCTTTCACGGCGGTAACAGGGGTTCGAATCCCCTTGGGGACGCCACTTAGTTTAAGTAATGCATAAAGCAGTGTGACACCGCACTCTCTATGCACGACGTTAACAAGAGTACTAATCTCTTGGGGGCGCCACTTAGTTTAAGTAATGCATAAAGCAGTGTTATTAAGAAAACTCGCTTGAATCGAGTCTAACTATTCAGTTGTCCTAGTGACACAGAAAATGTTTCTGAAAAGATAATGCCATAGTCTCATAGGCTCGGCTCATCTTATACAGAAATAGCAAGTCAGTGATTTGCAAAGCAATTTCTGCGTCCCCATCGTCTAGAGGCCTAGGACACCGCCCTT
>NZ_JABBMT010000029.1 GCF_012927645.1 Pseudoalteromonas arctica | reverse complement strand
ACTACGTTACTTTTATTTCATCCAGTAAATCAGCAATCATCACTCTTAAACCCAAATTACACGCATGAAAATGACTGCATGATGCAGTTTTAACTTTTCTACTGAGTAATTTAAGGTTTATGCTAATAGCTTTTCACAATTACTTATATTAGCTCGCCGTTTTCTGCTTAAGTTTTCACAATAACTTGCTTGTGAGGTCGGCCTGCCTACTGCCCCGTGAAATACGCGTGTAAATTGTGTGGTGAGTTTTAACCAGTTTTCAGAGGAAATATTGAGTCTTTCCAGTAAAGGAAGTTGGGTGTTATCAATATGACCGCGTTTATCCTTTCGTATTATTCTCCCTGTTAATTCAACTAATTCAAGATACGACTTGAGCTCAAACGGCAGCCCTTTTGGCATGATTTGACGTGACATACCTGCAAAGCGGAGTAATTGTTTTGGCTGCTTGCCTTCTTTTGCGCATATTAGCCGTACTTGAGCACTGGTATGGTCTGATTCTTCTGGTGTCTTTGCCATTTTCGCTCTGATTGGGTTTAAGTCCACATACGCCATGCAGGCTGCCAATGCGGCTTCATCTAATAACGCTTGCGAACTAAATCGTCCCTCCCAAAACCTGCCAGTGCAGTTATCTTCTTTATTTGCCCTGCGCGCAATGTCTTCATTTAACACCCGCATAAACCAGCTAATACTTGATAAACGCTCGCGGTATTCCTTTACTGTTTGATTAAAAAAGATAAGTTCGGCTTTACTTAGCTTTTCACCTTGTATGTATTTTTGCGTGAGTAACGTGCCTTTACACAGTTTATGCCAGCGAATAATAATTGCTTTATCATTCAGTCTATTTGCTTTTTTATCATCAACATACAACACTAAGTGCGTGTGGTTACTCATAACAGCATAAGCACACACGTCAATACAAAATATCTTAGCTAAATCAAGCAGCTTATCCTCAACCCAGCCTCGTCGATGTTCATAAGATTGACCCGTAAAATGGTCTTCACCGCACAAAAATGCACGGCGTACGCAACGTGATATACAGTGGTAGTACTTTGTATCAACCAAACTTACTTGACGCTTTCTTGCGATTGCCATAAGACACCCTGCTTATTTTTCACACTGATAAAAGCCTAGTACTTAGTTCGCCAAACTGCAAAAATTAGAATGGGTGTCACTGTTATTTTTTATCAAACTGCTGTTTTAAGGTGGAATGCGCATTATGGGCACGGGCTATTTTACCTTGTAGCGTATAACTGTAGTAGTTGGCGTTATTGACGATATGTGCATCGGTTGCCAAACTGGCATGCTGCTCAGTAACACGGCCTAATTTATCACGCTCTATTTTTACATGGCGTTTATCGCTTTGTGTGACCGACGTTAAGCGGTTGCAAGCATCGTATTTATACTGCTGTAGCGTGCCTTAAAAAAGCCTAAGTAAACCACTTAATCCTTGAAAATATCCGTATTGTTAAAGAGCGTTTTATCTAATATTTAACATATGTGCCTAGTATATTTTTTATTACCTCTCTTTAAATATTTTAAAATTGTTATGATCGGTTATTGATAATCTCCCTCCGCTGGCATCCACCGTAATGTTTTGGCATTTACATTCTGCAAAATAGTCAGGCATTGATTCGATTATTTCCCCACAAAGAAGGCACTCATAAAAGATTTTCCTACCTGATGGGTAACCTTTACTCTGATTTGGTTCAAATTTAATGTAATTTCTTCTTTTAATATTCATTTTATACCTTTGTAATCCTTTTTATTTTCCCTGAAGCAATTAACCCATCAGTTCCTCCTTCAGACTTCGGAGCAAAGTACTGAGTTGCTCCGCCTGGCTCACCAAACCAAGGAGCTATTGGCCCAGCTTCAACTTCAAAAGCTTCTAAAACCTCATATTGATGATAAGCAGAATCTAATGTTTCAGGTGGTAGCGCTCTATTTTCAAAAGGAACACCAACATCAGAAAAATAATTCCCTCTATCGCGAAAGCCTGTTTCATCAACCCAACCACCATAGCGATCAATTTTTTGACCGGGAATCATCATTATCACTTTTCTTAAAACATCACCATTATAAGCCGCAAAGCCATCACTTGGAGGCCAACTGTAAGTAACAAATTTACCACTTTCATCATGCCATCTTCCATTAAGTAGCGATAGCGGTTGTAATGTAGGCCGCTCTCTTCATCTAAATACTGCCCTTGAAAGCGAATTGGCTGAGTAAAGCTATTTGTATTGCTTATCTCTGATTCTTCATAACCATACACATCCGCTTGGTTTTCCCATACTACTTCTGCTTTATTATTGGTTACAAAGCGTGGGGTATTCAGTTGGTCTAGGTGATAGTAGTACACCTCGCCTTGTTTAATTAGCGCTACTGGGTGAAATTGATTTGGTAGGTTGATATACCAGGTATATTCACCGTGTTGGTATTCGCCGATTAACTGGTCGTTATCCCAAATGTAATCAATTTTGCCCTGCTCGGTGTGCTTGGCAATACGACGTCCGAGTGGGTCGTAGTCGTATTGAGTAAGCGTGCCGTTGTTATTAAAGCAACTTAGCTGATTAAACGCGTTGTATTCACGGCGGGTTTTTATGCCTTTACCGGTTTCGCGTATTTGGTTACCAAACTCATCATAATGTAACCGAGGTTAACCGATTACAGGCATCGTATTTATATTGCTGTTAGTCATCAGTAAAAGCTTAAGCAAATTGCCAAGGATTTAAATTTTCCATGTTATTAAAGAGCTGTTTATCTTATGTCTTAAAGTTGGTGTCTATTTTGTTTTTACAGTAATATTTTTAATTGGGTGCGGAATCACAGATATACACCGCACTCCGTAAGGTTTGCAATTAAGCAAAATTAAAAGCAATTTCTTTTATAACACTGCTATCTTCAGTCTCAACCCCATCCCCATATATTCTTAATTTGTGCAAAATACTTTTTGCGGCGGAAGATCCTTGTTCATCGATAACTTTCTTTAATTCATGAGATAAAGATGAATCTTTAATATACTTTTCTACTAAATAACGTGCTTTTGTTTTAAATTCTTCTTCAGTCATATTTTTTTTCCGGTATTAATTCAACTTCATCAAATTTTACAATAACCTTTTCTCTTGGGACTAATTGTCGCTCCCCGCCAGCCCCAAACTCAGGGTAATACCTAGTAAATGGTTCGGGATTCGAACCATTACCACCATCTTCCATTGGCACTTTAACATTAGGCTTACCACTACTATCGTATAACTGCAAAGTATCAAACTTACCCCTTAATCTAGCATCACTCCAAGAATTAGCGTTTCCTTCTTCATAAAAAATTTGAAAAGCATCTCGAGCTTTTTCAGCTTCATCGAATAGTGTAAATCCAAAATAACTTAAAGGGGCTGACATTTTTTCTATAGTTAAGTCTGCAAAGCTTGAGTCCATATGACGGTATGCCGTGGAAGGTAAGGTTGATTCAGGTCCAGCTGGACCAACATAAAAATTGGGCTTTCCTTCCTTACAACTCAACCCCATTGGATCCACCCAATTAACCGGGTTCGGTGCATATTGATAGTGGTTTATGCCACCCACTAAACCAATCGGGTCTTGATTTATAAAGCGCTGTTGTTTGGGGCTGTAGTAGCGATAACGGTTGTAATGCAGGCCACTTTCCTCGTCTAAATACTGCCCTTGAAAACGAATTGGCTGAGTAAAGCTATTTGTAGTGCTTACCTCTGACTCTTCATAACCATATACATCGGCCTGGTTTTCCCATACCACTTCTGCTTTGTTATTAGTAACAAAACGTGGAGTGTTAAGTTGGTCTAGGTGGTAGTAATACACCTCGTCTTGTTTAATCAGTGCGACTGGGTGAAATTGATTTGGCAAGTTAATGTACCAGGTATATTCACCGTATTGGTATTCGCCAATTAGCTGGTCGTTATCCCAAATGTAGTCAATTTTGCCCTGCTCGGTATGCTTGGCAATACGGCGCCCGAGTGGGTCGTAATCGTATTGGGTAAGCGTGCCGTTATTGTTAAAGCAACTTAGCTGATTAAATGCGTTGTATTCACGGCGGGTTTTTATGCCTTTGCCGGTTTCGCGTATTTGGTTACCAAATTCATCATAATGAAAGTCGCTGTCGCCAAAGTGAATTAACCGGTCAGCGTCTGTAGAGCCTTTAATAACCCCATCGTCTTTGCTTAGGTCACTGGAAAGTGTTGCTGACTTTGAGTCACTATACTCACTGTGAAGCACGTTATTTGTGTTTTCTGACTGATTACTTTCAACCTTATTGCTGGCGTCACTAGCATCGCTATCATAACTTGGCTGCGTCGTTTGCTGCTCTGTTAAATCGTTATTTTGAATTTTTGATTGGCTAACTGGGTTACCAAAACTATCCCACTGGTATTGGGTAGTTTTTGTGTTCTCACCACTGGCTCGATTTTGCTGAATTAACTGACCTAGGCTGTTGTACTCAAAATTAATGTTATGACTACTAACGCCTTGCTCTTTACGCGCAATCAACTGGTTGATGCTGTCGTAATTGTACGTACAGGTATCAAATAGTGCTTGCGCAGGATGGGTTAACTGCTGCTGTGTTAAGCGGTTAAATACATCAAATTGTTGGGTAAGGGTTACATCATTACCAAACTTTTGCGTGTGAATATTGCCTTGGCTGTCATAGCCTTAAAAGACTTAAGCAAAATCGCTTAAGTCTTTAAAACATCCATGTTATTAAAGAGCTTTTTCATCCATGTTTTGAGGATGGGTGTCATTATTGTTTTTTTATATCCACCCCCGCAGGTTTCATAAGACAATATTATGATTTTACATAGCATGTATAAATCTATTTAAGCGTAAATTAAAACACCCACTTTTATAGTTAGTGTTTTCTTCATGCTAATATGTTTATTACTAAGCCATAAAATTAAAATTGCTTGATGAGGGTATATGGCGCATCGGCGGTTAACCGTGTCACGATATAGCTATACGAAGATGAATAACTTCCGCGTTCAACTGCATTTGCCATATGTAGAACCATATCCTCAATACCATCTTGGTTATAATCACCCTTAGCCATTATCGTTAACCTTTGAATACCACCACTGTTGTCGTAATAAATAGCTTGGTCATCATTTACAAGTTCCACTTTTTGGATATGGCTCATTTCTTCCCAGCTACTCGCTTTTACTAAGCGGCGCTCGTCATCATTTGAAATAATTAAAGACAACTCAGGCGGCATTTTGTTTGCCAATGCTGCATCGTGTTTAAATGAGTCTAAAAAGCTTTCTTTTGAAGGCTTTAACTTCCCCATAGCAACCCACGTAGTACATATTTTATTAGTAGCTAGTAACGCGACCTGCTCTTTATAATCTGATGATTTATAGCCCTCTTGCAATGCTTTAGATAAAACTTTACAACTATCAACGTTAATAGCTGGCTTACTGTCTATAACAACTTCATAGGAATAAAACCAGCTTTTACTATATAAAGCATTAACTTGCTCCGGCGTCTCTAAGACTTCCGGTTCCATAAAATATCCGTTAGTTTTATTATCTAAACTATATGTTGGAGCTATTTTATTTTCTTTTATATTTGCACATGCAGTGCTAGAGATACTAATACATACTAGTAAAATAATTTTTTTTATCATCTTGCACTCTTGAATAGGTTACGCACATAAGTATTGCGTTCAGTTGATACATCTTTTCTATTTGATTCAATGGCTGCTTGTTTGAAATCACGAACTTTCATATGTTTATTAAAATTTGGGAACTCGTCTTTAAGTTCAGGCATACCTAAATTAAAAATCATATCAAATAGCGCTAATTTTACATCGTTAGGGTAACTTGAAAATTCTGATACACCATATATCCGTTTAAGTTCACTTTCAAATATTCTGATATGCTGTTCAACTTGTGCTTCCCTTACAGCCTCTGTAGTTACCAATTTAGTGAAAGGCTTATAAAAAACAGCGGCTTGACTCCCAAAAGGTTTTGATTTAATTAGTTTAAATTCATCTTCAATTTGCTTCGTTGTTGCAACAACTCCCGTATCCCGAACGGTGAAAGGAACTTTTTTTGCAGCTTCAACATCTTTTAATAAATGACCTACGCCAACGGTTACATACCCTTTTGTATCTAAATACATATGAGGAACATTACCTTCATATTTCATCATATTTTGTTTTAGTTTCGTTTTTAAATTGCCAGATAGTGGTACAACGGCAACCACTGCGGCACTAGCTAACTTTTCATTAATTTTTTTATGCGTACGGCTATTTGGGTCTATTCTTCCCTCTGGGCGTACCATGTTTAATACTTTACTTTGAAATAACTTTATAGCGGCTACGGTTTTAGAGTTTTCAGGGCGAGGGTTTAACCGACCATCCACAATTAAAGCTTGTGTAGGCGGGATAAGTTTTAGTAATTTATTCAACGCCGTTTGTACGGCTTTTACATCGTTTAAATTGTTAGCGCCGCCCAATCCAACAGATTGAGTTATTCTGATTACTGCCATCGAAGTATCCTTTTCTTTAAAGTTGTATTTTTAATTACAATGTATTAGTAGTAAATTAACACCCACTATTTAAAGTGGGTGTCTTGATTATTTGTTATTATTTGATTGAGGTTTACGGCGCTGTCACGTCAAAGTCATTTTTCACTAAAAAACTAGGAATGTAATCAGTTTCAACGGTTAGCTGGTAACCTTTGAGATCATAAGCATGGCTAGCAGCAGCAATCAATGGGAGTGATATCCACCCTTGTCGCTCTCTTTCATCCTTTTTCCAATATTTCTTATGAGCCTTTAACGCCTCTACCATGGCTTCATTAAATTCATCTTGTGCGTTGGCCGTGTATATACAGCGGTATACGGGCAACAAAGGTAATAAAATATTTTGAACATAACTACGCCGACCAGACGCTATCGCATTAGGGTCGGCCGCAATTAATGCCGCCTCAAGTAAGTCCCCCATATTGGCTTCAGGCTCAAATAAACCCTTCATTAAGTTAATAAGCGCAGTATCAAACGCATCCGCTTTAAGGTTTGCATTATCAAATACACTTTGAGGTACTTGAATAAGTTGCTCTATCGCCTTTTTGTCACGTAATGTTACCGCTGCATAAAATACTTTTTCCCATACGTCGGTGTGTAAATAAGCGCCCGCAGGGCCACCTATTAACGCAAAAGTATCATTATTAATAGTTACATCAAAGGTTTCACCGTGCCGGCAAGCAAATGCAAAATTAGCGCTACCAAACTCTTTAATATGTTGTAAGTAGCGCACAATTTGTTGATGAGGCACTTTAGCCAACACCGCCTCACCAAAGGCACTAATGGCATCTTGAATAGAGCCACCTAAAACACCTTGAGAGTTTTTAGTTTTAATAGTGTTGATGCCTATGAGTAGTAACTCTTCGTATTTATTAATTCTATCAATTATACGCTCAATTTTTTTTGCTTCAAAATGCCTTGTTATCATGTATTATTCCGTCTCTGCTTCAGTGTAGATATTGCTAAAATCACTGGTTTTAGTTTTGGCTAACGAGCCATCTTTATGTAGTTTTTGGCTAACTTTTTTCGATGAAATGCGTTCATCTTTTTTAGCCTTTTCAAGCTTATCAAGTGTCTCAGCTAAATCATCAACTTGCTCGGTGAACGCTTCATCATTGCCATAGCGGTCATCGTCCTCAGCCTTCTCTATTTGTTTCTTCATATTTTCAATGATACTATCGCGATATTCCGGTGTGCCTTGCTGTACTTGCCTTCCATCAAGCCCTTTGCGACTGCCAAGTATTGAGCCGCCACCTTTTGCCTCAACGGTAATCACTTCACCCGTCTTTTCGTTATAATAGATTAGGTCAAATTGCCCTTGCTTACCCTCACCTGGTAACTGGCTAGAAATCTCTTCAAAATCAGGATAATCTTTCGCCATCACTAAACGAGCAGACTCTTCACCAATTTTCTCACTAACATCGCGCATTTTTTGACTCGCGGCATTTAATGCTTCTTCATCATTAGGGTCAATAGCTTGCTTTTCAGCAAAAGCATCTTTACGCTCTTTTTCCAACGCTTTTAACTTATCGCTTACAGCAATAGATATATCTTTCTTATTAATTTCGACAGCAGGAACTTCAATTTCTTTTGTTTTGCTATTCTTTTCAAGTAGGTTATAACTATTCGAACCCGTATTGTAATAATAGTCATTTACATTTTCTTCAACATGACCCGATAACTTACCACCCGCAACTAAGCGCTCACTAATAGTTTCACCTGCATTAGGTATATTGGCGACTATTTCATCAGCCGTAAACTCATTTGATGGTAGCATTGCGTTAGCAAAAATTTTATCACTCAATGCTTGCGTAATATTACCATTGTTAACCGCGGTGGTTAAAGCTGCAGCTACTTTTGCCTGCCCTTCTTTACACAACAACCCAAACGGATCCACCCAGTTAACTGGGTTTGGCGCATATTGATAATGGTTTATGCCACCCACTAGGCCAATTGGATCTTGGTTTATAAAACGCTGTTGTTTGGGGCTGTAGTAACGATAACGATTGTAATGCAGGCCACTTTCCTCGTCTAAATACTGACCTTGAAAACGAATTGGCTGAGTAAAGCTATTTGTAGTGCTTACCTCTGACTCTTCATAACCATACGCATCGGCTTGGTTTTCCCATATCACTTCTGCTTTGCGGTTAGTCACAAAACGCGGGGTATTAAGTTGGTCTAGGTGGTAGTAGTACACCTCGCCTTGCTTAATCAGCGCGACTGGGTGAAATTGATTTGGCAGGTTGATATACCAGGTATATTCACCGTGTTGGTATTCGCCAATTAACTGGTCGTTATCCCAAATGTAGTCAATTTTGCCCTGCTCGGTGTGCTTAGCTATACGACGCCCGAGTGGGTCGTAATCGTATTGAGTAAGCGTGCCGTTGTTGTTAAAGCAACTTAGCTGATTAAATGCATTGTATTCACGGCGGGTTTTTATGCCTTTGCCGGTTTCGCGTATTTGGTTACCAAATTCATCATAATGAAAGTCGCTATCGCCAAAGTGGGTTAAACGGTCTGCATCAGTGATGCCTGTAATAACCCCATCGTCTTCGCTTAGCTCACTGGAAAGTGTTGCTGACTTTGAGTCACTATACTCACTGTGAAGCACGTTATTTGTGTTTTCTGACTGATTACTTTCAACCTTATTGCTGGCGTCATTAGCATCGCTATTATCATTGTGCTGAGTAGCTTGTTGTTCGGATAACTCGTTATTCTGAATTTTTGATTGGCTAACTGGGTTACCAAAACTGTCCCACTGGTATTGGGTAGTTTTTGTGTTCTCAGAACTTACTAGATTTTGCTGAATTAATTGGCCTAGGCTGTTGTACTCAAAATTAATGTTATGGCTACTAACGCCTTCCTCTTTACGCGCAATCAACTGATTTACGCTGTCGTAATTGTACTTACAGGTATCAAATAGTGCTTGCGCAGGATGGGTTAACTGCTGCTGTGTTAAGCAGTTAAATACGTCAAATTGTTGGGTAAGGGTTACAGCATTACCAAACTTTTGCGTTTGAATTTTGCCTTGGCTGTCGTAGCTAAGCGCTGCAAGTTCAACAGCATTGCTATTGGCTTGCTGTAAGTGAATAGCACTTAGCTGACCAAATTTATTGTAGCTATATTTAAGCTTACTTGAATCTGGCAAGGTCAATGATTGCCTTCTGCCGTAATCGTCGTAACTGTATTTTAAGGTAAGGGCTTAGGCTAAACACCTAAGCCCTTACAACATCCATGTTGTTAAAGAGCAAATTGGTAATATAAATTTATAAGGACTGTTTGTGTTATTTTTGGTCCACATTACTTTTAATGTCTGAAGTCAAGATTTGACCACTTGGGTTCTCATGTTTTTAAAGAGCGTTTTATCTTATATTTAAAATGAAAGTATTGATTGTTTGATTAAGCTGTCTTTATTAATGTATAAGTATTAAAGCAATCAATTGTATTCTTTTCCTCATCTATTTTTATACTATCAGGAAAGCTAAATACTCTCCTTAGCTCATCAAAATTTATCTCTTTCTCTAAATGGCAAAAATAACCAGTTCTATTGATGCCCCAAATATATTCATTAACAGACTTATTACCATGCCCTATTAAAAAATCTACAACTGGCTCTAGGTGTGAATAGTCAGCCTCACCCTCACTAGGGTAATCCTGTATTTTAATTTTTTCAAATGAGACAGGAATAGGTACTAACTTACTAACTTTTCTCACTACTCCATACTTAACTTAAAAGCGATATTTTGGCACTTCTTTAATATTTCTGAAAATTCAGGGTCACTTTCTTCAAATTCACGAACTGCGAAATGCCCTAAAATTATTTTCTCCAATTTACTTCGATCAGGTTCAGAACCGTTCAATATCATCTGTAAATAGTGTAGTTGTTTTAAAATGCTTTTATAAATATCAAAATCAGGAATGTTTTTTAACCTTTTTTCAGTTAAAGATATACCCTCTTCTATTGTTTCCAAGCGGCTCATTTAAGTTATCTCTTCTTTTTAAAAGCTAATTTATTAGCAGTAAAATATTGTGTTCCACCACCTTCTGTTGGATATGATTCCCCCCGAACAGACCAGAAGTCATCAACCGCTTTTGCTCTACTTCTAAGGGCTGGTGTATCTTCTTGGGCAATATAAACACCTTTAATTTTAGGCTCTATACTATTTAATGCTCTATTTGTACCCATAGGGCTTATGCCTAATTGAGTTGGCGTGATATTGGGATCATCTGAATAATAATTTCCTTGTGGTGCTCCGGGTGATTGAAACTGATAGAAGACTTGACCGCTCTCAATCATGACTTTTTCTACCGGGTGAGCAAAATCAATTCCTGTAAGATGTGATGGAATATCTTCTTCCTTAAAGCCTTGCGATTTATAAAACTCAAAAGCCACGAGTTTACGTTGCTTAATAGTATCAGCAATAGACGTTTCTTCTTGCTCGCCCTCCTTACAACTCAACCCAAACGGGTCTACCCAATTCACCGGGTTCGGTGCATATTGATAATGGTTTATCCCACCCACTAAACCAATCGGATCTTGATTTATAAATCGCTGTTGTTTTGGGCTGTAGTAGCGATAACGGTTGTAATGCAGGCCGCTCTCTTCATCTAAATACTGCCCTTGAAAACGAATTGGCTGAGTGAAGCTGTTTGTAGTGCTTACCTCTGACTCTTCATAACCATACACATCGGCTTGGTTTTCCCATACGACTTCTGCTTTGTTATTGGTAACAAAGCGTGGAGTATTCAGTTGGTCTAGGTGGTAGTAGTACACCTCGCCTTTTTTAATCAATGCCACTGGGTGAAATTGATTTGGTAGGTTGATATACCAAGTATATTCGCCGTGTTGGTATTCGCCAATTAACTGGTCGTTATCCCAAATGTAGTCAATTTTGCCCTGCTCGGTGTGCTTGCCGATACGACGCCCAAGTGGGTCGTAATCGTATTGAGTAAGCGTGCCGTTGTTGTTAAAGCAGCTTAACTGATTAAACGCGTTGTATTCGCGGCGGGTTTTTATGCCTTTACCGGTTTCGCGGATTTGGTTACCAAACTCATCATAATGAAAGTCGCTATCGCCAAAGTGGGTTAAACGGTCTGCGTCTGTAGAGCCTTTAATAACTCCATCGTCTTCGCTTAGCTCACTGGCTGCGGTTGCTGTACTTGAATCACTGTACTCACTATGAATTACATTACGTGTGCTTTCTGACTGACTGCTTTCAACCTTATTGATGGCATCGCTATCATCATTGTGCTGAGTAGTTTGTTGTTCGGCTAACTCGTTATTTTGAATTTTTGATTGGCTAACTGGGTTACCAAAACTATCCCACTGGTATTGGGTAGTTTTTGTGTTCTCACCACTGGCAAGATTTTGCTGAATTAACTGGCCAAGGCTGTTGTACTCAAAATTAATGTTATGGCTACTAACCCCTTCCTCTTTACGCGCAATCAGCTGGTTTACGCTGTCGTAATTGTACGTACAGGTATCAAATAGTGCTTGCGCAGGATGAGTTAACTGCTGCTGTGTTAAGCGGTTAAATACATCAAACTGTTGAGTAAGGGTTACGTCATTACCAAACTTTTGCGTTTGGATATTACCTTGACTGTCGTAGCTAAGCGCTGCAAGTTCAACAGCCGTGCTATTGGCTTGCTGTAAGTGAATGCCACTCAATTGACCAAATTTATTGTAGCTATATTTAAGCGTACTTAAATCTGGCAAGGTCAGTGACTGCCTTCTGCCGTAGTCATCGTAACTGTATTTTAGGGTATGCGCTTGTTGCTGATTATGTACTTGCTCAGCACGCAGTAACCGCCCGCCTTTATCAAACTGCTGCTTTAAGGTTGATTGTGCATTATGCGCACGGGTAATTTTACCTTGCAGGTTATAGTTGTAGTAATTGGCATTATTAACGATGTGAGTATCGGTTGCTAAACTTGCATGCTGCGCAATCACGCGGCCTAATTTATCACGCTCTATTTTTACATGGCGTTTATCACTTTGTGTAACCGAGGTTAGGCGGTTGCAAGCATCGTATTTATATTGCTGTAGCGTACCGTCAAACCCAGTTACTTGCGTTGGGTTTTCGTTTGCGTCATAACTTATGCGGTATATATGGCCGTCGCTGCGCTCAATGGCAGTTAGGTTGCGCTCTTTATCGTAAGTTAAATGCAGTGCACTGCCATCGGGCTGAATAACACAATGTGGCTGGCTTAGCCCTTCAAAGTGTTGCTCGGTGGTATCGCCCTTACTGTTTTGCGAGCTAATTAACCGCCCTGCATCATCGTAACTAAAATGTTGATGCTGTTTGTTCTCGGGGTCTTTTTCGTCAAAGGCAATAGTTTGCGCAAGCTGGCCGTGCTCATTGTATTTATATTGAGTCAGCAAACCTGCGTTATTAATGGTGGCATTTACACGGCCTAAACTGTCGTAGCTATAACGAATAAGCTCATCGTTATGGTGTTTGGCTAAAAGCTCGCCTTGCTCGTTCCATACAAATTTAGTGACTTGACCATCTTTATTTATGTGTTGGGTTAGCTGGCCAAATTTGTCATAGCTGTAAAGTACGGTGCGACCGTCCCCAAAGGTTTCACTTTGCAGTAAACCCGCTACGCTGTATTTTCGGGTAATGGTTTGGCCATCAGGCAAGGTGGTTAATACACGCTGACCCAATTGGTTGTAAGCAAATTTTGTGACACTGCCATCTGGCTGCGTTATTGATTCTAACTGGCCATAAGGGGTATAACTGTATTTTATTTCACTACTATCTGGCTTTATTTCCGTTATTTTTTGACCTTGTGCGTTATAGCCGTATTGCCACACATTACCATTAGGGTCGGTGTGCTTAACTAACTTACCTTGCGCATTATGTACAAAGTGTTCTTTATGCCCACGCGAGTCTATACAGGTTGTTTCACCAGCGTCTAAATTATATTCAAACTGATATGTATAGGTGTTGTTATCGCCCCATTGTTTTATACATTTAGCACTCGATGAGTAACTGTCCCATTCAAAATGATGGCTAAAACCACTGGCACGAGTACGCTTAGTTAATAAGTTAGCGGCGTTATAGCCATAATGCTCTGTTTCACCTTGCTGATTGGTCGCGCGAACGAGGTTTTTGTTTTCATCATAATCATATTGCGCAAGTAACGGCGTAAGTAATACTGGCTTGTTGTTATCATCTGTACGGTAAGCCGAAATGTTTGCCAGCAACCCTTGCGGGTTATATTTTAAAATACAGCCACGCGCTTTATTTACCTCAACGCGATGCAAGCGCTCTTTCGCATCGTAATAAAAACCAATACTTTGGCCTTTTTCATTAATAACTTTTTCGAGCAACCATGAGTTTTCGCCGGCTTTAAACGTAAGATGCTGATCATCTGGCGTTACCAATACTTGCTTACCATTTGTTTGGTAATGCAGCGCTAAATTACTGCTTAATTGATAACTTGATTGCCCCGGTTTTACTTTTTCAAAACGGTGTTTAGCGCCATGCTCATCTTGGTATTCTAACCAGTAGGTGCCTTTTTGCTTTGGACCTACTTTAGGTGGCGGTAAATAGTGCTCAGTTAACTGCACCATAAAGTCATGTCGCCAACCATTACCCATTACACTACATACATCAGCATGCGATGAACGGTATAGGCGTCGCCAAATCAATTGTTTACTGCCTGCTAAGGTGAAATCAATAAGCGGTAGTATTTCTTCACCCGAAAGCATAGAAACCGGATCAGAACGGCATTCTTGCTTGGTGATAGGTTCTTCACTTGGGGTATTATTACTTGCACCGCCACTGTTTTTAGCCGGCGCTTGGGAGGCACTTTTACCTGAGGCTTTAGTAGTTCCTTTTTGGGCAGGCTTTTTAGCAGCACTACTATTGGTATTATCACTGACCTGAATTGCGGTTTTGGCTTTTTGGTGAAAACAACTCACACTACCTGCAATCAACGCATTACTTAGCATACTTGCTGTTTCACGTGCGGATGCGCTACGTGGGCAGTTTACACCCGCACTATTTAATAGGTTTATAAGATCAAGACGCTTTGCTACATCAGTAGTTAATGTACCGCCAATTTGTGCAATTTGCGCTTTTGCACTATCTTGGGTGTTAGCAGCAACACTAAAGTAACCAGGCAAAGCAGAGCCTTTGCCTGCAACAAAACAAATAGGGTAACTTGCTCCTTGTAAAACAACTGTATTACTTTGCATTGTTTTGTACTTCCTCACTTATCCATAAGTATGATGCCGTAGCTTGATATTTTGCTTGTTCTTGTGAAATCACTAACGCATGCGTGTAGTGCTCAACAATAGCGGGGCTTGAGGTCAACTGATATAAATTGACAATTCCTTCTAAGGCACCCATTTTACCTAATTTATAATTAGGTAATTCATAATGTGTATGTTCATTTATTACTTGATTAAGTAATTGTAAATTGTTTAACCACACATCACTTTCAGGTTCGATGCCATTTCCTGGGGCAAAAATAACCTCGATTGCTTGCTGTGCAGTTTGTGCTGTTTTAACAAACATGCCAGATAATTGATCGTGTTTAATAAAATCAATTGAAGGCGCTAGATAATGGCTTGTTTGCACCCATCCTGCTTTTTTAGCTGTAACCACAGCCAGTATTCCAGCCACACCTTGATAGCTGAACTCTCCTTGCTTGTTTGCTTTAAACGTTGCATCTAATGCTATTACGTTTACTTTATGCCAAGCATTTTTTTGCGCTAATGCTATTAATGTACTTGCACCAGCTGCACCATAAAATAATGTATGGCTTACATGTGCAGGATAGAGCTGCTTTAAACTATTTGCTAAAAGTTGCTTAAGCTCATCTTGATAAGCAAGCGCTGGTAATAACCAAACTAATGGCGCTTGTGAGTCTTCAACCTTTGCAAATAATTCTTTAGATTTTATTATGCAATCATACAAACACGCATCCCAAGATTGCCAACCGGGATGCTCAGTAACCGGCGTAGCTTCACCGTAGATCAACTCATCAATATCGTGTGTAGACAAACTCGATAACGACTCAATCGCTATGCTAAAAGCTTTCATACCGGTACACCTGCAGTTAACTTTTTAGCAGCTAAATGTTGATAGTAACGATGTAAATTAAACACCGCTTGGCTATAGCAATCCATTGCTGATATTTCGATTGCATTGAGCTTAGCGGTCATGGCATTACCCGCAATTAACCGCAAAGACGCAAACTGTTCCTCATATTTTGGCCAGTTTAGTTGTAGCTGCTGTTTAAAATCAGCACATGCTTGCTGCTCACCCTGGCACGCTCTTATTTGCGTTTCAAAATCAACGAGCAGATCAAGCTTATCACCTAACATTCTTCTCATTAGGGCAATTAAACTACTCGGGTTTTCTATTTTATTGAGTGATGCATTTACAAGTGGCAGTAATTTAACAAAGCCACTTTGTAACAATACTTGCAGTACACCTTCTGTAGCCAAATTACGACTCGCATAGTTGCCAATCGCATTCACCTGCTCCCAAGATAAAGACAATAAAAAAAGTGACATTAACGGGGAGTTAACAAGCTCACTTTGGCACAAAAAATTAAAACCAGTGACTATGTCTTTTAAATCCGCTTGACTATCTACAAAGACCGTCAACTCACTTTCAACAAGGGCTTGATCTGCTGGATTTTTACTTATCGAAAAAGCAAAATATAAGGTTTGTAAGTCAATTAATGCGATTAAATTAGAGCTATGCTGCTGTAATAACACCTTACGTACAACTAACTTTGCAACACTTTGTAAGCCAGGCTCTTTAAGCAAATTATTAATAAAAGCTAGGTTAATATTTTGTGGTAAATTAGCCATGATCTCGATACATGCTTGTGAGATTAGATCTGGGCTTATATCATCATTCAATAACGAAACGAGTTGCTCTAAATTTGGCTGAGTAAATCGTTGCACAACTTGCTTTTTTTTAGCTGTTAGCCAACATGACTCTAATAGCCGCTGTTGTTGTGTTTTAACATAACCTACAGAAGTAAACGGGCAGCGCTGTGCATTGCTAATTTTCATAAGCTGCGCTTGATGATCACTTAAATAGATAGATAACAAAATCAGCCACCGATCAATACAGTAGGATTACCAATAACAATTTTTCCACCATGTGAGCTATCATCGCCCATTCTAGCTGCTGGCTTGCCATTAATTTTAACGCTTCCTGATCCTGATTTAATACTATCCGGAGGGCCAATACATACCAACATATCGCCTTTACGCGCAGCTGGCATACCACCAATTAAGACGTTGCCAGAGCCAGCAACCACAGGACCCCCAACATGAGGAACTGTTCCTGTAGTTTTAGGACAAACGTGCATGTGACCAATTGTAGCGGCGGGCTTACCCATTATGACTCCTTGTCTTATTAATACTTATACAACAGCATTATTCGCATTTACAGTACTGTGTTATTCAAATAAAGGAATAATTAACAGTTTACTTTGTGAAGTTAAAATAGATAACAGCTCTATTAACTCAGCTTGATTATAATCAGCAAGTGCAACCGAACTTTGCATTACATACTGATATAAAACAGATACTATATCAGCACCATTTAAAGCTGGATGTAAATTAACAAAAAACTGCTTTGCGTAATAACCATTTAATGCTTTTAAATGACTTAACGCAGGGTTAAGCAGTGGATCATCCGGTCTATTTATTGGTAAACAAATTAAATGAGGTAGACCATAGCGGCAATATACAACATGCCCATTATTGCTTATTCCGCTTCTAACTCCTGATTTAAAGCCGTGGATTATTTCCATATTTTCACTAATTTAACTTAATCATGCCAGCAGACAATGTAATAGCACTGCCATCAACTTTGATATTACTGCCTTTAATATCTATATTGGTGCCTTCGATTGTAATATTACCGCTGCTGCTCATTTTTATTTGCGCAGAACCGGTTTTTATAACAATTTCATCGCCCGCTTCAATATTTAATGTTTTGCCAACTTTGAGTGTATCGTTATCACCAATATCACTAACACGATTAGTTTTTACATTTAAGGTATCGTTATTGCCAACGTCTACTGTTCGGTCATTACCAATAAGCACCTTATTGTCATTACCAATTTCAACATTATGATCGTTATCCGTTTTGTCATTTTGGTCGTTTTTAACGTACAGCTGTTTATCTTTTTCCGCCTGTATATAAACAAGCTCACTGCCCTTTTTGTCTTCAAAACGCAGTTCGTTAAAGTTATCGGCACCGCCTTCTTTGGTTGAACGTGTTTTAATACCACTTTGTGTTTTCTCAGCGGGTAGCGCATAAGGAGGCATTAAATCCGCATTATAAATAGCGCCACTTATTATTGGCTGATCAGGGTCGCCATTTATAAAATCAACCAACACTTCTTGCCCTACACGGGGGAAGAAAAATGCGCCCCACTTCTTGCCAGCCCAGTTTTGGGCAACACGGATCCAACATGAACTTTTGGAATCTTTTTTACCTTCGCGATCCCAATCAAATTGTACTTTCACACGACCATACTGGTCAATCATGATTTCATCAGCGCTATCGCCAGTAACAATTGCAGTCTGCACCCCATTTATTACAGGCTTTTTCTTATTAACTTGTGCTCTGTATGGAATTTCTTTTGGTACACATTCAAAATGGTTTGAATACACTTCTTCTGCACTTGCCTGCAGTGCACCGGACTGATTTGGCACTGTGATTGATGTCATCATCGAGGTAATAACGAATGTTTTACCTTCTAATCTCGGATCTTCGTGCTTTTTAAAACTAAATAATTTACCAACAGTAAAAGAGCGACAATCGCTGCGGCCACTTGAGAGTTTCATATCGCGTTGTAGCGACTCTAATTGCACTGAAGCTAAATTTGCAGCCCGAGGGTGACACTCTGCTTCACCTGTATATTCGAACACTTCAGAGACTGATTGGGTTGGTAACTCTGGATTAGCTTGCTCACCATCGGGGTATCTCGATGGTTGTTTAAAATCATAACCAACACGCTTAAAACTACCAGGCGCAAGGCTTAAGCCTCCTTGCCAACGTGAAATATGCGATGCGCTTAAGTGGCCTGTTGAATACACAACTTTACTTTCATCACAGACTTCATAAGCAGTAATATCATCAGCTAAAACAAGTGTGTGTGCACTATTACTATGCTCGAAAAAATAAAAAATGCCTTCTTGCTGCAGTAAGCGCTGAATAAAATCAAAATCAGATTCTTGATACTGAACACAGTATTCGTATTTTGGGTAAGTTTTGCTGGTTTTATCTGAAAAGGCGACATTATGCTGACCAAATAAATCAGCAAAAATATCTTGAACTGTTTTCTTTTGATAGATACGGCTGTTCTTACGATTTCGCATTGAAGCTGCAAATGGAACAATCGTAGCCTGATAATCGATATAATTTTTTTGTTCGTCAACATCAGCTGTACGGCTGCCGTTCGACACAAGATGACTAACAATACCGTGATAATAACGCTCACCACCACCATCTGCATTTCTTACTTTAATAGATACGGGTTTACCGACTAAGTCTTCATGCGCTATTTGCTTGCCAACTGTGTACATGTTAGCTGACATTACAAATAAGTCAGACATTGCCTCTTGGGCAACAAAACGAGTTAAATAAAGGGTATCTTTACCAGCAGGGGTGCTTATTTGAATTACGTTTTTATCTTGTGTAGCTTTTTGCATTCCTTGCTTTTCCCATCCTAAAGATCAAAAAAAGCTCTGAGCAAAGCCCAGAGCCATTATTAGACAACAAATATTACATTTGTTGACCTTTAACACCGCTGTAACCATATACAAGTGGAGCAGTAATGTTATTTTTGTCGTCAGTAGGAGTAACAGTCATCATCATTTCTGTATAGCTGATAGTGATTGTTTCGATCGGACGATCGTTTTGTACCGATACTGAATAACTAGAAATCATTGCATCTGTAAGTTCGATTTTCATGATTTCTTCAACTTTATCACCTTGCTTAGTGATATGGAAAATAGCTGGAAGACCTTTACCAATTGTTGCTTCTTTGAAAAGATCCGGAGATGCTTTATCTTGAAGTTTAGTAATTGTTACGTCACCAAGACGAGTAGAGCTTGACTCACGGTCCATCGCTGTACCAGTCGCGGCACTAATTTCACGACTTACGTTCCAATCTAAAGATAATACTGTAATTAAATCTTTAAAAGACTCCGCTGTTGTTTCGCCTTTGATTGAACCGTACTTTAAATATGTATTTGCTTGCATTTGATAATGCTCCTTTTTATTAAACAATGTTATCCATTTAGCTTGGATTCTTTTCTTTGGTTTCCCAAAACTTCCTTTGAAATCATTATCTCTAATACTGCAATGAAAAGGCCCTAAAAATCCTTTTCCTTAGACGAAGACAATGTCTCAAAATTCCATGTAGTGCTTTAAGGCACCAAAATTATAATGCCATAAAATTTAATAAACAACCTTATTACCCATTATTTATTAAATTATTTTTAATTAACATTAAGCTCAAATTCATTATCTTTAACTTTCAGTAATATATTATGTATTTCGGTATTTTCTATCATACTGAAAAGTAGTACTTCTGAAAGCATTGGCAACACTTTATTTTGTAATATTGTATGAATATTTCTAGCGCCTGACCCTGCATTTTGGCAGTTTTCAACAATATAATCAATAACATCATCATTATAAGTCAACTCAGCATTATAATTTTTATCTACTCGCTTGATTATTTTAGTCAATTGAATCGCTGCAATTTCAGTAAGGATCTCATCACTTAATGGAATATAAGGAATTACATTAATACGGCCTAAAAATGCAGGTTTGAAAGCAGTAAGTAAATCATCTTGTAGAGCCTTTGATAATCCTTTTATACTTGGCTTACTTTCTTCGTCTTCAAATAGGCTCATGATGGTATCTGTGCCCACATTTGAGGTCATAATGATAATGGTGTTCTTAAAATCAATATCACGGCCTTCGCCATCTTTGATAGTACCTTTATCAAACACTTGATAGAAGATATCTTGCACACTAGGGTGGGCTTTTTCCATTTCGTCTAACAGCACCACACTATAAGGTTTTCTTCTCACTGCTTCAGTTAAAATTCCCCCCTCACCATAGCCAACATACCCAGGAGGCGAGCCTAATAATAATGAAACTTTATGCTCTTCTTTAAATTCAGACATATTGATCACGGTGACATTTTCTTCACTACCATATACTTCCTGCGCTAGTGATAAAGCCGTCTCTGTTTTACCTACCCCACTTGGGCCGGCAAGCATAAATATCCCATTAGGACGACTTTCATCGGCAAGCTGAGCTCGTGATGTTTGCACTACTTTAGCCATAAGTTCAAGCGCATGATCTTGACCAACCACACGCTGTTTCATGTGTGACGCTAAGTTTAAAATACCGTGAATTTCATCTTCATGCATTTTACCAACTGGGATACCCGTCCAGTCTGAAATCACTTGTGCAATAAGCTCTTCACTTACCTGCCAGTGCACCATATTTTGCTCAAACGTGGCGAGCTTTTCTTTACTGAGCTTTAGTGACTCAAGCATTTCTTGAGAGGCTTCTTGCTCTTGTGTGTTAACAAGTTCAAGCGCCTGATTTAACTCTGAAACAATTTCTTTCTCGAGTTTAAATTGTTCATTGAGCGGCTGTAATTGCTGGTCAATACTAATAAGCTCGGCTTTTAAATCATCTAACTGCTGCGAATGATCTAAGCCCGTTTTTTGCTCACGATTTAACATTTTAATTTGCGTTTCAATCACACTCAGACGATTTACTAACTGTTCTATCGTGTTAGGTGTAGATGCTTGGCTCATGGCAACGCGGGCGCAAGCCGTATCCAAAAGTGCAACGGCTTTATCTGGTAGTTGTCGTGCGGTGATATATCGATGCGAAAGATGAACAGCACTTTCCAGCGCCTGCTCGGAAATAAATACTTTATGATGGCGCTCCATCACAGGAACTAAACCTCGTAACATCGCAACTGCTTTTTCCGGGGTTGGCTCTTCTACTTTAACAACCTGAAAACGGCGGGCCAGTGCGGCGTCTTTTTCAAAAAACTTTTTATATTCTGCCCAGGTGGTTGCAGCAATTGTACGTAATTCACCACGTGCTAGTGCTGGTTTTAATAAATTCGCAGCGTCGTTTTGGCCTGCTTGTCCACCACTACCGATCATTGTATGTGCTTCATCGATAAATAAGATAACGGGATCAGCTGAGTTCTTAACTTCGTTGATTAATGATTTTAAGCGATTCTCAAACTCACCTTTCATACCTGCACCGGCTTGTAAGAGCGCCAAGTCCAAGCTATGAATTATTACATTTTGCAGCACAGCTGGTACATCTTTTTGCGCAATTCTAAGTGCTAAACCTTCCACAACAGCTGTTTTACCAACCCCAGCTTCACCGGTTAAAATCGGGTTGTTTTGACGCCGTCGAGTTAAAATGTCGATCATTTGTCTAATTTCAAAATCACGCCCTAAAATAGGATCTATTTTACCTTCGCGTGCTTGTGCTGTGAGATCAACTGTAAACTGTTCAAGGTTTGGTGTCTTAGAATTCATATTTGCTTGCGCAGCTGTCGCATTTTGGGCTGCGTAATTTCGCTCCTGTGATTGCGCCACTATTTCAGGCCAAGCATGTAATAGCTGGCCTGGATCAATTTTATTAAATAGCTTACTACAGCGAGTAACTAAACTAGATAAAGTGTCGTCTTTCGTTAGTGTATAAATAACGTATGCACTGCGAATTTGCTGATCGGTAAACTCAATACTGGTGCTTAACCATGATTGTCTTAATAAACTAGTTACATGCACAGATAAACTAGGCGAAGACTGACTCCCTGTTTTGAAAGATTCCAACGACTGATTTAAATCCTGCTTCACTTGCTCTATATCGATATCAAATGAACCAAAAATAAGCCTAACATCATCAAGCTGTTGCTCGACCATGGCTAGTAACCAATGCTCAAGTTCAACCGTAAAATGGCTACGGCTATTACAAATTGCAACAGCCGCTTCAAGGCTTTTTCTGCAATCGGGACTCAGTTTTTCAACTAATTTATTTAGTGTCATCGAAGACATACTCTGTTCCTTTTAATTTTAATTATCCCTTAAACGATAACTTAGTAGGGTTTGATTTTAATTTTTCATGCGCTACCGCTAAGAAACTATTCGCTCCAAGCTTGCAATTACTCTGTGCTAGCGATACAGAACCTAAGCTTGCAAAGTGCGACTCAATGACTAAACGAAAATTAATGGCATTACCCACATAATCTTTAATAATTTTGTTAGCTAATTTGAATAACGTTCCATTTGGTAGTAATAATTTGGCCTTCTGTGGATCATCTGTAGCAATATTTACTTCAATGTTCGACGATGTATCCCATACTTTTTTACCCAGCATTGTATCTATGCCTAAGCGAGCATGTTGGCCTTCATATAGCGCTTGACTCGCTAAACACGTTTGCTCTTGCGCATCTAAATTGTGCCATTGGCCAACCATTTGCTTAATGGTGACTTGGCAATCTAAATATGATGCTAAAATATTCTTCAAATCAAATACGTTTCTAATTTTTCGACTATACAAACCGGCAAAATAAAGTTGATGCTCATTATAACCACCACTCAACAAGCCTAAAATTTGTGTATAGGGATCTTTCTTTCGAGCACTGTTGGTATGATTAAGCGACGGCTTATATTTTTTCCATGCACGGTAATACAAAGAGACTAAACGGTGATTAAACATGTCATAAAAATCACGCATCGTGGTATCTTTATAGCGTAAACGCTGCATTACCAACTCACTATAAAACTGAGGTAACGCGCCAGAACAACCGGTTAAACCCATAAACGAGACTTGCATATGCACTTTATGTAAGCCATCTTCAAAGCCAATTTCTTCAAGCTTGGTAATTGCATTTCCTGGATAACCAAACTTTTGCATGGCCGTGAACTTTATGAGCTCAAGCTTAGGGCTACTATCGAAACCCACATGGCGATGTTCTAAACCTCTTTTTTTAAGTTGGTTTTCAACTATAAAAACCGCTTTATAAAAATCAGTTTGGGCTGCTTGTGAAATTAGGTGCTTGATCATAAAAGTGGTGTCTCTCCCACACGAGCAGGCCATTGATAATAAATTTGTTCTTGCTCTTTTAGCCTCAAACTAAGGCGTGTATAGCTATTAATTGCAGCGAACTGAGCGAAAAAATGATCTAAAATTGCGGCAAAGAAAAACATACCACTGCCAGAGTAATCATCATTGGCAAATGTAATTTCAATTTCGCTACCCGTAGCAAAACTCACACGACCCTGCTGTACAACTCGTGCTGTCGAAGCCTCTATCTTGACTCGATAGATATTATCAATCATTCCTTTGCTTTGTGGTGTGGCCCTAAAATCATAAAGACGAAGAATTTCTTTTAGTTTGCTACATGCGTCATCACCGCTGAAGGTATCTAAAGTTAAATGATTAACTAATTGCCATCGGGTTGCATCTGCTAAAATGGGCCGTACAGAATGAGTAAAAGGTGTTAAACAGCGAATTTTTTTAATAACATCGCCACGTTCAGGCATCAATAAACCTAACTCATCATCGCCAAATGGCATACTGGCAGGTAAATTTCTATTACTGCATTTTGCTCTTACTGTTAAAACAGAATTGCCTTCTCCATACTCCAAAGCACTATTTTCAAAAGTAGCATCAACTAACGACATAAAGGTTTCTGTGCCGGACTCGACATACCCTCCTGCCCACGAGGCCGTTTCTCGACGAATATGCCAAAACAAATCATCATGACCATGGTATTTGGGGTGTGTTTGTCCATAAAAGGGCGAGACAATTTGTTTATTACCTTTATGATCAAAGGCAATAACTTCTGAAATAGCAATAACTTCAGATATTTCAGAATCCATATAACGGGGCGCTAGTTGATATTCATATTCACTTATTTGTGGACGGATAGGCTCTAACTCTTGTTCGAACAAATTAATAATTGGAGTGCAACCAAGCAAGAACATGTTTTTATCTACTTGCTTTTCAAGTTCACTCGACTCCGTATCAAGGTAAATATAAATTTCGCAGCTGTTTGACTTCTTTGGTAACGAAGAGGCTATGCCTTCGATTTCAAAAAAGCGAAATTTTTCAGGAAAAGTAAAGTTTTCAACCAAAAGACGATAGCCTGCAGATGAGCGTTGTGAGTAAGGAACCACAGCTTCGTCCTGTTCAAAACCAACCGCTTTGAGTTGATTTTTGGATAAATACTTAATTCCTTCTTCACCATTATCAATTGCAATGCCAATTGCGTGTTTAAAAAGTAGTTCGTATACTTTTAATGTATGGTGCCATTGACCATTGATAAAAACTCTTAAATTTTCAAGCCCTGTTTCAGCCAGTGAGACACCTTTATATTCGCCTACCACTTCAAGTTTAAAGATTGATTTTGCTCGTTCATGCCAGCGAGGTTTAGGTGCTACAAATGGACTATTATCAAACTGAGCGTGGGCAATTTCTACTGGCCATAAATAAGTTTTGTAGCACGTTTGAAACTTACATTGCTTCATCGACTCTACGTTCGTTTCCACTTCAGTTGCTCTTGGAATAACAACACCGCTGGTAGACAAGTTTTCTGCTTCTAACTTAACTATCGACATTGAAGGGATTGGCGCTTGGTAATCTGGCAACATTTGCCCTAATAAAGCGTCCGTTAATTCAGGGAAACTATCGTCTAACTTTTGTCTAATGTTGGCTGTAAGAAAAGCAAAAGACTCAATTAAACGAGACACATGCGGGTCTTCAATATGGTCTTCACTCAGTTTTAGACGACCCGCTACTTTTGGATATTTTTCTGAAAAATCTTTACCTAAGTGGCGTACAAATGCTAATTCACGATTATAATATTTTAATAACTCATCGTTCATAATGACGCCTCAATAATTTTCATGCCTAGGTTTATAGGCTCTACTTCTGAATCAAAACTAATAAACTCAGGTTCAGGATCTGCATACAAAAGAGCGTTAATTCTTAAATTTAGCACTCTATTAATAGGCACATCCTCATCTGTAAAAACCTCAACTTCTAAAAACCGAGGTTCAAATTTTAAAATTGTATCTCTGACCGTCTCGCATAGTAATGCGCGCCCTTCATGCGAGCTCACAGACATGCTTGAAAAATCAGGTAAACCATAAGATAAGCATGAAGTAGACAGTTCACTATATTGAATAGGCCACGTATGCCATTGAATACGTGCATTCAATAATGCCTCAATATCTCTGCGTACATTTTTACGCAACTCACTGATGGTGATCCCTTGTGTACGCGATGGCGCATCTTGAAAGTTAGGTTCATCATCAATCAGTCGATCCAAGATAGATGCTTGCAGTTGCTGCTTATGCTCAATCATGTTGGTTTAACTTACACTGTTTCTAAAAGGTCTATATGCAAGTTGGGTATTGTTATTGCTTCATCATTAGCAAAAATCATTTTCATTCCTTTACCGACCAAAAATTCATGATGTAACTCTTGCCAATCAGATACTTGGCCTAACTTCTCCAGATCAGATCCTGAATTGGCATAAATAAGGGGGATGTGAGCTGTACCTGAAGGGCCACCATTAATAGCAATTTCAACTCTTAGCCAAATACTTTCAAGTAACGATTCGACTGGCTCTATTTTTAACGAATCTATTTCATTAAAGTTTGCTAGATAGTACTCACCATTAGTTCCTAATAACTCTAAATATGGGCTTAATGTGTCATCTAAATCACGAGTCGCTGCACCTTCATATTTCGAAACTCTTAATTCTTCCATCTCTTTGGCAAGGGAAGCTGCTGCTGAAATATCACCCTCTTGCAAATGCACATGCATTTTCAAAAACAATGTATCGAGCTCATCTGCATCATGGAATAATTTAGGGATGCATTTGCCTTCATAAAAATCGATTCTCGATTGCTGAGCACGAATTAAATGTCTTAAATTAACAGCTCCAACAGCAAACTCAGGGTTCTTTTGCACCATAAAATCAATTTGTTTATCTGCTTTTTCGAGTTCACCATTTATGCAAAGTAACTCAGAATAAAGACTTCTTATATCAAAATTTAATGGTTCATCTTGCAGCTCAGATGCGCAAAAAGCTAAGGCTTCAGTAAGTTTTCCCTCACGTATGAGGCTGTGTATTTTTTTCATGACTATTCCTTTATTTTGTGGTGAGGACTGAGCTCTGTTATTAATTTAATACTCGAGACCATTTGATCTAATTGAAAGTGAGGCTGTAATTGTAAAACCGAGAAATAATGGCCTGGATTAGCTTTATTCTCACTGACCTTGATTTTGGCATTACTCAGTGGGTATTTACTTCTAACATACTCAGATGCGGAGTCTGAGGCTGTGGTATAATTGTTAACCCATGCTTGTAAATCACGCTCACATGCTTGGGCTGTGTTATAAGAACCGACTCGATCTCTTGCTAATAGCTTAAGATAATGGGCAAACCGAGATACACAAAGAATATACTGCAACATAGACGATAACCGAGCATTTAGATTTGCCGCACTAGACTCATAATTTTTTGTTTTTTGAACTGACGCGTTACTATAAAATACAATATGTTCAGTATTGGTCACTGAAGAAGCCGGAATAAAACCAAGCTCAGAAAATTGCTTTTCAAATTTGCTCGTTACAAGTAAGTTAAGAGGCGGTTTTGACTCTTTTTGATAGGTATCGGTTGCAAAGCTATCTCGAGCTAAGCCAGTAACGAGTCCTTTAGAAACTTTTCCAGGCTCCATTCCTCGAATATGTCCAAACCATCCACTTTCGCAGTAGGCACGAATAATTGTAGAAACAAATTGATAGGCAGCATTTCCCCATAGCATATCTGTTTCAGAGTCTTTGATTTGTTCTTTAAAATAAAAATCTTGATGGCGTTTACCATCATTCTTATAAGGGGGGCGGACCAACACTTGCGGCAAAGTAAGTCCAATAAAGCGTGATTCTTCCATAGCTCTAAAACTTTGCCATTTTATATACTCAGGTTGCTCAAATTGATTAAATAGATCTGAGTGATAACCTAAATCAGAAAAACTATCTGCACCAAATAAGTTTGGCGATGCTGAACAGATGAACGGTGAAAAAGCGGCCGCTGCTGTTCGTGATATCTCTTTGATGGTGTCTATATCATTATAAATAGCACCGTGTGAGAACATGTTACTGATTTCATAATCACCAATTACAACACCAAAAGGCTCCCCGCCGGCACTATCAAATTCGCTTTGATATAGGAGCTGAAAAAATAAACTTTGGTCAAAATCAATAGCTTTATTAACATCCTTGGACAGCGTTGCCCAATCGCAGTTTAATACTTTTATTTTTACTTTCTTTTCTTTATCGTATTGCTCTGTTTGTAACAATAACCACCAAAGGTTGCGCCAACTAGCTTCTAACTTTTGAAAGCTTTGTTGATGAATAATTAAGTTTAATTGTTCTGATATTTGTTGATCGAGTTCAACTATCACTTTTTGTAAATAAGGACTAAGTGACTCTTTACTCCATGTAATAGGTGAATCAGAAGAGCCTTCAAGCCATAGTAACAATGCTTTATCTAAGTTTTTTTCGTTTAAAAAACGCTCAAGCAAAGCATCATTATCACTTATACGTGACTGCGACTTCTGAGAAAAAGCCAAGTCTTGATTTATAAATGAAAACTCTTCGTGATTCATTTTACAGCATTATCCTTAACGCTTAAGATCAGGCGCTTACCCGATCTCAGGAATTTTAGCTACTAAACGTAAAGAAGAAGTTAGTTCTTCCATTTGTAGCCAAGGGCGTAGCCACGCAACTGCGTTATAAACACCTGGTTGACCTGATATTTCTTTAACAGATACTTTAGCATCCGCTAACGGATAACGTGCTCTGATGTCTTGACCACCACCCTCAGTTGCATTGACATATGATAAAATCCAGCGATTTAACCAAGCCTCAACATCTTCCGCTTCCATGAAGCTACCTATTTTATCGCGCGCCATTACTTTTAAGTAATGCGCAAAACGTGATGTTGCCATAAGGTATGGTAAACGTGCCGAAATAGCCGCGTTAGCAGTCGCATCTGGTGTTGAATAAAGTTGTGGTTTTTGACAACTTTGACCACCAAAGAATACCGCATAATCAGTATTTTTATAATGACAAAGCGGTAAGAAACCTAGTTTACTAAGCTCAGCTTCACGTCGATCAGTAATACCTATTTCTGTAGGGCACTTAAGATCTGGGTCGCCATCATCACTTGTAAAAATATGAGTAGGTAAGCCTTCCACTTTACCACCACCTTCAGCGCCACGAATCGCGGTACAAAAGCCATATTGAGAGAATGCTGATGCCATATTTGTAGCCATTGCATACGCAGCATTACTCCAACAATAGTCATTATTATCAGCGCTTAAAGAGCGGCCGTCTTTATGTTCAACATCAAACTCTTCATAGTTGAATTCTTCAACTGGTTTAGAAGCTGCACCATATGGCAAGCGAGATAAGAAGCGAGGCATAGTAAGTGATACAAAGCGTGAATCATCACTATCTCTAAATGAACGCCACTTGGTGTACTCTAAAGATTCGAATACTTTTTCTAGGTCGCGAGGTTTAGTAAGCTCTTCCCAATTGTCAAATCCGAATAACGAAGGAGACGACGCAGAAATGAATGGACAGAAACCAGCAGCTGCAACATTAGACATTAAACTTAAAGTTTCAACATCTTCAGGGTGATTTGTAAACTCAAAATCCCCTACAATCGTGCCATATGGTTCACCACCAGGCGTGCCGAATTCAGCTTCATAAATCTTCTTAAACGTTTGGCTTTGATCAAATTCAACCGCTTTACTTAAGTCTTTATGAAGTTCTTTTTTCTTCATATTAAGCACGCGAATTTTCAATGTTGAACTCGTATCAGAGTTCATTACCAAGTGGTGTAGACCACGCCATGAACCTTCAAGTTTCTGAAACTCCTCGCTGTGCATTACCAAACTCAGTTGCTTTGATATTTTTTGATCTATCAGCTGAATTGCTTCATTGAATGTCACAGTCATGTTTTTATTCCATTGGACTGTACCTTTCATTGCTTCTTCAGTTAAAGTTCTCAGTAACTCTTGTGCACGGCTCGCATCTGTTTGTTTAGTAGCACCAATAGCTTGTTCTAATAATGAAGAAGTTACTTCTGAAGTTGACTCTAACTCAGTACTTAATTGTTCTGTACTCATTTTTCAGCCTCCTCTAATTTTAGTTCCTTAGCAATTGAATCTAAACTTGCTGTGTTACTTAAAACTTCTTCAAGAACATTTTCAAGTTCTTCTGAGCGATCAATTTTAGTCATGAGATCGCGTAATTTATTACGTGTTTCCATTAATTTACGCAGCGGTTCCACTTGATTCACAACTGCTGCGGGCTCAAAGTCATCAATCGATTTAAAGTTCAAGTTAACTTCAAATTGAGTACCATCATCATTAAGCGTATTATCTACGTTTAATTTTAAAGACGGGCTCATACGCTTTAAAACATCATTAAAGTTTTCGCGATCTATTTGAATAAATCGTCTATCTTTCAGTGGTTTTATTGCATCAGTATTATCACCTGAAAAGTCACCCATAACACCGACTACAAAGGGTAATTCTTTCTTTACCGCAAGACCTTCGGTTTCCACATCATAAGTGATGTGCACTCGAGGCTTACGTACTCGCTTTAATTTATCGTGGATACTCATTGAGAACTCCTTTTACTTATGTTTCAGTTTCGCTGATCTTAATGCCAGACAACTTAAAGTATCCAGTCCTAGCATCACTATCTGTAATTAATTCATTTAATAATTCAGGTAGCGACAATTCGCTCCATCGAATTACCTGCTCTATGGTGTAAGACATAGGGGAATGTGGTTCTGTTTTTCGAAAATAAGTGGCTATTTCTTTCAGTTTCTCAATAGCATTTTCTCTAGAGTTAATTTCTAGACTGTGTACCTTGCTCACTTGAGTGCAAGTAGTAACCTCACCATCCTCTAACACCACTTCTTGTACTAAGTCGTGCACTTTTTGGGCTGCTGCGAGTTTATCAGCTGCAATGTGATTCACAGCTGCTAAACTCTCTTCCAATGCTTGTTTAATATTAGAAGTCGGTTGTGGCTGAGCTGTAACGCGATCTAGTACGTCACTTAATATTGCAAATTGCTCAATTGCAGTCGTTATATCATTTCTCAAGTTAACAAAAAATTCAATGCTTGTTTCTGCTGCACTTTTTTCGATGAGCTCAAAGTCGACAGCACCCTGCGTTAACTTTTTGTCTCTTTTTTCTTCACTCAACCTAGATATGTCATAGCCTTGTTGATATTCCCAAAAAGAAAATGAATCGAGACTTACACTTTCTGTCAGCGCTATACTTTTAATCGGTATGATTAAGGTTCCTTCACCCGCGACACCATTTAAACCAACTAGCGCAGATACTTTGTCAGAAATTTCATCATCAGCATCTAAAGCTGGAAATAAATATTCAAAATAATTATCGAGTAAGGTATGGGCAACTTGAAAGCCAAATGCTAATCCTTTGAAGCCATGTACGCGACACAATGCTTCAATAAACCATGCTAAATAGTCAATATCTTTGCTTTCTGTTTTTAAGGCTTTACTGGATTGCTCTAGCAACGGCAACCAGTCTCGAGCTAAAGTTGCAATACCTTCTTCGTCAACAAGGGCATTTCTTTCTGCCGCACGTAATTGGTTTCGTAAATCTTTTAACGCAAAATAGGTGGACGCAGGAGTGACGTCTGAGCGCGGGTCAATACCTGCAATCTCAGTGTCTGAAATAGGGGAAACATATTCTTCAAAAACAAACATTCCATTGTCCTAATAATTGTCCATAAAAACCAAATAAAGTGAAGCAGTTCTCATATTACATTTTTTATTTAAAATTACAAGCCTAGTTACACTTTAGTTTGCGCCCATAAATCAAACTGCAAACCTATTTGTTATATTTAAGCCTATAAACTAATCTGTTTTTTAGTATATAGCCATTAAAAATAAATCTAAATATTTACTTTGTAAATAATGGAATTGTAGTCTCATCCTGAACATTTAATGAATGAGATTTATAATTACTAAGCCTTTTATCGTATTTAATCAAAATACACGTTACATTATCTTTCGCACCACGAACAAGAGATGAATGCATAAGTGCCATACCTGAGTCGATTATACTCGTTGGCTCTAACGAACGGCGAATATCATTATCAGATAATTCACCAGTTAATCCATCTGAGCACAATAAAAAAATATCGCCTGATTTCACTTCATTTTGTACCACATCAACGTTAACGTCTTGTGTAACACCCACTGCACGGGTTATGACATTAGATAATGGATGATCCTTAGCTTCTTCAACAGAAATAACCCCTTCATCAATCAGATCATTGATTTGGCTATGATCCTTTGAAACTTGTTGCAGCTGACCATTGCGCAGCAAATAAGCTCGACTGTCACCCACCCAAAGCACATAATATTGCTCATTTTTAATAAACAAAACGGTCACTGTGCTACCTGCAGTTTTGCTCCCTAAATATTGCGCACTGTATTCATTTAATTGACGGTTTGCATTTTCAATAGCGACGACAATATGCGACACATTAAGCTCTTCAAATGTCAATTCTTCAACAGTTGCTTTAATGGTATCGACGACGAGCTGACTTGCTACTTCACCCGCTTCATGGCCACCCATACCATCAGCAACAACCCAAATACTATGACTATTTATTTCGACATGGGCATCTTCATTTAGCTGCCTTACAACACCGCGATGGGTAATCGCATAACTGGAGCTCAAGTTACTCATCGGTATTTTTTACCTGTGTATAATTCCATTCCCAGTGCTTCCATCTACCATCTAACATTGCTGCAACTTGATTAATTGCAGGGAGTCCAGCCGTTACCAGCATCATAGGTTTTATATTGCACGAGCCATGAGTCCACCAAACACTATAATCACCATATTTCTTACATAAAGCAGCATGCATCACATCTTGTAAAACCGCCTCTGTCAGCTCATCACCTGAGAACTCAAATGCCTCGCCTGTTTTGTTTTTATCTGCGGTATTAAAATAACTCAGGGCTTTACGAGTGCCCTGAACTGCATTCAAGGTTTTCGCAACTTCTTTCCTCCAAGAGAAAAGATCAACTGAGTTATCAAGTACTTTCAACACAACATCTTCATAAGCTAATGAAAAAACGCCAGAGTTTAAAACATCAATAGGTGCATACTCTAGTGTGCTAGCTACGGTAAATGGATAATGACGCCCCACCGCATCCATACTTGGCATTAAAGTCCCCATGACTCCCTTATCACCAACAATATTCGCTGACAAAGCAAAATGCCAAACCGGGCCAGTTAAATAATTATCTTGCCACAGCTCTCCTAGCTGCTCTTTGCTTACAGCAATAGCAGCCTGTAGCCATTTTTCCCAATGTTCTGAGAACTCTTTGGATACACTATCTTGAACAAAGTCACCTAAACTAGGAACTTTACCCAAATAGCCAATATTTATAATCGGGTCGGACATGAAAACTTCTCTATACTCTTATTCCAAAATGGATGTCTAATTGACTTCGGTAATAGCTCTACTTTTGCGTTATTGCCCATAAGCGAAAAATGTAATTTCAAATCTTCCCGTGTTTTACTTCGTTTGGTACTTAGTTCATCAAGCATGCGATATAACGACCATTCACCTTGGTAAGTGGTATTTATTGAGCGTCCGCCATTAGGTGGAGTAAATACTACGCGTGTTTTACTTTGTCCTGTAATTCCAGGCCAAACAAAATTACTCACTTTTAATGGCCCATGTCTATAGGTCATTGATTGACCATCAATCTCAAGCATAAAACTCGATATTGTGTTATCTAATTCTAAAGGTTTCAAACCAAACTCAATCCTTGGTGTGCTGCTACCACTATCAAAAAATGCGAGCTGTATTTGATTCGCAAGTTCAAACATTGCCAAAGTATCTCGGCTGATACCGATGTCTTTTTCAAACTTCCATGGTCGTGAGCTCATATCAACACTAGGTGCAACATAGCTATTAAAGAAGCTATCAATTGTACCGCTAGGTCCAAAGAATCGAGTGAAGTCTTTTAAATTGACTTCTTTATCTGCATAAGGTGAAAACGGGTAGCGTCCAACAATTGCAGCATTGTATTCTCGTAATACTTTGCTTTTCCAAATCTCATTTAAGTGTCTATTAGCGCTATTTTTTGTAATGTTACTGGTATCTCGGCTAATATCTAACAGCCAGCTATTAAAAGGATAAGGTAAATCACGGCTTTGAAATTCAAGTTGACGGATAAAGCTTGGTTTACTTTTACCACTGATTTGATCTTTAATAGAGGACTTCAACTGATCGCCTCGATCAAGTTTGGTCAAATAAATATTCAGCTCTCTGAGATTTTTTTGCATATTATCTAGCTGCTGAGCGTCTATTTTAAGCACATCCTCAAATGCCTCTTCAACTTGATACCCTGGTAGCTTGATATCAAATTTTGGCGCTTCGTCAGGCAAGAACCGTTTGATTCTATTCGCCTTAGTTTGCATCGCAATTTCAGCAGCATTAGCCACAACTTTCCCAGCAGCTTTTTGATTTTCAGAGACTGGTAATTGAGTTAATTGAACATTTTTCTGCACTGCTAAAATGATGTTTTTGATCGGGGTTTCTGAACCTGCTAACACATCTGTAATATTGACCCCTTCAGCAGGAGAGCTATATTGGTTTAAATTTAGGTCATCAAGGAATGACCGCCAATAATAGATATAATCCTGAAAATAACGCTGCTCTAATTTCTTTTCTATTTCATCTTTAGAGATATCATACGTTCCAGACGCTTCTTCTCCGTAAACCCAACTACTCGCCATTAGATTTCCTAGCATCTTACTCTTTTCGATATTAAAAATGCCGTGGAAGCCATTGAAGGTGTATAAACCAGGAATACTACGAGTTAGCTCACTGTTATTGCGAAATGAAAACTTTTGGGCACTTTCAAAGCTAATAATATCTGTCAGCCTAAATGGTGGAATACTACTATCGAGAAAGTCAGCTTGAAGTCTTTGATATGCCCGCTCAGCAATAGGTAATTTAGTAAGCTCTGCACGTGCAATTTTAACTGCTTGGTTATCCACTTCTTCATAGGCAACACCTTTTTCAAGTAATGCCGCTATATGGTCCATTAAATCAAGTCGAGTTTGTGTATTTTTCTCACCTGAGAAGCTACGCTCTAAGTATGCATTAAACCATACGATTATATCTTCACGCTCAAAATACTCGGGTTGAAACAACATTAAATAACACTTCAATGTTTCGTACAAATAACTCAAGTGCTCAGGGTGAGTCTCCATTTCCATCGTTAAAGTATTAAGCATGAAAGGCGCCAAGAACGTTTGTAATGCTCTGTCATATGCATCGTTCGACGACTGTTTAATTTCATTTAATTTATTAAACCCAACTGATGGCAAGTCTTGCTCATTATTAAAAGTATCGCTACGCGCAGGGAGTGATCGTAATGAATTAAGCCTGTCATTGAGTACCAATACATTGCTACGGTCAAAGGATGCCGCATCTATTTCTTGATATGACTCAATTGCATCTTCAGTGACCGTGATAAGGCTATTATTCCATGCATAACTAAAATACCATGACGCTGAAAAACCAACCACACAAGCACAAGCCAAAGAGATACTTACTATACGTAACCATTTGTTTTGCTTATCATGGTGTTTGTTGGTACTTGCTAAATTTTGTTCAGGGAAGATGACTTTTTCTAATACATTTTTGATGAAAAAGCTCTTAGATTGATTGATGTAGCTGCCGCTGGTGTTATTTGCATCGCTTAAAAGGCTGGCAGGTGTTCCTTCTTGAGTCGCACTGGTTAAGTATACCCCCCTAAACATAGGTAGTTCTTCATACGCATTAGGGGTAAAAATTTCTTTCAAAAATGCATCACCAACACCTTGCAATACACGAAGCTGTCTTGGGAATTCGAAAATTTTCGCTCTGATTTCTTCATTCCGTTCATTAATCAAACGACGATTTAGCAGCTCCGTTAACTTAGCTATAAGCGCATGAAACTCTTTATTAAAAACATCAACTTGGGTATTTTTATCTAAATCAAGTTCAAAAGTAACCCCCCAAACTTGCTCACACTCTTCTTCACTTAATTCGGCAAAAAACTCTCTAAAGCCTTCGATTAAATCAACTTTTGAGAAAATAACATAGACAGGAAAAGTCATTCCTAGCTGATTCTGTAACTCTTGCAGACGTTGCTTGATTGCGCGCGCATGTAAGTTTCGCTCTGTTTTAGTTTGGCTCATTAACTCAGAGATACCCATACTGATCATTACACCGTTGATTGGTCGTAATGGGCGGTACTTTCGCAGTAAACCTAAAAAGCCTTCCCAAGCACGCGAGTCATGTTTTGCATGACTGCTTTGAGTGGTGTAACGCCCTGCCGTATCAATGAGTACCGCTTTGTTAGTAAACCACCAATCACAATTTCGAGTTCCACCAACACCATGAATCAAATCAACCCCAAGCTTATCTTTTAAGGGATAGTCCAAGCCTGAATTGTTGATCACCGTTGTTTTTCCTGCTCCCGGTGGTCCGATCATAATGTACCAAGGTAATTGATAGATATTTTTTCCCTTAAAGAGTTTTACATCTTTAAGTAAATCAATCGCTTCACCCATTCTAGTTTTTAAGGTCGTGATTTCTTCATTTACTTCATTGCTATTTGAGTCATCACTATCGATTAACTCATTAGCCATTTTTTCATCTCGTTTATTTTGTCGAGTCAAACGGTATATCTTCGTGATCGCAAAAATAAGAATAACCACTAAAATAGTAAATAATCTTGAGGTAACACTCGCCAGTGGCACATAACCAGCAATGGCAATCAAGGGGCCACCAAACCAAATTAGTAACGACAATGCGCTAAAACCAATAATTAGAATTGCTGTACGCGATGTAAGTAAATATTTGAGTTTCTGTAAAAAGTTCATTCCAGCCCCATTAAAATAATAAATCAATTTCAATTCGTCGGTTCAATGACCGAGAAGCTGAATCTGAATTGCTAGCGATTGGTTCGGCAGCACCTTTACCTTCAGGCCACAAGCGCCCGCTAAGGTTAGTGCTTTTAGCCATAGAATTAGCAACTTGAGTTGCTCTAGCTAAAGAAAGATGCCAATTAGAGGGATATTTATCTGTGCGAATAGGCGTGTCATCTGTATGGCCTGTAATTAAAATTCGCCCCTTTGTACCTTCTAAACTCAGTGCTAGTTTTTCAAGTATTGGTTGAAATGATGGTAATAATTTTGAATCACCTTGGTTAAACAAACTTTCACTGTTGATAGTGATCCGAATGCGATCATTACTCTTCTCGACAGAGACAATTCCCATCTGAATCTCAGTCTGTAAAAGTTGTTCTAACACTTGTAGTTGCTGATCTTTCTTATCAACACTCTGCGTTTGCGCTAATGGATGGATCACCGCCAACTTCTCATTCACCAATACAACTTGGTCATTAAGTTTCATATTGATAAATAGATACACAATTAATAATACTAAACCTAAAACTGAAAAAACAACCCAAAGAGGTACTTGGCTTCTAAGTTCAACGCCTGCTGCAACTCTTTCTTTCCAATTAGGTGACAACTTGTTGTTAATAGGTCCACCTAACTGATTTAATAGATGATAAATACGAGAACGGTATTCTTCTACTTTATTATCACCAACACTATCAACCCGATATTTGCCCTTGAAACCTAAATTTAAGCAGTGATACTGTAATTCTAAAAATGCTTTATGTTGCTCTGGTTGCCCAAGTGCATTATCTAATAGAGTATAAAAATACTCACCACCAAAGGTTTCTTTATGGAAGGTTGATAGCAAGCTCTCATCAGCCCATTCCATCGAACTCCACTTAGAGTTTAAAACTGATTCATCCAAAATTGCACATAAACAATAGCGTGAATTTTCAATTACTTCTTTGGGAAGCACCTGGTTTCTAACTTCAACCTCAAAACGCTTAATCGCTTCAACACAGCGATGCTTCAAAGCGGCTAAATTAGTCATTTCTTTAGCTTGGTTGATCGATATAACCAGTGAAAAGCAATCGGTAGCAGCTTCTAGTAATAGGTTTTTGAAAATAGAAACTTTCGCATTACTAGAAACAGCATTTGATATAGGCTCAATAGACATAACTGTCTTTTCAGGATCAGTTGCTGTTTTTAAGTTATTTGATGTGTCACGGCCTAGTCTGCCAGGGCGTGGTTTGATAATGGTTTCATCCATTGAAACTCTTCCTTTTAACAGTTAAGTTCGTATAGCCCAAAGGCTTAATTGTAACTCTGGGTAGCTACCAGATAAGTGAATAGCGATGCCACCACTTGTGCGAAGTTTATCCCAATGCTGACCATGTTTGTTCAATTCAAAGTAATGAAAGCCTGCATGGTACGGAATTTGCCTTGGTGCTGTAGGTAAACTGCTTATTGTTATACCTGGTATCTGGTTATTAACTAAATCACGAATAGTTTCAACGCTACCGATTTTAACTTGAGAAGGTAAAACTTTACGTAATTCCTCGTGGGGCACACTCGCTTTAATAGCGAGAATAAACTGCCCAGAATCAAGAATCGCTTTATCTTTTAATGCACCGAAGGAAATACCAAATTTACTTTGCTCAAGTTTAATTTCTGTTGCTGTTTGCTCTATCACATGACTTAAAGATTGATATAAGAAGTTAACGATCTCACCAAACACGGCCCCTAAATTATCATGTTCATATTTAGGCAGTTTAGGAACCCGTTTATTAGCAGTACTGAATGTTGCCAGTTCACCTGATAGTTCAATTAAGCGAGTATATAGAATATTAGGATGTAAATTATTAACCATTAACAAACTATCAAATACCGCGTCATATTTATTGAGTGTTTGCAGCATTATAAAATCAGCAACCGAAGTGCTGCCCGCATAACCTTGACATAAACGCACAGCAATACTCTCTGAACGCTGTTTGATCATTGAGCCTATTTCTCTAACTAACCCTAGCAGAGGCTTACATTGCGCAACTTTCAAAGCGGCAGGAATAAACTTACTATCAAGCTTGATCCTACCCTCAGTACTGACTTCAGTAATCTTAGCCAAAGGTAAAAGTATAAATCCAGCGTGATCATCTGACCCTAACACCAGTTTGCTATAAATCTTTGCAACCTGAATGGTCTCTTGTGATTGCGGGCCTAATGAATCATCATTTACCGCTAAATCGGTGAGCTTATAACGAGTAACTAAGTTTTCGTCGGCCGCTGAGATGTTAATACCACTGGCTTTAAGCGCTGGAATTGCCAAATAAACAATTTCATTATAGGTGTCCTTGTTAACAACCAGCGGCTCAGGTAATGACGTTGACCCTGGCATATCAATTGGCAGCAAGTCAGGAGTAATTGCCGACAAAGTGTCAATTGCAAACTGCCCTGTATTTAACAGCTCAGTGTCAATATCTAACTCTAGAATTCCCCAAGGATCAGCTAAATTACCATTGCACACTTGTTTGATTAAATGTGAAAAATGTTTATCTGATTGTTGAAAGTGTTGTGGCCTTAAGAACATCCCTTCAGTCCAAGCAACACGAGTGGTATCACTCATTTTATATCCTTATTAATGTTCTCTCATGTATGTTGCAATTGATTCAACATTTACATCGATATCGTCATAGCCGGTAGGATCGACTTCTATTACAGCTCTCCATCTGGCTTGATCTATATTCCTATACGCCACCACTACTCCTACAAAGCGAGTATTACGATTAAGGCTCATCTCATACTTTTGTACTGAACCTGGTTGTAATTCCAACTCATCTTTTTTAAGTAAATCAGGGCCTAATAACTTTTCAGGCGACTCATATAAACTAAAAAAGTCTTGCGTATCAAATATAGTTCTTGAACTAAGCTCAAAAATTTTCATTACAACTGGAGATGGTCGTTCAGAAGTATCAGGATTTACGTTTTCTGATACATTAATGATTAATTCTGTTGATGGTGGGACAAACTTATTCATTGTTGAACAACCCATTATCAAAAATAGTAAACTAAAACTCAGTAAGTAGAGCTTAATGTTACGCATCATTTACTTTCCTTTTTAAAACGTTTCTTGAATTTTATCATTGTATGCTTTGAGGAAATCATCTGATAATGCCATCGCACCTTTAGCATTAACGTCACGTGATAACTCGTCATGCAGATTTTGATACAGCTTCCAGCTTTTCGATTCAGATTGGCCAGGAATTATTTTCAAAATATTAGCGTGATTATTCACTTGTTGATTTATGTGAGAAGGTGAAACCTGCTCTAATATTCCTTTCAATACACCATCAGCTCCTGCTAATAAAGCATGTTCATGTCTGCGAGTGTCGATGAAGCTTTCTTTAATCGATTCCCGAGAAGATAGAAAGCTTGCACTATTGATTATGAATAAGTTCTGAATAACATCATCTATATTTGCCGAAAACTTAATGGGGTTATTCTGCTGGGTTTGAAACATAGTTTGATTTACACGTAATTGGTTTTTCACCAATGCTCTTTGGCGTAACGATTCCATCAACTCTGTCAAAAGAAGGTTTAGCCCTTGGCCCATTTCAAACCATAACTTTTCGGTAGTTAAAGCATTTTGCAATTCTGGTTTAACGCCGAGCCCTTTTAAAAAGGCGCCTGTTAGTCCTACGCTATTTGCTATTGGTTTTGTTTCTACCTTAGGTCGTACTGTGTGAGCCAAGGTATGGGCTTCCTTTGCGACTTCTGGCTGTGTATCTACAGCTGTAGGAACTTCGGTTTTTGGCTCAGCTATATTAGGCTCCGCATGACTAGATATTGCATGCTGATCACTAGTATTAACTATTTCAGGGTTCAATAAATGTGCGATCTCATCCCAATTCTCTGGGATATGGCTCTGCGATTGTGAATCTACAGTTTGAGTCATAGAAACATCTGGCATTGGTTCATTCATAATTGAGTCATTATAAAAATGCGCAGAATTTGAATTATTGCCATTAGAATCAAAATATTGAGATTGAGTAGCTGCGTTGTTTGCTTTTGCAGTGGTTACTGAACTAAACTCATCGATAACAGGAGTAACTGACTTCGCTTCTGCGATTTTCACTTCAATTTGAAAATCACCTACCGTTAAAATATCACTATCAGATAGTTTTTGTTTATTACCTTGGCCAATCGCTGAAACACTATAATTTGAATAAATACCATTTGTAGAAGTATCAATCACAACAAATGAATCACCGTCCCGTTCAATACGACCATGCTTACTGGAAATGATTTTTTCAGGATCAGGTAGATGCCAATCACATGCTTCTGAACGACCGAATATAAGTGAATCTTTGACTGTTTTAGATGCTTCAATTTCAGGCGAGAGTCGATGATAACTAGTAATGTTTAGTATCAGTTCCATTTGACGTGTTAATCCCATATTCTACGTTTCCATTAGGATAAATTAGAAGAGAAACTATTGTCAACATTGAAATTAATATATAGAAATATTTGAGAGACAATCAAAACAGCAGAAGAACATTAATGATATAGTCTTATTTTTTTTATGTTAATTATTAAAGCTAACAAAATTAAGTATGTATGTTCCTATTTAAAAGCAATAAAACCTCTCTACAGCTCTGTTTTTAACGTATAAAACATCTGAAACAACATCTAACAAACAAAATAAACATATAATTACCAAAAGTACTGCAATAGAGGCATTGCTAATAGCGCTAATTTTTGTAAAAATAGTGGACTAATCAAAGGGAATATTGATAAAAATAACAAAAAGCTACCTTTGCAATTATTTAACTATCTACAATAAAAGGATTTATAATGAGCGGTATTAATAACTCAAATGATAAAACTCAAATCGCTTCGCTGGATTCTAGCGCTAGATCTTCCCAACCTAAAAGTAAACTCAATTTAATTGGTAAAAAAATATCCGGACGATATTTAGTTGAGGAACTCATTGGTCAAGGAGGCATGTGCTACATTTTCAGAGCTAGGGATTTATTTTTAGAAAGTCCTACCAGTCCAGAAGTACACGTTGCGCTCAAACTATTACTAGAAGAGTTTAGTCAATCTAAAGAAGCTATAACATTGCTTAAAGATGAAACGACTAAAACTCAACAACTTTCGCATCCTAATATTGTCAAAGTATTTTCAGCCAGTTCTGATAATGATTTGCACTATGTGACGATGGAACTCGTTGATGGCGAAACATTAGAACAAATAATAAAACGTAATAAACCTTCAGGAATGCATTTTAAAAAAGCGAATATCATCCTACAACAACTTGCTGATGCACTGATTTATGCCCATTCACGAAACGTTATTCATAATGATTTAAAACCTTCTAACATTATTTTTGATTCAAATGGGCGTTTGAAAGTTCTCGACTTTGGTATTGCTAAACATAAAACAACCGAAGACGCATATGCTTTTAACAATTGCAAGAATGTCGCAGCAGTAGGCGGTTACACACCAACCTATGCAAGTCCAGAACAACTTAAAGGAGCTGACGCATCTGTAAAAGATGATATATTTTCATATGCATGTATTGCATATGAACTACTGAGCAGTAAACACCCATATGATCGTGTTGCAGCAGATAAACTACCAAAAGGGACAGCAGCTAAGCGCCCTAGTAATTGCCCTATATGGCTCTGGGGTCATTTACAAAACGCGATGTCGCTTGATGCAACGAAACGATTAGGATCATTACAGGCTATATCAACCAAACTTAGAAGCAATTTCAAACCAGCTATTGCCGCGAGTCTATGTGTTATCGCCGTTGCTATTTTTATTAGCCAATTTTATGCCTCAAATTCTACACAACTAAAACAGTTAGAAGCAAAACTTGAAAATGCCAATGCAATTAATCAACAAGTTGAAACTTGGATGTCGTGGCATGGCCCTGAGGTATTGACTAAACTAGCTGAAATACCTCCTCAATATGATGTGCTTAAACAGGGTCTATTAAGAGTCAATCAAGAGAGCATTTTACAAGGCTTTAATACCAAAGCTAATCAACTAAACAATCAGTCTGGCAAATTTAAGGATTTTGATGGCACAATTAGCCTTTACTCTAACGCTTTGGAATACTATCCAGACTCTGAAAAGCTAACCGCTCAATTAGAAAGTATTTTAAGAGAGCGTCAATCAATAGTCTTTGACATTACATCAAGAATCAATTTGCTATTAGAGCAGTCGCGTTATGATGAACTTGATAATAACAACATTATTAAATTGATTGATGATTTAAAAGATGTTGATAGTAGTTATATGTACCAACCAAATGAAGTGCATATCAACAACTTCAAAACAGCCTTAGAGCAATCAATTGAAAATGATAATGTTGTTGCTCAAAAAGTATTATTAGATGTAGGAAAGTCTATCTTCACAGCTAAACAAAAATCAGAGTTGCAATTTGATGAGTTACTAAAAAGAAAATCAGCTATAGACGTGCTTAGCCTTTATCAAAACAAATTAAATTTAGGTGAGCAAGCCACTTTTCCCACAAAAGAGGCAATAACTTTTTATCAACCGAGATTTGATCATTATTTTGAAAAATTAGCCACAATTGATAAATATCAAGATTTGTTGGCCTTTGAAGAACAAGTTAATGCTGAATCAACGATGTTACCTGAAGACTTTGCTCCTTTAGTAGCTATTAAAAAAGAATTATCCAAACGGTATATCACAATGGCAAACAGCCTATTAAAACAAAAAATGTACAAAACAGCTGAAAAGTTAGTTGAAAGAAGTGAGGAAATAACTCGTTCGCTTGACAGTTTGCTATAAAATAATACTCGTTGGTAGTCACTGATAGCAGCTGTTTAATATTATAAACCAGCGGACATTTATAGTTTCTACTAGCTTTAATACCCACTTTATTAAAGATATGATTATTCTAGCGAGTTAAATAACTCACTAATAGACCACTAATTCGATGTAATTAGTATAACAAGAGCCAAGGATGACTTGGAGGCTATCTCACCTCCACTTAATCCTTAAGGGCTTTCAGCATTTTAAATTTATACGGAGTTTTTATGAAAAAGATAAGCACCTTAGCTACAATATTATTACTAAATGGTTGCTCTACTACTGCTACGATAGATGAAACAGAGCAAGTACCTGAAGAGACCATAACTCAAGCGCAAACACCTGTCGAAGAAGTTGTTGAAGTAATTTCCTTAACAGTGGCAACTCAGCCCTCTGATGCACGCGTACGTATTATGAATATCAAACCAAAATATGAAAGCGGTATTGAGTTAAAAGAAGGTAAGTACGATATAGAAGTTAGCAAGTCTGGTTACAACACATACCGCGAATGGGTAGTAGTTGATAAGAAAACTATTTTAACTGTTGAATTAGATAAAACTGCAGAAATTTAATTAAGTTTATACCTTTAAATATGTCAATTTACATTTTAAAGGCTATAAAATTGTTCAATAAAAGTCTTATTATCAAGTTTCTCTAAAAGCACCTTGGGATGCTTACCTAAAGTATCCCCAAAATTAGCCTTTATATATCAATGAATTAATAGTATTAAAAAATGTGGGAAGCGAGGGAACATTCATGGTGTTTTGTGATCTTATGAATCGCTTAAAAACAACAGAGCTAAACA
>NZ_JABBMT010000028.1 GCF_012927645.1 Pseudoalteromonas arctica | reverse complement strand
TCTCTGACTAAAGAAATTGCATCAAGTTTAAATTCTTTGGTATATTTTTTACGTTTTGTCATTTCTGTTCTCCAGTTAAGCTTATTATGTCTTAACTGGGGTAGTCGAATCCATTAAACCACGTCAATTCGCCTTGTTGGTATGAGGTTTGGTATGGTATTTTATTTTATATACCTAACATTATGTAATTTAAAGACTATATTGTAAACAGGTTGTCTTCAAAATCCCCTGCCGCAAGGCATGCCGGTTCAAGTCCGGCCGCTGGTACCACTTTTAATAACCCTGACCAAATTGGTCGGGGTTTTTTTATGCCTGTAATAAAACGCTGCAAATAAACAGTATTTAGCAATGTACTTCCAAATAAATTAAATGTACCTTTTGTAGGTTCGTTTAATTCTCGTTGTTTATCATGTAAAGTTAATAATATAAAAAGCTCAACAACACTTTTATGGTTTTAAAAATATGGCTGTGTTGAGTATAGAAAATGGACAATTAACCACTACATTGCAAAGCTAGCAATGTGTATAAAACCCTAATATAAAGCTTTAATAGTAGAAATGGAGAAAGTTAATGGAATTTAATTCAATGATGTTATTTGTTATTGCTTGTCTGACTATCAATTTAATACCGGGGCCTGATGTTATCTATATCGTATCAAATACCATGAAAGGTAAGATGGTCAGTGGTATGAAAGCTGCGCTTGGCTTAGGTGTTGGTTACTTTTTTCATACATTAGCGGCTTGTGTGGGGTTATCAGCCATTATTTTAAGTTCAGCTTTGGCTTTTAGTATCGTTAAATGGCTTGGTGCTCTTTATTTAGCTTATTTAGGTGTTCAAGCACTTATTTCCATGTACAAAGGGAATAGTCAGGTAGTCGTTAGTGAAAGTAAGGATACGAAAGGAAATATTTTTATGCAGGGTGTTGTGGTCAGTGTTTTGAACCCTAAAGTTGCTTTGTTCTTTCTCTCATTTCTTCCGCAATTTATAAATACATCCACTGGCTCAGCAGCATCGCAATTACTGGTTTTAGGATTAATTTTCAGTGTGTTAGCAACGCTTTGTAATGTGCTGTATGCAACTGTTGGAAGTTGGTTGTTTAATCGACCTAATGCAGGTAGATACACGCGAATATTGGAAGGAGTGTCAGGGGTATTGCTAATTGGTTTAGCAGGTAAAATAGCACTGAGTGAACGTTAGGGTTGGTTGATTTTGCATAGGGCTTCCTCAATTAAAGTTGGAAGCTGTTGTTAACTCAATATTTGAAATTTGCAAAGGAGTGCGTTTGGTTGGATTTTATATTTCTTACAGATAAGGCTCACATGCAGCCCGTTATAGCAAAGTGGTACTTTCAGCAGTGGGGACACTTGGTTGAAGGCTCATCTGTAGAGTTGTTTAATAATAAGCTAAATGATTACTTAAACCGCGATAGTATTCCGCTTGTTATAATGGCCGTTGAGGGCGAAGATGTGTTGGGTGTTGCACATTTACGTTACCATGAAATGACTATTTATCCCGATAAAGAGCATTGGTTAGGCGGGGGGTATATTGATACTAAATACCGAAGTAAAGGAGTGGCTTCTGCATTAGTTAATCACCTTGAATCTGTTGCGGTTTCACTAGGCGTTACTGATATTCACTTACAGACTGAAAAATTAGATGGTGGCCTTTATAAACAACTTGGTTGGCAGCCAATCGAGCAGGTTAATAATCGAGGTGTTGAGGTACTGGTTATGACAAAGCACATTACTCAGTAACAGAGCGGCTAAAACATGAGTTGATATTAAGCGTAATTTTTTTAGGCGTTATTTATTAACAGCTAGGTGAGCATTGGGGCAGCTAAAATGGATGCTTTCAAGGGAATTAAGCGACGCTTGCTCGCCGCTTAATATAAAGCTAACTATGACCTATTTAGTCAATTAAGCTCACTTTACATTGGTAGGTGTTATCACCCACTGAAAAGCTGCCTTTACCATTCCATTGGTTATCTACAGCAAAGCTTGCGGTAAAAGGTGATAGATAGCTACCAATTGCTGGAGGCGGAAAAGACACCACGGCTTGACCTGTAAGCGCACCAACTTTAGTAACATCATTATAGCCAGTTGCGTGCATATGCCCCGAAGCGCTGGATGTGAATTGTGGTGAATGTTGTGTGCCTTCTTGAATATGACCATTCGCGCGGCCATTTAGTGCGTCTGTTTTTGGATCTACAGCAAACTGAATCTCCATTGAGCCACCACCAACAACACCAGATTGAAATTGTAATTTAACTAGATATAAGCTTTCATCAGACATTTTCTTCTTCCTTTTATAAAGTGCTGCACGCCGCTGCACGCCATTGTGCGGGCATTCATTAATCGAAGAAAGTGTAGAGCGACTACCAAAAAATACATATTACAGGGTATTACAAACAAGGAATTTCAAACAATGTTCGCAAAGTTAGACAATACAAATAAGGCACTCGCAAAGCATATTTACACCACTTTTCAACGTTCTTACAAAATAGAATCGGAGTTAATAGGTACGCTTAATTTCCCACCTTTATTGCGTACTGTTACTGATATACAAAGTTCGCAAACGCTTTTTTATGGATTTTATGACGATACGCAGCTCGCGGGGGTTATTGAGCTGGCAATCACCAACGAGCAATTAGAAATTAATAGCTTAACGGTTGACCCTGACCATTTTAGGAAAGGCATTGCCGATAAGTTAATTCACTATGCGCTAAGTGAGTGCGTTATTTGTGCAGCTATAACAACTGCCCTCGTCGAGACCGCCGTAGTAAACGAACCCGCTATTAAGTTATATAAAAAACATGGCTTTGTTGAGTTTAAACGATGGACCCCAGAACACGGTATTGAAAAGCTGGCAATGGTTAAAAGTAGGGCTGTTCCAATTGTAGGGGGCGTAATGTGAGATAATCTGTGTGTTTAATATGTCAGGCATTTACTTATTGCCTTCTAAAGCGCAGCGCCTCTTAATCTCTTTGTGAATCATTCAATTAAAGATCTTTTACACAAAGAGCAGAGAATGAGAAGTAACCGATTGAATCAAAATAGGAGCTCGGTTAAGGTTAAACCAACAATAAAAAATTAAAACGGGTTATTCTACAGACTAGTATCCATTCGGTAGCAATGATGCAGGTAAACTTCATGAGCATTAAATTTAAATGCGATCACGTAAATCAGGAGTTTACTGGCTCGGTAAAAGTCAACGCAAAAGAAAAAGAAGAATTTATTGTTCAATACAGGTCTGCAATGGTAGAAACAAAGGGTGTGGCAGGAATTGTCTACATTCTGAAAACAGAACTGCCTATACCAAGATTAAAAGGCGTGAGTGATATTCTCTACATAGGCGAAACGAAGCACGATGTTTGGAGTAGATACTATGCTGAGCAAGATGCCAATAAGTTCTGGTCTGTATATAGTCACGCTTTAGATAGTTATGGTGCTATTTGCATAAAGGTATATCAAACTTCAAACAATAAGATAACTGAGAAGGTGTTCTTACAGCAGTACTATTAATCATATCTTGAGCTACCTCCATTAAATAGAAAGGGGTAGAGCGGCGAAATTCCGGTGCAAAGCTAGCCGTAGCTGAGCATGGTGTTATAAGTAATCTTAATCTTGGAGTTAAATAAACTATGAAGTGTTCCGTATATATTGCAACGAGTGCCGATGGTTATATAGCAACACATGAAGGTGGTGTTGACTGGTTGCATACAGCTGGAAATTCAGAAGCGGATATGGGTAATAACCCTGATATGGGATTTAATGACTTTATCGCCTCAGTTGATTGTATGATTATGGGGCGAAAGTGCATGGATGCTATTTCTAGTTTCAACTTAACTCCAGAGCAATGGCCTTATGGTGAAACTAAAATTTATGTATTAAGTAACTCAATGAAAGAGCCACCTGAAAATTTACGTGGCAAAGTTGAAATGTATTCTGGTGATATTACAAAGTTAATAAATCAACTAGAAAGTGACGGTTATAAACATGCTTACATTGATGGCGGAACAACAATTACGGCTTTTATAAATCTTCAACTCATCAATGAAATGACAATTACCAAAGCACCAATCATTTTAGGTAAAGGTCTTCCGCTTTTTGGTGAATTAAATAAAAGCATTAAACTTATAAACTCAGAAGCTACTGTATTCCCAAATGATTTTATTCAAGAAAGGTTTGGTGTAGATTACTTCTAACACATATGAGCCTTAACTCTGTCAATAGGCACTAGTGTTTTTTTTGACCGTTTTTATACATTGACGGTCAATTCTAAATCAATAAACAAATTCGTTTACTTCGTCTGTCGATGTGGCTGTTAAGCAAGTAGCTTACGGCAAACACATATAGAGGCTCTCTTGTTGTTATAACCTTGAGTTTACGTGATACTATAGTGATACATTATTTAATTCTAAATCGGTCTTATCATGAGAGTTGAACTTGTTACGACGCTTAAACGTCACGCTACTAAAATTTTGGCTGATCTCCATATTTCCAAAGAACCCGTATTAATTACTGAACATGGGCAACCATCGGCTTATTTAGTTGATGTCGATGATTATGAATTTATGCAACAGCGAATGGCTATTCTTGAAGGTGTAGCACGCGGTGAACAAGCAATTAAAAATGGAAATACATTTTCAAATCAAGATGCAAAAGATAAAATGAGCAAATGGCTGAAGTAATATGGACATCACCAACACTTGATGATTTAAATGATATAGCAGAATACATTGCTTTAAGTAATATTCCTGCGGCTAAAAAGTTAGTTCAAAAAGTATTCGATAAAATATCAAGGTTAGAAAGTCCCCCTGAATCTGACAAGAGGCCACAGGAGTTAGTTAACTTAAATTATCGCGAAGTTAATGTTAATCCCTGCCGTATTTTCTATAAAGTTGATAGTGATAAAGTTTATATTTTGCATGTCATGCGGCAAGAAAGTGATCTACGAAGATTTCTTCTACGGAGCTAAATAAAAAGGAGTATAGCGTGAAAATTACATATGAAGAAAACGTCCCTAACCCAATGGAATTTTGTGAAATGCGTGTGAAAGCAGGCTTATCACCAAAGTCTCTAAAAGCAGCTGCAATTGCGTTGCCAAATAGCCTGTATGGAATCTCCGTACGAGATGGTGAGGCTTTAATTGCAATGGGGCGTGTAGTTGGTGACGGTGGGTGTAACTTTGAAGTCGTGGATGTTGCAGTTGACCCCAAATATCAAGGTAAAGGACTAGGGAGGACGGTAATGGAATATATAGGTAACTATTTGTCATCAGTTGCTTTGGAAGGTTCTTATATTTCAATGATCGCGGATGAACCAGCATTTTACGAAAAATTAGGCTACAAGCTTGTATCTCCTGCCTGTCAAGGGATGACAAAGAAGTTCAAACCGTACGTATAACAAACAATTTCAGTGGATTTGCAACGCTTGGCGCACTGGGCTTGCTGTGTATTTCCTCTTTGCGCTGTGTTTACGTGATGTTATTGCTGTTTAATTGCCACAAAGCGCATCTCAATTAGTGGCGCTTTTTACTGCGAGGAGCGCCTAGTACAATCGCTATTTGGCAGACGCATATTGACAAAAATGCACTTATGCCCAAAGCTCCGCCAAAATTATTAAAGTAAGGGGCTAAATTGTCAAACAAAATCGAAAAAATAACACTGGCAGAAAACAGCGTGTAAATCCCAAAGCGTTTTGGTGCGCTCATGCCAATAAATGTGCCACCAAAAAAAATACTGCTATATAGATCTGCGTTGAGCTCGCTGGAAAGCAAAATAAGGTAAGCGAGTATCGCCAAAATAGCTGACGCTCTAATCGCATCTAGGCGGTTATGCTTAGCTAAATAAAAGGTTAAAAACGCGCCAAGTAAAGTAAGTATTACTGATGATAAACTCATGCTGCGAGTCCTTTAGCTAATATAAACAAAGCAACGCTAACGAAGGCAATGCCCCCTAACTTACCGCCAAAGCCAGTAAACACTTTAGTCGTCAGTACATATAAAATAGCCCCAATCAATGAAATAATCGCTAATTCCCAATAGGTATTAATCAACCCCTGTGAGCACATTCCAGCAAAACTACCTGCATAAACCGCTGCGTAAGGATGGTTTGCATATTGTTTTGGAAAAGGAATAAAACTGCCAATAAGTCCGGTTAGGCAAGATGCAATAACCGCAGGCACTGCAAATTGTGTATGAAGGGTAAAACAAGCGACACATCCACTAAAAAAAGCGATGTATTTTAGGAGAAAAAATTTAGTCATAGAGTCGTGATTTGTCTTAACTGAAGTTATTGATTTAAGTTTCTAATGGCATAGCTGAGAGAACTCAAAATGTATATTGCTGTATGTTTAATAGCGTGCAAAAATAATACACTTAGTTTACTTCTTCACCGGCATGTTTTGCGGCTAATTCATCAAGTTCTGCGCAAGTGTAATCAAATCCCGTGCTATCAAATTGATAATTTACTTTAACGTCAGAACCACCATTGAGAAGTTTTGTTTTTACCTGGGCGACAGGCCAATGCTTTAATTCGTTTAAAAAACGATTAGCGATTTGACCAGATTGAAAGCGATAGCATATTTCTGAATTCATATAAAGTAAGTATAATTTGGGCAGTTAACTTTGCAGTTTGTGGATTTAGCTGATTTAGTCAAGTTTTTTGTGCTTTAACATGCTTGATAAGGCCAATTGTACGCTTATTAGCATTGGTTTTCGTCTGCTTTTGCTTTAACGTAAGGGTCTGTCAGATAAAATAGTTTGCGAGAAGATTACAAGGTATGCCTAAGTACGGTATAAGAGTGTCATGAAAACGCCAAAACAGATTTTACCGTTAATAGAAGACGGTATCGTTGATGAAGTCATCAGCCAATTAATGAGTGGAAAAGAAGCCTCGGTGTATGTGGTTCGCTGTGGTGAGCATATTCGCTGTGCGAAAGTGTACAAAGATGTACAACACCGAAGTTTTAAACAAGCAGTAAAATACCAAGAAGGACGTAAAGTACGCAATAGTCGTCGCGGTCGTGCGATGGAAAAAGGCTCTAAGTTTGGCCGTAAAGAACAAGAAAACGTGTGGCAAAATGCGGAAGTAGATGCGCTTTTCACGCTTTCTCGGGTTGGCGTAAAAGTACCACAGCCACATGGTTGTTATGATGGTGTACTGATCATGGATTTAGTCACCGATAATGATGGTGATGTAGCGCCACGTTTAAATGATGTGAGTTTAACTGCTGAGCAGGCAATTGAAGATCACGTTACTATGGTTCATTACATTCGCTTAATGCTATGTGCGGGTATTGTGCATGGTGATTTGTCTGAATTTAATGTGTTAGTAGATAGCTACGGTCCGGTGGTGATTGATTTACCGCAGGCAGTAAATGCGGCGGCGAATAACAATGCCCAAGAAATGTTTTTACGTGATGTACGTAATATGCGCTTGTATTATGGGCAGTATGCACCAGAAATACTCGATACGCGTTTTGGTGAAGAAATGTGGGCTTTGTATCAAGCGGGTGAGTTAACAGCAGAAACAGTTCTTTACGGTGAGGTTGCAGATAACCATGCTGAGGCTGATGTTGATTCAGTACTTGATGAAATTAAAGCTGCATTTGAACAAATGCAAGAAAACCAAGAGCGAATAAAAGCAGCACAAGCACCAGAGGACGACTAAAGTTTATTAACCTCATTAATTGGGGTTTTTACATAATTAGTTAAGTTTATTTGCCTGTTTCAGCCAATTTATATTCAAAAAACATTTATAAAACAATGCACATCTCAATTATGTAAGGCTGGTATTGAGCTTGCAATCATAGCAATTTATTGACTAATACTAAGGTAACATGATGGCTTTTATGCAGCGCCTAAAGCAAAAAACACGACAGCTCATTGATTCAAAACACATGTTGGTGAGTATCACAGTTGCGTCTTTTTTAGAATCAACCATAGTACCTGTTCCACTTGAAGCCGTGTTGGTGCCGCTAATGCAAGCGCGGCGTGAAAAGCTTTGGTTAATCGCCTTAATGGCGACTTTAGGCTGTATTATTGGGGCTCTGTTTGGTTACGCGCTTGGCTATTACTTATTTGATGCGGTTGGCGATTGGGTGATCAATACTTTTTCAAATCCAGAGCAGTTTGAACACGTAAAACAACAAATGCAGCAGCAAGGTTTTTGGTTTGTTATTATGTTGGGGATAGTGCCAATCCCTTTTCAAATAGCTATGCTTGCAGCGGGTGCGACCAAATATTCATTAATAATGTTCTTAATTGCGACGACTATTGCCCGCTCAATTCGGTATTTTGGTCTGGCACTGGCGGTGTATTTTGCTGGTAATCAAGCTGAGCGAATTATTACAAAACATAAAACCAAAGCAATGCTTGGTTTGACGGTGCTGGTGTTAGCTATTTGGTGGTTAACAACCATATTATAGCCGCCCTAGAGCGGCTATAATTTTTTGGTTTATTTAGCGTCGCCATGGATAAGTGAATGTACTTGACGCCAATCCACCACTTTAAAATTTTGTGGCTGCTGTGGCATACGATTGTAGCCATCTTGCACTATTAACACTCCTGCAGGATAACCTGGTAGTGATTTAGCTGTGACAGTTAATCCGTCGGTCTCAGATACACCATCAATGCCTAGATTCAAATTGGCGAGAATATTAAACTTACTCGCAAATTCAAGTGTAGGGTGATGCTCTCCTTTATTTATGCGATACACGACATAACTATCATCACCTTGGCTAGATACCACTAGTAAGCGCTCGTCTTTACCATGATAAATCTCCATGCCTTCAACATCATCAACTAGCATGCCATCAATTGATTGCAGCAATACCGGCTGTTGCTTTGCATCTGGTTCAGCATTAATAAACCAAATACCTGCATCTTCCTCACCAGCAAACAGTTCGCCGTTTTTATCGTCACTACTGCAACCTTCTGGTTGGCTCGGTAGGTTAAATTCGCGCACCAGTTTGCCTGAGACTTGTTGCTGTTGGTTGGTTATTTTATATTGCTGATATAACCCTGATTTATCATTCACAAATACATAGTCACCTGATTTTGATGAATACATGCATAAGCCATAAATCTCACTTAAATTGGTAGCCACGCTACCTAGGTGGTGTACGTTGTTTTGTATGTCGACAGTGAACAAACTAATGCTATTTTCACTGCGGTTACTGGCTGCAATTAGAGTGTGAGTAGGATTGTTGATATTGCTACTTTGACGAACGTCAACATTGTTAACCCTGCCCACTTCAAGGCTTTGAATTTGCTCTCCAGCTAAGTTATAGATCATCAGTCCGCGACGTTTATCAGTGCCTATGATCAAGCTTTTAGCAGCATCAGTTGGATGTACCCAGATAGCTGGATCGTCTGCGGCATCACCAAATGCTGCAACAGGTGTTGTTTGCACGTTTGCATACACATGTGCTGTTTTTGCAGTGGTGGTGTTGGTTTTTGCAGTGCTGGTGAGAGGGTCTAAAGTTAACTGACTGCTGCGGTATGCGCCACTTTCATCGTCATAGATAATGGCTTGAGCAGTAGTGGCGTTATTATTAATTACCACAGAACCAATACTGAGATCCCCAGAGACACGCCACTTTTGTTGTATACCTTGCTCTGGATTATATCGGTATAGGGTGTTATTGCTGCTGCTAGTAAACCAGAGACTGCCATCAGTGCTGGTAGTTAATGGGCCAATACCGCTGGCCAGTTCACCAAAAGGAGCAACCATACTAAGGGGGTGTTTACTCGCTGAAGATTCAGCATTGGCGTTCATTTGCCAAATACCAAGTTCTTCTTCACTGATAAATAATTGTTGGCTTACATCATTAACTGCACAACCCGCAGCTTCATTTACAACAGCAAATTCTCGAACCGCAATGTTAGTGGTTTGCTCTGTGGCCAAGTTATAAATTAAGGTTTCGCGCATTAAGCCGCGAGCATCAGCAACAAAAGCCGAAATACTGCCCGTACTGTGATTGTTAAATAGGCATACAGCTTCCGGTTTTGCTTGCGGTGCGACAATCGGTGCGTGCTCCGTTAGTTGCCAGCTGCCGTTACTGTTAGTAAGGATGAAAACGGCCACCAGATCGCGTTCGTTATCAATACTGGTCACTAAAAAGCGATTATCGCCAATAGTACGCACTGATAGAGTTTCAAAGTTACCCGTTTTAAGTACTTCACTATGTTGTTTATTTTGCTCTACTACAATTAAGCCTTGGCTTTCACTGGCGAGTAACCATGCATCATCAGCAAGCCAAGCAGCTTGCGAGCCTTGAATATTATTTTGTTGCCAAAATGGTGCGCTGTTAAGCTTTAGCGTAGTTTGATTTGGTTGAGTGGAATTAACATCTTGGCTGCTGCAAGCGCCTAATGTTACTGTGAGTGTTAATACATTTAGTGCATAAGCAAGTGGTTTAAGTGTTGGCACGAGTAAAGTCCTAAGTTAGCCATGTAATGCGATGCAAGCTAAATAACTTTTATGACAAAGTCGTGACAAAAGAAAGACTTCTGCAGTGAGAGTAAGGCGACTTAGGTTTCCTTTAATTCAATGGTTTTTATTTTATCTATCTGTTTTTATTGGTTTTGATTTTTAATTTTTAGTTTTTAAATGACGTGTTAGGGCATCGCTTTCATGTTGAGCTGATGTGACCCTAAGCATGATATAGCAGTTGGCAAAGCACAAAACATTACAGATAAAACTGTGATCACTTCATGTTTATCACGTGGAGATTGCTTCTATGGTCACGCCGAACAGTAACAGCGAATGTACGTTATAAGTTTTAATAAAGTTAAGCTGGTTTAGTATAAATAAAGGGAGCAATTAACTCCCTTTATTTGCAGTATTGCTAGCTTAGCTATCAATACTTTGTTGGTTAATTGTGACAATTCGTTGTGGGAATGGAATTTCAATATCCGCACTTTGAATCGCATTATATACGCCACCGTTTACGGCTAGCTTGGTTTCAATTATTTTCGTCGTCGGCACCCAATAGCGGTAACTAATAGTTACTCCACTTTCAGCAAACCGTTCAATGCCAACTTGTGATAGCGGTTCATTTGCGACTAACTCATGGTCTTTCAATACGTTTTCTATAAGCGCTATAGCATGCTCAGCACTGGCATTATAGGCAATATCAATTTCACCTTTTACTAATGAATAATTAAACGAGTTATGCAGTATTTCGCCAACGATGTGTTTGTTAGGAATAGTAATTTCGACTTTTTCTTCATTGATCAAAATGGTGTAGCCTAACTCAATGGTTTTTACTTGACCGCTGACATTTTTAACTTCAATCGTGTCACCAACAATAAAAGGTCGGGTGGCAATGATAGCCAAGCCAGCGCCATAATTTGATAACATCCCTTGCAATGCTAAACCAGCACCAAGAGAAGCAGCACCAATTGCAGCGACAAAAGGTGTGACACTTATGCCAATTTTACCCAGCGCAATAATAATAAACATAACGATAAACAATACTTTCACTACATTACTGACAAAATTAGTGAGAGTAATATCAATATTATTACGCGCCATTAAAGCAGCAACCATCTTAGATATTTTTTGTGCCACCCACAAACCAAAAATCAAGATCAACAATGCGCCAACTAATTGCATGCTGTACTTAACGAGGTATTCACTGATCATGGTGTAGTATTTTTCAACTTGTTGGATTTCTGTACTGATCATCTATTATCCATAAATAAAGTGGTTAAACTATTTCATCATAGCAGAGCTTGACTTAAAAAAGGATAAAGTAATGGTACGATTAAAGCGGTAAGTAATGCGCTCAGTGCCATTGCCACTGAAGCAAATGCACCAATACGTGGATGCTCAACTAGTGCGGCGGCGGTGCCTATTGCATGAAATGCAGTACCAATCGCAACACCTTGTGCTTGATGGTTATAAATACCCACCTGACGAAGAATAAGTAGTGCAAACAAAGCACCTAATAAGCCGATAAAAATCACCATTGCAGCTGCCAGCGACGCAATGCCTCCGAGTGAATCGGTGACTAATAGAGTAATGGGAGTCGTAACTGATAAAGCGGCAACAGAAGCCGCTAATTGTGCAGACACATTAAAGGCGGCACTGAGTAAGGTTGCAACCACAGTGGCATTGATTATGCCCAAACTACAGCAGCCAACAATCAGTAGGAGATTTCTTCGTATATGCACAAATTGTTGATAGAGAGGTAAAGCAAGCGCAACAATGGCAGGCTCTAGTAAATAGCTTAATAGTTGGCTATGACTGGCAAATTGCGAGTAGGGCAGTGAAAAACTCACTAGTAATATGGCTATAAGCGTAATAGTAATAAAAACGGGATTAGTCAGCGCTTTTAATAAAGGGTTGTTAATGGTTGTATTGAGCTTTCTTAGCCCTAAAAACAGCGTGATAATTACAGGAATACTTAACCACCATAGATCAATCATGTTCAACCCTACCTTTAAATACACTGATCACCGTTGCGATAAGCAGTAAGCTGGTCAATGGCACCAAAATGAAAACTGCACTGAGAAATTGCCATTGCAGGGTGATGATCTCAAGGTGTTCAATAAAGCCGACTCCAGCAGGGATGAAAAAAAGCGGCATGACATTTAATAATGGCTTAGCACAGGGAGTTAAGTGATGCTCTTTAACTACGTTTGTTAAAAGTAACGTAAGTAGCATTAGCATTGCTAATAAGGGGGCTGGAAAGCTGCCTTGTAGCCAGTGCATGATTATTTTTGCTATCGCCAAACAACCCAAAATCAAACAGCAGCTGAGCAAATAAGGAAAGATTTTTTTTAGCACTGGGGTTCGGGGAGCCATTGATTATTTACTCATTACAGGTCGTATTATACTTCAGCATATTTGCTTGTTGAAAACTATGCGACTTATTGCTTAGCATTGATAGAAAATGAATTTGTTACCAACGTTTACTATTTTGATACTCAATGTTGTCGGCGCCTTTGGCTTTTGCAATGGCCTTTTTTGTATTGCTGTTAATAAGCAGACGAATTTGGCTAATGGTTTCTTTGGCTAAAATTTGTCTTCTTGGAGTGTTAAAACTTTGTTGGGTAACGCGTTTGATTGCCGCTAATGTATCCGGTGAGCGAGCTAATAAGGTATTGATCATTGCTAAACAGCGTTGTTTTGGATCCGCATTTATTTCGGTTATTAACCCTAATTGCAGGGCTTTATCGGCACTTATAGGATCTGCATGGCTGGCAAGCCACATGGCATCGTCATGTTTTAGTAAACCTGGCAGTACAACATTAGCACCCATATCAGGGCATAGTCCCCAGCGCGCTTCCATAATAGCCAATTTAGCATCTGGGTGAACAATCCGATAATCTGCGCCAATGGCTATTTGCAGTCCGCCGCCAAAGCAATTACCTTGGACGACTGCGAATACCGGCACACTTAGTGATTGCCAGCCCAGCACTACTTGCTGCGCTAAGTTACAGTTACCCGGCAACCATTTAAAGAGTAACTTGGCAATATTTATGGGACTTTTCATAACGGCAGCAACATCCAGCCCGGCACAAAAATTCTCACCATCACCTTGAATAACGACTGCGCGGATAGTCGGATCTTTTTTAATTTTTTTAATCACACTTGTCAGCTGTTTGAACATGACAAAATTCAACGCATTTTGCTTATCTTTTCGGGATAATGTAACGAAGGCGATAGCCTGTTGTGTTTCAAAATTAATCATGCCAACTCCTCTGACCTGTTTCAGTTTAGCTTACGAGCTAATCGAATTGATGTAAAGCGCCATTATTTTATAGTTTGGTGCAATCAATGCGCGAAAAAGTAAAGGGCACAGCCAGCGACTCCATAAGCGTAAAATAAGCCTTGTATAAAAAAGTCAGGGAAACCTGGCTTTTTTTTGTTAAAAATTTGCTGAGGTTTGATACTATATCTGGCATTAGCATCATGAAAGGTTTATGGCGATGACAGGATCCCGTTTATACAGTGAAGAAGAAGTAACGCATCAAGCTTACGATATCTTTTTAGAGTTAGCCCCAGATAACCTTAGTGAGCAAGATGTCGATGATTTTAACCAGCATCGTGAAGAGCTTGGCTTTATTGAAGAAGGTGAGCCTGATGACCAATGGCAAGATTTTGTCGCATTAGAAATAGAGCCAGAATTATTTATTCAGGTGCTAGTGGGACTTGAATTCGATAATCAAGATATTTTATTTGCCAAAATTTTGATTAGCCGTGATAAAGACGCGCCGTTTTGTCATATATTATGGAAAGATAGCGAATAAACTCGATGCAGTATTTTAGTAAAAACAGCCTTGTTTCATTATATATCAACACAGTGAGCGGACAGTGATTAGATTACTGCTGTTATTGGGCTGTCTGCTTAGCTGTAAAGTCTGGGCGGTTGATCCTTTTGAAGACTTCCATGAGTATGGTCAACTCTCAGATGAAGAGATCCATAAAATCCATCAAGGCGAGCTATTATACGGCGATACTGAATTTGGACTTATTGTTAGTCGCGGTAATACTAACTCGACCAGTTTTAAGTTTAAAGGTAACTTATACCAAGACCTTGATAAATGGCGTAATCAATTCAAAATAGATAGTTTATACAAACGTGATCGTAACGATGCTACTGGTAATGATGAAGTCTCGGCAAACCGTATATTTGTCTCTGCGCAGGGCAACTATAAAATTGGGGTAAAAAATGCCTCATTCTTTATGTATGGTGATTATGAAGAAGATGAGTTTAGTGGCCTTGAATTTAAAAGTACGCTTGCGGCAGGTTATGGTAATCGTTTGTATCAAGGGGTAAAAAACCAAGTTGATTTTGATATAGGACCTGGTTTATACCGCTCGGTGGCACAAGATGATACCGAGCTTGAAGATGAGCAAGAAGACAAAACCAAAACCGGCTATTTATTACGTTTAGCACTGCAGTGGGAGCGAACGGTCTCGACTCGAACACGTTTCAATCAAGATTTAAGTATTGAACAATCATTGTCAGGATTGAACTCACGATTAAAGTCAGAGACATCATTGATCAGCCAAGTGATGGGCGCTATATCATTAAAGTTTGCTTATTTATATCGTTATAACTCTAAGCCGGAAGACGACAAGTTAAAGTTTGATTCAGAACTAAGTGCGACATTAGTTTATAGTTTTTAATATTTTAGAGAGTGTTATGTATCAGCATAAGCAATTTGCACTGTTCATTTTTGTGATTCTAAGCTGGATTGCCAGCTTTGTTGGTTTAGCTTGGTATTTAATTGGTGCCGATATGCCGTTAATGATATTTGCAGCGATTTTAGTGCTGGTGGGGTTTTTGTTCCATGGTTTAACCATTAAAGTTGATGACAGCCAAATTAGCTGGGGGTTTGGTCCTGGTGTGTTTGGCGATAAGTTACAGTTAGTGGATATTATTGAAGCTAAAGCGGTAGAAAACTCTTTTCGTCATGGTATTGGTCTGCGCATTACTCACGATGGCTGGATATACACAGTGTCAGGATTCAGCGCGGTACAGCTAACTCTAAAAGATGGTAGCCAATATCGCTTAGGAACTAACGACCAAGATGGTTTGCTCGCAGCGTTGGCGGGTAAGATAAGCGAGCCAGAGCCTACACTCGTTTGATTAAATTAGAGATATAAAAAAGCGCAATAGCGCTTTTTTATTATCGGTTTAGTTCACTAAGTCGATATTAGTGGTCGTGACCACAGCCACCATCACCATGGACATGGCCGTGAGCTAATTCGTCTGCTGTTGCATCACGCACTTCTAGTATTTCTACATCAAAGTTTAAAGTGATACCAGCGAGTGGATTATTACCATCAACTATTACATCTTCTTCTTGAATATCAATGATCATTACAGATTGATCGCCGTCATCTGTTGAGGCACGAAATTGCATACCAACTTCAATTTCCATACCTTCAAACATCGACTTTGGTACTGCTTGCATTAGATCATCATGGCGTTCGCCATAACCTTGCTCTGGTGGCACAGTAACACTGAGTGTGTCGCCCGCTTTTTTACCTTGTAGGGCATCTTCTAGGCCTTGAATTAAGTAACCGGTACCAACGATAAAGGTCAGTGGCTCACCATCAAATGAGTTATCGATAGAGTTTTTGTCATTATCCATGACTGAATAATGCATTTTTACCACTTTATTTGTTGCAATGATCATAGTCGCTCCTATTTATTCGTCTGCGAGAGAGTAGGGTAGAGGAAGGATAGTTAGCTCTACCGTTGGGGCATGTTTTGCACGCAGCAACTGACTAGGTTCACTGTCGTTTGGCAACACAACAAGGCCAAATAAAGTTTTACTTTGTTGATTGTAGGCTTGGCTTATTAATTTGCCAGCACGACGCCAGTTTTCACCCATTTGGGTTTCAAGCTCTGGTTCAGCTAATTCTCCATCGCTGTGTCCTGATACGATATACATAGCGCGTTTATTTTTACCAAGGTATTTCATGCGGGCCACCGTTTCTTGGCCTGTGTAGCAGCCTTTACGAAAGCTTATTCCGCCGATTGCTTGCAAGTTGACCATCTGTGGTACGTATTCACCAAGTGCTGCTTCATTGAGCTCCGGTTCACCTGCTAAAATACTATGTTGGTGCCACAGGGCGTCATTTTCAAGGGCGATAACCTCATCAGGCAGTGAAAATTCATCATTAACCATCAGTAAAATGCGGTTTTTTGCTAATTTTAGTGCTTTACCATGACTAAAATCGCAAGCGCTATCTTGCTCATTAAAATGAATGTTCAATACATTTACGGTTGCAGCTAGATCATCACCGATTAAACCAATTAACTTGCTGATAGCAGCGTGTATTTCAACTTTTGAAAACACCGCATACTTTTTTAATTCAGTTAAAGATTGAGCGGTTTCAACCGCTGATGCTGCTAAATAGTAACTATCTTGATAAGTAAATAACTTTGCTACACTCCATAGTTTACCTTTGGCATTGCAGTGTCCTGTCCACAAAAAATTTGTTTGACTGAGCTTATTAATATCTTGGGTAATTTGGCCATGGAGGTAGGCGAGTTTATCAACACCGCTTATGCGGATCAGCTGATGTGATAAAGGGCATGCGTGTACTGTTGACATAAAAACCTGCGTTACAATAAATGTAGGCGCATATAATAGCGTAGTTAGCGCTGCTGGTATAGATGCATAAATAGCTGTTTATTCAGGTGCAATTTGTTAAACTGCAAAGCAACTTAGTACGAGGTAAGAAATGACTGAAATTCACAGTAAAGCGCGTATTCGCTGGGCTTGTCGCCGCGGCATGTTAGAACTAGATGTGTTATTTATGCCATTTGTAGATGAGGCATTTGATTCGTTATCAACGCATCAGCAAGCTGTTCTCCAACGTTTGCTTGCAGCAGATGACCCCGATCTATTTGCATGGTTTATGGGCCATCAAGAATGTAAAGATCCTGAGCTTAAACAGATGGTACAACTGATTTTAGATCGAGTTCGTGTATAGGTTTAGGGTTATTAATAATATTCCAGACCACAGACCTTTTGTGGTCTACTTTAGCTTGTTTGCAGTGTGTTATAGTCTATTTTTAACGAGCATATTAGCGCAATTTATTTGTGTTGCCAGTAGTGCTCTTTGTGGCTATGTAAGTTGGCACTGGTATAAAAAATCCCATCCTCAGCAAGGCGTTTTTATATTAGACTCTACGCAATGTCGTTTTGAAAATAATACGCTAAAAATAAATGGTCATATCAGCAACAAAAGCCGCGTTTATCAAGGCAGTGTTTGGTTATATATTAATGGCTTTGCAAGCTCCCACTGGCTGATTATTAATGCCAGCGGGGTTGATGAACTGAGTTTTGTGCGCTTGAAACGTATTACTTTGTCGGCTCGCCGTGAGCATGAGGAGTCAAAATAGTCGGCGTTGGATTATCATTTAACTGCGGGTAGTCAATGGTATAATGCAAGCCTCTGCTTTCTTTTCGCTCCATTGCACTGCGAATTATCAGCTCCGCTACTTGCACTAAATTACGCAGCTCAAGCAAGTTATTCGAAACGCGGAAGTTTGCATAATAATCACGAATTTCTTGCTGTAGTAATTCAACTCGGTGTAATGCACGCTCTAGGCGTTTAGTTGAACGCACAATGCCAACATAGTCCCACATAAATAGTCGTAGTTCATGCCAATTATGGGTGATCACCACTTCTTCATCTGAGTTAGTTACGCGGCTTTCATCCCACATCGGCAGCACTTTTAATGCTGGACTGTGTTGTAGTTTTGCTAAAATATCTTTTGCTGCGGCGTGCGCGAACACAATGCACTCTAGTAATGAATTACTGGCCATGCGATTAGCGCCATGCAGCCCCGTATAAGCGACTTCGCCTACCGCATATAAGTTATCTAAATCGGTCTTACCGTTAAAGTCAGTCATTACTCCACCACAGGTATAATGTGCCGCAGGAACCACTGGAATGGGATCTTTAGTGATATCGAGCCCGACACTTAAGCATTTTGCATAAATAGTAGGGAAATGCTCAATAATGAAGTCTTTATCTTTATGACTAATATCTAAATACACACAGTTAGCACCTAAGCGCTTCATTTCAAAATCAATAGCGCGGGCAACAATATCGCGTGGTGCGAGCTCTTCACGTTCGTCAAAGTCTTTCATGAATCGTGTGCCGTCAGGACGTTTTAAATAAGCACCTTCACCACGCATCGCTTCGGTGATCAGAAAGTTTTGTAGCTCTGGGTGGTATAAACTGGTCGGGTGGAATTGATTAAATTCCATATTGGCTACTCTACAACCTGCACGCCAAGCCATCGCAATACCATCACCACTGGATACATCCGGGTTGGATGTATAAAGGTATACTTTACTGGCACCACCTGTTGCTAAGGCTACAAACTTAGCTGAAATTGTTTCGACTTTTTTTGCCGCCCGATTCCACATATATACGCCATGAATATGTTTACCGTTTTGGGCTAATTTTTTATCACCAATTAAATCTATTGCGTTGTATTGTTCTAATAAGGTGATTTCTGGATGCGCTTGTACTTGGCTTATTAGTGTTGTTTGCACTGCTCGGCCAGTGGCGTCGGCAGCGTGCAAAATTCGGCGATGGCTATGGCCGCCTTCACGGGTTAAATGAAAGCGCTCTTTGCCTTTGCTATCAAACTCCATATCAAAAGGCACGCCTTGCTCGATTAGCCATTGCAAGCAGTCATGGGCATTACTTGCGGTGTATTGCACGGCGGCTTTGTCACATAAACCACCACCGGCATCTAAGGTATCTTGTACGTGAGATTCAATGCTGTCGTTCTTTTTATCAAACACGGCAGCAATACCGCCTTGTGCATAAAGTGTGGAACCTTCCGTCAATTCACCTTTGCTGATCACGGTAACTTTACAGTGATTAGCTAAAGATAATGCTAATGAGAGGCCAGCTGCGCCGCTGCCAATAATAGCGACATCCGTGATATGGTGTTTATTTTGGTTCATGTCCGTGGTCTTTGCGGTTACAATGCCCAGATACTAATGTATAAACAGTAATGAGCAAATAATAATATTATGATAGGCGTATATGTATCATATTTGGCGCGACACTATTAGTGATTTTCAACTTTCGCCAACATATTTATAGGCTATTTTATAAAATAATAATATTAAACAGAACTTTTCATTCATGCAGCAGTCAGAGTATTTGTAAACAATGGCAGGATATGAATGACAAGCAATAATCAGACAGAGGAGTACCGGCTCGAATGAGCGAGCAGGATTTGGATTTAGCGCTAGTAAAAAGGGTCCAGCAGGGCGATAAAAATGCCTTCAATCTTTTAGTAAAGAAGTATCAGAATAAAATAGCCGGTTTGATTTCACGTTATGTATCAAATCAAGGCGATATTGCTGATGTTGCTCAAGAAGCTTTTATTAAAGCATACCGCGCACTTCCAAACTTTAGAGGGGACAGTGCCTTTTATACTTGGTTATACCGTATCGCCGTTAATTGTGCTAAAAATTACTTAGTGGCTCAGGGTCGCAAACCGCCAGCAAATGATATAGATGCTGACGATGCTGAGTTGTATGATGGTGCTGATGCAATGCGTTCAAATGCATCCCCTGAGAACTTGTTATTAAGCGAAGAAGTTCGCGCAGTGATTTTTAACACCATTGATAGTTTGCCTGAAGATCTTAAAACCGCGATCACCCTGCGAGAAATCGAAGGGATGAGCTATGAAGAAATAGCCGTGGTGATGGATTGCCCAGTCGGGACGGTGCGTTCGCGTATTTTCCGTGCCCGTGAAGCAATAGATAACAAATTAAACCCATTAATAGGCGAGTCTTAATATGACAAAAGCACACGTTAATAAGTTGGATAATCAGCATCTATCTGCATTACTTGACGGCGAACAATCATTAACTGATGAAGTTATTGCCCAGCAAGATGTGGCAATCTTAGGACGTTATGCGCTAATAGGTGACGTAATGCGTGCTGAGTCCGAAGATGCTTTGGTCTTTGATATAAGCGATAGTGTTGCGCAAGCGCTGGAAAGTGAACCAGTTTATGCTGATTTCACACAATCAGCGGCACAGCCAATACCAATGGCTGCTACAGCCATCGATAACGTAGTGGCGTTTAACTGGCGCAAACCAGTTGCACAACTTGCAATTGCAGCAAGTGTCGCCATGTTTGCAATTGTTGGTGTACAAACATTACCACAAGGTGAAAACTCACCGAGCAATGAAATTCCGATGTTGCAAACAACACCTGTAACAGGAGTGGCATCACCAGTTAGCTATTCCTCAGAACCTGCTTTACAAAATGCAGAGCAAGGTTTGCGTGAGTTACAGCAACAGCGTATTGGCGCGTTAGTATTGGAGCATCAACGCCAAGCACGAGTTGCATATTCATTAGAAAAAGCTCACACTGAGGCGCAAGCCGAAGAGGAAAAAAACTAATTAAATGAAAGTAATTACTTTTATTTTGTCGTTGGTATTAATGGCCCCAGCCTTTGCTGACGACGAAAACCCCGCAAAAGAGCTACTGCTCAAAATGGCTGATGCCGTTCATAATCGTAACTTTGACGCATCATTTGTGGTCGTTAAAGGAAAGTCAATGGAACCATATCGTTGGTTGCATGCAAAACAAGGTAATACAGAACTCGAGCATTTGAGCTTACTCAATGGCGCAGGCCTTGAGATGGTTCGTATCGATGACCAGGTTACTTATTTTGAGCCACAGTCTGAGCCTTATTCAATAGATACAGATTCTATTGCAGGCCCAATCCCGGAAGTGTTATTTAAAGATGTTGAGCGTTTAAGTCAGCATTACGATTTTGTACTCGGTGGTAAAGGCCGTATTGCAGGGCGTGCCGCGCAACTTGTTCGTATCGAATCAAAAGACGAGTATAAGTTTAATTATTGGCTGTGGCTGGATGCAGAGTCATCGCTATTACTAAAATCTGCTTATGTTAATCATGCCGGTGAGATGTTAGAACAACTACAGTTAACCCATATTAGTGTAACCGAAGAGCCCGCTGCGTTATTACTTGAAATGCTTAATCGTAAATTTCCAACGCCATTACCGACAGCGGAAATTGCCAAAAGTGAAGTTAATACAGGGAGTAATAATTGGCAAATTGGCTGGTTGCCGCAGGGTTTTAGTTTATTAAAATCAGACCGCCATAAGCTTGATTTGAACAATGAACTCACGGATTATTATTTATACTCAGATGGTTTTGTCGAAATTTCAGTGTTCGTACAAAGACCATTACCTGGTCGCAGGCCAAGTGGTGCATTGTCATCTGGTGCCACGACAGTATATGTGCATAATAGCGGTAGTTTTGATGTGTCAGTGGTGGGGAATATTCCAGCAATGACTGCAAAAGCAATTGCTGAATCGGTTGCAAGACCCTTGTAATATAAAAGCTGACAATGATAGAACAAACTCTTACAGTGGTGTCGATTCAAGGTGCCACTGCGCATTTAGAAGCCCAACAAAAGCAAGCCTGTGAAGGGTGTAATGGCCGTTGTGGTTCACAAATTTTTAGTAAGCTATTTGGCACGGCTAAAAAAACCTTCCCTTATCGATTTGAAATTCCTGTTGTGGTTGGACAAAAAGTAACTCTGGCGCTGGATGATAGCCACATGGTAAAGCATGCTTTTGCTGTTTATATGTTGCCTTTGGTATTAAGTTTAGCCTTTGCGTTAATGGCCGCAGAGGTTTTTTCTGTGCCTGAGTGGTTGCAAATTATTGCTGCTCTAGGTGGTGGTTTTACTGGCTTTATTATTGCTAAAAGCCGAGTGAAAAGCCTAAAGCATGATGTTAAAGTAATAAAAATTCATCCTATTAGCCTTCCTTTAACTCAAATAGATGGTGATTGAAGCCAATTAAATGTAAAATTGCGGCTTTATATACTCAGTCCATTAAAATAGAAGTTTAGAATCCAGTTTATGAAGCATATCCGTAATTTTTCGATCATCGCCCATATTGACCACGGGAAATCGACCCTTTCAGATCGTTTGATCCAAGTTTGTGGTGGTTTAACAGACCGCGAAATGCAAAAGCAAGTATTGGATTCAATGGATATTGAGCGCGAGCGTGGTATCACCATTAAAGCGCAAAGTGTAACGCTAAATTATAAAGCCAATGATGGAGAGACTTACCAACTTAACTTTATCGACACCCCTGGACACGTTGACTTTACCTATGAAGTATCGCGTTCACTGGCTGCCTGTGAAGGTGCATTATTAGTTGTAGATGCAGGCCAAGGCGTTGAAGCTCAAACATTGGCTAACTGCTACACCGCCATTGAAATGGATTTAGAAGTAATTCCGGTATTAAATAAAATTGATTTACCGCAAGCTGATCCACTACGGGTAGCAGAAGAAATTGAAGACATTATTGGTATTGACGCTCTTGACGCGGTGCAATGTAGCGCGAAAACAGGTGTCGGTATTGCCGAAGTCTTGGAAATGATCGTTAAGGATGTGCCGCCTCCTGTGGGCGATAAAGACGCACCGCTACAGGCGCTTATTATCGACTCATGGTTTGACCCGTACCAAGGGGTTGTGTCACTTGTACGTATTAAACACGGTGAATTACGTGCTGGTGATAAAATTAAAATTATGTCTAATGAACATATTCACACAGCTGATAACGTGGGTATTTTTACGCCAAAACAAACTAACACAGGTATTTTAAGAACTGGTGAAGTAGGTTTTGTAATTGCAGGTATAAAAGAAATTCACGGTGCACCAGTTGGTGATACTATTACTCACCAAAAAAATGCAGCACCAGAGCGCTTACCTGGCTTTCAAAAAATTAAACCGCAGGTTTATGCAGGTATGTTTCCAATTGCCTCGGATGAGTATGAATCATTCCGTGATGCGCTTAATAAGCTGAGTTTAAATGATGCGTCGTTATTCTTTGAACCGGAGAATTCAACAGCACTTGGCTTTGGCTTTCGTTGTGGTTTCTTGGGCATGTTGCACATGGAAATCATTCAAGAGCGTTTAGAACGTGAATACGATATTGACTTAATTACCACTGCGCCAACGGTAATTTACGAGGTTGTAACCAAGGAAGGTATAATTCAGATTGATAATCCATCTGATTTACCCGCTGTAAACGATATTTTAGAAATTCGTGAGCCAGTTGTTGAAGCTAATATTCTTGTACCACAAGAGTATTTAGGTAGTGTTATTACGCTTTGTATTGAAAAGCGCGGTATGCAAACCAAGATGAGTTATCACGGTAAACAAGTGGCCGTAACCTATGAACTGCCAATGGCAGAGGTAGTGATGGACTTTTTTGATAAATTAAAGTCAACCAGTCGTGGTTTCGCCTCGCTTGATTATAACTTTAAGCACTTTCAAACATCAGACATGGTGCGCGTTGATATTTTGATCAATGGTGAGCGTGTTGATGCACTTGCGATTATTGTGCATAGAGATAGCGCACAATCGCGTGGTCGTCAATTAGCAGATGCATTGAAAGAGCTTATCCCTCGTCAAATGTTTGATATAGCAATTCAAGCGGCAATTGGCGCACACGTTATTGCCCGTACCACTGTTAAACAATTGCGTAAAAACGTAATTGCGAAGTGTTATGGTGGTGACGTAAGTCGTAAGAAAAAGCTTCTTCAAAAGCAAAAAGATGGTAAAAAACGAATGAAACAACTCGGAAATGTTGAAGTGCCTCAAGAGGCATTTTTAGCGATTCTTAAAGTTGGTAAGTAAGTTTTATAACCAAATTAGGTTAGATAAAGGATTTAATGCATGGCAGGTTATTTTTCAATATTTTTAGTGTTGTTAACTCTAGGCTCAGGCTTAATTTGGTTAATTGACCATTTTATGTTTGCACCAAAAAGGCAGCAACGTTTAGCTCTTGCGCAAAGTTCTGCTGGCGGTGAGCTCGATGAAGAAACTGCAGCACTAATTGCCCCTGAACCGACTATTACTGAAACGGCGAAATCAATTTTTCCGATGATTGCGGCTATTACGATTTTTAGATCGTTTATATTTGAGCCGTTTCAAATACCATCAGGTTCAATGATGCCTACCTTGTTAGTGGGCGACTTTATTTTAGTGCAAAAGTATTCTTACGGGGTGAAAGACCCTGTATGGCGTACTCAATTAGTTGATGTAGCAGAACCAGAGCGCGGTGATATTGTGGTATTTAAATACCCGTTAGATGAAAGTATCGATTATATTAAACGCGCGATTGGTTTACCGGGTGATAAAATCGTTTACCGCGATAAGCGTTTATACATTCAACCAAATTGCGAGCAAGGACAAACACAGCAAGGTGATCTGTTGTGTAATGAATTTAATAAAATTGATATGGAGATCATTAATCGCGATGAGTTTAAGCAAGGCTCTATGGATTTAGTTCGGTTAGATGAAAATTTGACTACACTAAAACATAATATTTTAATTAACCCCGAAGCGCTGGAAATGAAAGGGCGTTACTATCAACAACCGGGTACGCGTTCTGATGAATGGGTAGTGCCGGCTGATCATTATTTTATGATGGGTGATAACCGCGATAACAGCCAAGATAGTCGCGTATGGGGCTTTGTGCCAAAAGAAAACTTGGTGGGTAAAGCTGTCTTTATATGGATGAGTTTTGAATTTGAGAATGGCCCAGATGACATTTTACCAGGCTGGGTTCCAACTGGTGTTCGTTTTGAACGCCTAGGTAATATTCAGTAACAATGAAAAAAAATGTAACAGAGTTATATAGCAAAATAGGGTATACCTTTATTGATCAAGTATTGCTTGAGCAGGCGATGACCCATCGCAGCCATAAAGGTCAACACAATGAACGCTTAGAATTTTTGGGTGATTCAATTTTAAGTTTCGTTATTGCCAATGCTTTATACAGTAAGTTCCCTAAAGCACGGGAGGGTGATTTGAGCCGCATGCGCTCTACACTTGTGCGCGGGCAAACCTTAGCTGAATTTGGTTTAGAGTTTGGTCTAGGTGATTACTTGCGCTTAGGGCCGGGCGAACTTAAAAGTGGTGGTTTTAGACGTGAGTCAACCTTAGCTGATGCGGTTGAAGCAATTATTGGTGCAGTATTTTTAGATGCTGGCATAGATGTTTGTGGTGACTTGATTTTAGCGTGGTATGAATCTCGCCTTGATGCCATTTCACCTGGTTTAAACCAAAAAGATCCTAAAACATTGCTACAAGAATACCTGCAAGCCCGCAAATTACCTTTGCCAGGCTATACTGTGGTAGATACTAAAGGTCAGGCACACAATCAAACGTTCACGGTTGAATGTATTGTTGAAGGTATGGATAGCATCATCTCAGTGGGCAGTTCTCGCCGTAAAGCTGAACAAAAAGCCGCTGAAAAAGCATTGAAGATACTTAAAAATGAATCTTGATACATTGATCCAACCTCACAGTGGTGATGTTGATACATTTTGTGGCATGATCGCAATTGTGGGCCGCCCAAATGTGGGTAAATCTACTTTACTCAATGAAATCATTGAGCAAAAAGTAAGTATTACTTCACGTAAGCCGCAAACGACCCGTCATCGCATTATGGGTATTCATACTGAAGGTAAACATCAGGCGGTGTACGTGGATACCCCAGGGCTGCACGTTGAAGAAAAGCGTGCCATTAACCGTTTAATGAATCGCGCAGCATCTAGCTCAATCGGTGATGTGGAACTTATTATATTTGTTGTTGAAGGCACTCATTGGAATGCTGACGATGACATGGTGCTAAATAAAGTATCACAAAGCGGTAAACCAGTATTATTGGTTATTAATAAAATAGACCAAGTTAAAGACCGTGATTTAGTTTTACCTCATATGAAATGGCTCGGTGATAAATTCGATTTTGTTGGCATTATGCCTGTATCGGCAACACAAGGTAAAAATATTAACCTGATCAAAGATGAAGTAACAAAGCGCTTACCACCGTGTGAGTTTTACTTTCCTGAAGATTACGTCACAGATCGTTCTATGCGCTTTATGGCGGCAGAAGTTATTCGTGAAAAGTTAATGCGCTTTATGGGCGAAGAATTACCTTATTCTGTCACTGTTGAAATTGAGCAGTTCAAATGGCAAGAAAATGGCATTTGGCATATCAATGGCCTTATTTTAGTTGAACGTGAAACGCAAAAACGTATGGTTATAGGTAATAAAGGCGAAAAGCTTAAAGTGATTGGCCGTGAAGCCCGCAAGGATCTTGAAGAAATGCTTGATAATAAAGTGTTTTTAGAGCTTTGGGTTAAAGTGAAATCAGGTTGGGCTGATGATGAGCGTGCACTACGCAGTTTAGGCTATGGTGAAGATTAATAACCTAAATAATATTTATGGATAGCGACTTCTACACAGCATACTTATTACACCGACGTCCATTTAGTGACTCACAAGTAATGCTTGATATGCTAGTAGAGGGCGTTGGCCAGTTGCGCATGCTGGCTCGAATTAGCGGTCGCCAAGCAACAAAACATAAAGCTCAGTTACAACCCTTCCAAGCCTTACTGGTAAATTATTCCGGCAAACATGATCTTAAATATATTCAACGCTTTGAACTACACGGTTCGCAATCACCTTTACTGGGTGAGCAGCTTTATTGTGGTTTTTATCTCAATGAGCTGACCAATCGTATTGTGCCAATTAACGAACCTATTGATCATGTTTTCAAGCTCTATCAAACTCACCTGCAACAGCTTAACCTGCACCCCAACTTACAAGCTGTATTACGTTCTTATGAATTTCAATTATTAGAATTATTAGGTTACGGCGTTGATTTTAGTTTTGATGCGGCAGGAGAGCCAATAATCCAAGAGCAAACCTATAGCTATTTTGCTGAATATGGATTTGTTGCTCAGGAAAACCAAGGTCACGGCTTTTTTGGTGCGCAGTTAAATGCAATTGCTGCTCATGACTTTAGCGCACCGGATGTGTTATATATGGCAAAACAATTAAGTCGTCATTTAATGAAGCCTTTATTAGGCAAAAAACCATTAAAAAGTCGCGAGCTATTTATACCCAAATAGTTTGGGTATTCACCAACAATCTTAGTACGGTATTTTTAACCGTTATTTTTATAGGTAAAAAAATGAAAGATATTCTTTTGGGCATAAACGTTGATCATATTGCCACTTTACGTCAAGCCCGCGGAACAAGTTACCCTGATCCAGCGCATGCAGCGAGTCTAGCAGAGCATGCTGGTGCAGATGGTATCACTATTCATTTACGTGAAGACCGCCGTCACATTCAAGATCGTGACGTGTATGTGATGGCTAAAACCATCCAAACACGCATGAACCTAGAAATAGCGGTTACCGATGAAATGATTGATATAGCCTTAGATGTAAAGCCGGCTTACGTTTGTTTAGTGCCAGAAAAACGCGAAGAGTTGACCACAGAGGGTGGTTTAGATGTTGTTGGTAACTTAGATAAGATCAAAGCCGCGGTAGCAAAATTAATTGACGGCGGTATTAAAGTATCGTTATTTATCGATGCAGACAAAGCACAGTTAGATGCAGCTAAAGCTTGCAATGCCCCATATGTTGAAATCCACACTGGCGCTTATGCAGATGCGCAAACTGACGTAGAAATGAGCAAAGAGCTTGAACATATTCGACAAGGTGTAAAGTATGCAGCAAGTTTGGGCTTGATAGTAAACGCCGGCCACGGTCTGCATTATCATAATGTGAAACCGATTGCTGCTATGGAAGATATTTACGAGTTAAACATTGGCCACGCAATTGTTGCACGTGCAGCCATTGATGGCTTGGATAAAGCAGTACGTGATATGAAGCGATTGATGATAGAAGCAAGAGCTTGATTTACATTCCTCTTAAAATGCAAAAAACGACTCAACAGAGTCGTTTTTTATTATTCAAATCTAACTGGATTAACAGTTAGTTTCTTCAGCGTTCACGCCTTTTTTTACTTCTTCACAGGCGTCTTCTACTTTGTTTTGCACGTCGGTTACAGCTTCATCGATGCGCTCGCCGGCTTCTTCTGCGTGATTGTCTTCACAACCCATGATAAAAAAACTAGCAAATAAAGCGATCACAGCGGTTTTAATAGTTGTCGATTTCATAATGTAATTCCTTGTAAAATATATAAATGTGTTGTTATTTAAAATAAATTGTTATCACTTAGGGACATTGCCGCGCAATGCACCTGAAACGAGTGAAATAACTAATAATATAATAAAGATAAAAAAGATAATCTTAGCAATTCCTGCTGCGGCACCTGCGATACCGCCAAAACCTAACACTGCAGCAATAAGTGCAATAACTAGAAATGTAATTGTCCAGCGTAACATTGTTGTCTCCTTGGTTTGTTAAATTGTCAGAGTAGATAATGCTAGTTATATGCCATCTTTTAAATCCTTTACTATCAATGGGATAGTTTCTTGTTTATTACACTTTATGAATTAGGTGGGAATTATTTACAGCTTTATCTGTAACTTATACTCAGCGCAGTGAGAATCAATATATTAGTCTTTTTTTGGTAAGACTAATTTTATATCAAACCAAAATGTAGAGTGTTAACTTTTCTGGTTACATGTTGGTTTTAGATTAATTGGTTTTACCAATTTACAAAGTGTTGGACTTAGTTTTTTTCTTTGTTATGATGTTTGCATAATTATTTAACTAAAGTGGTTTTTTACCCATCTTTGGGTTGGGTGAAAATAATCAAGGGGAGCAGTATGGATATCGGTCAGTTACTTGCTACAGCAGCAAACTTAATGCTCACCGGGATGGTGGGCGTTTTCGTTTTTCTTTCGTTGTTGATTTCAGCAATTACCATTATGTCTAAATTAGCGAGCCGTTTTGAACAGCCTGTTGCAACACCCACGCGCACACCGTCAATCAAAGCATCAGGTGTACCAAGTGAGCACATCGCTGCGATAAGTGCAGCTATCGCTCAGTACAAAAATAAACAAAAACTATAAGGGATGACTTGTGGCTAAATTAAAATTAACAGAATTAGTACTTAGAGATGCGCATCAATCATTATTAGCAACGCGTATGCGTTTGGATGACATGCTACCAATTGCACAAAAATTAGATGATGCGGGTTACTGGTCTATTGAGTCATGGGGTGGGGCTACTTTTGATTCATGCATTCGTTATTTGGGAGAAGATCCCTGGGAGCGTATTCGTGCTCTTAAAAAAGCTATGCCAAATACTAAACAGCAAATGTTACTTCGTGGTCAAAACCTTTTAGGCTATCGTCATTATGCCGATGACGTGGTGGAAAAGTTTGTTGAGCGTGCGCATCAAAACGGTGTAGACGTATTTCGTATTTTTGATGCGATGAACGATGTTCGTAATCTTGAAACGGCTATTAAAGCTGCAATTAAAGTTGGCGCACATGCACAAGGTACAATTTCGTATACAGTAAGCCCGGTTCATACACTTGATATGTGGTTAACGCTTGCCAAGCAACTTGAAGAGTTAGGCTGTCATTCAATTTGTATTAAAGACATGGCCGGTTTGCTTAAACCATACGATGCAGAAGAATTAATCAAAGCGTTAAAAGAAACAGTCTCTATCCCAATTGCAATGCAGTGTCATGCCACAACTGGTTTAAGTACTGCTACTTACCAAAAAGCGATTGATGCTGGTATTGATATGCTTGATACCGCAATTTCATCAATGAGTATGACTTACGGGCATAGCGCAACTGAAACGATTGTATCAATTGTTGAAGGTACTGAACGTGATACTGAGCTGGATTTAAATCAACTCGAAGAAATTGCTGCTTACTTCCGTGATGTTCGTAAAAAATATGTCGCTTTTGAAGGCAGCTTAAAAGGTGTTGATGGCCGTATTTTATTAGCGCAAGTGCCTGGTGGCATGCTAACAAATATGGAAAACCAGTTGAAAGAGCAAGGTGCTGCGGATAAATTGAATGAAGTATTACTTGAGATCCCACGTGTACGTGAAGACTTAGGTTATTTACCGTTAGTTACACCAACATCACAAATTGTCGGCACTCAGGCAGTACTTAATGTATTAACTGGTGAGCGCTATAAAACAATTACTAAAGAAACAGCTGGCGTACTAAAAGGCGAATATGGCTTAACACCAGCGCCAATGAACAAAGAATTGCAAGAGCGTGTGCTTGATGGCGCAGAAGTGATCACTTGCCGTCCTGCCGATCTATTAAAACCAGAACTTGAATCGCTACAAGCTGAGTTATCAAAAGAAGCACAAGAGCAAGGTTTAAGCTTAGCGGATGAGCAGATTGATGACGTGTTAACGTATGCATTATTCCCACAAATTGGGTTGAAATTCATTAAAAATCGTAATAACCCAGATGCTTTCGAAGCTGTGCCAAGTGCTGAATCTGCTAATAAAGAACAACCAGTTAGCAATAAAAAAAGTAACAGCAACCCAGTAAAAGCAGAGCAGTACAGCGTAAAAGTAGATGGTAAAGTTTATGATGTAGTGGTTGCACAAGGCGGTGAGCTTAAAGAAGTAACACTTAAAGATAGCGAAATTATTCCACAATCGGCGTCAGTTGCTTCCGGCGAAACACTTAACGCTCCACTTGCTGGTAACATTTTTAAAATCAAGGTGAAAGCGGGTCAAACGGTAAATGAAGGCGATGTAGTGATCATTATGGAAGCGATGAAAATGGAAACTGAAATTCGCGCTACTCATAGTGGCACAATTGCTGAAATCTTGGTTGCTGAGGGCGATTCTGTTGCCACTGGCGATGCAATGATTGCAATGGCTTAGGAGTATCGAGGATGGATGCAGTACTAAACCTCTGGCAAGCAACAGGGATAGCAAATTTTACTTTTCCTGCGCTTATTATGATCGCAGTAGGGTGCTTATTGTTGTATCTGGCAATTGCACGAAACTTTGAGCCATTATTATTATTACCAATTGGCTTTGGAGCAATACTGACAAATATCCCCGTAGCAGGCTTATCAGACCCAGGTGGTTTGCTGTATTACGTTTATTATATAGGAATTGATACCGGTGTATTTCCATTATTAATATTTATGGGTGTTGGTGCACTCACTGATTTTAGTGCCTTGATAGCTAATCCTCGCATGTTATTGCTAGGTGCTGCAGCTCAGTTTGGTATTTTTGCAACCTTGTTTGGCGCAATTTTACTAAACTATGTACCAGGTTTTGAGTTTTCTTTACAAGATGCGTCAGCAATTGCGATTATAGGTGGTGCAGATGGCCCGACGGCAATTTTCTTAGCCTCAAAACTTGCTCCAGATTTATTGGGTGCCATTGCCGTAGCTGCATACTCATATATGGCGTTGGTGCCAATTATTCAGCCGCCAATTATGCGGGCTTTAACCACACCAGAAGAACGTAAAATTCAAATGCCACAGTTACGCACCGTATCAAAAAAGGAAAAAATTATTTTCCCGTTAATGGTATTGAGTTTAACGATTTTGTTTTTACCAGCAGCAACGCCACTGGTAGGCATGTTCTGTTTAGGAAACTTGATGCGAGAGTCTGGTGTAGTTGACCGTTTAAGTAATAGTGCACAAAACGAGATCATCAATATTACCACTATTTTCCTTGGTTTAGCTGTAGGCTCTAAGCTTGCTGCAGATAAGTTTTTAACCGTAGAAACAATTGGTATTTTGGTACTCGGCGCCTTGGCTTTTGCAATTGGTACAGCTTCAGGTGTATTTATGGCAAAAGGTATGAACAAGTTTTCTAAATCACCAATCAATCCACTTATCGGCGCGGCTGGTGTATCAGCTGTGCCAATGGCTGCACGCGTAGTTAATAAAGTGGGTCTGGAAAATAACCCGCATAATTTCTTATTAATGCATGCAATGGGGCCAAATGTTGCGGGAGTGCTTGGCAGTGCCGTAGCTGCAGGTATTTTGTTAGCACTGGTAGGTTAAAAAACAACTCGCAGTGTTTATTTATGTTGAGCACTGCATAAGTAAACTTTTACCTCCAACCGACTGGCGCAGTTTAAACTGCGCTTTTTTTTGGGCGTTTTTTGGGTATACTCGAATGTCACTTTACTAATTATCTGAATTAAAAGGCTGTGGTATGAATATCTTTGTGATTTTAATCTCTTTGTTTTTCGCACTTGTTATCCTTGTGCCACTACTTGAAAAGTACCAATCAAAAATGGGTTTAGAGGGCGCGACTAAATACGCCAAATACATCTGGCCATTAGTGATGATTTCATTGGTTGTGCAATTGATTTATGTGTTGGTGAGGTAGAGCGTAGCCGTCAGCTTTAAGAGCAGCGGTAAGCTTTAAGTGATTTTAAAGCGGGCTGCGTAGGTTGGATTGAGCACCGCGAAACCCAACGAAAAAATATCCTCTCAGTCTGTATCAATGCACTGCATTATCGTGTGTTTTTATTTATCCTTTAAGATGACTTGATATTATTTTTAAACTATAATGTACGACATTACCGTACGTTAATGAGGTTTAATTATGGATAGCATAAGTGTAAATCAATTTAGAGATAACTTAAAAGCATTTGTAGAACAAACAGTTAGTGAACATGAGCCAATTAAGGTTACTAGGCGTGCCGGAGATGCATTTATCGTAATGAGTGCGGACGACTGGGAACGAGAGCAGGAAACTTTACATGTTTTACAGAGTAACAGTTTAATGCAACAAATTGCAGACTCTATGAAAACTCACACAACTAAATCAGGGTATAAACCAACACAAGAGCAGCTAGATGAGATCACTAACCTTTGAGGGTAAGACGTGGCTCAGCTATGAGCAATTACGAGATAAAGATAAAAAGTTGCATACTGCATTATGTAAAATACTAAAAGAAATGATGCGCTCAGATCCAACTAAAGGCTTGGGAAAGCCGGAGCCTTTAAAACACAATTTATCGGGGTTATGGTCGAAGCGTATATCGCAAAAAGATCGGTTAATTTATAAGTTTGATAATGAGTACATATATATTTTCGCCATTGGTGGGCATTACGATGCCTATTAGAAAAAATAACACTCCTATTAATGGCGCAGACTTGCCAGCTGATGGACCCAGAAAAAGCCGTTGCTATTTACATAACAACGGCTTATATTTTTCGCTGACCGCTGACCGCTGACCGCTGACCGCTGACCGCTGACCACTGACCACTTTACTTAAGCGCTAACTGTAGCTCTCGATTGCGCTCTAGCTGCGCTAAGAAGTTATCTGCGATTGGTTTAAACTTAGCAAGCTCATCACGTGGTAGTGGCTCAGACTTAGGTAATTTAACTGTTTTAGGGTTACGGTGAACGCCGTTAACTAAAAACTCGTAGTGTAAGTGTGCGCCAGTTACACGACCAGTGGACCCAACAGTACCAATTTTTTGACCTTGCTTAACTTTTTGACCGGTTTTAACTAGCTTTTTGTTAAGGTGCAGGTACTTAGTGACGTACTGTGTGCCGTGACTAATAAATATATAGTTACCATTATACTTACTGTATCCGGCTTTAATTACTTTACCATTACCCGACGCAACTACTGGCGTACCAGTACGAGCTGCGTAGTCAATGCCACGGTGTGCCCTTACTTGTCCTGTTACAGGATGTAAGCGACGCGGATTGAAGCTTGAGCTAATATATTTAAAATTAACCGGTGCACGTAAAAATGCTTTTTTCATACTACGCCCTTCAGGCGTGTAAAAAGTACCATCGCTGTGACGAATAGCCGCGTAACGTTGACCTTGGTTTATAAACTCAGCGGCAATAATTTTACCTGTGCCAATAAACTCGCCATCAACATAATGTGATTCATAGATTAAACCAAATTGATCGCCTTTACGGATATCATTGGCAAAATCCACATCCCAACCGAATATGTCAGCAAAGTTCATTATTTGCCGTTCACTTAAACCAGCAGCAATACCTGAGGTCCAAAAGCTGTTGGTAATTTCTCCACCTGTTGATTTAGTTAACGTTTCAATTTCTTTACTATCAATAGACGTATCGTAGTTACCTTCTTCATTTAATGTAACGAACAGGGTATCTGTTTTTGAAATTACATAACGTAACTGTGCCAAAGAGCCGTCTTCAGCAGTGGCAAAACTAAGTACTTCACCTGGATGAATTTTACTAAGTTTACGTGTTTCTGCATTGGTATTAAGCAGTTTATGAACGGTTTGCGCATTAAAACCAGCGCGTTTGAAAATAAGTGCTAAATTGTCACCGTTCTTTACTTCAAAATCGACTAGATTGTATTCTGGGAGTTTTGCTGCATCTTCTTGCGAATTTAATTCAGTTAATTTTTCAACGTCATCAACTTTAATTTGTAATTCGTAACGCTTGCCAACTTCTAGCGCATCAGCGCTATTGTCTTTCGAGGCGGTGGCTTTTTCTGAAGGAATGAGTGTTAAAGCAGCAATAGCAGAAACCAAGCCTAAAATAAGCAATTTGTGTTTTTTTGGGAGAGTGTGCACAACGCGAACCATAACGTGCCTTTTCCTGCTGTCAAGATAATTAATCACTAATATTGCAGGATATACTTAATAAAGCGTTAATACCAGTGTTTTGTAGATTTAAACTGGTGCGGATTTACGCTAGAATCACCAGATTGACTGAATTTTTTGGAGTAATACATAGTGGACTTACAAACCGCTCTAGCAGAGATAAAACGCGGTGCTGAAGAAATATTAATTGAAGACGAGTTAGTCGAAAAGCTAAAGTCTGGTAAAAAGCTAAAGATCAAAGCGGGTTTTGATCCAACAGCACCTGACTTACACTTAGGTCATACTGTGCTAATTAATAAAATGAAAACCTTCCAAGACTTAGGTCATGAAGTGATTTTCTTAATTGGTGATTTCACCGGTATGATTGGTGATCCAACGGGTAAAAATGTAACCCGTAAGCCACTTACCCGTGATGATGTATTAGCTAACGCTGAAACATATAAAGAACAAGTATTTAAAATTCTTGATCCGGCTAAAACCACCGTTGCTTTTAATTCAACTTGGATGGAGAATTTAGGCGCTGCAGGGATGATCAAGCTAGCAGCACGTCAAACTGTTGCTCGTATGCTAGAACGTGATGATTTTAAAAAGCGTTATGCTGGCGGCCAATCAATTGCGATTCATGAGTTTTTGTATCCATTAGTGCAAGGTTGGGACTCAGTAGCGCTTGAAGCTGATGTTGAGCTCGGTGGTACTGATCAACGCTTTAATCTATTAATGGGTCGTGAGCTACAAAAAGACGAAGGCCAGAAACCACAAACTGTATTAATGATGCCTTTACTTGAGGGCACCGACGGTGTGCAAAAAATGTCTAAGTCATTAGGTAACTACATTGGTATTACTGATGCCCCTAACGATATGTTTGGTAAAATCATGTCGATTAGTGATGAGCTGATGTGGCGTTATTATGATTTGCTAAGTAGCTTATCAATTAACGAAATTGCTGCGCTCAAAGAAAAAGTTTCACAAGGTACTAACCCGCGTGATATTAAAATCGATTTAGCAAAAGAAATGATTGCTCGTTTTCACAGCGATGCAGCTGCTGTTGGTGCGCATGAAGATTTTATTAAACGTTTTCAAAAAAATGCGTTGCCTGATGATATCCCAGTTATGACAGTAACGATTGATGAAGATACCGTATTTATTACTAACTTGCTTAAAGAAGCTGGCTTAGTTGCGAGTACGTCAGAAGCGATGCGAATGATCAAACAAGGCGCAGTTAAAATCAATGGCGAAGAAAAGGTCACTGATACTAAACTTGAAATTGTAAAAGGTAGCACGGCTATTTATCAAGTTGGTAAACGTAAGTTTGCAAATATTACCTGTGTTTAATAGGTAAAGAATGAAAATTCAGTTAGATGTTTAAGTAACAAAAACCAGCTAAGGCTGGTTTTTTATTTTTGATGATCTACAACATTGTTTTAATTATTTCGATGCAAAATATAACCAGTAACCAAAAAACACGTGCTTGATTTAGCCGATTGATCAACACAGCAATATCATCAGCCTGTGGTAAACGCTCAGTACCGATGCGCATTTTATCAAATCGAGTATCTTGGTATATAGCAGGGCCACCGAGTTGCACACCAACAGAGGCCGAGCAACAACTTAATAACCAGCCACTATTTGTCTGATAAAAATGTCGTCCATAATGTTTGATATAATGAACGCTCAATTTACTGGCTTTACTGGCTGCAATCGTCAGCGCCAATATCCGTGTAGGTAACCACTCAAGAATATATAATAGCCAACTAAGCGATTTTAAAAATGGGCTATTAGGTAAACTATCTTTGCGCCAGGCTTGGTGGATCAAAGTCAGTAAGCGATAAGCCAGTGCTGCCATAGGGCCAAATAGTAGATAACAGAAAATAACGCTAAAGTAATGACGAGCAACTCTTAGGATCAGCGTTTCCATAATGGCTTTGCAAAGACCTGGGCCTGATAATTTATCTACCTGGCGAGCAAGTAGCGGCTTTAATAATTCTCGGGCTGTAGACTTTTGATTTTGTTTAACGAGGCGTGCAATGCGCAGCGCTTTAATTTCTACACTTCGCCACTCTAGGCTGAGGTATAAGATTAATCCAGCTAATAGTTCAGGGTAATAGGCAAATTCAAGCAGCAATATCACTAAGATCATGATCACTAAAATGACGAGAGTGAAACACAACGAGGAAGATAAATAGTGATAACTTGCAGGTTCACTCTTTCGAAAAATACGCTTTCCAAGTGCTTTAAATACCGCAGTTAAAAATGTATTTGGGTGATACCAGCTTACCAAAGGTAAAAAGCGCTCAGCAAGGAGCGCTAATATAAATACAATAAAGTCCAAATGTTGCTGAACTAAATTGAGTAACACCTTATAGCGTTACCGTAGTCAGTTTTTCTAGTAATGCGACCACCATTTTTGATGAGTTTATTGAAGCTGTTTCTAGGTATTCTTCAAATGACTGTGGTGACTCTTTACCTGCAATATCAGACATTGAGCGGATCACTACAAACGGTGTTGCTAGTGAAAAGCACACTTGTGCAATGGCAGCGCCTTCCATTTCTACGGCTAACATAGTAGGGAAGTCCGCGCGGGCTTTATCAATACGTACCGGATCACACATAAATGAATCGCCAGTACAAATTAAGCCGATCAAGGTCTTCACGTCACTGATACTCTCAACACTTTGTTGTGCAGCCTCTATTAATTTAGGGTGAGCAGCAAAACCTGCAGGCATCTGCGGTACTTGACCAATTTCATAACCAAAAGCAGTTACATCAACATCATGATGACGTACCTCAGATGAAATTACCACGTCGCCAACACTCAGAGATGGATCAAAGCCGCCAGCAGAGCCTGTGTTGATCACGCAATCTGGTTGAAAATTATCAATCAATAATGTTGTTGCAATACTCGAGGCTACTTTACCAATACCTGATTGCACTAAAGTTACAGTGTTACCGCCTAATTCACCTGTATAAAAAGTGAAACCTGCTTTAGTTAGAATTTGTGGGTTTTTCATTGCTTCACGCAAAATTTTAACTTCAGGCTCCATCGCGCCAATAATGCCAACATTCATAATATTTGATTCCTTAGATTGAATGAAATTATTATACGCGAAAATAATAAAAACAAACAAAAAAGCAGGCATTAAAGCCTGCTTTAGCCAATTTTATGACTGTTATATTTCAGCTAAGGCTGTGGAATGGGCTTTAGCTTGCGAAGGAGATAGCACTGCCGGTTTAGTAACACGGTTGCGTGTCGGGCGGCTACTTTGTGCTGTTGTTGGTTTACCAAGTTTAAACATAATTGCTTCACGCACTTCTGATGGGCGATAGCCAGATTTAACTTTCATACGGATATGTGGAATGCCAGCAGCTTCAAGTGCACCATTAACAAACCAGTCGCGTTGCGCTTTATGACCATCTTTATTGGCGTTGTTTACTAAATCAACCGCTGCGACAATGGTCATCTTTTCTTTATCAATCAGCACATAATCAAGTTGTTTGTTTTTTGCTTTAGCGATTGCTGCACGTTTAGCTTTAGCAGATAAACCTTTCTTACAATCAATGACATCGATTAGTTTTACACGGCTAACAATTTTATATTGATCGCCTACAGCACGCTCTAGAAGACTAAGGAAAGAACTTTCAACTTGCGTAAAAATATTACTTTTACGCGTGAATGGATAAGGGTTTCCGCCATCATCGGTAAACTTTGACGCAACAACTGATGCCCCTACGACTAATACTAAAATTGATAATAAAGCGAATTCCATACGGTAACTCCACAACAACAAATTGACACTGTAATATTAATAGCAATTAACGTGCCCAGTTGTAATGAAGTTACACTTTGTAACAGCTAAGTTATGGCTGGTATCCGCCATCAATGCCTTTTACTGCAATAGCTACGGCATCATGGGCATGCAGAGATTCATAATGGTTTATTTGTAACCAGTAATCGGCGTATTGTGCGTCTTCTAACACGGCTTTGATTTTACGCGCTGCATCTTCACAAAACATCAAATTCTGACCATTCAAACGGGCAAATTCTTGCTCATCTTCACGCTTAACTGCGGCTTGTACTGGGGTTTTAAGCTCATCTTCAAGAGTATTGATCAAGTTTAAAATATCAAACTCACGGATGCTACTATCTAGTTTGACTTTTACATTGGCGATAGAGCGTTGCGAGTGAGGAGTTGCAATAATGCCGTCGGTACTGCCAAGCCAGCTGATCATTTCTTTATGGCTAGGAGTATGCTGCTGAAACTTTTCAACAAAGGCCTGCTGAATGAGTTGCCGAGCTAATGCCGCTGAGCATGGGCAAGTTGATGAGTAAGTTACATCAAGGCTTAACTCAAAACTAAGTACACCGTGGTCAATTTTTGCCTCTATGGTTAACGGGTAGCTTTTCCAACCCGCTTTGCCGCTAAGGAGTGACTTTCTGCGCAGTGGTAGTTCAAACTTCAATTCTATTTTAGCTTGGTCGCTTAATCCTGTATGACTAGAGATAAAGCTATCGAGCGCTTGTGCAATAGTTAGCGGGTTGACTTGTTGCTCGGTTGATAATGTATCGAGGGCTAAAAATAACCGTGACATATGAATGCCTTTTGCGTCTTCTTTATGAAGATTAACAAAAGCACGGGCTTTAGCATTGACATTTATAGGCGCAAGATCACGAGATTCAAATAAAAAAGGCAGTTCAATATCAGCCATACCAACCCAGTTTAATTTACCAGTTTGTAAGGCGGGAGCCGTATCTGCTATATCGGGCATGTTGCTTTGCATGAAAAATCTCGTTATTGGCAATTGTAAAGCGCGATATTTTACACGAAATAAATAAAAAATACGTGGTAGATGAAAATTTTCTGTTTTCGTCGCGGAACATGAAAATAGTTAATGCAAAAATGCTAAAATATTAGCATTAGTGATTTTTGTAGCTGTGTAGTCAGCCGATTTTTATATGCTTATATGTATAGTTAAGAGACAGATTTATATATGATCGATTCCTCTTTGAGTCCATGGGCTCGAACACTTTCCAGTTTAATTACTCGATTCGGTGAATTTAAAACCGCAACGATCTGCTATGCATTACTATTAGTCTTGGCATTAATATTATCGTGTATGTTTTATTATGTTGCAGTAGGTGAGGTGATGTTCGTTGATGTGCTTGCCGTAATATTTTTTACCGCAGTAGTATCACCCATTATTATCAGTGTGTTGATCAATTCAATTCGCCAGTTAGATGCCTCCTACGCGTATTTAGATAGTGCCACTAAGCAAGAAAAATTATTAAATCAAACTTTAAAAGACAATATCAATCGCTTAAATGTAGAGATAGATGAACGTAAAATGGCATTTCATGCCAAACACCGCGCAATAGAAGAGCTCAGACGAGAAATCGTCGAACGTAAAAAAACCCAGCAGGAGCTTGCTCAACAAGGCATGTTGCTGCGCTCTATTGTCGATTCATCCCCTGATTTATTTTACTACCGTGATAATAATGGTGTGTTTGCTGGTTGTAATAAAATGTTTGAAGAGGTGATGGGTAAATCAAGTGATGAGTTAATAGGTAAAACTGCAGAGGAAATTTACCCAACGCAATTCTTACCTGAAGTATTGCTAACTGATAACAAAGTCGAAAAAACTCACGCCGCATTAACGCTTGATGTTGAGTACCCTGTAGGCAATGAAAATCGTTGGTTTGAAATGCGTAAGCTTCCATTTATTAATGATGACGGTGACTACATTGGTTTATTAGCATTTGGCCGTGATATCACCAGTCGTAAAGAAGCTGCCCAAGCACTTGAAACTGCTTATAAAGACAAGGGGAAATTTATTGCCACCCTAAGTCATGAATTACGAACTCCACTCAATGGTATTGTGGGTTTAACCCGAATGCTACTAGATACGGATCTTGATAAGCAGCAACGTAGTTGGTGTAATACCATATTTTCTAGTGCTGAAACATTAGGAAATATTTTCAATGATATTATAGATTTAGATAAAATAGATCGCGAACAACTCGATATTGTAACCGATTCAATAAACGTCTCTGACTTTATTAATGATGTGGTTAACTTTGCCGGATTAATTGCTGAACAAAAAAGCCTCGAGTTTGAAATTAAGCGCAAAGGCATATTGGATATTTATGCGCAACTAGATCCGACCCGATTACGTCAAGTGGTATGGAATTTAATAAATAATGCGGTTAAATTCACCCAACAAGGTAAAGTTCAATTAACGTGTATTCGGGAAAACCGTGCTGATGGCACCTGGTTAGTGATGAAAATTACCGATACCGGACAAGGTATTCCACAAGCGCAATTACATCGTATTTTTGATATGTATTATAAAGCACCGGATTTAAATGGCACTAATGCGATAGGATCAGGTATCGGTTTAGCGGTCACCAAAGCATTGGTCACTGCAATGAAAGGACAGTTACATGTGAGTAGTACTGAAGGGGAGGGGAGTTGTTTTGTGGTTGAAATACCGCTGGTCCTTTGTATTGCTCCAGCTGAACAAAGTTATGTTGGGCGTAGTTTGAATATCTTACTAGTTGAAGATGTGCCGCTTAATGCTGAAATCGCCATTAACTTACTGGAGCAACGCGGCCATGAAGTTATCTGGGCTGAAACCGGTGAAGATGCTTTGGCGTTTGTTGAAACTGAGGATGATCTAGATTTAGTACTGTTAGATATGCAACTACCAGATATTAATGGCGATGAAGTCGCAAGACAGATCCGTGCCGATAGCCATTTTGATAAGTTACCTATTGTAGCGCTTACGGCTAATGTGCGTAGTGCCGAAGAAGAGTTACAAGGGATCTCAATTCAAGGCGCATTAGCCAAGCCCATCAATACCACGAAGCTTGATAAAATATTGGCTGAACTATTTGATATTAAACATCAACAACAGTCTGATGAAACACGCCTGATGGTTAGCAAAGAAGCCAGTGAAAATATTAATGTAGAGTTACTTGATGTTGAAACCATAGAAGATTTTGTTAACTCGATGGGCATAGTAATATTTAAGCGCAGCAGCAGTTTATTTGAAAAGCTTAATCCACAGTATCAGCAAGAGTTGGCAACATCATTAGCAGCAGCTGACCGTGAAGAATATAAGTCTGTAGCACATAAGCTTAAAGGCGCTGCCGGTTCAGTTGGTTTAAATGATGTACAGTTACACGCTAAGACCATGGAACATGGTGCGCTTGAAGAAAGTGATGAAGTATTAAAGACTTGGCTAACAATATTGGCAGATAAAATAAATGAAGGGCAACATGCCCTTCATTTATTCTTACAGCAACTAGAACGTTAATGCTGTATTACTTGGTAAAACGGATATTTTAACTATCGATTTTACCAATGAAACGATAACCTTCACCATGAATGGTGCTGATAAGCTCAGATGTGCTGTTATCACTTTCAAAATGCTTTCTGATACGACGGATCGTTACATCAACAGTACGGTCATTTGCACGTAACTCACGACCAGTCATATGCTTGATTAGCTGCTCACGACTAAAAATACGACCCGGAGAGTCAAGCATTAAACGTAGTGCTCTGTATTCGCCTTTAGGTAAACGTTTGGCATCACCATTTGGTGATGTTAAACAGCGGCTATTTTCGTCAAGTTCCCAGCCATTGAAAGTGATCACACCATTTGTTTCAAGGCTTGATTCTTCACCGCCAAGGGCAGTACGAGAAAGCAAGTTACGAGCACGAATAGTTAATTCACGAGGATTGAACGGCTTAGTAATATAGTCGTCCGCGCCAATTTCTAGGCCTAAAATACGGTCTACATCATTATCACGACCGGTTAGGAAAATAAGTCCAACGTTACGCTTTTGACGTAATTCACGTGCTAGTATTAGCCCGTTTTTGCCTGGCAGGTTGATGTCCATAACTACAAGGTTCACATCATCATTATTTGTAAGCTTGTCATGCATGTCATCGCCATCAATGGCTTCAATAACTTTGTAACCTTCAGCTTCAAATAAACTAACGAGGTTTAGTCGAGTTACGTCTTCATCCTCTACAATCAGAATGACTGGCGTTTGCATTATTAATTAACCTTTTTCGGAATATTTTATTTACAATTAATTCGGTATTGTATTATAAAACCGAATACTAGTGATTATAGGAGTATATCCAATTGTTAACAAGTAAAATCAATTCGGGTGAAATTTAGAAACAGCTAATAACCGAGATTGCACTTTAAAACCGCTGCGCAACAACTGCTGTTTATTGATATACAGTCGGATTTTATTCCCTTCTTGGACCAAAGAGACAACGCCCCCTTTTTCTAAAAAATTGATACTCTCACCAACTGTTAAGGTATTTAATGAAGTGGTATCGATCCAAAGTGGAATTATATCATCTTCCATTGTTTCATCAATGTATGTGATATCACAAAAGCGAGAAAGTTCAGAAATTTGCTGTTTTTTATCAATTAACACAGTTTCAATCGGTATATTGTTAATTTTAAGGTTTGAATTATCCTTTAATAACTCACCAATACCATGTTCAACGTCATAAAAACAAAAAGTCACAGCCTGTTTATTGTTAACTTTGGGGAACTCGATGAATTTTGCAGTCTGAAATAGGAATGCCGATTTGACTTGCTCAGGTGATTTAGCCTGTAAAAACGCAGGAAACAGCAGCATCAGAGCAAGTAATAAACCCGTTAGCCTCATAATTTGTTTGCCTCAATTAATGGCAAGGTAATAATAAAGCGTGCGCCTTCTATATTTTGACCATCAAAATAAACACTGCCACCTAAGGCTTGTGTGACTAAGTTGTAAACTAGATGCATACCTAAACCACTGCCACCTTCGCCGCGTTTAGTGGTAACAAAGGGATCAAAAATGCGTTTTTTAACGCTTCTATCAACCCCGATACCATTATCGTAATAGGTAATGATCAGGCTACTTTCGTTGCGTTCCACAGTAATTTCGATTTCGTTATTTTGATTATCTTTAAAGCCGTGGAGCACCGAGTTACTTAATAATTGTTGTAATATTTGCTGAAGCGGGTCTGCTTTACTTTCGATCATCAATTGTTCAGAACAATGAATAACGACTTTAGGAGCTTTGCTCTCTAATTCAGTACGCATTGAGAGCATTACGCTGGTTATAAGCTCATGCATATTGATCAGCGAATTAATCTCACCATCTTGGTTTACTGCTACCTTTTTAAAGCTGGAGACCAGCTCCGCAGCGCGATTTAAATTCCGGTAGATAAGGTCTAAGTTTTCGATCCCATTGTCGATAAAGTGTTTCAATTGACTTGAGGTTAAGGTTTTTTGCTCAAACCCTAGGCTTATTTCTGCTAATTTATCGCGTAGTAGGGTCGATCCGGTGATCCCCAAACCAATTGGCGTATTTACCTCATGTGCAACACCGGCAACCATTTGCCCTAAAGAGGCCATTTTTTCACTTTCAACAATCTGGTTTTGGTATTGATGCATCCGTTCAAGGGTTGTTAGTAATTCCTGGTTTGCTTCTCTGAGCGCGATGGTACGTTGATTTACTTTTTCTTCTAGACTTTGGTTTAATTGTTTAATTTCTTGCTTATCGTTTTTATGACGCTCTATTTGATTTTGCGTGCGGGTGAGCATGATGTTTAAACTGTTCGAAAGCATATTGATTTCAGTTATATTAGTTTTTGGGGCTAGGGCGTTGTAATTATGATTTTTCGAGACATTTTTCAGTAATCTGCTTAGGTGGTCTATGGGGTCGGCAATACGTTTTTGAATTCGTTTTGCCACAAAATAAACCAGAATTAAAACGAATAACGTTAAAAGAATATCGATAAGAATTTTTTTGTTAATATACTCGTTTAGGCGCTCTAGGCCGCCACGAATATACACATAACCTTTAATATCACCTTCGTACGAGATTGGCTTGATTAACTCTACGTAGTCTTCGGTGATCCTAGGCTGTTGGAGTTGTTCAATACTATCAACTCTAAGCGGCACCGGTGGCGTTTTTCGCGCATTAAAGCTGGTAAAAAATACCGCTTTATTTGAAATTTCGTCAATTGCATAAATATGTATATTTTTAACCAGTGGGATTTCTTCGAAAGATTCAAGGCGTTGCTCTTCGGTTTCTCTATCATCAAATAGTACGGTTATTTGTGCATTAAAGGCGATCATTTCTGCAAGGATGTTGAGCTTATTGACGATTAAATGTTTTTGTTCTCTAACATCAAGATAGGTCGAAATAGAAATAGATAACGATAAGCATAGGGCAGTAACAAGCATGACTGCACTGATCAGGGCTTTGCGAATACTTGTTGGCGATGTTGATATAGGCATTATTGTAATGAAGGCCCAATTATATAATTTTTATAGAGTTGCTGTAAGTCTAGCAAAGACCTATCAAAGTGACTAAAAAATATAATAACTTTGTTGAAAAGCTGCCATTTATATTATTTGGCAGCATCTATGGGGCTATAGTTGTAATTAACTGCTATATACTGAAAATTTATTGGTTTTATGCACTACTTGATAAGTACCGAACTGAGTCTCTAGAATTGGTGGGTATTTTAAGAAGCAGTTTGCAACAATAGTTAACTTGCCTTGCTTAGTTAAGTGCTGTTTAGCACCATTTAAAAACTGTTCAGCAACAGTATAATCAGTGGCAATACCGGTATGAAATGGTGGGTTCGAAATAATAAGCTCAAACTTTCCAGTTACATTTACTAATCCATCACTTAGTAAAGCGCTACCGTTTACACCGTTAAGTGCTAATGTTTGCGTGGTTGCATAAGCTGCAAGAGCACTAACATCTGTACAGGTAAAACTCAAAGCGGGGTTTTTCAAGCCTAAAAATGTCGCAATAAGACCCGCACCACAGCCAAAATCGAGTACATTGCCAGATCTAATCGCTGGTGCATTCTCTAACAGTATTTTAGTACCGCCATCAAGTTCACCGTGGTTAAATACGCCAGGTATACTGATGGCATTAAAACTAACGCCAGCAACATCAACATTAAATTGTTTGTGGTAACGAGTAATAATAAACTCTGCTAAGGTTTTTATCTCGGTGAATAAATACAAAGCACAATGGCGGGCACTGTCGATTTTATTGCTGTATCCACAGTGGCTACTAAATTGCTTTTCAATCGATTTCACGCCACTTTTATTTTCACCAACCACCAGTAGCTCAGCGTCAGGGTTGATAACTGCACGAATATTATCCAACGTCATCAATGCTTCAGGTTTTGCTTTTGGGTAGTAATAGATAACGAGGTCAAAATGTTGACCGGCTATCTCATGACTCACACAAACATCAATACTGCTGATATCTTTAGCAAATTCGCCATTAGCATGATTGTAGCTGAAAGCACTGATCTTGCTGTTTGGATTTAACTGGCGCAGTTGTGACAAAAAGCCATCTTGCACAAAATTAACTACTAAAATAGAGTCCGCCGTTAGGTTTGCACTATTGCGTAGTAAAAGTGAACTTGGATTAGTTAATGCGCTCATAAATGGCTTTGCCTTAAAGTTGTTTTGATTAATTTAGCTAATACGCTCGAACATTAAATCCCAAACGCCATGACCTAAACGATGGCCGCGTTGCTCAAACTTCGTCAAAGGGCGTAAATCTGGACGTGGCACATAATCATTAGTCTCTGATTGATTTTTAAAATGCTCCGCTGCTTTCATTACTTCAAGCATATGTTCTGCGTAGTTTTCCCAATCAGTTGCCATATGGAATACACCGCCAATTTTTAATTTGCTTCGCAAGCTCTCTACAAATGCAGGCTGTACAATACGACGTTTATGATGACGCTTTTTATGCCATGGATCAGGGAAGAATAGTTGCACGGTAGTAATGCTGCCCTCAGCAATACAATCAGCAAATACTGCAACAGCGTCATGCTCAAAAATACGTAAGTTTGTAATGCCTGCTTCGTCAGCATCCATTAAACATGCGCCAACACCTGGACGGTGTACTTCAATACCAATAAAGTTAAGGTGTGGTGCACTCTTGGCCATTTCGACCAACGATTTACCCATACCAAAACCAATTTCTAAAACAACGTCGTTGTCATTGCCAAATACTTGGGCTAGATCAAGCATGCCTTGTTGATGTTCAAGCCCCATGGTTGGCCAGCATTTTTCAATTGCCGCAGCTTGTCCTTTGGTTAAACGACCTTCGCGCTTAACAAAACTGCGAATGGTACGAATATATTTACCTTCTTGCATCGCTAGCTCAAGGTTATCGTTACTTGAATCACTCATATCTTTTGGCCTGATGAAAACAACATGTCTTAAAATGGTGGCGTATTATCCCTGACCAAGGGCTTGATCACAAGGCCTTATCTTTTGTGTATGTTTATAACTTGATATTTTAACTCACTGCAATAGACTGAGCGCCATTAAGGGGCGGGTTTAAAAAGTAATTATTTTGAAGTTAAACAACAGTGAAGTAAGCTGGTTTTCTCAGCAAGTAGTCGATTGGTATGAATTACATGGGCGTAAAACCTTACCTTGGCAATTAAATAAAACACCTTATAAGGTATGGGTGTCTGAGGTGATGTTGCAACAAACTCAGGTAATCACAGTTATTCCTTACTTTGAAAAGTTTATGCAAAGTTTTCCAGATATTATCGCTTTAGCGAATGCAGATGAAGATCACGTGCTGCATCACTGGACCGGATTAGGCTATTACGCTCGTGCTCGCAATTTACATAAAACTGCAAAGATAATCCGAGATCAATACAAAGGTGAGTTTCCAAAAACGTTAGACGAGGTTGTCGCTTTGCCCGGAATTGGGCGCTCGACTGCAGGGGCTGTTTTATCGCTATCTCTTGGCCAACATCACCCTATATTAGATGGCAATGTAAAACGTGTGCTTGCCAGATTTTTTATGATTGAAGGTTGGTACGGAGTTAAAAAAGTTGAAAACCAATTATGGCAACTATCAGAGCAGTTAACTCCAGCAAAACAAGTGACTGAGTTTAACCAAGCAATGATGGACTTAGGAGCAGGCCTCTGCTCTCGTAGCAAGTTTGATTGTCAACCTTGTCCGTTGCGTTTGCGTTGTGGTGCGTATAAAACTGAGCAGGTAAAACAGTTTCCTCATTCAAAACCTAAAAAAGCAGTGCCAAAGAAAGTATGCCATCAATTAATTATTCAATGTGATGATCAAGTATTGATGGAAAAAAGGCCTAATTCAGGAATATGGGGCGGGTTATTTAGTTTTTTTGAATTTGAGCAAAAATCTCAGCTAGATACTTTTTTAGCGCAGCAAGGCCTTGCGCTTTATACAACCCCTGTTGAGCCTTTTACGCATATATTTTCGCACTTTGAATTAACTATTAATCCGCATGTACTCACTTTACATAAAGTGCCTGATGTGGTGAATGAACGACAACTAGTTTGGTATCCGTTAGACCAGTCCATAGAGGTTGGTTTAGCCGCCCCAACTAAAAAGCTAGTTAAACAAATTGCTACAATAGTTTACACTAACTAATATCGTTTCTAAGAGCACAAGAGAGCAATCATGGCACGCACTGTATTTTGTCAAAAGTTACAAAAAGAAGCCGAAGGGCTTAGTTTCCAACTTTACCCTGGTGAGTTGGGTGAAAGGATTTTTAATAATATTTCTAAAGAAGCATTTGCACAATGGCAGCACAAGCAAACAATGCTGATCAATGAAAAGCATTTAAATATGATGGATCCAGAGCATCGTATTTTTTTAGAAGAGCAAATGGTTGGCTTTTTGTTTGAAGATAAAGATGTAGAAATTGAAGGCTATCGTCCGCTAGAAAAATGATTTTCACATGCGAATAAAAAGGGCTTTAAGCCCTTTTTTAATGCTTGAATTAAATCAGATCATCTTGCTCTTGGGCATTACTAACTTGCTCTTTTAAAAACTGCGCAACACGGGAGTACTCAATCTCTAAATTGTCACGCAGCTCAATTAGTTGATCACTGGTTGAGTCTTGTTTTTTACAGTTATCTTCAAAGTCAGCAGCTAGCTCAGCTACTTTTTCTGCGCCAATTGTTTTCGATATAGAGCTAAGTTGGTGGCAAGCTGCAATTATTATTTTTTTATCACTGGTCATTACCCCCGAATTAATGTCTTTAGCTAACATATGGCTTTGCTCTAAGTACATTTTAAAGAACCGTAACTGTTTTGCTTCATCATTGTTTATGTATTTAGCGAGCATTTCAAAGTTAATTGGTGCTGACGGCTTATTAGGAGAAGCCGTAATCGACTCGTGTTTGCTTTCACTCCAACTGTTAAGTGTTGCCTCTAGTGTATTTAATTCCACGGGTTTAGTAATGAAATCGTTAATACCGGCATTTAAACAGCGTTCTTTTTCACCCTTTAAGGCATTTGCCGTTACTGCAATAATATAAGGTTGAGCGTTGATATCTTCAAGTTGTGCGGCTTCGTCGCGAATTTTTTCAACCATGTCATAACCTGACATTTTCGGCATGTGTAAATCGGTTAAAATTAATGGATAACGACCGCTTTGCCACATTTTTAAACCTTGTTCGCCGTTTTCAGCAACCTCAACGCCAAACCCAAGTAAATGTAGTTGATCAGTAAGCACTTGTTGATTTAAAACATTGTCTTCAACAAGTAGCACGAGTTTGTCTTCTTCGCGTGCTTGTTCAATATTTAAATAATTATTAAGGGTTTTAACAGGTTTAACTTGTTTCGGGGTATGCAGCCCCGCAGCAACTAATAACGACATCATAAAGTTCGACTTACATAATGGCGACGCATTGAGGTAAAAAATGCTTTTGTGATTTATCGCGGCTTCATCCAATTTACTAAGTACGATAACCTGTTGGTTATTATCTTCAAGGGTGTACAGCAAACGGCGCAATAAGTAATTAATGCTATCCATTGAATCGATACCATCAAGCACCCAAATAACCTCCGGATTATCTTGGTACTGTTCAATTTCTTGCACAGCTTGCACTGTAACGGTTTTTGCCCCCATAAATGATAAATAACGAGAAAGCGTTTGTTGCCTACTTTGGTGCTCAGTGATGAGCATTACAAAGTGTCCTTTCAAGGCACCTTTATGGGCATACTTTATGGTGTTTTCAGTACTAAATGGCAATTCGACTATAAAGTTACTACCAATACCAATATCGCTGGACACACTGATTGAACCTAACATTAACTCCGTTAAACTTTTACAAATAGATAAACCTAGACCTGTGCCACCGTACTCACGGGTAATTGATCCTTCTGCTTGAATAAATGGATTGAATATTTCACGCAGCTGAGCTTGGTTCATACCTTTACCATTATCGCTGACGCTAAAACGCAGAGTAAAGTGGTCTGCAGTATTTTGTGCCACTTCTACAGCAATGCGTACCTGACCTAGACGATTTTCATCGGTGCTTGTAAATTTAATAGCATTACTACATAAGTTATACAGTACTTGACGAACGCGAACAGTATCACCAATTAAATTAACCGGTATATCAGGTGCTATGGCAAGCTCTAAATCAAGCTGGCGTTTTTTAGCAACTGATGATAATACTCGGGCAACTTCTTCAATAGTATCCGAAACCGAGAAAGGAGTGGGATCGATATTTAGTTTGCCCGCTTCAATTTTTGAAAAATCTAAAATATCATCCAAAATACCCAGTAGTGAAAATGCTGATTCACGAATAATTGTACTTAGGCGATGCTGAGCGCCATTAAGGTCTGTTTGCCTTAGTAAATCAATGGTGCCAATAACGCCATTCATGGGGGTGCGTATCTCATGGCTCATAGTTGCTAAGAATGTGGTTTTGGCTTCGCTAGCTTGCTCAGCTCTATGGCTCGCTTTTTCAAGCGCTAAAGTGCGGTTTTGCACTTCAGTTTCCAGGCTGCTTTGCAGCTTTTGTAAATCTTTTTGGGCTACATCATTGCTATTGATAGCATCTTGTACTTGTTGTAATAGTTGATTGATATTTTTAGCTACAACGGCAAGGCCGATATCTAATTGTTCATCGATATGTGTATTGTAACTACCAGATTTAGTGATGCTCTCTAATTCATGCGCAAGAGTGTCACTACTTTTGCGGAGCTGAGTATTAAGGTAAACGTTAAAAAACAGTGCTAGTAAAAACAAACTTACTCCAGCAACTCCAGCAATAGCCAATGCAAGTTCGATTGAATAATTTGCCAGTAGAGGGGGGGCTGCGATTTTTTGTTTAATGATCAATTCACCAACGGGTTGATCATTTAAACCTAATTGATAGTGAATAATACCTTGCTCAACTGAGTGTTGATCAAGTTTTAGCGGTTCAATTGCTGGTTTATTACTGGCAAAAAACAATTGTGTTTTGCCAGTAGGTGTATATCTATATAAGTAGTAATCAAATTGATTATTAAGCGCAGCACTTAAATTTAGTAGTTGTGTGGCATCATCTTGTCCTGTTCGAGTTAACGCATTTACTAAAGGTGTATCTAATTGCTCAGCTAATGTCATTAAGCTTAGTGAGCTTAGTGAGCTTGGTGGTGCTTTTGAGTCTTCAGTGTGGCTAGGGTAAAAAGAATAAGCAACCACAGCGAGTGCTGTTACGGCTAAGTTTATTATTATAAAAAGAGGTAATAGTCCTTTTACAGGAGAAGAAAATTTACTCAGCATTTATTATCCAACTTATCTATTATCAACCGCAATCTAAATAATCGCTTTTGTACTGGAAATCCATCCTACCATTTACCAGAAATAATTCACTACGTTTTTAGTACGGTTGTACGCAAAGCAGTTAAAATATCTATTCGATACATAAATTAGAGAGTTATTGCTGTAAAAAACAGAGGGTTTTACATTTATTAATCGCTTTGTTGAAAAACTGTGCAAATAGTTATAAAGAATAAAAAAAAAGTTGACTTAAAAGGGCAAAACCAGTTTAATACGCCGCACACCCAGATAGCCCAGTCAGTAGAGCTAAGTGGGAATTGCATTGAAAATCCTTTGTGATTTTTTATTAATACTGAAATTGCCCAGATAGCTCAGTCGGTAGAGCAGAGGATTGAAAATCCTCGTGTCCGTGGTTCGATTCCGCGTCTGGGCACCATTATTAAAGTAATAGTGTTTAAATCACAGGATTAAAACATTATTATGCGTGCTTTAGCACACTGTTTAGTGTGCCGACTTAGCTCAGCTGGTAGAGCAACTGACTTGTAATCAGTAGGTCAACCGTTCGACTCGGTTAGTCGGCACCATTTATTTAGATAATTTGAAAGAGCAACTGACTTGTAATCAGTAATTCATTCAGGTTATCCGTTCGACTCGGTTAGTCGGCACCATTTATTTAGATAATTTG
>NZ_JABBMT010000027.1 GCF_012927645.1 Pseudoalteromonas arctica | reverse complement strand
GCTATCAGCTATCAGCTATCAGCTATCAGCTATCAGCTATCAGCTATCAGCTATCAGCTATCAGCTATCAGCTATCAGCTATCAGCTATCAGCTATCAGCTATCAGCTATCAGCTATCAGCTATCAAATTTTATTTTTGACTTTAGGGCTGTCAACATTTTTGATAACTCAATGGTTTCATTTATCCACTGGGCGCCTATATTTTTATCTATATAACTAATGTCTATACCAATATAAATCTGTGTTCTAGCTTCCGCTAAAGAAGATCTAGATATGTCTAAAAATCTAAGCCGCTCTTTATTGCTTTCACGAGTCATCCCCTCCGCTATATTACTAGGCACTGATAGGCTGGAGCGTGTTAATTGATCCCTAAAACCAAAATCTTTAAGGTATGCTGTCTTTTTATATACATCAGCACTCAATCGTGCGGCACGTTTCCATACTTCTAACTTTTCGAAATTCATTCAGTTACTCTTTTAAAGTGTTTTAAAAACTTATAGGTACAAAACATTTAAAAAGCAAATAACCTCTGTGATCTGACGGCTGACGGCTGACGGCTCGAAACTTAGCTCTTCCTACTCTCTGAAACCTATAACTTACTCGCCAACCCAAACACTTCTTTCATCACTTGTGTTGTTTTAGCTATTTCAGCTTCAGTAAGGGTTGGGTGAACTAAAAACATAATTGACGTTTCGCCAAGTTCAACAGCATTTGGTAAACGCTTTTCTGGGCGAAATGGGGTGTTGTCAAAAGCTTTTTCTAAATACACTTCTGAGCAACTACCCTGAAAACACGGTACGCCGCGCTCAACTATAGTGTTAACTATACGGTCGCGATCCCACCCTTTGGCTAACTGTTCTGGCTTTATAAACATATAATGCTTATATTCAGCGTGTTCACTGTAATCAGGAACCTCAACCAAGCGAATACAGTCAAAACTACTTGCCGCTTGGTCTAGTTGTGCGCCGTATGCTTGGCGTTTTGCAGTCCAATCGCTCATACGCGTTAATTGAATACGGCCAATAGCCGCTTGCATCTCAGTCATGCGCCAGTTGGTGCCAAAGCTTTCGTGTAACCATCTAAACCCTGGTGGGTGTTCGCGGTTATAAATAGCATCAAAGCTTTTACCGTGATCTTTATAGCTCCACATCGCTGACCATAGCTCTTTAGAGTTAGTGGTTACCATGCCGCCTTCACCGCCAGTGGTCATAATTTTATCTTGGCAAAAACTCCACGCGCCTACATGGCCAATACTACCAACCGATTTACCTTTATACTTAGCACCATGCGCCTGCGCGCAGTCTTCAATCACATAAAAACCATGCTCTTTACTCAGCGCCATTATTTCGTCCATTTCAGCAGGCATACCCGCTAAATGCACAACAATTACGGCTTTCGTTTTTGCTGTAAGTACCGCTTTAATAGATTCAGCAGTAATAGCTTGGCTGTTAAGGTCAACATCAGCAAATACAGGCGCTGCGCCGGCGGTAACAATACTCGAGGCAGATGCTAAAAAAGTACGCGGTGTGGTTATAACCTCATCTCCGGCACCTACATTTAACGCTTTAAGCGCAACATCCAATGCAAGCGTACCGTTACCAAGTGCGATTGCGTATTCACTATCAGCCCAAGTGGCAAATTCTTTTTCAAACTCGCGGCCTTCAGTGCCGGTCCAATAATTAACTTTGTTTGATAAAATTACACGGCTTACAGCATCGGCCTCTTGCTGAGTGAAGCTAGGCCAAGGAGAAAACGGGGTATTTAACATTGAATATTCACTCTTATTAACTAACGTGCAGCTACGATTGTATCGCATTTAGCAAATGTTTTATTTATATCGTAATTGACAACAATTTCATCGTTACGATTCATAAGGGAAAGTAAAAGGGCTTTAACTAAATTAGCGCCAGCTTCATGAGAAAAAGGATATCCCCCTCCAAATCGTGGATTTAATTCAAGTAAATAAAGCTGCCCATCTTTTTCTAAAAAGTCGCAATCCATATTACCAACATGCTTTAAGCTTTCACCAATGGTAGTAGCAAAGCCAGAGAAACGACTCGCATCTACAGTCACTGCTTTATCGGTTTCTCCAGCCCTCATAGATAATTTTTCTTTACAAACAACACCACGATACTGACCATTCATATCGTTAAAAATATCTAAACCGTATTCTTTCCCTTTAATATACTCTTGGATTAAAACATCATCATTTGATTCTTTAAATTGTGCCAGATATGAATTACTTAATGCTTTTTTGCAAGTATTGTAAGCTTCTACAAGCTCTTCTTCATTTTCAACCACATACAATCCAAAAGAAGCTGATCCCCATCTAGGCTTAACGATAAGAGGAAAATCGAGCGACTTTGCATTAATCGAAGCTAAAGCACTTGATAAGTTTACAAAACTAGCTGGCACGGGAATATTATTTTCTTTACAGAATAAATAAGTTTTATATTTATCAGAACATATATCAATTGCATTATCGTTAGCTAAAACGAGGGTGACACCTGCGCTTTCAAATAAAGAGCGATGCTTTGCTAGAATAGGTAGCTCCATATCATTTAACGAAATAAGAGCATCAATACCTTCTAACTTACATACTTCTAATAAGCGTTCTATATAACTTGTATCGTATACACTTGGTACTAAATGCCACTTATCACAGCCAGCTAAAGCTGGAGCCGTTGGTGACATGTCAACCCCAACAACTTTCCCATTATTTGCTAATTCATCTTTAAAGTAATCAACTAAATACTTTCTACGGCCTACGCAGGTAAATAATATATTTTTCATTCAACATCATTCCTTAATAATGACATATGGTAACAATCTAGATATCGACCTTGATGATAAAAATGCTGTCTTAATTTGCCATCTTGAACAAAGCCACACGCTTCATACAATTTTTTTGCTCGCTCATTATTCTCTAATGTCGTTAAATAAATTTTTCGTAAATTCAAATCAGAAAAACCAAATCGGATTAAAAATGTAACTATTTTTTTGCCTAAACCTCTTCCTTGGTACGTCGTATTTCCTATAGTAATAAATAGTTCTGCTCTGCGATTATTTCTATCTATGCCAATAAAACCACCAAAACCTAATGGGATATACTCATCGTTTTCTTTAAGGAAGAAGCTCAAATTTAATTTACTATTATCTGTAATTGTTGATTCAAACCACTTTTCGGTTGATGCCAAACTAACCGGAGTAACAAAAGTAAGCGTACTGTTTATTTCAGGGTTATTGATCCACTCAACTCGATGCACTAAGTCTGAACGTTCGATTTTTCGATAAAAAAGATCATTAGATATTTGTATCATAAACTTTCCTAGCTGACTGTAAATTCAATAAACCGCCGGTATGCCAAAAAAGTACCTTGCTCTTGGCTGGGATCTTTGATTGTTCGAGTAATTGGGTAAGCCCGTACAGAGCTTTCCCTGAATAAACAGGGTCAAATGGCACACCAGTTTGGCTGGTAAGTTCTCGTATAAATTTAATTAACTCAGCATTATATTTAGCATATCCGCCAAAGGTGAACTCATCTAAAAAAATAACATCATCAACATTATGTTGAATATTAAGCTCTGCACACAGAGGTGCATATAATTCATCAATAGCTGCTACACCACGCTCCGCTTGCCTAGCGATAGAAATGCCTATTACTTGAGTTTTCCAATTTTTTTTCTTCACTCCAGCCAGTAAACCAGCATGAGTAGCCCCAGTACCGCTAGGGAAAATAATATAATCAGGCTCTTCTGCTAATTCATCTACTGCTGCAATATAAGCCCTTGCACCATCAAGAGAATGCCCACCACCAGGTATTACAAACACATCCAGATCTCGCGACTTATATTTTTTTTCTGCAATTTCTATTGTTCGCGCTATTTCATGGCTATTTACATAGTTTATTTCGGTGTTAGTAGATTCAATAAAAAACTTGTTACCGTGGAGGTAATCAGACTTATCTTCTTCACCATGCAACACAAGGTGGCACTTAATGCCTAAACGAGCTGCCATTAATGCACAAACTCGAGCATGGTTAGATTCTGCGCCACCATTAGTAATAATGACATCAGGTAAGCAAGGCAGTGAATTTAAAATATAACTATTCTTACGAACCTTATTACCTCCCATAAAATCAGGTAATAAATCATCACGCTTTATTTTAAACGTGCAGTCATTTAACGAAAGATTAAACGAGCACTCTGGCGAATTAAGCATTGTTATTCTTGCTCCTTTCATCACTCAATTTGCCAAACTTTGATGAAGGAACTACTACAACATCTTCTTTTTTAATCACTTTTATAAATGTTAAATAAAGAATTTTTAAATCTAATAAAAAACTCTGATTCTGAACGTATTCGACATCTATTTCTAATCGCTCATCCCACGCTAAATTATTACGACCAGAAACTTGAGCTAATCCGGTTAAACCTGGTCTAAGAGAGTGGCGTAACTGCTCTCGTTCAGTGTAGAACTCTAAATATTCAACTAATAACGGTCTTGGGCCAACTAAGCTCATATCCCCTTTTAAGATATTCCATAAACCAGGCAATTCATCTAAACTCGAACTCCTCAAAAAGCTACCAAATTTAGTTAATCTAACTTTATCCGGTAGTAATGCGCCAGACTCATCTCGCTCATCAGTCATACTTCTAAATTTGTACATTCTAAATATTTTACCATTTAGACCCGGCCTTTGTTGCGAGAATAAAATCGGAGAGCCTAGTTTTACTCGAACTAATATTGCAACAATTAAAATAATAGGTAAAAGTAATATAACCATAGATAAAGCAAACAAAATATCGATTAATCTTTTAAACATAAACTCTCCACCATATTGATAATTTTTGGATAACTATTTTTCCTATAAAAGAGTTTATTAGGCGTAAATGTCTGTAACGTTTCAGTTTCGATAAACTTTTTAATTGCTAATTCGCAACTTTTAATATCACCGGCTTCATAATTTACATGTGGATGATGCTCTAATAATGTTAATAGCTCAGGTGTTTTTTGACTATTTAGCATTGGCACACCAATACTAAAATAATCAGATAATTTATTGGTAATTGACTGTGGCGCGCTACCAACTAATGCATTCACCCCTAGTTCACAAGCTTTAACCAAAGAAACCATTTCATTAAAAGTAACAAATCCATGAAAGTAAATATTATCACCAGCGATTGCCTTTAAAGCAGGTTCTTGCTTACCACCACCAACAATATGAAACTCAACTCCATAGCCTTGTTCAACTAATTTATTAACCGCGCACAGGACTGTTTTAACGTCATAACTGTAACCTAAACTACCAATATAAATTAATTTTATATTATTACCTTTTAGCTCTTTTTTAGGTGCTTCATCAATTTTGAAAGAATCACTACCAATATAAACAACTTCACTTGCTTGAGGATTGCTAACTGATAACGCTCTATCCAAATATGTTTTAGATACTGCCACAAGACCATCTGCATTCTTATAACAATAATTTGCTTTTTTGGTAAAAGGAAGAAAAGCTTTTGGTATTGACACAATGAAAGGAAACGCAGACGCTATAGCTTCAGGCCACACATCTTGAATATCTATTACTAATTTATAATTTAATTTAGTTTTGTTTTTTGCTAAAAACACATTTGTACCAATTAAAGGGTATGCTGAATAAACTAAATCAAACCCTCCAGAATTCCCATTAAACCAGTCGATAAAATTTTTCAAAAAAACTCGATGACTATAAACCCTTTTCAGTGAAACATTATCCACATAGCCAGGCTCATATATCTTGACTATGTCAAATTTTTGCTTAGGAAACTCATCTATCCGTTGCTGTTTATCATAATGTCTAAAGCTACTTGTCACTAAGGTCACATTATACTGAACAGAAAGTAATTCTGCTAAATACAAAAAACGATTAAATTTCTGCTCTCCAGGCAAAGAGCAATATGGTGCAAGTAACAAGATGTTACGCTTCATATAATTATCCTATTTTTCATCATAATTTCAGAAACCTATAAAATAAATTTATTAAAAGCATCTTTTAGACTTCAAAAGTAGTATGAGGATTTAATTAAATATTTTTTTCAAATTAAGTAAGGTCGCCGCCACTCTAGTAGTAATAAATAATCTATTGTATTCACAACATAGTAACATTTTGAGATAACACCCAGTTAAATAAATAATTCTTTTCAGCTCTTTCGCTTTATCTATTTTCTTTCTGCTAGATGAATTTTGCCTTACATTGACATAATAAACGGTATCGTTTGAGCACTTTTCAAAAGACTCAATATTTTTTGATACATTGGCCATGAAGAAGCCATCTTCACCTAAAGCTAACCTAGTATCAAAACGTATGTTCGCAATCATGTCTCGATGTAGCATCTTCGCCCAAGGGGATGAAAAGTATTTTCTATATTGATAAGCAGACGTTCCTTTTTTGGGTAGACTCGCAAAAGATTTGCCAATATAATTTTCAAAATAGGTATTTTTATCCTCAGTAAAATTAACAACATTAGCCAATCCCATAGTCTTTGGTGTTGTAACTGCAAGTAAACTCTCTAAATAATTAGGTGATATCTCATCGTCATCATCCAAAAAAACTAGATAGTTCTCTATAGACTCATCAATTAGAGTATTTCTCGCAAAAGACACGCCAGCTGTAGGTAAATAGAAGTACTTATAATTAAATTCAGCGTTATCTAATAGGGCTAGAATTAACTCCTCATAACCTTTTTTAGGACCGTTCAATCCAATATACAGACAATATTGAGCTTTATTTATAGTTTGAGCTTCAAGACATCTAAAGCACTTTAACAAATAGTTTCCAGGTTTAAAGGTGGGTAATATAACTGCAATACTTTTCATAATTTAACTCAACATTACGTTAGGAAGACATCCTATTAACTAATTTAGAAATCTGATTTACAATAAATTTAAAGAACAATCAAATCCTTTCGGCCTCACTTAAACCAGTTAACAACCTAAACACTTCAAATGTTGCTGATAATTTCAAATAGTAACAGACTAATATTGCAATCGCCTTGTTTTTGCTAGGCTGATCTTTTTTATTGAGAGCACGCTTTATTGCTGTAATAGGAGGAATAAGCCCCTTAACTAATAAGCTAACGACACTAGAAGCACCTCTTTTTTTTGCAACCGATAAATAGCCACCAGCTAAACGCTTATTTTTAGTTAGTATATCCTTAGAACTAGATCTTGTAGGGTGATAAACTATACAATCTTTAAGATAACTTATTTGACTCGCAGCTTTCTGAGCTCGACGACCCCACTCCCCATCTCCTCCAGACATTAAATTAGCATCAAAATTACCAACTTTATCAAAAGCTTCTTTTTTACTAATCATATTACCAGTGGCTGCCATACCATCAATTGTTACAAACTCTTTCTGTGGAAACGCAAAAAACATTTCATAGATTTCAAACCAATTAGCTTTTTCGTTTTTTGTAAAAAGACTTATTTCCCCACCAATTCGTTCGACTTCAGTATTATCAATGAAAAAATTAATGGCGACTTCTAACCAATCTTCTTTAGGCTGACAATCAGAGTCAGTAAAAGCATATATGTCACCTTTTGCTATTTTTAAAGCTTTATTTCTCGCTGCATAAGAGCCTGGTTTAGCCTCATCCAGTAAAATGCAATTATTTGGTATTATAAGGTTTTCGGGCGCTTTATCCTTTGGAGCATTATTAACAACTATAATTTCAAAATACTCTTGAGGATAACTTTGCTTACTTAAAGCATGTAAACAAAGCTGTAATCGTTCCCAATCATAATAGGTTGGAATAATAACTGTAACATTTAACATTTCAAATACTCACTAATTTAATTTCGTTTAAACTTTTTATCTGTAGCAAAAAACTCAATAAAAAACGGTAAAAAATACCCTAACACTAATAATAATAAAAAGCCTTTCAATAATGTGGAACTAGAAAATTGAAAATAAAACAAACCATTAACAAAAATATTAGCTATTATTACGAAATATATCAGCCTATACAATTTTGTACTCAACCTCTCTACTCTATAAGTAACAATTGTGACAATAGAGAAAAACATAGCTATTAATAATGTTATTAAAAAACCAACATCTTTATAAATACTACCAACAAAGGTGGAAAAAGTATTAATATAATAATCAATTCCATTTAATTTATCTGAATACAAACCTTCTGCAGGCATACCAAATAAAGGAAACACTTGCTGCCCACTATATGTGTTATCAAAAAAGTCATAAAAAATATATGAGAAATAAATAAACGGTTGTCCAAAATACCCTAATATAAATTCTATGACACTGAACTCTCGCCCTGAAAAGCGAGAATAAGAAACGACAAGAAAGATAACTACCATAGGCAAGATTGAGATGGTTAACGCTGTTTTAATTTTGTTTTTTATTACAGGGCTTAAATAATCATTGAATAAGAAATAATAAAAAACCATCATAAAAATCCATCGTGTAATCCCACCACGCCCCGCATATGACAAGCTCACAAAAACATCAACAAAACTACAAAAAAATAAAATTGAAACTTTAATTTTACTTTCACTTTTAGCTATAAAATAAAAAAACAAATACAAAGAAACCAACGAAATTGTACGTCCAACTATACCTATATAAGCACTAATCCCACCAACATCTTCAGCATTTAATGTTCCCATATAAAATGCAACTCGCGCTTCTCCTAAACTACCATACTGAAAAACACTTATAACTTTAGGCAAATATGCTAGATAAGAAAAAACAGAAAAAACAAACACCATATAAAATAAAAAATTAAGTGTTGTTTTAGTTAAATCAATTAATTTATGGTGGTTCGTGGCGTATATAAATGGAAATAAAAACAAAAATAAAAACAATACATGTGAAACCACAGCAAAAAAATCCAATTTACCTGCATCAAACATGGAGCTGAATGAAATCATATATCCAGCACAAACTATACTAGATAAATATAAAAAGATGACAAATGTTCCACCATTAAACCCATGACTCTTATAATTAAATAAAAACCAAGCAAAGAAAAAAATAAAATATATTACAATTTCCACTCAAAACCTCCACCATTAGTCACTTTTCGATAGAGCTACCATTTAAAACAGTACCCATTAAACTACCATTAGAGATTTATGAAAACAGAATAAAAGATAATAAAATGGTGCTCTTAAAGCTTAATTAAAAAACCTTATCAATATTCTCTGGCATTTCAGCACTATTTTATAAGTAATAAACATAGGTTTAAATTTTAATACGCAATGTAGCAAAGTGTATTCAAAACCATTGAAGTAGTGAGCATTTTGTTTGAGTAATAACGTCTTTTTATCTTCAGAAAACATTTTATTTAATAGGAATCTTTTGATCCATTTTCTATTTTCTGAATTTAAGCATCCCTTATATTGACCATCAGTGATTATGTTTAGGTCATTATAAGATCTAACTCTTGCCTTTGCATGCTGAAATTCCTTACCTTCACTCAATGCAGAGTTCCAAGAACCAACAGCGAACACCCTATATATGCTCATGGGTTTATTTAAATAAAGGGCACCGCCTCTTTTTGCACCAAAAAACTGAATATAGATATCACCGACTGTTAACCATGGTCTATCCTTTACAAATTTCGAAAATTCAGAAATAACTTCTTTTTTACACAATATACTAGCGGTCATAATTTGGCCATGAGACTTGCTAATAATATCTTTTAAATTAATAAGGCTATTTTTGTTCCCATACTTCCCGCCTAACAACTGCCTAGTAGTTTTACAGTTAATAGTTACTGCACTATGAAAACATAATCCAACTTTAGGGTTATCTTTCAAGCACTCAAATTGCTGTTGCAATTTTTTCTCATCTATCCAGAAATCATCACCTTCACATAATGCGTAATATTCACCTTTAGCGTACGCTGAACTCAATAGAGTTGGTTTTTCACCTTGAGAATATTGATTTTCTGTTTGAATAACAGGTTTAAAAATTTTAGGGTAGCGTTTTGCATATTCTCTAACAATATCACTAGTACCATCTGTCGATGCATCATCGTGCACGATCACTTCAAATACAAAATCAGTTTTTTGAATTAAAAAACCTCGAAAAGCATCTTCAATGTATTTTTTTTGGTTAAAAGTCATACACAACACACTTACGATTGGTTTTTCAACACCACCTTGCCACTTTGCTATAACCTCTTCTTCACTAGGTAATGGTTGCTTTCTAAATGCATCAATATCGAACAACTCTTTTGACACTTAATTTACTCCAAATAATACTTTCATAAATGATAAAGATATAAACGCTAAAGAATATCTTACATTTCTATTAGACTTTCCTTACGAAATAAACCTTAAGATTATAACTTCACTGGTTTTATATCTTTACTAGACAGGGTATTAGCTGTGATTGAAGTAAACTCATGGTTTGTTTTTAAACCTAAACACCAATCAACAATTTGTTTAGGGATGTTTGCACCCGCTAAATGTGAAAATGGATATTGTCCACCAAAGCGCGCATTTAACTCTAAAACATAAAACTCGCCATCTATTTCCAAACAATCAGAGTCGAGAATTGCACTATGACCTAATGCTGATGACAACGCCCTACCAATGACTGACAATTTATCATTTTTAATGGTGATTGCTTGATCTGTTTCACCTGAGCGCATAGCCAACTTTTTCTTGCAAAATGTTGTTACGTAGTTTTTTTGTAGGTCATTAACAACTTCAATACCGTATTCATCACTGGTAATGCACTGCTGAATTAATATTGCTTGGTCGATATCGGCGCTAGACTCAAATTTTAAATAGGAAGATTCAATTTCATTTCGTACCTTTTTATAAAGTACTTGCAGCTCTTCTAAATTATCGGCTTTATAAATACCAATTGAGCCCATACCCCAACGCGGTTTAATAATGACAGGGTATGTAAGCTCTGTATTATTAAGAGCTGTAACAGCCTCTGCAAGTGAGATATAGGTTGTCGGTGTATTAATATTATGCTGAATTAAAAACTGATAGGTTTTCCACTTGTCATTACAAATATCAATCACTTCGGGGTCAGAAACAATAACATCAACGCCAATGTCTTTAAAACGCTGTTTGTTTTTAGCTAATATAGGTAAGTCGATATCAAAAAGTGAAATAAGCACTGTAATTTTATTTTTTATACAGTAGTCAATTAAAAAATCTATGTATTCAGCCGAGTATATTTGTGGTGTTAATGTAAACGCATCCGCTTGTTGTAAGGCATATGTTTCTATGCTATTTGCTGCAAATACTTTACCGTTTAACGGTTTGAGCGCTTCTTTAAAATAGTTAACGAGGTAGCTTCTGCGCCCTACTGAGGTTAATAATATATTCATATTTGCTTAGTCGCCATTAAGTTTAATAATCCACCAGTGTGCCAAAAAAGTACATTACTACCCGGCTTCACTTTTCCACTTTTAATATACTGTTGCATACCATACCATCCCTTGCCTGAGTATGTGGGATCGAGTATGATTCCAGTCTGTTCAGCCACGCTTTTAATTACATTTAACTGCTCAGGATTAGTTTTTTCATACCCCCCTGCAATAAATTCATCATCAAATATTATATTTTCTGATAGTTGAGTATCTAACTCGTTTTCATTAACGAACTCTAAAACAGAGTGGGTGATCGCCTCTGTACCGCGAGGATTTTGCCGAGCAACACTAATACCAATAACCTGAGTCGCTAAATTTATTTTTTTAAATCCTACATGTAACCCAGCTTGGGTTGCACCAGTACCACTTGCATGAAAAACCAAATCAAAGTGTTGCTTAGCTTGTGTGTGCGCTTCAAATGCAGCATCGTAAAATGCTTGCGTACCTTCTAAACAATGCCCGCCTCCCCAAATATAATATGGCTTTAAGCCTTGCTTTGCATGCTCTGCCATTTCAGCGTCCATTACTTTTGCAACATCAACCATCTCGCAATAGACTATTTTGACACCAAGCAGCTGCAATAATTTGAGATTACCATTAGACTCACTCGGCTCAGAGGCGTGGATCACTATTGTGCATATAATACCTAACTCTTTACAACGTATTGCTGTGGCTCTTACGTGGTTTGATTGTGCACCACCACAGGTTACAACTGCATTACAACCCTCAGCTATGCATTTAGCTAAAATATATTCCGCTTTACGACCTTTATTACCACCACCAGAAATGGGGTATAAATCATCTCGTTTTACGAACAGGTTCACACCCAAATAGTTAACTTTTATTAGTGGCGTTGCTGTTAACCTCATAATAACTCTAAATCCATTTTTAAACCTTTAATGCAACTATTTTCATAATTAAATTCATTAGTAACTTTAAACCCCACTTTTTTATATAAATAACTAGCGGGGCTATCGGCTCTAACGGTGAGTGATAGGCTATTAAATTGCTTAGATTTTAATTCTGCAATAGCAAGTTCAAGTAATCGTTGACTTAACCCCTGGCCCCTAGAGCTTGGTAATATAGCAATAAATGGACAAAAGGCTATTTTACTCTCTAGATCGTTCATATACACAGCGATTGCACCCACCAACTGGTTCTGCTTATATACTCCAAAAACAGTTGCAACTTTTAGCAACTTTAAAGCATATTGCTCTAAGTTGACTCGTGATGACAATGTAGGTGAAAAGTCAGCATCAACTTCGTTTAAAAGCTTAAAAAAGGGTGTAAAGTCGCCCTCATTTAATAAATTAACCACAAATAACCTCTATAACTTTCATTTGCTCTTCTTCTGCTAAAGCATTATGAATGGGTATACACAACACTTGTTCTGAAATTGATTTAGCATTAGGAGTACTGCTAGCATCCCCCTTATAAAGCTCAAACTGGGTTACTAACGGGTAAAAATAACGCCGGGCAAGAATGTTGTTTGCCTGTAACTTTTCAAGTAGCTCATCACGGGTTAAGCCAAATTCAGCTTGGTCAATTAAAATAGGGTAATATGAATAGTTAAGTTCTAAGCTCGAGTGGTTATCGAGTGTTTTAATACCTGCTGTGGTACTAAATGCCTTATCGTAATAGTTGGCAATTGATTTTCGTTTAGCTATAGACTCATCTATTTTGTTTAAAGCAACAAGCCCAAAAGCAGCTTGTAGTTCGTTGAGTTTTGCATTCATTCCACACATACTGATTTGTGTTTCAGACTCAAAACCAAAGTTTTTTAATTGATCTAACCTTTGCTTTTGCTCTAGCGTTTTACAAACAACCGCTCCGCCTTCTATAGTCGAGTAGGCCTTGGTTGCATGAAAACTTAAAATAGATAAATCACCATAGTTTAGAACAGATTGTCCGCACTCTTTAACACCAAACGCATGTGCAGCATCATAAATAACCTTTAAACCATGTTTTTTAGCAATCGCGTCAATTGCAGCATCATTACACGGCGTACCATACACGTGAACAGGCAAAATAGCCGAAGTTTTCTCGGTTATAGCCACTTCAATTTTTGCCGGATCGATATTAAATGTAGCAGGGTCAATATCAACAAAAACCGGGGTTAGGTTATTCCACTTTATTGCATGAGCGGTTGCGACAAATGTGTAAGGCGTTGTAATTACTTCCCCCGTCAGTTCTAGCGACTGCAAAGCGGTTATAAGTGCCAATGTCCCGTTAGAAAACAAACTTATATAAGGTACATCAAGGTACTTGCACAGCTCATCTTCAAGCTGTTGATGGTAATGGCCGCTATTAGTTAACCATTTACGTTGCCAAATATCTTCAAGATAGGGGGTTAATTCATCTAAAGGCGGTAACAGTGGTGAAGTGACTGTTATTTTATCCATTTTTTAATTCAACCTTTTTTCTAAAAATCACATGTAAAATTTGTTTGTATAAATCGTTTACTGTCCAACGAATTAAACTAATATAAATCAAAGGCATCACAGTTAAGTTAATAGCTAAGTGAACGGCTGGGTTTGAGGTATAGTTTGTTGCCACATACCAAAATAAAATATAAGTAAGTAATCCACTAAATATTACACAACCCCAAATGGGGAGTAATGCGACCAACTGTTTAGTTGTTTTTAAACGACTAAACTGACCTGTATAAAAAGAATTAATAAAAAACGCAATGAACGAATGGATTAATAAGCCAATACACATAGCTTTGACCCCTAGGGGTATAGTAATAACTAGCATAACTGTTATTAAGCTTTTTTTAATAATCTCTAATTTTAAAAATATATCTGAGCGACCTTTGACTTTCAGCAAATTTAAATTTATTGCATGAATTGGGTAAAGCATAAAAGCCAAACTCAAAATAGTAAGTAATTCTGCCGCAGGTAACCACTTGGCTCCAAGTACCACATTAATAAATGGCTCTGCTGAAATGCTCAACCCCGCCATTAGAGGGAACACGACCAACGCAGCCAACCGTAATGTTAGTAGATATGTATCTTCAAATTTATTAACATCATTCTGAATATTGCTTAGCATGGGGTAAGTAACACGCTGTATTACTGTAGTCATAGTCATTGCAGGCATTAGAGATAATTGATTCGCTTGAGTAAACAAACCAACTTGAGTCGCACTAAACTGCTTACCAATTATAATTTGGTAAATGTTTTTAAATACAGTGTCAATGAGTGATGCAGTTAATAATTTAGAGCCAAACCCAAATAAGTAATTAAAAGAGTTTTTACTAAAACCCGTTTTTGGCAGCCAAGGATGAAAAACATTCAATAAGATAACCAAAAGAAGCGCATTCGATAATGCCTGGCCTACCAAAGCCCACACACCGTAGTCTAGTTCAGCCATATACAAGGCCACCCCACTGCTGATAACAACGCTGAGTAATGACGCTTTAGCCTGTGATTTGAAATCCATATCAATAGTTAACTTAGCTCTTTGTACAATTGCAAAACTATTTATAACAATAGTTAATGCAAGCACCCTCATTAAATTAACTAATTCTGGCTGCTCATAAAATTTAGCGACACTAGGTGCCGCAAAAAAGAGAATTAAGTAACAAAATAAACCAACAAAGATATTAAAGTAAAAGGCTGTTGAGAAATCCGCTTCCTTGCGTTCAGTATAGCGAATCAAAGCAGCCGTCAAACCACTATCGGTGAAAACCTGGCTTATGGCTATAAACACGGCTAACATACCCACTAAACCGAATGCACTTGGCCCTAACAACCTTGCCAGAAATAACATAACTATCAATTGAATGGCTTGAGTAGCTAATCGCTCAATAGCGCTCCATTTCAAAGCATTTGTAGAGGATTTCATATGTTTTTTAATAAATCAGCTAAATAGCGACCATAACCATTCTTAGACATTAGTTTAGCTCTTGCAACCAGCTCTTCTGTCGTTAGCCAACCATTATTAAATGCGATTTCTTCTAAACAGGCAATTTTATAACCTTGGCATCGTTCAATTGTTTCTACAAATTGCGCTGCTTCAAGCAGGCTTTCATGGGTGCCAGTATCTAACCAAGTAAAACCACGGCCTAGCATTTCAACATTAAGCTTATTTTGCTTTAAATACATTTCATTAAGGCAGGTAATTTCTAACTCACCACGATGAGATGGCTCAACTTTTTTTGCCAGTTCAATAACTGAGTTGTCGTAAAAATAAAGCCCTGTTACTGCAAAGTGAGATTTGGGTTTAGTTGGTTTTTCTTCGATAGAAATCGCCTTTTTATTTTGGTCGAACTCTACAACACCAAAACGTTCAGGGTCTTTTACTTGGTAACCAAAAACAGTAGCACCTTGACCATTTTTTGCATTCTCAACTGCATGTTTTAGCTTAGTGGTAAAGCCTTGCCCATAAAAAATATTATCACCTAGAACTAAACAAACATCGTCATTACCAATGAAGTCTTCACCTAAAATAAATGCTTGAGCTAACCCATCAGGGCTAGGCTGTACTGTATAACTAAGCTCAATGCCAAACTGTGAACCATCACCTAATAAGCGTTTAAATGAGTCAAGGTCTTCAGGTGTAGTAATAATCAATATTTCACGAATCCCCGCTAACATTAAAACTGACAGCGGATAATAGACCATAGGTTTATCATAAATGGGCAATAATTGTTTAGACACACCCATAGTGATAGGGTAAAGGCGTGTGCCTGAGCCGCCGGCTAATATTATTCCTTTCATAGTGTTTCACCTGTAAAGTATGAAGTGTTAAGTGCTAAATGCTAAGTGAGGTATAATACAGTCACTTATTTTAATTTCGACTTTACTATTAAATATCATTGTTCTTTCCTTGCTTTTAAGCTGTTAATTAACCCACCCAATTGAGCAAAGGTGTTTTCTATTAATTCTGCTGTTGTTTTATTTAATGGTGCAAATCCGAGACGGTTAGCAATTTTTAATTGGGTTTGCATTTCACTTAATGAGCCTCTAGCTATATATAGAAAACGTATAAATTCAGCATCACTACCCCTAGCTCCACCCTCAGCTATGTTACTAGGTACAGATACAGCAGCTCTGCGCAACTGGTTAATTAAACCAAACCTTTCATCGTTTGGATAGCTAGCTGTTTCTTTATAAATTGCTTCCACTAAATCCATACTATATTGCCAAGCTCTTAAATTTTCGTGAGTGCGCATACAACCCCTTAATATAAGTAGGTGCTAAGTGTATATTTATTACCCTTTCCACTTACCACTTAACTATCTATCCCTAATCTCTCTCTTTGGTATGAACCATCTTGAACATTTTTACACCAAACTTGATTATCTAAATACCATTGCACTGTTTTACGGAGACCCGTTTCAAACGTTTCTACAGGGGTCCAGCCGAGCTCTTTTTGCATTTTACTTGAATCGATAGCGTACCGGCGATCATGCCCAGGACGATCGGTTACGTATGTAATTAGAGAAGAGTAAGTTGTTAAGGGTTTTCCATCTTTACACTTTACATCTCTCGCTTCACTTGACGCTAGTTCATCTAAGATTTCACAAATGGTTTGCACCACTTCAATATTTTGTTTTTCATTATGGCCACCAATATTGTAGGTTTCGCCCACTTTACCTTCAGTCACTACTTTATATAAAGCACGTGCATGATCTTCAACATAGAGCCAATCACGAATTTGGTCGCCTTTACCATAAATAGGTAAGTCTTTACCTTCAAGCGCGTTAAGTATGACTAATGGAATCAGTTTTTCAGGGAAGTGGTAAGGCCCATAGTTATTTGAACAATTAGTTATGATTGTAGGGAAGCCATAAGTACGTAACCAAGCGCGTACTAAATGATCACTTGATGCTTTACTTGCCGAGTATGGGCTACTTGGCGCATAAGAGGTTTGCTCAGTGAAAAGAGGTAAACTTTTAATACTTGATGTTGAATTTTTAATTTTTAATTCATCGCTACTAAATTCACCATTCACCAGTAAACATTCATCATTATAAATATCACTCGGGTGCGGTAAATCACCGTATACTTCATCAGTCGATATATGATGAAATCTGAAAGCTTGTTTAGCTGGTGTATCTGTATCTAGTGTATTCCAATATTCTCGAGCAGCCTCTAATAAGGTATAAGTACCAACAATATTAGTTTGTATAAACTCAGCAGGGCCAGTTATTGAACGATCCACATGGCTTTCTGCTGCCAAGTGCATTATTGCATCTGGTGTATGCTGCTTAAACACACGGTCAAGCTCTGCGCGATCACAAATATCTACTTGTTCAAATGAATAACGGTCGCTACTTTTAATCGATTCCAAGGACTGTAAATTGCCAGCATAAGTTAACTTATCTAAATTAACAACTGAGTCTTGTGTATTTTCAATTATATGACGAACGACTGCAGAGCCAATAAATCCAGCTCCACCTGTAACGAGAATTTTCAAAATCAATCCTTTCTATATCAAATTTACTATCAGCTACTGTGTGGCATTAAGGTGTTAAATTCTAGGTTCTAGGTACGAGGTTAAAGTCTTTCGCGGCTAAAGCCTGCTCCTACGAATACCATTTTTACTTTTTAAGCGCGGGATAAACCCGAGCCTACAAACCACTTTACCACCGAGGGAACTGAGGATAAAAGCCACGAGCTACGAGCTTAGTGCCACCGCTACATTAACTTTTTCCTCTGTGAACTCTGTACTCTCTGTGTGAAGCTTTACTTTTTTCGCGGCTAAAGCCTGCTCCTACGAAGACCATTTTGCACAAAGAGAAGTGAATGAGAGATAATGAGAAAACAAAAATAAATATTTTACTTTCCTAGCTCCTAGTCTCTTTTCTAGAACCTAGCTCCTTACCTTGACCTCTTAAGCGCAGCGCCTCTTAACCTCTTTGTGAATATATTACTTAGCACTTTCGCGGCTAAAGCCTGCTCCTACGTTTTAATACATAGGTGCTAGGTTTTAGGATCTAGCACCTTTCCCTTACTTATCCGATTTATATTCGTAGTTGTAGTAACCATAATAACCGTAAGCGTTGCTGGCTTTTTTAACTACGCCATTAAATACCACGCCTTTTACGTCTGTGCCATTTTGCTCAAAGCGATTGCGGGTCAGTTCGATCTCTTTAATATGGTTTTGACCAAAACGTGTTACTAACAAGGTAGTACCTGTATGGGCACTGACTATTGCCGGGTCGGTTACTGCTAATATAGGTGGTGTATCGATTATAACTAAATCGTATCCGGCGCTTACCTCTGCTACTAACTTGCTAAAATTGCTGTGCATTAATAGCTCTGATGGGTTAGGGGGGATTTGCCCTCGGGTGATCACATTTAACCCTTCAACTTGGGTTGGTTTAGTCACTTGCTCTAGGTTTAAACGGCCCGATAAATAATCACTTAAACCGTTTTCTGACTCTACTCCAAATTGGGTTTGCAAATATCCTTTACGCATATCGGCATCGATTATCAGTACTGTTTTACCGCTTTGCGCCAATACAGCTGCTAAGTTAACTGATATAAACGACTTACCAACACCTGGGCTTGGGCCTGAAATTGCAATTAGGTTATTTTTAGCTTCCATCATCGCAAAGTGTAAGCTAGTACGTAGGCTACGTAGTGCCTCAATTGAAAGATCGGCTGGGTTATCAAGTGCTAATATTGATTTAGGCTTATTTTTAGCTTTGCGAGCTTTACTAAAACCTGTGAGTTTATCTTGATAATCTGAATAGGGTACACTGGCGTAAACTGGCAGGCCAATGGCCTCGATCTCGTTAGGGTCTTCAACGCCTTTGTGCATGGCTTTTTGTACTAATACAATTGCCACTGCCAGCATGCCACCAAGCATAGTTGCCATTACTACTATCAAGGCTTTTTTAGGTTTAACAGGTTTTGAGGTATTCACCTCTGCAAAATCAATAACACGTACATTACCCACAGTGCCGGCACGTACTATATCTAGCTCTTGGGTTTTACTAAGGAGGAGTGTGTAAATTTGATTGCTTACTTCTACATCGCGTTTTAGGCGCAGTAATTCTTGTTGCGTCTCCGGTAAATTACCTACTTCACCAACTAGTTCTTTTTTCTGCCCGTTCACAGCACTAATTTGCTCAACTAAGCCTTGGTAAGTTGGGTGGTCTTTTTTAAACTTACGGCTCATTTCAAGGCGCTTTAATTCTAGTTCTTGTAATTTAGTTTCAAGTTTAACTACTTGTTCTAATACGCCTTGGGTTTCTAAGGTAATATTAATTGACTGACGCTGTATTTGATAATCGTTAAAACGCTGCTCGGCAAACTCAAGTTGCTTTTTAATCTCTGGTAGTTGGACTTCTAAAAACTCAAGGGACTTTTGTGCTTCAGCGCTATTGCGCTCAACATTGCGGCGCACATAAATAGCCGCCACTTTATCAAGCACTGTTTCAGCATAATGTGGTTTTTCGCTTTGTAGGCTCAAGTTAATAATGCCAGAATCTTTACCTTTTTCGCTGGCATCAATCGCAGCTTGTAAATCTAAAATAGTGTTTAAACGGTCTTTACGTAAAATGCTAAACTCAGTCCCCGCGCGGGTATTTAAGCTGCGTACGGTTAAGTTAAATTTACCGTTGGTAAGCTCTTGCCCTACTTTACCAGCTAATATTTGTTCGCCTTCGCCGTTTAATAATACTAGGCTATTATTTTCTTGTGCTTGTAGAGTAAAACCTGTCCCTATGGCTGATTTTGGTACATCAAACCTAAATACATCAATGCTCTCACCACCCCACGCATAAGAGCTAGCACCATAACTAGGTTCTGCTAAGTCACCTTCATGCATAGGGGTAAATTTACGAAATGCACGGCTACCTATAAATGGGAATAATTTTGGTTCGGCTATTACATCAAGGTGCAGCGTATCTACCGCTTCGCCGATAACTGAACGTGATTTTAGCAGTTCAATTTCAGTTACCGCTGCTGAGGTACTTTCAAACATACCGGCCATATCGTCAAAACCAGGAACCGAGCCGCCGCTTTCTTCAACTTGGATCATTGCCGTTGCTTGATAAACTGGAGTCGAAAAAACCGCATAAACTATGCCAAAAACCATAAATAGCGTTGTTAAGGAAATTATAAAATATTTACGATCAATCAAAGCACCTAACAGTGCCATTAAGTCTATTTCTTGGCTTGCTTGTTGTACTGTGTTTTGTTTGTTTGCTGCTATTGCAGTGGGCTGAGCATTCATGTATTAGCCTATCCTTATAAATACTTTTGCCAAGCGCGACTGGCGCTGTCGATTAATTCGTATACGTGTTCAAACGCTTCTAGACTTTGTCTGTAAGGATCGGGGATTTCTTTATCACCTAGCCATTTACCCAATAAAAAAGTTTTGCCACGTGCTTCTGGGTAGCGGCTACAGAGGTCGGTTAAATGGCGTTGTTCCATCACTAAAATCACGCTATTTTGTGCAACTAGGCTTGATGTTAACTGCTGGCCTTGGTGCTCATCCATGTTTATACCATTAATCGCAGCAATCTGCTTTGCTGTAGCATCGGCAGATTTACCTTCAAGTGCGGTTAGGCCTGCCGACGATACTTTAATATTTTTGCCCGCTAATTTACTTTTTAAAACGTATTCAGCTGTTGGGCTGCGACAAATATTACCGGCACATACCACTAAGATAGAATCAAACATTATATCTCCTAATTAGTGCCCAAATCATCAAAACGCTCAACCGTCGCAATTGATGGTAATAACAAACTTATTACGCGATTCCATCGAGCAAGCGGTGCCGATGTTACATAAACAATATCGTGGGGTTGTAATTCAAATTGTTCAGCCAGTACTAACGCCGCTACATTTTTTGCATGCAACTGATATACATCGGCAATCACGCCATCGGTTTCTAAGTTGCGTTTACGCAGTACAAACACACCATTCGCATCAGCGGTGTTTTCGTTTAGTCCACCTGAATTACTGAGTGCTTCTGCAAGGTTTAAACCATAACGGTTTACATCAACTGAGCCCGCTTTTTTAACATCACCTAATACAAATACGCTTTGTAGATCGTTACGATTAACGTGCACTATATCGCCGTGTTGTAGTAAACGGTTTTGCGAAATATCGCCATGCGCATAAAAATCATCAAGCTTGATAATTTCTGTTTTATTACCACGAGTAAAAGTAACTGTACGCCAGTCTGCCTCTTTGGTTAAACCACCGGCTTTATTTAATGCATCAATTAAAGTTAATGGAATTTCGGTTACAGGGTATACACCAGGCTTAGTTACTTCACCAGTTACGTAAGCTTTTTGGCTACGAAAACCAACCACTTTAATATCAATTTGTGGGTCTTCGATCACACGACTTAACCGCTTCACCAATTCGCTGTGTACTTGCTGTACTGTTTTACCTGCTGCCTGAATATTTGGTGCATAAGCGTAAGTTATGGTGCCATCTGCTTGCACGCGGAAACCATCAAATTCAGCGGTACGTTGTACGGCTGCTGGTATGGTTAATTCTGGGTGATCCCACACACCTATGGTAAGTACGTCACCTACTCCTAGTATGTATTCGTAATCACTAACATTTAAACCATCAAGGCTCGAAGGTGACTTTACTTTTTTACGAGCTTGTTTTTGCTGATAAATTAAAGATGAGTCAATAATTTGAATATTTACTTTTTCAAGGTCTTGTTCAAGGTTTTTTGTTTGTTCACCCGATTCGATTCCTTCGAAATGGCTACCGGGGATGATTGTACAACCTGTCATTGTTAGCAACGTGAGTGATGCTACAAGTGTCTTACAGCTTAGCGCCATTGTTTATTCCCAAAATAATATTAAATTCTAAAACTTTCAGCTTATTTTTAAATATATTGCTGTTATTTTTTGCTGGCTAATTAAAGCATGGCTACCTTTGCTTCGCAAGGTTGCTTGCACGTTTACTGTGCAAGCAGTTAACTTTTTTGTTAATTTAGTGTTCTAGGTTCTAAACATCTTGCTTGCCTAGTCCTTAGGACACGCTTCCGCCCCTAGGTTACAGTTCCTACGTTCTGGTGAATCCATCAAGTTGTGAGGTTCTAGATTAATCAGCTTTAAAACAAAAGGTGACAGGTTAAAGTCAATGTCTACAGTATTTATACTATTAAAAAGTTCGCGGCTAAAGCCAGCTCCTAGATTTTAGGAGCTAAGCCCTAGTACCTTTAACCTTACTCCTAGCTAACCCTTTTTAATTCGCGATTATCTACGCTCATTTCTATTTGTTTATTGAGTAGGTTGACTAATAATATACTGCGCATGTCGCCGTCTGACTCTTTAAATATTGCTTGTACGTCTTTAAATGAGCCGTTATTTAGGCACACTAAATCACCCGGCTGAGGCAAGTTATTACTATCTTGAGCTAGCTCTAAATTTTTTAATTCTTTGATAAGTTGTTCTGGAACTAATTGATAAGATGCGCCATACGACACAAAACTACTGATACCACAGGTATTTTTTACCGCAGCAAAGTTGCCGGTGTGGGGATTTAAGCGAACAAATAAATAACTAGGAAACACCGCAGACTGCTTAAAAGTACGACGACCTTTAATTAACTGCTGTTTTTGTAGCTGAGGAAAAAAAGCTTCAATCCCTTGGTTTTGTAAATTAACTTGGGCACGAGCCTCTTGCCTTGATTTACAAAATAATAAGTACCAACTATCCATATCAATCCTTAAAACACTGACTTCTCTAACTTCGATTACTTACACCTGCAAATTGAGAGTGGAGATTATACGCATTTAATTAGGGTACTGTCTATATAAAATAACTTGAAAGCTATTTACGCCTAACGTGTGTGTAACAGTATTTTAGAACGAATATTGGATAGTCACGGATTAGCCTGTTACGAACATGGCTATGCATAATAGCTCTTTGTAACCACCTTAAACCTAATTTTTTTATTAAAGGGTGATAGTAATCTGCTTTAATGGAAGATTGCTCAATAAACCCGCCACATGTAAAAAGTTGGCATGCGTTATTTGCTTTTTGACTATATTCAACTAAAAAGTGCTCTTGATATGGCGTTCCCATACCTACAATTACTATCTCTGGCTTGCATTGATCTGCCTGATTAATTACTTGCTCTCGATGCTGCTCGTTTTCAAAATAACCATGATGTGTATAAACAACGTTCAACCCTGGGTACATTTTTTCAAAGTTACTCTTTGCAATATCTACGAGCCCAGGCTTGGCACCTATAAGTACTACCTTTGCTTGTCTTTCAGCAGCCTGAGCTAAAACTTCTGAAGCAATAGATGAAAAATCAAAACTAACCCGATCAACCTTATTTTCGTGAAACAGATTATGGAGAGTTTTATGTAAAGAACCATCTGATAATATTATATCCATAGCTTGAATTAGGCTGGGCTCAGCACAAAGTACATTATATGAAAAGGGATTTACAAAAGTAGTTAAAGTAAACTTTTTATTCCCATTAATTTTAAGCAATCTATTCAACTGCTCCTTTGATCTAACCTTGGAGTCTAACTGCTTAAAAGACTCTTTCACTATTTACCTCTTTAATTTTAAACTTTCTAAATAACTCAAAAAGCTGGAAAAATGCCTCGCTTTTTTCTGCATCGGCTTTTGACAATGAGCTTATACAATGTAAGTCACTACGTAATAGCTTTAACGTTAATATAGCTGTACTGTAAACGGATAATGCGAACTTAAACGGATTATCTTGCTGATCACTTATTATGACTTCAATTGGTAAGCTATTTATTCGCTCAATTACAAGCACACTTGCTTGAGTGTTTCTTTTAATTAAATCTAGCCGCTCCAAGCTCCGCTTTATAGACTCTCCAGGGTGGTACTTTACTACAAGCGTTTCAACCTCAAGTCTATCAGCTTCTTTTGCTAATCTAATTAAGTGAGCGTCTTCTTCAGCTTTTGATAAGGCGTTATACTCTGTTATTGGCTGAGTTAAAAGTAGCGCAGCAGGTTTGCAGATAGGTTGCTCTGAAACTGCACTCCTTACCTCATTAATAACTTTGGCTGAAAAAGATAAGTGAATTTCTTTTGCTTGGTTTGCATACTTCACTAACTCTTTACTTAAACAATACCTACCATCTACACGATAATGGCCAATTCCGGTAACGTTTTTCAAGGCCCTGCCTAGTAGTAAGCTTGAAAATAGCTTCATAGCTAGTTTTTTTTGAAAAGTGACTTCTCTAATGTTATCCATATAACTGGCTAAACCGTCATCAAACAAATAGATCTTTTCAGGCTTTATTATGTGAGCAACTACTTGATTTTCTAGTTGATAATCATTACCCCAGAATAAAAAACCGTTATTCAATTTTTTTAAATTTTTGATCTTTTTTTTGTAGCTGTATGCTGCCTTTTTATCTATAACTGGTAGTTCATATAAATCACTCCATAAACTATGCTCCAATAATAAAGAGGAATGTATCTTATCTTTCTCATAACTTATTAAAATACAGTTATGAAGCCTATCACCAGAAATAATTGATTGCGCGAGTAATAAGTGAAGCTGAGTATTAACAACAAAAATATTCTTATGCATTTTTTATAAAACCTATAAATTTTGGCTCTTTTAAAGCAAAAAATAAAGTTAAAATTAAATGGAAGCACCAAGACCCAACAAAGAAAAGTGCTACATAATATGCTGAAAATAGATTTAAGCTATATATAATCATTAACCCAAGTAATAAAAATGTAAATGAAGCCATTGATAAAGCTGAAATCAGGTAATTGCGTTTTTCGTAAAATAAAACAGCACCAACTACTGAAACCATAACTTGTAAGCAGTATCCCACACTCACCAATTGCGCTATTTGTATTGATGACTCATAAGATACTGGAAAAAAGACATCAACAATAAAAGGTAATAACAAAGTATAACTAAGACTAACAACTGCAAAACAAGCAATAACTATAATCGTTAACTTCCTTGCTTTTGCATTTACCTGACTCTTAAACGATGCAAACAAAATTGGATTTAGTAACTTTATTAATATTGTATTCAATAAGCCAATCACAGCCCCTAATTGAAAGCCTAACGAATAAGTTGCCATAACCGAAGTACCCAGTATGGTAATAATTAAATACTTATCAACATTTACCCTAGCCCATCCAAATAAAGAGTTACCTATTAAAGCTTTAAAGTGTTTTATGTAGCGTTTAGATGAGCTCATCTTAGAAAAGTAAATAAGGCGCACATTACTCGCATCTATAAAAAGCAGCAAAAGTGTTTGAAATAGATGACTCGATAAAACCAACAAAGCATAACCTTGCCAGCTTGAAACATTAAAATAATAAGCTAAAAAACCCAATACGACATAACAAAAAACAAACGTTAAACTAAATTTTGCATAAGATATATATTTTTGCTGACACTGTTTAAAGGTGAGGTAAACCTGAGATGGTTGAGCAATAATACATGACAAACTAGATATAAAAAATACATAAAAGTAATCATAAAAATAGTAAGCACTTGATATAGAAAAAAACAAAATTGATAACACAATAAAAAACAATATGTTAAAAACCATAGCAGACTTAATTTCGTATACAATACGATGTTGGCGAGTAAAATAGCCTACAAGGATAAAGTTGTTTAATATTGCAATGTATAAAGCTGAAAAAAATATATAATTAATTAAAAATAGTGCATAGATGCCAAACTCTTCAAGTGTTAATGCATCCGTAATGACTGGCAACAGCATTAAGCCAATCAATTTTGTTAAGCTTTCGCTAAAAGCAAGAGCTAGCGGGCCTTTGAGTTTATTCATATTTGTTTTTATTTTTTGACGCTAACACGACCAATGATAAAGCAAAGGTCAACAGCATAGTGGGCGCTTGAAAAATATTATGCAATGAGAAAAGCAAATATTGCGCACATAAGTACAAAAAGATTAAAAACCAGTTGGGGTTTATTGCTTTTATCATATATATAAATAGCATTAACTGCACTACAATAAAAAAGATACTGTAATCATACCAGAAGCGAAGTAAGTCAAAATGAGTTATATGGCCAGTTAACTTTTCTGCGGCACCGCCACCGAACCCCCCAATTAATGAACGATCATATAGGTCAACTAAAATCATCAAGTACCAAGTCAGTCTTGTACCTAAAGACCCCCCTTCTAAATCTGCTGTTGATGCAAATCGCAAAGAAGAAAGTGCTGACATTGCAGCTGTTATCTGGTCTATTTTTAAAACAATAATACCAACAATACTAAGTACTAACATCAGTATAATAGTTTGCAAAACTTTGTTTTTACCAAATGTACGGTACAAACTAAAAGAAAAATAAACGATTAATGATAGTACTGCCCCTCTAGTTCCTGAGAGAAGTAAAAAAGTAACACCTATACTAAAATAAAATACTTTATTGAATTTCCCTAAGTCACTTTCGAGCAATGTGATTAGCATTAAACATGCTGTTCCACCATAGATAGAAGCGGCTAACTGCATTCCTGTAAACCTACCTTCATGGTCAAAATTACCTAGAACAACTGCTAAGAAGTTAAAAACCACAAAGTAAATAAAAAAACTAAGTTTTAAAATAGTATTAAATTTCAGCTTTTCTGTTTTTTTAAAATAATAAATAACGTAAAAAATAACAATAAAATAGAAATTATAGAATATATCTCGGATAATTTTACCTAATTCAAAATACCCCAAGCTATAACCTAAAAGAATCACTGATAACACCAGTCCAAATGCAATGCTATACACTTCTTGAGGCTTTATCGAATTTGACAAATTGAGGTAATAACTTCTTAAATATAAAAAGCAATGTAAACTGAGGATGATAAAACCAATAAAAAAATTAAAGCTTCCCGTTTCGGTATAACTAGGTTTTACAACTTTAAGAATACCATCAAACCCAAAAATTACCGCCATTAACGATAAATACAGTAGTATGTTTGCATTTAACTTAATATTTAAAATTTGCTCTAGTAGCTTGTGTTGAGTAGCCATAAGCTATTTTTTTAACTTTATGATGGTTTCAGCAACTAGAAAATCTAGATAGTTGTCGATATCAACAGAATTTTCTGTATCCATAATATACGGGTAGTAGTCTTGTTCTAAAAATAGCTTGTTTTCTTTTAATAGCGTGTTTTTTTCAATTAAATAAATTGCGCCATTTAATCGGTAGTAATTAGGTAAATCTTGGGAACGAGCATTTGATAGCTTGCTTATAAATTTATTAAAATCCCCTTCACCTGTCAAAGGTGTCGACCAAAGTGGGGAGTGCTCACACTCAGTCATTGAAACAACACCTTTCGCCCGTTTTTCTATATATAGCGTTATTGCATTGTCAATATCAAGCGAAGTACGCAACGGTGACGTTGGTTGTAATAAGCACACAACATCGAATTCACCAAGCTGCTTTGAGTGTTCAACTGCATGAATAAGCACATCAATTGAAGAAGCCGTATCAGAGGAAAGTTCCGCTGGGCGCTCTAAACTGTAGGTATTACTATATTGTTCACTAATACTTAAAACTTCTGGGCAATCAGAAGTAACCACTGTCGTGGTAACTAAGGTTGAGTGTTTAATTGCTTCAAGTGTATGAGCAATGAGTGGTAAGCCATCTAATAACTTAGTATTTTTTTTAGGTAGCCTTTTACTACCTGCTCTTGCAGGTACTACAGCTAAAACTTTTGACTTCATATTCCTAACTCATAGATATCTGACTGTGCTTTATTAAAATCATCGTGGCGCCCAACATCTAGCCAATATTCATGAATCGGAAACTTTAGTGTTTTACAACCCACCTTTTGTTTTTGCTCAAACAGTGTTGGCATATCTAAATGCTCATTATTAGGTAATGACTCGATAATATGGTTAGAAATTACATAAATACCAGCATTTACGAAATACCTGTATGTTGGCTTTTCTACAATATTAGTAATTTCGTGACCAGTACCTTCAATCACACCAAATGGTACTTTTATTTCATAGTCACGCACACACATGGTTGCATCACTTTGCTGTTTTACATGAAAGTCGAGAACTTTGGCAAAATCGACATTTGTTAAAATATCGCCATTGATCATTATTAGTGGTTCTTTAGGCAGTGATTTAGGTAAGAGTGATAGCGCCCCCCCTGTACCTAAAGGCGTTGTTTCATGAATATACGTAATTTCAATACCGAAGTTGCTACCATCGCCAAAATGATTCACTATCACTTCAGGTAAATAATGTATAGAAATATAAAATTTATAAAAACCATAGTTTTTAAAATTATTAATAAGGGTTTCTAACATGGGTTTACCACCCACTTTGAGCATTGGTTTGGGGCAGTGATCTGTAAGTGGTCTCAATCGGGTACCAAAGCCTCCTGCCATAATAAAAACAGGGTTTTCACGCTTATCAACAACCAACGTATCGTACAACGTTTTTAAACCAACTAACTTTCCTGAGTCGTCAACGATCGGGAGAGATAATATCTTACGCTCTTGCATTAGTGTTTTTAATTCAGCACTACTTAAAGAAACGTTAGCACTTGTTGGATTATTATTCATTATTGTGCTGACTGGAGCTGATAATTCAACACCCTGTAAAATTCCACGACGGATATCACCGTCAGTAACGATGCCTACAAGTGTGTCGCAACCAAGTACTACAATAGCTACACGAAGTGCTTCTTTATCTATAATCTCAAGCACTTCACGGATAGTTGTGGTAGGGGAAACAATTACTTTTTGCCAATTTTTTATCATAAATCACCTAGCTCTTTAATCTTTGCACGTTCACCATATGCTATAGAGTTTTTTGGTACTGATTTAGTAATATTAGCCCCAACCCCAACAACTGAATTACTACCTATACTTACATTATTAATAACACTACTACCTGTTGCTATGTGTACATTGCTTTCGACTTTAACTTGTCCGCTTAACGTAGTACCGGGCGCTAGATGGCTATGAGCGCCAATAGTGCAATCATGGTCAACGGTTACAGACGTATTTACTATCGTATTTTCACCAATTTCACAGCCAATATTAATTACTGCGTTATTCATAATTTGTGCACCTTTAGCCACTACGGCATAATCTGACACTAACGCTGAATCTGCAATAACTGTTGCAAATGTATAACCTAACTCGCTAAAACGCTTATACACTTTCTGTCTTAGCGTTTGTCGCGGCATTGCCCCAATTCCATTAACGAGTAACACCCCATCAGCTTCAAACGTAAGTACATCATCATCCTGCAAGTAATGCTCAACAGTATCAAAAATCGCATGCCCCGCTATAATATCCGGCGCAACGACACCTAATAAAGGTTTGTTTTGTTTAATTAATATTTCAGCAAGAGCTGCTGCATGCCCGCCGCCGCCGATTATCAAATAACCAGGACTACTCATTAATTAAATCGCCGGCTTTATAGTTTTTTCCACTTGGTGTATTTAAGTAATGCCAATATTTTATTGGGTTTATACCATTTCCAGGGCGCTTTACAGTAAGGTTACCTTCTTTAAATAATTCACCAGCAGCAATGCTATTTGCTGCGACAAGGCTTTTACGCGCAACGCTTTTATTTTTTACTTCAGATGGACGCGGCCCTTTAATGCCATCTCCCAGTACTTTTTCAACCGTACGAATCCCATCAACCATCGCTTTTAATTCAATTGGATCAAGCGATGCTTTATGGTCGGGTCCTGACAATGTTTTATCAACAGTGAAGTGTTTTTCTATTAATACAGCGCCTTTAGCTACTGCAGCTACTGGTACAATTATGCCTTCACTGTGATCTGAATACCCAACTGCTAGTTTAAATGCATTTTTCATTGTATCCATTGCATTTAGATTTATATCGTCAAAAGGCGCTGGGTACTCTGTAGTGCAATGCAACAGTGTTACTTTTTCATTAAGTAATTTTTTGCCTTCTTCACTAAAATAAGTGGCTTGCAGTTGTTCATCGGTCGGGTTCCCATGCTTATTTAAATATCCAAATGCGATCACCGATAACACTTGCTCTATTTCTGATAATGTAGCCATACCCGTTGAAACAATAAGGTCACACCCTGTTCGAGCATGCTCTAACACTAACGGTGCATTTGTGATCTCACCCGATGGCAGCTTTAAACGTGTTATTCCGAGATCATCAACTAAAAATGAAAGGCTTTCTGAATCAAAAGCCGTTGATAAAAATTCAATACCCAGATTTTTACAATATTTTACGAGCTTGTGATGTGATTCATAGCTTAATTCTAAACGTTTCAGCATTGAGTACTGTGATTCTATTTGACCACTGTTAGTTATTTGATACTCAGCTTGCTGTGCATCTTCAGTTACTAAATTTTTAGCTTTAAACGTCTGAAACTTAACAATATCTGCGCCTGCTTTATGAGCCGCATCGACAAGAGCAAATGCTAATTCGTCGCTGCCATTATGATTAACACCAGCTTCTGCAATAATTAAGGTCATGAAGTTACTCACTTTAGATCGTAAAAAGATTTACTTGGCTCGAATTTTAGGGTTTTCAACATAGCGATTGCCTGCTCACTTGCATTACCTGCACCATAAGGATTCGTTATTTCTTTCCCTGCGACTTTATAGTCACCTTGAAGAGCGCTGACTATAGCCGCATTTATTGCTGCTTTTGTAGCATCACAATGCAATACGCTTTTAGCCGCTAATCGCCCTTTTTGCCTAACGCCTATATTTACTGTTGGTATATTAAATGACGGCACTTCGATTACACCACTTGATGAATTACCAATGACTACTGAAGCATGTTTAACTGCACTTAAATAACGTTTTTGGCCAAGTGATGGAATTACACACACTCTTCTTGGCTGCTGCTCAGCGTACTTTTCCAGGAGTGGTATTATACGACGACCACCATCATCTGCATTAGGGTAAGTTAGAATAACCTGATGCTCTGGAAATTCATTTAACGCTTCAAGTAAAGCATTAAAGCTTTGTTCTGGCTGTTCATCACCTAAAGTGACTGGATGATAAGTCACTAAAAAATATGGCTGGCTAAGACGGAAGCTTAAAGAATTCGCAATTTCATCGACTGTCATAAATTCACCACGCTTCAGGTGGTCTAGTCCTATCGCCCCGATATTTCTTACTCGTTCAGGTTGTTCCCCTAATTGAATTACACGCTGTTGATATTCTTTTGTTGATGTACCATGCAAGTAACTCAACTTAGTAATAGCATGGCGAATTGCATCATCATATGCGCCTTCTGTAATTTCTCCTCCATGCAAGTGGAGAATCGGGATACGTAAAATCATTGCCGTTTGTGCTGCTGCCAATGCTTCAAATCTATCACCTAAAATCACAAGTGCATCAGGCTTTAAACGGTTTAGTGCATCAGCAAAACCAAGCACTCCTAACCCCATACTTTTTGCTGTGCCTACAGCCGTATCAGAAGAAAGTAGAATTTCTATTTTTTCATCAATAGTGAATCCGTCTTGCTCTATTTGCTTATAAGTTTCGCCAAACTCAGAAGACAAATGCATACCTGATACTAATAACTGTAAAGTTAGTTCAGGATCATTCTTAATATCTTTTAAGAGCCAAAAAAGCAAACCATACTCAGCGCGAGTACCTGTAAAAACGGCTATTTTCATAAATCTATACTCTACCTAAGCTTTTGATTGGTGAGCTTGGGATATTAATCAAGTGACCTTCAATAAATTCTGAATAAGAAAGATCGCCTCGTAGCGCATTTTTAAACATCGCTAAGCGATGCATCAATTGCCAGATTGGTCTGGTCATAACACCGTTCAAATTGGTCTCTTGTAATAATTTTTCGCGAGATTGTTGGTCTGGACAAATGATAGCATTTAGCCAGTAATTTGATTTCGCGTAGGGTGGTTCTGTAAAAAATTTATAGTCTGAGCCATTAAAAAAGTCGCTATACAATGATGCGAGGCTGCGCTTATTTTCAATAAAAGCAGGTAAACTTTCCATTTGTGCACACCCTAATGCCGCATTTAAATTTGGCATACGGTAGTTAAAACCCGCTTCATCATGATAAAACTCATAAGGGTGTGGAACTTTTGCCGTTGTAGTGACATGCTTGGTGTGTTTACCGGCATCTAAAGTTTTACACAGCACCATACCACCGCCACCAGTAGTAATAATCTTATTACCATTAAAGCTTATAGCGCCATAATCTCCAAAAGTACCTGTATGCTGACCTTTATAAAAAGATCCTAAGCTTTCTGCGGCATCTTCAACTAAGCAAATTTTCCACTTTTCACATACTGCGACAAGCTCATCAAGTTCCACAGGGTGGCCAAATGTATGCATTGGAACAACCGCTTTAATACGCTGCTTTGTAGCTTTATGAACAGGCCCCGTTTCGGTTAATACGGCGTATTCATCTAAAAATAACTCTAAAGCCTTCGGACATAACCCCAAACTAATAGGAGAGACATCCACAAAAGCAGGCTGAGCGCCCATATGATGTAATGCATTGCAAGTTGCAACAAATGTTAGTGCTTGAGTAATCACAATATCATTTGCTTTAACTCCAGCCATATATAGTGCGGCATGTAATGCTGCTGTACCATTTACCGTAGCAACAGCTTTAGCTGTAGCAGTGTAACTTTCAATATGTGCTTCAAAATTGTCAACAAACTTACCGACACTAGATACAAATGTGCTATTGATTGTCTGAGCTACATATTGCTGTTCATTACCCGTAAACGTGGGCGCATGTAATGGAATAAATTCATTTGTTTCATAGAGTTCTTTTATAAATGAAATCAACTGCTTTGTCATACTCAATAGCTCTCTTACATTTTACTGTCTAAGTACTTGCCTGTTTCTTTATGACCAAAGTTGGGGAGCATGGCGAAAAACAATTGAACAATTTGCTCTTTTGTCCAAGCTCTGTCAGCTTTTAACTCTGAAATAGTCTGTTCAAACACTGATAGTAATTCAGCATTGTATTGCGCTTCATTTTTAATGATGCCAAGATTTTCGAATCTATCCATGTTTAGTGTTTCATGATCGGTGAAAAATTCTTCAAAATCTTTTTCACCCGTTGTATCACTACTCGTAAACAAACATGGCCACTTTCCTTGCGCAGGTAATGTCTTAACTAACTCTCGAGCTTCATCTTCACTTGTACATAAATGAGGTTCGTAACCTTTTTCAGCAAGGTACTTAACAGCAATATCAGCAAACGTTATTAAGTGCAGTGATTCACTCAGCTTGGGAAAGAAAATATCGCGATTTTCACCAAAAATACACGACATTAAGCATAATTCACCTGATTCCTGTGGAATCACAAAATAGCGTTTAATGTCATTTGGAGCGACGATTGGTTGTTTTTTCTCTATACGCTGATTGAAACCATGTAACAATGAACCATCTGAAAAGGCAACATTTGCAAATCGCGCTGTAGATATTGAAATCTGCTCGCTCTTGCGCATTAAAAACATTTCCATGATACGTTTTGATGCACCCATCATATTGACAGGGTTAGCTGCTTTATCTGTAGAGACACAGAAGTACTTTTTAACACCCGCGTCGATTGATTGTTGTATTGTTTTATCTGTATTGAATACATTTACATCAATCATTCGCATTAATGTGTATGGGTCTTTTTCACTGCGGACATGTTTTAAGGCTGACAAATTTAAAACATAGTCATATTGCCCATCTGCTTTAATAAATGCATCGTACTCAATAGACCCTATATCTAACGCAAATGTTTGAAAATCACCATTTATATAACCAAACGAACTACGAATATCTCGAACTAGCTCAACCATGTTGTTTTCACTTATATCAACAACATGTAGTTTTTTAGGATTACGTTTGAAAATTTCTTTGGTGACAGCTTGACCAATAGATCCTGCACCACCAAGTACTAGAAAACGAGATTTGGAAACTTTTTCTGATAATACTTTTTCAGCTTTAATTATATCATCTATAAAAAGTAGTTTTTCACGACCAATTAGCTTTAATATTTCCATCTATATAACCCCCTTTTGAATAAGCTTAAAAAACTTAATTACGGTCCAAGCTCGTTTTATTACAAATGCGTAAAGTAAAAATAGACTTGCTATGATGATTAACAGATAAAGCTCTTTCATTTGAGTTACTTCGCCATAAATGCCAATAGACAATATAAATAGGGCAGAAAAAGTAATAAAAGCTAAAGCTTGACGAGAAGAAAAACCAGCTTTCATAAAAATATGGTGAATATGATCTCTATCAGGTTTAAATGGTGATTGACCTTTACTTATCCTTCTAAACATTATTGCAACCATATCCATCAATGGAATTGCAACGACGTAAAGAGCAAAGACAGGTCTGACGATAGGCTCACCAAGAGATGTTTTCTGACTTGAATAGACTAGCGCCCAAATAATAGCTAAGCCTATAAGCATTGAACCAGCATCCCCCATAAAAATTTTTAGCTTTTTAAATGGGTATACACCTAAATTAGCCAAGAAGAAAGGTAGTAATGATGCAATAAATATAATTGAAATGTAACTAGAAAAGTGCATATTTTCATAACCTAAAACAGCTATTCCCGTAAATGACACTATTGCCAAAGCGCCTAACAGTCCATCAATCCCGTCGATCATATTGTAGGCATTTATAGCAGCTAGAATTGCAATGAGAGTAAATACGACACCAAACTGCTTAATATTTATTTGGCCTAGTGAAAATAAGTCCCCTAGATTAGTTATGTAATCACCTAAAGCAAAAATTAAAATTGACCCAACTAAAAATTGCCCTATCAAGCGAGAGCGAACGCTTAGATCATACTTGTCATCAAGTACACCTATAAATACTATAATTCCAGCAGAAATAACAAATAATATTACCACTTGATTTAAATCAGAGCATAAGATTAAAGAGGTTACAACACCAAAGAAAACTGACATACCACCAACAAGGGGAACTTCACCTTTATGTAATTTTCTTGTGCAAGGTCGATCTACCAAACCTAGTTTCACTGCGAATGAGTTAAGTAATAATATACTGATGTACGTAGACACAAGTGCAACTAAAACAGGACTATACATAATATCTAAAACCTTTAGTTACCTTAAAGCTCGGATGAAGACAACGATACAACTTATTCCCCCCCCTAAAATAAAACCAAAAATACATAATAGAGCTCTTCTAGGAGAATACTTTTCTTCAGCAATTACCGCTTTATCTATGACTTTAAATGCATAGTTTTCTTTAACCTTTGTAAGCATCTTCTTTTGCACTTCTTGATCTATTAGATTATACAGTAAGATCTTTAGATCAGAATTATCAGATTCTTTAATTGCTTCTTTTAAAAACTCGATACTTCTTTCTGTCTCGTTTGCTGCATCCGCTCGTAACTTTTCATCAATACTTATAATTAATTGGGTTGCAACTCGCTCAGCAAATTGAGCTGAAACATGCTTAATTGTGATCCGTACAAATCCAGTTTCTTTATCTTTATCTACTTCTAATAATTCTTCCATAAAGTAAATATATGCTTCGAGTAAACTTGGTTCAGCCTGCTTAATAGTTGAACTTTCACGTACCCATTTATTATTGACATGATCGTATACTTCATCATCATAGATATATTGGTTAGTTGCATAATCCCAACTCTTAACACCTAGCAGCTCTACTTTTAGTTGATTCTCATTAATAAAATTCATTAAAAAAGTTCTGCTTTTTAATGTCGCAATCGCAAGATCTGTTTTATCTGATTGCCCGCCAAGGTCAATACCAGCTATCGACGCTAGGCTACCTAATTGAGAACCTAAACCTGCTAAATTAGTATCTTGTTCAACTATAGGCATTAGCAATACATCTGACTTATATTTATTGGGCAGATAAAGTGCCAATATTACAAACGCAATAGATACTAGCCCTGTAATTAAGACTACCAACCACTTGTCGTTGAATAACCTTTTAAAAAAATCACCCACAGTTATTTCATGAGATTTATTAACCATTTAAATTAACCTGTTATTTAAATACTACTAATCGCAGCAACAGCTACACCAAGTTGATAAACTATCTGTGTTGCCGTACTCCACAAGGTTAGGTTGTCCATATAGCCGGAATCAAGAGGGACTACAATCGTATCTCCAGCTTCTAGCATTTGTGAATCATTAACTGCAAACCAGCTTCCTGAATTTGGAATTTTCACTGAACCATTCGCTTTAATAATATAGGCACGCGATTCATCAGCGCGAACCTTTAAGCCACCACTCAATGCGATGTATTCTTCAAAACTTATGCCTGGTTTGTATAAATGCGAGGTTGAGTAATTAACTTCGCCAATTACGCTGATAGAGTCGCGCTTACTTGGCACATATAAAGCATCACCATCTTGCAGCACAAGCTTTTGTTTATCTTCAACGATTAAAGGAAGATCAATAACGAGTCGCCCTACCGCTTCTATATCTGCTAAGTCGATAAGTAACTTGTTCATCTCATCGTACGATAACGTTCTGGCACCTTTCTCAAAGCTTTTTTGTGCAAGGTCACGACGTAAATCTTCTGATAACTTAGTTAATTGCTGCTGCTCTTGCCTGCGAATAGACTCGCGTGTAAAAATGGCAGCTTTCTCTTCAGCAAACTCTGAGAATCCACCTGCGCGCGCTAGTAAGTTAGCCAATGTTTCACCACGACGAATTGTATAAGTTCCTGGGAATTTAACTTCACCTTTTAGCTCAACTTTTACATTTTCTTGCCAATTTGGAATTGAGAAAATATTAAGGCTATCTTTACTACGTAGCACTCGGTTATCACCAAGCTTCCCTAACATAGCGTTATGCAAATTAAACTTTATATGCTCTACTTTTGTCGCATCGCCAGCTAGTAGGCGAGTGATTTCGGCTTGCTCTGTGTAAGCAGATTCAAGTAACCCACCTGCTGCTATAATTAGCTCGTTAACTTCAGCGCCAACTGTTAACGGATATACACCTGGATAAGCAACATGACCATTTATTTCAATTAACTGCATAGCTTGTGCTACTGAAGCCTGCTGTTTTAATTTTGCTTTGATTGGTTTTAATATGTTGTAGCGGCTAAAAGTTGAATAATTTTCAGCCCTAAGCTTAACAAGCTCTTCATCCGCTTTTCTTTGCTTAGCTAATTGAGTAATAGTTACATTAGCACTATCATCTGTCTTTATGAAAGCGTCTTCACTTTGGGTAACTCCAATGTATTTTTCGAATTCTTTCTTTTGATACTTATGCCACTGCTCAACTTTAATTTGTTGTTGTTGTTGTTTTTCGGTCAGTGCCATATTTGTTAGCGCTAACTTTTCGGCTTCTTTTTCTTCAAAACGACTAAAAATTAATAACTTGTCATTTGCTTGCAACTCTAAATCGTGTTCAGCGGCTTTTACAATCGCTTGCGCAATATCAAATTGATACACCTCAATATCGCCTGCAATATTAATTTCACGTACTAACAAGGCATAACTAAGGTCAGCTTGTGGTAACAAATCACCACGAACAGATGTAAATACATCCGAAATATGCTTACCTTGTTGCCATTGATAATTACCAGGGCGTGCAACAGCACCTATTACGGTAATTGAGTTTTGAATCTGTAAACTTACTGGATTAAAACGAATTCTATCGCCATCTTGCGGGATATAGTTGATATCACTAACGCTAAAATCGACTGATAAAATTTCTTTAGCATTATAATTATTAAAGCGCTCAACAATACCTTTTTGAGCATAAGCCTCTGGTTTTAAGCCACCGGCCATTGTTAATATATCTTGGGCCGTTTCATTATTTTTTATTTCAAAAATTGCAGGGCGCTTCACTAACCCTTCAACAGCAACTTGCCCTCCCACGGGTGGAACAAAAACCACATCACCAGGCTTTAAAATAATATCGTTACGACTGTCACCCTTAATCAGTAATTCATACAGATCAAAGTTTGCAACGACTTTACCTGCACGTTTAACTTGAATATTACGTAAAGATGCAATATCTGTTACACCACCGCTAATAAAAAGCGCATGTGACACTGTACTCAATGACGATACGCTATAGCTACCTGGCTTATACGCTTCACCTAACACTAAAATACGCATACTGCGTAATTGTCCTAGTGATACAAACGCTTTAACACCGATAATTTCTTGCTCTACTTTAGCTTTAATAAGTTCTTTTATTTCCCCGAATGTCAGGCCGGCCACTTCGACAGGGCTTAAATTTGGGATGTTTATTCGCCCTTCACGATCAACATACACTTCATAGCTTTCGCTTTCTTTACCATAGAAGTTAATATTTAGCTGATCACCTCGACCTATTAAGTAGGTTTCTGGCACAGCTGCATTTTCGCTTGGCATAAAGGTCGTAGGCTCACCAGAGAACAACTCGTAACCAAAAGGCTTGATTTCATCCAATTGTGGATCAAAGCGTTCTTCGTCTGTTAATACTGGCTCTTCTTGCTCTTGACGCGGATAAACTGTTTGCTGTTCTTCTACAACAGCATTGGGCGATAATTTGTTACCAGTAATACTTGTTAAATCAACACCATACTGCGCAGCTAGTGCTTCTTGCTGTGCCTTTGGCAGCTTTTTAAATTGTTCAATTTGCGATGCAGTCGGCGTGAAAGCAAATGCCGATGCAGTCGTTAACAGTAAAAAAGTTATTAAAAATCGTTTAAAAAGCATCACAAGTAGGTTTATCCCAAGAACTACAATCAAATGATTCGCTATTCTACATTATTTAACTACAAATAAAAAAGGGACTTTCGTCCCTTTATTTCATTTAAATGTCACTAAACAAAGATAAACTGTTAAAAACTGTAAACCAGTGTCAGCGATGTTTCTGTGTCTGTGCTTTCTTTATCATCAGCAACATCTGAGTTGTTGGTGATGTTGTAAGCAACTTTCATTTGTAATGAACCATTGATCTTAGCTAAAAGCGCAGTTTCTGAACGTGTTTTAGTGTTTGTATCACCGTACTCAACTGCAACTAACTGAGTAAACTTTGCGTTATCAGAAATTTGCCAATTATAATCAAGTTTACCTAATGCAATAACTTCACCTTCACGCTCGCCGGCTAAAGAGTTGCCATTTTCATCTACTTCACTACTTTTATCAGGGTATTGAAAATACTTATAACCTGGACCAATTTCAGCATTTAGCCACATGTCAGAGCGATCTAACAGGCGCTGACCATAACCTGCTGAAATAACTGACTCGCTGCGATAAGCGCCAAAGTAATCTGAAACATGTGAGCCATAAATATATAAATGAGCATGATCTTCATTTAATTTATAGTTACCTTGCGCTGATAACGAATATTTTTCGTTAGTACGCTGTTTTTCTTTTACACCGGCATCATTTTCAACGTTGTCTTCTTTATAAAGACCGTTAATTTTATACTCGTTGTTCCAGCTTTCTAAGTTATGTAACGCCTTGAGCCCACCCTTAAGAGTAGTTGTTTCAGTATTACCGCTAGTGATAATTGCACCTAGCTCACTGGTAACTTCCCATGTTCTAGCGTCTTCTGCGAATGCGTTAGTTGTAGCTGATGCTGCAACTAAAATTGATAAAAGCTTTAATTTCATTAAAAATGACCTTTGTTACTTGTATATTGATTAATCTTGCTTGTGCAAATGAACATCCATTTGCGGAAACGGAATAGTGATATCCGCATCATCTAATGCGATTTTAATGTTCTCAATTAAAGACCAGTAAGTTGGCCAGTAATCGTCTGAATTAACCCACGGACGCACAATGAAGTTTACGCTTGAGTCTGCAAGCTCAGACACTGATACATTATAAGCTGGATCTTTAAGAATGCGTGATTCTTGATCTAGTACTGATTTAAGTACTTCTTTTGCTTTGCGTAAGTCTGCATCGTAACCAACACCAATAACTAGATCGATACGGCGAGTTGCCTCGCGTGAATAATTAATAATTGAGTCAGACATAATTTTAGAATTTGGCATGATGATAACTTTGTTATCTGGTGTGCGTAGTTCAGTAGAAAAAATTTCGATTTTCTTAACTGTACCAGCTTTACCGCCAACTTCGACATAATCACCCGATTTGAAAGGGCGAAGTAAGATTATAAGTACGCCAGATGCGAAGTTAGATAGTGAACCTTGCAGTGCTAGGCCAACTGCTAAGCCTGCAGCACCTAAAATAGCGATAAATGAAGTGGTTTCTATGCCAATTTGTGACAACGCCATTAAAATTGTTGCCATAAATACGATGGCATAAACAATGCTTGATACGAACGAACCGACAGCTTTATCTACTTTCTTTTTATCGAATGCTTTTTCAGTTAGGTTAGAGCAAAATTTTGCAACACGACCGCCCAGTAAAAAGATCACCAATGCAATTACAACTTGAATGCCATAATGCAAAATCAAACCCGAGTTTTCGTTTATCCAGTTAAGTATTGTATCCATTATCACTCCTGACATTCAGTATTAAACAGTTTGTTGGTTAAATTATATCTGATTTCAATTTATTATTTAATTAATTAATCTATTTATCTTTAAAAGAACATCTTTAGGGTTAATTTTTTATTTTACCCAACCAGATAAAAAACGATTTAAACATTCACACTCTGACTATTTTACAAACAAAAACATTCAATTTAAAATTTTTTTCACTTTTTTTGCCCTTAGCCCTTCACAAGATTTATTATTTTATGTATTATCCGCGCCACACCAAACAAGGTGTGTTGTGGCGGTTGTAGCTCAGTTGGTAGAGCCCCGGATTGTGATTCCGGTTGTCGCGGGTTCAAGCCCCGTCAATCGCCCCATTTTTCTCTTCTTATCTCAATATCAAATACATTCTTAAAATTTCATTCCATTAATTAATTCATATTAAGCACTATCACGGCTGAAGCCTTCCCCCCAAGAGCAAACTTAGGGCTTTAACACTTTATTTTAAACAAAAAAATGCCACCTTTCGGTGGCATTACACACGGGATTATTTCTACATTATAGAAATTCTTTTCAAAAATTAGGTTCTAAGTTCTACAAAGTTCAACTTTTATCTTGAACCTTTCAACTTTTACCTTGTAACTTAGCTATTTCCAGCTCTTCATCTTATGCCCTTTAACAGCATAGAAAAGAATGAATAAATAACAAGGTAACATGACGATATAAGCCCCCTGCTGAGCCGCCGCAGAATCCACACCACCACTTGCTAAGCCCCAGAATAATGGGCCAAATGCCCCACCGGCGATACCCATTACAAGTAGGCCAGAACCAACACTGGTTAATTTACCTAATCCAGACAATGCTAACGGCCATACCGCAGGCCATACAATGGCATTAGCAAAGCCTAACACAGCTATCATCAATAGTGTATCTGGTAATTGCACTTCTAAATCAAGTGCTGTTGCTATCACAACTGAACTCGTATCACTAAATACCACAGCAAGTGTTAATACACAGCCTAAAATTGCAGACACACTTAGCGCTGCATGCTGCGAAATAACGCGCGGTATAAGCACAATACCGACTATATAGCCTAACACCATGCAGCTCATTGTATAAGAAGTCATTACGCTATATTTTTCAATACCTAGCGACAACGCAAAAGTACCGATAGTATCCCCTGCAATAACCTCCACAGCTACATAAACGAACAATGCAACTACACCTAGTGCAAGGCTTGGGTGAGAAAGTGCTTCTTTTACTTGCCCCTTAGCGCTGTGCTCTTCATCATCAATAAGCTCTGGTAAGGGCATTTTTGTCACGGCAAATGCCAATACACCAATAAATAGCGCCAACCCTAAATAAGGATAAATTAAACTATTTGCCATTGAATCGATTTCAGCTTGTGATAGATCTTTACCAACCAAGCCGGTGAAGTCGCTTAAAATTAATGCTGTAAATACAATTGGCGCAATCACCCCAGCGCCTTTATTTAATATCCCCATGATGCTAACACGTACTGCAGCTGATTCTTCAGGTCCAATCCGTACAACATAAGGGTTGACTGCAGTTTGCAGTAAAGTTTGCCCTGCTCCCATAATCAACTGTGCAAGTAAAAATAGAGCAAACACATGAGATTTTGCAGCTGGAATAAATAACAGAGCTGCTACCATCATGGTCGCCATACCCAGCGCCATACCATTTTTATAACCAACTTTACGGATGATCATTGCCGATGGCACTGCAGTAAACGTCACCGCTATATAAAACGAGAATAAAATCAGTGAGGCTTGAAATGGACTAAGCTGCAATACTTGTTTTAAATATGGCATTAGTGAACCATTTAACCAGGTTGCAAAACCTAGGATGAAAAATAAAGTGGCAACAATGGCCATTGGTATAAAGTTACTTTGTTTATTTATTTTTGACACTGTGGCTTCCATAAAACTTCTTCTTGTTGCGAGCTATCGTTATAATTATTTATTACAATTAAGTTCAAAAAACTTAAATCGACGATTAGCGTTGCTGTAGTTATAACACCTTGGCGACATTTAAATGACAATATCGAAACAAAAATGACAGCGCTGCCATAAAACTTTACGTTAATTACTGTCATATTACTAGTAACAATTTATTTTTCAACGATGCAAAAAAGAGCCTTTACGGCCCTTTCAAAACATAATTAGTTACTAATATATTAATTTATATAAGTAATTCTGCTTTTTAGCTTGCTATTTAAGCTACTGCGTAATGCTACAGACTGCTGTTTAGAAATACTGATCGGAGCTGTATATTGCTGCCAACTCGCCCCTTTATCTAAACTATACTCGGCATTTAAATATGTAAATGGCGTGTTAACTTCAAGTTTGCCGCTGTTGATCACACCTCCTGGTACAGGTAAATGTAAAGTTATACCTGCATTTGCCAATTTAGTTAGCTCTTTTAAACCAACTGCAGCAGAGAATTGAGCCCAATCCTTTTCTTGGTTTTTACGATCAACCTGCTCGCCTTCCCATGACGCTTTATGCCATGCACGTTCAGCAACAGAAAGAATACGCGGGAATATCATTGCCAATACTTGATCTTCGGTTCGAATAGTTTCAGACCAAACTTGTCCTTGCATACCTAAGATGTTTTCAGGTTTTTTAAGTGTAGGTAGCGGGCGGCCAACTAGCGCTTCAAGATTATTTATTGGCTCTCGTGTTCGGGTGTAATCGGCATTTGCATACACATTATCTGGCATATAATTAAATGCTTTTTTAGTATCGGTATAACGCGTTGCCCAATAGTAACCACGCTCTTGTGGATGAGCTTCATAAGGGTGGTCAAAGTATAAGTGTGTACCGTGCGATAGAATCACTTGGTAGCCTGCATTAGCAAGGCGATAAGCTCTATCTGCTACACCCCACTCCCAAATATTATCCCAGACGTTTGCTGTAAAGGTTTTGTTTGGAAACTCGTCGCGCTTAAATGGGTTTGTTTGGTCATACATTAAACCATCTTCCCATGCACCTGGCGAAATACCACGTTTCTCAAGTAACTTGGCCACGCGTTGTGTAAAGTAAGGTTTAAGGTCTGCGGCACCTGCAATCCCGTTATTTGGATCAGCAAACATTGCTTGGCACACTGGCGAACCAATCCATGAACCGGCACCAACTTCATCACCACCAAAGTGCAAGTTAGTCAATTGCACACCAGCTTCGCGGTACATTTGTTGTAATTCGTAGGTAACCTTATCAAAAAAGGCGTAGGTTGAATCCATGCACACGTTCATCGAGTTATCTTTGTAGTTTTGCACCGTCATATATACAGAAGTGTCTTGCGGATCACTCAATAAATACTCGGTTGCAGTACTGATATCTACCTGCTGCTCCTCTTTCCCCGTATTCTTTTTATTAACAAGCTTATTTTTGGCTACTCGTTGCGCCTCATCGGCAAGCTTATGATAACGTGCTTCCATTGCTTTAATTGATGCGCGAGCATGCCCCGGCCCTTCAATTTCCGGAATAATCTGAATATGACGATCTTTGGCAAACTTTAATAATTCAACAAACTCACTACGAGTTAAGTAACCATTACCTGAGCCAGATTTAAATGGTCCGGTGCCTAACTGTGTTAATAAACACTCTCTTTCTTCAAGGTCAAAACAGCGATAGCCGCCAATCTCAGTAAGCTCTGGTAATCCTGGAATTTCTAAGCGCCAGCCTTCATCTTCAGAGAAATGCCAGTGCAGTTTATTCATTTTATACCGCGCCATTTGCTCAACAAGTTTGAACATAGCGTCTTTGCCGTGATAATTACGACCATTATCATAGTGCATACCACGCCAGCCGTAACGTGGGCTATCTTCAATTTCAAGTTGTGGAACGTCTACAGTGCCTTGGCTATTTGCCGGGAGTAGATTAAGTAAGCTCTGCATGGCATAGAACACACCGGCATTATCACTACCAACAATTTCAATACGATCGTCATCTATTTCGAGAGTATAGCTTTCTGATTTACCACCGGCCAACTGTGGATTTACTTTTAAGCTAAACAGTTTTTCTTTTGCTAGTTTGATGTGATCTGGCTGTGCTTTTAAGGTTAGGCCATAGTCATCTTGCAAGTCTTGCATAAACACCATGACTTCGTTCTTTAACTGACCTTGAAAACTGATCTGCCAGCTGCTATCAAGTGTTGCAGTACCGCGATTAAATTCGATTTTTTGTGGTTTTGGAATGATCCGCTTTAATGCGTCTTGTTGCGATACTTGACTTGTCGTTTGTTGATTACGCTCAAAGCGAACTTGTGGAGTAACTAATACCGTTAAATCTTTTGGCTCGTTATAACGGCGTAGTTGATTTTCACGCTCAAACGGTGCAACAAACTGGGTCATGTCTTCACTATCAGTATTTGCAAAAATAGCTGGTTTATTATCACCAGAGACAAAAAAAGCACGTGGCATAAAGTCAGTGTAGGCAACCACCCAAACTTGAGCATCAAACTCAAGCACTAAGCTTTTACCTGGAGCCAACCCTGTAAAGTTTTTAGTTGGGGTAATGCGGTGTAAATCACCATTTACGTGTTCAATATTTAAACCCGCAACTAGCTCAGTAGTGATCTTACGAACTGAGTGAATATACAACTGCCAATCACTTTCACCAGCAGGAAGTGCAACATCAGATTGGTTGTTTAGTGTAATTGTCCCTAAAAAACCAGCGGCTTTATTATGAAAGTTATCAACCACAGCAAATGTCAGGCTGGTCTCTTTGGCAAAGTTATTCACATCAGTTTGCGAAAACTGCGCCTGCGCCATTAATGGCATCATCGCGATCAAACTTGCTAAAGTTCGCTTTTTAAAATCCATTGCTCTCTCCTCGTTGTATACCCTAGACTACGCATTTCCCCCACGTAATCTGTTATTTATTATTATTTATTCACCTCCATCATATAAAAGATAAAATGACAGCGCTATCATTAATTGAAATAAAAGCTATCAGCTTCTAGCTTTAAATTTTCATACACACATATTTTTCTTCGAGGTACTCGTCGAGCCCTTGATGGCCACCTTCGCGACCAAGACCTGATTGTTTTACACCGCCAAAAGGAGCTACGGGGTTGGAGATCAGCCCTTCGTTGATCCCTACCATACCGAACTCTAATGCTTCGCTTATGCGGTAGATTTGTTTTATATCTTGGCTATAAAAATAAGCGGCAAGACCATAGGGTACGTTATTAGCTAGTGCGAGTACTTCGGCTTCTTCATCAAATGCGATAATGCTGACCACAGGGCCAAATACTTCTTGATGGTAAATATCCATCTCAGGGGTAACGTCAGTTAAAATCACGGGTGCTTGATAGTTACCACCAAGCTCAACATTATCACCTATTTGTACTGCACCTTTTGCTTTGGCATCTGTAACCAACTCTTGTACTTTTTGCTTAGCTTCAGGATAAATCAACGGCCCTATATCTGTTGCGTCATCAAGCCCATTACCCACTTTCAGTGCTGTAACTGTTTTAGCTAATTTATCGACAACTTGATCAAGTACGCTACGCTGTACAAAAATACGGTTAGCGGCGACACAAGTTTGCCCACCATTTCTAAACTTTGCCCCCATAAGTCCTGTTACCGCTTCATCTAAATCGGCATTATCAAAAATAATAAACGGCGCGTTACCACCAAGTTCCATTGAAGTACGCTTGATAGTAGAAGCACATTGTGCAAGTAACTGCTTACCCACCCCCGTTGAACCGGTAAATGTAAACTTACGAACAGCTCCTGACTCAGTGAGTAATTCGCCGACCATTTTAGCATTTTCAGAAACCAGCACATTAAATGTACCTTGTTCAAAACCAGCTTGATCAGCTAAATAAGCTAACGCGAGTGCGCACAAAGGAGTATGTTCCGAGGGTTTTAGTACAAAGCTACACCCAGCGGCATAAGCTGGTGCAACTTTACGCGTAACCATAGCAATCGGGAAATTCCATGGGGTTATACCAGCAACCACACCTATAGGCTGTTTAAAACTAGTTAAACGATGATTGTCATCAGTGGCGGGGATCACATCACCATAACTACGTTTGGCTTGTTCGGCGTACCACTTAATAAATCCAGCCCCATATTCAACTTCACCAAGGGCTTCTTTTAATGGTTTACCTTGCTCTTTAGTCATTAATTCTGCAAGTGTTTGCTTATGTTGTATAACCAGTTCAAACCAACGCATTAATACATTACTACGCGTTGTGGCATTGGTGGCTTTTAATTTAATAAATGCGCCGTGAGCGGCGTTGATGGCCTGTTGTACACCAGTTTGGTCAATATCGCTGACTTCTATGATACTTTTTTCGGTTGCAGGATCATCTACACTAAATCGCGTATCGGTTTTATAAAACTCACCATTTATAAACGAGTCTGAAAAAATAAGATCACTCAAAATACACCTCCGAAATATGGTTGAACCCGTAGCAGCGGTTTTACTCCGCGTTTAATAAAGACGTGACATAAAGTCGCTGCTACAAACAAAAACACCGCGCTCAAAATTGAGCGCGGTGTTTTCTATAAACCTTAAAGCTTAAAACTTATAGCTGCGCTTTAAATCAATGCTCTTCATTCACTATATTGAGATTGTACTTAGGTATTTCAACGATTAAGTCTTCATCACGAATGATTGCTTGGCAACCTAGGCGTGATTCAGGCTCTAAACCCCATGCTTTATCTAGCATGTCGTCTTCAAGCTCATCGCTTTCGTCAAGTGAGTCAAAACCTTCACGAATAACTAAATGACAAGTGGTACACGCACATGACTTTTCACAAGCATGTGGAATACTGATACCGTTTTTAAGTGCAACATTCAGAACTGTTTCACCACTTGGTGCATCAATTGCAGCGCCGTCAGGACATAACTCCGGATGGGGAAGAAAAATAATTTGTGGCATTCTAACCTCTTTTAAACGTTGTCTACTGACTGCCCTTGCAGTGCTTTTTTGATCGATGCATCCATTCTTAACTCAGCAAATTTACTGCTGGCGTTATCAACTTTCTCTATGGTTGCTTTTATTTGATTTGGCTCGGTAGCTGTCTCACGAACTGTAACTAGTTTCGCAATTTCTGCATTCAAGTTAGTTAATTCATGTTCAGCAAGTAAAGCGCTGTCTGTTGCTAATGATGCATAAAGTGCTTCGATAACACGCAATGCTTCAACTTGTTGCTCTTTGAGCATACGCGCTTGCATATCACCTTTGGCGTTAGTCATCGACTCTTTAAGCATATTAGCCACTTGGTCATCTGACAAACCAAACGATGGTTTAACCTGGATTTCAGCTTGTACGCCCGTTGATTTTTCCATTGCGGATACGCTAAGTAAACCATCGGCATCGACTTTAAAGGTCACACGAATATGCGCCGCACCGGCTGCCATTGGTGGAATACCTTTTAAGCTAAATTTAGCCAATGAACGGCAATCATCAACTAGCTCTCGTTCACCTTGCAATACATGCAGAGACATTGCCGTTTGACCGTCTTTAAAAGTAGTAAACTCTTGTGCTCGCGCAACCGGTATAGTGGTATTACGGGGAATAATCTTTTCCACTAAGCCACCCATCGTTTCTAAGCCAAGAGACAGTGGTAATACATCAAGTAATAACATGTCTGAATCAGGCTTATTACCTATTAATACATCAGCTTGTAATGCTGCACCCAGTGCAACTACGCGATCAGGATCGATAGAAGTAAGTGGCTCTTTATTGAAAAATTCAGCCACTTGATTACGTACAATTGGCATACGGGTTGAGCCGCCGACCATAACTACTTGCTGTACTTCATCGTTGGTAATGCCGGCATCTTTAACTGCACGGCGACACGAACGGAGTGTTTTTTTCACCAACACCATGGCTAGTTCTTCAAACTTGTCGCGAGTGACTTCGACCGTGTATTTTTCATCGTCAAACTCAAGGCAAACGTTCACTTTAGCATATTGGCTTAGTGCTTCTTTACAAGCTTTCGCTTTGCTGATGAATAAGCGTAAGTTTGAGGGTGATAGTGCCATTACTCCAGTTTCACGCTTAAAGTGCTCCACTAATAATGAGTCAAAATCATCGCCACCTAGGCTTGAGTCACCTCCAGTTGCCAGCACTTCAAACACACCTTGGTTTAAACGCAAAATTGAAATATCAAACGTACCGCCGCCTAAATCATAAACCGCAATAATACCTTCTTGGCCTGAATCTAAGCCATAAGCAACGGCGGCGGCTGTTGGTTCATTTAATAAGCGTAGTACATTAATGCCCGCAAGCTCTGCGGCATCTTTGGTGCTTTGTCGCTGTGCATCATCAAAGTATGCTGGCACCGTGATCACCGCACCTAAAATATCTTGCCCTGCAAAGCTTTCTTTAGCGCGTTGTTTTAATGCTTTTAGTATGTCGCTTGAAGCTGTAATTGGGCTGATGTTGCCAGCTGCGGTGGTAATCGCTAATGCGCCATCGTGCTGACAAAAGTCATACGGCAATTGACCGTAGCTTTGCTCTATTTCAGCTTGAGTTTTGCCTAAAAAACGCTTAACTGAAATTAAAGTATTTACAGGATCCTGTGTTGCAGCTTGAGCAGCAAGTTCACCCACTGTGATACCAGCAGCGGTATAACGTACAACAGACGGTAGCATGGCTACGCCATTAACATCGGTTAATGTACGGGCTTCGCCACTTTGTACTGTCGCAACAAGTGAGTTGGTAGTACCAAGGTCAATACCAATTGCTAACTTATGTTCATGTGGTGCCGCGCTCTGCCCCGGCTCAGCAATCTGCAATAATGCCATAATGATCTTTAACTCTTGTTTTACTTACCAATGGTGTAGTAAGTTAGATAATTAATCGTCGAATAAACTGTCTTCAATACGTTCTAATTCATCTCGTAATTTATACACGAACTTTAATTTTCGAATGCTATCAGCGGCTAACAGCCATTGCTGCTCGTCATTACTTGCCAATTGCTCAGCAAGTTGCGCACTGTATTGGCTGTCTAGTTGTTTTATTTGCTTCTCGAACTGAGCAATCGCTGTGTCTGGATCATCACTTATGCTTAGTTCTTCAAGCTCTTCACGTAATTCCATTTGCTGCATTAAAAAGAGTGGATCTTGTAGTGTTTGCTGCTCGGCACGAATATCAACACCCAATTCACTCAGCATGTATTCTGCACGCTTTACCGGATGCTTTAAAATTTGTAAGGCATCATTAATTTCTGCGGTATTTTGTACGGCTAATAACTTATCACGGCTGCTGGCATTGGCATGGCGATCTGGGTGAACGGCACGCTGGAGTTCGAGGTAATTCTTAGTTATTTTTGCCAAATCTACATTGTAATCAACGGGTATCGCAAACAATTCAAAATAGCGCATAATTCCAACCATGCCAACAATCTATTGGCTTAAAATTCAGATAGAACAAAGCCCTACAGGTGCAGGGCTTAATAGTACAATCACTTTACTATTTATACTGTGAAACTTTCGCCACAACCACACTCATCAGCTTGATTTGGGTTAATAAATTTAAACCCTTCATTCAAACCTTCTTTAGTGTAATCAAGCTCGGTGCCATCAATATAAACTAAGCTTTTAGCGTCGACGATTACTTTAACCCCTTGGGATTCAAATACTTCGTCGCCTTCAGATAACTCGTCAACAAACTCAAGAACATATGCAAGACCTGAACAGCCCGTCGTTTTAATGCCTACGCGCAGGCCCAAGCCTTTTCCGCGATTTGCTAAAAATGATTCTACGCGGTTTACTGCCGCTTCTGTCAATGTCACTGCCATGATTATCTCTTACTTCGCTTGTTTACTTTTGTAATCTGCAATTGCCGCTTGGATTGCATCTTCAGCTAAAATTGAACAGTGAATTTTCACTGGTGGTAATTCAAGCTCAGCACTGATATCAGTGTTTTTGATCATAGATGCTTCATCTAATGTCTTTCCTTTAACCCACTCTGTTACAAGTGATGATGAAGCTATTGCGCTACCACAACCGTATGTTTTAAATTTAGCGTCTTCAATTACGCCCTCAGCTGATACTTTAATTTGCAGCTTCATAACGTCACCACATGCTGGTGCGCCAACCATACCCGTTGCTACTGATGGGTCATTTTTGTCTAAAACACCTACGTTACGTGGGTTTTCAACATGATCGATTACTTTATCACTATACGCCATAATACTATCCTCACTACCTGCTAGCGGACATGCACATCAATTAATGATGTGCCCATTCAACTGAATCTAAATCAACACCTTCTTGATGCATTTCCCAAAGAGGAGACATCTCACGTAAGCGACCGATAGAGTTTTTCATTAAATTGACGGTATAATCAATCTCTTCTTCGGTGGTAAAACGACCAATACTAAAACGAATTGAGCTGTGTGCTAATTCATCGTTGCGGCCAAGCGCACGTAATACATAAGAAGGCTCTAAACTTGCTGATGTACAGGCAGAACCTGATGATACAGCAATATCTTTCACAGCCATCAATAACGATTCACCTTCAACAAAGTTAAAGCTGATGTTAACAATTCCTGGTACTGATTGATCCGGTGTACCATTGAAATACACTTCATCCATATCAGCCATAATGCCATCAATTAAACGCTTACGAAGCGCACTGATGTGAGCATGATCTTTTTCAAAGTCTTGTTTAGCAATTTTAAATGCAGTGCCCATACCAACGAGTTGGTGTGTTGCAAGTGTACCAGAGCGCATACCACGTTCATGCCCGCCACCGTGCATTTGCGCTTCAAGGCGTGCACGTGGCTTACGGCGAACATATAATGCACCAATACCTTTCGGGCCATATACTTTGTGAGCCGAAAATGACATAAAATCAACTTTCAGCTGTTGCACGTCGATTAACACTTTACCAGCACTTTGTGCGGCATCAACGTGAAACATGATTTTACGTTCACGACACATTTCGCCAATAGTCGCGATATCTTGAATTACACCTAGCTCATTGTTTACATGCATAATGCTCACTAATACTGTGTCATCACGCATTGTGTCGGCTAATTTTTGTAAATCAAGTAGGCCGTTTTCTTCAACGTCCATATAAGTTACTTCAAAGCCTTGACGCTCTAGCTCACGACAGGTGTCGATCACTGCTTTATGCTCAGTTTTAGCGGTAATAACGTGCTTACCCTTCTTTTTATAAAACTGTGCTGCGCCTTTAATTGCAAGGTTGTTTGATTCTGTCGCACCCGACGTGAAAACGATTTCACGTGGGTCAGCGTTAATTAAATCTGCGATATCAGTACGAGCTTGATCAATCGCTTCTTCAGCTTGCCAACCAAAACGGTGTGAACGTGATGCAGGGTTACCAAAATTGCCATCCATTGTTAGGCATTGCATCATTTCTTTTGCTACACGCTCATCAACTGGCGTGGTTGCTGCGTAATCTAAATAAATCGGTAACTTCATTTCTTTCTCCGCGGGATGCCAACTTATAGTTGGCAGCTTACTTGAATATTTTCCAATTGCTTGAGTGCATTATTAACGCTGTTATCTTGGCGAGATGAAACTTCCTTCACATCTGACTTTTCTACCAATTCAGCAAGGGTAATACCGTTTAAAAAGTCTTCTATTCTGGTACTTAGATCTGACCATAAGGTGTGAGTTAAACACCGCATACCGCTTTGACACCCGCCCGTTGCGCCATGGCATCGGGTTGCGTCAATTGATTCATCAACGGCGTTTATCACATCGCCAACCGAAATAACATGCGCTTCACGACCAAGTAGATAACCACCACCAGGACCACGCACAGAGCTGACTAAACCACTTTTACGTAATCGGGCGAATAACTGCTCTAGATACGACAAAGAAATTTCTTGTCGTTCTGAAATATCAGCAAGGGGAACTGGCCCTACATTTGTATGTAGCGCAACATCCAGCATCGCTGTGACGGCATATCTGCCTTTTGATGTTAACTTCATGGAGCCCCCACACTAAAGAGTGCAAATTTTAATTACCAGAGTACAATAGTCAAGTATTAAAAAGCCTAGGTTCTAGGTTCTAGGTTCTAGGTTCTAGGTTCTAGGTTCTCAAAAACAGTATTGAGTCATTTACTTTACTGTCAAAGATGCTCAAGTTTTATTCCTAGCGCCTTTGTCTTCCTAGTTCTACTTCAATACCCGACTGTTTTAGTCAAGTACTGTGTTCATTGTAATTACCTGAGTAATTTAGTCAAGTATTAGCTTATAACTTTCACTTATTTAGTAGACTTATTTATTGAGGTTAAAATACCGCGCAAGATATTAAGCTCTGCGTCTTCTGGGCGAGCACGGTTAAATAAACGACGTAGCTTAGTCATTACCATGCCCGGATGCTGCTTAATAATAAAACCAGTTTCTAGTAAAGTTTGTTCTAAATGTTCGTAAAATAACTCGGTTTGTTTTGAGCTTGGGTATACCGCTTCGTCTTCTTCTACTTTTTTAGGTTGTTGATTTAAAAATGCCATGCGCGTTTCATAACATAGCGTTTGTACTGCCATAGCTAAGTTTAACGAGCTGTACTCTGGGTTAGCAGGAATGCATACATGATAATTACACAACTGTAACTCTTCGTTAGTTAGACCGCTATTTTCACGACCAAACACTAACGCAACAGGACCAGTAACAGCTTCGGCAACTAGCTTTTCACCACATTCACGTGGTTCAACCATCGGCCATGATAAAGTACGTGAACGTGCGCTAGTACCAATAGTTAGAGCACAACCTGCAATCGCTTCAGCAACTGTCTCAACTATTACCGCATTACCTAGCACATCAGTTGCACCAGCCGCTAATGCGCTGGCGTGGCTATCAACTTCACACGCTGGATCAACTAAATACAGTTTTGATAAGCCCATGGTTTTCATCGCGCGCGCCGCTGAGCCGATGTTACCTGAATGCGAGGTGTTTACTAAAACAATGCGGATGTCATCTAAGATCATTACTGTTTAACTCATACCAAAAAATTGCGCGAATTATAACATAGCTATCAGCTATCAGCTATCAGCTATCAGCTATCAGCTATCAGCTATCAGCTATCAGCTATCAGCTATCAGCTATCAGCTATCAGCTATCAGCTATCAGCTATCAGCTATCAGCTATCAGCTATCA
>NZ_JABBMT010000026.1 GCF_012927645.1 Pseudoalteromonas arctica | reverse complement strand
GCATTGAACCACGAACATAGACTGAAGACAGGTGCCACGACGAACTAAGTAAGGTCTGCTCTGTTACTAGAAATAGTAATAACCAACGAATATCAGCAAGATAACCGACGACATTACTTGCTTCATCCTATGTATTAACTTGCTCTAATTCGAGCTGAAGTAATTATGGCTTAAAAAGTTAGGCAAGGATCAGTGCGTTTAACTTGACAGTGGGAGTCATACCAACGCCCCAAGAAGGGGCAATAATACGTGGGCTAAAATTCGGAACGAAGTGACGAGAGCCCACGTGTTACTGTCCCGCTTACTTGGTTTGTTATACACATCACTACTCGGTCGCTGGTAAAAGGACTTTTAGGCCATTGTACCAAGCTAGAAAAGCAACAGTGCCATGAGTTTCATTTTCAAAGTAATGCTGTTGAGAGATACCGTGTGTTGCTTCTATTACAGATGAGGCAAAAGTAGTACCCCATTTGTAATTAGTTAATCCGATTTCTCCTAGGTGAGAATTGTCTGCAAAAGCAAAGTAAACACGAGAACTAGGCTTTAATTCTCCATTACTAGCATTAAATTCTCTATTTAAATAGTCGTTATCCCATAGAGATGTTGGATCTATAATTAGGTAGTCTGTAAAAACAGATGGTGAATTTAGAAGAGTGTTTGCAGCAAACAAACCGCCAAACGATTCACCAACCAACAGCCGTTTTTTAGAAGTTCTGTATTTAGCATCAATGGCTGGTATTAGCTCTTTTTTAAGGAAATCAGCGAATTGTTGAGCATTTCCTGTTTGTTCAAATGTGTCCAAAACTCGGCCTTTAAACTTCCATTCTCTAAGAGATGAAGGCGTTAAATCTCGTGATCTATTTGTATTCGGAATGGAAATGACAATTGACTCTTGAACCTGATTTTCTAACGTTTCTGTACTCAATGATTCAAGTACTCCGACAAATCCCTTAAATCTGTGGATATCACCGTCAAGAAGATAAATGACAGGGTAGGTATTTTCGCTTGTTTCGTAAGACGGGGGTAAGTAAACCATATAAGGTCTATTTTCACCCATGATCTTCGATTCTAACGATGTAGAGGTGCCTAATAAAATTGAGTCATCCGCCAATGCTGATGAGGTAAGCAACAAGATTGAGAGCGCCAATACTAACTTCTTCATTCTAACTTCCCTGATGTGTATAACGCCAAGCTAAGCGGCGCGCTTTTCAGCGTCCGCTTGAGCTTTTTGTTATTTCTTTTTGTTCGACTAGTTCACTGCAAGCCAAATTGTTTTTTGTGTAATAGAATTTACTGTATAAAGCCCACCGATAGGTAGCATCGCTGCAAACTTGATAATTTTCTTGCTGTGTGTAGCTGGTTACAGCGTAATGAGCTACATGAGGAAACCCGAACATTAAAATCAAGCTAAAGATTAAACTTCTCGCAAACAAAGTTTTCGCTCTAGGAGTTAAATTTTTCCGAAGTAGTCCTTGAATCACTCCCCCAATGACGATTATAAGACCGCCAATGCCAGCGCCCAGCATGTATGTTGAACCCTTGTCAAAACCAACCATAGGGAGACCACTTGAAAGGGCGGTTGTGAGATCATTCATGCTAAGGGAAAACCATGCTAAAGCAGCAAGAGCGAATACCAGAAAAAAACTAATACTCAAAAGCCGAACTAAAACTGATGGATGGAGTTCATCATTCATTATTGCAGCCTCGGCCTTCCGGTAAGAAACTTATCTATCGTATGCTTAGCAGCATCAATTAAGACCGATTTTGCTGATTCAACTGCGTAGTCAAAAATTGAATCTGCTAGCTTACCCATATTTTGATATAAGTTTTGTTTTACTTGATCGATTCGACCTTCAATGCTGTTACCGATGTCATCCAAACCAGCTATAACTCTGTCTGTAACCCCATAGTGTTCATCCAAGGCACTCAAAGCCATAGATGTGCCAATTCCGACCAAAACGACCGCTGCGATTGGCCCTATTGCTATAGTAAACCCCATTGCAACAACTGCAGATGCAGCAACTATTGATGCGCCTGTAGCAATACCTACTTTCACTACATCTGTGGCCAAGGAACCAATAAGCTGGCTTAGTGTGGCCTGATCTGTTAAAAAATAGTCCGCCACTCTATAAGCGGAAAGCAATACGATTGATAGAATACCTCCAGACTTTGCAGCGTGTATTGCCCCCGCTTTGCCTAACCCCATTGTAATGACTTTAGGATTCTTTATGCCGTATTTGGTGCCAGTCAGAACGCGCCGCAACCCTGGGTGCCCTTTTAGGATGATATGCGGCTTTCCACCATAACTCTTGACATAGGCCTTGGAAGCAAACCCGCCAAGATCGCCGACGAGTTTGCTTAGGGTTCTAAGATCATCTGCTGAGGCGTAATAGTTTGCTCCGACTTCCGCTTTCCCCTTTAACTTTTGCCAAGCATTTTTAATATGCGGCAACTTCCCTTTAGGTGAGGATTGCACAATGACATCCATTTCTTCAATTGAAACAACGAATACTTCATGTTGGTTTGATTTTATTTGTTGTTTTAACTCTTTCTTTTCCTGATCTGAAAGCATTTCAGCTTACTCCTTTGATTGAATTTATGATGAGAAATAACAGCTTATTGAACACCATTTTGGGGGATTATAACACCCCAAAACGGTGTATATTACATAGCTCCATAATTCCACTAAACAACCCCAATGTAAACAGGAAATTACGTATGTTATAAAATTACCGTGGTTAAAATACACCAAAACGGCGGTTAATAATGTTATCAGCCAAAATTAGGTTCCTACTCAAAGAAGTAGGAATAAATTTAACTTTTTCAGTGTCCGGTTCACGCTCATAGTTGCCATTGAGGCTTATAAAAACAAAAAAGAGCAAAGCTTTCACTTTACTCTTTTCTATATCATTTTAAATTACCGCTTACTTAAGCCTAATAGAATTTGCTTCAATATCAATTAAACCTTGCTTGAAGAGGCCGCCAATGGCTTTTTTGTAGTTTGCTTTACTGGTAGAGAACACTTTTTTGATAAGTTCAGGATCGGATTTATCGCCTATTGCGAGCACGCCACCTTCTTGTTTTAACTTATCCATGATCTTTTCGCCAAGCTCGCTTACTTTAGCCATGCCTGGTTTTTCTAGGATAACGTCAATCTTACCGTCTTCACGTACTTTTTGAACATAACCTGTTAAGCGTTGGCCAACAAACATGTTTTTAAACACCATGTTATAGAAGATCACCCCAAAGTGCGTTTCTTCAATAATGACTTTGTAACCAATGTCTGTTTTTCCTGTCACAATAAGCTGTACTTCTTGCAGTGGTGCATACTCAGGCTCTGTCTTATTTAGAAAGCGATTAAAGTTATTTGATGCACAAATACGGCCGCTGGCATTATCTAAATATAAACGCACGAGGTAGGAATAACCTTCCTGCATTCTTGGTTTTTGTTCATTGAATGGGGCAAGTACATCTTTGTCTAAACCCCAATCTAAGAAAGCGCCGATGCTATTAATTTCTTTAACGCGTAGTAGGGCGTATTCACCCACTTGAGCGTGTGGTTTTTTAGTTGTTGCTGTCGGTAAATTTGCATTATCTAAAAAGATAAAAACACTGATGCTATCGCCGGCTTCTAACTCATGTTTAATCTCGTGACTAGGTAAAAAAACCTCACCTAAATCATGGCCATCAAGGTAAGCACCTTCGTTACTTACTTCGTTTACAAATAAAGTTTGGGTTGTACCAAGGTAACTCATAATTATTCCTGCTCTGGCTTTTTACGACGACGCATAGGTGCATCACCATCAATATTTAAAGGTGCTTTAATTGGTGCTTGTGGTTTTTTCGGCTTAGCTTTGCGCTTAGGCGCAGCTTTAGCTTTTGGTTTTACTTTATCGTTTACTTTATTCTGTACTTGCGGTTTTTTATCCCGCAGGCCTTTAAATTTACCCGTTAGCCCTTCAACAGTATGAAAAGCTAATTCATCATTTAAAAATGACTTAATTGCTTTGTAACTAGGCCAATCTTTAGGACCGACCAATGAGATAGCTGTGCCTTTAAAGCCAGCTCGACCAGTTCTACCAATACGATGCACATACTCTTCAGCGTGTTTAGGTAAATCAAAATTGATTACATGAGTTACACTTAATAAATCAAGGCCGCGTGAGGCAACATCAGTGGTAATTAGAATTTTAAAGTTTTCCCGGCTAAAAGCATCCATAATATCAAGGCGCTTACTTTGCGTTAAATCACCCGCCAGCGCTTGAGCTTTTAACCCTTTACTATTTAAAAGCTCACTTAATCTGGCTGTGTCTGCTCGTGTCGCGGTAAAAATAATGCATTGGCCAACGTCTTCTTGTTTAACAAAGTGCTCTAATAGCGCTTCTTTGTGATCTAAGTGATCAGCTAAATATAAGCTCTGTTTAATATCAGAATGCTGCTCATTTGCAGCACTTAGCATTATTTGTTTAGGCTTTTTAAGTAAATTACGCGATAGCGCATCAACTTGGGCGTGATCAAGCGTGGCTGAAAACAATAATGTTTGGCGTAAGCGGTGGTCGGCCAAATCATTAATCATTTTTAATTGTTCAGTGAAACCTAAATCAAGTATCCGATCTGCTTCATCAAAAATTAATAACTCTAAACCACTTAACTGCAATGATCGTTGGGTGAGGTGATCAGCTAAACGACCTGGTGTAGCAATAACAAAATGAGGATCATTACGCAGTGCTTTAATTTGGTCATTAAAGTTTTCACCACCGAGTATTTTTACCGCTTTTATATTGGTTCCCGCGATAAGTAACCTAAGTTGAGTAAAAACTTGGGTCGCCAGTTCACGAGTAGGCGCCACAATAAGCACACGAGGATCACGTTTACTGAGCGCCTTTTGTTTTATAACCCGTTGAACAGCAGGTAATAAAAAAGCTAAGGTTTTGCCTGACCCAGTTTTAGACTGAGCGAAAATGTCATGACCTGCAAGGGCAGTAGGCACTGCATGGGCTTGAATATCGGTAGGCTGGGTGATCCCTTGATGCGCTAATTGTGTTTCAAGGCGAGTATCAATCCCAAGATCAGTAAAATGCAAAGTGTGTTTCTCCAAAATGAGCAATTTGTTTGGGTATAAATAATTTTGCCATTATAGCGCAGTCCCGAGTGCAGCTAACAGTAAAAAGCCAATTATCACTGCTTTTTTTGCATTTAATTAGAAAAAGCGTAAAATACGCGCCCTCAATATGTATTATGCGCCGGATTTACGATTCGGTTACCGCCAATAACGGCTAAAGCAAAATAGGGATCACCATGACTGCTGTCCATAAAGACAATGCAACCAGCGAGCACTTTGTTGTATGTGCACTTTATAAGTTTGTTTCTTTACCTGAATACGAAGCCTTACGCCAACCACTGTTAGATGTGATGGAAGCCAATGAAGTACGTGGTACTTTATTAATTGCCGCAGAAGGTATTAACGGTACAGTGTCTGCCAAGCGTGAAGGTATTGACAACCTTTTAAGCTGGTTAGACAGCCAACCGAATCTTGATAACATTGTTAGTAAAGAATCATTTGATGATGAATGCCCGTTTTACCGTACTAAAGTAAAACTAAAAAAAGAAATCGTCACAATGGGGGTTGAAGGGATTGATCCGCTGAAAGTGGTTGGCAGTTATGTAAAACCACAAGATTGGAATGCATTGATCTCAGATCCAGAGGTTATTTTAGTTGATACCCGCAATGATTATGAAATCGAAATAGGTACTTTTGAAAACGCAGTAGATCCAAATACTAAAACATTTCGCGAGTTTCCGCAGTGGGCAAAAGAAAATCTCGACCCAGAAAAGCATAAAAAAGTAGCGATGTTTTGTACAGGTGGGATTCGCTGCGAAAAATCAACGGCTTACATGAAAGAGCAAGGTTTTGAAGATGTGTACCATCTTGAAGGCGGCATTTTAAAATACCTAGAAGAAGTGCCAAAAGAAGAGACCATGTGGCAAGGTGAATGCTTTGTATTTGATAATCGCGTAGCAGTCGATCACGACTTACAAAAAGGCTCATACGATCAATGTCATGCGTGTCGTATGCCAATCACTGAAGAAGAAAAGCTAAAACCAGAGTACATGGAAGGGGTCTCGTGTCATCATTGTATTGCTGATGTCACCGACGAACAACGTGAACGATTTGCTGAGCGTCAAAAGCAAATTGAATTAGCGCAAGCTCGTGGTGAAGGCCATATCGGCAACGAAGCACAAGCTGTTTTACAAAAACGTAAAGAGGCTAAAAAAGCGCAAAAAGACGCACAGCGTAAAAAGTGATTTAATCGAGCTCTTACTATCGTCTTATAAAGCCTCAGCATTGTCTGGGGCTTTTTAAAAGGTAAACTAGATTGAGTTGCAGCTTTTAAATTACTCCATTATAAAGATATTTCAACGTATTGTTTTGACAGTTAATCGAACTAGACTTTTTATTGATCAAAACACTGTTACACTGCGTGCCATCATGAAAATAATAATTAATTAGGTGATATTTTTGAAATTACGAGCTCTTTTAGTCAGCGTTTTTATTACTTGTTCTGCGGTAATGCCATCGGCATTTGCTGCTAATGTAATTGTTGAATCTGTTGCGATGGAACGTGCAAAAGAGCAAGTTCAAGCGGTTGGTAATGCTGAAGCTATTCGTTCTGTTATCCTCTATCCTGCAGTGGGGGATAAAGTGACGGCTGTGCATTTTAAACCCGGTGATCAGGTAACCGCAGGTACTATTTTATTAGAGCTAGATTCGCGCAGACAAAAAACGGCGCTTAATGAAGCGAAAATAAAACTTGCAGATAGTGAACGAATACAAACACGTTTGCAGCAAAGTCATGCTAAAGGGGCGGTGCCAAAAAGTGATCTAGATGATGCAAAAACCGTGTATGAGTTAGCGAAAGTTGCGGTGACTAAAGCAGAAACCGAATTAGAAGATCGCCAAGTACGAGCGCCTTTTAGTGGCACTATGGGGTTAACGGATGTTGAAGTTGGTGACCGTATTACCACTCAAACAGCCATCGCGAGTATTGATGATACTCGTTCGTTATACATTAATTTTAATGCCCCAGAGTCGGCAATTTCAATGCTTAGAAGCAGCGGTAATGTGACCGTAATACCGTGGCAAGGAAGTAATGCGATAAATGCGCAAATAGCTTATCTTGACTCACGCATTGACCCACAAACACGTACGTTACGTGTCAAGGCAAAACTGGATAATACACAAGCACAATTTTTACCAGGTATGAGTTTTAGAGTACATATTGAGGTCTTAGGGCAAAGTTTGGCTGCCGTGCCTGAAGCTGCACTTTTATGGGGCGCAACCGGTCCCTATGTATGGACAAGTGTTGCTCAAAAGGCAACTCGCGTTGATGTTAAAATCCAACAACGTTTAGCGGGTCGTTTGCTCGTATCTGGGCCTTTAAACGAAGGCGATATTTTGGTAGTTGAAGGCGTACAACGTTTACGCCCGGCGCAAGAACTTAATTATATCAAGCCACTTGCAGCCGCGCAGGAGTAGGTATGAAACAACAACCTATGATGCAAGATCTCCCTTCAATGGCAATTCGCCGACCTGTCCTTATTGTGGTGCTTAATTTACTGATCATTATTGCGGGTATTGCGGCGATTGCCGGAGTTGAAGTTCGTGAACTGCCTGATGTTGATACGCCAAGGATCACGGTGTCGGCTTCATTTCCTGGCGGCTCTCCTGAGACGGTTGATACCGAAGTAACCAGTAAACTTGAAGGAGCAGTGGCTCGCGTAAGTGGTGTAAAAACCATTCGCGCACAAAGTGAAGAAGGCAACGCACGGATTGTTGTTGAGTTTCGTGCTGGTGTTGACCTTGATGATGCTGCCAATGAAACCCGTGAGTCGATAGCACGTGTACAACGTGAGTTGCCTGAAGAAGTTGAGCGCGTTTCTATTATCAAGGCTGATAATGATGCCGAGGCGGTTGTATCTTTGACCGTATCAAGCGATACCATAGCCCTTGAAGCGTTGACTGAACTGGTTGAGGTTGATTTAGCACCGCAGTTTTTAACCATTCCAGGTGTGGCAGATGTACGTTTAAATGGTGACCGAAAACGTGTTTTACGGGTACGCCTTGATCCACTTAAATTAACCAGTTTTAATTTAACCGTTCCTGATGTAGCCCAAGTACTACGCCAAGCGCCATTTGACGTACCGGCCGGTAGTTTGAAATCGACGGATCAACAAATTATTGTGCGCGCAGATGCAACCTCGGTTACCGCTGAGCAAGTGGCCGATATTATTATTCGTGATGGTACGCGTATTGGTGATATTGCGGCGGTGTATTTTGGCCCTGCGGATCCTCGCTCTATGGTTCGCTTAAACGGCCAGCCAGTGATTGGCATGGAAGTTATACGTCAAGCACAGTCAAATACCATTGAAATATCTGACGAGGTATTAAGTTTATTAGCAAAAGTGCAAACGCGTTTTCCGGAGCTTAAATTTACTCTAACTTCCGATGATGCACAATTTATCAGGAGCTCAGTTGATGAGGTTATTTACTCACTGGTATTAACTGTGCTGCTGGTGATCATTACATTGTGGGTGTTTATTGGCTCTTGGCGTGCGACTTTAGTGCCTGCATTTGCAATTCCTGTTGCCTTGGTTGGTTCATTAGCGTTGATATGGGCACTGGGTTTTTCAATCAATATACTTACTTTGCTGGCATTAGTGTTAGCAACGGGGTTGATAGTTGATGATGCGATAGTGGTCAGCGAAAACATTCAACGTCAACGCGGTTTAGGCCTTGGCCGCCGTGCTGCTGCGGTTATTGGCACCCGAGAAGTGTTTTTTGCTGTTGTCGCAACGACTGCGGTGTTGGCGGCGGTATTTGTTCCTATCGCTTTTTTACCTTCAACAGCAGGGCGATTATTTAGGGAGTTTGGTGGGGTACTTGCGGGAGCGGTGATCATTTCAAGCTTTGTGGCGCTTTCATTAGTGCCAGCGCTCACCTCAAAGCTAAAACTCAAACAAGGTGGTAAACACCCGTTTGCTAAAATAGGCCATTGGCTTGCTAATATTTATACCAAAACCATTCATTGGGTGCTTGATCATGCGTGGCTTACGTTTATAGCTTGTTTATTAGTCGCTGCGGGTTCGGGCGCTTTGTATCTTAATTTAGACAATGAATTACTGCCTTCAGAGGATCGCGGAAAAATCCGTATCTTTGCTCGGGGCCCTGATGGTGTTGGTTTGAACTTTATGGACCGCCAAGCAATGCAAATGGAAGATATTTTGCTGGCGTATGTGCAAAGCGGCGAAATTGAATCTATTTATACCGTTGTAGGGCAGTGGGACCCAAATATTGTGTTTATTACCGTGCCTTTAAAACACTGGGATGAACGTCATTTTTCACAGCAAGAGATCATTAACAAAATTCGTGGTCCGCTGGGTAATATTCCTGGAGCTGCAGGTTATCCGTCTGGGTCAAATAGTTTAAATTTACGCGGTCAAGGTGGCGGTATTGAGCTGGCACTATTAGGGCAAGATTACCTGCAGATTTATAAGGCCGCACAAGATTTTGCTGCACAGGTTGAGCAGACGATCCCGTCGATTGACAACGTGCGTATTTCATATCAGCCATCGCAGCCGCAATTGCGGGTTAATATTGATAGACGTCGTGCAGAGGAATTAGGGGTATCACTGAGCGATATATCAATCACCTTACGGGCTGCGATAAATGGCGATGATATTGCTGATTTAAATATTGGTGATCAGTCCGTACCGATTATTCTGCAAGCACAAAATCAAACCATTAAAGATCCCAGTGATCTCGCTAATTTATATATCAGTGCAAATAACGGTCAGTTAGTACCACTGAGTAGTGTTGCAACCATTACTGAAGAAGGTGTTGCCGCCGAGCTTGAACGCCACGCACAGCGTCGTGCCATCGAGCTTGATATGGAATTGCCAGCGGACATGAGTATTGCACAGCTGGTATCGCAATTACGTGATATTTCAGAGCAAACGCTACCAAGTGGCATTAGCTTGGCATTTAAAGGTGAAGCATTAACCTTTGAAGAAACCTCTAATGAAGTATTTATCACTTACATATTGGCATTTTTAATCGTATTTTTAGTATTAGCAGCACAGTTTGAAAATGTTAATAGTGCCGTAGTGGTGATGGTAACCGTACCGTTTGGTATTACATCAGCAATCTTAGCGCTGTATTTAACTGGTACTTCTTTAAATATTTACTCGCAAATAGGTTTGGTGATGTTAATTGGTTTAATCGCGAAAAACGCGATTTTGTTAGTTGAATTTGCTGACCAATTGCGCGACCAAGGATTAACCGTGCGTAAAGCGGTAGAGCAAGCAGCATTAGTACGTTTAAGACCAATTACTATGACCTTGATATCCACCTTACTAGGTGCACTGCCGCTGATATTATCAACTGGAGCAGGGGCTGAGGCACGTAATGCCATTGGCTGGGTCGTATTTGGTGGCTTGTCTTTAGCGGTGTTGTTTACTTTGTACTTAACACCGGTGATTTACTTGGGTTTAGCCCGCTTTACCAGCCCTCGCGGCGATGAGTCAAAACAATTAGCTCAGGAGTTAGATCAAGTAGATAATTAATTACGCTAATTGGCTATTTTTCTTTGAAAAAATAGCCAATTAGGCTCACAATTCAACTAGATTCACGCCACAAGGATTCCCTATGCAGGCCGAGCAAGTTGAAATAGCCCAATTTTTAGTTGAACATCCCCCATTTGATACGCTTCCTACTGAGGCATTGAACGAATTAGCAATGCAAATAGAGGTTGCTTACTTTCGTGCCGAAACTGATATCCTGCATTTAGGGCAAGATATTAGTGACTTGTATATTATTCGTAGTGGCTCAGTTGAGATTTCACGCCGTAATGGTGAACTCTATAATCGCTTAGCTACAGGCGGTATTTTTGGCCAAATGGGTTTATTGATGAACCGCAAAGTGCGGTTTCCAGCTCGTGCACTTGAAGATACCTTAACGTATTGCATTAACGTTAATACCTTCAACGAATACTGTGATAAATACGAAACCTTTGCCGACTTTTTCGAAGTGGATGGCAACGTACGCTTGCACCAAGCCATAGTAGAGCAAGCCGACAGCAATGATTTAACCACCGCAAAAGTTAAATCATTATTACATCGCGATGTAGTCACTGTTACTACACAAACCCCCATACAAGACGTCGCGTTTTTGATGACACAAGAATCGGTCTCTTCAGTACTCGTTACTGATATAGAAAAACAAATAAGCGACGATCCAGAAGAAGATGACGGTCAAGTGGTGGGGATCATCACAGATAGAGATATCCGTACGAAAGTTGTTGCCCAAGGACTTACGTTTGATACGCCGGCGAAAGAGGTAATGACCTCAGGGTTGGTTTTGCTCGATAGTAACTCTTACGTTTTTGAAGCTGTTTTAGCCATGCTCAGAGATAACTTACATCACTTGCCTGTGGTACATAAAAAGCGACCAATAGGGGTGATATCGCTATCTGATATTTTACGCTATGAATCACAAAGTAGCTTATTGTTAGTACGCGGTATTTTAGCTCAGCAATCGGTTGATGACTTAGTTCATTATGCCCGCCAATTACCTAATGTGTTTGTGCGTATGGTAAACGAAGATGCCAATTCGCATATGATAGGGACTGCTATGGCAGTAATAGGACGTACCTTTAAACAGCGCCTATTAGCCCTAGCAGAAGAAAAATTTGGCGAGCCGCCCATTCCTTATTGTTTTATTGCGCTGGGCTCAATGGCACGGGACGAGCAGTTAATTGTAACCGATCAAGATAATGCACTGATTTTAGATAATAGTTTCGATGAGACATTGCACGATGAGTATTTTCAAAACTTATCAGACTTTGTGTGTGATGGCTTGGCTAAGTGTGGCTATACCTATTGTGATGGTGAAATTATGGCATCGTTTAAAAAATGGCGTATGACCCGCGAGCAATGGCAAGAAAAATTTGCTAGCTGGATGGCCGAGCCCAAACCGCAAGCACTGCTCAATAGCTCGATATTTTTTGACTTAGATGGCGTTTGGGGCAAGCTAAAATGGGCCGATGAGCTTAAAACGCTGGTGGCAAAAGAAAGCAAAGTAAATAAACGCTTTTTAGCTAACCTTGCTGCTAATGCTCGCAACCGAACACCGCCATTGGGATTCTTTAACGGCTTTGTACTTGAGCACAATGGCCAACATAAGCGCTCAATGAACTTAAAACGTCGTGGTACAGCACCGCTATCTGATGTGGTGCGCGTTCATGCATTAGCGGTTGGTTCACGTAAACAAAATTCGTTTGAGCGCTTAGAAGATATTATCGAGGCTAACTTATTACCTAAAGGCAAAGCACAAGATTTGCGCGATGCGCTGGAATATATTGCCATGATGCGGATCCGTCATCAAGCATGGCAAATTGAACAAGGAGAAGAACCAGACAACGATTTAGACCCTCATTTATTATCGCCGTTTGAGCAGCGTAATTTAAAAGAGGCTTTTGCAATTTTAGAAAAAGCACAAAGCTATTTGAAATTTGGTTACTCAGCAAACTCTGGGGTGAAGTAATGTATGGCTTTTAAAAAGCAAGCAATGATTGACTGGGCAGCACGTTATACAAGTTTATTAAGTACTACTCAAAATGACACAATCAAACGCTTTTATGGAGCTGCTTTTAGCGATAAGTTTGCAGCAATTAAAGATGTGCCATTTGTTGCAATGGACTTTGAAACAACCGGTTTAGATAGCACCCGTGATGATATTGTCAGCGTTGGTTTAATTCCTTTTAATTTACAGCGTATCTATTGCAAAGAGAGTCGCCATTGGGTTGTCCGCCCTAGGCGAAATTTTAATGAGGGATCCATTGTAATACATGGCATAACGCATTCAGAAATTGACGATGCACCGGATTTTAATCATATTATTGAGCCGTTATTGCAAGCGCTCAGTGGTAAAGTTGTGGTTGTACATTATGCCGCGATTGAGCGCCACTTTTTAAATACTGCACTGCTACTTAGGCTTAACGAGGGGATTAACTTTGCCTTGGTCGATACCATGGAAATTGAACGCAAAGCCCTAAAAGCGAGGCAGGGTTTGCTCGGTTGGTTATTTAATTCTAAGTTAGGATCGCTTAGGTTAGGTGATTGTCGCCAGCGTTATTCATTACCTGTGTATAAAAACCATAATGCTTTAACTGACGCTTTAGCAACGGCTGAACTGTTACAAGCACAATTGAGTTACCATTACCGAGAAGATACACCGATCTCGCAGTTATGGAGTTAAAAATCTCTTAACTTGAACTTTGACTAATAAGCTTAAATAAAAAAACGCCGCAACTTTGCGGCGTTTGTTGTTTTAAATTGCGTTTATTTAGCCGGTAACGGCTCAGTTCTCAGACCTAAAATAAGGCTTAAACACATAAACAGCAAGACGATTGTAAATGGTAAGCCGGTAGAGACCGCACCTGCTTGCAGTGCTTCTATTGCTTGTGTACCACCAATCCACAGTAGCGCAGCTGCAATAGCGCCTTCAATAGATGCCCAAAATATGCGTTGTGGTACTGGCGCATCGATTTTCCCGCCAGCAGTGATAGAGTCTATTACTAATGACCCTGAATCAGATGAAGTGATAAAGAACACTAAAACTAATAGCACAGCTATAACAGACAAAATATTAGACATAGGTAATTCATCTAACATCTGAAACATAGCCATAGGGACATCGGTTAAACCATTTAGGCCAAGTGCGCCAATTCCATTGACTACTTGATCAATTGCAATACCGCCGTAAATTGACATCCATAACACTGTAACTAATGTTGGGATAAGTAATACCGCAATCAAAAATTCACGAATAGTACGACCACGTGATACGCGAGCGATAAACATACCTACAAACGGTGACCACGAAATCCACCAAGCCCAGTAAAAGACAGTCCAGCCATGCATCCATGTTTCGTCTTCACGGCCATGTGGATTACTTAATGGAATGATATTTTCAACATAACCCATAAAGGTGGTAGGAATATTACCCATCGCAACAGCAAAGCCTACTAAACAAATAAATACCAATAAGGCAAAAGCAATGAGCATGTTGATATTACTAAGGAGCTTTACACCGCCATCGATGCCACGTACAACGGAAATAACAGCCAGTAGGGTAACGCCTACAATAACGAGTATTTGTGAGCCAATGCCGCCTTCGAGAGCAAATACGTGGTTTATCCCCGCTGACGCTTGTTGAGCGCCTAAGCCCAATGATGTTGCCAGGCCAAATAAAGTTGCTAGTACCGCTAAAATATCAATGATATGACCAGGCCAGCCCCATGCTTTATCGCCCAATATAGGGTAAAAAATTGACCGAATAGACAAAGGTAAACCTTTGTTATACGTAAAAAATGATAGTGATAAGCCAACTACAGCATAAATAGCCCAAGGGTGCAGGCCCCAATGGAACATAGTCGCCCCCATAGCTAGCTTTGCAGCTTCAGGACTATTAGGGGTTACATTCAGTGGTGTTTCATACCAACCAGTAAAATAGGCAACCGGTTCAGCGACTCCCCAAAACATTAAGCCAATACCCATGCCTGCGGCGAATAACATAGCGAGCCATGAAACACGCGTATATGAAGGCTTAGCATCACTGCCTCCTAAACGGATTTTTCCGTAAGGAGAAATGATCAGTGCTAAACAAAAAATAACGAAGAAGTTTGCAGCCCACATAAACAAGGCATCAAAATTATTAATTATATCGAGTTTCACACCATCAAGTGCTGCTTTTGCAGTTGCTGGCTCGGTAGCGAGAATGGCGATTAAAAAGGTGACAATCAGGCCCGCACTAATGCCAAAAACAGGATTATGTATATCAAACCCCCATTTTTGCACGTTATCCTGACCTACGGTGTAATCCGTATTGTCGATACTATATTTGTCATGATTATCCTTCATGCAATACCTCTTTTGTTGTCTTAATAAGCTGCTTGTGATCTGCAGCATATTTAATTTATTTGAAGACTAACTAATTTAACTGATGATCATACAGCTACTAGTGTATGAGTTAAATACCAAATGTAAATGATTTTGTTGTTAAATAGCGGTTTATATGGTTATTGTAAACATTTTTATGTTTTTATATAAAAGTAAAAAATTTTGCAAAGGTTAAAAATTAGTTTGATTGTTAAAGTAATCGCGGCTGTTTATTGAGGTTAATTGAGCTATTATTTTTTGTAGTTTTATAAAGCCGTAAACGGGTTGGTGTTTTATTGTTGTAGTAGAACCTCTGTTTGTACCTTGGTGCTATCAAGGTGGCTAATTCTAGTTGCAGTGCGCGTTGATGTATTCTGATTTTAAATACTTCCCCTGTATTTGTATAAATGACAATTAGCGCAAACGAGCCTTTATAGCGTCTTGGTGTATCGTTAAAAACTTGCTCAATAGCAAAATATCGCACAAGGCGCGGGGCTTTGTGCGGTCTGTGAGTTAATGCCAGATTTAATAGCGACTAGGCTTATTATTTCTTTTGTGCGTAGGCGTCGTTATGAATACCCGCAGCACGACCTGATGGATCTGCATTGTTTTGGAACGATGCGTCCCATGCAAGTGCTTCAGGAGTTGAACACGCTACCGATTTACCATGTGGTACACATTTAGCTGATGCATCACCAGGAAAGTGCGATTCAAAAAGAGTACGGTAGTAGTAAGCTTCTTTTGAATCTGGCGTATTAATAGGGTATTTAAATTTTGCGTTTTCAAGCTCTTGGTCGGTTACTTGCTCGTTTACAAACTCTTTTAATGTATCAATCCAGCTGTAACCTACACCATCTGAAAACTGCTCTTTTTGACGCCATAACACTTCATCAGGTAAGTAGCCGTCAAAGCCTTCACGTAAAATATGCTTTTCAATTTTGCCATATTTACACATTTTAGCTTCTGGGTTGATACGCATAGCAACATCAACAAACTCTTTATCAAGAAAGGGGACGCGGGCTTCTACACCCCATGCCGCCATTGATTTATTTGCGCGTAAGCAATCAAACATGTGCAGTTTAGATACTTTACGATTTAATTCTTCATGAAACTCTTGTGCATTTGGTGCTTTATGAAAGTACAAGTAACCACCAAATAGCTCATCAGCGCCTTCACCAGAGAGCACCATTTTAATACCCATCGCTTTGATTTGGCGAGCCATTAAGTACATGGGGGTAGAGGCACGGATCGTCGTTACATCGTAGGTTTCAATGTGATAAATAACCTCACGTAGGGCATCAATCCCTTCTTGGATCGTAAATATAATCGGGTGGTGAACAGTTCCTATCATATCAGCTACTTTTTGCGCAGCAGCAAGATCTGGAGAACCTTCAAGTCCTACTGAAAATGAATGTAATTTTGGCCACCAAGCATCACTTTCATCATTATCTTCAATACGTTTTGCTGCAAATCGTTGGGTAATAGCCGAAATAACCGATGAATCTAAACCACCTGACAACAATACGCCATAAGGTACGTCACACATTAACTGACGTTTAACAGCGGATTCAAGTGCTTCTTTGACGTCTTTAACTTTTGCGCTGTTATCTTTAACAGCGTCATAGCTTTGCCAATCACGTTTATAGTATGGGCGTAATTCGCCATCTTTACTGTATAAGTAATGGCCCGGTGGAAACTCCTCGATATGTTTACAAATCGGTGAAAGCGCTTTTAACTCAGAAGCGACATAACAGTTACCGTGCTCGTCGTGGCCAGTGTAAAGTGGAATTATCCCAATGTGGTCACGACCAATAAGATACGCATCTTGCTCTTCATCGTATAAACAAAAAGCAAAAATACCGTTTAAATCGTCTAAAAATTCTGGGCCTTTTTGCTTATACAATGCCAGAATGACTTCGCAATCAGACTGCGTTTGAAAGGTAAAATCAGTATCTAAATTTGCAGCTAACTCTTTATGATTATAAATTTCCCCGTTAACCGCTAAAATATGTGTTTTCTCAGGGTTATATAATGGCTGTGCACCGCTTGATACGCCAACAATGGCTAAGCGTTCGTGCACTAAAATCGCTTTTTCAGATGAATATACACCAGACCAATCAGGCCCGCGGTGACGTAATAATTTTGACATTTCAATTGCTTGTACACGCAATGGGGCGGGATCAGACTTTATATCTAATACACCAAAAATTGAACACATAGTAACTCCTCATTCCTATCATGTGTGTTAGTTAGGTCATAATACCTAACCATTCACGTTTGTTTTAACAGAAATAATTAACTAAGTCATATAGCTTTTACACTATTTTAAGAATAATTTATGCACCAGCATGGCCGCTGATGCACCAAATTGATCAGTGGGTGGTGCCAGCCGCGACTTTTAGATCTTGTTTTGTAACAATAGCTTCGTTGATCATTACTTTTAACGCACTTAGGACGGTTTCTTCGCTCATACTCGGTGCGCCATTATGGTGCACAGCTTGGCTGGGTAAATAAGGGATATGTACAAAGCCCGCTTTGATGTGTGGTTCATGCTCATTGATATGATGTAATAGACCATACATAACGTGATTACACACATATGTACCCGCTGTATTAGAAATGGCGGCTGGGATCTCACTTTGTTGCAGTGCTAATAACATGCGTTTGATAGGTAATTTCGCAAAATAAGCAGCGGGAGCATTTTTGACGACGGGATGATCAATAGGTTGCTGCCCCGCGTTGTCTTTAATTCGTGCATCATCAATATTAATCGCGATACGCTCTATGCTTATTTCACTGCGGCCACCTGCTTGCCCGATACACAATACTAGAACCGGATGATGCTGCTCTATGGCTTTATAAAGTACCTCTAATGAGGTATGAAACTCACACGGTAGCTCAAGGGCTATTACTCGGTGTTTAGCGATTAAATGTTCGTCGAGTTTGCTTACCGCTTGCCACGACGGATTGAGCGATTCGCCGCCAAATGGTGCAAAACCAGTAACCAATACGCAGGGCATGCGTGATGTCAGTTTAGTCATTAAAAACCACCATATACATTAAAAAAATATTGACCGTTAATAAGATCAACGCAGTAGGAATTTGCACCTTTATAACATGGTATTTGTCTTTGAGGTCGAGTAATGCCGCCGGAATGATATTAAAGTTTGCCGCCATTGGCGTCATTAACGTACCACAGTAACCACTGTACATCCCAATTGCTACCAGTGGTGCGGCGCTTGCGCCATGACCTTCGATTAAAAAAGGCATAGCAATACCCGCAGTCATTACCGGAAATGCAGCAAACGCATTTCCCATCACCATAGTAAATAACGCCATGCCAACACAATACAGTACCACCAGCATAAAACGATTATCTGGCGCTATAAATAAAGTAACCAACTCTTTAATTGCGTCTCCTGTTTGCGCCACAATAAATACGCCACCGAGCATTGCTAGCATTTGCGGCAGTATTGCTGCCCAACCGATAGAATCTAGCAGCCGACGTGATTCAGTAACAGCTTCAATCGGGTTACCTCCAGTAATCTTCCAGCCAATAAGTAGCGCAGATACACAGGCAACAGTGAGCGATGCGAGAGTTAAATGACGTTGATCAAGTAAGTAATAATCACCAATTGCGATACCATCAAAAGAAACAGTCAGTAATACCGTGATCACGGGGATCATTAATGCGGGAACAAATAATTTATTGCCTAGACGAGATGCCGATTGTGTTTGCTGCTGCTCAGTGAGTGGTTGATAACTGCCCATGCTTATTAGTTTTAAGCCCGCTAACAGAGCAATCAATACTACGCTCACCCCAACCCATAAATAAGTGTTGGCTTTGCCGAGCAAGGCAATTGATACATCACCAAATAAAAAACTGCTACCAAATAACAACCAAAATAAGGCTGTGGTGAGCCTTTTAGGATGGTTTTTATCTTGCAGCGTTCGTACAACTAAAAACATCACAACGAGACCAATTAATAGATAAATGTTTTCAATGGTGATAACTGCAGCGCTTGAGGTAGTTACATCGGTTGTTATTACTTTACTCATAGCACTTCCTGTTTTTTGTAGTGAGCAACAGCCAGCGCTATTTTTGCTTCTAAACGAGATAATCTAAATAAATGAATAATGAGTGCGGCAATGGCGGTTGGAATAGCCCATAAACCAATATGCAGCGGTTCAATTCCGGCAATGCCGTTTTCCTTTAAGAAGGCATCCATCAATAGCACAGCACCAAAAGCAATGAAAATATCTTCACCGAAGAACACCGCAATATTATCAACGGCTGCGGCATGGGCACTGATCATATCTTTTATGGGTTTTGGTAGTTCACCATATTTATTGGTCGCGGCACCTAATGCCATGGGGGCTAATAATGGACGAACCGTTTGTGCTTGACCGCCAAGACTTAATAACCCAAGGGCTGCGGAGCATTCTCGAACGATAAAATACAGAGCTAATATACGTGCGCTGGTGGCACTTTGAATTTGTGCAATCCAGCTTTTCGCATGCTGTTGTAAACCATAGCGCTCTAGCAGTGCGATAACGGGTAAAATAAGAATAAAGCTGGCCAGTTGACGAGAGTTCATAAACTTCTCGCCAAAGGTTTGCAAAAGGGTGAAGATATCTAAATCTACCGCCCAACCAGTTGCAAGGCCAGCAACGGTTACTACAATCAGTGGGTTAAAGCGCAAGGCAAATCCTAGCACAACCACTGGAATGCCAATTAATGGCCAATAATTAAGGTCAAACATGCTGGTTCCTACATTATGGTGTGTTTATTATTATTTATTAAGCTGAGCTTAAGTGATTTATTATCTGATACTCAGGTTTTTTAGTGCAATAGTCAATTGTTGTAGGTGAGCGTCCAGTTTTTGCTGCGCAGTATTTGCAACTGCTAGATTAACGAACTCAAATTGCACAAAGTCACCAGGTTTAAGCTGTGCAAACTGGTGCAGATCGGCACTGATTACAGTACCAAGTAGCGGGTATCCTCCGGTTGTTTGGCCATCATTTAGCAGCACGATAGGCTCGCCACTGGGCGTTAGTTGGATAGAGCCCGGGCTAACAGCTAAAGAAGGCAATGAATGTGTATGCATTAATTGATTATGCTCAGTACTGAGCCTCACTCCCATACGATTACTTTGCGGACTGACTTGCCACTTAGTCTGGGCAAAAAAATCACTATATTGTTGTGATCGTAACTGTTGATGTGGGCCTGAATGAACGCGGATCACACTGCGCTTAGCCGGGGCAATCGCCCCACGTTGCGGCCAATCGCCATCAAATGGCGTGATAGGGAGTTGAGCATTGGCTTGTAAAGTCGCGCCCGTCAGCCCACCAAAACCTGCTGCAATATCGGTGGCTGTTGAATTCATCACTGCATGACAATCAATACCACCTTTAATTGCGAGGTAGCTGCGAAAACCTTGCCGAGCGGTTGCCAATGTCAGTGTTTGCCCTTGCTCTACTGGATAACACCAGCCAGGATAAATACTTACCCCACCAAGCTTTGCTTGCATATCAGCGCCATGCAGTGCAATAACAGTGGCACATTGAAACTGTAATTGCGCTAAGCCTAAAGTGATCTCAATAACATTTTGGTTATCATCATTGCCCACTAAGCGATTAGCAATGATCATTGCATACGGGTCCAGTGCGCCGGATTGGGCAATCCCCAAATGGCGATAGCCATGACGACCGAGATCTTGAATCGTCATTTGCATTCCGGGTTTTATTACGGTGATCATAATACCGACTCCTTGGTAACAAATTGCAGCGTATCGCCCGGTTGTATGGCGCATGGTGGAGTATTTTCACTGTCAAATAATGCAAAATCACTGTGGCCGATAATATGCCAACCACCGGGCGAATCAGCTGGGTAAATCGCGGTTTGATTAGCGCCAATGGCAACCGAACCTTTGGGCACTCGAGTTCGCGGCTGTGCGCGGCGCGGCGTATGTAATTGACTATTTAGACCGTGTAAATAAGCAAAGCCTGGCTGAAAGCCTAAAAACAATACTTGATAATGCCCTTGGCTATGTATATCAATTACTTGTTGTGGCGATAAATTGTGATACTCAGCTACATACTCTAGATCTGGGCCATATTCACCACCGTATTGGGTAATAATTTTATGATGCTTACCCTGATAGTCGTACGGATTTATGTTTGTCCACCAAAGTACTAACTGAGCTTGCCAGTGAGCAAGTGTCGCAGGGTCTATTAAATAAACTGTCAGTGAGTTCATTGCGGGTACTACATCTATAAAGGCGTCGCGGGTATTGCATTGTTGCACTAGTGCCCAGATTTTTTTTTGAATGCTCAGGCTGTCATCGTTTAGGGCAGTGGCATCAAGCAATATGCTGTTATTACTGAGAACACTAATCGTTGCAGAGGTAGTTTGTTGATCCATAGCTAAATGTATTTATTATTCTTGAATACCTCAAGCTAGCATATAAAGTATGAAATGTTTATACCGCGGTGATAATAAGCAATAAGATAATCCAGACTCCTGAAATAATATGTTCTGCCTCAAGGTCTACTAAAATGAAGCAACAAATAGAATGAGGTAAGTATGTTGGTAGCAAAGAATTGGCTTAAATTGACCACTTTAACTATTTTTTTTAGTGCAGCAAGTTATGGTGTTTCCCTTAACAATGAAAAAGATAATGATATTCAAGCAACAATGCATTTAGAAACCATAGTACTTGGCTCTGGTTGCTTTTGGGGGGCAGAAAAACGTTATGAAGCGCTTGCTGGTGTAATTGATGCAAAGTCAGGCTACGCCGATGGTAAAGGTTTTAAAGCAACGTATCGCAATATTACTCAATCATCGCGCAAGTTTGATGAAAATAATTACGCTGAAGTTGTTGAAGTTACTTACAATAGCAACATAATCAGTGCTGCAACGTTATTAAAAAGCTATTTTGAAAGTCATGATCCAACGCAAAAAAACCGCCAAGGAAATGATATTGGTACGCAATACCGTTCAATTATTTTAACCACTACTGAGCAACAAGCAGCACTGGCTGAAGAATTAAAACAACAGTATCAAGATAAACTAACCCAAGGTGGGTATGGCTCTATAAAAACCATTATAAAACCACTAACGGAATTTTTTCCGGCAGAAGAGTATCATCAAGACTACTTAGCTAAAAATCCGAATGGCTATTGCCCTGATCATTCAACAGGCGTTGTATTTGAAAAACGCAGTGATGATGAAGTTGATAATACCGCTTTACTGGCAGGAAAGCAGGTGGTGATCATTGATTCACGGGATTATTGTCCTTATTGTGAAAAACTCAAAAAAGATGTGTTAGATGATTATCAAGGCAGCATTATCGTCACTTATCGTAAAGCTGATCAGCTTGATGGCTTAACGATTAAGTCAGCGACGTGGGCCACTCCAACAATCTTATTTTTAGAAGATGGTAAAGAGGTTTATGGTCGCCAAGGTTATGTGTCTAGTGAAGAGTTTTATAAAGCACTTGGTGCATTTAAATTAGGGGATAGTGAAGCATATACAGTGGCATTTAAGGCCCGTACCGACAGCCCATTTTGTAAACAGTACGATATTTTTAAAAACACCCCGGATGGTATTTTTACAGACAAATTAAGTGGAGTACCGCTGTTTGATACTCGGGATCGGTTTAAATCGGGCACTGGGTGGCTGTCATTTACTCACCCCATCAAAGACAACGTGACTATGCATGAAGACACCAGTTACGGTATGCAGCGTATTGAAATCAAATCTAAATCTACGGGTATTCATTTAGGGCATTTGTTCCCAGGTGAAGGGCCAAAAGGTGAAGATCGCTATTGCATTAATGCAACTGTGTTAGATTTCGTCGCTCGCAAAGACATTTAATCGTTTAAAATAGCGGCTGAGGAAATTACAGATAGTGGGTGGTTTTCACAGTTATGGGGCACAAACTGTTTTTACCCTAACATGGTGCATCTAGAATAGAATAAAAAATCCCTCTTGCGAGGGATTTTGGGTAACTCAGCGCCATTGGCACTGGGAATGAGGTCGGTACAGGGTGGAACTGAGCGTTAAATTAAAAAACCATCTCAGGGATCTCACCATCAACAAGTAATTTACCTGCTGTTTTACTAATAATTTCATCAACTGACACGCCCGGAGCGCGCTCTAGCAGATGAAATGCGCCGTCTTTGACTTCTAACACGGCTAAATCCGTTACTATTTTCTTCACACAGTTAACACCAGTTAAAGGTAAAGAGCAACTTTCTAGCAGTTTCGAATCACCATGTTTACTTGCATGGGTCATAGTAACGATAATATTTTTTGCGCCAGCGACAAGGTCCATTGCACCGCCCATGCCTTTTATAAGCTTTTTAGGGATCATCCACGATGCGATACTACCGTTTTGGTCAACTTCAAATGCACCTAGAACAGTTAAGTCTACATGACCTCCACGGATCATTGCAAAACTATCTGCACTATTAAATATGGCTGCACCTGTGGCTGCTGTCACGGTTTCTTTACCCGCGTTGATCATATCAGCATCAAGCTCTGCTTTAGTAGGGTATTGCCCCATACCTAGTAAGCCATTTTCAGACTGCAACATGACCTCAATGTTATCAGGCACGTAGTTTGCCACTAGAGTGGGAATACCGATACCGAGGTTAACGTAATAACCGTCTTGTAGTTCTTGTGCAACGCGCATTGCGACTTGTTCACGTGATAATGCCATGATTATTGCTCCTTAATCGCAAGTGGTTACACGTTCAATGCGTTTTTCAAAGTTACCTTTGATCACGCGATTAACAAAAATACCAGGGGTGTGAATTTGGCTTGGTTCCAATTCACCCGGTTCAACAATTTCTTCTACTTCAGCAACGGTAATTTTACCTGCTGTTGCAGCCATGGGGTTGAAATTCATTGCAGTATGGCGAAACACTAAATTACCATAACGATCTGCTTTCCATGCTTTGACAATGGCAAACTCACCAGTGATTGATTCTTCTAAGATATAAGGACGCCCGTTAAATTCTTTTACATCTTTACCTTCTGCCACTGGCGTACCGTAACCTGTCGCTGTATAAAAAGCAGGAATACCAGCACCACCGGCACGCATTTTTTCAGCCAGCGTACCTTGTGGGGTCAATTCCACATCAATTTCGCCACTCAACAATTGCTGTTCGAATAGGGCATTTTCACCCACGTAGGAGGCAATAATTTTTTTAATTTGTTTGTCGTGCAATAAAAGACCTAAACCAAAATCATCTACACCGCAGTTATTCGATACCACAGTGAGTTTTTTGGTTTGTTTACGTTTGATTTCGTTGATCAATCCCTCAGGGATACCGCATAAACCAAAACCACCAGCGATAATGGTATCGCCATCTTTTAAGCCTTCCATTGCAGCTTCATAACTTGAAACCACTTTATCGAAACCGGCCATGGACCCACTCCTTATTTATAATTATATGACTACTAACTCAAAGCTAAATATAGACTAGTGCTCAGTAGTTTGATTTTTAAGTGCCAAGGATACCTTGCTCACAGGTTGTTTATTTAATGCCGTGCAAATTGCCCAACCAGCTTTAGCCAGTCTTTCTAAATCAATTCCATGCTCTATGCCAAGCCCTTGCAGTAAGTAAACTACATCCTCAGTGGCAACATTTCCTGACGCCCCTTTAGCATAAGGGCAACCACCAAGGCCTGCAACCGCACTGTCAACCGTTGCGATACCTCGCTTTAGGGCAGTGTAAATATTTGTGAGCGCTTGACCATAAGTGTCGTGAAAATGAACAGCTAACAATGACTTATCAATTTCAGCTAGTAGCACGTCCAACAGTTCATCGACCTTTTTTGCGGTGCCTACGCCAATAGTGTCACCAAGGCTTACTTCGTAACAACCAAGATCTAATAGCTTTTGAGTTACTTGTAGTACGCGCTGCGGATCGATATCGCCTTCATATGGGCAGCCAAGTACACAACTAACATAACCACGAACACGAATATTATGTGATTTAGCAAAGGCCATTACATCAGTAAAGCGGGCTATGCTTTGGTCAATTGAGCAGTTAATATTCTTTTGACAAAAGGCTTCACTGGCAGCGGTAAAAATAGCAAATTCTTTAATACCTACAGCATGCGCAGCTTCGGCACCTTTTAAGTTTGGCGTAAGTGCCGTTAAATTAGTGGTAGGTAAATCAAGCGCGCTGATTACATCGCTGGAATCGGCCATTTGCGGCACCCATTTAGGGGATACAAAGGCACCTGCTTCAATGTCTGTAATACCCGCATCAGCAAGGGCGTTAATTAAGGTTACCTTATCTTGGGTAGTTACTGCACGCTCGTTTTGTAAGCCATCACGGGCACCTACTTCAACAACGCGAACATGGTTTGGGAGTGTGTTATTCATCTGCTGCGTTCTCATCGCTGACAATGGCTAATAGGGCGCCATGACTCACCAGTGCGCCTTCTGCAAAACAATAGCTTTGCAATACACCATCATGGGGGGCGTTGAGCGTATATTCCATTTTCATAGCTTCGATGATCACCACCGCGTCACCTTTAGTGACTGTGCTACCAATTTCAATAAGGTGCTTAACGACAGTGCCATTGAGCGGGGCTGCAAGTGGCAAAGCATCACTTTCGTGCTCGCTGATATAATGTTTGTCTATTACATCAAACGTGCTTTGTAGCGCTTTGTACATCACTGTAATCACATTGTCAGTGTTTACAACATGACATGTGTGCTTATCGCCATTAATAAACACGCTGCATAAGCTATTTTCAATGCTGCCGGAGGTTGTATAGTCAACTCCGTCAATCGTGATGATAAAGCCATTTTGCTGGGGTGTTGCAGTTATAATATGATCAGAAAACGGGATGCTAATTGCCGCTTTTATGTTGAGTTTAAAGCCAGAAAGACCATCCCATGGGCTGCTATTGGCTGTATTATTTAAGCCAGATAAATAACTAAATGCCGCAATTACAGTACTCATCAAACGTTGCTTGTTATCAACTTTAAGCAACGCATCGCCTTGCTCTTCAATAAAGTGAGTATCAGGAGCACCTTGTTTAAAGGTAGGATGATTAGCAAGGGTGTGTAAAAAGTTCACATTACAACTAAAGCCCGCTAAATGAAATTGTTCAAGGGCTGTGCTTAATCGCGCTAAAGCTTGCTCGCGCGAGTCATCATGAACGATCAATTTAGCGATCATAGGATCATAAAATGGGCTTATCTCATCCCCTTGTTTGATCCCAGTATCAATACGTACATACTCAGATTGAACTGGTATATTCAAGCCATTGATGGTGCCAGAGCAGGGAATAAAGTCATTACTTGGATCTTCGGCGTAAATACGCGCTTCAAAACTGTGACCTTGTAACTGGATGTCATCTTGCGCAAGTGGTAATGCTTTACCTGCGGCGATGTTAATTTGCCAATTGACTAAATCGATACTAGTAACCATTTCAGTTACAGGGTGCTCAACTTGCAGCCGGGTATTCATTTCCATGAAGAAGAATTCATCGCCACACAGTAAAAACTCTACCGTGCCTGCACCTCGGTAATTGATCGCCAGTGCGCAGCGTACTGCGGCTTCGCCCATTTCTTTACGTAGTTCGTCAGATAAACCAGGCGCAGGGGCTTCTTCAATCACCTTTTGATGGCGGCGTTGTAACGAACAATCACGATCGCCCAAGTACACACAGTTACCGTGATTATCAGCAAACACTTGCACTTCAACATGGCGTGGTTTATTAACATAGCGCTCAAGTAGTACTAAGTCGTTACCAAAACCTGCGATAGCCTCACGCTGTGCACCTTGTAGAGCATTGATAAAGTCTTTTGCATGTTCAACCACGCGCATGCCTTTACCACCGCCACCAAAGGCTGCTTTGATAAGCACTGGGTAACCAATTTTTTCAGCTTCAGCCTGTAAAAACGCAGGATCTTGTTTGTCACCATAATAACCAGGGACTAAGGGTACATGCGCGGCTGCCATTATTTCTTTGGCGCGGGTTTTTGAACCCATTGCTTCGATACTGCTCGCTGGTGGGCCTATAAACGCAATATTATTGGCTTCACAGGCCTTAGCAAATTCACTGTTCTCAGATAAAAAGCCGTAACCAGGGTGAATGCAATCAGCACCTGCATCCAGTGCTACTTGGATAATTTTACCAGCCACCAAATAAGAGTCTTTACTCGGCGCTGCGCCAATATGGTAGGCTTCATCGGCGAGTTTTACATGTTGTGAATTTTTGTCGGCATCTGAATAAACCGCAACAGTGGTTAAACCCATTTGTTTTGCAGTTCGCATCACACGGCATGCAATTTCGCCGCGATTAGCAATAAGAATTTTTTGTAATGATTGTGTGCTCATGGGGATCCCTATTTTTGCCAATTTGGCGGGCGTTTTTCAAAAAAGGCAGTAAGCCCTTCTTGGCCTTCTTTAGATACGCGAATGTGTGCGATACGCTCTGCGGTTAAATTTATGATTTGTTCATTCATAGCATGGCCAGCTACATCGTTGATCAATTGTTTTGCTGCGCGAACCGCGACAGGACCGTTGTTGATCAGTGTTTCAAGTAGTTGCTCAAGTGCGCAGTCAAGTTTACCGGTTACTTGATGAATTAAGCCTAATTGCTTGGCTGTGTGAGCATCAAAAATCTCAGCGGTTAAAAAATAACGACGTGCAGCGCGTTCGCCAATGGCTCTTATCACATAAGGGCTAATGACCGCAGGTATTAGGCCAAGTTTTACTTCGCTCAAACAAAATTGTGCGTTGTCTTGGCAAATGGCTATGTCACAACAGGCAATTAAGCCCAGTGCACCGCCAAATGCCGCGCCTTGCACAGCACATACCGTTGGCAGAGGGCTGCTGGCTAATACATGCATTAATTTGGCAAGTTGTTTTGAATCCGCAAGATTCTCACTAAAGTCATTGTTTGCCATGGACTTCATCCAATTAAGATCAGCCCCAGCAGAGAAATGCTCTCCCTCAGTTTTTAAAACAAGGGCGCGTACATCTAAGCTATTAGCATGCTCTATACATTGAATAAGTTCTTGGATCACTTGCTCGTTAAAGGCATTGCGCTTTTCAGGGCGACTTAAAACGAGTACAGCCACATTTGATTTAGTTATTTGTAGTGTTACTGACATACTCACGTCCTTACATTCTAAATACGCCGAATTGCGAATCACGTTTTGGTGCATTGGCTGCGGCATTGAGGGCTAAACCTAGCACACTACGGGTATCTGCTGGATCGATGATACCGTCATCCCACAAACGGGCGCTGGCATAATATGGATGACCTTGTTGCTCGTATTGCTCTATAATCGGCTGTTTAAACTCGCTAATTTGCTCATCAGTCATGCTTTGGCCTTTACGGGCTAACCCATCTTGCTTAACTTGCGCCATAACACCTGCTGCTTGTTCGCCACCCATCACAGAAATACGCGCATTCGGCCACATCCACATCATGGTTGGTTCAAATGCACGACCACACATGCCATAGTTACCTGCGCCATAAGAGCCGCCAATTAATACAGTAAATTTAGGAACATCAGCGCACGATACCGCCATCACCATTTTAGCGCCGTGTTTAGCAATGCCTTCAGCTTCGTATTTTTTACCTACCATAAAGCCGGTAATATTTTGTAAAAACACCAGTGGAATATTTCGTTGTGCGCACAACTGAATAAAGTGCGCGCCTTTTTGAGCTGACTCACTAAACAAAATGCCATTGTTAGCAATAATCCCAACCGGATGACCATAGATTTTCGCAAATCCCGTTACTAAGGTATCGCCAAAGTAACGTTTAAATTCATCAAATGAAGAGTCATCTACGGTACGCGCAATCACTTCGCGAACATCAAATGGTTTTTTCAGATCGGTGCCCACAATGCCGTATAACTCGCTAATGTCGTAACGTGGCGCCTTCACTTGCTCTTGGTTAAGCCCTTGGTTAAGTAATGGCGAAGTAGTAGGGCGTTGGTAATTAATTCGTTCAATACATTGACGAGCAATTGATAACGCATGAGCGTCATTTTCAGCATAATGATCGGCAACCCCAGATGTTTTACAGTGTACGTCAGCGCCGCCAAGTTCTTCTGCGGTTACCTCTTCACCGGTTGCTGCTTTTACCAGCGGAGGACCTGCTAAAAATATTGTGCCTTGCTCTTTTACAATGATGCTTTCGTCTGCCATCGCAGGTACATACGCGCCACCTGCGGTACATAAACCCATAACGACTGCAATTTGTGGAATGCCTTTGCCCGACATACGTGCTTGATTATAAAAAATACGACCAAAGTGCAGTTTGTCAGGAAACACATCATCTTGCTCAGGTAGGTTGGCCCCACCTGAATCAACTAAATAAATACACGGTAGATGACACCGCTCGGCGATATCTTGTGCGCGTAAATGTTTTTTAACGGTTAATGGAAAATATGTACCGCCCTTAACTGTCGCATCATTGGCGATGATCATACATTCAACGCCTTTAACACGGCCAATACCAGCAACAACACCGGCGCATGGTATAGCTTGCTCATACACACCAAATGCAGCAAATTGTGAAATTTCTAAAAAGGGTGAACCTTCGTCAAGTAAAGTACTAATGCGTTCACGCACGAACATTTTACCGCGGCTTTGATGGCGTTCTATCAACGCTGCGCCACCACCTTGGCTGATCTCGCTTACTTTGTCGCGTAAATCATCAACCAGTGCCGCCATGTTTTTATGATTTTGCAAAAACTGTGGATCGTGAGGGTTAACGCTTGATTTTAAAATAGTCATAGCGCTTATCCTTAACGGCTTTCAGTGAATAATTCGCGACCAATGAGCATACGGCGAATTTCCGAGGTGCCGGCGCCAATTTCATAAAGCTTAGCGTCACGCAGTAGGCGGCCAGTGGCGTATTCGTTGATATAACCGTTCCCACCGAGAATTTGAATAGCATCCAGTGCCATTTTAGTTGCCAGCTCTGCCGCATATAAAATTGCGCCTGCGGCATCTTTACGGGTTGTTTCACCGCGATCACACGAACGCGCTACTGTGTATACGTATGAACGAGCTGCATTCATTTGTGTATACATGTCGGCTACTTTGCCTTGTATTAACTGGAATTGACCAATCGGTGTATCAAACTGCTTACGTTCATGAATATACGGTACAACGATGTCCATACAGGCTTGCATTATGCCCAGTGGGCCTGCTGCAAGTACTACGCGCTCGTAATCAAGGCCGCTCATGAGTACTTTAACGCCTTCATTTAAATTACCAAGGATGTTCTCTTCTGGCACTTCACAGTTTTCGAACACTAATTCGCAGGTATTTGAGCCGCGCATTCCGAGTTTATCGAGTTTTTGCGCGGTAGAAAAGCCAGGAAAATTACTCTCAACAATAAACGCGGTAATGCCTTTTGCGCCAGCGGTTTGATCAGTTTTTGCGTAGATCACTAAAGTATGCGCATCAGGGCCGTTAGTGATCCACATTTTATTACCGTTTAAAATGTACTTATCGCCTTTTTTCTCAGCTTTAAGTTTCATTGATACTACGTCAGAGCCTGCGTTTGGCTCACTCATGGCAAGGGCACCAATGTGTTCACCACTAATTAATTTTGGTAAGTATTTTTCTTTTTGTGCTTGCGTGCCATTACGATTGATTTGATTAACACAGAGGTTAGAATGAGCACCGTAACTTAGGCCGATAGAGGCACTTGCTCGGCTTATTTCTTCCATTGCGATTACGTGTTCAAGGTAACCAAGACCGGCACCACCGAGCTCTTCAGATACTGTCATACCTAGTAAGCCCATTTCGCCAAGTTGTGGCCAAAGCTGATTAGGGAACGCATTATCAAGATCGGTTTTTTCAGCTAAAGGGGCAATTTCTTGGCTGGCAAAACTGTTTACATGATCGCGGATCATATCTGCGGTTTCGCCTAGGCCAAAGTTCATTTCTTTATAGAGTGAAATAGTGCTCATGATTCATTCCTGTGTGAGAGACTGTTAATGAATAGTCATTTAATCGCTATTGTTTAAAACTAGTTATTCATCTAATTGATTTAAGGTGTCGCGACAACGACGCTCTGCGGTTACTAATTCCATCAAGACAACTTTTATGTCATCCATTTGTTGGCTTAGATCAGCTTTTTTATCTGCAATTAAGTCAAGCATAGTCACTAGCTGTTTAGCGCTGGATTTATCGGCATCATAAAGTTCAAACAAACGGCCTGTTTCAGCCAAGGTAAAACCTAACCGCTTGCCACGTAAAATAAGTTTTAAACGCACTTTATCGCGTTTGGAATAAATACGGGTTTGGCCATTACGCTCAGGTGAAATTAAGCCCTGATCTTCGTAAAAGCGAATTGAGCGGGTGGTTATATCAAACTCTTTAGCCAGTTCACTGATACTAAAGGTTTGTTCATTGCTTGCCGGTTCGGCGGCTGAACTTGCAAAGTTTGTTTGATTATCTTGATTCATAGTGTTTTTACCTCATTCGAATAACCCCAATATAAGTGAAGTTTACGTAAAGGTAAAGTGGATTGTGGAACTTATACTTTAGACTTATAGCCTAAAGCCATAAATAGCAGGTTAAACCTTTATTAATGCAGCTTGCAGAGGCGCTGTTTGTATTAGACTACAGCAAAATAAAGATATGTTTACACTTTTATTGGGCGCAAAAACCTTGATTTTAGATTTACGTTGGCGTAAACGTAAATATTATGTATGCTCATAAGCAGATTATAAATACAATGTTTGGCTAATCTCTGCATATGAATATAGCCAATTATAAAATGGAGCCTTTTTTATGACTACCGAAGCCGTTGTTATTGTAGCAGCAAAACGCACCCCTATGGGTGGTTTTATGGGGGCTCTCAGTGATGCAGCCGCTCCTGAATTAGGTGCAACAGCCATTGCTAGTGCACTTGCTGAGACGGGATTAAGCGATACAGATATTGATGAAGTGATCATGGGCTGTGTATTACCGGCAGGTTTAGGTCAAGCGCCTGCACGCCAAGCTATGTTAAAAGCAGGTCTTGCACGCTGTACTGGCGCGACGACCATCAACAAAGTATGTGGTTCAGGTTTAAAGGCCGCCATGCTTGCGCATGATTTAATTAAAGCCGGTTCAATTAACAGCGCGGTTGCCGGTGGCATGGAAAGCATGAGCAACTCGCCGTATTTTATTCCTAAAGCGCGTGGCGGTATGCGTATGGGTCATGGCGAAATTAAAGATCACATGATGAGTGATGGTCTAGAAGACGCATACGATAACAAAGCGATGGGCTGTTTTGCGCAAGATACGGCTGATGAATATGGTATTGGCCGCGAGCAAATGGATGAATTTGCACTTAACTCACTGACCAAAGCCAATGCAGCGATTGCCAATGGCGATTTTGTAAATGAAATTGCGCCGCACACTATTAGCTCTCGTAAGGGTGATGTAACCATCAGCATTGATGAACAACCAGGTAATGCACGCCCAGAAAAAATTCCCGGTTTGCGTGCTGCGTTTAAAAAAGACGGCACCATCACAGCGGCTAATTCATCGTCAATTTCAGACGGTGGAGCAGCCCTTATTTTAATGAGTGAATCGCATGCTAAAGCACAAGGGCTTACGCCACTGTGTCGTATTGTTGCGCACAGTACCCATTCTCAAAAACCAAGTGAGTTTACTCTTGCACCAGTTGGCGCGATGAATACTTTGCTTGCAAAAGCTGGTTGGACAACTGATGACGTTGACTTATGGGAAATTAATGAAGCATTTGCCATGGTGACAATGTTGGCGATTAATGAATTAAAACTTGATGCCAGCAAAGTGAATGTTAATGGCGGTGCTTGTGCACTTGGCCACCCAATTGGTGCCAGCGGCGCACGTATTTTAGTGACACTTATCCATGCGCTTAAAAATCGTGGCCTGAAAAAAGGCGTAGCGTCTTTATGTATTGGCGGTGGCGAGGCGGTCGCACTGGCGGTTGAAGCTATTTAAAGTTGCACTGTACAAATTAGTTAAATTTAAACTCTCATAGCCGCAGGCTCTTTTAATAACAACATACCTTAATCGGTTAACGCTGCGGCTTAATTAATTACCCTCTGGGGAGGAGTGCGTTATGCACCAAGTACCATTACTGATCAACGGCGAATTTGTTCAATCAACATCAGATCAACTGATTGACGTTATTAATCCAGCAAACCAAGAGGTGCTTGCACAAGTACCGTGTGCTACCGACGCTGAGATGGATGCGGCTATCGCATCAGCCAAAGACACCTTTAAAAGCTGGAAAGATGTGCCAATTACTGAACGTGCGCGCATTATGATGAAGTATGCAGCACTTTTAAAAGAGCACCACGATGAACTAGCCACCATTATATGCCATGAATTAGGCAAAACCTTTGAAGATGCTAAAGGCGATGTTTGGCGTGGTATTGAAGTGGTTGAGCAAGCAGCTAATGCGCCATCTTTAATGATGGGTGAAACCATGGAAAACGTGGCCCGTAAAATCGACACTTACTCGTATATGCAACCACTGGGTGTATGCGCGGGCATTACGCCGTTTAACTTCCCAGCGATGATCCCACTGTGGATGTTCCCATTGGCGATTGTCTGCGGTAATACTTTTATTTTAAAACCCTCAGAGCAAGACCCACTTACCCCTATGCGTTTAGCTGAATTATTCATTGAAGCGGGTGCGCCTAAAGGTGTGTTGCAAGTTGTTCATGGTACTAAGCCACAAGTTGACCGCTTATTAGAAGACTCAGCAGTACGCGCAATTTCGTTTGTTGGCTCGTGTGGCGTAGGTGAATACATTTACTCTAAAGGCACAGCTAATTTAAAACGTGTACAAGCCTGTGTTGGTGCTAAGAATCACATGGTGATCATGCCTGATGCAAGTCGCTCACACGTTGTTAATAACCTTGTTGGTGCCTCTGTTGGTGCAGCGGGTCAGCGTTGTATGGGGATTTCAGTGGCGGTGTTTGTTGGCCAAGCGAAAGATTGGGTTGAAGATATTAAAGCTGGTTTTGCCAATGTGCGCCCAGGTGTGTGGGATGATAAAGATGCTGCATATGGACCACAAACATCAGCGGCTGCTAAAGCACGAATTTTATCATTAATAGAAAGTGGTAAAGCACAAGGCGCAACATGCTTAATTGATGGCTCGGACTTTACAGTAGAAGGGTATGAAAAGGGCAACTGGGTAGGACCTACCTTATTTACTGACGTCACCACTGAGATGGATTTATACAAAGAAGAAATATTTGGCCCAGTACTGGCGTGTATGTTTGTTGATTCGCTTGATGAAGCAATTGCCCTTATTAATGAATCACCATTTGGTAACGGCACGTCGTTATTCACTTCAAGTGGCGCTGTTGCGCGTAAGTTCCAACATGAGATTGAAGTAGGTCAAGTGGGTATTAACGTACCAATTCCTGTGCCACTGCCATTCTTTTCGTTTACTGGCTGGAAAGGGTCATTCTATGGCGATACGCATACCTACGGTAAGCAAGGTATTCGTTTTTACACTGAGACCAAAACAATTACTTCACGTTGGTTTGAAGATGAGATTGCCTCAGATCCTAATATGAGCATTAATCTTAAATAATGAGTTTCCCCTTAATAAAAAAGAGGGGTAACAAAGGCACTCCACAGCATTGAGCCTTTGTTGCCCTTCACTAATCTTGATTTTGACAACACACATTTTATAAAGAGGTCTCCTATGGACTTTAATTTAACTGAAGATCAGCAAGCATTTGCTCAAACAGCTCGCCAATTCGCAGAATCTGCACTGGCTCCTTATGCCGCTAAATGGGATCGCGAACATTTTTTTCCAAAAGATACCATTAAAGCTGCGGGTGAACTGGGTTTCTGTGGTTTGTATACGCCAGAGGAAGCGGGCGGTTTAGGCCTGTCGCGCTTAGATTCAAGTATTATTTTTGAACAGCTGGCGATGGGTTGTACAGCGACTACCGCAATGTTGACCATTCACAATATGGCGACATGGATGATTGCAAGTTTTGGTACTGAGCAAACAAAAGCTCAATATTGTGATCAACTTGTTATGGGGGAGCTACTCGCTTCTTATTGTTTAACAGAGCCTGGTTCAGGCTCCGATGCAGCCTCATTGAAAACAAAAGCGGTTCGTGATGGCGATGATTACGTGATCAATGGCTCAAAAATGTTTATCTCAGGCGCAGGCGAGACCGAAGTATTAGTGGTTATGGCACGCACTGGTGGTGAAGGTGCGGCAGGTATTTCTGCGTTTGTAGTACCGGCTGATGCCAAAGGTGTTGAGTATGGTAAAGCAGAAGAGAAAATGGGCTGGAATGCACAACCAACGCGCTTAATTAGTTTTGAAGATGTGCGTATACCGGCGCATAACTTACTAGGTGCTGAGGGCGAAGGCTTTAAGTTTGCAATGCAAGGCCTTGATGGCGGACGTATTAATATTGCAACTTGTTCAATTGGTACTGCCCAAGCGGCACTTGAAACAGCCCGAGAATACTTAAAAGAACGCACACAATTTGGTAAACAGTTGGCTGCGTTTCAAGCACTGCAATTTAAAATTGCCGATATGAACACTGAACTTGTTGCGGCGCGTCAAATGGTGCGTTTAGCGGCTTTTAAACTTGATAATAATGACAGCGAAAAAACCACTTATTGTGCCATGGCAAAGCGTTTTGCCACCGATGTTGGTTTTACTGTGTGTAATGACGCACTACAAATTCATGGTGGTTATGGTTATATCAAAGAATATCCACTGGAGCGCCACGTACGTGATGTGCGGGTTCATCAAATTTTAGAAGGCACTAACGAGATCATGCGGGTGATTATTGCACGCCGTATTTTAGCTGAATCTGCCGCCGATATTTTATAAGGAGCGAGTTATGTCAAACCCAAGTATTGAGTTAACCATTGAAGGTCACGTAGCGATTTTAACCATGTCTAATCCGCCAGCGAATACCTGGACTAAAGACACGTTAATTGCCTTAAAAAATATGGTAAATGAACTTAATGACAATAAAAATGTTTACTCATTAGTGATCACCGGTGAGGGTGAAAAGTTCTTCAGTGCTGGTGCTGATTTAAATGTATTTGCTGGTGGCGATAAAGGCGTAGCAGCGACTATGTCGCAAGTATTTGGTGACGCATTTGAAGCATTAACTGCATTTAGAGGTGTATCCATTGCCGCTATCAATGGCTATGCCATGGGTGGAGGCCTAGAAGTGGCGTTAGCATGTGATATTCGCATTGCAGAAGAGCAAGCACAAATGGCACTACCAGAAGCCAAAGTAGGTTTACTACCGTGTGCGGGTGGCACTCAAAACCTAGCATGGTTAGTTGGTGAAGGCTGGGCTAAACGGATGATTTTATGTGGTGAGCGACTAAAAGCTGATAAAGCGCTACAAATTGGTTTAGTTGAAGAAGTCGTTCCACAAGGTGACAGCCTTGCTGTGGCACTTAAATTAGCCACTCAAGTGGCAGATCAAAGTCCTGTTGCTGTTAGTGCCTGTAAAACCCTGATCCAAAAAGGCCGTACTCAGCCAATGGCGCATGTATTACCGCTTGAGCGTGAGTTATTTGTTGGTTTGTTTGATACGCAAGACCAACAAGAAGGTGTAAATGCCTTCTTAGAAAAACGCAAAGCAAATTGGGTGAATGGCTAATGATTGAGTTAACGCAATTAAATTCGTCTGATGCGCCTGTGGTATTTGAAACCGCGGCCGCTGCCAACGGCTCACTCATTGGTTTTGCTACCCTTAATGCGCCAAAGTCATTAAACGCACTTAATTTTGCGATGATCAAACTATTAGAGCCGCAGTTATTAGCATGGGCAGATGATAGCAATATTGCTATGGTCATCATCAAAGGAGCCGGGGAAAAAGCATTTTGTGCTGGGGGGGATGTAGTCAGCCTGCATAACGCTATGAACAGCGGTGAACCGGCAAATCTAATAGAAGATTACTTTGCTCATGAGTATCGCCTTGATCATCAAATTCATTGTTATGATAAACCGATCCTTGTTTGGGGTAATGGCATTGTGATGGGCGGTGGTTTAGGCTTAATGGCCGGAGCGAGTCATCGCGTAGTAACTGAGAACTCACGTATTGCTATGCCTGAGCTAACAATTGGTTTATATCCAGATGTAGGAGGCAGTTACTTTTTACATAAAATGCCTGAGCATGTTGGTTTATTTTTAGGGCTAACTGCGGCGTCTATTAATTGTGACGATGCGATGTATGTGGGATTGGCTGATCACTACCTCAAAGCCGATAAATTCGACACTCTGATTGAGCAATTGTGCACTATTAAGTGGGGTAAGACGGCTTCGTTGAATCACGATAAGCTGAGCAGCTTACTTACCGAACTTGATAATGTTTCTGGGCATATGCCAAAAGGCAATGTAAAGACGCAATTAGCCACTATTCAAAAACTGGGGGAATTTACGGATCTTCGCGATAAAGTAAATTATATTTTAAATCTAGAAACTGACGATACGTGGCTTATCCGAGCACAACAAGCATTAAAGCATGGTTGCCCGCTCAGTTGCGCCTTAGTTGAGCGTCAACTTGCCAGTTCAAAAGGTAAAAGTTTAGGCGAATGTTTTCAAATGGAACTGGGTATGTCGGTTCGTTGTGGTGAAGTCGGTGAGTTCCAAGAAGGTATTCGTGCGCTACTGATCGATAAAGATGGCGCGCCTAATTGGCAGTTCAAAACGCTTGAACAGATCCCTGATGAATTAGTCGAGAGTTTTTTTGTTCAACGTTGGGATCACAACTCACATCCACTAAAACAACTTACACAAGGATAATGTTATGTCACTTTCTATTGGTTTTATTGGTTTAGGTAACATGGGCGGCCCAATGGCTGCGAACTTAGTTAAAGCGGGTCATCAGGTCAAAGTGTTTGATTTAAACCAGTCAGTCGTAAATGATTTGGCGAACAAGGGGGCGATTGCCGCAATAGATGCTAAACACTCTGCAAGTGATGTTGATGTGTTGATCAGCATGCTACCTGCAAGTAAGCATGTGAAGTCGCTTTACCTTGGTGAGACAGGGCTGGTACATATTTTAGCAAAGTCAACATTAGTAATTGATTGCTCAACGATTGATGCTGCATCAGCCCGCGACGTAGGCGCTGAGTTGAGTGAACACGGTATCGACTTTGTTGACGCGCCGGTATCAGGTGGTGTTGCCGGTGCAACGGCTGGCACACTGACCTTTATAGTAGGTGGTGGCGATGAACAGTTTGCTAAGGCCCAACCGGTGCTTGCTGATATGGGTAAAAATATCTTTCATGCAGGTGATATTGGCGCAGGGCAAGTAGCAAAAATTTGTAATAACATGCTGTTAAGCATTTTAATGGCAGGCACTAGCGAAGCACTACAAATGGGTATTAACAACGGCCTAGATCCAAAAGTGCTCAGCGATATTATGACCGCCAGCTCGGGCCGTAACTGGACACTTGAATTATATAACCCATGTCCAGGTGTGATGGACACAACCCCAGCGAGTAATGATTACAAACCAGGCTTTATGGTTGATTTAATGGCTAAAGACTTAGGCCTTGCTATGGAAGCGGCGCAGCAAAGTAATTCATCAACCCCAATGGGGTCAATGGCTAAAAACCTTTATACCATGTTGCAACACCAAGGTGCGGGTAGCGAAGACTTTAGCGCCATATTTAAATTATTCTCGAAGGAGTAACAGGTGGAAATTAAAAATAATACCGTGGTGATCACCGGTGGTGCGCAAGGCCTAGGATTTGCAATGGCGCATAAACTTGCAGTCCTTGGTGCTAATATTGCGTTAATTGATATGCAACAAGCGCTGTTAGATGATGCAGTTGCTGAGCTTAGCCAACATGGTGTAACTGTAAAAGCCTATGTAGCTAATGTGACTGATGAACAAGCTATGGTTGATACCTTTAATACCATTAATGCCGATTTTGGTCATATTGGTGTATTGATAAATAATGCCGGTATTTTACGCGATGGTATGTTTATCAAAGCCAAAGAAGGTAAAGTGGTTACTAAAATGGCGCTTGATCAATTTAAGTCAGTGATTGATGTAAACTTAACCGGCGTGTTTTTAGCGGGGCGTGAAGCTGCATGCCATATGATTGAATCGGGTAAAGGCGGCGTGATAGTTAATATGTCGAGTGTTGCTCGTGCTGGCAACATTGGTCAAACTAACTATGCTGCGTCGAAAGCGGGTGTGGTAGCGATGACCACTGGCTGGGCAAAAGAGCTTGGCCGTTTTGGTATTCGTGTTGGCGCCATTGCCCCGGGTGTCATTCGTACTAATATGACCGACGCCATGAAACCCGAAGCTAAGCAACGTATGCTTGCAGTCACGCCAGTAGGGCGTTTTGGTGAAGTGGATGAAATTGCGCACACAGCGCAGTATATTATCGAAAACGACTTCTTCACCGGTCGTGTGGTTGAGATTGACGGCGGTATTCGTTTGTAAGAAACCTTTTTTAAGTGTAATAAAACGGCAAGCCTCGGCTTGCCGTTTTTGTTTTTATAGCTTAATTGCTTAATAAAATAGCACTTACTATTTTAGTTGGCATAGTTGCGATGAACTTCTATTATTAATTATCTATTTGTTCTTATAATGATAAGCACCTTCAGGGATCAAACATACATGATTGAGATAAACGAACAAATACTGAAAGATATAAATAGAAATTTTATTATTCCCCCTAAACCCGAAATATTAACTGAGTTACAAAATTTAATAGCAACTGGCGATGCGCCTATTGCTGATGCCGCTAAGGTAGTGGTAAAGGATTTAGCGATTTCATCAGCAATACTAAAAATAATAAATTCCCCTGCTTATGGTTTGTCTCGTACTGTGGCTGATATAAAGCAAGCTGTGATGTTTCTTGGTTGGGACGGAGTCAATGCGCTTGTACAGGGCTTGAAATTAAAAGAAATGTTTGCAACTGAGAACAGCTGCATTAGCTTAGAAAGATTTTGGGATACATCAACCGAAATTGCTAATGTAAATATGATGATAGGTCAGCGTCTTAAAAAACAAATAGCCCTAGAGCCTTTGTATACGCTTGGGCTTTTTCATGATTGCGGTGTGCCTCCTATGGCAATTAAATATGATAATTACTTAACCGCTTTGCACTGTGCTAATCAAACAGACAAAGAAACTATTATTGAGATTGAAGAGCGTTTATATAAAACAAACCATGCAGTTGTTGGCTATTATTTTGCTAATAGCTGGCATCTACCAAAAGAGATATGTCAATTAATTCTCAATCACCACAATGTCGCTATTCTTGCTGAGGTGACAGATACAGACGAGAAAATCTGCTTTGCTATTTTGAAAATGTCTGAAAATTTAGTCAATATGCTCAGACGAGGCTCGCCTATATCACAGTGGGGGGTTATAGAATCAAAAATCTTAGGTGTACTTCATATGAATGATGATGAGTATTGTGACTTACAAGAGGACGTTATTGATTTTTTAAACAATTTATCATAGATACATTAAGCATTAGTGATGATTATGTTACCAACATTCGACATGGTGCCAATTAGAGCCGGCTTGAGGGAAAAGCGTCGATTTTGTAACTCAAAGCCAAGTCCGGTTTGATCTGGTACTCTCTATTGAAAAAAGTATTAAAAAAGCCAACCCTCAGGTTGGCTTTTGCTGTAATCTATTGCAGTAAGCATCAACTTATTTTAGTAAGTAGCACTGCCTTTGGTACGTGGGAAGGCGATCACGTCACGTACGTTGCCCATACCAGTTACATATGCAACTAAACGTTCGAAACCTAAGCCAAAACCAGAGTGTGGTACTGAACCGTATTTACGTAGGTCGCGATACCAGCTGTAGTCTTCTTTATTCAAGCCCATTTCTTCTAAACGTGCATCAAGCACATCAAGGCGCTCTTCACGTTGTGAACCACCAATGATTTCGCCAATACCTGGTGCTACAACGTCCATTGCAGCTACAGTTTTGCCGTCTTCATTTTGGCGCATGTAGAATGCTTTAATATCACGCGGGTAGTTTTTAATAACTACTGGTGCTTTAAAGTGTTCTTCAGCTAAATAACGCTCGTGCTCAGACTGTAAGTCAACACCCCATTCAACGGCGTATTCAAATTTCTTACCACAGCTTTTAAGAATTTCCACTGCAGCTGTGTAATCAACTTGTGCAAAGTCTTTCTCAACAAATTCTTCAAGACGGGTAATGGCTGTTTTTTCAACACGTTGCGCAAAAAATTCCATATCATCACGACGTTCTTCAAGTACCGCTTTGAACACATATTTAAGCATGTTTTCAGCAAGCTTGGCAATATCTTCTAAATCGGCAAAGGCAACTTCAGGCTCGACCATCCAAAACTCTGCCAAGTGGCGTGAAGTATTTGAATTTTCAGCGCGGAAAGTAGGGCCAAAAGTGTAAATTTTTGACATCGCTGAGGCGTAAGTTTCACCATTTAATTGACCTGATACCGTAAGAAATGCTTCTTTACCGAAGAAATCTTCGCTGTAATCAACATCGCCTTTATCTGTACGCGGCAGGTTTTGCATATCAAGCGTTGATACACGGAACATTTCGCCTGCACCTTCACAGTCACTTGCAGTGATGATTGGCGTGCTGATCCAGTAATAACCTTGCTCATGGTAGAAGCGGTGAATAGCTTGCGCTAAACAGTTACGTACACGTGTTACCGCGCCAATCATGTTGGTCCGTGGGCGAAGGTGAGCGTGCTCACGTAAATACTCAATGCTGTGGCGTTTTGCCGACATTGGGTATGAGTCTGGGTTTTCTACCCAGCCTAGCACTTGTACGCTATTTGCTTGAATTTCGAAAGATTGACCTTGGCCTGCTGATTGTACTAAAACACCGGTAACTGACACGGAGCAACCGGCTGTTAGGCTAGTAACTTCATCATAATTATTAAGTGAATTAGGTACTACCGCCTGAATTGGATCAAAACACGAACCGTCATGAACGGCTAAAAATGAAATTCCTGCTTTTGAATCGCGGCGAGTACGGATCCAGCCTTTAATTGTTACTTGGCTGTCTACCGCAACCTTGCCTTTTAATAGCTCTGAAATCGCTAAGTGGCTCATCTTCACTCCAATGATATAAGTTGCCTACATTAATATGTGCGTTATCGCACTTGAACGGTGTATCTTACCTTTGAATGTAAAATAAAAAAACATTCAAAGGTAACTCTTTGCTTATTCTTTTGCATTTTTATGATTTTTGTCGCTAAAAAACCGGCAACTTTTATTTTTTGTGATAAAAAACAACCTAGATCATAATTTAAAGGTGATTTTCACTGCGATCAAAACGGGTTTTGTGGCATTATACGAAATTACGATAATTAAATTAACTTGCTAAATATATAGGTATTATGAAACAAGTCTTTATTTTACGTGGTTTACCAGGGTGCGGTAAGTCTTATTATGCACAAAACCTAGCCGATGAAATGGTTGCGGGCGATCAAAGCCAATACTTAATTTGTTCGACCGATGATTATTTTTATAATGAACAGGGTGACTATCAGTTTGATAAGTTTAAGCTGTCGCAATACCACAATTTGAATTTAGCCCGTTTTATAAATGCGTTGGCGCAAGAAATTCCTCTTATCATTGTTGATAACACCAATATTAAAAAATGGGAATTTATTGCTTATAGCCAAGCAGCTGTTGCCCTTGGTTACCAAGTTAAAGAAGTGATAGTGGGTGAAGTGAAAGACAAATCAATGCAGCACCTGTATGCCAAACGTAATAGCCATAATATTCCACTGAAAATGATCAGCAAAATGGCTTATATGTTTGAGTGGTAACACTCACCCAAACTCGTTGTAGTTTGGGGGCTGGCTTTATCAGTAATACTTGCTCACTCATACTTGAACAGTAATATATGCTCAGAAATGTTTGCCCGCGATAGCGTCGTATATCGCATTTGCCAATATGGTTATATCCTCTTCACTGCTTATATACGGTGGCATTAAATAGATAAGCTTACCAAATGGGCGGATCCAGACATGTTGGCTGATGAAAAAAGCTTGGATCTTGGCAACATCAATTACACTATCAAGCTCAACGACACCAATTGCACCCAGTGTTCTTACCTCAACAACCTGCTCAAGCTCACTGCAACGCTGTAATGTTTGCAGCGCATCGTTTAGGTGGCTTATTTGCGCTTGCCAATCTTGTTCAAGTAATAAATCAATACTCGCACACGCCACTGCGCAGGCCAATGGATTACCCATAAAAGTAGGGCCATGCATTAATACCCCAGCTTCACCTTCGCTGATACCACTGGCAATTTTATCTGTGGTTAAGGTGGCTGATAAGGTCATCATGCCGCCAGTTAACGCTTTACCTATGCATAAAATATCTGGCTCAATCTCAGCATGTTCTACGGCAAATAATTTACCTGTGCGGCCAAACCCTGTGGCGATTTCATCACAAATTAACAGTACGTCATAGTCTGTGCACAACTTACGAGCGGTTTTTAAATATTCAGGGTGATAAAAGTTCATTCCCCCAGCATTTTGTACCATTGGCTCAATAATAAAGGCTGCAATGTGTTGATGGTGCTCTTTAAAATACTGAGTTAGGGTATGCGCTTCTTGTGGGTCAAAGCTTTGCCCAAATTGGCTTTTTGGGGCAGGGACAAACACATGCTCTGGTAAAAAACCTTGGTATAGTGAGTGCATTGAGTTAATTGGATCACAAACACTCATTGCTGCAAAGGTATCGCCATGATAGCCCTTTAACGGTGTCATCAGTTTTTGTTTGCTGGTAATACCTTGGCTTAGCCAATATTGCAAAGCCATTTTTATTGCTACTTCAACACACACTGAGCCGCTATCTGCTAAAAACACTTTTTGCAGTGTGCTTGGCGTGATCTCAACGAGCTTTTTACACAGCTCTACAGCTGGTGCGTGGGTTAAGCCACCAAACATCACATGACTCATTTTATCTACTTGCTCGATTGCAGCATTTTTTAATACTGGGTGGCCGTAACCGTGTATAGCGCTCCACCAAGAAGCCATGCCATCGATTAGCACTTCACCTGTGGCTAAAAAAATACGATTATCCTGTGTGTGACTTACAGGGTAAACGGGCAAAGGTTGCGTCATTGATGTATACGGGTGCCATATATGGTGGCGATCAAAATCAAGGTCTATCGTGTGCTTATTGTTCATTTGTAAACTTAATGATTGCTTGGTTCGTTGACAATGTTACGTCAAGTCGTAGACTAAGCCAATATCACCGTCATGAAAAATAAAAAGAGAGAATTATGGAGTTTGCAGCTGTTCGCCACGATTGGACACATAAAGAAGTAAAAGCTTTATTTGAAATGCCGTTTAACGATTTATTGTTTAAAGCCGCGTCTGTACATCGTGCTAATTTTAATCCTAATGAAGTGCAAATATCTACTTTACTATCAATTAAAACCGGCGCTTGTCCAGAAGACTGTAAATATTGCCCACAATCGGGCCACTATAAAACTGATTTAGAACGCGAACGTCTGCTTGAAGTTGAAAAAGTAGTTGAACAAGCACGCTTAGCAAAACAAAAAGGCGCAACCCGTTTTTGTATGGGCGCTGCATGGTCTGATCCTAAAGACCGAGACATGCCGTATATTTCGCAAATGGTTAAAGAAGTTAAAGAGCTCGGCCTTGAAACCTGTATGACATTGGGTATGTTGGATAATCAAAAGGCTCATGCGCTGCGCGATGCAGGTCTTGATTATTACAACCATAACCTTGATACCTCGCCAGAATACTATGAGCAAATTATCACTACCCGTACATTTCAAGACCGTCTCGATACAATAGGTAATGTACGTGATGCCGGTATGAAAGTGTGCTCTGGCGGTATTGTGGGTATGGGTGAACAAGCAGCCGACAGATTTGGTTTATTGATGCAGCTTGCTAATCTACCGCAACAACCAGAAAGTGTGCCAATTAACATGCTAGTAAAAGTAAAAGGCACGCCACTGGAGAACGTTGACGACTTAGATCACTTTGAGTTTATTCGTACCATTGCCACAGCGCGTATTATGATGCCACACAGTTATGTGCGGTTATCAGCAGGGCGCAATGCAATGAATGAACAAATGCAATCAATGTGCTTTTTTGCCGGTGCTAATTCAATATTCTATGGTGATAAGTTATTAACCACAGAAAATCCAGAAGCTGATGCGGATATGAATTTGATCAAAAAATTAGGCATGAACCCTGAAAAACGCCATGATTATTCAGACGAAGCCTATGAAGCATCGTTATCGTCAGCGGTCGCAGATAAAGCAACCTCAGAGATGTTTTACGAAGCGTAAAGCGCTCAGTAATAGGGAATAGTTTAGAGTATCGCGTTGAAGGTTAGAGCATTTATGTCATTTGAATTTATAAGCACCCATTTAGATGAGCGCAAAGCACAGCAGTTGCAGCGTAAACGTTATATAGTACAAAGCGCAACGGCGCGCACAATCACGGTTAATGATAAAAGCCACCTTAACTTTGCGAGTAATGATTACTTAGGGTTTGGTGATTCACCAGTGGAGTTAACCAGCTCACTATTGTTAGGTAGCCATAGCTCAGCATTAGTTACGGGTTACCAACAACCACAGCAAGCGCTTGAGCAAGCTTTATGTAATGCTTTGGGTTATCAAGCTGGGATGCTTTTTAATTCGGGCTTTAGCGCAAATAGCAGTGTTATTAAAGCCTTATTTCAAGATAAAGCGACAGCGCAACACAGTGCTATTTTTCAAGATAAGTTAAACCATGCCAGTTTAATTGATGGCGCATTACACGCTAACGCGGCCTTAATACGTTTTAACCATAACGATATAAATCATCTCCGTTCACGGTTAGAAAAATCAAAAGCGCGCAATAAGCTCATAATTTCTGAAGGCGTGTTCTCCATGGATGGCGATACCGCGCCAATTAAAGCGCTATTCGCTTTAGCAAAGCAGCATAATGCCTGGTTAATGATAGACGACGCTCATGGCTTTGGTGCGCTGGGTAAAACCGGGTTGGGCAGTTGTGAGTCATTAATCAATGAAGCGTGTATGCCAGATATTTTAGTGATCACCTTTGGTAAAGCGGTTGCTAGTAGCGGGGCGTGTGTATTAGGCTCGCAGCATTTTATAGATTACATGCTGCAGTTTAATCGAGATTATACCTATTCAACCGCTATGTCACCGTTTATTGCCTCTCATACTTTAGCACGTATTAAAAGCATAAGAGATGCTAACGATAAGCGGGCTAAATTAAACGCCAATATTGCGCTGTTTAAACGCCTAGCAAAAGAGCAGCACATTGCACTAATGGACTCTAATACCGCGATTCAGCCAATCGTTTTAGGTTGCGCCGAGCAAACGTTAAAAGCCAGTGAGCAACTAAAGCAGCAGGGCATTTGGCTAACGGCTATTCGCCCGCCAACTGTTTTACACAATACCTCGCGTTTGCGTATCACTTTAAGTGCAGCCCACACCCATGACGATATAGCTCTGCTTGTGGCTAGCTTACAAAAGGCCATCGCATGATAAGCCCGCAGGTAATTAAAACTAAGCCACTTAGTCCCACCACTGTGTGTATAGCGGCTGAGGTTTTAAAAAAAACCACCGCGCATAACTTTTCAAAAGCAGCAAACAGTTATTGCCAGCATGCCAATGTGCAAAAACAAGCGGCGAATGATTTATTTAAACTCATTACAGCTAACCCTAAAAAGCTCTGTGTTGACTTAGGGGCAGGGCCGCTTGTTAATACTGAGGCTTTAAAGGCATTATTTGACCAAGTTGTTGCCATAGATTTAAGTTTTAACATGCTAAAAAGCAGTACCTTAAATATCCCTAAACTGTGCGCTGATATGGATAACTTACCGCTGCAAGCTAACAGTATTGATGTGCTATTTAGTAATTTTGCGCTCCAGTGGTCTGCTAATTTTGAAGCGCTAATGCACTCGCTTTACCAAGCATTAAAACCAGGCGGGCAAGCTTATATTAGTACGGTTGTTGCAGGGTCATTAAACGAGATAAAAATGGCCTTTACTGCGCTTGACTCACTTAACCATATTAATCAGTTTGCTAGCCATAACAATATAAACCAATCGGTCGAAAAGGCAGGGTTTAAGATCAACGCCTCAAATAAAGTAATTTATACCGACCAACATCGCAGTGCATTAGCGGCTATAAAATCGATTAAGGCCATTGGTGCCACCACACAAAATCACACAACAAGTCGGCGTGGTTTATTAACTAAATCAGCGCTAAAAAAAGTCTGTGATGCCTATCCGCTTTTAAACAATAAAGCTCATGTATCTTACCATGTAGTATTGTTATCATTAGAAAAGCCCAGTAAAAATAATAAGGCCATGCCATGAAACAGTTTTTTATTACCGGTACAGACACCGACGCCGGTAAAACCCATGTAACCAGTTTGCTGTTAAAGTTACTCGCACAACATAAAAAGCGTGCAATAGGCTTTAAGCCGATTGCCTCTGGGTGTGAAATGGCGTTCGAACAGCTCGTAAATGCCGATGCGCTAATACTAATGGAAAGTGCCACAGTAAGCGCTAAGTACGACATAATTAACCCATTTGCATTTGCGCCACCAATAGCTCCCCACATAGCTGCAGAGCAAGCGAGTATAAACATAACAGTAGAAAAGCTCAGTAAGGCTTATCAACATGTTAAGCAACAAGGTGCAGATTATCTGTTAACAGAAGGTGCAGGCGGCTGGGCATTACCAATCAATAATAAAGAGTATTTATACGACTGGGTAAAAGCAGAGCAATTGCCGGTTATATTAGTAGTTGGTATGAAGTTAGGCTGTATAAATCATGCTTTACTCACTGCAGCACATATGCAAAGTATAGGTGTTAATTGCATTGGCTGGATTGCTAACCAAGTTGATTCCACTATGGATGAATACCAAGCAAACCTAGATTCACTGAAAACACATTTATCTTTTCCACTGCTTGCCATTAGCCCATACACAGAGCAAACCCCTAAATTACAAATTTATAAAACCCTGCTTGAAAAATTATCGATAAATCCATAAATAACCCTTGTGTTGTGACATAGTTTGTCACAGAATGGCGCTGACGTTATGACATAGTGTGTCATAACGCAGTGATTGCTCAAAGCCGATCAAACATAGTAAATCGCTCAGCAATAAATGTTATTTTTGGAGAACTCGTATGAAACGTGTATTTTTGTTTTTATTAACTAACCTCGCGGTTATGTTGGTATTAGGTGTGGTGCTTTCAATAATAATGAGTGCGCTGGGATTAAGCCATCGTAGCCTAGGTGGTATTTTATTAATAGCTGCTGTATTTGGTTTTGGTGGATCGTTTATTTCGTTATTTATGTCGAAATGGATCGCAAAAAAATCAACCGGTGCGCAAGTGATCACCCAACCTCGTACCGAAACCGAACAATGGCTGGTAAGCACCGTGGCTGCTCAAGCTAAAAAAGCCGGTATTAACATGCCAGAAGTGGCTATTTACGACAGCCCAGAAATGAACGCGTTTGCAACCGGCCCGAGTAAAAATAATTCGCTGGTGGCGGTAAGCACGGGTTTATTACATAACATGAGCCAAGATCAAGCCGAAGCCGTACTGGCGCACGAAGTATCGCATGTGGCCAATGGTGATATGGTAACGCTAACGCTTATTCAAGGTGTGGTTAATACCTTTGTTATTTTTGCCGCAAAAGTACTGGCTGGCATTGTAGATAACTTTATCAATAGCGATGAAGAAGAGGGCGGCAGCAGCTGGACTTACTTCTTATTCGATATGTTATTCCAAATATTATTTGGCGTACTGGCAAGCATTGTAGTTGCCCATTATAGCCGTAAACGTGAGTTTGCAGCCGATAGCGGCGCAGCTCAGTTGGTGGGCGCAGACAAAATGCGTTCAGCCCTTGAGCGATTAAAGCAAAACCACCCATCGCAATTAGAAGGCTCAATGATGGCCTTTGGTATTGCCAGTGGTAAAGGCATGGCTGAGTTGTTTTCATCTCACCCACCGCTTGACGCACGTATAGACGCACTACGTCGTTAAATTAAATTCAAGTTTTTCACAGTACTTGTAAACAAAAAGCCTGCATTTGCAGGCTTTTTTATGTTTAATGTTTTTCATTGCGATTGAATAATGTCAGTAATGCCCTCGGGCGAGAGTATTTCAATCCAGTAACCGTCAGGGTCTTTAATAAAGGCAAGACCCTTCATTGAACCACCGTCTGGTTTTTTTACAAACTCAACATCGTATTTAGCAAAGCGCTCACACGCCGCGTATACATCGGGTACGCTTATACCAATATGACCAAAGCCTTTTGGTTCTTCATTACCGCTAACATAGCCCGTAAAGCTATCGTCGTTTTCAGTGCCCCAGTTATGGGTAAGCTCAATGAGCGCAGGGCGGCGAAACACCCACTGGGTTTTTTCTTTGTCATCGCCTTTTGGCATGTCTTGCTCATAGCCTAAAAAGTACAAGGTAAACTCCATACCAGGAAAGTCGTACTTTCCTAACAACTTCATGCCCAATACGTTTTCATAAAATGCCAGCGACGGTTTTGGATCTTTAATACGCAACATAGTTTGCTGCATCACATAGCCCTCAGTGGCCTGTGCAATTTGCTCTGGAGATTCGTTATAGCTAGACATGAGATAATCCTTAATAAAATGACTGAAAAAACCTTAATGGATTTAAAAAGGCAGAGTGTACGCTCATCATAATCAACAGCAGCAAAAATTAAAACCACCTAGCTAAATTACAAACTGATGTGTGTTTTATGGGCAAAACAATAGGGTGATACTTAGCTGTGTGTTTATGGCTATGTTGTATTTCAGTGGTTGCGGCCGATAGAAGTCAAGGTACATTGCTGACAGTGCAATAGAGATTTAACGGCAGCGACTAAAGTATTAAATCTGGCTTTATGAATTGAGTTAGGGGTGACAGCGTGGAGCATATTGTGCAAAATAGTAGACGCATTCATGGTGTTTAGTTCTGTTGTTTTTGAGCGATTCATAAGATCACAAAACACCATGAATGTTCCCTCGCTTCCCACATTTTTTAATACTATTAATTCATTGATATATAAAGGCTAATTTTGGGGGTACATTAGCTTACTCACCCAGTATCTTCTCTCGAATCACTTATTAAAAGCTCTGACGGAGGCACAGTTCAAGAGCCGTGGCCTGCTGATGTTACTGCTCATTTTGGGCGAAACATATATCAAGGAATGAACTGTCTTAAAGCATGGAAAGTTATTCCTGTGAATGCACTTGTTGGCATATTAGACATGATCCGAAATCGTGTATTAAACTTTGTGCTAGAAATAGAATCAGAAGCCCCTGAGGCTGGAGATGCGCCACTGAATTCACAGCCCGTGGCAGAAGAAAAGGTCCAGCAAATATTTCATACACACATCGCTGGTAATGTGCAAAACCTTGCTACAGGTAGTAATCATGTAAGACAGCATGCTATTAATAATGAACAAAATGAAATATTCAATAAGTTGTTGCAAACCTTACTTGAAACAAATGGAACTGAAAAGTCTAAAGAGCAAATCATAGGTACGGTAGAAGAAATGCGTGACAGCCAAGGCACCGACGCTTTTAAAGTTAACTATAATAAGTTCATGTCTGTTTTATCTGACCATATGCAAGTTTATGGGCCTGTTGTAGCGCCGTTTTTACCGGCACTGACCGCAATCATCTAAAGTATTTCAAATTTAGATAAACGTTTTAATAGGCGCATAAGTCATCGTTTGACACATTTCTAAGGTAGAGCGACGTCGGTGCTAAAATCTATGTAGTATTTAACTATTGATGGTATTTTCTATGAATAAGGCCAACATGAATACAGCCGATACTGATATCGATTTTATAAAAATAGTCACTGGCGGAAAACAACCTATAGCTCAAACCCATTGGATGAAATTAAAGTTGTTAGTGCAGGCATAATATTTAGTGACGCGACTCTATTTAGGAAAAGCTTGTGCTGGGACTTAACTTTTCTTGCAAAAGCAACTGGGGTTTGCGTTAAGACAATTGAACGCCATCAAAAAAACAATAAGCCTTTTAATCTATTGGTAAGTCAAAATATTATAAACACTATAGGAGGAGGTGAATTAATTAAACGGATTATTTGTGAGCTTGAGCAAGGTTTTTTAGCATAAGCTAAACAACATATGAAAGCCTCTTTTTTTGCACTGAAATTATGAGCAGCCTTTCACTTAGCCATTCAACAATACTAAATAGTAATGCTGCTATCAAAGGCTTAAGTAGTGTTTATTAATAAGTTAAGTTTTCTTATTAGAAACAGTTAAAGTTCAAGAGAACCTTGCCGATAATAAATAAATAGCGAATGAACAAGGAAATGATATGAAAGTTAACTCAAATGATACCAATTTAACACCGCAGCTTGTATCGAACAGTTCAGCAGTAAAAATAAATAAATCACCAAATAGTAAAGAGCAGTTAAATAATGAAATGGAACGACTAGCAAAGGATATCTATCACAAAGACATGCCTAAAGAGCCTGAAGCGACTTATTATAAGCCTATAAATAAAGATGCCAATGTATTAAGACCTATTGAAGATGTTATGTATGATATTGGAGTTGCCACAGCTCATTTGTATATGCCAGGCGGCGACGTCCCTAAAACGGTTGAAAAAATGCTTTCACCCTATGATAAAGTCATGGCTGAATTAAGAAGTGAACAGCCCTCTTTAGCAAATAAAAGTTGGGGAATTTCTATCAATGAGTCGGGTGAGCTTACAGTAACTGGTTCTCTTAATGATGATGAAAAGTCAATCATTGCAGAAAAGCTAAATAGTAATGAAGAGTTAGTCACTGCCGTTAATGACTTTAAGTCTAATTATTTAAAGTATATTAAGATGGAGCCTAGGGGCTGGGGTAAGTACGACGTAAATGAAAATAATTTTGCTGAAGTTTTTGATTTTAGAGAAATGCTAGAAACCTCAAGAAGTAATGAAGATTTTAAGGGAACATGGGATTATGAAACGAATTGGCTTAAGTTAAACGATAATGTTTCAGCACAACTGAGAAGTAATGCTTCGAAACGCTAAAGGTTGGTATACGGGCCTCTCTAAAAGAGGCTCTGATTGATATTTATGATGGCTCACTTGATATAAGGGTTTGATCGCAAATATGACCAAAGTATACATAAGGAACACTATCCCCCCCTATACCTATAGTATAAGGGTATCCATCTTCATCAAAACCTTCATTTGTCGGTATTTCTATACGCCACAAGCCGACTTCTACGTCTGATTCCCAAGTGTTTTTATAGCCTAAACTATGCTCGGTATGTAAAATTCCTTTTACATTTGCATCACAAGAAGTTAGATTTATTTGCCCTGATATTTGTCCATTAACATCAGATATAGCTTGATGGGCTGTTAATGAACCTGCATCGTCACTATTTTTAATTAGATAAAAATTTGCACTAGCGCCTTTAATTGGAGCCCCTGCAGAATCAAGGAGTACAAGAGACCAATTTAGCTTATTATAAGCTTGTGTTGTTAGATACGGACCTACATAGTTTAAAGTTGTATATGGTATTCTAGTTACACCGTTTTCTCCCTTAATTACTTGATTAGAGAAAGACGTCACAATGGATGCTATATTCAATTTGTAATTATTTGCGGGGTTAGCTGGCAATGCTGTATTTGCTCTCACTCTTAAATTAATTTTTTGATTTTCAGATAGATTCGACACGATGTGATGTTCATTTACAGTTAAGGGGACCCACCCATTTTCATTTTTTTCAATAATATACTCATCACTCGACGTTGCATCCGTTAGAATAATAGATAAATCTTGCCCGTTAACAGCTGTAAATTGGTAATAATCAATATCATAAATGCTATCCATATTACCTGTAAGGCCAATTTGTTGATCTGGTAATATTGTCGCAAGCGCTTCTGTATCGTTATATTCAAAAGCATCTAGATTTGCAGTGACGGCTGCGCCAAAGTTGAATGGTGAACCATCGGAGTCAATAACTTCCATAAACCAGTAATAATGTCCTGGCTCAGTTAAAGCAAATACAGCCTCATCTAAATTGCCTACATTCGCAGATGTACCTATCGCAGTGAAAGTATCATCAGGATTATGTCGTAGTACACTTAAGTTAACATCTGTCTCTGTGGATTGCCCAACGAGCAAAGCTGTCGTTTTGCTTCGTTCTGTAATTTCAAAGTGGTAACAAATACTTTCACCAGGTTGAGAGTTACTAAGTGTATATAGGCTTCCGGTAGCTAGCGTAGGACAGATAGGTGTGATTGTACTTTCTACAGCTAACTCCTCATTTAACTTAATAGCTCTTTGTTTTTTCATTAATGCCTTTTGAGGAAATACATCTGTTGTTACAAATTTATTTACCTCACCTGCATTATCTAAATCATGTTCAACTGCCAATACTTGAGATGAGATTAAAAGTGATAAACATGAGAGTGGGAGTGTGATTTTATTCACATTAACGTCCTTATTTGATTGTTTTAGAATCTACAAAGTAAACATAAAAACCCACAATTGCAACAAAAGTTAATGAAAAGCCTGTTAGTTTAAATTTTTTAAATTTGGACTCTCGTGAAGCCTGCGACGCTAATGTACACATAGAGGACATCAAGCTTTTTGAGAGAATTAATGGTAAGCGTATAGCTAACGACACCTAGCTTTGCTAATGTTCCAAGGTAGCAGTGGTTCAAGGTTATCTGGCTGCTCAGCGAGGTGCTGTAAGCAAGTAGTGATATAGTCATGCACCACAAGGTCATTTGCCTTTGCGGTTTCAACAAGACTATAAAGTATAGCGCTGGCATGTGCACAGGGCGCGAGCACACTTTGTTAACGATGTTAACCGAACAACAATTCCTCTCTAAAAGCATTAACACGCTCTTACACACTTGCTTCTTATTGAACTATTACTTTTCGTATGTTGTTTTACCATGTTTCTAACCACTCGACGAAATAATGCCATATGTTGTGCGCTTAACGGATCGTGAATTTGAGATGCATCTTCTTTAAACACGACAT
>NZ_JABBMT010000025.1 GCF_012927645.1 Pseudoalteromonas arctica | reverse complement strand
CCCGGGGCTTTCACATCTCGCTTAACAAACCGCCTGCGTACGCTTTACGCCCAGTAATTCCGATTAACGCTCGCACCCTCCGTATTACCGCGGCTGCTGGCACGGAGTTAGCCGGTGCTTCTTCTGTCAGTAACGTCACAGCTAGCCGGTATTAACGACTAACCTTTCCTCCTGACTGAAAGTGCTTTACAACCCTAAGGCCTTCTTCACACACGCGGCATGGCTGCATCAGGCTTGCGCCCATTGTGCAATATTCCCCACTGCTGCCTCCCGTAGGAGTCTGGGCCGTGTCTCAGTCCCAGTGTGGCTGATCATCCTCTCAAACCAGCTAGGGATCGTCGCCTTGGTGAGCCATTACCTCACCAACTAGCTAATCCCACTTGGGCCAATCTAAAGGCGAGAGCCGAAGCCCCCTTTGGTCCGTAGACATTATGCGGTATTAGCAGTCGTTTCCAACTGTTGTCCCCCACCTCAAGGCATGTTCCCAAGCATTACTCACCCGTCCGCCGCTCGTCATCTTCTAGCAAGCTAGAAATGTTACCGCTCGACTTGCATGTGTTAGGCCTGCCGCCAGCGTTCAATCTGAGCCATGATCAAACTCTTCAATTAAAAAGTTTTATGTCTTTCGACAGCTCAATGAATTCTGAATTTATTTAATATCTTTCGATATTGAATTGACTGTGCTGCAATTCCTACCTAAGTAGTTATTGCTGTTGGTCACTCAGTTTCAATTGAGACTCTAAATTTGTTTGCCTCACTTAGTAAACTAAGCTTGGCTGTTAGAACTCAATCTGTACGAGTGCCCACACAGATGATTGCTTTATATTGTTAAAGAACGTTGCGATTAAAGCGTTAAACTTTATCTCGCTAGGGCTGCGCATATTACGCTTTCCTATTTTTTTGTCAACACTTAATTTTGTTAAACTTAAAAGTTTTCAGAACTAAGTTTTACTCGACTCACTGAGTAGCTCGTGCCTCGCTAAGCGTTGCGCTCTGCCGTCTCAGTGGGGTCGCATTATAGGGAGAACAGATTTTAACGCAAGCGTTTTTTGAAGTTATTTGTAATTAATTAGCATTTGGTGTGATTTTCAAACGAACAGCGTAAAAATACAGCTAAACTATCCACAAAATAACTTCTACAACTTAGTTAACTGTATGTTTGTCCAAGATTCATACCATTGAAGCTTAAATTATTACTTTAAAACGCACATTCACGCTTGAATATGCACGAAATCGAATATACAATTTATTGCATATTTAATATGAGGCGTTATTTATGAGTAATCAAACTTCAACTAAGCGTTCTGTTTTATTCCTTTGTACTGGTAACTCTGCTCGCTCACAAATGGCTGAAGCATTACTTCGTTACAAAGCCGGCGATCTATTTGATATCTCCAGTGCAGGCACGTCACCAGAATTAATTGACCCCCGTACCTTAGATGCTCTTAAAAAGTTTGGTTTAACTATAGATGACCTTAAATCTAAAAGTGTCGATGAGTTCTCAGGTCAAGAATTTGACTTTGTTATTACCCTTTGTGAAAAGGCGAGTCAAGAGTGTCGCGAATTTCCAGGCGCGAAAGCACAATTAGCTTGGGATTTTCCAGATCCTAAAGAACGATGCTGTAATAACCCTTTTGCTACTACATTAAGTGAATTAAATAATCGCTTGTCGATGTTTTTACTTTTAGAAGGCAAAAATCAGCCAAATGATAAGGCAGCATCAAGCCAACGTATCGATGAACAAATCTCTGAGCCTGATAGCATCACTATTGATCCAATTTCATTTTATAAGTGCTTAACTGACGATATACGTTTAAAAACGCTAATGCTAACTAATTATCATGGTGAGCTATGTGTTTGCGAAATTATGGAAGCTTTACAAGAAAACAGTCAACCCAAAGTGTCGCGTAATTTAGCTGTTCTAAAACGAGCTAATATTCTTACTGATAGAAAACATGGCCAGTGGGTGTTTTATCGAATTAATCCGAACCTACCTATGTGGGCGAAAAAAGTGATCACTGAAACAACCGAAAACAATCTTGCACTGATCACTAACAGCTTAGACCACCTCACGAACATGCGGAACCGTCCAAGTAAAACTAACTTTTGTCGCTAATATAGAATTTTACAATGCAACTTCACCCGTTTGACACATTAACTCTAGAGAAACGCACTAAATAACTTAGCAACTATTGCGGTTCATTGTAAAGGCGGCACAGGTCGAACTGGTTTAGTAATTGCGCTTATTTTACTTACTCATGGGTGGCCTAGTGACAAAATCATTCAACAGGTACAATAAATAAGACCAAAAGCACTTAGAAATACGCTTCAACTTAATTATTTTAACTCGCAGTTATAATCAGTATTAAGGAATAAACAATGACTATTAAAGTAGGTATAAATGGTTTCGGCCGAATGGGTCGATTATCAATGCGCGCAGCATTTGATTGGGATGATATAGAAATTGTTCAAATCAACGACCCTGCCGGTAACGCCGCAACATTTGCCCATTTAATGACGTTTGACTCAGTTCACGGCAAGTGGCATCACGAAGCAAGCCATAACGACAATGCCATTATTATAAACGGTAAAGAAATTGGTTTTACTCAAAATACTAAAACACAAGAGACTGATTGGTCACAGTGTGATGTGGTTATTGAAGCATCTGGTAAAATTAAAACTAAAGCACTACTGCAAGCTTACCTAGGACAAGGTGTAAAACGCGTTGTTGTAACAGCTCCAATAAAAGAAGACGGTATTTTAAATGTTGTAATGGGTGTCAACGATCACCTTTATAACAAAGATACTCACTCTATTGTTACTGCTGCTTCATGCACAACCAATTGCTTAGCCCCTGTGGTTAAAGTAATTCATGAAAAGATTGGTATCAAACATGGTTCAATCACCACGATTCACGACATAACCAATACCCAAACAATTATTGATGCCCCTCATAAAGACTTACGCCGTGCGCGTTCATGTGGCACAAGTTTAATTCCTACCACCACAGGGTCAGCAACAGCTATCACGCATATTTTCCCTGAATTAAAAGGTAAATTGAACGGTCATGCCATTCGTGTCCCACTAACCAACGCTTCTATCACTGACTGTGTATTTGAGCTTGAACGTGGCACAACGATTGATGAAGTAAATACCTTACTTAAAGATGCAACCGCAGGTGAGCTTAAAGACATTATGGGCTATGAAGAACGCCCGCTTGTATCTATTGATTATAAAACTGACCCTCGTTCAAGTGTCATTGATGCCCTTTCAACTATGGTGATCAACGACACTCAAGTGAAACTCTACGTGTGGTATGACAATGAGTGGGGCTATGCAAACCGTACAGCTGAACTTATGCGCAAAGTTGGCCTAGCCGATAAGGAATAGTTAACCGTGGATCGATTAGAAGCACTGCCACCACAAATAAAACAATACTTAATAATTACCGGTAATTATTGGGCGTTTACCCTTACTGACGGTGCACTGCGTATGCTTGTAGTGCTGTACTTCCACCAGCTTGGTTACAGCCCGCTCAGCATAGCGATGTTGTTTTTGTTTTATGAAATTTTTGGTGTGATCACTAATTTAGTGGGCGGATGGCTGGGTGCTCGATTCGGTCTTAATAAAACCATGAACATTGGCTTGGGCTTACAGATAGTCTCTTTAGCCATGCTCATGGCACCTGCTGATGCCCTCACCGTTATTTATGTCATGGCTGCGCAGGCACTGTCTGGGAGCGCAAAAGATCTCAATAAAATGAGCGCTAAAAGCGCCATTAAATTACTCGTGCCAAAAGACGCCCAAGGCCAACTCTATAAATGGGTGGCGATATTAACCGGCTCTAAAAATGCCTTAAAAGGGGTGGGCTTCTTTTTAGGTGGTGTATTGCTGACTTTACTTGAATTTCATGGCGCAATACTCACCATGATTGGCATGCTTACAACAGTATGGCTATTTAGCTTATTCGCGTTAAAAGAAGACTTAGGCAAAGCTAAAAATAAAGCTAAATTTAGTGAACTGTTCTCAAAAAGCAAAGCCATTAATGTACTTTCCGCGGCGCGGCTATTTTTATTCGGCGCCAGAGATGTCTGGTTTGTAGTGGCACTACCAGTATTCTTAGCTGCAACATTTGGCTGGGATCACTGGTGGGTTGGCGGTTTTATGGCAAGCTGGGTGATCGGCTATGGCATAGTGCAATCTTTTGCCCCCTCCTTTACTGGGAAAAAGTCAGGGCAAGTCCCGGGGGGCCACAGCGCATTTTTGTGGGCTAGTTATTTAACGCTATTACCTGCGCTTATTGCCTTAGCCCTACATTTTGATTTTTATATTCAGGCTTCGATTATTGTTGGTTTGCTTATATTTGGCGCTGTCTTTGCTATTAACTCATCATTACACAGTTACTTGATCGTCAGTTTAGCAGGCAACGATGGCGTGTCGCTTGATGTGGGCTTTTACTATATGGCAAATGCCATGGGCAGGTTAATTGGTACTGTTTTATCGGGCTGGGTGTATCAACAATACGGGCTAGAAGCGTGTTTATGGATCTCAAGCGCGTTTATTGCACTCGCGGCATTATTTTCGTTGGCGTTGCCGCAACAAGTTGAAGTTACAACAAAGTAACTAAGTTTATCCCTGCATAGCAGCTTAGCCATGCAGGCCTCCGCACTTTCAAAATAAAACAACTAATACCTCACTAACCTCCCTAAATATGGAACGTTTAATGCATTACTTTTTTAAATCAAAAAAACTTATCAACTTTTTGCCGCACGGGATGCACAATGAACCTAACAAATATACCTTCATCACTGCTTACAGATCCAAACTATTTAAAACAAACACAAGCTGGTACACAGCAAACAAATAACAAAGAGCAACTAACCTCTACCACTGAGGTAGAAAATCCTGAAGAAGACACTGCTGAAAATAAAACTGACAACGATGAGAGTCTAGAAAGTACACAGCAACAGATGATTAAAAACATTAAAGAACTACAAGAAAAAATACGCGCACTTGACGCTGGCAGCAGCCTTTCAACAGCAGAGCAACAAACACAAAAAGCTGAATTACAAAAAGAGTTAGAGCAAGAACTTGTTTCAATCCAACTTAGCGTAAAAAAGAACGTATCAACTTTAATAGGAAGTTTATTTTCGTCAGCAGGCAACACCAGCTCAGGTTTATTGTTTAACCATAGTGCTTAAAACTGTTACTGTGCTTATATGATGTAACTCAAATTGATTCTTACCAGTTCTGAACTAAACTATACCGTGGGTAGTATAAAGTAGGATTTAATCCTTACGAAGTTTCTTTCATTGGAGGTAAATTATGGCAATGGTAAAGAAAAGTATCACAGTAACTGATCAGCAAGAGCAATGGATGCAAGCACAGCTAGCTACTGGCAATTATGCTAGTGACAGCGAGTTATTGCGAGATTTGATTAGAAAAGAGCAAATGCGCACTAGCGAAGTTGAAGTTATAAGACAAGAACTTATCAAAGCAGAGCAAAGCGGTTTTAGCCGTCGCTCTCCTGATGATATTGTTAATGCGGTGATTGCTAGAAAATAAACTAATGGCGAAGTATAGATGGGAACATGCTATTTATTACGTTGTTTCAAATGATACTGTTGATATCATGCGAATACTAAGAGCAAAAAACCTTAAAACTGCTTTGAGTAATGAAATATGTCTAGCTCGTTATCCAATAGGCTCTTAGAAATTGATAATCGGCTTCAGCGACTCGCTGAAGAAAAAGAGTCTTTATTAAATGAGCGTAATAGTATACTTACTCAACAAGAAGTTGAATTAGCTAAACACTTTAACCAACACGTCTCGCCTGAAGCCAAAGTCGATTTATTCATTTCTTATTTTAAAGGTCGAAATAACGTTTACCCGTTTCGCTGGGAATCGCAAAATGGGCGAAGTGGTTATTCGCCAGCGTGTTGGAACGAATGGAAACCTAAGATCTGTAATAAACCACGGATTAGCTGTACGGATTGCTCAAATCAACAATTCAAGCGTTATGATGGCCAAGCGGTATTTGAGCACCTTAAAGGCAATCAAACGATTGGGATTTACCCACTTCTAGAAAATAATACAACTCACATTCTTGCTGCTGATTTCGACAAAGATGATTGGATTCATTCCGTTAAAGCTTTTTCTGAAGCTTGTGACTTTTATAAAGTACCTCACATTACCGAACGTTCTAGAAGCGGCAATGGTGGACATGTATGGATCTTCTTTTCACAAGCTATTGAAGCAGCCAAAGCTAGGAAGTTGGGGAGTACGCTATTAACGAAAGCGATGGAAATGTACCCAGCGCTCTCATTCACCTGCTTTGATCGCTTGTTTCCGAATCAAGACGTTATGCCAGAAGGTGGTTTAGGCAATTTGATAGCATTACCTCTTCAATTAGAGCCCAGAAAGCAAGGCAATAGCGTATTCATAGATTCGTCAGGGATAGCTTATAAAGATCAGTGGGCTAAGCTCGCTTCTATTCAAAAAATTGATAGTACAACATTTGATGGCTTGCTGAGCAAAATAACATTAATCGATGAAAAAGTTATTAATGGCTTGGCAGATACACCATGGAAGAAACTATCTACTATTGATAGTGATGTGATTGCCAATTGCCCTGAAGACATAACCTTAGTTATTGCCGATCAGATTTATATCCCAATTGATAAGCTTCCGGGCAAATTAACATCAAGACTGAAACAGTTAGCAGTGTTTTCCAACCCAGAGTTTTACAAACGGCAAAGCCTTCGGTTATCTACAATTGGCACCCCTAGATATATCTGTGCTGCTCATATTGAAGGTAACTTCTTAATTCTGCCTAGAGGTTGTTTATCATCTGTAGAAACTCAATTAATCAAACAAAAAGTTGAAATAAACGTCGATGATAAGCGCTTTACAGGTGACAAGCTGGCAAAGGTTAAGTTTACAGGAAAGCTGAAAAGTCAGCAGAATAAGGCGGTTAATGCGCTATTAGATACATCGAATGGGATACTTGAAGCTTCCACTGGCTTTGGTAAAACAGTCACGGCTTTAGCACTGATTGCAAAACGCAAGGTCAATACACTGATATTAGTTCACAGTCGACAACTTGCAGAGCAGTGGTTAGAGCGTATTAATATTTTTCTCAAAGATACAGAAGTTGGTTCATTACTTAGTGGTAAAGAAAAACTTTCGTATCAGGTTGATGTGGCCACATATCAAAGTTTAGTCAGTCGCAATGGCATGGACATAAAACCATATATTGAAAAATATGGACAAATTATTGTTGATGAATGCCACCATTTACCAGCATCAAACTATGAAAGCTTGATTAAATCCAGCCATGCCAAATTCATTCATGGGTTTACCGCAACACCAAAACGCCAAGATGGCTTAGAAAAGTTGATGATGTTTCAACTCGGAGATATTGTTTATAAAGGCGTTATATCAGGTTCAATGCTTAATCAGCAAATTATAGCACATGAAACCGACACAACGTTTCCTAAGGAGTGGCTAGAGCCCGATACTAAGCCTCATATCTCACAAGTTTATAAGCATCTAGTAAACAGTGATGATAGAAACCAAAAGATTGTCGACGATATTCTCAGCTGTATTGATGATAAACGTGCTGTAATAGTGTTAACCGAAAGAAAAGAGCACATCGCACTTTTGTCAGCCTTACTAACGCAGAAAGGCCTAATGGTTGTAGAGCTGCATGGTGGAATATCAGCTAAGCAGCGGCATGAGCGTATCGCTATGCTCGAAGAAAACAAAGATCTGAGTAACGATAAACAGGTAATTCTAGCAACGGGTAAATATGTTGGAGAAGGATTTGATTTACCTTACTTGGATACGTTGTTCATCACCCTACCTATAGCGTGGAAGGGCATATTAGCTCAATATGCTGGCCGAATTGGACGAGAGTGGAGTAACAAAAACTCTGTTCTGATTTATGATTACATTGATACTTTCCCAACACTTAATCGAATGTTTTCAAAACGAGAAAAGGGATACAAAGCGCTGGGTTATGAAATCACTTATCGCTAACGGAGCAGTTACTTAAAGCAATAATAATAGAACTGAATGGCGAATAAAGTATTTAAAGAAAATAATAGGTGTCGTAAAGTTCACCGCGTGAGCCTGTAACGGATTCTGTGTAACTGCCCATTTTTACATTTTATGTTTGGGAGCATTACTTTCTAACTGCGATAACAGGTTGTCATTTAACTTAAGCCAGTTTGTCTCGTAATTCCACGTTTTCTTAAATGCTTCGTCGCTTTTTGAGCTTTCAAGCACTTGTCTAAAATCAAAAACCTCAGAGAAATTACTTTCATCGACTTCATATTGGCCATAACCACGATATTCAGCACCAATGAACTCTAAATAACTGGACTTAAACTCATTAACCGCTGCGACCAATTCTTTATTATTGTTTAGCTTCTCGTCAAGAAACGCTTTTTCATCGTCACTAATAGAGCCAATTGCTTCTAGCTCACCAGAGCGATTAATAGCAATCCCCCAACTTTGATGCTCCAAGGAAGGTTGCTCTTTTATAATATTAGACATCATTGAATCATAAGGAGACAGCATTTTTTCAACTGCTTTTGGTACACTTCCGCCTGGCATATATAGCTCACCAGTCGCAACAGCAAGCTCATACATTGCTTCATCAACACTTTTAGATAAATCTATTTCTCTAGATTCCATCACTAAAGGTTTTGAGTAGGTTGGACTCGTCGTATCAGAAGTTTCCTTATGATAAACATCATCAGCTAGCTTTTTGAGCTCATTATTAAGCTTATCTTCTCCATGTACTCGCTTTATCTCATGCTTTTTAGAGCTGCTCGATAAAGCATATTGCATACTATTAGTATCATGTGAATTAACTTTCACACTAGTTCCTTGTGCGTTATTTGTACTATCATATCGGCAGTGTAGCTATGTTCTTTAATTCTTCATAGTAAATACTGCAGAGAGCTTTATTAGTGTAGCTGAGTGATTATTTAACGACTTTGCTTTAATGCCATTTATAGAGTGTGCCGTTGAAGCATAACGTTGTTCTTCTTTTGCTATTATTTTTTTGCTTAGCTCATGGGTAAATTTTTGCTTCATATGAATTAAGATACGTTTTGCTTGAGTGATTAAAGTTTCAGTATCTATATTGTGTCGATCACTCGCAAGTATTTTTAATTTATCTAATTCGGGTTTGATTAATTCAAAGAAGTTTAAAGCATGATGAAGGTGTTTGATTTTAAGTGAAATACGTATATCGGAGCCGATAAATTTACGAGGGAAAACATAACGGAAATAGTAACGTTCTTTTCGTAGTATGAGGTGTTCGGGGAGTTTGATATGTCTCATTAAGTTACCTATGTGTAAGTAACGTATTGAGTTTATTTGGCACACTATTTGGCACACTTTTGAAATTTTGTGCCATGAGATTAGTGGTTCAAGCGTAAGCACCTAATAAATCAGATGCTTACGCTTGAGTTTGAGTCAGCCTATAAGCCGGGTTCTGTCCTTTCCGAAGAAAGTGATAATCATTCGTCTAGGCCATAAATCGCTCTATGGCTCAAGCAACCTACCCGGTTCCAACGTGGGCCACGCCATAAGGAACCCTATTTGGTCTTGCTCCGAGTGGAGTTTACCTTGCAACCGACTATTACTAGCGGCCCGGTGCGCTCTTACCGCACCCTTTCACCCTTACCAATCCGAAGATTGGCGGTCTTCTCTCTGCTGCACTTGTCGTGGGCTCACGCCCCCCAGCCGTTAACTGGCACTCTGCCCTGTGGAGCCCGGACTTTCCTCCCCCTGCGCATTTTCGTTGCAGGCAGCGATCATCTTGGCTGACTCGGCGCGCAGTATACATGAGAGCACCGCACTACGCAGTAAACATTTACTGTTTTTCTTCAATAATTGTTTTATACAACGCGTTTTTCTTCGTACCGAAGTAATCGGCTACTACCCCACACGCTTTTTTCATTGGCATTTCATTCTCAAGTAACGCCAACATTTTACGTGCTTCTGGGGGAATATTATCAACCTGCTTTGGATTACCAGGCAACATTAGCACTATTTCGCCGCGCTGTTTGGTTGGATCGGCGGTTAAAAACTGTTTAAGCTCACTGACGGTGCCATTAAAAAATGTTTCAAAGGTTTTGGTCAACTCTTTGGCAAACACCACGTGTTGCTCACTACCAAGCGCTATCTCCAAGTCATCTAAACTTGCCATGATGCGATGGGTACTTTCGTACATAATGCTGGTTATATTGGAACTCACCGCATCTATAAAAAAGTCTTGGCGCGCTTTACTTTTAGCAGGCGTAAAACCAATAAATTGAAAACGGTCAGTAGGCAACCCAGAGCAACATACCGCCGTAATAGCAGCACATGCTCCTGGTATGGGTGTTACACTTGCGCCCTGCTCACGACATAAGTTAACCACCGCATAGCCAGGATCGCTGATCAGGGGTGTGCCTGCATCAGAAACTAATGCAATATTTAACCCTTGATTAAGTTGATCGATAATTTGCTGCGCTTTTTGCTTTTCATTATGGTCGTGCAAAGCAAAAGTTTTAGCTTTAATACCAAAGTGACTTAGCAACTTACCGGTATGGCGCGTGTCTTCAGCAGCGATTAAGTCAACTTGAGATAGTGTCGCTATTGCGCGCTGACTTAAGTCGTCAAAATTGCCAATTGGGGTAGCAACAATGTAAAGAGTGCCGATTTTATCTGAATTCTCCTCATTTAACATTGAGGTCTCCTGCGTCAGTCAGTAATATAAGCAAATCGCGTTAACGTATTGGGAAATCATTGTGCGACTTAAACTTGTTAGTCTATTAATCATATTGTCAGGGTTATCGGCCTGTAGTACAACCGAAAAACCGACTAAAACCAGTGAAAACCTTAGTTCAGCGAATAGTTCTGCACAAATTCAAGCAACTGATGCACGCTCAATGTACCAACTTGCCTTAAATCGCCAAGGTGCAGATAAAATTCAGCTACTTTATAGCGCACGCGATGCTGCAATTACAGAGCAGCGCTGGCCATTATTAGAGCAAATATGCACTGACCTTGAACAAACTCCCAGCGTTGATCAAATTCAAAACAAACTTTACATCGCATTTGCGCAAAAACAACAAGGCAAAAACAGCTTAGCGCTCGAAATGTTAGCTACTTTAAATCATCAGCTTACTCAAGCTGAGCATTTTGCTTGGCATCAATATTTAACCGCCAGTGTATATGCATCACAAAATTTGCCTAAAGAGGCCATGACCTATTTTCTTCGTGCCTCTGAAACCGCCAGTAAAAACAACTTAACAATTCCACAGCTCAACAAAGACCTGTGGCAAAATTTACAACAATTATCATCGTATGCTTTGGAGCGCTTTAATCGCGGCTCTGTGGTACAACAAGGCTGGGTAAACTTAGCACTTTATCACCAAGTATACTTAGGTGCTCCAGTTGAGCTTGATCAAGCAATTAATAATTGGCAACGCCGTTACCCTGGCCATCCAGCGATCGCCGTGTTGCCAAAAAAATCCGCTGAGTTAATTGCTGCTGAACCACTGAATATTGAGCGCTTAGTTGTTTTATTACCCCAATCAGGTGCTAATGAACGCTTAGGTGATTCCTTGAAAGCTGGCGTATTAGCGGCACTAGATAGCACATCTATTGCTGAAACCATTTTTATTGATGAAATGCTTAGTTCTGCTGAGCTTTCTGAAAAACTGCTCAAAATTAATCCTGACTTTATAATTGGGCCGTTACTCAAAGCGAGTATAGATAAGCTAGTTACTAGCAAAGCATTACAAGATTACCCAGTTTTGCACTTAAATACCTTTGATGGTGAACGCCAGTCTCCTCAGCATTACTTCTTTGCGCTTAATCCGGAGCACGAAGTACAGCAAGCACTTGAGCACTTTTTAACGGCTGGTTATCAAAAACCTATGCTGCTGGCACCAAATAGCAGTTCAGGTCAGCGTTTAGTGGATTTTTTCAACCGACAATGGCAACGCTATAGTGAAACCACACCAGAAGTGGGGCTTTATAATGATAAAAAAGATATGCCCACAACCATTGTTAACTTGTTAGAAGTTGATAAATCAAAAGAACGTATAGCGACCGTTAAGTCATTATTTAAACAAGAAGTGGAGAGTGAAACCCGCTCTCGTCGTGATATTGATGTTATTTATATTCTTGGTGATGCGATTGAAACTCGCTTGATTAAACCTTATTTAGATGTAAATGTAAGTACCTTTGCTGATCGTATTCCACTGTATGCCAGTTCGAAAAGTCACAGTAAACAAATTGATAGTACCGATAAAGGCGATCTCGATGGTTTGTATTTTACCGAGTTACCATGGATGCTTAGTGGGCAAATAAAAGATCATGCTTTACGCCAGCAATATAATTCGCTGTGGCCAGAGCAAGCTGATATAAGCCAGCGTTTATTTGCGATGGCCTATGATTCAGTTGCTATGCTAAGTAATATCACACAATTGAGCATACTCCCGGGTAAGCGATTTAATGGCTTAACCGGTCAATTGAGTATTACCAGTGATGGGCAAATTAATCGCCAACTTAATTGGGCGCAATACAAAAATAGACAAATCCAAGCGGTGCAGCTAGCAACATCAGCGCCGTTACCATTATTTATGCAATCAGCTACCCACCGTTCATACAGTGAGTAGCTAAAAGCAATATAAAACAAGGATGTTGTGATGTCGTGGTTTAAACAACTGTGGCAAAATAGCCGAGAGAAAGGCCAGTATTACGAGCTACAAGCGCAAAAATACTTAGTGACGCAAGGGTTAATACCAATAGAGCGTAACTATAACTGCCCCTACGGGGAGCTAGATGTAATAATGCGCGATGGCAACACGCTAGTGTTTGTGGAAGTGAAATTTCGCAGTAGCTATGTTAAAGGTGGAGCAATCCACGCTTTAGGTAAACAAAAGCAAGAACGTTTAAAACGCTCTATTTACCATTATTTAGCAACGAAAAAGCTTAGTGATCAAGCAATAAGAATCGACTTTGTCGCAATAACTGGCGACACATCGCAACAACTTAATTGGATAAAAAACGTATTTTAATATGCAAGATACTATAAAAGAGATTTTTACAGAAAGCATTCAGGTGCAAATAGCCGCCGGTGAAGTACTCCCAAGCGCCTTAGAAGCCGCTGCATTTACTATAGCGCAAAGCCTAATCAATGGTAATAAGTTGATTTGTTGCGGTACTGCCAGCTGCCACATGCTGGCTCAACATATGGCAGGCGTATTGATCAACTACTACGAAACTGAACGTCCTTGTTTACCGGCAATTGCGCTATCACAAGAACATATCAATCTTGGTTCAAGTAACCAAAGTGACGACCAAGAAACCTTTGCCCGTCAAGTACGAGCGTTTGCTCAACGAGGTGACTTACTCTTGGTTTTAGCAATCAATGGCAACGAAAAAAACATCATATCTGCTGTCGAAGCCGCACTTACCAAAGACATGAAAGTTATTGTTATGATTGGTGATGACGGCGGTGAACTAGTAGGTTTACTCGGTGCCAATGATGTCGAAATTCGTGTCCCGTCAAAACGTCCGAGCCGCATCATTGAATCTCACCTGGTTAATCTTCATTGTTTGAGTGAACTCGTCGACTTGACCCTATTCCCACAGGAAGAAAATTAATGTTGAAACAATCTCTAATTGTTATTAGTACGGTACTATTATTACAAGGTTGCGCCGCGGCTGTGGTTGCAGGTACCGCCGGTGCCGTTACTGCAGCGAATGATCGTCGTACTATTGGTTCACAAATAGATGATAACAATATCGAAATCAAAGCTGGGGTCGCAATAAACGATGTGTCTCGCCTTGCTGATCATGCCAATATCAGCGTAATTAGCGTTAACGGCATTGTATTGTTAATAGGCCAGGTTGCAACTCAAGAAATGAAAGACCAGGCTCAGCATACGATTGAGGGCTTACCTGCAATACGCAAAATACATAACCAAATTCGTATTGGCTCCAACATTAGCATGAGCACCCAGACCCATGATTCTTGGTTAACCTCTAAAGTAAAAACGCAGTTACTCACCACTGACAATATCAGCAGTAACAATATCAAGGTAGTGACTGAAAACGGTGAGGTGTTTTTAATGGGCTTAGTATCAGATGCTGAAGCAAACACTGCTGTAGATGTTGCTCGTAATGTATCGGGTGTAGAACGCGTTATTAAAGTGTTTGAATATTTGTAAAGGTATCAGGTTCTAGGAATTAAAACACCCATGACAACCCCGTAGCCCTTAGTTTACGTAACGCCTTTGACCTTTGACCTTCAGTCTGCTTTTATACAGCCATAAAAAAACCGCTTGATCAGCGGTTTTTATCAAACAATTACATATTATTTAATAACACGTAAGTGTGAGCCTTTTTTCTTTTCAGGCTTAGAAGGAGCTGGCTCGTCAGGTAATAATTCGTCTGCGATATCAACACTTTCTAACTCAGCTGCAAACTCGTCTTCATCTTCTAAAAACTCATCTGCAGTAAACACAGTGCCTTCACCGTTTTCGCGGGCATAGATAGCAAGTACCGCACCAATTGGCACGTATACTTGCATTGGCTGGCCACCAAAGCGGGCATTAAAGCTCAACTGCTGATTATCCATTGAGAATTGTGTGACAGCTGATGGGCTAATATTCAACACAATTTGTCCATCTTGAACAAACTGTGTTGGTATTTGCACGGCTGGGAAATCAGCATTAACCACTAAATGCGGTGTACACTGATTATCAACAATCCAGTCAAAGAAAGCACGAAGTAAATAAGGACGATTAGGCGTCATTACAAACGGATCTCGCGCTCAGTTTCAGTAAGAGAAGCTTGGAATGATTCACGCTCAAATAAACGGATCATATACTCTTTCATCTCTTTAGAACCGGCTCCAGTTAGCTCAATACCAAGTTCTGGTAAACGCCATAATAATGGTGCTAAGTAACAATCAACTAAACTAAACTCTTCGCTCATAAAATATGGCGCTTCTGTGAAGATGGCTGAAACAGCCAGTAAAGCTTCTGTTAGCTCTTTACGCGCTTGTGCAGACTCTGCACCATTTGCATAAATTTTAGCAGCAAGGCTGTACCAATCCGTATCGATACGATGCATCATTAAACGGCTACGGCCACGCATTACCGGATAAACAGGCATTAGTGGAGGATGAGGAAAACGTTCATCAAGGTATTCCATGATGATGTTTGCCTGATATAAACCAAGCTCACGGTCGATCAGTGTTGGCACTGTACCGTAAGGGTTAATTTCATGAAGTGCTTCTGGCAGGTTGTCCTTTTCAGCCAGGTGAATATCTACACTTACGCCTTTTTCAGCAAGTACAATGCGTACTTGGTGGCTATACATACAGTTAGCACCAGAAAAAAGGGTCATTACAGGGCGCTTATTGGCAGCTACGGCCATGCCTACCTCCATTAAATAACAAAAACAGCAAAAGGGGCTTGAGCCCCTATTGCAAAATTACCTTTAAATATGCTCAAAATTAATGAACATCTCTCCAGTATTCTTTCTTCAGCATGAATGCCAAGATAAATAGGATAATTAAGAATCCGATAACCTTGATACCTAACGCTTCCGATTCAAGACGTGAAGGTTCACCCACGTACTCAAGGAAGTTAGTTAAGTCACGAGCCGCTTGATCGTACTCGTCCACACTCATTTCGCCAGTCCCATCTGTTTCAGTACGAATAACTTTAGTCACAGTGTGACCATGCTCTTCTACTTCCTCAGTAATAGGCGTTGGTAAACCTTGTAGTTCTTGTAGAACGTGAGGCATACCTACCGATGGGAAAACAATATTGTTAACGCCAAACGGACGAGATTCATCTTTATAAAATGACTTTAAGTACGTGTAAATATAATCCGGAGATTTAACACGCGCAATTAGAGTTAGATCCGGCGGAGCCGCACCAAACCATTTTGCTGCATCATCTTTAGTAATTGCGTTAGTGATATGACTACCGACTTTTGAACCATCAAAAATTAACTGCTCAAGGCCAACTTCTTTTGGAATACCGATATCACGGAAAGTACGCTCATAACGCTGATACTCCATTTGGTGACAACCAAGACAGTAGTTCATGAACAACTTTGCACCACGTTGCAACGAAGGCTGATCAGTTAGGTCATTACCAGCTTCCATTAATGGAACCGATGGACCTGCCGCCATTGCCGGCAATACGTTTATTGATAAAGCAAATAAACCGATAATTAGCTTTTTCATCATTTCGTTAACCTCTCTGGCAATGGCTTAGTTTTTTCATTCTTACTGTATACAAACAACAGTACGAAGAACATAAAGTAAGTCACAGTACAGATTTGTGAAATTATCGTCTTCATATCAGTTTGTGGAGTTGCACCCACCCAACCAAGAAGCACAAAAGTAACAACAAAACCTGCGATATTCCATTTATGGAAGCCACAACGGTAACGAACCGATTTCACTGTGCCACGGTCAAGCCAAGGTAATAACGCCAGCACTACAATCGATGCCCCCATCGCAGCAACACCAATTAACTTATCTGGGATTGCACGTAAGATTGCATAGAATGGCGTAAAGTACCAAACAGGGAAAATATGTTCAGGTGTTTTAAGTGGGTTTGCCGCTTCAAAGTTTGGTCCTTCAAGGAAGAAACCATTCATCGCAGGCATAAAGAACACCACCCAACAAAACAGGATTAAGAAACCAACCACACCCACAATATCTTTTACTGTGTAATAAGGATGGAACGGAATCGCATCAACAATATCTTTCTTGTCAGTGTAATACTCATGGAATTTAAATTTAGGCTTATCTTCTTCAGCAACAGAGCCTTTCTTACGCTTGATCTCAACACCGTCAGGGTTATTTGAACCCACTTCGTGCAGTGCCACAATGTGTAAGAATACTAAAATTACGATAACCAATGGTAAAGCAATAACATGTAATGCAAAGAAGCGGTTAAGCGTTGCACCTGATATTACATAATCACCACGGATCCAAAGTGTTAAGTCATCACCAATAACCGGAATAGCCCCGAATAGTGAAATGATTACCTGTGCACCCCAGAATGACATTTGCCCCCATGGTAATAAGTAACCCATGAACGCTTCAGCCATTAACGCTAAGAAGATAAACATACCGAATAACCACAGTAATTCACGTGGTTTTTGGTAAGAACCGTAGATCATGCCACGGAACATATGCATATATACAACGATGAAAAACGCTGACGCACCTGTTGAGTGCAAATAACGTAGTAACCAGCCGTATTCTACATCACGCATGATGTATTCTACTGAAGCGAATGCGCCCTCAGAAGACGGAACAAAGTTCATCGTTAACCAAATGCCGGTAAGAATTTGGTTTACTAGTACTAACATGGCTAATGAGCCAAAGAAATACCAGAAGTTAAAGTTTTTCGGTGCTGGATACTGTGCAATATGCATGTTCCAAACACGGGTCATTGGGATACGGTCGTCAATCCAACCAATAATTTTACCGAACATTAGGCTACCCCTTTTTCTTCGCCCACTAAAATAGTGGTTTCATCAAGAAATGTGTAAGGTGGTATTTCTAAGTTTAACGGGGCAGGTACCGATTTAAATACACGGCCAGCCATATCAAATTTAGAACCGTGACATGGACAGTAGAAACCATCATCTGTTCCCTCAACCTTTTCACCAAAATTACCTTGGAAAAAGCCAGGTGAACACCCTAAATGCGTACAAATACCAACAGCGAGAAATATCTCAGGGCGTAATGAACGGTAATCATTTGTTGATGATTCTAATTGTTGTGGCTCTTGCGACTGCGGATCACGAAGTTGACCTTCATGTTCTTTCATCTGCTCAAGCATTTTAGGGGTTCGTGATACAACCCATACAGGTTTACCACGCCACTCGACACGTATTAATTGTCCCGGCTCAAGTTTGCTGATATCTACTTCTACAGGCGCACCCGCAGATTTAGCTCGCTCACTTGGATTCCAAGACGCAATAAAAGGAACAGCAGCCCCAGCCGCACCAACACCACCTACAACAGAGGTAGCTATGGTTAAAAAGCGACGTCGGCCATTGTCTACAGGCGCATTGCTCATCCACTTATCTCCACTATGATTCTCAACACTTGCTATATTGAGAACATCAGTTACAGCAGGTTAATTTTTCGAAATTTTAAAATAGAAGCGATCATAATTAAAACCCTTGATTAAAACAAGGTTATTAACAGCCTCATGCTCGAATAATCCCGACTTTATCAACTAATTGACTAAGTTAGCTCGAGCATAGAGCCGTTTCTATGATATAACTTTTACAAAAACAATATACTGACCAAGATCAACCTCACTAAAAGGAAGCAGATAAACTGCACATGGTGCTGTTGAACTCACTCACATTACTTGCCTGACAATTGTAGCAAAAAAATTCACCAATTAACTGACCGATTTACACTTATTATGATAATTATTGAACTTTTTTTCAGGTTATAGGCAGGAAGGACTGTAGTAGGTTAATTATTAGGCGTATATTTATTGCGAGTTTGCTGGTTACTTATAAAAAGAGCGAGTTGGCTCATCTCTGATAAAAGGTGCGAGTTTTTCAGGATTCAAATACTGCAAAATTAAAAGGGTAGCTGTTTTAAAAGTGTATGTTATACCCTGAAGTGGTCGTCGCGTTCTTTTATCCGCGGGTTTCGTGATACTCAACCCACGCTACGGTGCATTGGTTGACGCTGTGCAACTCGCTAACTTTACCCTCGCTAGCTTTATATAGCTCGAAAAACAAAAAACCCAGCCAAAGCTGGGTTTTTGAAATTCTTGATAACGTAAATATTAACGTTTTGAGAACTGTGGACGCTTACGCGCTTTCTTAAGACCCACTTTCTTACGCTCAACTTTACGTGCATCACGAGTAACGAAACCTGCTTTACGAAGTTGTGGACGTAGTGACTCGTCAAACTCCATAAGTGCACGAGTGATACCGTGACGGATAGCACCAGCTTGACCAGTAGTACCACCACCAGCAACGGTGATGTAAAGATCAAACTTCTCAGTCATATCCACAAGCCCTAAAGCTTGACGAACAACCATACGTGCTGTTTCGCGACCAAAATACTCTTCTAAAGAGCGATTATTGATTACGATATTACCAGTGCCTGGGCGTAAGAATACGCGAGCACTTGAACTTTTACGACGACCTGTACCGTAGTATTGATTTGCCATGTTAGTGCTCCTTAAATGTCTAGAACCTGAGGCTGTTGTGCAGCATGGTTGTGCTCAGTACCTGCGTAAACTTTAAGTTTACGGTACATTGCGCGGCCTAAAGGACCACGTGGCAACATGCCCTTAACAGCCTTCTCGATGATCATTTCAGGCTTTGCAGCTTGAAGTTTATCAAAAGTAGTAGACTTAAGACCACCTGGGAAACCAGAGTGAGCATAGTACACTTTATCTTTGAACTTGTTACCAGTTACAGTAACTTTCTCCGCGTTGATAACGATGATGTAATCACCAGTATCTACGTGTGGAGTGTACTCAGCTTTGTGCTTACCGCGTAGGCGATGAGCGATTTCAGTAGCGATACGACCTAAAGTTTTACCTTCAGCGTCAACTACGTACCAGTCACGTTTTACTGTTTCTGGTTTAGCAACAAACGTTTTCATTTATAAAAATCCAATGTTTTTCAATTAAAACCACAGGTAATTATTATTAATTACCGCTCTAAATGTTTGCTCCAACCCCTTCGAGTTTAAGACTTTTGCGCCATTCAAAAGAGGCTAATCTAATGAAGGCAATAGAACGCAACGTGGCAGACGCGGGAGTATATCAGCACTTTTATCACATTGCTACTCGACGGTTGTTTTTTCCACAAGAAAATTGTTCTATCAGTTATCAAAACTTTGTCCCTATCAACTTCAGAGTCAAGAAAATCTTATCTTTATCTGACGGCTGACGTTACGCTAAATGCTCTCTTGCTAGATATTCTAACGACTGCATTTCTTGTAATCGACTGATACAGCGCTTGAACTCAAAGTTAAGGTTGCCTTGAGTATAGAGTTCCGTAATCGGTTTTTCAGCAGAAATAATAAGTGTGACGTGACGCTCGTAAAACTCATCCACCAAAGCTATAAAGCGGCGGGCAGCATCATCATTACTTTGCCCAAGCTGTTTTACGTTCGATAAAATAACAGTGTTATATAAACGGCTTATTTCCATGTAATCGACTTGGCTACGCGCGGTTTCACACAACTGAGAGAAATCAAACATCACAATACAATCAGCGACCTTGCGGGTTTTGATCATTCGCCCTTCAATTTCGATGGGGTGATCAAGTTTACCAGGCTCTGGCGATAACTTGTCAAAATACTCAAACAGATTTTTATCGGCTTGCTCATCTAATGGGCTGTGAAATATTTCGGCTTGTTCTAAAGTCCGTAAGCGATAATCAATACCTGAATCTACATTTACTATTTCAGTGTTGGCATTAACTAATGCAATCGCAGGTAAAAAGCGAGCTCGCTGTAAGCCGTTTCGATATAATTCATCAGGCACTATATTAGATGTTGCGACTAAAACAATGCCGCGTGTAAATAAGGCCTCCATTAAACCGCCAAGTAGCATGGCGTCTGTAATGTCTTGTACAAAAAACTCATCAAAGCAGATGATATCGGTTTCAGCTTTAAAAATATCAGCCACGGTCTCTAAAGGATTGGCTGTTTTATCTAATTTTTTTAGCTCATCATGAACACGGTGCATAAAGCGATGAAAATGTACGCGCATCTTTCGCTTGCCAGGCAAAGCTTCATAAAAGGTATCAACCAAATACGTTTTACCGCGTCCTACTCCCCCCCAAAAATACAGACCTTTTATAGGCGCCGTGCTATTTTTATTAAATAGTTTAGAAAACCAGCCTTGAGCTGCGGGCTTTTGTGCAGTTAAGTCATCAAATAACCTTTGTAGATGACGCACTGCATTTTCTTGCGCAGCATCGTAAACAAAGTCTTCACGCTGTAAATCTTGTTGGTACTTTTGCCATGGAGTCATAGGTAGTTACAATAAAACCCTGTTTAATTTACGCAATATATTAACACGCATCGCAACTCGGGGTATATTAGCAGCAACAGGATTTATTATTGAATACGCAATCTAGGCGTTATTTTTATTTTTTTACGTATTAATTCCCAAAGGGGTAAAATTTATGGGCACAGTTACTTGGATCGGCATTATTGTTATTGTAGCAGTCGCTGCATTTTTCCTTGGTGCGTTTGTTACCAAAAAGCAATTTAAGCAAGATGAATTAGAGCAGCAAGCTGAGCAAGCAAAAAATGCATTGGAACAATACCGTCAAGACGTAGCAGATCATTTAGCGAGTACGGGTAAACTAGTCAATAAAATGAAAGATAACTATGAGCAATTATTAAATCATGTTGATGAAACTAACAAGCTGCTATTAACTGATAAAAAGCAACATCCTAGCGAACCATTTTTCTCGAAAGAAACGACGGAGCAGCTACAACGTTCATTAAAAGAACGCCAAAGTGACCGCTCATCAGCACATGCTCAGCCAGCTGATTATGTGTCAGGCACATCAGGATTATTCGCTGGTGAAGATAAAGTTTCAGAACATTCTAAAATATCTTGATGAACTTTTTTTTGACCCCATAGTCTGTAGATAGAGCAGCTTATGTTTTATATATATCTAAGCCCCCTAAAATAACTTACTTATTTTGGGGTTTAGAACAACATTGATAAAGGCTGCCTATGCAGCCTTTTTGTTTGTGCTTTTTCCTGTGATGTGGAGTAAACCCTGACTATGAAAATGAAATTATCGTTAATCAGTGCAGCAATGTTATCTGCCAGCTTATTAATAACCCCAGCGGTATCAATGGCAAAAATGCCTATCGCTGTGAATGGTCAACAATTACCAACGTTAGCGCCCATGCTAGAACAAATAACACCTGGCGTTGTTAGTATCCAAGTCTCCGGTTCAAAGGAAATTCGGCGTCGTGCCGATCCACTTGATTTCTTTTTTGGCAACCCGCAACCGCGTAGCCAAAAACGTGAATTTAGTGGTTTAGGCTCAGGCGTTATTATTGATGCCAAAGAAGGCTATGTTGTTACCAATAACCATGTAGTTCAAGATGCTGAAAAAATGCTGGTTACTCTTGAAGATGGTCGCGAATATGAAGCAACTAAAATCGGTAGCGATAAAGAATCAGACATTGCGTTATTAAAAATTGATGCCGAGGATTTAGTCGCCGTTAAACTTGCAAACTCAGATCAACTGCGAGTGGGTGATTTTGCAGTAGCAATTGGTAATCCGTTTGGTTTAAGTCATACCGTTACCTCTGGGATTGTTAGTGCACTAGGCCGCAGTGGTTTAAATATTGAAGGCTATGAAGATTTTATTCAAACCGATGCTGCTATTAACCAAGGTAACTCAGGTGGTGCGTTAGTTAACTTAAACGGTGAGCTAATTGGTATTAACACAGCCATTTTAGGTGCATCGGGTGGCAATGTTGGTATCGGCTTTGCAATTCCATCTAATATGATGAAAAATCTCGTGGACCAAATTATTGAACATGGTGAAGTGCGCCGTGGCTCACTCGGTATTTCTGGACGTCCACTAGATGCTGGTCTTGCCAAAGCGCAACAGCTTGATGTAAAACAAGGCGCTTATGTTATGCAAGTAATGGATGATTCTGCCGCCAGTGAAGCTGGTATTAAAGCAGGTGACGTCATTATTAGTATTGATGGTAGTGAGATCAGCGGCTTCCATGAACTGCGCAGTAAAATTGCCACGCTAGGAGAAGGTAAAAAGGTAAAATTAGGCATTTATCGTGATGGTAAAGTGCAAACCGTTAAAGTCACCCTTGATGGCGCAGCAGCATTAACCGCAGCCGGTGATGAACTACATCCAGCCTTTCAGGGTGCAACACTTGAAAACACCCAAAAGAATGGTAATAAAGGAGTTGAGGTGACAACTGTTGATCCACGCTCACCAGCGGCTAGAGTCGGCCTTGAAGAAGGCGACGTAGTAATGCAAGTAAACCGTCAGCGTGTTGAAACAATTAGCGACATGAATAAGATCATCGAAAACACTAAAGGTAACATCGTACTTGGAGTACAACGCGGTCGTGAGTCGGTATTTGTTTTAATCCAATAAAATAAATATTAGGTAAATAACACAAATAATAGCAGTGGCACTTGCCGCTGCTATTTTTTTTGTGCCATCATTAGAAGATCGCTCATTAACAATAAGAACATTGTGCTGAAATTTTTTAAGTTTGTCTTTCCCCCGCTATTTGCCGGACTCGGTATCGCATTTTTGGTGGTGTTTTTTAGCCCAAACATGCGTGCAACGCTATTACCCAATGTACCTTTACCAAGTGCCATGAGTATAGACCATTTGAGTTTTGCAGATGCAGTACAGCGTGCAGCACCATCTGTAGTGACTATCATTTCTGAGAGTATTTCAAAAGAGCCTCGCTATAAACGGCAAAACACCGTGCAAGAACTTGGTTCTGGGGTGATCATGTCAAGTGATGGCTACATACTGACTAACTACCATGTGATCAATAATGCTGACCAAATTATGGTGCTACTCACTGATGGCCGCCGTTATTTTGATGTTCAGCTCATCGGCTTTGATACCATCACCGACTTAGCACTATTGAAAATTAACGTGGAGCACTTGCCAGTAATTCCAATTAGTGAGCGTTTTACGCCTCGCGTGGGCGATGTGGTACTGGCGATTGGTAATCCGCTTAATCTAGGGCAAACGATCACCCAGGGGATCATCAGTGCTACGGGTAAGCAAAAAATTACCGATAGTCCTTATAATAGCCTGCTACAGATGGATGCAGCCATTAATGTCGGCAACTCAGGTGGCGCACTGGTGAACTCTAATGGCGACTTGGTTGGCATCACTTCGGCGCAATTTAAAACGCGTGAGAATCTGGATATCCAAGGCATATTCTTCGCCGTACCGTACTCGTTAGCGAAAGAAGTAATGGATAAACTGATCCGTCATGGTCGTGTTGTGCGTGGTTACTTGGGCTTCACAGGTACTGCCGTTGATAGTACAGGTAAAGAAGTGAGCGATAAGTTCACCCCTATTGCGGGCTTACGTATAACTAACCTAGATCCATTAGGTCCAGCATGGCAAGCTGGTATTAAAGAACAAGATATTGTGATTAAAATTGCCGGTGACGATGTCACTAACCCACAAAAAACCTTAACCAGAATTGGTAATTCAGAACCGGGTCATGAAATAGAGTTTGAACTTTATCGCAATGGAAAAGTACTAAAAGTGATGGTGAAGGTTGCAGAGTTAGAGACTAAACTATAATTCTAGTTTCAAGGTAAAAGGTAAAACAAGGTTCTCACTTGAACCTTGTTACTTGAACCTTTTAACTCGTATTTAACTACTTCGGCGTTTGATGTTTGCACCCAACGCGCTGAGTTTATCTTCGATCCGTTGATAACCACGATCAACATGGTAGATACGGTCAACAACCGTCTCGCCCTGCGCGACAATACCTGTCAAAATTAAACTAGCCGATGCACGCAAATCTGTTGCCATCACTTGTGCACCACTCAAACTCTTAGTGTCACCACAAATTGCCGTATTGCCCTCTAAACGAATATTAGCACCCATACGTTGTAGTTCTGGTACATGCATAAAACGGTTTTCAAAAATCGTTTCGGTAATGGTTGCATTGCCATTTGCTACTACATTTAAAGCGGTAAACTGTGCTTGCATATCGGTAGGAAAACCCGGATGTGGCACGGTTTTAATGTTAACGGCTTTTAGTTCACGGCCACGCATATCAAGGTAAATACTATCTTTATGTACTTCAATCAAGGCGTTAGTAGCACGTAACTTCTCAATCACAGGCTCCAAACTATGAAAATCGGTAAGCTTACATAGTACTTCCCCTCCCGCCATTGCTGCGGCCACTAAAAAGGTGCCGGTTTCAATCCGATCTGGCAAGATTCGATGCTCACAACCATGTAGTTTTTCAACACCTTCAATTTCAATGCGGCTAGTGCCTGCACCACTGATTTTTGCGCCCATTGCGATTAAGCAAGTAGCTAAATCGCTGATTTCAGGCTCACGTGCGGCGTTTTCTAATACGGTTTTGCCGTCAGCTAAGGTTGCGGCCATTAATAAATTTTCGGTCGCGCCAACGCTAACCATTTCCATGTAGATTTCAGCGCCTTTTAAACGCCCATCTACCTTGGCATTGATATAACCATTTTCAACATTGATTTCAGCGCCCATGCGCTCTAAACCTTGAATATGAATATCGACCGGGCGTGCGCCAATTGCACAGCCTCCAGGCAGCGAGACCTGTGCTTGACCAAAGCGAGCTAATAATGGACCCAATGCTAATACTGATGCGCGCATTTGTTTTACAAGCTCATACGGTGCAAGTGTTTTATCCACTTTACCACCATCAATAACAAGCTGTTCACCGTGCCACTGGATTTCTGCACCAAGGGTTTTTAACAGTGCTTCTGTAGTGCCGATATCACGTAAACGAGGGACATTATTAAAGGTACTTTTACCATCAGCTAGCAATGCAGCAAACAAGATAGGTAATGCAGCATTTTTAGCGCCAGAGATAGTGACTTCACCCGCAAGTCCGGTTCCACCTTGAATTACAAATTGATCCATGAGGAAACCTTTTTTATTGAGGTAAAATGAATTTTTGTTCGCGCTTCCACTCAGTGGGTGTAAATGCACGGATCGAAACTGCGTGGATTGTGCCGTCAGAAATAGTGCTCATCAACGGACCATATACCAGCTGTTGTTTTTTGACTCGGCTTAAACCGTCAAAACAATCGCCGACTGCGATAACTTCATAATGACTACCGTTGGCTTTCACATGTACTTCAGCTAATTGCAATTCGTCGCGCAATAAGGTTTCGACTTGGCTTGTTTCCATAACTCTCACTCAAATAGGTTGGTAACCTGTCCCAACTGCATCAACTTTTGCAGTTGTTCAGGAATATTTTGCAATTCAAGGTGAATACCTTGCTGCTTTAATTCTGCGAAAGAGTGAATTAACCAAGCTAAGCCCGCCGTGTCAACCCTAGACACGTCAGAAAGGTCAAAATACCAGTTTTTATGGTTACTTTGCGAGTTTTTATTCAGAAGTCGTTCAGCAGAAATTGAATTTCGAGTCAATTCACCACTGACTCGATAGTGCTGTTCGTCAAGTTGAGTAACCGTTACTTTACTCATTACCGCCTTCACCTCTAAATTGTACTGGTAACTTACTTTTCTGTTCAAGTAGGTTACTTACATGGTTAATACCTTGCTGGCGCAAAATGCCTTGAAATTCACTTTGCTTGGCATCCAATAAACTAATGCCTTCAGCAACCATGTCATAAGCACGCCATTCGCCACCGCGATCTGCACGTACTTTAAAATCAATTTTAATTTCAGGTTTACCTGGCTCGACAATCTTAGTTTTCACTAATACTAGGTCTTGTCCGGCAAACTCTTTACTTGGCCCAAACTCTACTTTTTGGTTGCTGTATTGGGTAAACACGCCTGCATAGGTTGCGATTAAGTATTCTTGAAACACATCAATAAAGTGTTTGATATCCTCAACCGCTTGTTTTTGCTCTGCAGGATCTTTAATCGCACGTACTTTTGATACATGACTCCCTAATACACGCAGTGCAGCATACTTATAATCAATATAAGGCATCAACTCTTCTTTAACGATAACTCGTAGATGCTCTTTATTTTTTTCAATTAAAGGCTGGTCACGAGTAATACGTTGAAAAGTATTATCGGATACTTGGCGGACCATTTTATATGGGTCTTTTAAATCGACCACATCACTTGCTACGCTGATCGCGCTGAAAGTCAGCGCAACTACCATTAAAAATTTCTTAAACATAATTACTTACTCGCCGCCTTGATTGAATAAAAATTGCCCGATCAACTCTTCAAGCACCAATGCTGATTTCGTGTCAGTGATATAATCGCCATCATTTAAGGCTTTGCTTTCAACACCAAACAACTCATCTAACCCTAAGTTTTTATCATCACTCGTTACCGCAACACCTAAACATGCTTGTTCAGCTGATTTTGGTGCAATGACAGGGTTAATCCCCAAATATTGTTCACCTAGGATGCCTGAAGTCAGTATTGACACTGAGCTGGTATCTGAAAAACGACATTGATATTGCGCATCAATGGTCATATCAACAACTGGCACAAACTCTTGTGGGTGAATTGAAATCCCCTCAACTCGACCAACCACTACACCACCAACTTTAATTGGTGCACGTGCTTTTAACGAGCCAATATTTTCAAACTTAGCTTTTAATAAATAGGTTTCGCCGTTGCCGCTGATCCCTGCATTGGCAACTTTTAACGCCAACATAGCAAAAGCAGCGATGCCTAGCGTAACAAAAAAACCAACTAAAATTTCTAATTTCCGTGAATTCATTATCTATACCTTTATTAGCTAGTAAACATTACCGCTGTCAAAATAAAATCAAACCCTAAAACTGCTAAAGATGAGTGTACCACTGTCTCTGTTGTTGCTTTACTGATCCCTTCAGAGGTCGGTATACAATCGTAGCCTTTATACAGCGCAATCCATGTAACCACGATGGCAAATACAAAACTCTTGATCATGCCGTTAACTATATCTTGCTGGAATGATACTTGCGATTGCATGATTGACCAAAAGCTGCCCGTATCTACACCCAACCAATCAACACCCACTAAATGAGCACCAATAATTGCAACTGCTGAAAATATTAACGCCAGTAATGGCATACTGATAAAGCCCGCCCAAAAGCGTGGCGCGATAACACGTTTAAGAGGATCAATCGCCATCATTTCAAGACTTGATAACTGCTCAGTCGCTTTCATTAAACCTATTTCAGCAGTTAATGCACTACCAGCTCGCCCTGCAAACAATAATGCAGTAACAACAGGGCCTAGCTCCCTGAGTAAACTCAAAGCCACTAACGGCCCTAAGCTATCCTCTGCGCCATAACCAACTAATACGGTATAACCTTGCAACGCCAATACCATACCAATGAACAAGCCTGACACCATGATAATCAACAGTGACTGCGAGCCGACCATATATAATTGACGTATTAATAACGGCGTGCCTTTTCTAAAATTAGGCAAACTCCATAACGCACCAATCAACATCTGAGTGGAGCGACCAAGTGCAGCAAACCGTCCTAACGTTTTATGACCTAGCATTTGCAAAAAATCAAACATCAGCGACGCCCTCCCAATAATTCTTCTTGATAAGGCTGTGCAGGGAAATGAAACGGCACTGGACCATCAGATAATCCTTTTAAGAACTGCTGAACTAAAGCCGATTCATGATTACGCATTTCATCCGGAGTACCGCTACCAATAACGCCTTGATCGGCAATAATGATAACGTGGTCGGCAATACTCATCACTTCTGTTACATCGTGAGTTACGATCAATGATGATAATCCAAGCACTTGATTAAGCGATTTAATCAACTTAACTAATACCCCCATGGAGATAGGGTCTTGCCCAGCAAATGGCTCATCATACATAATTAATTCAGGATCAAGTGCGATTGAACGCGCTAATGCGGCACGACGTGCCATACCACCTGACAATTCCGAAGGCATTAGATCTTGTGCGCCACGTAAGCCAACAGCTTGTAATTTCATTAGCACTACAAGGCGAATCAAATCTTCACTAAGGCGAGTGTGTTCACGCAGCGGAAAAGCGATATTGTCAAACACTGACATATCGGTAAATAATGCGCCGCTTTGGAATAACATGCTCATTTTGGTACGCGCAGCATAAAGCTCTTTGCGCGACATGGTAGGAATGTTATTTCCTTCGAATAAAATAGTGCCGCTATCTGGTTTTAATTGACCACCAATTAAACGCAACATGGTGGTTTTGCCAATTCCGCTTGGCCCCATGATTGCTGTAATTTCTCCTTTTGGAACGCTAAAGCTCATATTTTTATATATGCTGCGATTACCGCGAGAAAAACTTACCCCCTCGACTTCTACAATTGATTGCGACAAGTAGCTCTCCATTACTATCTTTACAAGTTTACCTATTTTAAGCGCTTTTAGGGCAAGATGGAAAAAACAAATCGTAAAATTTTGTAATATTCTATGTAATAACCATAGAAAGCTTATCGCAGTTGACTTACCGCGTAAAAATATTTTTAATTAAGCTACAATCTAACAACCTGAAGCTATTCTTTTATTTATACTTTCAGGTTGGCTTTTGTTACTATTTACAGCCATCTCATTTTGAATAATTGGCGTAACGTAATGGTGACTTCTTTTGTCATTTTAATCCTCGGATTTGCAGCACTTGTTTGGAGTGCTGATCGCTTTGTTTATGGTGCTGCAGCACTGGCAAAAAATTTCGGTGTTCCTACCCTTATTGTTGGTTTAACGGTTGTTGCGATGGGCTCGTCAGCCCCTGAAATGATGGTCTCAGCATCAGCCGCACTAGCTGGCAAAACAGACACAGCTGTAGGCAATGCGGTTGGCTCAAATATCACTAATATTTTACTTGTTTTAGGTATTACCTCGCTATTGCGCCCACTCTCAGTATCATCAATGACATTAAAACGTGAAATGCCGCTTGCGCTACTAGTGTCAATCGCCGCCTGGTATGTATTTTCTGATAACTACTTTTCACTTGCTGAGGGCGTTGCATTAATCATTGGCTTTGTGGTGTTTATTGTGGGCTTAGTTATTATTTCTATTCGCGCTAAAAACCAAACTGATGACCCACTTGTGAGTGAAGCCTGTGAAGACGTACCAAATAACGTACCTACTAAATCGGCTTTATTTTGGTTAATTATTGGTATGATATTACTGCCTGTCAGCTCACATTTTTTAGTTGGCTCAGCAGTTGATATAGCCAAATACTTTGGCCTAAGTGATTTAGTAATAGGATTAACCATTATCGCTATTGGCACCAGTCTGCCTGAGCTTGCAGCCTGTATTGCAGGGGTATTAAAAAACGAAGATGATTTAGCTCTGGGTAATATTGTTGGCTCAAATATCTTTAACATTTTAGCGGTGTTACCACTGGCTGGGGTTATCACCCCCTCGATTATTGATCCTTCAGCTGCAAACCGTGATGCCTTAATAATGATTGGCGCCACTATAGCCCTTATTGCTATGTCCTTGAGTTTTAGGGGCATAAGACGCATTAATAGAGTTGAAGGTGGCCTGTTATTGGTCGCGTTTTTAATCTATCAAGGTTATATTTTCAGCCAAGTTGCTTAATGCTACCCACTATATGGATAACACAATGACGCAGTTAGATTTTATTAAACAAGGTAAGCGGGTGCTAGAGATCGAGCGCCAAGCACTACTTGATATAACCCAATATCTAGACGAAAACTTTAATCAAGCTTGCCAACTAATGTATCAATGTCACGGCAGGGTCATAGTAGTCGGTATGGGAAAGTCAGGGCATATTGGCAATAAAATTGCTGCAACACTGGCAAGCACTGGCACGCCATCGTTTTTTGTCCATCCAGGTGAGGCAAGTCATGGTGATTTAGGGATGATCACTCGTGATGACGTGGTTATGCTTATTTCAAACTCAGGCGAAACCAGCGAAGTACTTAATATTATTCCAGTTATTAAACGTATTGGCGCAAAAATTATCGCCATGACAGGTAACCCGAGATCATCAATGGCAAATTGGGCTGACGCCCATATATGCATTAAAGTAAGTCAAGAGGCCTGCCCATTAGGACTAGCCCCGACTGCAAGCACGACCGCAACGCTTGCAATGGGTGATGCAATAGCCGTTGCTCTACTAGAAACTCGTGGTTTTACCGCCGATGATTTTGCGCTATCGCATCCTGGTGGTAACTTAGGCAAACGCTTACTATTGTGTTTAAAAGATATTATGCACAGTGGCCCAGCAACGCCTATGATCAATGATAAGCAATGTATCAAAGATGCATTAATCGAAATGTCGGCAAAAGGCTTAGGTATGACGGCCATTGTTGATAACACAGGGCTACTTGCAGGGCTTTTCACTGATGGTGATTTACGCCGAATTTTAGAGCAACGAATAGATATTCATAGTACTTTGATCAGCGACGTCATGACCCGTTCTTGCACTACTGCAACCGCAGATATGCTTGCCGCCGAAGCACTCAACATCATGGAAAATAAGCGTATCAATGGCTTAATTGTAGTTGATGATAAACATCACCCTATTGGTGCTCTTAATATGCAAGATTTGCTCAAAGCAGGAGTTTTATAATGCAGTTTGCTGACTTATATCAGCCACTTTCAGATGATGCACGCGAGCGAGCACAAAAAATCAAGCTCCTGATCTGTGATATCGATGGGGTATTTTCAGATGGCCGCATTTATCTTGGCAATCAAGGTGAAGAACTCAAAGCATTTAATACTAAAGATGGTTTTGGCATAAAAGCACTGATCAATAGCGGTTTTGAAGTTGCCGTGATCACCGGTCGTCATTCACAGATAGTTCAGCAACGAATGACTAGCCTGACAGTACCGCATATTTACCAAGGGCAAGAAAACAAATTGCAAGCTTATCAACAGCTCAAAGATAAACTGCAGTTAACTGACAAACAAATTGCCTACATTGGTGACGACGGCCCTGATATGCCGGTAATGGAATTGGTTGGTTTTGCTGTGGCAGTAAATGATGCACACCCTTTGATCAAGCGCATTTCACATTATACCACTATGTTACCTGGTGGCTTTGGAGCGGTGCGTGAACTCACTGATTTATTAATGCTCGAAAATGGTAAACCATTAACTAGCGAAGGCACGAGCTCATGAATAGACCGCGTTTAATATTATGCGTATTATTTATTGGCAGCATGGTGTGGCTGTGGCTTCCTTATTTTAATCAGCCAGCAAGCACAGTACAAAACCAAGAAGATATAATAGCTGAACCTGATTATACTGCAGTGGCATTAAAACAAACGGCGTTTGATGAGCAAGGTAAAATTAGCCACAAAGTAACAGCAGCAAAAATGGAACTATACCAAAAGTTAGGATTTACTTACTTTGAACAACCTATTTTTACACTCTATAATCAACAGCAAACGTGGCAAATTAATGCCGATGAAGCCACTTTATATGAAAACCATCAATTAATTTTAGAAGGCAATGTGGTTGCAAAAAACCTGACTAACAATGCCATGATTGAACATATAAACGCAGATAATATTCAGGTTGATATTGAACTGCAGACCATGAGCTCTGAACAACCTGTAGAATTGATCGGACCAAATTTAAAAATCACTGGGCGCGGTCTCCATGCCGACTTAAAAGCCGAAGTGGTAGAACTAATTAACCATACGCGAACCATATATTATGACCAATAACTTTACTCACTTGCTTGTTATACCAAGCTTATTCATTGCCTTTGCAAGCTTTGCTGAAACGGCTTCACCGCCTGCGGATCAAGTATCGATCAGTGCAGAAAAACAACTCGCGCAACTGAAAGATAATATCGGTATTTTTGAAAAAAATGTTGAAATCACTCATGGCAACCGCCATATCAGAGCAGATCGACTTGAAGTCCATGAGCGCGAAGATTTAGGTGATAACAAACAACTGCTTGTCGCCACTGGCAGTCCGGCTTACTTTGAAGAAAAACAAACTGATGGCACAGTAATGAGTGCCAGTGCTGATGAAGTCCGTTACGACGTTGCAACGCGCTACTTAACATTAATTGGTAATGCACAGGTTACTCAAGCAGGTCAAAAAATTAACGCTAAAAGCATTACCTACGACATGGATCAGCAGCTCATTAGCGCCGAAAAAGGCGCAAGTTCAGATGATCGCGTACACACTATACTAGTACCTGCAAACAGTAAAAAAACCAAATCGAAAGGCCAGCCATGAGTACATTAAAAGCTGAATTTTTAGCTAAAAGCTACAAAGGCCGCCAAGTTGTCAAAAGTGTTGGTTTAGAAGTAACCGCTGGCAGCATTGTTGGTTTACTTGGCCCAAATGGCGCAGGTAAAACCACCACTTTTTATATGATTGTTGGTTTAGTGCCAAGCGACAAAGGTAAAATCAGCATTGATGATAATGACATTACATTACTGCCAATGCACAGCCGCGCCCGCTTAGGGATTGGCTACCTGCCTCAGGAGTCATCGATATTTCGTAAATTGACAGTATATCAAAATTTAATGGCAATTCTAGAAACCCGCAAAGACCTAAAAAAACAAGCCAGAGAAGAAGCCCTAGACAGCTTACTAGATGAATTTAGCATTCAACATATTCGCGACAGCCAAGGTATGGCACTATCAGGCGGTGAACGCCGTCGTGTTGAAATTGCGCGCGCTTTAGCCGCAAACCCAAAATTTATCCTGCTAGATGAGCCTTTTGCTGGCGTTGATCCAATTTCAGTGTTAGATATAAAGAAGATTATTGAACACCTTAAAAACCGTGGTATTGGCGTACTTATTACCGACCACAATGTACGAGAAACCCTTGATGTTTGTGAAAAAGCCTACATAGTTTCTCATGGGGAGCTAATTGCATCTGGCACACCTGAGCATGTACTCGCCGACCAAACAGTTCGCGATGTTTATCTTGGTGAGCAATTTAGGCTATAAAGCCACACTCGGCTAAGCATCTGCTAAACTTAATAATGACAACAATAAAAGGATTGTTAAAGATACATGAGGCAATCACTCCAGCTGCGCATGGGCCAGCAACTAACAATGACACCGCAACTGCAACAAGCTATTCGCTTATTGCAGCTCAGTACATTGGATCTCCAGCAAGAAATTCAAGAAGCACTAGATAGCAATCCATTGTTAGAGCTAGAAGAACATGAATATTCAGAAGATGCTGCTGGTAAAAATGAACAAAAAAAAGACAACGATGACTTAACGGTCAGTGCCTCAGCGGACGAAAAGCCCAGCGAATATGAACAAGAAAGTAGCGAAGCATTAAGTAAAGAGACTTTAAGTGACGAAATGGCGATGGATGTTACTTGGGACGAATATATGAGCGCTGCGCCAAATACGTCGTCTGGGCCAATGCCTGAAGATGAGTCTATCTATCAAGGTGCCTCAACTGAAACCCTACACGAATATCTGATGTGGCAATTACAACTTACACCTTTTAGTCCAACCGATGAAGCCATTGCCATTGCGATTGTTGAGGCCATTGACGACTCAGGTATTTTAACCCTTAGCTGTGAAGACATTGTAGAGAGTTTAAATCAAGGTAATAACGAAGAAAAAATCGAACTCGACGAAGTTCAAGCAGTATTAAAGCGTATTCAGTTGTTTGACCCTGTTGGTATTGCTGCGCGCAGCCTGCAAGAATGTTTATGTATTCAATTAAATCAATTTGATCCTGCAACCCCTTGGATTAGTGAAACAAAAGTGATTTTAACAGATCATATTGATTTATTAGCTAGTCGTGACTATCGTACTTTGATGAAAAAGACTAAGCTGAAAGAAGATGAACTAAAAGAAGTAATGACACTGATCCACAGCCTTAATCCAAAGCCTGCGGATACTATAGTACGCGAAGAATCAGAGTATGTTATTCCTGATGTATCAGTGAAAAAAATTAAAGGCCGCTGGATGGTTGAGCTCAATCCAGACAGCATGCCAAAGATTAGAGTTAACAGCCAATATGCGGCGATGTCACGCTCTGTAAAATCAAGCACTGACAGCCAATTTATACGTTCGCATTTACAAGAAGCTAAATGGTTTATAAAAAGCCTAGAAAGTCGTAACGAGACGTTACTCAAAGTAACCAACTGCATTGTTAAACAGCAGCAAGGGTTCTTTGAGCATGGTCCTGAGGCTATGCGACCTATGGTACTAAACGACGTTGCTGAAATGGTTGAGATGCACGAATCAACAATTTCTCGTGTAACCACCCAAAAATACATGCATACCCCTCGTGGTATATTTGAGTTAAAATATTTTTTCTCAAGCCATGTAAGTACTGAGAACGGTGGCGAATGCTCATCGACAGCCATTCGAGCATTGATCAGAAAATTGATCAGTGCAGAAAATTCAGCGAAACCATTGAGTGATAGTAAAATTGCAGATATATTGGCAGAGCAAGGTATCAAAGTAGCTAGACGAACTATTGCAAAATACCGCGAGTCACTGGCTATTCCACCGTCAAATCAACGTAAAAGTTTGATTTAAGGCGTAAAATCACAAGAGGAAAATGCTTATGCAACTAAATTTAACTGGTCGTCACGTAGAAATTACTGATTCATTAAGAGACTATGTAAACAATAAGTTTGCCAAGCTGGAAAGGCATTTTGATCATATCAATAATGTCCATGTTATTCTTGATGTAGAAAAGCTAAGCCAAAAAGCAGAAGCCACATTACATGTCAGTGGCGCTGAATTATTTGCCTCAACTGAGCACCAAGACATGTATGCAGCCATTGATGGACTAATCGATAAACTTGACCGTCAAGTAATTAAACACAAAGAGAAGCACGCTCGACACTAACACTATGAAATTAAGCTCACTTATTTGCCAGGACTGCAGTAAAGCTGCGGTCCTTTTTAATAGCAAAAAACGGATCATTGAATTTATCAGCCAATTGGCTCATGAACAACTTCCTCAGCTATCACAACAAGAGATCCTCAACGCACTACTGTCGAGAGAAAAGCTCGGTAGTACGGGTATTGGTCGTGGTATTGCTATTCCTCATGGCCGTATGAGTGGTGTTGAAAACCCGCTAGCAATAATTTTAGTGAGTGAATCAGCAATTGATTTTGATGCGATTGATAACCGCCCAGTAGATATATTTGTAGCTCTCATCGTACCAGATGGTGATAGCCAACTTCATTTGAAGACGTTAGCCACAATTGCTGATAAACTCAACGACAAAGATTTTTGTAAACAACTACGTAGCGCAAAAACAGATCAAGATTTGTATCACGTAATTGCTGCACAATCGTAGCCAAATGAAGGAGAATTAACATGGAGTTAATTATCATCAGTGGCCGTTCTGGCTCAGGTAAATCTGTTGCTCTGCGCGTAGTAGAAGATCTTGGCTATTATTGTGTAGATAATATTCCGGTAAACTTATTACCGTCATTAGTGCGCAGTGTCTCTGATAATTACGACAGAATTGCCGTCAGTATTGATGTTCGTAATTTACCAAAAGAGCAGGACGAGTTTAACGATATTCTTGAATACTTGCCAGGTTTTGCAAATCCAACATTATTTTATTTAGACAGTGATGATCAGACCCTGATCAAACGTTTTTCTGAAACTCGCCGCTTACACCCCTTATCTTTGGACTCTTTGCCACTGGATTTAGCCATCAAGCAAGAAAAAGTATTACTGGATGTATTAACTACTCGTGCTGATTTTATACTTGATACCACTGATCTCAGTGTCCACCAGCTTGCAGAATCAATCCGTGAAAAAATTTTAGGGAAAAAAGATAAAAAACTAATCATTACCTTTGAGTCATTTGGTTTTAAACATGGTATTCCAAAAGAAGCCGATTATGTATTTGATGCACGCTTTTTGCCTAATCCACATTGGGAACCTGAGTTAAAACCACTCACTGGGCTTGATCAACCGGTAAAAGATTATTTAGCCAGTCACAGTATCGTGCAAAAATTCACTTGGCAGATCCAAACCTTTGTACAAACTTGGTTACCGCACTTGGAGCGTAATAATCGCAGTTACTTAACAATTGCAATTGGTTGCACCGGTGGTCAACATCGCTCGGTTTATCTAGCGCAAACTATAGGTGAAAGCTTCTCGATGAGCCACAGTAATGTGAAAATTCGCCATCGTGAACAAGAATAACAACTCACATTTACAGTAAGGAATGTTGATGCGCTTAGAAGATACATTTTTAATCAAAAATAAACTCGGTTTACATGCTCGCGCAGCCAGCGTGTTAGCGCAATTAGCTGTGCAGTTTGATGCCAGCATCACGCTTCATCAAGACGATAAACATGCCGCTGGCGATAGCGTACTCGGCTTAATGTTATTAGAAAGCAGCCAAGGCAAAGAAGTTAAAGTCGTATGTGAAGGTCCGGACGCTAAACCTGCGCTTGCAGCAATTGGCGAGCTGATCGCACAACGCTTTAACGAACAAGAATAGCTCATAGTCAGCACTACTAAATTGCGTTAAACTGAATAAAGTCGTTAATTAAACAGACCAACCGCGTTAATTATCGACCACTGTTACCCTACCTATCAAATATATTAATTTTTTAAGGACGCCAATGCCTGAAGCTTTTGAACAAGATTACCCACTACAACAACTAAAACAAGTGACCAAGTCACTTAACAGTGGTCAATTTGTTCAAGTAAGGCGTATGTTGGCAAAAACAGCTCCTTGTGATACGGCATTATTGCTCGAGTCATCCCCGCATAAAATTCGTACCTTGCTATGGCAACTGGTTGATCCAGATGTACAAGGTGATGTACTCGAAGAACTATCGGAAGATGTTCGTTTAGGGATCATAGCCCAAATGGAGCCGAGGCACATCGCTGCGGCTACTGAGGACATGAGCCACGATGATCTAGGGGAAGTACTACGTAGCCTACCTGATACCGTCTACAAAGACGTTGTTAGTGCCATGGATAGCCAAGATCGAGAACGTGCAACTCAAGCACTCTCTTATCAAGAGCGCTCTGCTGGCGCACTGATGAACACTGATACGGTAACCATCCGTCCAGATGTCACTATCGACGTGGTACTGCGCTACTTACGTTTACGTGGTGAGCTACCAGAAGGTACCGATGATCTTTATGTTGTTGATAAACATAACTGCTTTATAGGCGCCATGTCATTAACGACTTTGTTGACAAACTCGCCAGATAAGATTATTCGCGATTTAATGGATGAAGATTGTGAATCTATCCTCATTTCGATGGATGAAACCGATGTAGCACAATTGTTTGAACGTCATAACTGGATATCAGCCCCTGTGGTTGATGATAATGACCATCTACTTGGCCGTATCACCATTGATGATATCGTTGACGTCATCCGTGAAGACGCCGAGCATAGCTTATTAAGCCTAGCCGGTCTTGATGATGAAGAAGATACCTTTGCCCCGGTGTTAAAAAGCTCAAAAAAGCGCTCAATTTGGCTTGGCGTTAACTTATTAACCGCGTTGCTCGCTGCGATTGTGGCAAGCTTCTTTGAAAGCACCTTAGCAATTTTACCCATTCTAGCGGTACTCAACGGTATAGTGCCATCTATGGGTGGTGTAGCGGGCAGCCAAACATTAACACTCGTAATACGTGGTATTGCTGTGGGTCATATCAACCAAACTAACCAACGCTTTTTACTGTTCAAAGAGCTCGCAATCGGCGCAATAAACGGGATTGTTTGGTCTATTTTAATTGCTGGTGTTGTCGCTATTTGGCAATGGGACTTTAAGCTTGGCGGCGTACTCGCCTTTGCCATGTTTATGAACTTAGTAGCCGCAGGTATCGCAGGTGCTAGTATTCCACTGCTATTAAAAAAAATGAAAATTGATCCTGCATTAGCTGGCAGCGTGGTACTGACAACCGTAACCGATATTGTAGGGATTTTCGCCTTCCTAGGCACCGCCACTTGGTTGTTAGTGTAGTTGTTAAAAATTAGTTAAAGGTGGTAGGTTCTAGCACGTAGGAAATAGCTCTAGCCATGAATTTTTAACCCGCGCAGCATCAAGCCCTCGACTACGACAAGCTAAACACCGCTGCCAACTCGCAGGCGTTAAGCTTGCTGACGCAAAAACACCAGGGCACATTTCAAAACGCGGTGATTGGCCAGTCTACGCCTATAAAAAATGAGAGGTAAAACATTCTTGGGGAGGGTTATAAGTGGATGCTGTTAATTAAAATAACAACATACACTTATAATTTTGATATATAACATCCTTGCAAAACCCTTCTAATATCTACTATTTAAAGCTCAATCCTTGCTGCTTTTACCTCGCTCCTTGATGCGCCATTCATTAGCTCTTTCCATTGTTGTGCCGTCCAAAGTGGCTTTGCGCTTTTTACGATCCCTTGCTGGTTTTTCCTTAATACGTTATCCATAATGTTACTCCTTGCCATCTATTGGCTGTTCATCCTTGTTATATTTAACACTGTGACTCTAACGGCGTGCGATTATATAAATTGCATGTATTAGGCCAGGAATATAGCCTAGTAATGTTAACAAAATATTAATCCAAAACTGAGCGCCTAAACCAACTTGTAAAAATACACCAAGTGGTGGAATAAGCACTGAAAATATAATTCGTATTAAATCCATGACTCTCACTCTCTGAAATTTGTATAGCAAGCCCAGCATAGCTGGGCATTCGTGGTTTACAGATTATTCAGCTACAATAGTTAAGTTATCAACTACATCGTGAACATCTTCAGCATTCTTAGCAATTTTCACCGCAAGCTGTTTTTCAGCATCCGAACCAACAGTACCATTTAGCGTTACCACACCTTTATCGGTATCTACGTCAATATCCGTACCGCCTACTTCAGAGTTAAACAAATAGCGCGTTGTAATAACTGTAGTAATTTTAGCATCAGTTAAATCATTTTCTGCGCTATCTGATTTCATCTTCTTGCTTTTTGTATCCGTGTTTTTAACGACCGTTAGCTCGTTATCGACATCAGTTACACCATCAAGACTTAAAATAAGCTCTTCTGCTAGCTCTTTATCAAGCTCACTTTCAACTTTACCAGTTAGTACAACCTTGCCATTTTTTACATCAGTATTAATGTCAAAGTTGTTTAAGTTAGTGTTCATTAAAAGAACCGTTTCTGCCTTTCCATCAATCCAAGCATCTTTACTTTCATTTTCCCAGCTACTTGCTTGAACACCCATAGCAGTAGTACCAAAAACTAACGCAGCAATAATTGATTTGTTAAATGTTTTCATAATCTTTCTCCTTTTGATTAAAGACAATATGATTAATGCGAACATCAAGCCAACTTTTAAAACAATTAAAATCAATCATTTAAATATAACCATGTATAGCGTTAGCTTTCGTCTTGGTAATTATTTACAGACTGATCGGTAATTTATTCTGCTCGTTGCAAAATTAACCATTTAATAGCATCATTCGTTAATCTGTCGTTAATATAACAAACATAACTAACGAAAATAAATTTAATGTGTTGATAATTAAGATAATTAATAATGGCCTAAGCCTTGCTATAGTTACTTAGAACCTTGTTATAGTTACTTAAACAGAGTAATCGTAATATACACCAACAGCATCATTTATAAGGAATACATTATGACTGTAAAATTAGAAGATCGCCCAATTGAGCAAGTGCGTGAACAAGTTATTGATCAATTAATATATAACTACAGTCATGCTGTTATTTCAGCTGAGGCTTTTGAACGTCGATTAGATCAGGCAATGGCTGCGAAAGATAACCAAAGCTTAATTGATTTAGTAAGTGACCTAGAATTAACAACCGATAGTAATTACCAGTGGGAAAAACGTGCGCAGTTTAGCCCAAACTATAGTAATAAAAACGGCGATGAAACATTACACTTGCGTAGTATCTTAGGATCAAACGAGCGCAGTGGACAGTGGGTAGTACCAAAAGAAATCCACCTGACGAACTTACTTGGTTCTATTGAACTTGATTTTACTGACGCCATATTTCAGCATCAAAATATCACCCTCCATGTCAATTGCTTACTAGGCAGTGATGAAATTTATGTGCCAGAGCACGTCAATGTCGTATCAAAACTATTCAGTATTATTGGTAGTGTTGAAAACAAATCAGTGTCACTAAACAAGCAGCAAGGCCCAACCATTACTATCGAAGGTAAAGTTATTCTGGGCTCTGTGGAAATTAAAATTAAGCGTACTATTAAGGAAAAGTTTGTCTCTTTTGCTAACAGCCTTAAAACCAGCTGGCAAGATATGAATAAACATTAATGGATAAACACTGTTAAAGCTTAACACCATTAGGCGTTAAGCTTGCTGACGCAAAACTAATGTTACAAATCATTATTACGCTCACTGGGTATATCACTTAAATACTCAACAAACTCTACTTCAAACCCTGCGGGGTCAATAAAATACACATTTTTACGAAATGGATTTACCGCTCCTGGCTTATCAATGCTGTAACCAGCGCTTTCTAAACGCGAAATTACTGCAGCAATATTATTCGTAACATAAGCAAAGTGCGCTAAGCCAACTTGATGTCCGGTTATGTCACGATTGTGTTGTTCACCATGATCACTCAATGCTAAATACTGAAAGTCATCACCAAAGTGTAACCATTTTCGTGGTTTGCCGTGCCACTGCCCTTCACCTTGGCTTCTTATAGACCAGTACGGGAAAGCCGCCTTATAAAAGTGCAGCATAGCTTCAACATCATCAACTACCAGATTCACATGCTCTAAATACATAATTAGTTTCCTTTATTTAAGTAATTAAAGTCACAATAAAACCTCAAGTAACGTTGAGGTAAAGTGTTTTTATAAAAAATTTGCGCGGCATAAAGCCGCGCCTACGCACATTAAAAAAACACCGGTTAAAATTTACGGCTTAGCTCTCCTAACTTTAGCTTCCCGCAATCTGCATTTGTTCAATCAATACCGAACCGGTTTGAATACCACCACGACGCTCTATGTCGCCACCTATGCCGGTAATACCTTTAAACAGATCTTGCAACTTACCGGCAATGGTTATTTCGCTTACAGGATATTGTATTTCGCCATTTTCAACCCAAAAGCCGGCAGCGCCACGTGAATAATCACCAGTTACGGTATTAACTCCTTGACCCATTAATTCAGTCACTAATAGACCCGTGCCCATAGTTTTTAACAACGCGGCTAAATCGGCATGAGTTTGCTCAACCAACCAGTTATGAATACCACCAGCATGACCGGTAGGTGTCATATTCATTTTTCGGGCTGCGTAGCTTGCTAATAAGTAAGTGTGCAGATCCCCCCCTTGAATGATTTCACGGTCAATGGTTTTTACCCCCTCACTATCGAATGGCGACGATGCTAAACCTTTTAAAATATGTGGGCGCTCTGAAATATTAACGCATTTATTAAATACTTGCGTGCCAAGGCTATCCAGCAAGAAGCTCGATTTACGATACAGTGCTCCACCACCTATTGCAGACACTAAGTGACCAAACAATGAATTAGCAATATCAGCACGAAAAATAACTGGGACTTTCATCGTACCTAATTTTTTGCTATTAAGCTTAGCAAGGGTTTCGCTCGCAGCCTCTAGACCTACTGCCGCAGCATCTTTCAAACCAGCTTGGTCTCGCGCTACGGTATAAGCTGAATCTCGCTGCATTTGATCACCATCTTTACCAATCACCATAGTACTAATGCTATGGCGAGTACGCGGGTAACCTGCAATAAGACCATGGCTATTACCATACACGCGTAAACCTTGATGCGATGAAAAACTAGCGCCGTCTGAATTAACAATACGCGCATCGGCATTAAGCGCCGCTTGCTCGGCAGTATGACAAAGCTCAATACCTTGCTCAGGGCTAACATCCCACGGGTGATATAAATCCAAATCAAGCGGAGCAAATTCAAGTAAGTCTTTATCAGCTACGCCATTATGTGGATCATCTGAAGTAAACTTGGCGATATCAATAGCTTTCTCTACCACTGTGCGCAGTGTTTTTGGGTTTAAATCAGCGCTTGACGCAGAGCCTTTGTGATTACCAACGTACACACTGATCCCCAGCCCACCATCTTGATTAAATTCAATGGTCTCGACTTCACCCATGCGGGTACTAACTGATAAACCTGAGGTGCTCGACATTGCCGCTTCAGCGCCAGTAGCCCCGAGTTTTTTCGCGTGTTCTAAAACCTCTGCAACGGCATCTGTTATTTGAGAAATTTGAGTATAAATAGGATCTTGCTGTTGGCTTTTCATATTTTTAGTCCTGAGCTTGGAGCGTTTTGCATGCGCAATCATAATACTTAAATGCTAACACACTCACTGCGTTGCATCAGCTAATATTAATCATTAAAAGAATCACGTATATACCCAAGCCACCTCAAGATACAGAATTCAGCGTTTCATTAATATCAAGGCGTTACTTTGCAAAATGGCAGCCCCTTTTAACTCCAACGACGCTCGCATCTTGAGGTGGTTTGGGTATAATGACCGCAGTTAACGTTATCATATGAGTACCCCATGGCGAAGAAGAAAGGCAAGCCTGCTGAAATTGAAGAAGAAATTATCTATATATCAAAAAGCGAACTAAAGCGCGAAGCGCAAGAGTTTCATCAGTTAGGTGCTGAAATTGCCAAAATGGGGAAAAAACAGCGCGAGCGCTTACCCTTAAATGACGATTTAAAAGCGGCAATGGTTGTTGCTGACAAAATCAGTAACAAAAGTGATGCATATCGTCGCCACTTAAATTACATCGCAAAAACCTTGCGTACCGTTGAAAATATCGATGAGATCAACGCGATTATCGGCGTTATGCTTAATAAAAATAACCAAGCTGAAGTGATGATTAAAAAGCTTGAGCAATTACGCGATGATTTAATTGCCCAAGGTGATGATTTAGTGAATCAAACTATTGAGCAATATCCGACTATTGATCGTCAAAAGTTACGTCAATTGGTACGTAATGCGGCAAAAGAAGTAAAAATTGAAAAGCCGGCGAAAGGCTATAAAGAGCTATTTCAATATCTTAAAGAAAGTATCATGCGCTAAACTACATTTAGTGTAGTAATGAATTACCTATATACAGCCTAGGTATAAACACCCGCTATTTATAGGCAATTAACATTTATTGCTCAGTAACGCCTCCCTCAGCAGCAAATAAAAACCCTGCTGACGCAAAACACAATATGCGCGAGTTTACCTCGCGCAGCTGTTGTCGCTTAACCAACTATCCCTAGCGGTTTGGCACTTTGCCATGCACCTCGAGTAAAATCAGGAATATCAATTGACGCACTACGATTACTAACTGACTGTACTGACAGCGGTGATATAACAGACCAAGCTGCGCCGTCGTAAACATCTTGATCAAGCGCTTCGCCATTACGCAGACAATAGATCATCCGCCAGAACATTAAGAAGTCCATGCCGCCATGGCCGCCGTTACGCTCTGCCTCTTCGCCCATTTTGATCCACAGTGGGTGGTCGTATTTTTTATACCAATCAGCCATTTCGTAATCCCACTCATGGAAGCTCTTCGAACCACCATCTTCCAACGCTATACGATTTGGAAAACCAGCAAATACACCATTAGTACCTTGAATTAAATTATGGCGAGAGTAAGGACGTGGCGTGGTGGTATCATGTTGAACCATAATACTGCGCCCTTTTACTGTTTTGATCAGCGTGGTATTCATATCGCCAGCAATATAATTAAGCTGATTACGTTGATGATCGGCTGGAAATTCTTTCTTTGCATAAGCGCTACGACCCAGTGCTGGAGAGCTCATCGAGGTTAAAAAATCAAACCGATCACCGCGATTAATGTTCATATATTGTGACACAGGCCCTAAGCCGTGCGTTGGATACAAATTACCATTTCGTTTAGCATGCCAAGCGGTACGCCAAGAACCGGTTTTATGCTCCAGTTCTTTCATTTGCCAACGTAATTCGTGAATATAGGCAGCCTCACCATGTAGCAGCTCACCAAACACGCCTTGGCGAACCATATTCAATACCATTAACTCATCACGACCGTAGTTGACATTTTCCATCATCATACAGTTCTTTTGCGTGCGCTCAGCGGTATCAACTAGTTGCCACATTTCTTCAACTGTCAATGCTAACGGCACTTCAACAAAAGCATGTTTACCACTATTCATGGTATCGATTGCCATCGGTGCATGCCATGACCAAGGCGTAGAAATAATCACAATATCAATGTCATCGCGATTAAGCATTGCTTGGTAGGCATTATCAGCGCCTGTATAAAGTGCAGGCTTAGTCAACCCTTTGTCAGTGAGATAGTTAGCTGAACGCTGTAATACCTCCTCATGAGTATCACAAATTGCTTTGATTTCTGTACCAGCAATATGACTCATACGCTTTACGTGGCCAAAACCACGTTGTCCTAAGCCAATAAATCCCACCCGTACCACCTCCATTTTTGGCGCGACAAGGCCAATTACAGAGCGCCCTTGCGCTGGGGGAGCAATAACAGCACTTTGAGTACCCGAGGCACATCCTGAAATCACACTAACCGCTGCCGTAGCACTCGCGGCTTTTAAAAAATCTCGACGATTAAACTGCTTCATTTATTATTATCCTTGAACTAACTTCAATTTAACTTACCTAAAACCAGTCATGAGGTAAAGCCGATAGGGGTGGATAGCAGAAAAATGAGATTAAAATATTGAAGTTCAAGCGTGATATACACGCCAGAAAATAAGGTTCTAGACCTACAACCTACAACCTAGAACCAATATGCAACTAATTAAACGTCACTTAAAATAGCTTTAAGCGTGGTTTTTTTTGCGAGAATATCACGATATAGCGCAAACTGATTTTGCGCACGTTCTAAGTTATGGTTAGCATGCTTGATTGAAAAGTAATGATCACCGTCAATGTAATCGGTTAAAAAACGTAGGCCAATCATAAAGGTCATTACTTTGGTGCCTAACCAAAAACTTTGTTTTTCTTGTTCGGTAATCAAGCCTTTCAAAGGCTCTACATAACCTTTGACTACCGCTGCAAAAATCTCTTCACGCACACATACATTAGCTAAATCCGTTGAATCTTCTTGTTCAGGAGAGCAAAAAGTACGCACCATATCACCAAAATCATACAACCAATAACCAGGCATACAGGTGTCTAAATCAATCACTGCTTTGGCATCATTTGATGTATTACAAAACAGCATATTATTAATTTTAGTATCATTATGACATGGTCGAACCGGTACAATGCCGGTCAATGCTTTAAGCTCATCAATTAAGCCAAATTGCGCGAAACAAAAATCAACGTCAGCTTGGCAGCTGGCTAAGCGCTGCTGGGGATCTTTTGCAACCACAGCTTTGAGCTTTTCAGCGCGCATCGCCAAATTATGAAAATCAGGAATAACATGATGTAGTTGCTTGGCATCAAAATCTTCTAAAGCAACAGCAAATTGACCAAATGCATTGGCTGCAGTTTGCGCTTGTGAAGTATTTAAAACTACATCTTCACTATAACTGCCGCCAATAAATTCGAGTGCACGCCAAACACCGTTATCACAATCAACTAAATAGTTATTTTCAACTGTAGGAACATGGCGGATGATTGCTAAATCATATTCACCTAATTGACGTTTTTTAGTTAAGTGACGTTCAATTAAACGAGCATTTTTAACTAACATGTCTGGTTCAGGAAAAACCTCGGTATTTAGTTTTTGCACTACTAATGATCTTTTTGGTGCAGTTAACAGCATAGTGGTATTTATGTGACCACTACCAATTGGCTTCATGCTGACTTTTTCACTACCTAGACCAAAATTCTCAGACAAGTAAACCGCAATGGAATTTGACTTCATACTTATTTCGCTATTGTTATACCCGGTAAAAGGCAAGATCGGGGCTAATTCATCCATGACGTAATTCATATAATTTACCTGTAACATCCTGTAATTCTGATTTATAAGTTACTCCATACCACGACTCTTTTGCGGAATATATAGTAACTATTTGTTGATTAGATGTGATCGCTTGTTGAACTTGATCGGGTAAATAATACTCCATTCTGACACCGTTGTCATACTTTTGCAGAAACTCATCAAAACCTGTTTCTAGGCGGTCAAAAAATGTTGGCGTAATTGCCCAAAAACTCATTGATGCCAACGCATCCATAGCAATTTTCTCGCGGCTGCCGTGCGGGTTATCACCCATTATTTGACCATTCTCGTGCTGAATATTTAAATACTCAACAACATCAATTAATTGGTTATTTTTGACTTGGCATACGCCTCTATTCACCCCCCCTTGCTCTGACAAAGTATCAATAATTGGGTAACCCACCATAGCCCAACTAGTCAGGTTTTTAAAATGTTCAGCGAGTAATAAAAATGACGACGCGCCATAATAATCATCGGCTGTGATAACGATCGCAGGGTTATGAACATGATCTTTAGCGCACAATAAAGCATGTCCGGTGCCCCAAGGTTTACCTCGCTGTTGTGCAACTAATTGGAATTGTTCTGGCACTAAATCAATGCGTTGTTCAACCAACACAACATCAATCCCCGTTGGTAAGCGCGGTAAAATCACTTGCTCAATCTCGCTGCGCACAGCCTGATTGATCACTAATACAACCTGAGTTACTCCTGCTGCAACAGCATCAGCAATACTGAGTTCCATTATGGTACAACCAAGGCCAGTAATTTCAGCTATTTGTTTATTGCCACCAAAGCGAGTACCCAAACCACCCGCGAGGACGACTAAACTTAGATGATGTTTTTTCATTTTTAACCCACTTTTACTACTAATAAATCAGAGTTTACCAGTTTCAACCGCCAGATCTAGCTATAGGAGCTAGGTCTAGAGGATAGGTTCTAGCCAAGCTCCTTGCCACTTCCCTAGTATCCAGTACCTTTTTTAACCTTTCGCGGTGGCAAGCCACTCGCCTACAAGTAATTAAACACCGGTATATAATTTAACACCGTAGGCGTTAAGCTTGCTGACGCACAAACTCCGAGCCACATTTTAGAGCTCGGCATAACCCCACTAATAAGACCATTTTGCATAAAGGGTAAATGCCATGGGCTTCGAGCAACGCGCTCCTAGTCACTTCCCTAGCTCCTTTCTCTTTAACCTCGAACCTTTAACCTTTTACTCCCCCTCAAAACAAAAACGGTGGCCTAAGCCACCGTTTAATCAGCAAACTAATAAAAATTAATTACCAAATTTTTACGCGTTCAGCTGGTTTGATGTACATTTTGTCGCCTTCTTTTACGTCAAATGCTTGATAAAATTCAGGCATATTCGACAAGATACCGATCACGCGATAATGGCTTGGTGAATGAGGATCTGTCATTAGGCGGTTACGTAACTCTTCGTCACGGTATTTACGACGCCAAATTTGCGACCACCCCATAAAGAAGCGCTGATCACCGGTATAACCATCAATCACTGGCGCTTTGTCGCCACCTAGCGATAACTGATAAGCAGTGAAAGCAACCGTTAGGCCACCTAAATCACCGATATTTTCACCCAAGGTCAATTGACCATTAACGCTCGCATCTGCAAATGGTTGATACTCGTTATACTGTGCAACTAACTGAGCAGTGCGCGCTTCAAACTGTTTAAGGTCTGACTCGCTCCACCAATCACGTAAATTACCATCACCATCATACTTAGCGCCTTGATCATCAAAACCATGACCTAACTCGTGACCAATTACCGCACCAATTGCACCATAATTAACTGCATCATCAGCTTCAAGGTTAAAAAATGGCGGCTGTAAAATTGCTGCTGGGAATACAATTTCGTTATTCACCGGATTATAGTAAGCGTTTACTGTTTGTGGTGTCATATGCCATTCAGAACGATCAACTGGCTTACCTAGCTTGTCAATCATATCGTCATAAGCCCACTCACTATGGCGAATATAGTTACCAACTAAATCATCCGCATTAATACTTAACTGTGAGTAGTCTTTCCAATTATCAGGATAGCCAATTTTTGGAGTGAATTTGTCGAGCTTTTCTTTTGCGGCAAGCTTGGTTTCAGGACTCATCCACTCAAGATTTTCAATTGCAACACCATAACCTTTGATCACGTTATCAACTAACTCTTCCATCCGCGCTTTTGCTTCTGGCGGGAAATTGTCTTTAACGTACACTTTGCCTAAAATTTCACCTAACACTTCATTTGATGCATCAACGGCTTGTTTCCAAAGCGGAGTTTGCTCTTTTACGCCGCGTAATGTGGTGCTGTAAAAGTTAAAGTTTAAATCAACCAGATCTTTATCTAATATACTGGCGTAGTTACTTACTAAATGAAATTTAAGGTATTGTTGCCACGTTTCAAGGTCTGTCGTTTTATAAATATCGGCAAACTTTTCAAAGTAGCTAGGCTGACTTACAATAATATCTTGTACGTTTACACCAGACGCTTTGAAGTATTCTACAAGGTCAAATTCACCCGTGAGCTTACTCGCATCACTCACGCTCATTTTATTATAAGACTTTGTCGCATCACGGCTTTCAACACGCGTCCACTGTGCATCAGCAATCCTGGTTTCAAGTGCAATAATTGCTTTAGCAGCTTCATCGGCTTTTTCTACACCTGCGCGTTTTAGAACGTCAGCAATGTAAACTTGGTACGCGGCACGAATTTTAGTGAACTTTTCGTCATCTTTTAAATAATAATCACGATCCGGTAAGCCAAGGCCTGATTGATACGCATATAATGCATTTTCACTCGAGTTCTTAGCATCATTATTTACATACCAACCAAATGGCACCGCACCACCTTGAATGCGCATTTGCGCCATCAGGGCAACTAAATCAGACTTACCCTTAACACCATCAATAGCAGTCAATGGGGCATTTAGCGGCGTTATACCTAATTCATCACGCTTGACTTCATTCATGTAGCTCTTAAAGAATGCACCTAGCTTATATTCATCAGTTCCGGCTTTAGCAGCTGTATTAGCAGCCGCTTTTTCAAGCACTGTTTTCATTGCGGCTTGAGAGTCGTCATACAATTGTGAGAATGAGCCGTAATTTGATTTATCACCGGGGATCTCAGTCGTCGCCAACCATTGACCATTAATGTGATAATAAAAGTCATCCTGAGCACGAACCGAGTTGTCTATATTTGCTAATTCAATACCTGAATTAAGAACTGTTTTTACTTCTTCACTCGCAGTGTTGGTATCTGGCGCTTTTGTTGATTCTTGTTTTCCGCCACAACCAACTAATCCAAAAGCAAGTGCAATACTTACCGCAGTTAGAGTTACTTTTTTCATGACTGTCTCGTTTGTTAGTTATCGTTTAAATATTCACCACTCAAATAAAGTACTTCGATAGAATATTCGCTATTTCCATATTAAACTTGTTCAGTGCAACAATAAACCGATGAACCAAAACAAGTGCTTTAAATATGTAACAAAATTTGTAAGCGAGGGTTTATCACACGCAATTTTAAGTTCACCACCGAGGTGCTACACCGAGCAATGAAAGATACTAGGTTAAAGGCAGAGACTAGCTCCATCTAACATCTAAATACAAAAGCGCGGCATAAAACCACACCTATAAGTAATTAATTAAACATCCACTTTTATTTTTTCGATAATCTCTACGTTAGCGGCAGGGAAATTGTAATTGTCTAACTTATCAATCGCGACCCATGCACTTTGCTGACCTTCTGCGCCATGGGCTTGGCCGCTAAAATCAGTGACTAAATGCACGTCGAGTTTTACACATTTATCACCGTAATCATGCTCAATAAGCATCAGCTCGCTTGAGCTATTAAGTGTTAAGCCTACTTCTTCTTGAAGTTCGCGCTTTAGTGCTTCGAATACGGTTTCGTCTGCTTCTACTTTGCCGCCCGGAAACTCCCATAAACCACCTTGGTGTTTATCATCAGGGCGTTTACAAATAAATAGTGTGTTATCTGCTTTGATAACCCCCACCGCTACATGCACAATTTTTTTAGTCATCGTAATACCTTTATTAAAACCTGCAGCTACGCAAATTTAATCTTACAAAAAAAGCGACGCAGGCGTCGCTTTTTAATTGTTAATTATAACATTTGGTTATTTTAACTTACCGCAACACTGTTTGAACTTTTGACCCGAGCCACACGGGCAAGGTTCGTTGCGGCCAACTTTTGACTCTGCGCGTGCAGTTACAACAGCACCTTGAGGAGCTTCTCCACCTACATGCTCAACTTCTTCATGTTGATATTCACGTGGTGCATTTTCACTCTTGCGGTGTTGCTCTTCTACTTTTTCAATATCTTCTTCAGCACGTACTTGTACTTTACTTAAAATACTTACTACATCAATTTTCAGGTTCTCAAGCATTTCTGAGAACAATTCAAACGACTCACGCTTGTACTCTTGCTTAGGATTCTTTTGCGCGTAGCCACGTAAATGAATACCTTGGCGAAGATGATCCATCGCAGCAAGGTGATCTTTCCAATGTTGATCTAAGCTTTGTAGCATGATTGCTTTTTCAAATTGGCGTAGTACAGAATCGCCAACCTGTTGCTCTTTCTGTTTATAAGCTTGCTCAACTGACTCTTCAATGCGCTCACGTAACTTTTCTTCGTAAAGTTTGTTATCGTCAGCTAACCATTGTGTAATCGGTAATTCAATTAAGAAGTCTTGCTTTAAGCGCTCTTCAAGACCTGGAATATCCCACATTTCAACAAGGCTTTGCGGTGCAATATATTGGTCAATAGTGTTACCCAATACATCACCACGAATAACCGTGATCGTCTCTGAAATATCGCCTTCTTCAAGTAGTTCATTACGTTGCGAGTAAACAACACGACGTTGATCGTTTGCTACATCATCGTATTCAAGCAGCTGTTTACGCACATCAAAGTTACGTGCTTCAACTTTACGTTGCGCGTTTTCAATAGCACGGTTAACCCACGGGTGCTCAATCGCTTCACCGCGTTGCATACCCAGTTTACGCATCATATTAGTCATGCGTTCACCAGCAAAGATACGCATTAATGCGTCATCCATTGAGAGGTAAAAACGACTTGAGCCAGCATCGCCTTGACGACCAGAACGACCACGCAGCTGGTTATCAATACGGCGTGATTCATGACGCTCAGTACCAATGATATGTAAACCACCAGCAGCAATTACTGCATCATGGCGAATTTGCCACGCTTCTTTAATCGCTTTGATTTGCTCATCAGTTGGGTTTTCAAGTTTTTCAACTTCGCTATTCCAGTTACCACCTAACACGATATCAGTACCACGACCGGCCATGTTAGTTGCGATTGTTACTGTGCCTGGTAAACCAGCATCGGCAACGATGTCTGCTTCTTGGGCATGGAATTTAGCATTAAGTACGTTGTGCTTGATTTTTTCTTTACGTAAAAATTGCGATAAATATTCAGAGCTTTCGATTGAAATAGTACCCACCAATACTGGCTGACCGCGCTCTTGGCAATCTTTAATATCGATTAGAATAGCTTCGTATTTTTCATCTTGCGTTAAGTACACTAAATCAGCGCGATCTTCACGGATCATCGGCTTATTAGTTGGCATAACAACGGTATCTAGACCATAAATTGACTGAAATTCAAACGCTTCAGTGTCGGCAGTACCGGTCATACCTGCAAGGGTATCGTAAATACGGAAGTAGTTTTGGAATGTAATTGACGCTAACGTTTGATTTTCGTTTTGAATTTTTACATTTTCTTTTGCTTCAACAGCTTGATGTAAACCTTCAGACCAACGACGTCCTTCCATTGTACGGCCAGTGTGCTCATCAACAATAATAACTTCGTTTTCTTTGACAACGTAATCAATATCTTTTTGATACAGTTTATGAGCACGTAAGGCCGCATAAATATGGCTAAGTAAGGTAATACTTGCCGCTGAATAAAGCGAATCGCCTTCTTCAATTAAGCCACGCTCAGTTAGTAACTCTTCAACTTTAATTTGCCCACGTTCCGTTAAATGAACTTGCTTGGCTTTTTCATCAATGGTGAAATCGCCATCGCCTTCAACACCTTCTTCGTCTTCTTTTTCTTGTAATTCAAGCAAAGGAACAATGGTGTTAATTTCAGTGTAAAGCTGTGAACTGTCTTCTGCGGGGCCGGAAATAATCAGTGGAGTACGGGCTTCGTCAATTAAGATTGAGTCAACTTCATCGACTACCGCATAGTAAAGTGGCCGTTGTACGCGTTCGTTAATACTAAACGCCATATTGTCACGCAGGTAATCAAAACCAAACTCGTTATTTGTACCGTAGGTAATATCGGCAGCGTACGCTTCTTTTTTCTGTTGCGGCATCATACCCGGTACGTTACAGCCAACTGTTAAACCTAAAAATTCAAATAATGGGCGGTTAGTTTCAGCGTCGCGCTTGGCAAGGTAGTCATTCACAGTAATTACGTGAACACCTTTACCCGTAATACCACGTAAGTATGCAGGTAAACTTGCAGTAAGGGTTTTCCCCTCACCAGTACGCATTTCAGCGATGCGGCCTTGATGTAAAACCATACCACCTAGCAACTGCACGTCAAAGTGACGCATACCATTTACACGTTTTGATGCTTCACGTACCACGGCAAATGCCTCTGGTAGGATATCGTCAAGGCTTTGTCCGTTATCGTAACGCTCTCTAAACTCTTCTGTTTTGGCTTTTAAATCTTCGTCTGAAAGCGCTTCAAGTTGCGTTTCAAGCGCGTTGATCAGCGCGACCGTCTTTCTTAAATTTTTAATAGTGCGGTCATTGCGACTACCAAAAATCTTGGTAAATAAATTAGATATCATGATAAAACCGTTACAATGTGTTCTTTGCTAGCCGAGTATCAGCTAACCCATTTTTATAATTACTAATTAATAGATTACTCACACGAGCACATATTAATTAGCAATTTCGAGAAACGTTGTGAAATACAGCGTTTAATAGTGCGCTACTATACCAGACTCTGCGAAACATCAAACCATCGCGTAGTTAAGATATCAGTTTTCTGCAAGAAAATTTACAATAAGCCGTAAATATAACTTTAAGTAAGACTATAAAATTATATTGACTATGGAGATATGGAGGTGGATAAAAGAAAATCAAGGGGAGTATAAGAACTTAGGTTCTAGGTTCTAGGTTCTAGGTTCTAGGTTCTAGGTTCTAGGTTCTAGGTTCTAGGTTCTAGGTTCTAGGTTCTAGGTTCTAGGTTCTAGGTTCTACAAGACAGTTGCAAACTAAGTATACATGGTAAACTTTTCCTAGCGCCTATTTCTTCCTAGCACCTAAAACCTTTATTTTTTACCATGCCTCGCTAGTCGCTCTAGCTTTTCTTTTAGTGACGGTGGTGCACTTTGTGCAATCGCATTGAGGTAATCTGCGGTTTGTTCACTCATAGCTAATTTATTCGCAGGAGTCGCGTTCGCGGTTTGTAACATATTATTCGCACTTAATCGTTGACTGGTTTGTGGGTTAGCGGTAATTTTGATTTGTCCAAGTTCTGCCATACCCGCAGCTCGAAAGTGGGAAAGCATATCCATTTTTAAGTAATTTAATCGCAGTGCTATTGACGCAGATAGTGCCTCAATTATCAGCGTACCATCGCGATAATTACTAACGCGACATTTTCCACCTAAATTAGCGCCCAAAAACTCACTCAATAAAGTTTGTTGTTTATCTAATGCTTGGCTTTTACCTGCATACGACGACAATCGACCACTCAGGCCAGCCATAATATCGTTTAAAGGTTTTGGCGCGAACCTATCTTTAGCCATGAAAAAACACCAAATTACATTAGATATCCGATTTTAGTTGAATGCAGAAGGTAAAGCTACCCGAGAAATGAAAGATACTGACGCTAGGTTGAAGATGAAAGGCTAGAGACTTGCACCATCTATAATCTAACACCTCACACAACCGCGCGGCATAAAGCCGCGCCGACAATAAATTTACACAGCCTTTAAATAGCTTGGCTTTTTAGGGTTTACTAATTCTGTTACAAAGTTTGTAAAATCAGCGCCTAGATTTTCATCACGAATACTGTATTCAACAATCGCTTTTAAATAACCTAGCTTATCACCACAATCGTGAGAGCTCCCGCTCATGTGAAACGCCTCAACCGTTTCTTTTTCCATTAGCATATCAATAGCATCGGTAAGTTGAACCTCACCACCTGCACCCACAGGGGTTTTAGCCAGTAACTGCCAAATAGCTTTAGATAACACATAGCGACCAACAACCGCTAAATTAGAAGGTGCATCTTCAGTGTTTGGTTTTTCAACCATGGTTTTGATTTTTGCACTTTCGCCTGCACCAATTACAGCACCATCAATATCAGCAATACCATATTTACTCACATCTTGCTGTGCAACTGGCTCAAGCATAATTTGACTTGCTTTAACGTCATTAAAACGTTTGATCATTGCCGCTAAGTTTTCAGTTTTTTGATCAGCCGTGTATGCATCTAAAATTACATCAGGCAATACAACTACAAAGTCGTCATCACCTACGATTGGTTTAGCACATAATATTGCATGGCCTAAGCCTTTAGCTTCGCCTTGGCGAACGCTCATAATAGTTACATCAACCGGGCAAATTGAGCGTACTTCTTCAAGTAAGGTACGTTTAACACGCTTTTCAAGTGTTGCTTCTAGCTCGTAACTAGTATCAAAATGGTTTTCAATAGCATTTTTTGAGTTGTGCGTCACTAATACGATTTCTTTAATGCCTGCAGCAACACATTCATTAACAATATATTGAATAAGTGGTTTATCCACCAGTGGTAGCATTTCTTTTGGAATTGCTTTGGTCATTGGTAGCATACGAGTGCCAAGGCCAGCTACAGGGATTACAGCTTTCATTATTAGTCCTTTATTTAAGTTTTTATTAATTCAATTTAAGTTTAAATTAACAGCGTGAAGCTTTATAGGAAGTGAATGAGTTCTAGGTTCTAGGTTCTAGGTTCTAGGTTCTAGGTTCTACAAATTATAAAATATGACACAATGAAAGCTACGCGCCACGAGCTAAAAATACATCTAAATCCTAGCACCTTTACTATCGTAGGAGAGCGCTTTAGCGCCGATTGGTTTGGAGCACATAACTAAAAAACAATCACGGCTAAAGCCTGTTCCCACAAAAGCTAGACACCTAGCCCCTTTGCTCTTTCGCTTTCCGTCTTTAATCTTTTCCTCTGTGATCTCAGTGTTCTCTGTGGTGAATAAATCACTTAAAACAATTTTACCACCGAGGGCACCGAGGCGCTTCGCTGCACCGAGAAGAAAAAGCCACGAGCAGTGGGTAACAAGTGGTGGGCTATGAATACATCAAGCCCCTTTGCCCTTTCACTTTCCGTCTTTAATCTTTTCCTCTGTGATCTCAGTGTTCTCTGTGGTGAATAAATCACTTAAAACAATTTTACCACCGAGGGCACAGAGGTGCTTCGCTGCACCGAGAAGAAAAAGCCACGAGCAGTGGGTAACAAGTGGTGGGCTATGAATACATCAAGCCCCTTTGCCCTTTCACTTTCCGTCTTTAATCTTTTCCTCTGTGATCTCAGTGTTCTC
>NZ_JABBMT010000024.1 GCF_012927645.1 Pseudoalteromonas arctica | reverse complement strand
GTGACATCACTGCCAGCACCCACCCCTTGTACAGTGAGACTCGGTGCGGTGGTGTCAATCACACCACTAATTGAGTCAGTGGTTTCGTTGCCTACACTGTCGCGAACACTGACATCGACACTAAATGTGCCATCAGGCAGCGGGGTTGTCGGGCTAATTGCCCAGTTTCCATTGGCATCCACGGTGGCGGTGAGTGTTTCAGTGTTGCCATCTTTATCGGTAACAACCACCGTCACTGCTGCACCTTGCCCTGCATCCGTCGTCCCGTTTATTGCTGGGGTATTGTCATTGCTGAGTGTATCAACGCTGACGGTCAGTGTCGGTGGTGTGCTATCAAAGTCGGTCGAGTTAATAGTGCGTGTATTCCCCGCTTCATCAGTGGCACTGGCAGTCACAGAGGCGACTGTTAATAGTGGAATGGTTAAGCCCACAAGCGTCCAGTCACCATTCGCATCCGTGGTGGTGGTATACGTGGCACCAATACCGCCGCCCAGTAAGTTTTCAGTGATGGTAATCGTACTGCCTGCCGGTAAGTCAGAAGTACCGTTGAGAGAGACTAGTTGCCCTAGTAAGAACGTTGGCACAAACGTAAGCTCTGGCGCAATAGTATCCACCACGCCGTTGTCACTGGCACTGCCTGTGTTACCCGCTGCATCGGTGAGACTAGCAGTCACTGTGTATGCGCCATCAATTAACGGTTGCGTGGCCTCGGCACTCCAATTACCACTGCCATTGGTTTGCACTGTCACTGTATGGCTGCCATTGGCATCCGTAAAGGTAACCGCAATGTCACTGCTGGCTAGATCCGATGTGCCTGTTACCACTGGCGTATTGTCATTCGTCAATGCGGGTGCATCGATGGTAACGCTTGGCGCAAGGGTGTCAATCACTCCGCCATTTTCGGTGTCGCTGGCGGTATTACCTGCCGCATCGGTCACGCTGGCATCCACTTGGTATGTACCCTCTGCCAACGGCGTCGGTACATCAACCGACCACGTGCCATCAGCTAATACCGTCGCGGTTAAGGTTTGCACCGCACCGTTTGCATCTGTCACAGTGATACTTACAAGCCCACCAATTTCATCACTGCTACCGGTGATGGTTGGTGTGGTATCGTTCGTTGCAGCAAGCGGATCAATATCAAAGCTCGGTGCAAGGGTGTCAATCACTCCGCCATTTTCGGTGTCGCTGGCGGTATTACCTGCCGCATCGGTCACGCTGGCATCCACTTGGTATGCACCCTCTGCCAGCGGCGTCAGTACATCAACCGACCACGTGCCATCAGCTAATACCGTCGCGGTTAAGGTTTGCACCGCACCGTTTGCACCTGTCACAGTGATACTTACAAGCCCACCAATTTCATCACTGCTACCGGTGATGGTTGGCGTGGTGTCGTTGCTATCTGATAATGGATCAATATCAAAAGTCGGCGCTTGAGTGTCAACCACTCCGCCATTTTCGGTGTCACTGGCGGTATTACCTGCCGTATCAGTGACGCTGCCATCCACTTGGTATGCGCCTTCAGCCAGCGGCGTCGGTACATCAACCGACCACGTGCCATCAGCTAATACCGTCGCGGTTAAGGTTTGCACTGCACCGTTTGCATCTGTCACTGTGATACTTACAAGCCCACCGATTTCATCACTGCTACCGGTGATGGTAGGCGTGGTGTCGTTGCTATCAGATAACAGATCAATATCAAAAGTCGGCGCTTGAGTGTCAATCACTCCGCCATTTTCGGTGTCGCTGGCGGTATTACCTGCCGCATCGGTCACGCTGGCATCCACTTGGTATGCACCCTCTGCCAGCGGCGTCGGTACATCCACCGACCACGTACCATCTGCTAATACCGTCGCGGTTAAAGTTTGCACCGCACCGTTTGCATCTGTCACAGTGATACTTACAAGCCCACCGATTTCATCACTGCTACCGGTGATGGTTGGCGTGGTGTCGTTCGTTGCAGCAAGCGGATCAATATCAAAGCTTGGCGCTTGAGTGTCAATCACTCCGCCATTTTCGGTGTCGCTGGCGGTATTACCTGCCGCATCGGTCACGCTGGCATCCACTTGGAATGCGCCCTCTGCCAGCGGCGTCGGTACATCAACCGACCACGTACCATCAGCTAATACCGTCGCGGTTAAAGTTTGAACCGCACCGTTTACATCTGTCACAGTGATACTTACAAGCCCACCAATTTCATTACTGCTACCGGTGATGGTTGGCGTGGTATCGTTCGTTGCAGCAAGCGGATCAATATCAAAAGTCGGCGCAAGTGTGTCAATGATCCCCGTTGCCTGGGCATCACTTGTTAAGCCATTTACAGTGATACTTGCATCAACCGTAAATTCCCCTTCGGCAAGCGCACCTTCTGCATCTACACTCCACACACCTGCAATGACGGTTGTGTTCAGAGTTTGGCTATTATTACTATCAGTAATTACCACGGTGATAAGTGTGCCGTCAGGAGCGTCAGACGTACCACTAATGGTTGGTGTTACATCATTGCCATCAGCAACCGTATCGATACTAATACTTGGTGCGTTACTATTTAAAATAAAGGCATCAGAGGCCGTTGCTTGATTACCTGCAATGTCAGTTATGCTTGCATCAACATTAATGGTGCCGTTTTGTAATGCAATAGGTACTTCTACTGACCAACTGCCATCGGTATTTACTATCGCGGTTAAGTTTTGTGAATTTACACCATCGGTAACAACTAAGCTCACAACACTGCCCGCTGGTTCATCAGTTTGACCACTAATGATCGGCGTGCTATCGCTAACTGTATCTAAATTATCAATCGTTAATATGGGAGCGGTAATGTCAATTATACCCGTTGCATTATCAGACACGATATTGCCTAAGCTGTCTGTTAATGTGGCAGTAACACTAACCCCTCCCTCAACTAATGCAATTGTTGGTGTAACACTCCAATCACCATTATTGTCTACTTGTGTTGTTAATAGTTGTGTTTGACCATCAAAACCAGTTATCAATACACTGACCGTATCACCCGCAACAGCATTAAGACTAGTTCCTGAAATGCTTGGTGTAGTGTCGTTTGTTTCTCCAATCACATCAATGGTCACTGATAGTAAACTCGAATCAATAATACCGGTTTGCGTATCTGCAGCTTGATTGCCAGCATTATCTGTCACTGTTGCAGTAACGCTGTAGCTCCCTTGCGCGAGTGCGCTGCCAACTTCGATAGCAAAACCTCCATCGGCAAGCACGCTGGTCATTAATGTTTGTTGCACACCATTTGCATCGGTTACTACAATAGTAACCATAGTACCCACGGCCACACCGTTGACTTGACCGGAAATAACCGGCGTATCATCAGCCGAGTTTGCCGGTGGATCTAAATTAATCGTCGGTGCAGTCAAATCAATTAGCCCTGTTTCGGTATCTTGAGCCGTGTTTCCTGCTGTATCTTGCGTTGTGGCTGTCACCGAATATGGCCCCTCGGCTAAAACACTTGCCACTGCGATACTCCACACTCCACTGGCATTTGTTTGTGTGATCACCGTTTGTTGCTGACCGTTACTATCTACAATGGTAACTATTACTTGGCTTCCAGCAGCTAACCCTTGGGTAATACCCGAAATCGTCGGTTGTTGATCATTGCTATCGTTCAATTGATCAATCGAAATGACTGGATTGGTTAAATCTATTACACCAACTGCGTTATCTTGGGCTTGGTTACCGGCGCTATCAGCGACGCTTGCTGTCACTGTAAATTGACCTTCAGCCAGTGTATCAACAACCCCTACAGACCAATTGCCATCAGCTGTAACCGTAGCAGTTAAAGCTTGTACAACGCCGTCACTAGCTACAATCGTAATCGATATTTGTGTGCCGACTGCAACACCATTCACAGTGCCTGTTAGTGTCGGTGTTGAATCATTAGTATCAGCAATTGCATCAATCACAATTACTGGTGCGGTTAGATCTATAATGGCTGTAGTTTGTGCATTACCTTGGTTACCAGCTTCATCAACCGCATTTGCTTGGACACCATAAGCGCCTTCAGCCAATGCTGCGGTGGTGACACTCCAATTACCTTGATCATCAATTTGCGTCACAAAGGTTTGTACTTGACCACTGCTATCAGTCACCGTAAGCGTTACATCATCACCGGCCACCAGCCCGACTACAGAGCCTGTAATTACTACCACTGGCAATGCCGAATCAGCAAGCGTATCAATACCCACAAGCGGTGCTGTGGTATCAATATCGGCAGCAATATTATCCGAAATTGGATTACCATCTGGGCCTGTGGCTATAACTTCAACAACAATTGGTCCATCTGGTAATGATTCTAATTCCGGTGAGGTGAAAGTACCATCAGGTTGCACAACTACATCGATCGTTTGTACATTACCCAAAGCATCGGTGATTGTAATTAATACAGTTTGACCCTCTAAATTAGTCGATGTCCCTGAAATAATCGGTTGCGGATTATTAATTAAGCCAATGTCATTTAACTCTAGACTACCAATTAATGTAGTTTCGGGCACCACCCCACCGGTCGTATCACGAAGAGAAAAAATGTCATCATTGTTAGCTGTAAAACTATCATCAAAAGATAAACTACTTGGCTCAATACCCTCAGCAATACGTGCAAGTTCCACAAAGGAAGTACCACCACCAGAACCAGTTGTAGCATTACCACCAGCGGCAGTGGCTTCTAATGTATCCAGTAAATCACCATCACTTTCAAGTGCACTCAAAAAATCACTGACATCTTCAGTTAAAGGAGAGGGTGATGTCTCATCTGTACTATTGGGTTGATTTAAACTGGCAATTGCATCATCAATACTAGCATCAAAAATTGTTGTTTCTGAGCTATCTCGGGTCGTTTCTGCAACAAGGTCGGGGGTGATCTTTACCCGCTGATTAGCAGGAATAGACAGAGACATACCTTTGATATCAATCATTACCGAGGAGTTTTCTGCGGTGATAATAACATCACCAACTGTCAGCGAATCCCCCAACGATAACGCCCTAATTGAACCATCTTCTAAAACAATCCCAGCTGAGCCTTGAATGTCTATGATCAATAATTGATTTGCGTCCATTTTGTTGCCTTTAATCAAGAGTTATACCTTTGTATTACTCAAATTTAGAACACCACAGCCAAAAGGATACTGGACTAAAGTACAGGTTTTGAATTTTTAAAATAGTATTAAAAGATTAAAAATTGGTATAAATTTATTTTTGTGCTCTATCAAAGTTCTATTTGCATTAATTGATTTAGTTGTCTAAAACTAACCTAAATGCTCATAAACTTAGACCTAAGAGGACGAAATGGCTAAGAAAACTAACTTTACTGGTACTAGATTAACAACTCTAATTGGTTTGGTTTTAGCTATAAATGGATTTACCCCCCATCTTCATGCTGAACAAACTTCGCTCATGCCTTTAACTTATGTAGCCGACAAAGCGATTGCTAGCAATCCAGAAGTTCAGCAAGCCTGGCATGCATTTAAAGCCTCTGTTTATGGCATTGACGCAGCTCAATCTGGGTATTTACCGACCCTAGACGCATCAATCAGTGCCGGCTATGAAAAGCGCAACTACGGCGTAGAAGATGAATACAATCGAAATACCGCAGAGTTAACATTACGACAAATGCTCTATGACGGTTTCCAAACATCTAATACCGTTAAACGCTTTGAGCGAATTCAGCTCATTCGCTATTTTGAAATGCTCTCCCAAGCAGAGCAAACCGCCCTGCAAGCAAGCGTTGCCTACCTTGATGTACAGAAGTTCACCACGTTAGTTGAGCTGGCACAAAAAAACCTTCAAGAGCATGAATCGGTTTATCAGCAAATTGAGCAAAGTGTTAGTGCTGGAGTTGCAAGAGCTGCCGATCTTGAACAGATCAGCGGCCGTCTATCACTTGCACAATCAAATGTAATGACTGAATACGCAAATCTCCATGATGTTAGCGCACGCTACTTACGCATAGTCGGCGAACTTCCTCAGCAAGACACTGTGGCAGCAAAATTAAATGAAGACAGCATCCCCATTTCGATTAATCAGGCTCTTGATATTGCCTATAAAAACAGCCCAAATTTTTATGCATCGCTCTACAATATCGAAGCGCAGCAAGCAAATGCTCAATCGCAGAAATCCGCCTTTCATCCAAAGGTTGATTTATCCGCCCGATATGGCTCCCAAGATCGCGATGAACTTGGTTTTAATCAAACCCGTACTGAAGCCAGGGTTGGGATTGATGTACGTTATAACCTCTATAACGGGGGGCTCGACAGCGCTAATTTAGAACAAGCCTATCAAGAAGTTAATATTGCAAAATATCAGCGAGATCAATCCTGTATCGAAATTCGTCAAAATCTGCAAGTTGCTTACAACAATGTCAAAGTACTTGAAAGTAAATTACCAGCCCTTGACCAACATCGCCGCTCATCAGACAAAGTAAAAGTTGCCTACAAAGATCAATTCGATATCGGCCAACGCACTTTATTAGATGTGTTAGATGCAGAAAACGAGTCATTCCAATCAAACCGCTCCTACACAGTAGCACTTTATGAACGCCAAAGTGCCATATTAGCGATGCTAGCAGAAATGGGAAAACTACTTCCGACACTTAATGTAACATCAGACAAATTCCCGAAAATCACTGAATTAACAGATGATGCTATTGCCCATAATGCCGAGTTTATCTGCCCTAAATACGATGTTGCAGCAACAATCAATCGGCAAGCGTTTTTGCAAAAAAAAGCCCAGCAAGATAATGCTTACATGAGCATGACTGCAATGCCCAGTTATCTCAATGCACCGAGCTTAAATAGCAATACTTTTAGTGATGATGACAATGATGGTGTTGCCAACGAACAAGATGATTGCCCTTCGACCCCAACCTTAACTGAGGTAGATGAAAAAGGCTGCACTAAATACAACAGTAATACTAGTAATGTTGAGATCGGTATTCCGTTCGTGGCTGATTCCAGTGTTGTGCGCCCTGAGTACTTACAAGAAATCGCGCGTCTTGCTGACTTTTTAAAATCTCACCCATCTAAAAATGTAGAAATCCAGGGGCATGCATCGTTAGAAGGACCCGCCCCGTATAATAAAAAGCTCTCTGAAAAGCGCGCATTCTCAGTCGCCGAAATTTTAATTCAACAATATGGGGTTTTGCCTAAACGGGTTAAATCACTTGGTTATGGAGTAGATAAACCAAGAATTAATGAGATCTCTGTTCGAGCTAACGCCGCTAACCGCCGTATTGAAGCGGTGATCACAGACACAGAAACTGGCAATAGCTTTGCTGCGGCAAGTTCTTAACCTGAACTAATTAAACAATATAAAGTAATATTGGAAGCTATATGGAAATAGATGATGAAATCGGCCATGGTGGTATTTTAGTCGACTGCTTAGCAATTTTATGTCACTACCATGACCGTGAATTTTCTCGTGGAACCTTGCTTAATGGGCTCCCCCTTGAGCAAGGAAACCTTACTCCTTCTGGTTTTTCAAGGGCAGCTAAGCGTATTGGTTTTAAAACCAAAGTTGTAAATAAACAACTTGTTAAAATCAACACGGCATTATTACCCGCTATTTTACTACTAGAAAATAATCAAGCCTGTATAATTACAGCACTTGATCAGCTGTCACATACTGTAGAAGTTATTTATCCTGAACTTAGCGATTCAGCAGTAACCTTGAAGATTACAGATCTAAGCAAAAATGCCACCGATATTATTATTTATACACGTCCTGAATTCACCTTTGATGCCCGCTCGCCAGTGCTGCAAAAACTCTCTAAAGACGGTTGGTTTTGGGGCGTGATAAAAGAATGTCGCTCCTTGTATAAAGACGTGATTATTTCAGCCATTGCATTAGGCGTACTTTCAATTGCGATGCCATTATTTGTTATGAATGTGTATGATCGAGTGGTACCAAATCAAGCTATTGAAACACTATGGGTGTTAGCCATTGGCGTATTAATAGCACTGACCGCCGACTTCATTTTAAGGTTGGTACGCAGCTATTTTGTCGAACTCGCAGCAAGTCGTATCGACGTAAAAGTTTCCGCAGTTATTATGGAGCGAGTACTGGGGATGCAGTTAAAAAACCGACCTATATCAGCGGGCTCATTCGCCAGTAATATTCAATCATTTGAAGCTGTACGCAGTTTTTTCAGCTCAATCACACTTATCGCTTTGGTTGATTTACCCTTTGTATTTTTATACCTCACAGTCATCGCAATCATTGGCGTAGAGTTAAGTATTCCTATTATAGTCGGGGCAATAATATTGCTATGTTATGCCTTAGCCGCCCACCGAAAGTTAGAAGCACTATCAGAGCAAACTATGAAAGCCAGCTCTATGCGTAATGCTATTTTAGTTGAGAGTCTCACCAATATCGAAGACGTAAAAAGCTTTCATAGTGAATGTAAAACCCAAGCTACGTGGGAAAAGTCAACTATTTATATTGCTCGGGTTAATGCACAGAGCCGGCTGATCTCTGGTTCAATAGCAAGCTCTGCAACTTGGTTACAACAATGTGTTGGCGTGATAATCATGATTATTGGGGTGCACTTAGTTATTACTGGTGATTTAACCCAAGGAGGCTTGATCGCCGCCTATTTATTATCGTCACGTACTATGGGGCCAATAGGTCAATCAGCTGCGGTATTGGCACAATTTCACCATGCAGCCATTGCCATGCACTCGCTGAATGAAATCATGGAAAAAGAAGTTGAGCGCCCTGCTGGCAAACATTGGTTAAGCCACCCAGTGCTACGTGGTGATATAGAGTTTCATGACGTGCATTTTAAGTATTCAGATGAAAGTAACGAAGCGCTATCTGGAGTTTCGTTTAAAATTAAAGCAGGTGAAAAAGTCGCTATTTTAGGGCGTAATGGCTCAGGAAAAAGCACCCTAGAGAAATTAATTCTAGGGCTACATGAGCCAAACTCAGGAGCAATTTTAATTGATAACACCGATATACACCAAATAGATCCCGCAGAATTACGCCATAACATTGGTTATGTTCCGCAAACTATCTCACTATTTTTTGGCACCCTCAAAGACAACATCACTTTAAGTGCATGGCATGCCAAAGACGAACAAATTATAAGTGCTTGCGAACGTAGCCAATTATTCGACTTAATTAACTCTCACCCTGATGGCTTTGACCTGCAAGTTGGCGAACAAGGCCGCTTACTTTCTGGCGGGCAACGCCAAGCAGTTGGAATAGCTCGAGCATTGATCAATGACCCACCCATACTCATTCTTGATGAACCAACCTCCGCACTGGATCATAATAGCGAAGCTAAAATCATCGCCAATTTAAAACAACACAGCCAAGATAAAACCTTACTTGTTGTTACTCACAGAACCTCATTACTCGAGTTAGTCGATCGTATTATCGTAATTGATAATGGCAAAATTATCGCCGATGGTGCAAAAGCCAAGGTTATCGCGTCTCTCAATAATCAAGCCGTAGAGCGTGCCTCATGAGTAAAAGTAAAATCACTATAGAGCAACGCTCTTTTGAGTCTGTCGGTCGTGCCATTGAGGCTAGTAAAGGACAAAAGCCATCAATCTTTAATAACTTATTTAAAGGCTGGTTATCCCCACCTAATAGTCAAGATTGGGTGGTCGATGCGCAATGGGAAAAAATGCAACAGCAACCAGCCAGTGCCAAGTTACTGCTATATTTAATTTGTTTAAGTATGGTATTACTGATTATTTGGTCTGCATTTGCAAACCTAGATGAAGTTGCTCGTGGTGAAGGTCGAGTGATCCCGTCACATAAATTACAGCTGATCCAATCCTACGATGGCGGCATGGTAGAGCAAATTAATGTCCGCGAAGGGCAAATAGTCAATGCTGGCGATGTATTAATAAAAATAGACCCTACAAGGTATATTTCGAACTTTAGAGAAAACCAGTCAAAAGTGTTGTCACTCAGCGCTAAAGTAGCGCGTCTTGAAGCTCAGACTAAAAAACAACCGTTAATTTTCGATACTCAACTCACCGCTGATGCGCCGGGAGTCGTGATGCACGAACAAGCACTTTACACCAGTAATAACCAAGAGCTTGAACAACAAGTCGCCATTTATAAACGCCAATTAGAGCAACGCCGTCAAGATCATATCGAAGCACAAGCAGCCCTGCAACAACATAGCAATGCCTTACGATTAATAAACCGCGAACTACAGGTAACCCGCCCATTACTACACTCAGGCGCCGTATCTGATATCGATATCATTCGTTTAGAACGCCAAGCTGTTGATTTAAATGGTGAGATAAATCGTACTAAGGCTGTTATTAATCGTAGCCTTTCTGCTATTAATGAAGCGAAGAATAAAGTAAACGAAGTCGAATTATCCATGATAAACCGCTGGAATAATGAGCTTTCTGAAGCACGGTTGCGCCTAGATGCAATCAAAGAAACTGAATCTGGTTTAGCCGATAAAGTCACCCAAACTGAAATTCGCTCTCCAGTTAATGGTACAGTGCAACGTCTATTGGTCAATACCGTTGGTGGCATTTTACAACCAGGCAGTGATGTGCTTGAAATAATACCACTGGATGACCAACTGATTGTAGAAGCTAAAATCCCTCCCAAAGACATCGCATTTTTACGGCCTGGGCAAACTGCAATGATCAAATTTAGTGCCTACGACTTTGCTATCTACGGCGGGCTAAGCGCCGAGGTTATACAAATTAGTGCCGACACCATTACTGATGAGCGAGACAACACTTTTTATTTAGTACAGCTGAAAACGGATAAAAGCCACTTTGCCGAAAACCTAACAATTATTCCGGGAATGACAACTCAAGTGGATATTATAACCGGCAAAAAAACCGTGTTGGAGTACTTATTTAAACCTATATTACGAGCAACATCATTAGCAATGACAGAGCGTTAATTAATATTACTCTTACATTTTTAATATGGAACTATAATGCGTCAAAGTGTATTTATCACTGAAGCTGAACTTATTTCACCACATTGGCAAGCAGCCTACCCTGAGTGTGAAATAAGTAATAAACAACCTAACAACATAACCGCAGACACCATTTTATGGATCTTAGCGGGCAGCCCTGACTGGCTTAGCATAGTAAAAAAACACAGTGAAAAACGTATTCCAGTGATTGTAATGACTAAAGAGCTAAACATCGCAGAGCTTTGTGCTGCACTACAAGTGGGTGCTCGTGGTTATGTTGAAGCACTTGCAAACCAAGTAATTATAGAACAAGTGGCTGAAACAGCGGTAAGCGGCGGTATTTGGCTGCCGGGTCAATTATTATCAAATTTAGTTGGGGTGCTCTCAAAGCAGCCTATCAATTATCAACATTCTTGTGACCTATCGCTATTAACCAAGCGCGAACGCCAAGTAATTGATGTTGTTGTCACCGGCGCCAGTAATAAAGTAGTAGCAAAACAATTAAAAATTACAGAACGTACAGTTAAAGAACATATGAGCTCAATATTTAATAAGCTCAAAGTTCGTGACCGTATGCAGCTAATGCTAGCAGTTAAAGGCAGTTAAAAATTAAACCTCCTGCCGCGATGTAAAATCGCGGCTGCATAAATTGTAATTTCATGTCTGTACGCCTTTCGCTTTATCATCGACAGGTTGCGATACAAAGCCGTCAAACCCTAATGCTTGCAGCGTCTTCTGATCTTCAGGGCTTTCTACTCCCTCAGCAATCACAGTGATCCCAATGGAATGAGCAACCGAGCAGATCCCTCTTAAAAAGGTTTGATTGTCTTGGCTATAGCTGATGTTGTGTCCATAAACACTATCTATTTTAATCATCTCAAGACCTAACTCATGAATTTCTTTGATCTTATTAAACGCAGAACCCACTCTTTTCAGCGCCACTTTAGCGCCCATACTTTTTGCCTGAATACAAAAGTCCTTAAATAACGTAAACTCTGAGACCGCAATACTTTCACGCACATCAAAACAAATGTGTTTCGCTAATTTTGGAAAGGCTAATAAATAAGTAAGTATCGCAGCCACTGCACTATCATCGAGTAATGTTTCTCGCGATAATTCTACAGAAATAAGGTTTAAATCGTCCCGCTGTTCAAACACTTGTACTAAATACTTGATCTGCCCCCAATCTAAACGAGCAAGAAGTTTTAGCCGTTGCGCCCATTGATAATAATAACCACTGCGATATAGTTCGCCATTGAGTAACAAACTTAAACTGAGTTGATTTTGCAATAACTTACCAGAGAAGGATTTAACCGGATAAAGCAGTACATCAAGCGCATTGGTATCTAAAGCATGTTCTATCGCTTCGCGCCAACTATCAGCATCGCTAAATAACTCATTACGTTGCTTATTATTGTTTACTTGCGCCTGCATTTGCGGTTTCGTAAGTGCTACTTTTAATAAGTTATCAACCCGTTTTAATAGTGTAAAACGGCTATCTTCGCGCTCTATATAGCTACAGGCATGGGTAATTGCTAGGTTGAACTGGCTATAATCAGCTAATAATGCTTGATGTTGCTTGAATATTTTAGTACTTAATCTTTCAATATCATCGGTGTCGGCCACTAACACAGCAAAATCAGTATGTGACAAACGGGCGATATGACTTTCGGAGAATCGGTCTTCATTTGCTTCTAAAAAAGCCACGAGTGTTTGTGTAAAGCGACGTAAAAAAGCCACCATCTCAACACGATTAGCTTGTTCACTAATTTGATCAAGATTTACAATCCGAAATAAAAACAAGGCGCCATGAGCATGCTCTTTTGATTGCTGTAACTGTGCTTCTAACGTGGCGTAAAAATACTCTCGATTCGCTAATCCCGTTAACTCATCATGTTGGCTTTTAAACCGAAACTCCTCTAGGCGTCTTTTATCTTCTTTAATTATACGGCTAAAGCGTGTTGATAATAAATTCATTGAGCTGACTAACCGCGCAAATTCATAAGTATGGGGCACTTTAGATTTAATAAAGCGTTTATCACCCAATGCATTGGCTTGTCGCACCACATCATCTAATGGCCGTAAAATTCGTCTTAAAAAATAAGCACTGGCTATACAGGCGGTTATCGCCACCGTAAAAAACCCCAAGAATAATCGAGTTACATTTTCCCAAAGTGCTAGCTCTGTATATTGGCTATGGCTTTCTACATATAAAGTTCCGAACTGCTGCCAGCCATCACTCACTTGGGCAACCCCAGGCATTACATGTAATTGATAAAAATGATGAAACCAAATTGGTACCGATTTATCAAGCTTACCATTAAATACTCGTTTTACGATCGGTGCACCTTCAGGGTCTTGTAATTCAATACGTTGGTAGTGTCCTGTATCAAAAGTAGCAGAAATAAGAAGCTCTAATTCAACATGATCTTTATGCATCTGACTAAGCATTAAAGCCAAGCCATTAGCATCATCAATATTTTTTAAATACAACTGAGAAGAAAAATATTGTTTAGCTGAATATGTACTAATGAGCACTGTACTAACGAAACTAATAATTATGACCACTAAAATAGCCAACCATAGTTCTTGACGTAAAGTGATCTTACTTTCACGTTTGAATAAGGACATAAATGACATCACCAGCTAATTCCTTCTTGTTGTGTTTGTTCAATTATTCGTCGCCAGCGCGATAACCTAGCAGTTGGATTAGCAACACTTTGGTTTGAATTGTTCGCCCATAAACCTTGGCTGTTAAAACTAAAAACGGGGGTTAGATCGGTGCGTTTAGCGCTAGGTAGCACTTTAGTTATTAAACTATCTAATATCAGCGGTTGTGCATTAGGAGTAACAAAATATCCTAACACCATATGCGCCTGAGCTTGTTTAGAATTAGGGCCACCGATCTGTGCCTTAACGTAGATCAAGCGTAGCTTATCATCTTCAATACCTAGTACTCGCAAACTAATATATTTAGCAATCGCATAATCTTCGCAATCACCTAAACCTTTACCTAAGGTTTCCAGTGGAGTTGCCCAATAGTCATTCTGTTGCCAAAGCTGGATATCAGTACGATAGCGTAAGTTGCGAGCAAAAAAGTCATTTACTATTAAAATTTTTTGTTGCTCGGTTTTATTCTGTGACTGGACTAACATTGTTTGCCAATTGCGAGCGACAGCGACACGGACAGGCCCAAACTGTTGGTTCATTTTTTCTAGAAAGATATTAAATTGGATAGGAAGGCGATCAGCACATACGAACGTGGTAACAAATATTAAAAGCAACAAAAAATGTAGTAACGAGCGGTTACTAAATTTTCGCAAAAGCACGCAGCCAAAGCGTGAAGCTCTCACTGATGCGACCATAAGTATATTAATAAAAACTGAGTTGTTTTTTTGCGTGCCACAAGCTTTATTCAATAAAAAACATAAAATAAAGCATAGCACTGAAGTATTCACTGTGAGATATTTTAGTGTGTATTTTGTTAGTTATTTACATAAATAACAACGAATTTATTAGATCCTAGGGCGTGTTGACCTTTCAGGATTAAAATTTGTTCAAACTAGGGGCGATTTAATCGCGGCGCGAGATTTGTAACCTAGTGGGCTAAGTAAAAATCGAGCAAAGCTTCCGCGTCCTGCTCACGCCCCTTACCTACATCCATATAGGCAACAAAGAGTTAATCGCCCCTAGGAAGAACCCAAAGGGCAGCGCGTGTTTGGCATTAATGCTGCGTTATCGCCTATTTATGGGGGACAACCACACTACATAGGCTCTGCCTTGCCTGAATACCAAACACACTGCTGCAAATTTAACCTCGAAAGATAAACACGCCCTAGTAATAAGTTACTTTTTTAACTTCACGTGGTTTAATTTCACCTATGTATAAGTCATGCACTCGCTTCATATCAAGTTGTAACTCTGTGGCATAGGTCTCACCTACAGCATAGGTTTTAATTACTTGTGCGCCTTTAATAACCCCTTGCACTTGGCTTTGCAAGTGATCGTTTTGCGCAATACTGCCTTGTACTGTGGTGCCTGCGGTAATTTTTTGCCCATATACTTGTTCTGCAAGCTCACGATACGCTTCTAGTTTTGATGCTTTAATCGCCATTAATGAGCGCTGTGATTGGTTATCACCCGGTTGCGCACTGATCGGCGCATAACCCACCGCTTTTAGGATTGGATAGTTATCTGGCTCAATATACTTATATTCCACATGTTTATCAAAAATACTGCTACAGCCAGCTAAACCTAAGCTTGCTAATATACAAATTGAAATCACAATACGCATAGCTTCTCTCACGCTTTAAAAGAGTCATTAATCATTAAATCAAAGCACGATCAATGCCATAATTAACTACTATGACGATTTTAAAGCAACCTAGCAAAACAATTGGTACAGTCCTTGCTCTGTCACTGTTAATAGCAAATGTATATTCATGGGGTTAGGGTAATGAAGCGAGTTTTATCAATGGTAGTAATCGCCAGCTGTTGGCTGAGTATTAGTCTATTTTCCTCCCATACAGTTGCCCAATGGTATGAATCAACCGGCCATGCAAGCATTAAAAATGATGATATGAGTGCGGCAAAATCGGCGGCAATAAAAGATGCTATCACCCAAGCTTTAGTGTTCTCAGGGGCACGCGTCAGCTCAATGCAAACCTTAGTAGATGGGGTGTTAACCCAAGATCTGCTAAAAATAAACAGCCATGGCGAAATTCAAAAGATAGAGATGATCAGCGAAGACCGTAAAGCCGATCAATTTGCAATTACTTTGCGCTTGGATATCTTTCCCCAACAAGAACACTGCCCTGCTAACCAATTTACTAAATTTGTTGCGATCACCCAAACCCAATTAAATAATCGCGAGCAAGCGAAGATGGGTCAAATATTTGACATTAATAAAGCCACCAGCGAAGCACTCTATAAAACGTTAAATCAATCGGCTATGAATGCTAAACCAACTGCCTATTTTAACTTTCCGATCCGCGTTGGCGAATTTTTTAATCAACAATACGATTACAGTAATGCCCTATTAGAAGAAATATCGAGCCGCAGTAATTCTCAGTATGTATTGTTGAGTCAAATTGTGGATATCTCAAATAGCGATAAGCTCAATAACAGTTATGCTTTTTGGCAGGACGAAACCTACCAGCGTTCCTATAAAATAGATTTTGCCTTGTTTGATGGCACCACTTACGAGCGGCTATGGCAAAAAAGTTATCGTAGCCAAGCTATCTGGCCATTTAAAAAAACTGCAATTATTGACGTGTTTAGTGATAAATTTTGGAGTTCAGGTTACGGCCAAAATATAGCAGACATAAACCAAACCGTTAGTTACGACTTACAAGCCGCTATGGCTTGCCTTGAAACCCAAGGTAAAATACTACATATCGAAAACAATAAGTTAATTATAAATTTAGGCAAAGCCCATGGTATTGAAAAAGGCCAACGCTTAAATATTGCACACCATAACTATTTAACGGATGCGGCGGGAAATAAAATGCCACAGCTGATCACCACGCTCAATCAAATACAAGTAGAACAGGTATATCAACAAAGTGCAGTTGCCGTCAGTATTGACCAACAGCCGTTACCTAATATTCAAATAAATGATGTAGTAGAACTAACTAGTTTAGATCCTTAGTTAATTGTTGCTGTAAGCTTGGATGCCCAACAAGCCAATTAGCAAGTAATTCAATGCCCGCTAAATGCGGGTAATGTTTACGACAGGCCAACACCACACTTCGCTGTTGAGTAGGAAAGATTGGCAAATAGCTAATACCTGCACGCTTTGTGCACGCAAGCTTAGGCACAAAGGTTACCCCATCATCCATAGCCACCAATGCTAATAAGGTTTCTAAACTATTACCTCGGTACTCATTAGACACATCAATCCCAGCGGCAAAACAAAATTGCTGGGCTTGATCTTTAAAACAATGACCATCACTGAGCATCAATAAACTACACTCTTGTAGCTCGTCTAACGCTATTTTACTGCGTTTTGCTAAGCTATTTTGCGCTGACATTGCCACCAAAAAATCTTCTTTATATAACTTAACTGTATGATAAAGTTTAAGCTCAGGCACATCTGCTAAAATTGCAATATCTAACTCACCGTTATCCAACGCGCTTAATATAGTCGCGGTTTGCATCTCAACAAAAGCAAATTGGCTATCAGCAAATGCTTCTTTCATCGAGGTGAGTAAGGTGGGTAATAAATACGGTGCAATCGTTGGAATAATGCCTATTCTTACTTTACCTTGTAGTGGCGACGATGACGTTGCTGCTAGCTCTTTTAATATTTGGGTTTGCTCTAAGATCACTTTGATCTGTGTCAACAAACGTTCACCTTGAGCCGTTAAAGTAACCTGCTTAGTAGAGCGATCAAATAAAGTAACACCAAGCTCTTGTTCAAGTTTTTTAACCTGTCCACTGAGAGTGGGTTGACTGACAAAACATGCAGCGGCGGCTTTACGAAAATGCTTAAAGTGCGCAATCGCTTTTACGTATTCAAGATCTTTTAAATTCACTACAAACCCACAATTAATCGGTAATACCTATCATACTAATATAAACAAACGATTGGAGCTATTATAAATTTTGCGACATAATGGCTATCAACAAATCAAGAGGAACTAAAAAACATGTTAAAGAATATTGAAGGTCAAACAATTCCACAGGTTACATTTGCAACTCGCGTAAACGATGAGTGGAAATCAGTAACGTCAGACGACATTTTTAAAGGTAAAACGGTTGTTGTATTTTCACTACCAGGTGCATTTACACCAACTTGTTCATCAACGCATTTACCACGCTATAACGAACTAGCTGCAGTACTCAAGCAGAATGGCGTTGACGACATAGTGTGTGTATCAGTAAACGATACTTTCGTAATGAATGCATGGGCTGCAAACCAAGAAGCACAAAACATTACTTTATTACCAGACGGCAACGGTGAATTTACTGACGGTATGGGTATGTTAGTAGACAAAAATGACCTTGGTTTTGGCAAACGCAGCTGGCGCTATTCAATGCTAGTTAAAGATGGCGTAATTGAGAAAATGTTTATCGAGCCAGATTTACCAGGCGACCCGTTTGAAGTATCAGACGCAGACACTATGCTTGATTACATCAACCCTAAGCAAGTAAAACCAGAAGCAGTGAGCATTTTTACTAAACTTGGTTGCCCTTTCTGTACTAAAGCAAAAGCTTTACTTGAAGAAAAAGGCCTAGTGTACGAAGAAATCACCATGGGCGCAGGTGCATCATTAACGAGCCTTAAAGCAATCTCAGGCCGTGAAACCGTACCACAAGTATTTATTGGCGGAAAACACATTGGTGGCTCTGACGATTTAGCAAAATATTTTGCTTAATATTTAAACCCCACGTAATTAAATACAGGGGCTTTTTAGCCCCTTTTTTATACTCATTTTATTAACTTATTTTCCACCAATTGATTAATAAAATTGGTATTCTGGAGCAACATAATGAAAGAACTAAACACAGACGTTGTTGTAATAGGTGCTGGCACCGCAGGTTTAAGCGCTTACCGCAATGCAAAACAACACACTAATAACGTACTTATGATTGAAGCGGGTCCATATGGCACAACCTGTGCCCGTGTTGGCTGTATGCCAAGTAAACTACTTATTGCCGCCGCAGAAGCTGCTCATGCAATTGAAGCAGCCCCCGCCTTTGGTGTGCATAGCTCAAAGCCAACAATTAATGGCGTTGAAGTAATGGCACGAGTACGTAACGAACGCGATCGTTTCGCAGGCTTTGTAGTAGAAGCCGTAGATGAATTACCTAACGAAGATAAAATTCGTGGTTACGCAAAATTCTTAGATGCTAATCGCGTACAAATTGACGACCATACGATTATTACAGCAAAACGCTTTGTGATTGCCACAGGCTCTCGCCCAGCTTACCCTAGCGTATTTAATAACTTTGGCGACAGATTAATAATTAACGATGATGTGTTCGATTGGCAAGACTTGCCCGAGTCAATCGCTGTATTTGGTCCTGGTGTAATTGGCCTTGAAATAGGCCAAGCACTGCACCGCTTAGGTGTAAAAGTAAAACTGTTTGGTGTAGCCGGCGCTATCGGCCCTATTACCGACCCTGTTATAAAAGACTACGCAAATACTGTATTTGCTGAAGAATTTTTTGTAGATACTGACTCAAACGTCTCTGATATGAAACAAGTAGGCGATAAAGCCCAGCTTAGCTATGTTGACAAAAACGGACAAAAACAAACAGAGCAATTTGATTACGTACTTGCCGCGACAGGCCGCGTACCAAACACCGACAAACTCGACCTTGAAAACACTGGCATTGAGCTTGATGAACGCGGCGTACCAATCGCTGATAAACACACTATGCAATGTGGCGACTCCAATATATTTATCGCCGGAGACGCCAGTAATATGATCCCACTGCTGCACGAAGCGAGCGATCAAGGCACAATAGCAGGGCAAAACGCAGGCCGTTTTCCTGATGTGCGTAATGGCCTGCGCCGCGCAGCCATTGCCGCAGTGTTTAGCGACCCACAAATTGCCATGGTAGGTGAAACATACAAACAAATAACGGCTCGTTTTGGTGAGTGTGGTTGTTTTGAAATTGGTGAAGTGAGCTTTGAAAACCAAGGCCGCAGCCGCGTAATGTTGAAAAACAAAGGCCATATGCGTTTATACGCAGAGCAAGGCACAGGCTTGTTTTTAGGTGCTGAGTTTATTGGTCCACAAGCTGAGCATATCGCCCACCTATTGGCATGGGCTGTACAAAACAAAATGACTGTACCACAAATGCTCGACATGCCATTTTATCATCCTGTGATTGAAGAAGGCCTACGTACCGCACTGCGCGATTTAAACGCTAAGCTTAAATTTGGCCCAGATATCATTAACCAATGTATGGAATGTGGCCCTGGGAACTAGGATGCTAGAATGAAAACATAACCAATAATAATCAAGGAAGCCTAGGTCTCCTTGATTATTATTGGTTAACCCTACCACCATGACTTGGCGGCGTTGAAGCAACAATAAAAACCAAGTGGTGGGCTGGGGGGATTTGAATTTACCATGTATCACATTGTTATATATACACTTAAAAATTTTAAAAAACACCTATTGTTACATTAGGTGTTACATCAATATCCTGCTTAAAATGCAACTGAACCCCCGTCCTAATATGAATTTATCTCATACTCATAGCTATTTTAAGTAATATATTAACCCCCTACGACCTCATTTTGTATGATTGCTGGTGGTAAGATTGGTTTACAATCAGTTTAGTTAATCAAACATTTAACACTAAGGGAATAGATATGAGCACACTAGGTATATGCAAATTATGTGAACAAGATAAGGAATTGCAGTTATCACACGCTATAGGTAATTCTATTTTTAAGAAAATATTTAGAGCCAATTCAGGCAAAGCAATTGCAATTACCAGTGGTGATAAGCCTATTCACTACAGCAGTGATAGCTGGGCAGAATATCAGCTATGCTCTGAATGTGAGCTTATGTTAAACAATGAGTACGAACGTTACTCTTTAAACGCTCTTAGAGATCATACCAATTACATCAAAAAAGATAGCTGTTTAACTTTCCCCAATGTTAACCAGTATAAAATTATGCTCTATTTTTTATCTATCTACTACCGTTCAGCCCTATCAAATCACAACGCGTACCAAAATATAAAAATTAATGAAAAGCATAAATCACTAATTCAACAAGCACTTTTGAATAAAGGACACATGGCATATGACCGATTACCAGTAAAAATATCTAGGCTTAAAGATTATAGTCAAGATGGGTTTAGTAATGCAGGGTTAAAAGAGATGGTTTGCACTCCCTTTATTACTGGGTCTCCATTCGTTAATGCAACACTCAAAGCCTGCTTTGTAATTGAGGGGTTCTATATTGAAATCTATTTACACGGCTTTAAATTTAAAAACAGAAATGACCACGGTGTTCTAAACCCAGCTAAAGATAATCTATATATTCCGTTTCTTGATTTCTTCAATGTTCCAGAACTGGTGCATATGGTGGCCACTGGGTTTGGAAAATACAAAAATGGTAACTCTACCATTAAAGAATAACCCACCACCTAACAACCATAAACACACCTAAACCGCATTATATAAGCTTTAAAATTACTTCTATTGTATTCCCACTATTAAAACAGTGGGAACGTTTAAACCCACCAATGGGAATCAATAAGGCTATTATTTATTAATAAGTTACCTATGAAATTCCCAGTTTCCCACTATTCCCACTGTAAAAAGCTGGTATCTGGTTCTCGCGCTCTGTTTTACGTTTTGAAGTGCGGCCATCAGTTAAGCTAAGGGTAATTTAGAGCATATTTATAAAACCTATTTGATACTATTAGCACCACCAATAAATTAATACTAAATAACTACAGCTCAAATAAAACAACTAGGTTAATGAATATCTATTCATTATTGGGTTTTTTACTTTATTTCACAGCTTACGTAAAAATCTCATTAAGGCGGCGGTGTTCGTAGCATCCCAATAGACTTTTACTATCCCCCCACTTATAACAGGCCAATAATAAGAATCGGAACCCCCCTATAGAAAATAGTAGCTGTTAAAAACTCGCGACATCTGCCTCGCATACATAAAAGCTTTTAAAGTACCTTGGCAAAATAAACTAATGAGCCTGTAGCCCTTGCCATGACTGGCATTGATACCTTACTACTGATAGTAAACCCGCACTACGATACAGGACAGGGGGAAAGGGGGTGGGAATAGTGGGAAAGTGGGAATGATTAACCTAAAGCATTGTTATTAAATAACTTAATCGTTCCCACTACAATGAATAGTAATTCCCACTCTAAATAAAGTGGGAATTTAATTTGATTAAGCTAACGCTCTTTGCACCGTAGATAACGCACAATCACATTGATTTGCTATCTTTCTAAGAGATAAGCCACCAGCTCTAAGTTCTCTTATTTCATCATGTAAGCTTATGTTTGTTGGCCGTCCTTTGTATTTACCTTTAGCCTTTGCCTGTTCTACGCCTTCCAATTGGCGCTCTTTAATCATTGAGCGTTCAAACTGGTAAACACTACCCAGCATACTGAGCATTAAATCTTGCATAGGGTTGCTTTCACCAGTAAAGGTTAAGTTTTCTTTGTGGAAATAGATTGATATATTTCGCGCCGTTAAACTCTTAACCAAAGTAAGTAAGTCCTCAAGGTTACGAGCTAACCGACTTATATCATGAACATGAATCTCATCACCTTCACGAATATACTCAAGCATGGAGGCTAACCCTTCCCTGTTGGTATCTTTACCAGAGCACTTATCCTTGAATACTTTATCTAAGCTTAGACCGCTTAACTGTCTATCTAAGTTTTGATCAACTGAACTAACTCGAACATACCCAACTTTTGACATGATAACTGTACCGTTTTAACTCTAAGATGCTAAGAGTATATAGTACCGTTATATAAAATCAAGGTTTAAACGGTACACTTAAAGTGTAAAAGTGTACTCGCTGCAAATGTACCGCTTAGGGTATACTTAAATAAGTACAGGCTACCCCCCATAAACCTCAATGGTTGGAATATGATTTGTATAGCATTCAAACGTATCTACTAAATCACACGGAACAACATTCACACCATCAAGACAAACCAAACCAACCTTTTTAACCCCATTTAAACCATTACTATACTGACTATTAGATGGTGTTTTAACCGTTAACCACGCAATAAGCGGTATCGGTTTGGCCGTATGTGTGAAATTTGCAGCCCATCCTGTACCAGCAATTTCAGAAACAACGTTATAGTGAATATTTTCCACCAGCTTATAGGGCTGGTGGTTGTTAACTTGGTTTTTGCTTTCAGTCATGTGATTTCTCCGAATTATCATTAAATAAGGCACTGCCTCTAATTTTGTAAATTTGCCGCATGGTTTTACCTGAGCCTGGTATTCTTTCTTTCGTCTTTAAGCGGTTTTCTTTAAGTTCACCATCACGCAATACAAGCGCCCCCTTATCTCTGAGCAACCTAGCAACACGTAAATGATCATTCCCCTTGCATATAACCTTTTCAAATGCTGTTGGATAAACATAATAAATAACGTCTTGTGTATCGCCATCAAGAGGGCTTTTACTGTCTAAGTGCTCTCTATACCCCCACATCTCACTGGGCGTTGGTACATGGGTATCTATTATCGTACTGGGATTGTCAGCCATTGTTTTAGTGGACTTATCCCAGCGTTTAAATTTAGATTCACCGTATAAGTCAAATTGCTGCTTAACATGGTCAAATAACTGCTTGTCCTCCATGTTCCCCTCACCGCCTCTAGTATTAAGCCATGAGTTAAAACATTCTTTAGCGGCTGCGTATGCCTCACCCTTAGACCAGTCAGTGATACCCCATTTAGTTGCTAGTTCGCCAGATAACCCCACCAAGGCAAACTTTGCGGCGGCGCGTTGAACTTGACCACCAGCCTCAGCGGTTAAATTAGATGAAACAAACTTATCAACCTCTTTAACGAGCCAAGCCACCAACTCTTTAAAATCTTGTTGAACCAACATTTTTATAAATTCAGGAAATGCTGTTCCGTGGTTGTTTTTCATGTTGCGGTTTAAGTGATTCGATAAGTCAGCACCACCAGCGAACTCATGGCAATCATTAAATATCCCTTTGTTTTTCTTATCTGCTTCACTATCGTTAAAAGTGGCCTTTATTCCGATAAAGCGCATTTCCATACCGCCAGTGACTTTTTTACCCCCTTCTAACAAGTATTGTTCTAATGTTTTTTCGCCATTAGTTAAATAAGTCAATTTCCATCTATGTTGTGAGTCTCCTGCTTGGCCACGTTCATTTGCTCTGTGTTTACCTTGGCCATTACCTAACATATAGATAATATCGCCGATGATCCTTGAATCGACTTGGTTAATTTCATCAAGTGCCAGCAACATATCTGAATGAGATGATGCAAGGCTTTCTAATGCGTTATCTGTAGCTCTAAAAGTACATTTATATTTTTCAGGGTTGCCAAAAACTGAGCACGCAACATTTAACAAAGTAGATTTACCCCACGAACTATCCCCAAAAAAATGAAAACCCATTGACTCATAACCCATAAGCTCAACCAGTGGCGCAGACAAAGCCGCACTAACCGCGAATAAAGCTAAGGGGTTACCAGAGCAATATTTACTTATATTACTTTTCCATAACTCTAATGTGCCATTGATACCCAATTTACACATTGCTGGGCGCTCACTGTAATACATAACATTAGAATCAGAGCCTATTACGCTATCAGGTAATACAAATGACTTGTTATGCCACCCCATTTTATAAACTAACGACATACGCCTACTTGTTTCATATTCTTGCAAGTATTCTAATATCTTTCTTTTTGCATCTCTGTGGGAACTAATATCCAAACCTCGCTCTAATAGCCCCCTAATAACTTCTGAGCCGCCATCTGTAGCAAAAGCTTGCATTGGTATGTTCCAAAGCTTTTCCTGTCCGTCAAAATCTTTAAAACGCAGTAAAATACCCCAGTTACGCCCATCACCTAGCCCACTCCGAGACCTAGCAATTAACTCTATTGGGCTGCATAAACGTTTACTATTACTTTTATCATCTGTGTACCAGATACCACGGTCATCCATGTTATAACCAAAGGGAACAGAATCAGCGCCCGCTTTGCTTTCAGGTAATTCACTGGTAAGTAATAAACCTTTATCCAAGGCGGTTTTAATATGCTCTTGAGTCCAACCTAGCTCAATAGCGTCAAATGCATCGGCTTTATCAGGCCACTTACCACCACTTTCTAAAGTGCCGTTATGAGCTGGCTTATAGTCTTTAAATAAACCCATCCCAATTACATTAAACGATTTAACACCGGCCTTATCTAACTCGCCTTTCAAACCATTAATAGCTGTCTGACCTGCATCATCGTTATCAGGCCAAAAAGTAATGGCTTTATCTTTTAAGGGGGTAAAATTTGTTTTAGTGATCGCTTTAGAGCCACCAGCCCAACATGTAACAAAGCTATTGGGGAATAATGCCACGGCTGCATCTGCGGCCTTTTCTCCCTCACAAATAACAACCTCATTAATAGTATTAAGGCTGTTAAGTCTATACAGTGGTCTATTGTCTGGTAATTGACGCCAGTACCAACGCTGCGAACTGCTGCCAATAGAACCAAATGCTAGTGGCCTATAGTCTTTTTTCCTGTGACCAGCTTTATTAGAATCAAACCGCATAACACGCATTACTAATACGCTATCAGTAGAAAGATAATCCCAATACTTTGACGGCTTACCGTTTTTAGGATGCTCTAACGGGCACTTACTTTGTGCACTTGCTGGTGGGTTAAAGTTCGGCTTAAATTCATTAGCATTACTTGCTTGTTTAGGTTGCCTTTGTATTGGCGCATTTGTGTTTATAGTGTTATCTGCTATCCCTAAAAACTTACTTAGGCTTTTAGCTGCATCCCCTTGGCTACACTTCTCAACATATGCAACAAGGCTAATCAGGTCAGCCCCACCGTCATTAGTAGCAAAGTCTTTCCAAACACCTGTATTTATATTTATTGAGAATGAGCCTTTAGCCCCATCGTTCCGCGTAGGGTTCAAGGCTACCCATTCGCCCCCCTTTCTAACACCATCGGGAACCCAATTGGCAATTACATGTTCAGAGCTGGCTAGGGCTGTATCATTAATCTGCTTGAAGTTTATATTTGGTTTATTATGGCCGCTCATACAGAACAAAGCTCCTAACTAATGTTTGTATTAAGCTGCTGGTTTAAAACTTGGGGTATAACCAAATTCATGAACCAATATGTGATAAGCGGCCTCTAAGTTTGCTGTGTTGTTCGTCAACCAGTAACGGGGACAAATAGTCTTCATATTATTTTGACAACGAGAAAATTCACTTTGCTTTGAGAATTCAAGAAAGTGAATAGCTCTAAATTTTGAGACAGCCTCGGCTAAAGATCTATAATTAAACTGCGCTATTGCTTCAAATTTATTGAGCGTTCCACCTTGGTAAAAATGGTGAAGAAGTAGCGCTTTTATTGGTGGCTTATTTGCTGGTGGGATTAATTGAATATGATTCATAGCGCCACCTATACCGCAGACTTACGAGCGGCCACCAGCTCACTAACTAAGGTTTTTACTTCCTCGTCAGTTTTGCCAGCACCACGAGCGGCGATAACCTGTTTAACTTCGTGCTCATACCAGCCCGTAGCTCTACAGCCAAGACTGAACGCAGGGGGGAATATATTTGCAGTTATTTGACGATAAAGGGATGCATTCGACAAACCAAATAAAGCTAATACCTCTGGCTTACGTATAATTTTTAATTCTGTTTTCTCTGTGTACATCGTGCTATTTCCTAGTGTCTAACGGGTATAACACGATATTCTGTACATTATTGCTTTCTTGGGAATGGGGTTTATTCGCAAATTAATTTTAACTTTACCCCCCGTTGGTATCTAAGCTTTGTAAATGCTCTAAAGCATCTTTAATATGATTCGAGGGATCTTGTAAGGGAGTGCCTATAATGAGTAGAGCTAACTTCACGACTTGCCATAAGGCTATTTCTGGGGTTCGCTTTCCTCGCGTAACATCTCGCCAAGGCATATTACGAGTGTCTATCGTCAGTGTAGTAACCGAGTATTTAAGCCAGTGTTTTATTATATGCTCGACTAAAAATGATAGTGCGTTATCTCTTGTGTATTTGTCTTTATGAATATCATTTAGCTGTTGCTGTGCTGCTTCAAGCATTATTGATAATTCATCAGCAGGATTGTTCGTTAGTCTGTTTATATTCTTGCTACCAGATAAATCAAATTCAGAAAAATAACAATGCTGAGAATAAATAGCTTGTGCATGGGAGTCTAGCGACTGTAGTGCATTTATAGACTTAGTTAAGCCATTTATTATTTTATTCAATTTACTAATCGTTTCTTTACGCTTATCTAAAAGATCATGATCAGCTTTTATCAATAAATATTTAGTAATGGTTGATTCTAAAGAGCAAATGAAATGCTCCTCACCAATAGTATTGCGGAAAAACCCTTTTAAGTATGACTTTAAAGTATTTATATCAGATTCTTGAAAACTAAAAGAGTTAACCCATTGCCCTGAGCTTTCACCCCAAGTATTTTCCATATCGCCCCCGCGATACCCAATAATTAAGAACAAAGCCAGGGGCGCTTGGGTGTGCGCCCTTTTCGGGAGCTATCCTAGGCTTTGCAAACTCGGTTAAGCTGCTTGTGCTGCTGGTGGGTTCTCTATCATGCTTTCGTACAACTCAACTAAGTCAAATAACATTGAGTGTGCAGCACATAACGCATCCGTGTAATTAATTTTTAGCTCGCAAGATTTAGATTCGTCATATCCAATTTCCATTACACAATATTCAACTCCAGCACTTGCTAAAACTGCGTTTTTATAGCTTTTTGTTAATGTCGCTAAGGATATTATTTGTGGTTCATTCTCAGTGAAGTGCTCAATTAAAGCATTACTATCACTTAAATATCTTAAAGCTTGAGAAACTGAGTTATAGGCACTATTTAAAGCCCCTTGTTCAAACTTCTGCCCTAATAACTCAAGACAATAAAGAACCCCTTTAGCCTCTTTATGCTTCGTCATAACTTCACATACTTTTTCTTTATCTAAATTAATGTTCATCACTTATTCTCCATATTAACCATTTACAAGCCTAAGCCCTTTAACGCCACCAGCTAAAGTAATACTGTTGATTGCTGCATCTTCTATATGACTAGACCACCATTGCATTAAATGCCGTCTACGTTCCAAATAATCAGCCCTATTGTAAGCTCTACGCACTTCGTTTTTATCGACATGAGCAAGTGCCGCCTCAATAACATCAGCGTCAAATGCTTGCTCATTTAATACAGTGCTAGCCAAAGCCCTCAAACCATGTGAAACCAATTTCCCGCCATAACCCATACGCTTTAATGCCATATTTGCACTTTGACTATTGGCATGTTTGCGGGGGTCTCTATCAGCGGGGAAGAAATATTCTCTATGGCCGCTTATTGGATGTAGGGTTTCAAGTATCTGCAAAGCTTGATCAGATAAAGGAACTATGTGCTCTCGTTTCATCTTCATACGTTCCGCAGGAACTACCCAAACACGATTATTTAAATCAAGTTCAGACCAACGTGCTCCAGCCGCCTCTGTAGGTCTGACCATAGTGTGAAGTTGCCATTCAATTAAACACCTGGTAACTAGCTTAATACTAGCATTGTTAAGGCTCTTCATTAGTTGGGGCAATTCATCGGGCTTTATTGTGGCCATTAATTTGGCTTTGGGCGCTTCAAAAGCATCACTAATACCAGATAACGGATTGCTGTATATAAGACCAGTGTTAACTGCAAAGCTCATAACCTCGTTAACTCGTTGGCATAAACGCCTAACAGTTTCCAAGTTACCTTTTGCAGCTATCGGATTTAAAACTTCTATTACGCTGGTGGCCGTCACTTTGCTTATAGGCCGCTCGCCAAGTTTGGGGAATATATGAAGCATTAAAGAACGCCATATATCAATGGCATAATCTGGTGATACTTTTGTTTTCTTCACTAAATGCCAGTCGCAACATACTTTATAAAATGTATTTGAATGCGCTTGCTCTACTGCTAATTGCTCTTGCTCTCTAACTTCTTTAGGGTCGCTATTATCGGCTAATTGCTCGCGAGCGCTTAATCGTTTAGCTCTTGCCTTAGCTAAAGAGACATCCGGATAAACACCAAAGCTAATATTCTTCCTTTTCTTGGTGTAAGGGTGGGTGTAGTTGAATAACCAAATTTTAGAGCCGTTAGGCTTTACACGTAACATCAGCCCTTCACCATCAGATAAGTTATATTCCTTGTCTTTAGGTTTAGCCTGTGAAATCTCTGTATTTGTCAGTGGTTTAACTATTTTAGCCATAATGTAACACCAGTTTAGTAACATTGATTGGAGTGTTACATATAATGTTACTATAAAAGTGAGATGTTACGATATTGAATGATATTCACAGACATAAAAAACCCTTTAAAACGTTAATTTTAAAGGGTTTTTGAGGTATCCTGATACTTTAGGAAACCTTGTATTGGTGGAGCTGGGGGGATTTGAACCCCCGTCCGAAAAGCCTCGACCGTCGGTACTACATGTTTAGTATCGTCATTTAATTAACCTTTAAATCTCGGACGAACACGATAGATAAAGGCGAGGCCGCTTAGTTTTAGCGCTTCAACCCCGGCCAGGGTTTCCGTCGCGATCAGGTGTTAGGGTGACACTCCAAAATCCAGTCCACAAGAATACATGGAAGGAGCGCTAGCTAGCCTAAGCTGCTAGAGAGTAGTTATCGTCGTTTGCGATTACTTTAAGTTGCGGCTTTTTAACGAGGCAAACCGCACCTCGACATGCACCTTGGGCTTCTTGAATTCCGTCGAATCCTAATCAGCCCCTGAATTAGTAAACTCATTCAGAGCGTGTGGCTAGTATAACCGAGTAACGCGCTGATACTCAAGCGCATTCTATGCTTTATTTTGTATCACGCAGTAATTGCAGATTAAATACACAACTTGATGTTAATTCTATCGATTACATTAAGTTAATTAAAAATTATGCAATTTGCATAACGCGTTATGCGCAAAATAACATTATTCAATAAGGTTAGTAGCCGACTCTGCGGTTGCTGTCTTTTGCTCTGTTTCCTCTGGTGCAGTGTCGACTAAAGGCCAACCACCCAGCTGTTGCCAACGATTGACGATTAGGCAATATAACTCTGCCGTGCGCTCAGTGTCATATAATGCTGAATGCGCTTGTTTGTTGTCAAATTCGATACCCGCTGCACGACATGCTTTAGCAAGTACCGTTTGACCAAGTGCCAAACCCGCTAATGAGGTTGTGTCAAAACTAACAAACGGATGAAATGGCGTACGCTTGATATTATTGCGTTCAATCGCAGCATTTAAAAAACCATGGTCGAACGCCGCATTATGAGCCACTACCACTGAACGTTGGCAACCCGCTGCTTTTTGCGCTTTACGTACCACTTTACAAATCTCTTTGATCGCTTCCTCTTCTGATACTGCGCCACGCAATGGCGAGAAAGGATCAATGCCATTAAAATCAATAGCAGCTTGTTCAATGTTTGCACCTTCAAATGGCTCAACATGAAAATGCACAGTATGATCAATACTGAGTAGGCCTTCATCATCCATTTTTAATACTGACACCGCAATTTCTAACAGTGCGTCGGTTACTTTATTAAAACCTGCAGTTTCAACATCAATAACCACTGGGAAAAAGCCACGAAAGCGTTTTGCGAAAAGAGTTTGTTCAGTATTTGCCATAGTATTCTTGGTTTGCCAGAGTAAGCTGGCTATTATGTCAAAAATCATGGCGGCTAGGCTAGCGCTTTACAGATTAAATTAACACTTACATTTAGGCATATAACTTGCTTTACTTAACTAGAGCTAGAGCTAGAACGAGAGCTAGCTAACGACACCTTAATGACTGTTAGCCTCTGTAAACGCAAAATTTGCCAAGATATTGGCGTAATAAATTGTTGGAGACCCCGTAATGAAGCTTTCAATGCTGTTTATCAGTCTAAGCATTGCAACTGCATGCCTTTCAGAGACGGCCAGCGCTGCAATGCGTCAGTACACAGCCACGGCAGATAACTCACAATGGCAAGTTGTAACAACAACTCGCTTACAATGCCAATTAAATCATGAAGTTCCATATTATGGCGAAGCTATTTTCAGCGCTACAGCGAGCAAAAATAAAGATCTGCTATTTAACTTGGATATGGTTGTCCGCCCTGACAATTACACTATTGCGGGTTTAAAAGCAGTCCCTCCAGCCTGGCGAGCAGGTCTACCCGCTCGTGATATTGCTGATATGAAATTACTACGAAAATTTGACGGCGAACTGGGTAACAAAACGGCATGGGAAATATTGACCGAGCTTGAAAAAGGCTACCAACCCACTTTTTATTACCAAGACTGGCAAAATAGTGCCGATAAAATTGCCGTTGGCTTATCTAATATTAATTTTAAACAAGCCTATTGGGCATTTTTACGGTGCCGCGATGAATTACTGCCATACAGCTTTGAGGATATATCGTTCACTGTAATGAATTACCAACCAAACACCAGCAAGCTCACTAAATCATCTCAACAACGTTTAGATAAAATTGCTGAGTATTTAAAGTATGACACAACGATTTCGGCTATTTCGATTGCCTCATATACAGATAGCTACGGCGGACGTTGGAATAATTTAGAGTTATCAAAAAAACGTGCACAAGCAATTAAAGAGTATATGGTGAGCTTAGGTATTGATGAGAGCAAAGTTGAAACCGAAGGGTTTGGTGAAAAACGCCATATAGCAACTAACGATAATATATTGGGCCGCGATAAAAACCGCCGCTTAGTGATCCAAATAGAAAAAATGTAGCCATTAATGCGCAGCTACATTTTCACCACAATTAAGGGTTAAGTTTCGTAAACTTAGCCCTTTTTCTTAACCAGCTATCGCCAAACTGAAATACAGCTAAACTCAGTAAGATAATACCTGCGCCTATAAACAGTTGCTGATCTACGGTTTCATTATTTAACCATGCGCCTAAACCTATTGCAAAACTGGGTGTGATCAAGGTCGTTAAGGCAACGGTACTTGCCGGTAATTTTTGTAACACATGGAAATAAGCCAATGCACCAACGAGTGAACCAAACACCCCTAAGTAACCAATTGACCATAACGATTTGGCACTCCATGCATTGCTGTTAAGCTCACCATCGACCAACCACCATGTAATAAAAAATAACGGGGTTACAAATACTAATGCGCCAAACGTGGTTGCCATTGGGTGAATAGCAATTTTTACTCGTTTGATCATCACACCACTTAAACTAAAAAAGCACACAGCCATGAATACGTAGGCTAAGCCTTGCATTTGCATTAATGAGCCTTGTATGTGTTTTTCACTCACCAGAAATAGCCCCAATAATGCAAACGCCAAGGCAATTAGCTTTATCACACTAAACTTAGGTTCGTTTAGGAGCCGCTGTGCTAAGAGACCGGATAAAATAGGTGCTAAGCCAAACATTAAAGAAATAAGCCCTGAAGGAACTGTTTTAGCAGCCATGTAACTTAATAACATGCCCCCATAAATGCCTATGCTTGAGTAACCATACAAAAAGCACGCGCGACGATGCCAAGGAATACGAACATTGGCAATTGCTACAACCAGTGCAGCCAACACTAAACCTATCGACATACGTAATAACACGGCAAGTGTTGGAGAAACTGACTCACTACTGAACACAATGCCCAATGGGGTGGTTGACCAAATTAACACCATAAGAAAATACGATACTTTAACGCTCACACGCTGATTCCTTTAGCAAAGCGGCGATAACAAAGAGGAAGGAATACAACACTAACCGCTTTGAAATCGCGGTTAGTAAAAAACAACTTAACCGCAGCGCAGCAATGGACGCACAACTGATAGATTCAGCCATGGGCGCATTGTTAGGGCTCGGTTTATGTGTTGCATATAAATAGAGTTTTTAATAATAAAATGAATTAATAGAAATAGCAGACCTGCACAAAAAGTCAACACATTGCATGTTTTTTATAACAAAAACAGTATTCACTCGTTTTGCTTGTAAATTATAAGTTACATTTATTTTCTTTGATTTATAACAAAACTATTTAAGTTTGTGCCAACTAGTTATATCTTGCCTGCCTCTCACGAAGTTTTAAGGGCAAGAAGTGCTTAAAAATAAAACAATAGGCAGCATGTTAATTGTTGCAGGTACCACTATCGGCGCAGGGATGTTGGCGCTACCAATCGCATCTGCTGGGCTGGGTTTTACAACCGCATTAGCGTTAATTATTTCAACATGGGCGTTAATGACTTATACCGCGTTATTAATGCTTGAACTACACCAACATGCCGATCGTGATGCCACGCTCAATACGTTAGCAAAGTCATGGCTCGGTAAGCGTGGTCAATACGTCGCTAATTTTTCAGTGATGTTTTTATTCTATGCGTTATGTGCAGCCTATATTGCAGGCGGTGGTGCGCAGCTACAAGAAAAAATAAACAATGGCTTTAATCTCGAGATCGCTCCACAAGTCGGGTCAATCATTTTAGCTGTTGTCATAGGCACAGTGGTTACTTTAGGCACCAGTAAAGTTGATAAACTAAACCGAGTGTTATTTAGCGTCAAGATTGTGGTATTAGCGAGCTTATTTTATATGTTAACACCTTATGTTCACGGTCAACATTTACTCGAAATGCCGATTGAACAAGGGCTTATTTTATCAGCTATTCCGGTGGTATTCACCTCGTTTGGTTTTCATGGCTCTATTCCGTCCATCGTTAAATATGTGGGCCTTGATATTAAAACACTGCGCCGGGTGATGATCACCGGTGCCGCCCTGCCCTTAGTTATTTATATTTTTTGGCAATTAATAAGCCAAGGTATGATGAGCCAGGCTGAGTTACTTCAAAGCACTGGTTTACCAGGTTTTGTAGCAAGCATTGCCAGTATTGCAAACAACTCAGCGGTTGCCACTGCAGTTAACCTATTTGCAGATTTAGCGCTAGCAACCTCATTTTTAGGGGTGAGCTTAGGGTTGTTTGATTTCTTTGCCGATGCATTTAAAAAAGGTGATGGCAATAAAGACAGGATCAAAACGGCACTCATCACTTTTATCCCACCGTTAGGATTTGCGCTATTTTATCCACAAGGCTTTATTATGGCTTTAGGTTATGCGGCTATCGCTTTAGTGGTACTGGCTGTATTTTTACCTGTTGCGATGGTTTATAAGCAGCGTAGCAGCAACGATTATAATGGCTACACTGTGCGCTCTGGTAACATTGGCTTAGCGGTAGCCACGCTTTGCGGTGTGCTTATTATTGGCGCTCAGGGATTACAAATGGCCGGCTTGATCCCCGCAATTGGTTGATCTTGCTCTGATACAAAAAGGCACCTGAGGGTGCCTTTTCTATCGCTATACAAAATGAACTAAAGCGATATTATGGATAGACTCCAGCGCGATCATTGAGCTTTTCAAACAAGCTTGATAATTCGCTTTCGGCAATCGGTTCACTGTAATAATACCCTTGCACTATAAAGCAGTTATTATTTTGTAAAAACTCTACTTGCTCTATGGTTTCAACACCTTCAGCTACCACATTCAGTTTTAGCTTTTGTGCCATAGCTATAATTGCTGCTGTGATCTCCATGTCATTTGGATCATCCGGTATGTCTTTAACAAACGAGTGATCAACTTTTAAAATATCAACAGGGAAACGTTTTAAGTAACTCAATGACGAATAACCTGTACCAAAGTCATCAATAGAGATTGATACGCCAAGTGCTTTAAGTTGATGCAACTGAGCAATCGCCGCCTCTACATTCCCCATTAACATGCTTTCGGTTAATTCAAGGTGCAGGCATTTAGCTGGTACTCTGGTTTTTTTTATGATCGATGCTAGTAGAGGTACTAACTTAGCATCTTTGAACTGTCGTGCTGAGAGGTTAATGGAAATATTATTCTCTCGCCCCTGCACCGCTAATCGAGCGGCAAACTCGCAGGCTTCTTGTAGCACCCAAGTACCTAATTCAACTATTAACCCGGTCGCTTCTGCTATTGGGATAAACTTGTTAGGTGGGATCATTCCTTCAGTTGGGTGGAACCAGCGGATCAAAACTTCATAACCCACCACATGTTGCGTGCGACTATCTACTTGTGGTTGATAATAAATTACAAATTGCCGTGCTTTGATTGCTAAACGCAGCTCACTTTCAATAAACAGTCGCTCATTTGCAGCGGCATCAAGCTCCTGACTATAAAAGTGGTAGGTATTACGTCCTTTTGCTTTTGCTTCATACATCGCTAAATCAGCATGTTTTAGGAGCTGATCTTCTTCTTTGCTATCATAAGGAGCCATAGTGATACCAATACTGGCACTGATGATCACTTCATTATTACCCAACATAATAGGTTCGTTGAGGGTTTTTTGAATCGTGTTAGCCACTTCCGTGGCATGATCTTGGTGTTCTATCCCACTGAGTAATACGGCAAATTCATCGCCACCTAAACGAGCAATCGTATCTTCGGTACGTAGTCGTTTTTTCAACCTATTCGCAACTTCTAGCAGAAGTTGGTCACCCGCATCATGCCCTAATGTGTCATTAATACGTTTAAATTCATCTAAATCAAAATAAAACAATGCAAATGCATAATGGCCACGCTCAGCAAGGGCCATTGACTTACGTAATTGCATTCTAAAAAAAGTACGATTAGCCAGCCCAGTTAAGGTATCAAAGTAAGCCAGTTGTTCCATTTTTCTTTGGCTTTCTTTAACAAACGAAATATCTTGAGCGGATGCAACGTAACTGCTGAGCTCTCCACTGTCTTCACGTATAGGTGAAATACTCAAAGATACCCAAATTGGTGGTTTGTTTAGTCCTTGAATCAAGGTATCTCCCCGCCAATAATTTCGCCTGCGTAAATCAATATCAATATCATCAACCAAAATAGCCATTTCTTTGGCGATAATACTTAATAATGGTGACTGCATAAAGTGGGTTTCTGCAAACCCAGTCATTTCTAACATTTTTGGATTGACGTATTCAATGACGAAGTTTTGATCGGTGAGCACCACGCCAGTGCCTGAGAAAGCAACCGCTTTAGATAATCGATTAGCGGCTTTTTCGGCAATTTCTTTTTCTGTAATACGTTGGTTTAGACCATCGATTAGCTTACGAATTTCAATCGCCATATCGTGAAAAGAACCATTTAAAGTACCAATTTCGTCTTTATTCTCTTTTGGAAATTCAATTTGTAAGTGCCCTTTACCAAAGCTAGTTACCGCATGTACTAATGAATGAATACGACGTAACACCAGTTGGTAAAGTGCTTGATGTAATAACAGTGCGACTAAAATGGCATATAAAAGAAACAACCCAAAAAACTTCACTTTTAACTCTTCAAGTGCTGAAAGTGCTGATGAACGTTTTTTATAAATACCTATATACCAGCCTAAATTATCTACTTTACGAATATTAATGATGTGCGTTTCACCATCTTGTACAAAAGAGTCTGCGTATTCAGGTAAATGCATTTTAATGGTTTGATTGATCAGCTCTTGTAGATCACCATTAACAAAATCATCAGTGCGTAATGATTTTCCTGCTTTACCGTAGGTTTCATAAATATTTTTATTCAGATCAGGATGAGCAAGTAACTGCCCTTGGCTATCAAAAACAAATAAATGCTGTTCCTTGTCACCGACCGGTAATTGCGAAATAAGCGTATCGAGTGCTAAATCGCTGCCAGTAACACCTAAAAATTCACTTTCAAGATAAACTGGCACCAGCAAACTCACCACCCATTTATGCCAAATTTTATCGTAATAAGCTTTAGACCACACAGCCGATCGGGTTGGATTCAGCGCTTCTTTTGCGTAATTAAAGCTTTTATTATCAATGAATTGATGAGAGCCGGCGACATGTAGGGCCCAATTAGGTGGCGCAGTACGAATAAAATTATCTTTGGTGATTAAATAAAAGTTAAAGAAATCTTGGATTAAAGTAGGCGCTACGATTTTCCATAGCGATTCAGAATCATTAATGAGTTTTTTATAAAAAGGTGAATACTTATCTTGTGGCATAAAAGCCGCGGATAGACCATCATCAGAAGCGCTACGAATACTGCCATCGGGATCAAAACTAAGCTGTGCACTTTGGCTGCGGAGCAGTTGCGAGGAATTATAAAATAATTGGCTAGAGACGACGTTATTCGCTTGCTCTGCAATATTAATTTTGGTTTTCACCAAGTTATTAAACTGACGTATCAGACGCTCGCTAGAATGTTTGAGAATTTCATGTTCTTCAAATAGCAATTGTTTTTCTTCTGATTTTAACATCAACACCGCAGCACAAATCCCAGCAATTAAACAAATAGCTGAAATTAGTAACGACAGTTTCATACTTAACGAATTTACACCAAAACGTGATGGTGGGCGTCTATACACCACAGGACAACCTTATTTTTAATAATTATTCTTATTTAAATTCACCTAAATAAATATACCAGATCACGATTTAGAATTATAAATTTTTCGTTAATATTCCTGAAAAAATCATTTAACAAAAATAAACATGCTATTCATAGTGATAAAACCTGCTAGAGTGTTGACTTTATAGCCCACTCTCCATACATTAAGCCTATGAATATAATATTTTCGCAATTACATTTTTCGTTTTTTAGCTTCTTTAGATAGAAGAGGCTTATCTGTTTGCGAGATTAAATCAACCGAATAGCAAAGCCTCCCAATTGGGAGGCTTTTTTGTTTTTATTACCCAAAAGGTAATTTTTTGGAATGAGGAACCCAAAATGACTAATGATGTACTGAATTCGCTTAGACACGATATCAATGAAATTGATTCTGATCTATTAGTGCTATTAGCAAAACGTCGCCGTATTAGCCACGGCGTTGTAGAATATAAGATTGCTAATAATAAACCGATACGTGATGAGGCCCGTGAACTTGCCTTGTTAGAGAAACTCATCGGTTATGGTAAGTCTCTTGGTTTGGACGCTTATTATGTGAATAATGTTTTCCAAACAATCTTAGAAGATTCAGTACTTAATCAACAAGCCATGTTACAGAAGAACTTAAACCCAGATGCGATGAGTGAAACCCATCGTGTTGCTTATTTAGGTGGTCAGGGTTCATACAGCCAACTTGCTTGTCATAAATACTTTAGCCGTCGTCCAGGTAAACTTGTTGAAATGGGCTGCTCTAGCTTTGAGCAGATCACTGGCAAAGTTGAAAATGGTCAAGCTGATTTTGGCTTATTACCCATTGAAAACACCAGCTCTGGCAGTATTAACGAAGTGTTTGATTTACTGCAACACGCACAAGTCTCCATCGTTGGTGAAGTAACCCACAGTGTTGAACATTGCTTACTGGTCACTGCGGGTACTGAGCTTAGTCAGATCAGTAAGATTTTTGCTCACCCGCAACCATTTGCTCAATGTAGTCGCTTTTTACAAGGCTTAGGTGATATTCAACATGAAACCTGCGATTCAACCTCAAGCGCTCTGCAATTAGCATTAGATACCCCTAATAGCGCAGCAATTGGTTCAGCTCAAGCGGGTAAAAATGTGGGTTTAGAAGTGATTAAATCAGCACTTGCGAATCAACGTGAAAATCACAGCCGTTTTATTGTGGTAGCACGTAAGCCTCTTTATGTATCAAAACAGCTCCCGACTAAAACCAGTTTAATTATGGCAACCAAGCAACAAGCAGGTTCTTTGGCTGATGCGTTGATGATTTTCAAAGAACATAATATCAACTTAGTAAAACTAGAATCACGCCCAGTCCCTGGTAACCCGTGGGAAGAAGTCTTTTATGTTGATTTAGAAGCAAACCTGGTTGATAACCATGTTAAACAAGCCTTAGAAGAGCTAAAAGAACACACTCAATATGTACGCGTACTGGGCTGTTACCAAAGTGAATCGCTGCAAGCGGTCAGTATAGAAAGTTAAGCGCTAAGTAAAATATAAAAAAGGGCTAAAATTAGCCCTTTTTCATTATCTGTTTTTCACACAGCGGTTATTAATCAAGTACTTTGGCATCATTGGCTTTGTTTAACAGGCTGCGACTTTGCGTTAAGAAATGCGCAGTAGCATCTGAAAAATATGCTTTTGCATCCGCAAATGAATCAATTAAAGCGGCCTTATCACCTACTTTTAATTTGGTCAAGGTACTTGCAAACGTGTCTTGGTATTGTGCAAGTAATGGCTCTACGTTATCAAATTGCGCTAGCATGATGTCAGAATAAAGCTCTGGTGATTGTGCGAATAAGCGCCCTACCATCATCAACTCTAATTGGTAAATCGGTGACGAACAACTGCGGAGCTCTTCGAGGGTATGACCTTGTTTTGCTAAAAACTGGCCGTATACAAAAGTGGTTAAATGGCGCATAACTTGAATAATTTGCATCGCTTCATCGTGTTTTTTAGCATCGAGTTCAACTAGCTGGCATCCCCATACTTGTAGTTGCTGTAATAAACCTTGAGCAGCTAAGTGATCTCGTCCCTCACATACAACGACTGTTTGTTTTACCCAGTGAGAAATATCAGGTCCAAACATTGGGTGTAAACCAACTACCGGTCCACTATGCGCCGCCTTTAATGCTTTAATAGGTGATTGCTTCACCGACGTTATATCTACAAGCAAGCAGTCGTCATCAAGTTTAGGCAATTTAGCGACTACAGTATCTAGTGCATTAATAGGCACACTTACCATTACGAGTTTTGCGTCTTTTAAAATTTCTTGTGCATTCGTTTGCTGATCTTTATCAAGGATCCTGACTTCATAACCCGAGCGAATAAATTGCTGAGCAAACAACTGTCCCATCGCGCCTTGTCCACCCACAATAACAATCGGTGATAATTGCGGTGCACTACACGCAAGTTTAGCTTGTTGGTTTTGGTACGCTTCGCGCATCATCCGGCGTAGGATATCTTCTACTAGTTCAGGATTAACACCTTGGTTGATCGCTTCTTGGCGACGGGCAGCTAATAAAGTAGCTTCACGATCTGGCGCATGCAGTGGCGCACCCGTTTGCTGTTTGATTGCGCCTATCTGCTCAGTAATACTATTGCGCCTAGCCAGCAATGCAACCAACTGAGCATCGCATTCATCGATCCCCTCTCTTAACTTATCTAACTGTTTTATATCCGCCACGCGACTACCACCTTAAAAACCCCAACTTTGTACAATTAAATTTACACAAAAGTAAACTAATGAATACGATAAATACTAACAGGATCAGCAAGCTGTTAAAAGACTAAATAAGCAAAGAATGAGAGTTTAAGCTTTAAGCGCTAAGCCATATGCTTTAAGGGTGGCTGAATGTTAGGATATTGCTTGTGGATCTCGCTAAATTCTAATCAAGCTATGGTGATCACTTGATCTTAATCTTTTAACTTTACTCTTTCACCTCGCCAACTTTTTTGCTATAAAAACCAAAACGGGTTGCAACCCGAAGGCTGCAACCCGTTTTTTTGCGTTGTTAAACAGCGCGTATTAGTTAAGTTTTTCTCTAATACGTGCAGATTTACCAGAACGCTCACGTAGATAGTAAAGTTTCGCACGGCGAACTGCACCGCGACGCTTAACTGCTACGCTATCGATAAGAGGGCTGTGCGTTTGGAATACACGCTCAACACCTTCACCGTTCGAAATTTTACGAACTGTGAATGCTGAGTGAAGACCACGGTTACGCTTAGCGATTACAACACCTTCAAAGGCCTGTAGACGCTCTTTAGCACCTTCTTTTACTTTTACCTGTACAACCACTGTATCACCAGGGCCAAATGCAGGTACGTCTGTTTTAAGCTGCTCATCTTCAAGCGCTTTAATAATATTTTGGTTTACTTTTGCCATTATGTTTCTCACTTTCCTAGGTGTAACTGTCTTCTAGCCACAAGCTTTTTGGTACTCTTGCTGAAATTTCGCGAGTAATACCGCTTGCTCCTCAGTCAGAGCTAGGTTATGCAACAAGTCAGGACGGCGTAACCAAGTTCTGCCTAATGACTGCATTTGCCGCCATTTAGCTATCTCTTGGTGGTTGCCACTGAGTAATACAGCAGGCACCTGTTTGTCGTCCAATGTTTCTGGCCGTGTATAGTGAGGACAATCTAGCAAGCCATCCGAAAATGAGTCTTGCTCTGCTGATTGGTTGTGCCCTAACACACCTGGCACTAATCGCGCTACTGCGTCAATTAATGTCATGGCAGGTAGTTCACCACCACTCAAAATAAAATCACCAATTGACCATTCTTCGTCAACGTATGACTCTATTATTCTCTCGTCTATACCTTCATAGCGACCGGCAATTAAAATCAGTTTTTCGGAGTTTGCGAGTTCGCTCGCCCCTTGCTGATCTAATTTGCGCCCTTGCGGGGACATATAAATTACTTTTGCGCCATCACCTGCCGCTTTTTTTGCGTCAAGAATGGCTTGTTTCAATGGCTCAACCATCATTAACATGCCTGGTCCGCCCCCGTAAGGACGATCATCCACTGTTCTATGCTTATCAGTTGCATAGTCTCGCGGATTCCAGCAGTTAAAGTCGATCAAACCACTTTTTACTGCGCGACCTGTTACCCCTTGCTGTGTAATAGCATCAAACATGTCCGGGAAGAGGCTGATAACCCCTACCCACAACGAACTCGTTTGACTCATTAAAAGCCAGGATCCCAGTCTACGGTAATTTCTCTCGCATCGTGTTTAACTTCTTTAATAACTGAATCAGTTAAAAATGGAATTAAACGCTCCGCTTGGCCAAATGCATCTTTACTATTTGCTTTCACAACTAATACGTCATTTGAGCCTGTCTCCATCAGGTCATCAACTACGCCTAAGTTATAACCTTTATCAGTTATAACCGACATACCGATGAGATCTCGCCAATAGAACTCGCCTTGCGGCAGTTCTGGTAGTTGCGCTGCATCCATTGAGATTTCTGCATGGGTATAAGCCATTGCTTCGTCTCGGTCGTTTACTTGCGCAAATTTAGCGATAAAGCCTTTGTTGTGGCGACGCCAGTCGACCACTTCTAAGGTCTGCCATTTACCTTGCTGCCCTATCAACCACGGGCTGAATTCGAAGATCCCTTGGGGATCATCAGTAAATGAATGTACCTTAAGCCAGCCCTTTATACCATATGGGGCACCGAGCTTTCCTACGACAATTATTGATGAGGTGTTCTCTTGACTCATGGTTACACTTACGCCTATTAAGCCGCTTTACGAGCGTCTTTTACTAACTTACTTACGCGATCTGAAAGAGATGCGCCCTGACCTACCCAGTGTTCTACACGAGATAAATCTAAACGTACTTTTTCTTCTTGACCACTAGCAATTGGGTTAAAAAAGCCTACTTTCTCGATGAAGCGACCGTCACGCGAGAAACGGCTATCCGCAACCACAATTTGATAGAAAGGGCGTTTTTTAGCGCCACCACGTTGCAAACGAATAGTTACCATACCGTCCTCTAAATAGATTGACTGTTTTCATTAATAAGATTTACTCCCCAGTATGGGGAGCTGGGGAATTGTACGAGTTTTTAGCAACAATGCAAGTAAGAAGTGACGCGAAATGAGCGTTAAGTTGATTAAACACTGATCTACGCGTTAAATCAGACTATATAGCGCTTTCAATGCATAATTTATCCACTAAAAAAGAGGCTATTTGCCTCTTTTTTAGTTAACTAATATTGTGAATATCACTAATTATAATAAAAAACTTAAAATTTAGGACCACCACCGCCCATCATTCCAGGGGGTAACATGCCTTTCATACCGCGCATCATTTTTTGCATGCCGCCTTTGCCTTTCATTTTTTTCATCATCTTTTGCATCTGCGTAAACTGTTTTAACAGCTTATTGATCTCTTGTACTTGCGTACCAGACCCTGCTGCAATACGCTTTTTACGAGAACCTTTAATGATCTCTGGACGTGCACGCTCTTTTTTTGTCATTGAACTAATAATCGCTTCCATTTGCATAAAAGTTTTATCACCCATTTGGCCTTTTACAGCGTCAGGTAAGTTTGACATACCCGGTAGCTTATCAAGCATTGACATCATGCCGCCCATGCTTTTCATTTGCTTTAATTGATCAGCAAAATCATCTAGGGTAAAGCCATCACCTTTAAATACTTTTTCAGCAACTTTTGCAGCTTGCTCTTTATCAACTTTCATTTCGACTTCTTCGATCAATGAAAGTACGTCACCCATGCCTAATATACGCGACGCGATACGGTCAGGATGGAAAGGTTCAAGTGCATCCGTGCGCTCGCCCACACCCATAAACTTAATTGGCTTACCGGTAATGTGGCGAATAGATAAAGCTGCACCACCACGCGCATCACCATCTGTTTTGGTTAGTATTACACCTGTTAGCGGTAATGCTTCATCAAATGCTTTAGCGGTATTAGCCGCATCTTGACCTGTCATGGCATCGACAACGAATAAAGTCTCGATAGGATTAATCGCACTGTACAGCGCTTTAATTTCATCCATCATGTCGCTATCAACATGTAAACGACCTGCAGTATCGACTAATACAACATCAATAAATTTCTTTTTCGCATGAGAAATAGCCGCCGTTGCAATATCAACCGGCTGTTGGGAAATATCACTTGGGAAAAACTCAACCCCAACTTCATCGGCCAGTGTTTCCAACTGTTTAATAGCCGCAGGACGATATACATCGGCACTGACCACTAATACTGATTTCTTTTTACGTTCTTTTAAAAATTTGGCAAGCTTAGCAACACTGGTCGTTTTACCCGCACCTTGTAAACCTGCCATCATTACGACCGCTGGCGGTTGGGCATTTAAGCTTAATTCTTCGTTCGCTTCACCCATGGCTTTTTCAAGCTCTTCGCGTACGATTTTTACGAAAACTTGACCCGGGCTTAAGCTTTTGGTGACTTCAACACCAACAGCGCGCTCTTTAACTTGTTTAACAAACTCACGAACAACGGGTAAAGCGACGTCGGCTTCTAAAAAAGCCATACGCACTTCGCGTAGTGTATCTTTGATATTGTCTTCTGTTAGGCGTCCGCGACCGCGGATATTCTTTAAGGTTTTACCTAATCGTTCTTGGAGGTTCTCAAACATGTAAAGGTTCCGATCAAACGTGATATACCAATTTCTCTAATAACGCTATCAGTGCAAGTTTAATACTTAGCCTAAAGAACGTTGATTGTGTAAAATCAGTATTATTAAAATTTTAATTAAAAACAGTATACCGTAAATGGTGGCGTACAATACAGTGTTCAAGTGCGCTGTTTGAGTTTCTTTTTACAAAGTCTATGCTTTTGCCTTGCTATAAAATACAATGGCTTTACTCTAACAAGGAATATTTGACTCAAATTGAGTGACCCAAGCACTATGCTGATTATTAGTTTAACTATTATTGCCAGTTTATTTTATATCTTAGCGACGTCTCACGTGCTGTCTCGGTTATTTCACCAACAAGGCCCGAGCCAAAAGCTAACGGTTATCCTCAGCACGGTAGCAATTTTAGCACATATGCTATTGCTCGTGAATTCAGTGTTTCGCGCCGATGGCCAAGATTTAAGTATTGTTAATGTATCGCTGTTAACCTGCTGGGTGATTGTGGTCTCTGTCACCACGGTGTCGTTAAAGTTCCCTGCCACATTATTACTGCCTGTTGTCTATGGCTTTGCCGCTTTACTCACAATAGCCAGCTTATTTATTCCACATCATATTTTATTGCAAAGTATTGATGTTGAAATTGGGTTAGTTACCCATATCTCACTTTCATTGCTTGCTTACTGCGTATTAATTATTGCCACTTTATATGGCGTACAGTTTTACTTTATTGATAAACGCTTAAAGCGAAAAGACTTAGCGATCGTGTATAGCCATTTACCGCCATTAATGGTGGTGGAACGCCAGCTTTATCAGTTATTGACATTAGGAACTTTATTACTAACGCTGGCACTGCTATCTGGATTCATATTCCTTGATGGTATGTTTGCAAAAGAGTTTATTCATAAAACTGTTTTATCATTAATTGCTTGGGTTATGTTTGCAACGGTAACAGTTGGTCACTTAAAGCAAGGCTGGCGTGGCAAACCGGTCGTACTAGCTATCATGGCTGCTGCTTTTGTTTTAACGCTGGCTTATTTTGGTAGTCGTTTTGTGCAAGAGGTGATCCTGAGTAAGTTTTAACTTGACTCAGGCAGCTCACTCCCGCTTAATATGTATTAGTTAAATAAAAAAGGATCCTTCTTTGGACAGCATCTCTACAAGTGTTTTGTTTATGATACTTGGAATACTCATACTTTGTTCTGCATACTTTTCTGGTTCTGAAACAGGCATTATGTCAATCAACAGAATCCGCTTACGCCACCTCGCTAAAGAAAACCATCGCGCTGCAAAACGTGTCAACAAACTGTTGAGCCGTCCTGATAGACTGATAGGTCTTATCCTTATCGGTAATAACTTGGTAAATATTGCTGCAGCACAGGTTGCAACCATTATAGGTATTCGCCTATACGGTGATTTAGGTATCGCCATTGCTACCGGTATATTGACCCTAGTGGTATTAATTTTTGCCGAAATAACGCCAAAAACGTTAGCCGCCCTTTACCCTGAGCGAGTTGCCTTTCCGAGTTCGATAATACTCAAGGGATTACTAAAAATTCTCTTTCCATTTGTCGTCGTTGTTAACTGGATGACCAATGGGATATTACGGTTATTTGGTATTAGTGCGGCACAAATAGATGAGCACAGCATGAGTAAAGAAGAATTAAAAACCGTGCTGAATGAATCTGGTGCGCTGATCCCCGCGCGTCACCAAAGTATGTTGACCTCCATTTTAGATTTAGAGCAGGTCACTGTTGAAGATATTATGATCCCGCGTAACGAAATCGTGGCGATTGATATCAACGATGACTGGAAACTTATTAGTAAACAGCTTACCCATGCACAACACACGCGAGTACTTTTATATCGCGACCAAATTGATGATGCGGTAGGTTTTATTCACTCACGAGATGCACTGCGGTTATTAACTAAAGAGCAATTTGATAAATCATCATTACTGCGCGCAGTTCGTGAGATTTACTTTATCCCTGAAGGGACATCACTCAATACTCAGCTATTTAAGTTTCAGCAATCAAAAGAACGTATCGGTTTAGTGGTTGATGAATATGGTGATATACAAGGTTTAGTAACTCTTGAAGATATTCTTGAAGAAGTAGTCGGTGACTTTACTACAACACAAACACGTACTCCGAGTGAAGAAGTCGTGTCACAAGATGATGGTTCATTTTTGGTTGATGGTGGTGCTAACGTACGCGATCTAAATAAAGAAATGGATTGGGAGTTTCCTCTTGATGGCCCTAAAACATTAAGTGGCTTAATTGTCGAATATTTAGAAGACATTCCAGATGCTAACCTAAGCTTACGTATTGCAGGTTATCCAATTGAAGTAGTTGAAGTAAAAGAAAATATGATCAAGCTTGTACGCATTCAAGTAAATAAACGTAAGCTATAATAGATAAAGTAGAGTAACCTCGAGTTACTCTACTGCTCTCACCTACTCTCTGCTTTTTATAATTTTTCCAAATAAAGTGTTAAATTCTACGCTATTATATTTATACCTTGATCTAAATGGAAAAATAAATGGAAAGTATCTCTGTCGAAAGTCTATATACCAAAGCAATTGAAATGCTGATGACCTATGGTCCAAAATTTTTATTAGCAATATTTGTATTAATTATTGGTTGGTGGTTTATTGGTCGAGTTGCCAATATGGCTGAAAAGTCAATGGCACGGGTAAAGTTTGAAGCCGGACTCACGCACTTCTTAGTATCGTTTTTATCTGTTATTTTAAAGTTACTATTACTGATTTCGGTCGCATCAATGATCGGGATCGAAACAACCTCGTTCATTGCAATGCTTGGTGCTGCTGGCTTAGCGGTCGGTATGGCATTACAAGGCAGCCTTGCTAATTTTGCCGGCGGTGTGCTGATCTTATTCTTCAAACCATTCAAAATTGGTGATGTTATCGAAGCCCAAGGACATATGGGCAAAGTTGTTGAAATTCAGATATTTGTCACCGTGTTACTCACTTACGACAATGAACGCATCATTATACCGAATGGCTCACTGTCTAACGGCTGCGTCAAAAACAAGTTTGTAGAGCCTACACGTCGTGTCGATATTGAGTTTGGTATTAGCTACGGTGATGATGTGCTTAAAGCACGAGAAGTACTTATGGATGTACTAAATAGTTATGATTTAGTACTTAAAGACGATGCCAAACAGCCTGTGGTTCATGTTAGTCAACATGGCGATAGCCATATTGGTATGCTGGTTTGGGCATGGGTAAACTCTGAAAATTACTGGCCGGTGTATTTTGGTTTGTATGAACGCGTTAAAATCGCCTTCGACAAAGAACATATTACCATTCCATTCCCGCAACGTGATGTACATATTCATCAATTCCCAGGGAAATAAAATAACGCTCAAAAGCCCGCAGCGCGGGCTTTTTAAAATCTTGAAACTTGTCATATCAGCTAAATAACCTTTCTAACCACCCTTTATCTAAATCATCTTCACAACGTTTAAGTTGCGCCGCATACCGACTAGCACGATTTTTTACTTTATTAGCCACCGCCATTAACCACCTTTTATTTTTATAAGTGCCGCGTTTATAACCCCCCCAGCCTTCGTGATAATTTAGGTATTGCGCGTAGGCGTCCCATTTCGAGATGCCATTAACTTTATGAGTTTTATAAACAAACCAGCCCATAAAGTCGATAGCGTCATCAAAATCATCGCGATCGGCGCCGCTATTACCCGTTTCACGAATATAATCAGACCAGGTTGGGGTTTTTGCTTGTGAGTAACCATAAGCTGAGCTTGCTCGCCCTGTGGGGATAATCCACAAAAAATATTCCATTGGCGGTGCGGCATCGTGTTTAAAAGAGCTTTCTTGATACATCATGCTCATTAGCACATGTTTAGGCGAGCCCCATTTTTCTTGGGCATCTTTTGCGTCATAATACCAATCACTTTTTTCTTCAAAAATTTTACATATATCATTAGGTTGCTTTGGAGGAGCTGTTGCGCAACCAGTTAACGCAGCCCCCAGCGATAAAATAATTAAACTATTTTTCATTTTTTATGTTACTCGCTGAACTTTTTATAAAAGTATAAGTCTTATTTTATGAATGCGAAGTTTAGCATTGTTTATCCCTGAAGAACCTTTACGCAGCCAACTTAGGCTGCGTTTTTTTTGCCCGCTTATTTAGCTGCAAACTTACTTAGTGGTAAAGTAAGCATCTAAAAAAGCATTAAATGTTTGATTATCAGCGGCTTTCAACTCACGTTCAGCAATGACAGATTGCTCTGCTTGTTGTATTAAATAGCTGTCTGAATACACTTTATATGGCGTATCTTGATGTTGTTGCTGATAACTTTCTGCTAACGACAAGGCAAAATAACCATTATCAATACCAGACCCTTTCAGTTGGCTAACGTAACGCCCTGAGTATGTTAATTCAGGATCTGCTATCCATTGGCTTAATCGAGTAATCGTTTCGCTGTAATAGCTAACGCCGTAAGCATTATCCATATAAGCTGCAACTTGTTGTAACTGTGCGAATATCTCTGCTCCCCACGTTGTTAGACTACATGAACTACCAGAACGATTTAGCATTACCTGCGCAGCTCTGCCATCACTAACAACTGTGTCTAAGTTTTCAGTACTACGTTGTTGAGAATCCCAATCCATAGTGGGTGAATCTTTTAATAAGCAATATGTTAAAAAGACGTCTAAGAAATGAATTTGCTCAATATCAATTCCCGTTGCTGCAAATGGATTTACATCTAGAGCTCTAATTTCAATGTACTCAATACCGCCACGAAGTAGCGCGTCAGTTGGCGTTTCGCCACTTTTAGCATTACGTTTTGGACGAATAGGAGAGTAAAATTCATTTTCAATCTGTAATACATTTTTATTCAACTGCTGTGGCTGGGTATCTCTATAATCGGCAAGTTGACCATAAATATCTGAAGGTGAATTAATTGCACTTTTTAATCCTGCAACGTATTCATCGAGTGAGTTATACATCACTCTTAACGATGACTGGGCGCTATTAGTGTAGCCTAAGTTACCTAAACGTAATGCCGTTCCAGTTTCTAGATACAATGTGCCTTTACCAAGCTTTTTAAAAGGAAGATCTGTGCTGCGCCCTTGTAAAAATGAATTACACAACGCAGGTGATGCACCAAACAAATAACTGATCAACCACAGTTCACGTTTAAAGTTACGGATCAGTCCTAAATAACCGGCCGAAATAAACTCTTGTAATGAGCCAGTATCGCCTTTAATCGCTTGTAAGCTCTGCCAAAATGACTCTGGAAACGATATATTAAAGTGCACACCGGCAATCGCTTGCATCATGCTGCCATAACGATTTTTCAGACCTTCGCGGTACAAGGTTTTCATCCGTCCAATATTAGAATCACCAAATTGAGCTAATACGATGTCATCTTGGTGTTCTATAAAACACGGCATACTGATAGGCCATAATAATTCATCGCCCATCTGCGATAGGGTAAACTTTTGTAGGTCTTGCAGCTGATTTAACGTTTCCTCAGCAGATTCACTAACGGGTGTTATAAACTCTAGTAAAGACTCAGAAAAATCAGTAGTGATATGCCCATTAGTTAATGCACAACCAACCCCTTTAGGATGACCTTGCTGTGAAATCACGCCGTTTGGCTTGATCCGCAACGCTTCTCGTTCAATACCGCGTTGAATGCCTTTAATTGCGTATTTATGCTGTTCTGGGGCTAGCGCTGCTAACGCTTTAGTTAAATCATGTGTAGTCAAAAATGCTTCCTCGAGCCACGTGGCCTAATCCTAAGTCAATGGGGGCAAATTGATAATACTCAAGGTTTAATAATGGCATAATGCTAATTTCCACTATTTTCCAAGAAGGTCACCGTATGTTTGTAAAGAAAACTTGCTGCCTGCAGCCAAGCTAATAGCCAAATCTTAACTAATCTTGCCATTGTAAGCGCTAATATACAATTGCTTTAGTAACACCACAGTAATGCAAGGTACTAATAAATGCTTGCTTGTTATCTGCAACTTATTGTTGACACTTACTCATTACTCACATTAGGACAATAATATCTTTTTATATATTCAGCTATTACATGATTACCAGCACACCTTTTGCAAGTTTCTTTGTTTTAAATCATTAAAAGGCTATTTAATAGCTATTTTACTCCTGTGATCACTGAAGCTACTATCATTACATTTGTATGAACTTTATAATCATCACTAATAATAAAGCATGTTTAAGGACTACCTATGCGTCGGGGTCAGCAGTTAATAAACGAAGAAGTCACCTTTTCAGATCACCAGGAGCTCGTCTCCACTACAGATATACGTGGCGTGATCACCTATGCTAATAAAGAGTTTTGCAACATTGCCGGCTTCAACCTCGAAGAACTCATTGGCAAAAATCATAATATTGTTCGCCACCCAGATATGCCCAAAGCGGCATTTAAAGAAATGTGGGAGAAACTCAAACAAGGTCATTCATGGCGCGGGGTGGTTAAGAATCGCTGCAAGGATGGCCGCTATTATTGGGTTGATGCATTTGTTACTCCTATTTTTGAACATGGTCAACTCGTTGGCTATCAATCAGTACGAACAAAACCGAGCGAACAACTAAAACACCGAGCACAAAGCTTATACACTAAAATAAATGCGGGTAAATCGTTGTCGTCTTGGCGTGAATGGGTGACTGTTCGCCAAAGTGCAGCCCTCCTTATTGGTTTACTTGGCTTAGTACTATTGGCAGCTTTTGTGTCTATTGCTGTTGCACTGATAACCGCGCTATTTAGTTTACTAATTATGCTATTAAATTATGATGAGTTAGTTGTCACACCAACGGCACTGAAACAGCTAAAGGCAGTAAATGACTCCATTTCTCGCTATGTTTATGTTGGCCATCATCCATTTAGTATTAGTGAATATAACCAGCAAATGCTTAATGCTAAATTACGCACAGTATTAGGGCGAGTAAAAGATACGACTGTCACGTTTACCAGTATTGCGGCTAACCTAGATCAGCAATCAGCACTCACTGAAAAAGGCATTGCCGCTCAAGGACAACGCCTTGGCCAAATGGCCACCGCCATGTCACAAATGAGCACAACCATAGGTGAAATATCGGGCAACACTCATGATACCGCTGAAAAAGTAAATATTACTTACCAAAGTTGCTCTGATATCAAACTGCATATTGCAGACAATAGTGCCATGGTATCTGATCTTGCTTTACAAGTTGGACAAGCGGCAAGTACCGCTAACTCCCTTGCAACCGAGGCGGATAAAATAGGTCAAGTAATGACTGAAATCGAAGGTATTGCAGAGCAAACCAATTTACTGGCATTAAATGCAGCAATTGAAGCCGCGCGTGCTGGTGAACATGGCCGAGGCTTTGCAGTAGTTGCCGATGAAGTACGGGCATTATCTTCTCGTACCCAACGTGCTACTGCACAAATTCATAGCTCAATTAAAGAAATTCAAGATACTCTGTTTAGCTGGTCTACGGTAATGAAAAACACTAAGGCGCAAGCCGATGAATGTGTCAATACCACTGGACATACCCAAGCTGAACTGGATAGCATTTTCTCACAAATAAGTGAAATATCACAACTAGCGACACAAATATCTGCCGCTGCCGAGCAACAACAAACTGTCAGCCTCGATATTAGCGATAACATTACACAAATAAAAGGTTACAGTGACGAGAACTTAACGTTAAGCTTTAATGTCGCTAAAGGTGCTGCCCAGCTTATTGAAGGCTCACGTAAAGTTAACGATATCTTACTTACTTTTAAAATTTAATTAAGTGGGGCTAAATGATAGGAGTTTATCTTTAATATTTACTTTCTAACTTTTTATTCGCAGCGAGTTTAAGGCCAGCATATTCACTGGCCTTAAAACTCAGTTAATCAGTTAATCAGTTAATCAGTTAATCAGTTAATCAGTTAGCGTGATGAGAACACTAAACCATTTTCGTCAGCATCAATTACTATCATGTCTCCACTTTGATATTCACCAGCGAGTAACTTCTGTGATAATGGGTTTTCAATGGTATGTTGAATAGCCCGTTTGAGTGGTCGTGCGCCATAAACCGGGTCAAAACCACTGGCTGCGATTCTATCAAGAGCTGCATCACTTATTTGTAACAAGTAACCCATCCCTGTTAGGCGCTCACGTAACTTGCTTAACTGAATATCTGCAATCTCTTTGATATGTTCATTAGCAAGTGGGTGGAATACCACGGTTTCATCAATACGGTTAATAAATTCAGGTCTAAACTCATTAACCAAAACGCCCATCACTTTTTCTTTTAATGCTGCATAATCGTTGTTACCTGTTTGCTCTTGAATAATATCTGAGCCTAAATTTGAGGTCATGATGATCACCGTATTTTTAAAATCGACAGTACGACCTTGGCCATCCGTTAAACGACCATCATCCAACACTTGCAGCAAAATATTAAACACATCAGGATGTGCCTTTTCGATTTCATCAAGCAAAATTACAGAATATGGACGGCGACGAACGGCTTCTGTTAAGTAGCCACCTTCTTCATAACCAACATAGCCCGGAGGCGCGCCAACTAAGCGAGCAACGGAATGTTTTTCCATAAACTCCGACATATCAATTCGTATCATCGCGCTTTCAGTATCAAACATATAGCCGGCTAACGCTTTAGTCAGCTCAGTTTTACCGACTCCGGTAGGGCCTAAAAATAAAAACGAACCGATTGGCCTATTTGGATCTGCAAGTCCTGCCCGTGAACGACGAATCGCATTCGCCACTGCGACTACCGCTTCGTCTTGACCGATTACTTTATGGTGTAAATGTTCTTCCATTTGCAGCAGTTTTTCACGCTCACCTTGAAGCATCCGCGATACAGGAATACCGGTCCAGCGTGAAAGTATCTCGGCAATTTCATCTTCACCGACTTGGTTTTTCAGTAAGCTCATTTCTTGCATTTCAGCTTGTGAAGCTAAGTCGAGTTTGCGTTCCAATTCAGGAATGCGGCCATATTGCAGCTCTGACATACGTTGTAGATCAGTGGCACGGCGAGCAACATCTAAATCTAATCGCGCTTGTTCAAGTTCAGCTTTAATTACTTGAGTACCTTGCAAAGAGGCTTTCTCAGCGGTCCATACTTCATCGAGCTCACGATACTGGGCTTCAAGAGCGGTGATCAGTTCCTGCATCTCAGAGCGACGCTTTTGACTGGCGTCATCTTTCTCTTTAGCAAGTGCATTATCTTCGAGTTTTAGCTGGATAATACGGCGCTCTAATTTATCTAGTGATTCAGGTTTTGAATCAATCTGTAAACGAATAGACGAGCCAGCTTCATCAATTAAATCAATGGCTTTATCGGGTAGTTGGCGGTCACTAATATAGCGATGCGATAAATGTGCTGCAGCAACAATTGCAGGATCAGTAATTTCGACACTGTGATGCAATTCATAACGTTCTTTTAAACCACGTAAGATTGCAATAGTATCTTCTACTGAAGGCTCTTCAACCAATACTTTTTGGAAACGACGTTCAAGGGCTGCGTCTTTTTCTATGTATTGACGGTATTCATCCAAAGTAGTCGCACCAACACAATGTAGTTCACCACGAGCAAGTGCAGGCTTTAACATGTTACCCGCATCCATTGCACCATCAGATTTACCAGCGCCCACCATAGTATGAATTTCATCAATAAATAAAATAACTTGGCCTTCTTCTTTAGCCAATTCATTAAGCACTGACTTTAAACGCTCTTCAAACTCACCACGGTATTTTGCACCGGCCACCAAGGCTCCTAAGTCAAGCGATAACACACGTTTGTTTTTCAAGCCTTCAGGCACTTCGCCATTAATAATACGCTGCGCGAGCCCTTCGGCAATCGCAGTTTTACCGACACCGGGTTCACCAATCAACACGGGGTTATTTTTAGTACGCCGTTGTAATACTTGGATTGTGCGGCGAATTTCATCATCGCGGCCAATAACAGGATCAAGTTTGCCCTGCTCTGCACGCTCAGTTAAATCGATAGTAAACTTTTTCAGCGCTTGACGGGTATCTTCGGCATTCGGATCATCAACTTTTTGACCACCGCGAATAGCTTGTATTGCTGCCTCTATTTTAGTGCTGGTTATATTTAAAGCGCGAAAGATATCACCCAATGGCCCTTTGTCATCACACGCTGCTAATACAAATAACTCACTGGAGATGTATTTGTCTTTACGCTTTTGTGCGTACTTATCGCATAAGTTGATCAGTGAAACCATGTTATTTGACAACTGCACGTCGCCGCCAACACCTTCCACTTTAAATAGTTTTTCCATCTCTTGCGATAACTTGGTATTAAGTTCATCGGCACTCACGCTGGCTTGGGCTAATAACGCACGCACACTTGAGCCACTTTGCTGCAACAGTGAATACATTAAATGTACCGGTTCAATAAATTGATGGTCACGACCAAGCGCTAATGACTGAGCGTCAGAGAGCGCAGACTGAAATTTACTGGTAAATCGATCTAAACGCATAAGGGGTTACCTATTAAAAAAACTAATTACTCAATTAATGGGTATGCTCGGCACTTTGATCAAGGCTTAGGTGAAAATATACTCAAAGAATAAACTCTTACTTGCGCCAGATCAAAGAAGCCATACGCCCTGTTTGACCATCTCGACGATATGAAAAGAATTGTTCACTATTACTAACTGTACAGTACTCACCACCACTAATATTTCTTATGCCTAGATTAATAAGTTCTGTGGTTGCAAGCTGATAAATATCCGCTAAATATTTACCATCCGCTTGCGCTGAAAATGCAGTGTGATGAGTTGCTGATTGCTCACAGAACAGTGCTTTTACTTCACTGCCAACCTCAAACTTTGCAGCACCTATGGCAGGACCAAGCCATGCTATAATTTTCTCTGGCGGGCAGCTAAAGTGACGTAAAGTATTAGCGATAATACCCGCATGTAAACCGCGCCAGCCACCATGAATAGCAGCCACCTCATCACCACTTTCACTGGTAAGCAAAACCGGCAAGCAATCTGCGGTCATAATTGCCAGTGGTTGATTTTTTAATCGGGTATACAGTGCATCCGCATCATAATTAGCCTGTAGCTCAAAATACTCATCCACAACAACGACTTCACTGCTATGGATCTGATTAAGCCACACCGGTACTTTCGGTAGCTGAGTAGCTAAAAGTGCGCGATTCGTTAATACCGCTTGCTGATCATCGCCCACATGTAAGCCTAAGTTTAAACTCGTAAAAGGCGCATGCGATACACCGCCCTGACGAGTTGTACTGAGGGCTCCTACATTAGTTGGCGCTGTCCAATTAGGATTAAGCATGAAGGCAACTTAAAAATCGATATTTGGATTAGCTTTGGTGTCTTCACGAAGTACCTGCGTCATGGCAACCATGTCATCAGGAATTGGCGCCTGCCAAGTCATCATTTCACCCGTAATTGGGTGTGCGATACTTAGCTTTACCGCATGCAATGCTTGGCGGTTAAAGCTACGTAACATTTCAAACAACTCAGGGGTCGCACCTTTTGGTGGACGTGGACGACCGCCATAGGCTTTATCACCAATTAATGGATGATTGATAAATGCCATATGCACACGAATTTGGTGAGTTCGACCAGTCTCTAAACGAAGACGCAATCGCGTATGCGCCCGAAACTTTTCAGCAACACGAAAATGCGTAATTGCTGGTTTGCCCTGCTCATGTACAGCCATGTGTGTACGCTGCGTAAGGTGGCGGCCAATTGGTTTTTCAACCATGCCACCCGCAGTCATTGTGCCATTACAAATTGCTTCATATTCACGCGTGAAGTTTTCACGCTTTTGTAATGCTTTAACTAAATGTGTTTGCGCCTGAATTGTTTTAGCTACCACCATCAAACCAGTAGTGTCTTTATCTAAACGATGCACAATACCTGCACGCGGCACATTAATGATGTCAGGATAGTGATGCAACAATGCATTAAGCACTGTGCCATCGGGGTTACCGGCACCTGGGTGCACAACTAAACCCATAGGTTTGTTAATAACTAAAATGTCATCGTCTTCATAAACGATGTTTAATTTGATATCTTGTGCTAGATATTCACGTGGAGCTTCAATGCTGGTTTCAACATTGACTGTTTCACCGCCAAAGAGTTTTTCTCTCGGGGTGTTTAAGATTTCACCATCCACGGTGATTTTATCATCCAAAATCCACGTTTTTATCCGTGAACGTGAATAATCAGGGAACAATTGTGCCAATACTTGGTCTAGACGTTTACCGCCTAACTCAGTTGGCACCTCGGCTTGAAGAGAAATTTGCTCTGACATTAGTAACTTTACCCAATTTACCAGTGCAAGCTGCGCTCGACTGGGTTAGAATCGCTTTTAATAAAAGCATTATATAATAAGCATAGTTTACTCGGTTTTACCCACTTGGCCTAGCCGAAGACATCGAAGGTAACAAATAAAATGATAAATAGAATAGGGAAACGTGCATTCGCCATTGTTTTTACGGTTTCATTGCTTGGTTTAGGTGCCTGCTCCTCAGCACCTGATGCAGAAGATATCCAACGCGTTCCTAATAAATCAGCGCAAGCATTGTATGATGATGCCAAACAAACTCTTGATTCAGGTTTATACGCGCGTGCAATTGAGCTTTTAAGTGCGATTGATTCACGCTATCCGTTTGGCCCTATGTCAAAACAAGTACAAATGGATTTAGTCTACGCCCATTATCAAGCGGGTAATACTGAACAAGCGCTTGCAACAATTGACCGTTTTATTCGCTTAAATCCAAACCACAAAGATTTAGACTATATGTACTACATGCGTGGTTTAGTAAATATTAAAGCCGATAAAAACGCATTCCAAGAGTATTTTGGTGTTGATAGGGCTGACCGAGATGCTAATCGTACCCGTGTTGCCTTTACTGATTTATCAACTTTAGTTAATCGCTTCCCTGACAGTGGCTATGCCCCTGAAGCAAAAAGACGTTTAGTTTGGTTGCTCAACAAAATGGCACGTTACGAGTTGAAAGTTGCTGATTACTACTATGAACGTGAAGCTTACTTAGCTGCAGCAAATCGCGGTAAGTACATCGTTGAGCATTATTCTCAAAGTAGCTATTTAAATGAAGCACTCGAAATGATGGAAAAAAGCTACAATAAGCTTGGTTTACCAGAATTAAGTAAACACGCTAAATTAACGCGTGAATTAAACGAGAAGAAGTAATACGCCTCATAAATAAAAAAGGCGCTATTTAATAAATAGCGCCTTTTTTATTATTTTAAATTGCGTGCTTAACGTTAAACTGTTGTTCCGCACCCCTAATTTCTGTTGTTCCGCCCCCCTAATTTGAATTAAACTCGCTCATTAAATAGCCACTTGATTTACTTTTGTAAATAAAATCTTGACGCAGAACCCTAGGTTTGATCTATTACTCTCTTTTGAGAGCCTAAT
>NZ_JABBMT010000110.1 GCF_012927645.1 Pseudoalteromonas arctica | reverse complement strand
TAAAAGAAACAAACTGTTAGCTGAAGTTGCTAAATTACCACCTTGTATCATTGGTATGGAAGCCTGCTCAGGCGCACATTACTGGGCAAGAGAATTCACCAAGTTAGGTCATGATGTACGAATCATGGCATCTAAATTTGTTATTCCCTACCGACAAAATGAAAAAAATGACGCCAATGATGCCGAAGCTATTTGTGAAGCAGTTACCAGACCTAAAACACGCTTTGTCAGTATTAAAAGTGAAGAGCAACAAGCTGTATTATGTTTACATCGCATCAGGCAAGGTGCAATAAAAGACAGAACGGCACGTATCAATCGATTACGTGGCTTATTGTCTGAATTTGGCATCATTATGCCTAAAGGTCGCTATCCAGCACAAAATGCTATTGGTGGGATTCTCGAAGATGCGGAAAATAATTTACCTTTCCTCGCAAGAGAGCTACTTAATGATTTATGGCAAAGCATCAAAAGCTTAAATGAAGAAATACTCAAATACGACCGAAAGCTAT
>NZ_JABBMT010000023.1 GCF_012927645.1 Pseudoalteromonas arctica | reverse complement strand
GGGCTTTTAATTGATTTGAAACTTGGTTAATCTGCATGTGAACTCTGTTTTTAGTCATTTTTTATTGGCGTAACTATTTGATCATTAACAGAGTTCAACTTCAAGTTTTCTTAAGATCCAACCTATGATTTAGGGCTATCAGTTTTAATACTGAAGGAGGTAATTGGTAAAAATTTTTTGGTCGACAGTTTGTCCAACAGTTGCCACTGCCTGGTTACTAAAAAAAGTGAATGTTATCAATATCTCGATTATATTTTTTATCATTTATTCATTTACCTTATTATTAATTAGCCACCTAGCATGAAGTGATAAAATTAAAATCTTCATAGTTATAAAAACTTCACATCAATATATGACACGACAGGCTCAACTGATGCACAGCTTTGGCCACTTTCAAACCCAACTGCAACACTTTTATTTGCAGCCGCAGCAGTTAAAGCGACTGATAACATTGCTTTATAATAATCATTTGTTAAGTATATCTTTGAATATCGACTACACCCTTCAAATAAAACATACGCAACGGTAGGCCGCACTCGAATATTTTTTACCTTTGTATTAGTGTTTCCCTCGTAAGAAAAAGCTACTTGACTAAATATCAAAGTAAAAAAACTAACTAAAAAAAATTTCATAAATAAAATATCCTTGTGTTTATATTTTTGATAAGTAATCATTGAGAGTAGAGATGATTAGCTCGTCAGTTACATGGTTTTTTGTTTTAAGGTTTTCTAAAGGTCGAGAGATATTATTTTCGATTTTTGTATTTTCAAATACGTGAATCTCACCGTTAATAAAAGTAATACTGCCATCAATTATGACTACTGTTGGGTCTTTTTCTCCAGAAACTGATTGAAACTTGAGTTTATTAATTTTTAATAATTGAATTTTTTTGTTTTGTAATTGAAGGGTATTATGCTGAATGATTAATGATGCAAACCGACTTTCAAGGTTTTGATAATTAATAGTCGATTGAATTTTTTTCCCAATACCAACATCGATAGCCAATCCAATAGCTAAACCTGAAGGCCCCATAGCTGACATAAGTGCGATTCCTGCACCAGCTCCTTTACCGGAAAAAGTAACTTCTTGCGATATATTTACCTCAATTGGTATTGTGTTAAGGGTTTGACACCCTAAAAGCATTAGAAGAGATAAAATTATTATTTTTTTTAAAAAACTCATCTTTATTCGATCCGTGATCTATATTGGAAATCATCCCTATTGAAAGATGAGCCTAACAAAGGGACGGAATTATAAAGAAAGAAATACTATTTGTAAATATTCCAATTTACAATACAGCATTAAGTACTAGTTCATAGTCCGCTTTTTCGAACATCGTTTTATATTTAACACTTTCCCCAGCATAAAAATAATAAATTAAAGTATTAGAATAAAGGAGTCAGGTAGTTAGCCCACTCCTTTTTATTATCTACTTTACAGATCCCGCTTTCGCCATAACAAATACACCGCGGGTAATACGAGCAAGGTTAGTACAATCGCGCTGAACATGCCGCCGACCATCGGCGCGGCGATGCGGCTCATTACTTCACTGCCAGTGCCTGTTCCGTAAAGTACGGGGAGCAAACCGATAATAATAGTGGCGACTGTCATCATCACTGGGCGTACTCGCAGGCCTGCACCTTCGATTATGGCTTGTTTAAGCTCCGCAAAACTAAGCGTTGTTCCTGCTAGCTTGGCTTGAGCACACTTTTCTTGGTAGGCTTGATTTAAGTACACCAGCATAATCACGCCAATTTCCACCGCGACCCCGGCAAGAGCAATAAAGCCAACGCCTACTGCAACTGAGAAGTTGAAGCCCTCTAAGTACATAAGCCAGATGCCACCTATCATTGCCAATGGTAGAGTTGTCATAATCATCGCCACTTCCACAAAGCTGCGAAAGCTGAGGTACAGCAGCACTATAATAATCGCTAAGGTCAGTGGTAATACATAAGCAAGCTTTTCCTTGGCGCGTTCCATGTACTCATATTGCCCTGCCCAGGTTATTGAGTAACCTGCTGGTAGCACTAGTTTTTCGTCAAGCACTTTACGCGCATTGTCTATATAGCTGCCGATATCAATGCCATCAATATCAATAAAGCTCCAGCCGTTTAAGCGGGCATTTTCGCTTTTTATCCCCGGTGGGCCATCTTCAATAAATACGTCAGCTACATCGGCAAGAGCAATGCGCTCCCCTGCAGGGGTGACTATTGGCAATAGCATCAGTTCTTCGGGCGAATCACGGTAATCTTGCGGGTAACGTAAATTTACCGGGTAACGTTCTTGCCCTTCGACCGTTTGCGTGACATTCATGCCACCAATGGCAGTGGCGACCACTTGCTGCACATCGGCAATATTTAAACTATAACGGGCGGCTTTTTCACGGTTGATATCGACCTTGATATAACGCCCATCCGCTACTCGCTCAGAGTAAACGGAAGCCGTGCCGGGTACATCTTTAAGTAACACTTCAATCTGCTGGCCAATTTTTTGAATTTCATTCAAATTTGGCCCCGCAACTTTAATGCCGACAGGGGTTTTAATTCCCGTTGCTAACATATCAATCCGCGTTTTTATTGGCATTACCCACGCATTGGTAAGACCTGGAAACTTCACTAAGCCGTCGAGCTCTTTTTTCAACTTGTCTAAGGTCATGCCTTCGCGCCATTGGTCTATTGGCTTGAGCTGAATAAAGGTTTCAATCATGGTCAGTGGCGCAGGATCGGTGGCGGTTTCTGCACGCCCTACTTTACCAAACACGGTTAACACCTCAGGTACTGTGGCAATGAGTTTATCGGTTTGCTGTAAAATCTCACGCGCTTTACCAATCGACAAGCCAGGGTATGTGGTCGGCATATACATTAAATCACCTTCATCCAGTGGCGGAATAAACTCACTGCCGATTTTGTTCACTGGGTAAAAACCAATCACCGCCACCATTACAGCCAGCACTAAGGTCATTTTAGGAAAGCGTAAAACCGTATTCAGCATTGGCTTGTAAGCATTCACTAGCAAGCGGTTTACTGGATTGTTTTGCGCTGAAATAACTTTGCCGCGTATAAAGTAACCCATTAATACCGGTACTAAGGTGATTGCCAAGCCTGCAGATGCGGCCATGGCATAGGTTTTAGTGTACGCTAACGGAGCAAACATCCGGCCTTCTTGGGCTTCTAAAATAAACACTGGCATAAAGCTCACGGTAATAATCATTAAGCTAAAAAACAGCGCAGGGCCTACTTCACTGGCGGCACTGGTGACAACTTGCCAGCGGTTTTCATCGGTTAGTGGCGTTTTTTCCATGTGTTTATGCATGTTTTCGATCATTACAATTGCGCCGTCGGTCATCGCGCCAATCGCGATTGCAATACCACCTAGCGACATTATATTGGCGTTTATACCTTGCCAATACATGATGATAAATGCCGTTAATATTCCCAGTGGTAAAGCGATAATTGCCACCAAAGACGAGCGTATATGGAACAGGAATACCATGCAGATAAGCGCCACCACCACTAACTCTTCCAACAATTTGCTGGTGAGATTATCAACGGCATTTTTGATCAGATTAGAACGGTCATACACAGGCACTATATCAACGCCATCAGGTAGGCCTTTTTTTAATGATTCGAGCTTTGCTTTCACCAGTTCAATGGTTTTTTGCGCGTTTTCGCCATAGCGCATCACCACTACGCCACCAGCAACTTCACCTTCCCCATTGAGTTCGGCAATGCCACGGCGCATTTGTGGACCAAGACGAATATCGGCAACATCGCGTAATTGCAGTGGTGTGCCGTTGGCATTCACCCCAAGTGGAATTGCCTCTAAATCTGCCACGCTTTTTATATAACCAGTGCTGGTTACCATGTATTCGGCTTCGGCCATTTCTACTACCGAGGCACCCATTTCTTGGTTACCTTGTTTGATGGCAGTTTGTATTAAACTCAGTGGTATACCGTAAGCGCGCAGTTTATCTGGCTCTACATTAACTTGATATTGCTTTACCATGCCGCCAACTGAAGCTACTTCTGACACGCCAGGGACGGTTTGCAATTCAAACTTTAAAAACCAATCTTGCAAGCTGCGTAACTGGCTAATGTCGTGCTGGTTGGTTTTATCCACCAGCGCATATAAATAAACCCAACCTACGCCGGTGGCATCTGGGCCAAGCTCTGCGGTTGCGCTGTCGGGCAAGCGACTTGCTACTTGGCTCAAATACTCTTGTACACGGCTACGTGCCCAATAAAGATCGGTGCTTTCATCAAAGATGACATATACGTAGGAATCACCAAAAAATGAAAAACCACGTACCGTTTGTGCTCCGGGCACTGAGAGCATCGCGGTGGTAAGTGGAAAAGTAACCTGATCTTGCACCACCTGTGGCGCTTGCCCTGGGTATGAGGTTTTTACAATCACCTGCACATCGGATAAATCAGGTAAGGCATCAACTGGGGTATTTTTTACCGCAAATAAACCGCTGCCAATGAGTATTGCTGTTAGCAATAATACAAAAAAGCGATTGGTAACGGACCAACGGATAACTGCTGCTATCATAAAGCCTCCTAATGTCCGTCATGCGATGACATAGCGCTATTGTCACTAGTTCGCATGCTTGATTCAGTATCGATACGCTGGATCATAAACTCACCATCTTGCACACTAAAAGTAAACGTCAGCTGTTGCTTCGGCTCAAGGCTACTTAAATCAATATGTTCAGCAAACATAAAGTCCATAGTGGCCGGATCTCGGTGCCATTTCTCAATTGCACCACGGCTAATATTAGCAGTGCGCTGGGCTTTATTAATGCTGTTGATAGTACCGGTTACGGTCGCCATATTTTGCGCTTCGCTCACTATATGGGTGGAATCCATAATATGAATAGCGCTTATCATGTAGCTGTTATCGGCATTTTTAGTCAGCTCAAAATGCAAAGTTTGCCCTGCTTGTAAAGCCTGAAAATCAACACCATCGGCAACGGTAAAATCCATGGTCATGCTAGGCCAATCCAATTCCTCCATAGGTTCATGGCTAATATTCACCATACGATGGCCTGCCATTACACTATTCACCACGCCTTTCCCCCACACGCTAGTGATAGCTTCTGGTGTTTGCATACGTTTAAAATCGGAGCTTTTACTGGATTCAGAGTCCAATAAGAATTGCGCTGAGGTCACCACTTCATCATCGGCGTTAATACCCGCTAAAATAACGGCGTTATGGCTATCGCTACGGCCACGCTCTACTGCCACTGATTTAAATCTACCCTCCCCTAAAGCGACCACAACACGGTCTTGAGAGCCGGTGCGGATCACTGCCTCTTTTGGCACAATAAGCTGTTGCTGCGCAGCTTTGGCATGAATGCTCACTTGCGCGAACATATTCGGCTTTAGTTGATGATCTTGATTATTAAAGCGTAAGCGCACTCGTAAAGTACGGTTTTTGGCATCCAGCGTAGGATAAATATAATCGACCTTACCGCGCCAACTTTGTCCGGCAATATAATCTAGAGTCATGGTTACCGGTAAACCAACCTCGATCAGCTGCGCTTGCCGCTCGAATACTTCGGCTTCTACCCATACTTCATCAAGTTGGCCAATACTCATCATGGAGGTGCCAGGCTTGACATAAAAACCTTCGCGCACATTAAGTTCATCAACCACACCACTTTGGCGAGCGTAAAAGGTAATATTTTGCATCACCTTTTTATTAGCTTGTAAGCGCTCAACAAAGCCATTCGATACATTCAATGCTTTTAAGCGCGCTTTAGCCGCACTAATTAGTACCGCGTTATTACGATTAACAGCCAGTACAAATTCTTCTTGAGCATTTACCAGTTGCGGAGAGTATAAAGTATACAGCGGCTCTCCTTGTTTTACCTGATCTCCGGCGGCTTTAATGTACAGTGTTTCTATCCAGCCTTCTACACGCGGGTGAATATGCACTAACTGATCTTGATTGTATTGTACGTAGCCCACCGTTTTCACTTCACTTTGCAGTGCCTTGAGCTGCACTTTAGCCGTTCTAACTCCTAAATTATTAACAACAGCAGGGGAAATTGTCACCGCACCGAAACCATCTTGTTTATTGTCAGTTACTTCACTATATACAGGTACTAAGTCCATCCCCATTGGTGAAAGCCCTGGTGCATCACGGCGATAATTACTATCCATAGGCGCAACCCAGTATAATGGTTTTTTCTCTTCGCTAATGACCTCAGGCTCTGTACTACCGAAAAAATACAAGCCACTAGCCGATATCCCTGCACCTACAAATACTGCGATAAACAATTTTAAATTAGTGTTCACTGTGCTCTCCTGCTAATTGCTCAACCATCACAGCAGCATCTTTGCTACTAGCGTAATAATTCAGGCGAGCAATAATAATTTGTTGATCAATCTCTATGTTTAACGCATCAATTTTGGCATTCAGTTCGCTGATACGGGCGCGAATTACTTCTGAAAAGTCACCATCATCACGGGTATAAGCATTTAATGTGGCTTGTGCTTGCTCTGCCATTTGTGGCAATAATTTAGTTTGATAAAGTGCATCACGCTTTGCTAATTGGGCCAACTGGCTAAACTCTTTAAAATACATCCCTTTTAGCTTTTGTAATGCAATTAGTTTTTGAGTTTTCACCGCCTCTGCCATAGCAATCGCCGCATTAACTTGTTGGTCTTGGCGGTTATCAGTAAATAGTGGTAAATCAACACTCACACCAACTGAAAACAGATCCGCTCGATAATCGCCCATTGGCGTATCATCGCGATAACCATAGCCCATGTTTACCCCAAACTGCGGTTTATAACCTTGTTTTGCCACCTCAACTTCTGTTTGTTTAACCGCTACTGTTTTATCAATTGCGACAATCGCTGGGTGCGCCATTAATAATGGCATCAACTGTGCAAATTCAAGCTGTGCAAAATCAACTAAAGGCGCTACATCATAACGTTTCGCGCTGACAGGCTGAGTTAACATAGTGATTGGTAACCATTGTGATAAACGCTTTTTCGCGCTTTCAAACTGCAGCTCTAACATCACTAATTTATCTTCAAGGCGGGTTAACTCTAACTGCGCTCGAATAATATCTTGTTGACGGGTTTTACCTACAGAGCTTGCATAACTCGACTCGGTAATATCGATAAGTTGCGAGAACAGGGCTTTATCTTGCTCAATTAACGCAATACTTTGCTGGGCACGATATGCATTGAGCCAAGATTCAATAACAATGGTTTTTACTTGAGCGAGTCTGTCGGCTCGTAGCCAAGGATATTGCTGCGCTGACTGCGCTAACGCATGCTGCTTAAGCGCTAAGCTATCGCCACGGCTAAACATTTGGCTCACGCCAACTTTTAATTGGGTCATGCCTTCTTGATCGAAAGCAAAGCCATCCGTTGGTAAATTCATCAGCCCTAAGGTTAATACCGGATCAGGTAGCGTGCCTGCGGCTAAGCTTTGTGCTTGCACAGCAGCTTGTTGGTATTTACTGGCGGTTAGCCAAGGTTCGTTATCAAGCGCATAGCTGAGCGCTTCATCAAGGCTTAATTCATTACTGTGTGCTGGAATTGCAGTTGTTAGCATGAGTGCTAAAAAACTGCTTTTAAGTACTGCGAAGTGATTCATCACTTACTCCACTAAAATTAAAAAACAACTAAATTTAGGGGCAGAAAAGGTGATTTAGGTAAATTTTAGACGCACCTATCCTGCAATTAAGCAGACATAGGAGGGCGATATAGCGAGCTGGCTATATATTGTTGATCTTGCGGGGTATAGAGTTGTACTTTATCAGCACTGAGTAGCGCAGCAGTAAATAAGCTATTCATACTCAGCATTAAGTGAGTACTGCAAGCACTTATTGGACAACCACATTCTTGATTCGCTGTTACATCATCGTCACAACAATCCATGTTCATCATGCCTGCCGACATGCCATGATGAATATCACTACTATCAACCATAGTTGTATGCGATTGATTCATGTGTGGCATATCACAACCCATAGTTACAGACGCAACCGCTTGACCCACTAAAGTGAACAATAAAACGACGGTAAGTAAACTAATATAAATGCGTTGCAAAAAAGTACCTGTTATAAATTAGGTTCTAGGTTCTAGGTTCTAGGTTCTAGGTTCTAGGTTCTAGGTTCTAGCGAAGTTTATGATAACTATGTAGTTAACACAAACGTTTAATTATTTTTTGGCGTAACTTTAATTACGCTACTGGCGGCGATAGTAAATAAGCAATAACCGGTAAAGTACCAAAAACCAGCACCAAATTCAGCGTGCATGTTGATCAATTCCCCCATCTGGCCATCGGCGTTACCAGCAAGGTAAGCCACAATCAAAGCAATGACAAATACATCTACCATGCTCCATTTACTTAATCCTTGTATAACTTGACCGAGTACATGCTTAAATTTATTCATCGGTATTAAACAATAAATTAATTGCATCAACAGTTTTAAAGCTGGCACCACAATTGAAAACAACGCTACCAATGCTGCGACTAAGTAATTTTTATTATTGGCAAGTTCGTTAACCGTGCCCCAAATACTGCGTGTTTTTTTATAAGCACTAATTTCACCTTCGAGCTTATCAAGACCCATCATGCTTGATGCGATCATCAGCATATTGCGGGTATGGCGATCTCCTTCATCTGCCAGCATTTCAATGCCTGTTTGAGCTAGCTTTGATTTATCAATTTTCCCCTCAAGAGTTAGCACAGGCTGAGTAACGCCCGGTAATAGCAACGCCAGAGCAATTAAAATAGTCGTGATCGGCAGTAATAAACGCATAGTCGTCTTTTCAAGTATATGGATGATGGCGCATAATAATTAAGGTATTAAGCATCTTCAATAATTGAGGCTAAAACCTCATCGCCGTATTGGCGTGCTACGAGCATAGCATTATAAATAACATCGATTGGAGAAGCTGGGCGAATGGTTACTAACAATTTAACCGCTAATGACCAATTTTCTTCTTCTACCGCGCGAGCTAACTGCAAAGTAGCACCTAACATACCGTTAAAATTAAGCAGTGCACTGGATAAATCATCGCCTAAACAAAACTCTTTTGCGATAACATCCAGTTCCATATTTAAAATAGCATCGAGCACTGACATCAAGCCAACTAAGTAACCACGCTCAGACATTTCTTTACCACCAGGCTCTAACATTAACTGCATAAAATACGCGCGAGTTAACCCCAACTTAGTTAATTCACTAGGTTTATCAACCCCTAATTCACTAAGCGCCAACACTCTTACAAATTGGCGAATCGCATCTTCACCTAAATAAATAACCGCTTGTGAAATAGAGGTGATCACTAAATTCTGGTTACCTGAGCGTGCATTCACTAATTTAAGAATACGGGCAGTCAAACCGACGTCTTTCGCTACCCACTGATGAACTTCGTCAAAATCAAGATCGGGGCGCGACGTACAACGCAACAAATCAAAAACAGCAAATTTAGATGGCTCAACATTATGGTAAGTGAGCATTTCTGGACGCGCGAAAAAGAAGCCTTGAAAGTAATCGCAGCCAGCACTTTTTAGCAACATAAATTGTTCATGCGTTTCAATTCGTTCAACTATGATTTTTACATCAGGAAAACGGCGTTTAAGCTTTTTTAACAGCATATTGGTTTTAATGATGGGTTCTTCAACTTCAAGCTTTATATAGTCAACTAAATGGAGTAATGGCTCCCATTTTTCATCGCCATCATAATCATCGAGAGCAAAAGTATAGCCCTCTTTTTTTAGAGCCGTAACGCGACTGCTCACTTTATCAATGTTGTCGGCTCGTTCAACAATTTCTATTACTGCGCTATCTGGTTGCAATAATTTAGGGAAATCATCTAACAGGGCATCTGAAGAAAGGTTTATAAAAGCACGCTGGTTCGCAGTAAGTTTATCTATGCCAATCAGCATTAAAGCGTTAAAAAACAGCCGCCCAGTAGCCTGACCATCTGTTGTGCCAATAGGGAACGCGTTATTTATCGAATCTCGATACAGTAATTCGTATGCATAAATTCCTGTTTCAGCATCAAAGATAGGCTGCCTTGCGATGTATTGTGTAACAAGTTTTGGCACCTCGGCGGTTATTTGCGTATCAAGCATGTTATTTCCTACTAATTACGATAGTGACTCATGCCAGCTAAATTGTTGTTATTTTATGTACTCAGTATAGTAAGGTTTTTGCGCCTTGCCTAAGCAATAATGCTCCTTTTACTGAATGCCTGCAAACATCCTGTAAAACCAAACTTTTCACTATACCCACACTAAAACAATGGATAAGTTCTAATTTGACTGATGATTAAGTATAATGACAGCTTACTTTTCTGTTAACCTCCAAAAGAGCCTTGATATGAGCATTGAACAAGCCTTAGTTGAACGCAGTAATAACCAATGTGAGTTATGTGCTGCAACTGAAAACCTTTCTGTATACGAAGTGCCACCTGTCACTGAAGCTCATTCAGATAAATGTATTTATACCTGCCAAACCTGTAAAGACCAAGTTGAAGGCACGACTGATCTGACTGCAACTCATTGGCATTGCTTGAACGATAGCATGTGGAGCCAAACACCTGCGGTACAAGTGGTGGCGTACCGTATGCTAAGCCGTTTAGCTGCTGATAATGTCTGGGCACAAGATGCACTAGACATGATCTATCTTGAAGAAGATACGTTAGCATGGGCTAAAAAAGTACTTGCTGAAAATGATGATATTAAACATGTTGATAGCAACGGCGTGGTACTGCAAGCCGGCGATACAGTCACACTTATTAAAGATTTAGATGTTAAGGGTAGTAGCTTAACGGCTAAACGTGGTACGGCTGTACGTAATATCGGCTTAACCAGCAACCCAGAACATATAGAAGGGCGTGTTGACGGTCAGCGTATTGTTATTTTGACCAAGTTTGTGAAGAAGTAAATATCTCTCTGCCTACAAAAAGGTGCATTTATGCGCCTTTTTTTGTTCCTAAATATAATTAAGCTATGATTAAGTAATAGCGCTGTAAACTATCCATAGATTAAAAATCAACCAATTCATTTATTTCAAGGAATAAACCATGCTATCGAACAAACCTTATTCAGTTTTAAAATCGATTGCCAGCATTAGTTTATTGGCCAGCAGTGCAATGGCACTTAACGGGTGCGAGAGCCTACCAGCTCCACAGACTAAACAAACCACTGAAGATACAGCTATGGCAACTTTAACAACTCAAGTTAGCTACCTTGATCGCAGCATGTTACGTCCTGGTTCACAACTTACAGTGACTCTAGCTGACGTGTCAAAGATGGATACTGAAGCAGAAATAATCAGTCAACAAACTGTTGACATCAATGGCGCTCCGCCTTATACAGTAGAACTTAGCTACGACGCGAGCAAAATGCAGCAACGTCATCGCTATAGTGTGATGGCACGGATCACCAATCAAGACCAACTATTATATGTAAGCACTACACATAACAATCCATTTGAGCAATCACAACAAGCAGCACCTTATGAAGTCGTAGTGTCGAAAGTTGCGCCGCAAAAGCCTAATGTCGATTTAGTAAATACGTATTTTAAAGCTGTTACTATAAATGGCGTGCAAGTCACTGTTGAAACAAAAGAACCCTTTATTCAATTTAGTAAAGATAACAAAAGCCATGGCTTTTTAGGCTGCAATAATTTTGCTGGTAGTTATCAAGTAGATCAGCAAACACTGACATTCAGCCCGCAAGCTAGCACTAGAAAAATGTGCTCTCAGGGGATGGAACAAGAAACTGCAATGTCTGGCGTACTAGAAAATACTGCGACGTGGAATATTAATGGTGAATCACTCACCTTAAAAGATAAGCAAGGTAAAGTATTGGCAACTTTTAAAGCCGTGTATTTTAATTAACTCTGTAATTAAACGCCCAGTGAACTGGGCGTTCCGATGTTTATTCGGCGACTAATTGCTCGCTGCGATAAAAACCTGATGAATCACTTAAAAAGTTAACTAACTCAGGTAACACTTTATCCATAGTTTGTTTTAACTTCCACGGTGGATTAATTACTATCATCCCCGACGCAGTCATGCCATGCACGTCGGTATCTGCTTCAGTCGCCAATTCAAATAACTGAATGTTACGCATACCTGAAGCAATCAACCCCTCTTCCATACGCTCAATCCGCTCTCTGTCAACCACCGGATACCAAATCATGTAAGTACCAGTAGCAAAGCGTTGATAAGCCTTAGTTAATGTTTTTACCACTGTGTCGTAATCGTCTTTAATTTCATAAGGTGGATCAATGAGTACACATGCTCTGCGCGAAACGGGGGGCAATAACCCCACCAGACCCGTAAAGCCATCCTCGCCGCGGACACGAATTGAGCGCTTATTGCTCATGTTTTCTTGTAGTAATGCCAAATCTCGCGGATGTAGCTCAAAAAACCAACCTTTATCTTGACGACGCAAGAAGTACTGAGCAATTTTCGGCGAGCCCGGATAAAAAGCTAATTGTTCTGTGTCATTAAATGATTTAATTAAATCAATATAATCATTTAGTTCCTGATGCTCACTGCGATGTTGATAAAGCTTAGCAATGCCATTAAGGTATTCTTGCGTTTTTTGTGCATCAGCATCGGCTAATTCAAAAAAGCCAGCGCCTGAGTGAGTATCGATATAGTCCAATGGCTTATCTTTGAGCGTCTGGTAACTTAATACCTGAGCTAATACCAAATGTTTAACGACATCGGCTGGGTTTCCAGCATGAAATGAGTGTCTGTAACTGAGCATAATATAATTTCGCTTAAATAAACTCATTGAGGTTAGTTATATTCTACAACATAAAACATCTAGGGTCATAAATTGCTGGCTATTAAGTGAACCACTTATGAACAAATTAGTCGCTAGCCTGAACAGCTTATTAACATTAAATAAAAATCAGCCAAAACACACGTAAATGCTGGCATATAAAGCAACTTTGCTTTACATTTGCATGACAATAATCACAGTTTTATGAGCGCCTTTATGAATAACGATACTCTTTCTCAACTAGAACAATTGATCGACCAATTAATTAACCAAAATTCACAGCTACAAACTCAGGTTAGCGAGCTTAAAGATAAAAATAGTAAGCTAATCGATGAAAATGAAATTCTTCAACTTGAAGTACTTGAAAGTGAAGAAAAACAAAAAGACACCAGCACAACTTTAACGGGTTTACTTGAGAAGCTACAAAGCGCCCAACAGGCTAACTAATGTCTGAGCTGCAAAACCAGCGAGTCACAGTTGAGTTGCTTGGTAAAGAGCAGCAATTTGCTTGCCCATCAGGGCAAGAAGATGCACTCATTGCAGCAGCCAAATACTTAAATGATTTGGTTGAGCAAATGAAGCAGCGCTCAACAGTGCGCAATGATCAAAAAGCCTTATTAATGGCAGCCTTGAATATTAGCCATGAGTTACTCGAAGCAAAAAACCAGCAAAGCGTTACCCAACAACAGCAAGATCAGCTCATCGATAAGCTCAGTGCTTACTTAGGGCAATCGTCAGCCGAATAAAAAAGCGCTGTCGCGCTTTTTTTTATTATCTCGTGAATTCCAGTATCAATTAAAAACAAAATCAGCTAACTTGCCTATTTTACTTTCTCTATTTTGGCAATACGGTTATGACTCATCCTTTTTATTTCTCCGCTCAGTTAACTGCACTTTTATTGCTCAGCTTTAATCTTGTTGCACTCAGCACTGCTGTTGCAGCAACACAGTGGCAAACAATCTCTCCTAACATACAATTTTTAGAGCAGCAACGAGCTTTACGCTTTTATGACTCAAACCAAGTGCTCATTGAAGGTGATAAATGCGCGTTAATGTTTGATGCCAGTGGCGACTTTGCCGCTGTTGAAGCAACCGTTAAGCAACTAAAAAGCACCTTAAAAACCCCCTTATGTTACTTAGTTGCTAGTCACTTCCATGATGACCATTTACTAGGCATGGCTATTTTGCAGCATCATTTCCCCGATGCTCAATTAATTGTCCATCAACAGCTTGCTACTGAATTTAGTATGCTACAACAAACCTATTCTAATAAACTTGATAGCTATGAAAAAAGTATCGAATTGAGTTTACAACGTTTAGCCCAGCAGCCTGAAGCGCAACAACAGCACTGGCAAGATAAACTCAATTTAGCTAAACAGCGATTATTACGTTGGCGCCAATATCAACTACAACCACCACAAACTTACGTTGTTGATAGCTTAACCATTGATCTTGGCAACTACCCAGTCACGGTTAACGCACACCTAGCCCATACTAATGGTGATTTAACTCTCGGAGCCGAAAATCATCGCATTTTAGTTGGTGCTGATGTGGTTGATTGGCTACCTTATCCCGGCCATGGTAATTTTAATAACTGGCTGCAAACACTCACGCAACTTCACTCAGATCAGCGCATCAAGATAATCCTTCCAGGCCACGGAAGCGTCCTAAAGCGAAACGACTTACAGCAACCATTAAACTTTTTGCACGCGATACAACAGCATGTAAAAAACTATCCAGAGCAAGATTTAGTGCAATTACAGCAAAGCTTTGATCAGCAGTTTGCAAAAGACTACCAAGTTGATGAGGTAGCACGAAAGGCCTATCCATTGTTTCTAGAGGCTGGACTTAAACGAGTTAAACAGTCAAGATAGTGCTCGCACGCGGATGTGCTAGACTTTTAAAAGGATATTAATTTAGTGATGTTTATGCGCAGTTACCTCTTCGCCCTGTTTGTGACTTTAATTTTACTATTCGGTTGCCAAAGCACTGAGCCACATTCAGCGCCAAGTGATACTGTGCAAGCTCCGGTTATTTTTAATCACCTTAAACCGTCATTAAATAACTCAGCACAGCTCACCGATGCCCAGCATAAAAAACAAAAAATAACATTAACCGTTCCAGCACAACAAGCCACTGTTGTGCCTCAAGCGCACACTCGCAATAAAGATTTATGGCAACATATTGCGAATAATTTAACCATTCAAATTTATTTAAACAAAGCACTAAATAAACGCATTGCTTGGTATACCAAGCAACCAAAATACTTACAGGTTGTCAGCACCCGAGCTGCACCTTATCTTTATCATATAGTTAGTAAAATAGAGCAACGTAAGTTACCCATGGAGTTAGCCTTATTGCCCTTTGTGGAAAGTGATTTTCGCCCTACTGTTAGCTCATCTGAACAAGCAGTTGGGGTATGGCAATTAGTCGGTGCGACAGCTCATCACTTCGGTATAAAATCAGATCAATGGTATGACGGGCGCAAAGATGTTCTCGCTTCAACAAATGCAGCTCTGGCCTATTTAGAGTATTTACATAAACGCTTTGATGGCGACTGGTTACACGCATTAGCGGCTTATAATAGTGGTGAAGGACGTGTAAAACGTGCAATTGCTGATAATAAAAAACGCGGAAAAAGCACTGATTACTGGTCGTTAAAGTTACCCAAAGAAACCTCTGAATATGTGCCAAAACTAATGGCGTTAAGCTACTTAATACAAAACCCTCAGCGCGGACTACACCGCCCTAAACTCGCCAACAAAGCCCTTACAACAGAATTTAATGTGGGTCAGCAATTTGATTTTTCGGTGATCGCAAACTTATCAGGTATAGGTCGCAATCAACTACACAAACTTAATCCTGGCTATTTAAAAAACCAGAGCTCACCTAATGGCCCGCACACTTTATTACTGCCATTACAACAACAAAGCTTGCTAAGCAGTCAATTTTTTAAGAATAACTTTACCGGTGAATATACAGTGAAAAAAAATGATACTTTGTACTCGATTGCTCGTCGTTTTGGATTATCAGTTAACAAACTAAAAGCGCTGAATAACAAAGTTTCTAATTTAATCGGTATTGGTGAAGCACTGATGGTTGGCCAACCTCGCACCATGCCAGACTCGTTAACTATCAATTATAAAATCAGTCCTTACCTTGAACAAACTGAAATAGCGATCCCCACTATCACAATCCAATACCAGGTAAAGCCTGGTGATACTATCTGGGAAATTAGCCAGCTGTATGATGTGCCGCACAGTGATTTAGCCCAGTGGAATAAACTTAGTGCGTCGAGTATTTTAACGCCCGGCACCCAGCTGGTACTACATTTGCCGCAAGCAACAAAAGCTGTGTCACAATTGCATGACGAAGGCTTACTTTCAGAGCTTGAAAGAACCTTAAAGCAACCACACTAACCGAACCAGCAGTTTATAATCCAGCTTATTTAGCGTAAAATTAGCTTTTCATTCCAGTAAAATTAAAGAGATCGGCATGCAAATTAGCAAAAACTCGGCAGTTGAATTTCACTACACATTAAGTGAAGCGGGCGAGCAACTAGAAACAAGTACTGGCAGTGAGCCGCTAACCTATATTCATGGTTTGGAAGGTATGCTTCCATGTCTTGAAACAGCCATTGAAGGCAAGGCTGCTGGCGATAGCTTCAGCGTGACACTTACACCGAGTGAATCTTACGGTGAACGTGTTGATGATCTTATTCAACGCATCCCATTAAAACATTTACAAGGTGATACTAAAGTCTGGAAACCAGGTATGACAGCAATGGTTAACTCTAACCAAGGTCGCCATCAAGTAACGATCGTGAAAGTAGGCCGTTTCAATGCTGATTGTGATTTAAACCACCCATTTGCAGGCAAGACACTAACGTTTGATGTGCAAGTACTTAGCGTACGTGAAGCGACTAGCGAAGAAGTATCACACGGCCATGTCCACAGTGAAGGCGGTTGTGGTCACAATCACTAAGGAAATACCATGTCAAAGGTTGCTATCGTTACAGGCGGCAGTAAAGGTATAGGTCGTGCTGTTGTTGAGCGTTTTCTAAATAATGGTTACCAAGTACACAACCTTGATCTAGAAGCTGCAGAGTTAGGCACTTGGCATCACTGCGATGTCAGTGATGTCAACGCCGTAAAAACCATCATTACTGAGATTGCCAACGATACAAAGCGCATTGATGTATTAGTCTCTAATGCCGGCCGTCATTTAAGTGCGAGCATCGAAAATACTGATGAAGCAACCTTAGACAGTTTGTTTGCACTTAATGTAAAGGGTGCCTACGCGGCAATTCAAAGCGTACTACCGAGCATGAAAGCGCAACGAAATGGGGTGATTATTTTAATTGCCTCAGATCAAGCCATCATAGCTAAAAACAACTCGTTTGCGTATAACTTAACCAAACATGCCCTCGCATCAATAGCAAAAACTACCGCACTGGATTACGCCCAGTTTAATATTCGCACCAATGCAGTGTGCCCAGGCACCATAGAAACACCGCTTTTTCATAATGCAATCGACTCATATTGTGCTCGTAGTGGCGCAGATAAAGGCGCTATAGTTGCCGAAGAAGGTGCATTACAGCCACTTGGTCGATTAGGCCAAGCTGATGAAGTCGCGGCATTAGTTACGTTTCTAGCCAGTGATGATGCCAGCTTTATTACCGGCAGTTTGCAAAGTATTGACGGTGGTTACACCGCGCAATGAGTGAACGTATTATTGACCCTCACGTACACTTTTTTAATTTAGTCCAAGGGCAATATGATTGGCTACAAGGTAACAATCCTGTGCCTTGGCCAAATTTAGATACGATTAAAGCGTCCATGAGTGTTAACCAATTACAGCAGGCAAGTCAGTTTGAAATTGCAGGCCTAGTACACATTGAAGCAGGCTTTGATAACCAACACCCCATCAATGAACTGCACTGGCTAGCTGAGCACTTAAATGGCCACAATTATAAAGCGATCAGCTTTGCCAATATTAACAGTCGCCCCGATGATTTTAATAATGCAATTACCGCTTTATCACACCCAAGCTTAGTGGGCATTAGAGATATCACCGAAGGCGCTGATGCCACGCGCCTAAGCCATGCTACATGCCAAGAAAACTTAGCGTTATTAGCCAGTAAGCAGCTGATATTTGAAGCTCAATTTGAAGTTGAAAAGCTTACGATTACCCAACAACTAATCAACTACTGCCAACAACTTCCGCATTTACAATTAATAATAAACCATGCGGGTTTACCCAATAATCTGTCAATTTGGCAACAGGGCATCAGCCAATTAGCGCAACTATCCAACTGCTGGATTAAATTTTCAGGCTTTGAGCTACTCAGCGCACAGCTGCAAACTCAGCAACAGCAGTGTTTAAACTTTATCTTGCAACACTTTGGCCAGCATCGCGTTATGTTTGCTAGTAATTTCCCTGTATGTCAAATCAACGCGAGTTATCAACAGCGTTGGTCAAACCATTTTGAGCTGTGTAATACTCATAGTGTATGGCAACAACTTAGCTATAAAAATGCGCAGTACTGCTACCAAATTTAATTAAAAACCGCTACATTTAGTTAACACTGTGTAAAAATAGATCATCATTATGGCTGTTTTCTCTATTCAAAAGCTCACTATTGGGTTTCTCAATGTTTCTTTTCTAGCACTGCTCACTGCTTGTGGTGGCGGTAGTACAATGACCGACAACAACGGTGATGGTGATGGCGACTCTGGTAACAGTATCAATTGGACACAAGGTGTATTTCAGCCCTCTAATAATTTTTATCAACAATGCCAAGCATTAAACGAAAAGCACTGGCTAAGGTCATGGAGTAACGAAACTTACCTTTGGTATGACGAAATTATCGATCGTGATCCAGCACTAACTCCTGCTGTTAATGAATATTTTAAATTGCTAAAAACCAAGCAAATTACCGAGTCAGGCGCAAACAAAGATAACTTTCACTCCAGCCTACCGACCGCACAATGGAAAGCCCAAAGCCAATCAGGAGTGACTCTTGGTTACGGTTTTAAAGTTAAATTAATCAGCCCTACAGCACCACGCCAAGGTGTGATCACCTATACAGAGCCTAACTCACCTGCAAGTGCACAAAATCTTGCCCGTGGCTTTGAGGTTTTAGAAATCGATGGTGTTGATTTTATCAATGCCAACTCGCAAGCTGAAGTAGATACCCTCAACGCAGGTTTATATCCAACTAAAGTAGGTAAAAGCACCAGTTTTGTATTCAAAGATATAAATACCGATGAAACCCGCGAAGTTATCTTAAACTCGCAAACGATTACTTCTAGGCCAGTCACAAACGTGAAGACTTTAGCTGATGGCAGTGTGGGTTACTTTCAATTTAATAACCACAATGCAATTGCTGAAAAACCACTTTATGATGCCTTTAATAGTCTCAAAGCAAGTAATGTCACTGACCTGATTATTGATATTCGTTATAATGGCGGTGGTTTTTTACAAATGGCCAGTCAAGTTGCTTATATGATCGCAGGCTCCGCGAACACCAACGGGAAAATTTTCGAAAAAACCATTTTTAACGATCAACACCCTATTTTTAATCCAATTGATGGAAAGCGCTTAGAGCCCGTTATGTTCACCGATGAATTTGTTGGCTTTGCTGATAATCCAGCTCTGGTTGCTGGTACACCATTGCCGAGCCTTAATTTAAAACGCGTTTATTTACTAACCACTAGTAGCACTTGCTCTGCCAGTGAGGCAATTATGAATGGCTTACGCGGTGCGGATATTGAGGTAATTCAAATTGGCTCTGGTACTTGTGGAAAGCCATACGGTTTTTATCCCACCGATAACTGCGATATAACTTACTTTAGTATTCAATTTACCGGCGAGAACAATAAAGGTTTTAGTGAATATTCAGATGGTTTCGCGCCGCAAAATACCACTGACAATGCCCGCTTACCAGTGCGTATAGCCGGTTGCGCCATTGCTGATGACTTTAGCCATCAATTAGGCGACCCAAATGAGGCCCTCTTAGCAGCCGCCCTTAACTACCGTGAAACACAAAGCTGTCCGAGTGCAACATCAATTGCGAGCAAACAAGGTTTTGCACCTGCGCGCTATAGCGATACACCAGCCGTGCAGAATACTGGTGCGGTCAATTTGGCTGAACAAAACAAAATATTACCAAAGCAATAAGCTATTGAGGCAACGCCAATGTTAAACAAAAAAGTATTCTTCATAATGGTGGCATTATTGCTATATGGTTGTGCAACGGGTGAAACAGCAACGCCTAAATTACAGCATGCGCTGCTTACAAAACCACAAAGTGATCTTATTGCACAAGGGATTGCTCGCCTAATGCGTAGCGATAATATTGCTGTCGCCGAGGATGTATTTATGCAGCGCAGTTTAATGGTAGTCGATAACGTTACTAAAACTGATGAACTTGGCAACCCAATTATGGGCAAGCAACTCAATATGCCAGACCGCTATGAATTGCTGATTAAAAATGATCTGTGTTTTGTTAGGCATTTAGACAGTAAGGCCACAGAGCCATTGCCGAATGTACAATGTAAGGTGAATGATATCTAGGTGCTAGGTGCTAGGTGCTAGGTGCTAGGTGCTAGGTGCTAGGTGCTAGGTGCTAGGTGCTAACAAGGTTTTAAACTTAGTACGCTGATTGTATAATATTTATTATAAAAAAAGTGAGAGCTGATATCTGAATCGACTAATCGCGCTTAAGCAAATTTGACCACTGCTTCTTTACCATGCTCAAACATTAATATTTCATGATGTATGAAGTCAAGGTTTCCCCAGTGATTCTTTTACAGAGTTAAGGCTCATATATGTTGCATTTTTACTTCACATACCTTTCTCTGCATAATTGATCTACCAATTTCAAAAGCGTTGGGATTCTATGCTCACCATGCATAGATGAAATATTGAAATTTGCTGTTAAAACATCAAAGCCAATAGAGGTAATATAAAGTGGCTTTTTACTTGCTCCTCTTTTTATCGCATATCGTTCACTTATCCCGTCAAAACGGCCTTTAGCTACCCCTATAATCTTGGTGTTAGGTAACTGTTCATTCAAATATTTACCCAAACCGGGTTTACTCTCTCCATCCAGGTAAACATAACCATCAATGACTATGACTTGAATAGATAATTGATGCTCCTCTAATAACTGTAAAATACAGGGTAATTCCCTTTTATAAAACTCTCCTGGAATATATTCCTTAAGATTATGTACAATTGATTTGTAGACCTTTAATGGTGATTTATCTGTCCAATTATTAAATGTTATTCCAGCTATAACTGCATAATTTTCGTAATATTGAACATCGACAGCCAATATCATATATCATTACCCCGCAGGCTCTGTAAAGTATAATGGCTCACGTAAGTAGCTTGTTACTTTCCATGTTCGCAACATTCTTCATATTGTTCACTTTCGCTCATTCGTGATGTTTTCAACAATTTTATGGTGCGCTTATCGCGCAAGTTTCTATCGATTCAACGCTCACTTCCTACTTTATACAGTTTTAACAAATTACCTAAGATATTACTATCATTAAGCTTTTAATCAACTCCAAACAAAACCAAACGAAATAATATAAAAGCGTCGCTAGTAGCTGTCTTTCAGTTGATCTATAAACTTACTGGCTTCTACTACATAAACCATCATAAAACCCAATAATTTAGTATTAGGCGAGCTAGATTCAGCTCGCCTCTCATAGCTAGAAGCCCGTAGCAGATTACTTAATCTCTACTCTTTGTGAACGCATCACGATTTCATCGTTAAGTTCAATACCAATGCCCGGATCTTCCGATACTTCAAAGAAACCATTTTTAGGTTGTGGATCTTGTAAGCACAGTTCTCGGTTCCACTTTTTAATTGCATAAGTGTGATGCTCATGAATTAAAAAATTTGGAATAGCCGTTTCTAAATGTAATGATGCTGCGGTTGCAACTGGGCCACCACAGACATGAGCCTGAATACGCACATCAAAAATATCAGCGTAATCACACACTTTTTTAGTTTCAGTAAAACCACCACATAAACCGATATCTGGCTGTAATACATTAATGCTTTGATCTTCTAAATAAGGGCGTACACCCCAACGATTATATAAACGCTCGCCACCCGCAATTGGCACTGATACTTTATCTGCTACTTTGGCATGTAACGAATGATTTAAGTAGTTAACTGGTTCTTCATAAAACATACAGTCAAATTCTTTTGCGATCTCACCAATTTGAATAGCTGAGGTAACACCTGGTAAACTGTGGCATTCAAAAATGATATCGACTTCATCACCCACTGCTTCACGAATTGCCTGCATGCGTGCGCGATAGAGCTTCATTTCAGCGCGTGAAATAATGTTAGTGCGGTCGTAATAAGTATTGCCGTCTTTATCATATTGGATAGGATCAACTTTAACGGCATCGTAGCCTTCTGCTACTGCTTTTAACGCCGCTTCTGCATATTCTTGTGGCTGTACCAGCGCTTTAAACTCAGTGTCCCAGTCAAACTGCAATTGTGACGCATAAGTACGCAGTTTGTCGTTAACTTTACCACCTAGCAACTGATACACAGGTAAGCCTAATGCTTTACCCTTGATGTCCCATAAAGCGGTGTCTATCGCGCTCATTGCGGCATAAACTACAGGCCCCCCACCTAACCCCCAAAAGCTTTCACGCAACATACGCGACCATAATTTTTCAGTTTGAAATGGGTCATGACCAATTAAGAAAGCATCAGCCATTTCTTTGATCATAGCAGCGGCAGCACTGTGTCCAAGATCATAAGCTAGGCCAGCTTCGCCAACCCCGCTAATTCCTTCGTCTGTATGAATACGGACAAATACAGGAGTCCAAGCAGGTCTATCTGGACAATGGATATCAAACACTTCAACGCGATTAACTTTCATGACAATTCCTTATTAACCAAGGCTTAGATTATTTTGCAAAACTAGGATCAAGACGATGAGCCTTACGTAACATCGCAGGCCAAGCTAATTGTCCACCAGTACTACCGCTGTGCACTACATTCGCTTGATTATAAATATTATCGATTATGGCTTGAGGTACTGGTGTAACAGCTTGGCCACTGGCTTGTAAAGCTAGCTGTATTTCACAAGCACGCTGCAAGTCATAAAAACGCATAAATGCATCACCCACCGTTGGCCCCACAGTTAAACCACCATGGTTTACTAACAACATATGATTAGTATTAGCTAAGTCATCTTGCAGGCGTTTTTTTTCATCATTATTTACCGCTAGCCCTTCATAGCTGTGATAAGACAATGACGGCAGTGAAAACATTGAATACTGGCTAAGTGGCAGCAGGCCATTTTGCTGCGTGGCAACGGCAATCGTTTCTTTAGTATGTAAGTGAATAACACAATGGGCGTCATCACGCACTTCGTGAATCGCGCTATGAATCGTAAAGCCAGCAGGATTGATTGCAAATGGCGTGTCATCTAAAATGTTGCCGGCCAAGTCCACTTTAACTAAATTAGAAGCTGTTACTTCATCAAATGTGAGGCCAAACGCATTCACTAAATAATGGTCAGTGCCCGGCAAACGCGCCGATAAATGCGTGTAAATCAAATCACCCCAACGAAAATGATCAACCAACCGATAACAGGCGGCTAAATCAACTCGTAACTGCCATTCTTGTGCAGAGACTTTATTTTTTAAATCAAGTTGTGGCAATTCAAACATTATGGAGCCTTATTTAAACGCGTTAAAAGCAAAACACGAAATAGATGGATAGAAGTCTAAAGTAGTGTGCGTGGATGATCAATATTTAAAACAAAACAGCCACACCAAATTGGTGTGGCTGTTTTCTGTGAGTTAAGAAAGTAACTCTCGCTCAAAAAACTATTTTACGTTTGCTAAATAATCAGCAATCGCAGCCATTTCTTCGTCGGTTACCGTTGCAACCATGGCTTTCATAGCAGCAGTCATACCATTATTACGCGCACCTGATTTAATGTCTTTCATTTGTGCCACTAAGTAGTCTTTATTCTGACCATTCAGTTTAGGATACATTGCCATGATCGGCGCTTTACCTTCAGGACCGTGACAAGTCTGGCATAGCTTTGCTGTATAAAGCGCTGCACCATCGGCAGCCATGCTGTTAAATGATATACTAGCAACCATAGTGAGACTTGCACCTAAGAGTAATTTTGTTATCTTGCTCATTGTATTTTCTCTTCTTTTTGACGGTTTATAAAAATTATTAGCTTAATTGTAGACCATAATAACGGATCTTTGTACATTCCATATGTACGTAATTTATACACCAAGTAGATCACCAAACTCGCTGTTCAAGTGATCTCTTAGGCTACCAGACTAAATCATCTGGTACTTCAAAATCAGCATAAGGGTCATCTGCATCTTTACCTTTGTCTTCAGGCTCCACATGAAACACGATGTACTTTTCATCAACTTCTGCCACTTTACGCGCTGGCTCATCTTCAAGTACAAAAAACTGCCCTTCTAATACACAAATTGCCAGTCGGCCACCTGATAAGGCTTTTTGGGTTTGTTCATTTACGTCGAGCTCTTTGACTTTATTTTCGTAAGTAAAATTAAAAGTCCGCTCACCACGAATCGAATCTTGATTATGATGCTCTAATATCTGCTTTACGCGGGCAACTTGCTCACGTTGCTTTAACTCACCTTGACGAGCTTGATTTAATTCTTCTGCTTTTTTCTGCTGTTCTAACTTTGTTTGCTGAATATGCTTTTGCAGATCACTAGGGTTACTGGTTGCCCCTTTTTTTGGCTTTTTTTGTTGCTTACGCTTTTCACTTTTAGCTACTTTAGCTTTATGTGATGTGGTTAGTCCTGCTTGTAGCAATTGGTCTTGTAATGAACCCATGGCTTTGTTCCATTAAAAACTGATATTAAGATTATTTTAATCGTCAATGCAGAGAAATCATAGTGCTGTGGCCATTAATCTAACAAAGTGTTGCTATCGAGAATATGATTTAGCGCAATAAATACTTATTTCTAGAATAAAAGTAACCACTTAAAGAGCGTATTGAGGTTGAATTTAATGTCAATCAGGGTAAGCTGTGGTTTTTGTAGTAGGGCCTAATAAAATGCGGTTCAGTCATTTATTAAGTTGCTCACTGTTTATCTTCTTTGTGCTCTATGCACCACAGCCATTATTAAGCTTATTTGCAGAGCAATTTTCAGTTAGTCCTGCCACCGCAGGTAGCTTGATGACGGCGACTATGCTCCCTTTGGCGATTGCCCCTTTGGTATACGGCTTATTATTAGCTAAACGTAACCCTTTAACAATTCTTCGCTACGCGATGCTAGTACTCGCTGTTACCTGTGTTGCTTTTGCTTATACCCCCAGTTTTTAGTTATTACTGTTACTACGATTTTTACAAGGTTTAACCTTACCTGCCGCACTCACCGCAATGACCACTTACATAGACAGCACTTATCAAGCTGATAGTTTGCAAAAGAATATGACCTTCTATATTGGCAGTACAATTGCTGGGGGTTACTTTGGCCGAGTATTAGCGGCTATTTTTGCTGATTTATGGACTTGGCAAAGCTTCTATTTCGTTATTGCCGCTGGTTAATAAAATAAGCAGTGCACCACCGAGTGTAACTAATGGTGCTTATGTGTCGTTTTATTATAGTGGTGGGGCTTTGGCTCTTTTGTACCTGGCTTGATATATCAACAATTTGGCCATATCGCATTTATGTCCTCGTTATTATTGGTCTGTATATGCGGATTAATTTTAGTGAGTTCAGCTTATCTAGCGGGTAAAAAAACCACTTTAGGATGATGCCCTGTAGTGGCAAAAAAGTTTCTAAATCGGCTTTTTGCAATAACCATGTTTGGGTGTTCCCGAGTTAATGACAATGAAATAAATCACCAAACCATATGTCTTGATCAAGCCATAAAGTGACATTATTTTGCTTATCATTCACCAGAGCAAGCATAGATACACATCCTGGCGCGACTTTTATAAACAACGCCCCATCAAGCGTACACTTAAATCTCGCCATAACACTTCATTTATCTCATATTTATCGTCGCTACAGTATTTTTTATCATGCAACTCTTGTTTTAATAAGTGCACGGCTTGATCTTCTAATTCTAGTTTTAAACTATTCGATTCTTCAAAATATTCTTGCTCTGCAAAGTTTTTAAACTCACTGCGAGTAAGTGGTCGCTCTAAGTTTAAACTTTTGCGGCTATTTGCTTTAACCGACACAACATAGGCAAAAATTTTATTACCTTGCTCATCCAGCTTGGTATGTAACTGTTTGTTATTAATTTCAAAAGGCGGTTGTTCATTTTGACTTGCGCACCCGCAAAGCAAAACGAGCAGGATCAATGCATATTTTTTCATTTTTAAAGTCTTTTTACTATCCAGTGACTGCTAGTCTAGCAAAAATAGTTTACTTGCGTGAAAATTCGTAAAATATATAGAAAATGCTTGACCAAATTTAGAAATCTCATTAAAGTTCGTCCCGCTTGAAAGGGAATATCAAGTGGTTACGAAATTCGTAACTTTAGGAATGTGGGGCTATAGCTCAGCTGGGAGAGCGCCTGCCTTGCACGCAGGAGGTCAGCAGTTCGATCCTGCTTAGCTCCACCACTTTCCTCCCCTTTATTTTTATCTCTATGGCCATTACGCCAAACTCTTGTTTTAAATTCATATATTTTACTAAACAAAAAACTGTTGATTTTACACTCGTTATTGTCTCACTGTGCGCTACATTGTATTTACGATCAAAAATGCCGAGCATAAACTCGGCATTTTAATTAAGTTATTCGATTATTAATTATTCGCGAATTTGACCTACACCATTGACGAGGTACTTCTCCGTCGTTAATGATTCTAAACCCATTGGGCCATAAGCGTGTAGTTTTGACGTAGCAATACCAATCTCGGCACCTAGACCTAACTGTGAGCCGTCAGAGAAGCGTGATGAAGTATTAACCATCACGACAGAGGCATCAACACTGCGCTGGAACAATTCAGCTGCGGCTTGGTTTTTAGTGCAAATAACTTCCGTATGGTTTGAACCAAATTGTGCAATGTGATCAATCGCACCGGCAAAGTCTGGCACTACTCGAATGGCAATTTCTAAGTCAAGGTACTCTTCACCAAACTGTTCAGGTGCTAGCACTGTCGCATTATCAAAATATTGTGCAGCTTGGCTATCAGCGTTAATTTTTACACCTTCTTGGCGTAATACAACAGCACATAAATTTAAAAACTCATCGGCAACATCCTGATGAACAACGAGACCTTCTAGTGCATTACACACGCCAGTACGCTGAGTTTTACCGTTCAGTAGCAAGTTAATCGCCACTTCTAAGTCAGCGTCTTTATCTACGTATAAATGACACACACCTTTAAAATGCTGGATCACAGGAATTGTACTGTTATCTGTTACAAAGTTAATGAGCCCTTCGCCGCCGCGTGGGATGATTAAGTCAATGCTGTCACGTTGCTGCATCAATTCCATTAATAATCCGCGGTCTGGATCTGGAATAACTGAGATTAACGCTGCCGGTAAATTATGCTGCTCTAATACTTGATGCATGACACTGGCAATGGCTTGCGAGCTTTTTAGCGCCTCTTTACCACCACGTAAAATGACCCCATTACCTGATTTAAAACACAAAGCACCTGCGTCAGCGGTTACATTTGGACGTGCTTCATAAATCATACAAACAACACCCAATGGTACGCGCATTTTACGAATTTTAATCCCATTAGGGCGCTCAGTAATATCGCGTAATTGACCCACTGGATCCTCAAGGCTTACTATCACTTCAATGCCTTCAGCCATTGCTTCAATACGTTCATCATTGAGTGTTAAACGGTCAATCATAGCGGCTGCTAGATTGTTATCGCGGGCTGCGGCTAAATCACTTTCGTTTTCTTTAGTAATAAATGCTTTTTGCTGACGTAATGCTGCTGCCATATCCAGTAACACCTTATTTTTGCTCTCGGTATCGAGTAAGGCTAACTGATGCGCCGCTTTTGCTGCCTGACGTGAAATATCTGTAATTAAACTCATGACTTCTCCAATAATGCGATATCTTTTTCTGAAATAACGGGACCGATTGAATCTTGCATCTTGTCGCTAAACTCGCTTTGTTCGTTATCAGCTATAAAATTCAGTAAACAACTACTGTAATTTGCAGTTGCCTTGGCTAATCGAGTGCCGTCGTTACTACGTACCAAAATGGTATCACCAATGGCAAATTCACCATGCACGGCAACAATTTCATCACCACGGATACAGCCACTTTCACCCTCTAAAGATTCATCGTATGAACCTGCGACAACCACTTCACCTTGCTCACTTGCAGTATGAGTCATCCAGTGCACAGCTTCTTGCATCGGTTTTTCGTATGGTAAAAAAATAGTACCAGGGTTCTCACCTGCCAGTAGCTTTGTAAATGTCTGCTCTTTAAAACCATTAATTATATAAGTAGTAATACCATGTGAAGTGGCTTTTTCTGCCGCTTCAATTTTCGTTTTCATACCACCGGTGCCAACCGCACTGGTTGCAGATCCTGCCATAGCATAAATTGATTCATCAATTGATTTAATTTCAGGCAGTAATATTGCATCCTCGTGCAGGTTAGGATTTTTATCATAAAGCCCATCCACATCTGAAAATATCATCAATGCATCAGCATCTGCTGCAGCAGCAACCATTGCCGATAAGTTATCGTTATCACCGACTTTCAAATCATCGGTTGTCACCGTATCATTTTCGTTCATGATTGGCAGCACACCATGATCAAGCAAGGTGAAAACAGTTTCTCTAATACTCTCATAACGCTCACGGTCACGTAAGTCACCATGAGTTAATAAAATTTGTGCCGATGGGAAATCAAAAAAACGGTCCCACATAGCCATCATTTCTGTTTGTCCCGCTGCTGCCATCGCTTTTTTCATCGCCACGGTGCGCTCTTGTGTCGCTGGAAATAAATGTGCGCCAGCGGCAACAGAGCCTGATGAAACTAAAATCACTTCAATTCCTTGACTACGACAACGAACAATAAACTGAGCGATGGTTAATAAATAGCGTGAGCGACAACCATCTTGATCAGGTGCAATCAATGCGCTGCCTACTTTTAATACAATACGTCGCCAATTTAACTTTTGCATAAGTGTTCAACTTTCCATTTTAACTGTGTCTTATCCAAATAGGATAAGTATGAAAACATTCTCCTAGTGCCTGCCTAGGTAACGAGTTAACAATTTATACTTACCATTACTCACTTTCTTTAGTAATCACTTTTTAACACCCAGCCAAAAACGCTCACTTAATTAACTAAGTGCATTTGATATAGCATAACTTTAGCTCAATCATTAAGACTGAACAGTTATAGAGTAAATAAAAAAGTGTTGTTTATGCATCGCTGTAAAAGCTGTGTGAAGCTTTTTTATTAACAACATACATAGAGCCTCTAAAGTCTGGTACACCAACAGATAGGGTGATGACTCAAGGACCGAGATTTGCTCACCACGATGGGTGTCAAATATTGAGTAAATAATAGTTCAACTCAAACAATATAAATCACAATAGATGTAATTTATGTTCAAGTTAACTGATTACTAAAAATGAGTAAAATTGTACAAACTGCATTCAAAACAATTAATTTATTGATTTTTAAGTATATAAATATAGAAACCTCTATCTAAACTGCTTAACTTTAAGACAATCTAAAAATAACTATATCTATTTGCTTAGACCTAACAAGTAACTAATTAGATAACTAATTATTTGAATACTAACTATATTACGCTATTCTCAGCCTAAAGATCAAGGCTATATTTTATCCATTCGGCTTACTATAGCGATCAATTAATTTTAAAAGCATTAATATTCAATTAGTTAAATAGAATTTAATTTGTTTCAAATATTTCAAAACCAATAAATTATCATTTCTTCTACAAATAAGTTGGTAAACAGCTAAAATTCTATTAGGAAAAATTAACATACATGTGTATACCCCTGTATTATAAGTATCGAAAGCTTTACTCCTAATCGTTGTAATAAATAAGGAATACTTCATCTATGTCAGCTATTTATATCGCAGGGATCGCTCTATGTTCGGTTCTCGCCCAATGGATAGCATGGGGTTTTCGTGTCCCAGCTATTTTATTCTTGTTGCTTACAGGCCTGCTACTTGGCCCTGCTACGGGTTTACTTGATCCAGATGCACTGCTTGGTGATTTACTCTTCCCGGTAGTCTCGCTTAGTGTTGCGGTGATCTTATTTGAAGGTTCTTTGACTCTGCACTTTCGAGAACTCAAAGGCATTGGCAAGGTAGTCCGTAACTTATGCTCAATTGGCATGATTACGACTTGCATAGTACTAAGCCTTAGTGCTTATTGGATTTTAGAACTCAACTGGCGCGTAGCAGCGGTGCTCGGTGCGGTATTAGTTGTTACTGGCCCAACAGTTATTGCACCACTATTAAACTCAATGCGGCCAACCCAAGATATTGATCGCATACTACGTTGGGAAGGCATCGTTATTGACCCAATTGGCGCTTTATTTGCGGTGTTAGTATTTGAAGCGGTGATGCTGGTAGGTCAAGGTGAAGTGTTTATTCATACCGTAATTGCCTTGTTTAAAACCTTAGGAGTCGGTTTATCTATTGGCGTGGTCGCAGGTTGGCTTACAACGTTACTGATCCGCCGCGAATGGCTGCCGTTTGAGTTACATAAATTCGGCATCTTAGCGTTGGTACTTATTAGCTTTACAGTCTCAAATCATTTGAGCCATGAGTCAGGCCTATTAGCGGTTACTGTATTTGGTATTTGGTTAGCGAATCAGGACGATTTAGAAATTGATTCTGTTTTAGAGTTTAAAGAAGATCTGTCCATGATCTTAATTTCAACCTTATTCATTTTGCTTGCTGCGCGTTTAGAATTAGCTGATTTAATGATGCTTGATGCCGATGTGTTTATCTTTTTGGCTATCGTGTTATTTATCGCTCGTCCATTGTGTATTGCGATCTCCACTTTCGGCACTGAGCTACCAATTAAATCTCGCTTAGTGCTCGCTTGGATTGCACCACGTGGTATTGTCGCAGCTGCGGTAGGCTCTGTTTTTGCTATTAGTATGATGGAAGCTGGTGTTGCTGATGCCGAGAAAATGGTGCCACTGATTTTTACCGTTATCATCATCACAGTGGTGCTGCAAAGCTTAACTGCGATTCCGATTGCGAAACTATTAGGTGTTCGTCAACCTTCACCAAATACTATTTTGATCATTGGTGCAAACCATGTCGCTCGTGCCATTGCTTGTGGGCTAAAAGAGCAAAATATTCCAGTGCACTTATCAGATCCAGCTTGGGAAAACTGCCGCATGGCACGTATGGATGGACTGCCTTGTTATTATGGTAACCCGCAATCAGAACATGCTGAACGTTACTTACCCCTGACAACTCTACGCAGCGTAATGGCGCTTTCGCCAAACCGCCATCATAACGCGCTAGGCGTGCAGTACTTTTCACATTTATTGAATGAAAAGAACGTCTTTTCATTGCGTTCTTCGACCTCTCATGCCAAAGCAAACAAAGACAGCGCAACATTTTTATCTCGGCAAATTTTGTTTGGTGACAGCGGCTCTTATGCACGTTTAAGTAGCTTAATTGCTAAAGGCGGTAAGGTTAGTGTAACGCGAATTTCTGAAGAGTTTAACTGGGGCAGATACCAAGAGATGAACAGCGATGCAATTCCGTTATTTATTCTCAATGGTGACAAAGACAACGATGATGATAGCCCTATCAAACTGCGCCCATTTACTATTAATATGGAAAAACCACCGCAAGAAGGTGAACGTGTTGTCGCGATGCTGCCACCAAAAATGTCGGTGTTAAAAGATCCAAACAACGGTAAAAATAAAGAACCGAAAGAAATAAAAGAGTAAAACGAACAGGGCTAGGTATCACACCTAGCCCTTTTACTTTCAACTCACTAACCTTACCCTTTCTAACTCGCTAACTAAGCAACTCAACCCTACAATGGCAAGCGCGCACGTGCTACTACACTATCGGGCATTTTTTGCGCCAATTGGGCTAGCGAGCGTTCAATCTTTTTATGGGTTGCTTTATCTGCAACCATACTATGAAATAACCAACGATATGCGTCTTCGTAATCACGTGGACTGCCATAGCCTTGATTAAATAAATTAACTAACCGCAATTGTGCTTTTAAATTACCTTGTGATGAGGCTTCACGCAGATAGGTTACAGCCAGTGCTTTATCTTTTTGCACTAAACGCCCAGTATCATAGTAACGTCCAAGTTGCTCTAATGCCACCGCTAAGCCTTGCTGAGCGGCTTGGCGCATGTAGTACACACCTAACTCCACATTGCGATCAACACACACCGCATAAGCCAGCATATCGCCATATAAAAATTGATACGATGGCAGTGCCATTTTATTGGCTCGTGCCTCAATATCCTGTACTAACTGGCAATCATCTGCTTTAACGCGTGCTAAATGTGTATTCTTATTAATTAACGCTAACAGCTCAGTTTCTGTATATAGTGGCACGGCTGCTATGGTCTCTTCAGACTTGACGTGGCTTGCCAGCAAAAACGATAACGGCACTAATGATAAACAAGTTAACAAACGCATTTAGGTCACTTTAAATTAAAAACCATCTTGCTAAAGTTTATACAAAGATCGTTCCATATTGAAATAAAGACACAAAAAAAGCTGCACATGGCAGCTTTTTAGTTCTATGAGTGATTATGCAAACGGGCTACGTAAAACCATAGTTTCTACACGGTCAGGACCTGTAGAAATAATATCAACAGGTACGCCGGTGATTTCTTCAATGCGTTTGATGTAATCAAGCGCCGCTTTTGGTAGCTGCTCAACAGTGGTAACACCCACTGTATTTTCAGTCCAACCAGGCATTTCTTCATAGACTGGCGTTACTTTCTCATAACCTTCAGCAGCAAGTGGCGTCACATTAGTGATAGTGCCATCTTCTAGCTGGTAACCAGTACAGATTTTTAGTGTTTCTAAACCATCTAACACGTCTAGTTTAGTTAAACAAAAACCTGAGATAGAGTTAATTTGTACCGCACGGCGCATTGCCACAGCATCTAACCAACCGGTACGACGTAAGCGACCAGTCGTTGCACCAAACTCATGACCGACAGTACCCAAGTGCTTGCCAACTGGGTCTTGTTTTTCTAAACCGTCGTAAAGCTCGGTAGGGAAAGGACCAGAACCAACACGTGTGGTGTAAGCTTTGATAATACCTAGTACATAATCAAGGTTTAACGGACCAAAGCCAGCACCTGTAGCAACGCCACCAGCAGTAGTATTTGAAGATGTTACATATGGATAAGTACCGTGATCGATATCAAGTAATGTACCTTGCGCGCCTTCAAACAAGATATTGTCACCCGCTAAACGCGTTTGATCAAGTAACTCAGTTACGTCCACAACCATTGCTTTCAGGATATCTGCAACAGCCATTGCATCATCAAGCGTCTGCTGGAAGTCTACCGCATCTACTTTGTAGTAGTTAACTAACGTGAAGTTATGATATTCCAGTACTTCTTTCAGTTTTGCTGCGAATAGTTCAGGGTTGAATAAGTCACCGATACGTAAACCGCGACGAGCAACTTTATCTTCATACGCTGGACCAATACCACGACCTGTTGTACCAATCGCTTTATTACCACGTGCTTTTTCACGAGCTACATCTAATGCGATGTGGAAAGGCAAAATAAGCGGACATGCTTCACTGATCAATAAACGTTCACGTACTGGTACGCCACGTTCTTCAAGCATGCCAATCTCTTTCATTAGCGCTTCTGGTGAAACAACAACACCATTACCAATCACACACTTAACATTGTCACGTAATACACCCGATGGAATAAGGTGTAAAACCGTCTTTTCACCTTCAATTACCAGTGTATGACCAGCGTTATGGCCACCTTGGTAACGAACTACTAAAGATGCTTTGTCTGTAAGGAGGTCAACTACCTTACCCTTACCTTCGTCACCCCATTGGGTGCCTAATACAACAACGTTTTTACCCATTGTAAATTCACTTAGAAAAAATTAGGACGAGATTTTACCAGATAATGAGGGAAAAGATCACCCCCGTTTAGGTTATTTTTTCTGCGCAGCCCCACAACGACCTTTGCAATAAAAATTAACTGGTTGAATAACATTAAGTTACTCATAAAAACTCATCTTACTAAAAGAAAAACCCTGCATACACAGGGTTTAGATTTGTGCTAAATTTAGAAAAGATTACTGTGCCGCAGCACCTTTCATATATCTAAAGAAGTCACTGTCTGGTGATAATACCATTACGTCTTGCTTGTCTTTGAAGGTCTTTTTATAGGCCTCTAATGAGCGTACAAAACCAAAGAATTCAGCATCTTTATTATACGCATTAGCATAAATAGCCGCAGCTTTTGCATCGCCTTCACCGCGAACAGTACGGGCATTACGCTCAGCATCAGCCAACATTACTGTGACGCGACGGTCAATATCAGCGCGGATAGTTTCGGCTTTTTCTTGACCTTCAGAACGATGCTCTTTAGCAACAGCAGTACGCTCTGCACGCATACGTTGGTAAATTGAATTACTCACTTCTGACGGTAAGTTGATTTGCTTAACACGTACATCAAGTACTTCAATACCTAGCTCTTGCGCACTTTCAGAAGCTTGAACTAATGCTTCTTCCATTAACTCGCTACGTTCACCCGAAACAATCTCACGGATAGTACGTGAACCAAAGTTAGTACGTAGACCATTATTTACTTTTTGCTTGAGTAGCGCTTCGGCGTATTGTTTATCACCACGAGCACGTAAGTAAAAAGCACTAAAATCACTAACACGCCATTTAACGTAAGAATCAACGATTAAGTCTTTTTTCTCGCTAGTAACAAAACGATCTGGCGTACCATCTAACGTCTGAATACGCGCATCAATACGGCGTACTTGGCTAAAGAAAGGTACTTTGAATTGTAAGCCAGGGCCAAAAACAATTGCTTTATCATCACTGTCTTTTTGCACTTTACTGAAAAGCATAACAATTGCTTTTTGCCCTTCAGGCACTACGAACACTGACGAAAACGACAACACAACGGCCGCTAATAATATAACTAAACTAAAGTTTTTCATTGCGCTTATCTCCCGTCGTTAAAGCGATCAGCACCAAAGCGGTCTGAACTTGAGTTCAAAGTGCTATTGCGCGATGTATTAACTTTATTACGTAAGTCGTTAATATCACTCGAACTAGGTAATGCAACACGGGTTGCGTTCCCTTGCTTATCCATGATTTTATCAAGTGGTAAATACATCATATTATTACCGCCTTTAACATCGACTAACACTTTTGAGCTATTTCCTAGCACCTCTTCCATAGCATCGATATATAAACGTTCACGAGTTACACGCTTAGCAGCCTGATATTCAGGTAATAGCTTTTCAAAACGCGCAACTTCACCTTGAGCTTCTAAAATAATGCGCTCGCCGTAACCTTCAGCTTCTTGTGTCATACGGGTAACTTGACCACGAGCACGCGGTTCAATTTCACGCGCGTATGCTTCAGCTTCACGAATAAAACGTTGTTCATCTTCTTGTGCGGAAATAGCATCATCAAACGCATCCTTAACTTCAGCCGGTGGGCGCGAATCTTTAAAGTTAACGTCTGTTACAATCAAACCTAAGTTATACGGTTCGACGATTTGATTCAGTTCATCCCATGTATTTTGACGCACAACCTCACGGCCATTCGTTAATACTTGGTCCATTTTTGAATGACCAACAACATAACGTAATGCACTTTCTAGCGCTTCTTCTAAGCTAGAATCCGCGTTAGTTACGCTAAATTTATATAGGAAAGGGTCAATAACCCGGTATTGCACCTGAAACTCAACGCTTACCACGTTCTCATCTTCAGTGAGCATAAAACCAGATGTCGATAATGAGCGAACTGCTTCAATATCAACCGGAATTACCGTTTCAATAAAGGTCATCTTCCAACGCAGACCTGGATCTGCAATGCGGTCAAATTGACCAAAATGTAAAACGATGCCGCGTTCTGCTTCTTTCACGGTATAAATACCGCTCAATGCCCATACAATTGCAGCAATGATCAGTACAAATGAAAGACCAGCTCCACCAAGTCCGCCGCCGCCATTGCCGGATTTTTTACCGCCAAATAAGCCACCAAACTTGCTGCTGAATTTGCGAAACACCTCGTCTAAGTCAGGTGGGCCTTGATCACGTCCGCCTTTTTTGTTCCACGGATCTTTATCATTGCCATTATTACCCGGTTCATTCCAGGCCATAGCTATACTCCATTGTTATCTAAATAATTTAGGTAATTACGTTAAATCTAACAAAAATACCGCAGTTCTCATACTAAAAATGACATTGTGCGGTAGTTTTTTCGAATTACGAAATAAAAGCGTCGATTTCAGGACCAAACTCTTTTTTTAAGCGATTCCATTCTACCATAGGTAGTCGCGTAGCAAGTAACCAATGTCCCTGTTCATCAAAGTCTTCTTGATGCACAGCATTTAAATTGAACAACGCAGCACGTAAACGACCATATTGTGGAGCTAATTTAAGCGTATGAACAAACATTTTCTTTGCTAACAGCTCGCTGATAGCTTCAGACAATAATTCACACCCTGCGCCACTGTGTGCCGACAACCATACCCTAATAGGCAGGCCTTCATCGTCACGGTCAATCCGTGGTTCAATATCTTCGAGCGCATCAATTTTGTTGTAAACCAGCAATTGCGGCACTTCATCAGCTTCTATTTCTTTAAGGACCGATTGTACCTGTTCAATATTCTCTTTACGACGATGATCTGCAACATCGACCACATGAAGTTGTAAATCAGCTTCGCGAGTTTCAGTTAGCGTCGCTTTAAATGCGGCAACTAAGTCATGCGGTAAATGACGAATAAAGCCAACGGTATCGGCTAAAATTATCGAACCAACGTCTTCTATTTCGAGTTTACGTAAGGTTGGATCAAGCGTCGCGAACAGTTGATCAGCAGCATACACATTAGAATTAGTAATACGATTAAATAGCGTCGACTTACCCGCATTGGTATACCCTACCAACGACACCGTAGGAATTTCATTACGGTTACGAGCACGTCTACCTTGCTCACGCTGCACTGCCACTTTTTCTAACCGTGCGCGAATACTTTGAATACGAACTCGTAATAAACGTCTATCTGTTTCTAGCTGAGTTTCACCTGGCCCGCGCAAACCGATCCCGCCTTTTTGGCGTTCAAGATGCGTCCAGCCTCGGATCAAACGCGTCGACATATGACGCAATTGTGCTAGCTCAACCTGCAACTTACCTTCATGAGTACGTGCACGCTGGGCAAAAATATCAAGAATAAGCGTCGTTCTATCAAGCACACGACATTGGCAAACGCGCTCTAAATTGCGTTCTTGTGATGGTCTGAGTTGATGATTAAAAATGACGACATCTGCGTTGTGGATTTTAACAATCTCAGCAATTTCTTCAGCCTTTCCGGTACCGACGAATAGTTTCGGATGTGGTGCTTGACGGCTGCCTTGCACAACCGCCAAACTGCTAACACCAGCAGAAGATACCAACATTTCTAATTCATGAAGATCTTCACGATCCCCTTCTTTTGGAAAGTCGATATGAACTAAGACTGCCTGTTCGCCGGCTTCATAACGGTCAAACAAACATTATGCTCCTAATTTAAAAATTTCCAGCTTCAGGCTCTTCACCGTCTTCACTTCCTTGAATACCTTGGAAGTTAACAGCACGAGCAGGAACTACGGTAGAAATCGCATGTTTATACACCATTTGATTCACGGTGTTTTCTAGTAAAATAACAAATTGATCAAATGACTGGATCTTACCTTGTAGTTTGATGCCATTAACCAAAAAGATTGATACTGGAATACGCTCACGACGTAGCGCATTCAAAAATGGGTCTTGTAACGATTGGCCTTTTGCCATGTTATTTTCCTTCGTTCTAGGTGTTATTATAATTAAGTGGCTGAACTCATTTAACAAAGCTAAAAAATTTCAACTACTACTAGCTTAGCGAACTTACAACGTGTTGCAAGTTTTCTTCATCACCCGTTGTTAACCACGTTACATCGGGCCAACCTCTTAGCCACGTCAATTGACGCTTAGCAAGCTGTCGTGTTGCTGCAATACCGCGAAAGACCATTTCATCGTAATCAATCTCGCCGGCAATGTAATCCCACATTTGTCTATAACCCACGCAACGAATGGAAGGTAAGTTAGGGTGTAAATCCTTACGTTGATATAGGGATAAAACTTCATTTTCAAACCCCTGCTCAAGCATTATTTTAAACCTTTGTTCAATTCGCTGGTGTAAATCAGCGCGATCTTCAGGCGCAATAGCAAATTGATGAAAAGTATACGGTAAACTCGGCTGCTTACTTTTTTGTAATTCAGTCATTGTTCTACCGGTTAATCGGTAAACTTCAAGGGCGCGGTTAATGCGTTGCGAATCATTCTCGCTCATTTTTTGCGCCGCTTGTGGATCAATTTTTTCAAGCTCTTTATAAAGTGCCGGCCAACCATGCTGCTTGGCTTGTTGCTCGAGCTCTGCTCGTATTACCTGGCATGCTTCTGGTAATGGCGATAACCCATCGATTAATGCTTTAAAGTACATCATTGTTCCACCAACTAATACAGGCACTTTACCCTGTTGGTGAAATTGGTCAATCTTTTCAACTGCATCACGACGAAAATCAGCTACTGAGTAACTTTCACTCGGGTCGATTAGGTCAATTAAATGATGTGGCGCAAGCGCTAACTCATGTTGTTCAGGTTTTGCTGTGCCTATGTTCATATCTTTATACACTAAGGCTGAATCGACGCTGATTATTTCAGTTTTTAAATGTTGGCATAAGGCGATTGCTAATGCAGTTTTGCCTGCTGCTGTTGGGCCCATTAAAAAAATGACCGGTAAATTTCTCAACTCGATAACCTTAATCTAACTGTGCTAAAAAATAACTTAAATCTATTTTAACTGCTTTTGCAGATAAGCGCTGGATTGTTTGCGGATTATTTTGCATTCGCGTGACCGCCAAGGTAAAAGCTTGGCTGGCAAAAAAGCGCTCGGGCACTTGGCTAAGCTGCCAGTTTAGCCATTGTTCCACACTATTAAGCTCAGCCTGAGTGGCTTTTAATAACGCATCTACGACTTGGTTCACCTCAAGCAGATACAAACTCTGTGGCAACTTTTTAACCATTATAAATTGCTTTTCAATCAATAACTCAAAGCCCAGCAAGGTAAACCATGATTGTTGCTGTGTTAAGCTTTGGCTGTCTTCTTTACTGATATTAACCCGCACAGGCAATAGTAAGGCTTTGCCTTCTAAGCTGCCTTGCTCAGCAATAAGCTCAAGCCAATCATCCACTAATAAATATTTAAAGTGCGAGCAATACAATTGCTGCTGTTGGCTAAACACACAACCACCATCACTTTGTACCAGCAACGGCTGTGCGCTTTGTGTAGGCAACGGTGGTGCTACTTCTTGAGTAACGCTACTGGGTTGATCAAAATGGCTGGCATGTTGCTCATTGACTCCTTGATAAAACGCACTCACATCTTGATGATTTGTCCGGCTCGCTTGCTTGCTTCGCTCGCTTGAACCTGCATATCCACCACCACTAGGCGCAGGATTAGCACTGTAGCGAACTTGCTCCGCTGGTTGTAAGTGCGACTTAGGATAATCAAACAAGCTGCCAGCAGTATTGCTGGAGTGAGCGAGTGTTGCTTTAACATTGTTATGTTGCGAATCAACATGCTGATTAATACCAGCAAACCCATCTTGTAATGGCACTACCACTTGTTTAATCGCTTGCAAGATAAAGTCATGCACTAAGCGACCCTGATGAAAACGTACTTCGTGTTTCGCAGGGTGCACGTTTACATCAACTTGACGCGGATCAATGTCGATATAAATAACAAAGCCCGGTAGCTCTTCTTGGCCTGCGACTTCTTCGAACGCTTGACGAATAGCATGAGAAATAAGCTTATCGCGCATCATACGATTATTTACATAGGTATATTGCGTAGTATTACTCGATCCGACCGGTAGCACCCAGCCATGTAGCTGCAAGCCTGTATCGCCTGACTCAATATACACTCCCTGCTCAGCAAAAGCTTTACCTGCAACCTGAGCGACCCGAGCAATAGCCTGTGCAGGCTCGATTTTAGCACGATATTGACGCACTACTTTATCGTTATGGGTGAGGGTAATTGACACATCAAAACGGCTCAGGGCAATACGCTTTATCAACTCATCGATGTGAGTAAATTCGGTTTTTTCGGTGCGTAAAAATTTACGTCTAGCGGGCGTATTAAAAAATAAGTCTTTAACTTCAATGGTGGTGCCGTCAGGGTGAGCAGTGGGTTTAATCTGCACCGCCATATCTCGCCCCTGCGCAAATGCTTGCCAAGCCGCCTCTTGCTGTTTGGTTTTTGAGCTAAGCGTCAAACGCGATACCGAACTAATGGACGCCAATGCTTCGCCGCGAAAGCCCAAAGAACAAATATTCTCTAAATCATCAAGGGACTTTAATTTACTAGTAGCATGACGAGAAAGCGCCAACGTGAGCTCGTCTTTATCAATGCCTGAGCCGTTATCACGAATGCGGATCAGTTTGTGACCACCGCGTTCGATATCAATTTGGATCCGAGTTGCACCCGCATCTAAGCTGTTTTCTACGAGCTCTTTGACGACCGATGCCGGTCTTTCAACCACTTCGCCCGCAGCAATTTGGTTAGCTAATCGCGCGGGTAATATTTCAATGCTCATACTGTTCCTAACGATTTTAACTTTGCGGAATGTCTAACTCTTGACCAATAAACAAGGTATTAGATTTTAATTGATTAACTTGTTTGAGCTTACTTACCGATACTCCATAACGATTAGCCAACAAACTTAACGACTCACCAGGGCGAACTTTATGTTTAGTAGGGTATTGCGATTTTAACGACGCAAACAGCGAATCATCAGGAGGATTTTTAAGATAATAACTTTTGATAGAAGTAAAAATTGCTTTCGCTAAGCGCTCTTGGTGATTAGCACTTTTCAATAGTCGTTCTTCTCGTGGGTTCGAAATAAACCCAGTTTCGACCAAAATAGATGGAATATCTGGTGACTTTAATACCGCCAGGCTAGCCGCTTGTGGCTCTTTTTTATGTAACTTAGCGACCTTTTTAAGCTCTTGAACCATGCCTTCAGCAACGCTGAAACCGGTTTTCATCGAATGATCCATCGACATATCCAACAGCGCCTGCGCCAAGTACTTTTCACTGGCAGTATCTTTAATCACTCCAGCAGCACCACCAAGTAGCTCTGAATGTTTTTCTTTATCTTCTATCCATTTACCTATTTCTGAATTAGCACGACGTAGTGATAACACCCAAACAGAGGCACCATTTGGTTGTGGACTAGTAAATGCATCCGCATGAATTGACACTAAAAAGTCAGCTTTTTTTTGTCTTGCTCGACTCGTTCTTGTATTAAGTTTGACAAAGTAATCACCGCTGCGAACCATACGCGAAATCATCCCACGCTCGGCATCAATCATCCGCTCTAGGCGTTTGGCAATCTGTAAAGTTATGGTTTTTTCATAGGTGCCTGATGGACCAATGGAGCCAGGATCCTCGCCACCGTGGCCAGCATCAATAGCAATCACAATATCACGTTGTTGATTAAGCTCTCGCTTTTTAACCGCTGTATTACTCGTGGCAACTACTGACTCAGCTTGATTTTTGTCATACAAATCAACAACGAGGCGATTCTTGTAAGGTCCGGTTGGTGCTAACGCAAAAATCACCGGTTTAACAGGCCCTGTTAACTCAAACACAAACCGCACTCCTTTACTGGTTTTCGCTTTCGAGTAACGTAGTTTACTGACTATTTGATGCTTGCTAGGAATAGTCGGTAGGTCTTTTATTTTATCTGTATTTTCTAAATCAACCACTAAACGCAGTGGATTTTTTAGCATAAAATAACTGAAATCCGGCTTATCCGTTAAGTCGAATACTACCCGTGTACTATCTGGCGATGGCCAAACCCGTACACTATTAATAGTATTTTGTGCATAGAGGTTAGCACTGATTGCTAACAGCAAAAAAGCACCCATCCACGTTATGACAGCTCGACTCATCGGTATCTTCACACTCTTTATTATTTGTTATTATTCACTATGATTTTTTAGTTTATCCACGATACTGTGACCACGCGGGCTAATACTTTGGATCTCAACTGCTCGTGCATCGCCGACATAGCGTAAAGTAATATCTAAGTCTGGTGCTGGGATAAACTCGCCGCCTTTTTCAGGCCATTCCACCACACAAATAGCTGTTGGCGAAAAATAATCTCGAATACCCATGTATTCTAATTCTTCTGGGTCACCTAAACGATATAAATCAAAATGATAAACATTGGCCGTTGTCAACTCATAAGGCTCCACCAGCGTATAAGTTGGGCTCTTAACTTTACCTTGATGACCAAACCCTTGGATAACACCACGGGTTAAAGTGGTTTTACCCGCACCTAAATCACCGTGTAAGTAAATAACTGCACCTTGCTCCATTAGCATAGCAAGTTGATTGCCCATTTGAACCGTTGCCGCTTCATCAGCGAGTTGAAAACCAACACAGTGCGTCATTCTAACCTCATGGATAGTATTAAAAACGATAACTTGTTAATCATACCAGATTATTTTGCTAAGGCGAGAATCGACACTTATAGACACAAAAAAACCGGCAAAGTTGCCGGTTTTTTTGTAATTAGGATTATAGACCTAATTTTTTCTCAAGATAGTGGATGTTAGTGCCACCATTTTGGAAGTTTTCATCCGCTAAAATGCGCTTATGTAATGGCGTATTAGTTTTAATACCGTCAATCACAAGTTCATTCAATGCGTTACGTGCTCGGGCAATTGCTACATTACGGTTTTCACCGTAAGTAATTAATTTACCGATCATTGAATCATAGTGTGGTGGCACTGTATAGTCAGCATAAATATGGCTGTCCCAACGAATACCTAAACCACCAGCTGGATGAAAACGGGTAATCTTACCCGGTGACGGAATAAACGTTTCAGGGTCTTCAGCATTAATACGACACTCAATTGCATGACCACGAATAACCACATCGTCTTGCGTGAATGATAGAGGTTGGCCCGCTGCAATTTTTAACTGCTCTTTGATCAAATCAACACCGGTAACCATTTCTGTCACTGGATGTTCAACCTGAATACGAGTATTCATTTCAATGAAATAGAACTCACCATTTTCGTATAAGAATTCAAATGTACCCGCACCACGATAACCGATTTCGATACATGCACGTGTACAACGCTCACCGATAAACTTACGCACTTCAGCAGTAATACCTGGTGCTGGCGCTTCTTCGACCACTTTTTGATGACGACGTTGCATAGAGCAATCACGCTCACCTAAGTGAACAGCATTACCTTGCCCATCAGCCAATACTTGAACTTCGATATGACGAGGGTTTTCAAGGAACTTTTCCATGTAAACCATGCTGTTACCAAAGAACTGCTTTGCTTCTTGTTGCGTTAAAGCGATTGAGTCAATTAACTCCGCTTCACTGCGAACAACGCGCATACCACGACCACCACCGCCACCAGCGGCTTTAATGATCACCGGGTAACCGATACGTTTAGCGATTTGCATGTTGCGGTCTTTATCATCAGATACTGGACCATCTGAACCTGGTACACATGGTACGCCAGCTTTACGCATTGCTTCAATTGCAGATACTTTATCGCCCATTAGACGAATCGTGTCGCCGCGCGGACCAATAAACACAAAACCACTTTGTTCAACTTGATCAGCAAAATCAGCGTTTTCAGCAAGGAAACCATAACCCGGGTGGATAGCAACTGCATCGGTTACTTCAGCTGCCGCAATAATACGCGGAATGTCTAAGTAACTTTCAGTGGCAGAAGGTCTACCAATACAAATTGTTTCATCTGCAAGCAATACATGCTTAAGATCGCGATCCGCCGTTGAATGCACAGCAACCGTTTTGATCCCAAGCTCTTTGCAGGCGCGCAATATACGAAGTGCAATTTCACCTCGGTTTGCAATGACTACTTTATCTAACATTAGAGTTGGCCTTTTAGGTTACGCTATTATTCAATAATGAATAAAGGTTGATCAAATTCTACTGGCTCGCCATTTTCAACTAAAATCGCTTTCACTGTGCCTGCTTTATCTGACTCAATTTGGTTCATCATTTTCATCGCTTCGATGATACAAAGTGTGTCACCTACTTTTACTTGCGTGCCCACTTCTACATATGCCGGTGCTTCAGGAGAAGCTGCTGCATAGAAAGACCCAACCATTGGCGATAATACTTGATGACCAGTTGCTGCTGGCGCTGCTGCTTCAGAGGCCGCTGCAGGAATCGCTGCTGAAGTCGCTGCTGGAGCCGGTGCTGGAGCATACTGTGGTGCATAATGAGGAGCGTAAGCAGGACCTGCACTCATATTATTACGATTGATACGTACTGATTCTTCACCTTCAGTGATTTCTAATTCAGCAATACCTGATTCTTCAACTAGTTCAATTAGTTTTTTGATCTTGCGAATATCCATGAACGACCCGCCTGTTAGTTTGTTAGTTTAAAATTAATTCGAGTTTTGCAACCGATTGACCGCAGCTTCAAGTGCTACGCGATAACCCATTGCGCCTAATCCACATATCACGCCCTGCGCCACATCAGAAAAATATGAATGATGACGGAACGCTTCCCGCGTGTGCACATTAGTTAAGTGCACTTCATAAAACGGGATATCAACAGCCAGTAACGCATCACGTAAAGCCACGCTTGTATGCGTAAATGCCGCTGGGTTGATAATAATGTAATCAATGACCTGCCATGCACTATGTATGTGCTCAATTAAAGCTTGTTCACTATTACTTTGAAAATGCGTTAGTTCAACATCTAGACCATGCGCAAACTCAGTTAGTTCGCTCATAATCTCACTCAGTGTTTGTAAACCGTATTTTTCTGGTTCACGCCTACCCAGCATGTTTAAGTTAGGGCCATTTATAACTAAAAGTTTAAATTTTGCAGCCATAATACGCGATAATCCTATAAATAATGAGTTAAGCCATTTTGATTAGACCTCTCTGGAAAATGTAGAGGAAAAAACTAAAATAGCAAGTATTTCTCACGTTAACCACCTATTATAGCCAGTTCGATGTAAATAGCAGCAAAATACTGGTCTAATCACTAGTAGCCACCACAAAAACAAAAACGCCACTTGTCTCAAGTGGCGTTTAAAATAGCGATATATACAATGTTTATTTAACGCTATTTACTACTTTATCTAAATGCTCAGCAAAGTCCTTGGCATTTAAAAAGCCTGTCACACGCTGTGCTGCGAGCTCTTCACCTTGTGTATCAAAAAACAAAATACTGGGTAAACCAAATACCGTAAACTCTTCCATTACAGCGATTGTTTTATCATCACTTTCGGTCAAATCAACTTTAAACAACTCAAAGTTTGCAAATTCAGCTTGCACTTTAGCATCAGGAAAAGTATATTTTTCGAACTCTTTACACGCAACACACCAATCCGCATATAAATCAACCATCACTAAACGACCATCACTATTTGCATCCTTTATTGCTTGTTTTAGCTCAGCTAAGTCAGCAACCAATTTAAATTCACGCTTTTGTGATTGCTGTTCAGCAGAAGCTGTCACCACTGGCGTTGGCCATATATAGTTTTTAGTTAAGCTTACACCGCTAACAACTAATAACGTTGCAGCAAACCACAATGCCGTTTTTAGCTTGCCTTGTGATTGTGCGCTGTGCCAATAATGTAAATACAAGGCCGTTGCTAATGCTAATAAGCCCGCCATAAGTAATATGATGTCGGCATCAACAATACGTTCAAGCAAGATCAACGGTACTACCAGCATGATAAAACCAAACAGGGTTTTAACTTGCTCCATCCAACCGCCTGCTTTTGGCAATAATTTACCGCCTGAGGTGCCTAATAACAGCAGCGGAATACCCATCCCTAAACTCAACACATACAAAGTTAAGCCGCCAACTAAATAATCGCCGCTTTGCGCAACAAACAAAAGCGCAGCTGATAACGGTGCTGTGGTGCAAGGTGATGCAATTAAACCAGACAAAACCCCCATTAAAAACACGCCAATATAGTTGCCGCCTTTTTGATTATTACTTACTTGTGTGAGCTTATTCATCATGCCGCTAGGGAGCTTGATTTCGTACCAACCAAACATCGACATAGCGAGTAAAACGAATAATAAACTAAAACTAATCAATACATATGGGTGCTGCAAATAACCTTGCACTTGGCCACCAAGTGATGCAACCACTAGACCCAGCGCCGCATACGTAACGGCCATACCCTGTATATAAACAAAAGAAAGCGCAAAAGCTTTTTTAGTGGAAAGATTTTTTTGCCCCGCAATTAGGCTCGACAAGATAGGAAACATCGGAAATACACATGGCGTAAATGCTAAGCCAATACCAACCAAAAAGAAAATCGCTAAGTTCGCTAACAAACCTTGCGAGGCCAGTTTTTCAGTAAAATTTAATTCTTTTTCTGAGTCATCTTCTTGCGTTACAACATCTTCTGTAGCAGTTGCTGATTCAGCACTAAGTGCAGCTAATGCATTACTTGCGGTTGCATTATCATTTGTGGGAGTTTCACCGGCAATCGTACTCAATGGAATAGTAATAATCTCAGGCGGATAACATAGCCCTGCTTCAGCACAGCCCTGATAGCGAACTTTAATTACGCCATCTTCAGCTACATTACTTAGCTTGCTGATCACATTCAGTGAATCAAAAAACACCTCTGTTTTGCCAAAAAACTCATCTTCAATAATCACCCCTTTACCAAGCTCAGGTATTTCGATATCAGCACCTTTACCAATAATCTCTACCTTATTTTTGTAAAGATAATAACCAGGTGCAATATCCCAACCAATAAATAACGTACTGCCCTGCTGATCAAAATCAAACGAGAACGCTTGATCAACCGGTAAAAATATTTGTTCTGCGGGCTGTAGTAAATTACTCAATAAATCTTTATTCGCAGCTTGGGCTGGAAACAGCGAAAGCGCACAAAGCAATAAAAGAAAACAACGCATTAATTAAGTACCTCATCCATCCAATTAAAATAGGCTAAATTGCCAGTGGCGACATCAATAACTTGTACTTCAGGAATTTCATAACTATGTAATTGCTTGATAGTTTGAATCAATTCATTCATTTTTTCTGACTTCGTTTTAATTAATAATTTACACTCGGTTGCATAAGCAACCTCTCCTTGCCACATATAAACAGCTCCCACATTTGGCAGAATGTTTACACACGCAGCTAATTTAAGCCTCACTAATTGTTCAGCCATGGAGCGTGCCTCACTTACATCTGCGCAAGTGGTAAAAATAAGTCGAAAATGAGTCGTCATATTGAACCTTTGATTGATTACTCTGCCCAATGCCATAGTAGCTGATAGCTAAGGCAAAGTGTAGTTAACCTAAACTGCGGATAATAAATCACTTAATCAAATTCAAACTATTTAGCCAACACAGTTTTACCACTAGCCTTGAAAAAGACCTGATAACCCATATTTATATTTCATCACGATATTACGTGAGCACTATTTAGAGAGCCTTATGTTTAGATTTTTATTTTTGTTATTTATTCTCGTGCCGATTATTGAAATCGCTTTATTAATTCAAGTAGCTGATGTAATTGGCGGCTTTACCACTATTGCATTAGTGATCATCACCGCAATCGTCGGTGCAAAATTAGTTAGAACGCAAGGTATGGGCGCACTGCAAAATGTACAAAGCCAAATGGCACAAGGGCAGATGCCTGGCAAAGAATTATTCACTGGTTTATGTGTGATCATTGCCGGCATTTTATTGCTAACGCCTGGCATTATGACCGACGTATTCGGCTTTTTACTATTAGCCCCTGGCATTCGCAATAAACTAGCTGCAGGCCTTGCGAGTCAAGCAACCGTACGTATGAGTGCAGGCATGCAACAAGGTTCGTCGCCATTTACTCAACACACTCATGCAGAGCCAGAACCTCGTAAAATGAGTGAGCCAACAACTATTGATGGCGAGTACGAAAGAAAAGATTAAAAATTTTAATTTTTTTCACTTGGGTTTTGACGCAATACCCCCATTACTGAGTACAACTAAGTCAATTGCCTTGAACCACAGGGTTTAATGCAAACTGGTACACACAAAACTTTTTTCTGTCCTGTTCAGAAACTGTTAGGAGAACTAAACAAAATGAACATTCGTCCTTTACATGATCGCGTGATCGTTGAGCGCCTAGAAGAAGAAACCAAATCTGCTGGCGGTATTGTATTAACTGGTTCTGCGGCTGAGAAATCAACCCGTGGTAAAGTTGTCGCTGTTGGTAATGGCCGTACTCTAGATAACGGTGATGTGAGAGCATTAGAAGTTAAAGTCGGTGACACTGTGTTGTTCGGCTCATATGTTGAAAAAGCTGAAAAGATCGAAGGTCAAGAGTACCTGATCATGCGTGAAGACAATATTTTAGGCATTGTAGGCTAAACCTACTTTTCGTTTAACAAACATTTAAAGAATTTAGAGGAAACAAAATCATGGCAGCAAAAGAAGTACTTTTTGCAGGTGACGCACGCGCTAAAATGCTCGCTGGCGTAAACATCTTAGCAAACGCAGTTCGCGTAACTTTAGGCCCTAAAGGCCGTAACGTAATTCTAGACAAATCATTTGGCTCACCAGTGATCACTAAAGATGGTGTATCAGTGGCTAAAGAGATCGAACTTGAAGACAAGTTTGAAAACATGGGCGCACAAATGGTGAAAGAAGTTGCATCAAAAGCTAACGATGCAGCGGGTGACGGTACAACTACCGCTACTGTTTTAGCACAATCTATCGTAAACGAAGGCTTAAAAGCAGTTGCTGCGGGCATGAACCCAATGGACCTAAAGCGCGGTATTGATAAAGCAATCATCGCCGCTGTAGCTGAACTTAAAGAACTTTCAGTTCCATGTGCTGACACTAAAGCGATTGCTCAAGTAGGTACTATTTCAGCTAACTCTGATAAAGAGATTGGTGACATCATTGCAGAAGCAATGGAAAAAGTAGGCCGTAACTCTGGCGTGATTACTGTTGAAGAAGGCCAATCACTTGAAAACGAACTAGATGTTGTAGAAGGCATGCAGTTTGACCGTGGTTACTTATCGCCATATTTCATCAACAACGCAGAGAAAGGCGCAGTTGAATTAGACAATCCATTTATTCTACTTGTAGACAAAAAAGTATCTAACATCCGTGAGTTACTACCTACATTAGAAGCGGTTGCTAAAGCAAGCAAACCACTACTTATCATTGCTGAAGACCTTGAAGGTGAAGCACTAGCAACACTAGTAGTTAATAACATGCGTGGTATCGTTAAAGTATCAGCAGTTAAGGCGCCTGGCTTTGGCGACCGTCGTAAAGCAATGCTACAAGACATCGCGGTATTAACTGGCGGTACTGTGATTTCTGAAGAAATCGGCCTAGAGCTTGAAAAAGCCACGGTTGAAGACCTAGGCACAGCTAAACGCGTTGTGATCACCAAAGATGATACAACAATCATTGATGGTGCTGGCGACGAAGATGGCATCACAGGTCGTGTTGCACAAATCAAAGCACAAATCGAAGAAGCAACGTCTGACTACGACAAAGAGAAACTACAAGAGCGAATGGCTAAACTTGCCGGCGGTGTTGCAGTAATCAAAGTAGGAGCTGCTACTGAAATCGAAATGAAAGAGAAAAAAGACCGCGTTGAAGATGCACTTCATGCAACTCGCGCAGCGGTTGAAGAAGGCGTAGTACCAGGTGGTGGTGTTGCACTAGTTCGTGCAGCAAGCAAACTTGTTGATTTAGTTGGTGACAACGAAGATCAAAGCCACGGTATCAAAGTAGCACTACGTGCTATGGAAGCACCACTTCGTCAAATCGTGACTAACGCAGGTGATGAAGCATCTGTAGTAATTAACGCAGTTAAAGGCGGTGAAGGTAACTATGGTTACAACGCAGCATCTGGCGAATACAACGACATGATTGAAATGGGTATCCTAGATCCAACTAAAGTAACGCGCTCTGCACTACAGTTTGCAGGCTCGATTGCGGGTCTTATGATCACCACTGAAGCAATGGTAGCTGAAATCCCTAAGGATGAGCCTGCTGGCGCTCCTGATATGGGTGGCATGGGCGGTATGGGTGGCATGGGCGGCATGATGTAGTGCGACGAGAGTCGCGTAGGTCGCTAACCTAGCAGGCTACACCGTAAGCAAGTACTTATGTACTTGCTCACCCACCTGCAAAAATTAGTAGTCGAAATCCGTTGGTCGGATCGCACAATCCGATCAACGGCATTCTTGAAAGAGAATGTTCGCCTGATCGTTATTGTCGGTCAGCATAAAGAAAATGGGCGCAAAGTGTTAATGTCTGCGCTGCCCTCAACACGTAGGTATCTAGAAGCATAGTCTTTTGTGCGAAAGGAAAAAAGAACGGCGGCGTCAGCCTGCCGACAATTTTAACCTTCGAGGATACTCCCGTCTGCTTGCCATTTCTGGCACGACTTATTGGAATTTTGCTGCTGGAGCGATCTCCGGCGTAAGCTGTTGTAGTTATTGTCTCATCGCTTTGCTTCGGCATTTCGGTAGTGAGACCTGTTATACGGCTAACAGTAGCCTAGGGATAGTGCGATGCTGGTAACGGCATGGTGCGAAGCTTCCTGACAATGTACCCCTGCACAAGCGGTGCCTTAACTCGCGAGAGTGGGCATAGTTGGCTAACAATAAGCTGGCTGGGGCTAGGCTGGGCAATATGGTTAACGTAAGTGAACTGTTGATAAATACCGTCAACCGCAAAGAGCGAAATATTGTTGTTACGCTCTGACCAAAAGGTATGTGGTCGGTTAATCCTTTTACATCTGGGATTACGCCGTCTTATGACCACCGGTAGATAGACAGAACCTAAGTTGTTCGTGTAACTGCAACGGAACTCGGTAAGCCCGATTATTCGCCTGATTGCTGGTAACAGTAACACAGGCAGGCAATCCGTAAGGAGCGCTGTTGGATAAGCGGGTAAAGGATGTCTGACCAAGCGAATGCTGAACTGTAATGGTTCGGATAGGGGTTCTAACTTTGCCCTGACTCGAAAGAGTGCCAAATTCAGACTGGTCTTTATCGTGTGAAGGCGTGTAAAGCCATCTAACAAATTAACCCAAGCGGGGATTAGCTGTCCCCGTAAGGGTTTGGCTTTCCTCCGTTTTGTGGTTATGGAGGAAAGCAAGATGAGTACGGAATGTATGTTTCACGTACCTGCGTTCTCCCACCAGACAAGCAGCTGGCATACCATTGATTGGTATTCGGTTGAGCGCAAGGTGAGAGGGCTACAAGTGCGGATCGCGAAAGCGACGAAGCAACAACAGTGGCGCAAGGTGAAAGCCCTGCAACGCATGTTGGTGCGCTCGTTTGCTGCCAAGGCATTGGCGGTTAAGCGGGTAACTGAAAATCGAGGCAAAAGGACTGCCGGTGTCGATGGGGAGTTATGGAGTACACCTGAGAGTAAATGGCTAGCGCTGTTTCGGTTAACGCGTAAGGGCTATAAGCCCAAGCCGTTAAGGCGTGTGTATATTCCGAAAGCGAATGGTAAACGCCGACCGCTTGGGATACCGACTATGCTCGATAGAGCCATGCAGGCGTTATACCTGCTGGCCTTGGAGCCAGTGTCGGAAACAACCGCCGATAGAAATAGTTATGGTTTTCGCCCGATGCGCTCAACGTCAGATGCGATTGAACAATGTTTTGTGAATCTCAGTCGCAAGCATTCTGCCAAATGGGTGTTAGAGGGGGATATCAAAGGATGCTTCGATAACATCAGTCATGACTGGCTACTCGCCAATATTCCATTGGATAAACGAGTACTCGGTAAATGGCTGAAAGCCGGTTACATGGAATCCGGTAAATTGAACCCGACGGAAGCGGGAACACCGCAAGGGGGAATTATTTCTCCCGTGTTGGCCAATATGGCGCTTGATGGTTTGGAAACGGTGCTTGAATCCCATTTTGGGAAGAAAAATACCAAAGCCAGCTACAAGACCAAGGTCAACTACTGCCGGTATGCAGATGACTTCATTATTACTGGTATCTCACAAGAGTTACTTGAAGACGAAGTAAAACCACTCGTTGAAGCTTTTATGGCGGAGAGAGGTCTGACGCTATCTCCGGAAAAAACGGTGATAACCCATATTGACGAAGGGTTTGACTTTTTGGGACAAAACTTACGTAAGTACAAAGGCAAGCTCTTGATTAAGCCGAGCCGAAAGAACCTGCGGACGTTCCTCCATAAAGTCAGAAACATAATTAGTGGAAACAAAACGGTGACGGCTGGTTTGCTGATATACATGCTAAACCCTGTACTTCGGGGCTGGGCAAACTATCACAGACATATCGTTGCCAAGGAAACCTTTAATTATGTTGATTATCGGGTGTGGAAAATGCTTTGGAAGTGGTGCCGACGGCGACATAAAAATCGTCGCTTACACTGGGTTAAGGCTAAATACTTTAAAACAGTGGGCAAACGCAACTGGGTATTTTCTGGTGAGTGGGAGGAGTCGAAAATACTTCGCCTGTTCTCATGTAACGATGTGGTGATAAAGCGACATACTAAGATAAAAGCAGAAGCCAACCCTTATGACTTAGCATTTGAGGAATACTTCGAGCAGCGCTTAGAGCGAGCTTGGCGAGAATCAATGCAGGGTAAAAGGAAAGTGCTAACGCTTTGGCTCAGGCAGCAGCAATGCTGTGCGATGTGCCGTCATAAAATTACCAAAGAAACAGGATGGAATATCCATCATATTGTGGAAAGAGTAAAAGGCGGCTCAGATGAGTTGGATAACTTGGTGCTGTTGCACCCTAATTGTCATAGGCAATTGCATATACAAACAAAAGTTAGGAGATAAGATGTTTGACTTAGATGAACTGGTTAAAATGATGGATAGTGATGGTTTCGTAATAAACGAAGAACTTCAATTTCATGCGGTTAGAATTGCAACTGCTCTTGGAGGTGTTTATTGTTGCGAAAAGCACGATCCTGAACATAACAACTTATTGGGAATGCCTTTAGAGGGAAAAATCATTTCCAATTATGTGGACAGTCATTGGGACGAGCTTCAAGACCTTTTAGTTCCGCCTTGGCACATTATTTATGCTGTGGCAAAGGAGATAGAAAGCTATCCTAACGGTTGTGGTATATGTGAAAAAGGAAAATAGATCATGTTTCCATTGATCGTAAGCCAATTGATGATCCTTGCTTTGGTTGTATGCTTTTACATCTATTTCAAACGCTCTCAGTTGGGGCGTAAAGATTAGTTGAAGAGTAACAGGCAAGAAAGTCGCTGGTTTGTACTTAGGTACTGACTTATTAAGGCTTGAGCCGTATGCGGGGAAACTCGCACGTACGGTTCTTAGGGGAGGGGCAGCCAGCAATGGCTGTTCCTTACCCGACATCACTCCCCCTCCTAGCTCAATTAAAAACCCAGCTTCGGCTGGGTTTTTAGCATTATTAGCAAGATAAAACAGCGGATATGACTTACAAATAAAATGACTCCAGCGTAGAGCAGTCAATGAACTGCATAACAAACCATACTCAGAGTTAATTTTATTTATACAACATTATTAAGGATATTAAGATGAATAAAAAACCTGAGCTAATCATTTCATCACTCGATGCTGAGAGATTGTATGATTTAATGGAGTCATTACCAGCAGGAAGCTTTGCTGGCGAAAAAGAGCTTGAAGCTGAACTTGGCCGTGCCACAATCGTTGAGCCAAAAGATATGCCTTCGACGGTGGTGACGATGAATTCAACGGTAAACTTTATCGTTGAATCGACCCAAGAAGAATTCACTAAGACCTTAGTGTATCCGAAAAATGCTGATGCAAGTACTGATAAAATATCAATTTTAGCCCCTGTTGGCAGCGCCTTACTGGGTCTATCACAAGGTGATGAGATTGAGTGGCCAAAACCCAGCGGCGGCCTCATAAAAGTAAAAATAAAAGCAATCACTTATCAGCCAGAACGAGCCGGTGAGTTACATCGATAATATTTAGTGTTATTAAAAACCCAGTGAAAGCTGGGTTTTGTTTTGAAAGAGGGTAAGTTTAAAACCTAGCGCCAGCCACTCGTAAGTCCAGATTTATCTGGTAAAAGCTTTCTAACTAAAGTCAGATCTACTGATAAATCTAGCACAGCACTTAACGTACCAGCCTTTTGTCCTCGGCTTATATTTTCTTATATGTTAAAACGCTTTTAAGCATTTTATTATTTCAAAGCAGCACGATGACAAATATAAAACAGCACATTGGTAGTATCGCTTTAGTTGTAAAAGATTATGATGACGCAATTGTATTTTACACCCGAAAATTGGGCTTTGATTTGGTTGAAGATACTGAGCTTGGCAATGGAAAACGTTGGGTATTAGTATCGCCGCCTAATTCCAATGGCACTAACCTATTACTCGCTAAAGCAAGTACATCGGAGCAATTAAAAGTTATTGGCAACCAAACAGGCGCTCGTGTATTTTTATTTTTACACACCAATGATTTTTGGCGTGATTATGAATTGATGCAAAAAAATGGCATTAGATTCAACGAGCAGCCGCGCGAAGAAGCCTACGGCACCGTCGTGGTATTTGAAGATTTGTACGGTAATAAGTGGGATTTGTTGCAGTTGAATAAATAGTACAAGGCTGCATTAAAAATACAGCCTTGAATGCTTATTGCCCTTCTGATTCAGCTAAAGGAGAATGACCGCCTGCCCAATAATTTGCAGTCGCAGTTGCACACCAATTAACATCTGCCCATGTGTAATCTTTATAGTAAATTTTATCTACACAGCCTTCGACTTCATGCTCTCCACGGCCAACATCAACAATACAAACATTACCATTACAACTATTAGGTCGAGGGGTTGCGCCGTACGATGCAATATCCCATGTCACACTCTGTATAGGTTTGCTTGCATTGACCTTAAATACAATTGCACCTTGTCTATAGCTAGATAAAGGTCCACCACCAAAACACTGATTTTCCCTATATTCATCATAGGCTTGAGTATCAACATAACAAGATACTGTATCAGCCATTGCCACACCACTAAACATAGAAGCACCGAGTAAAGCCAAATATATTTTTTTCATTGAGAATATCCTTTTTATGATTATAAAACCGTTCCTTTTTAAAACCTCAACTACATAAACGGTTAAAAGCCTAACGAGGGTCAAATTTAAAAAATGCTGTTTAAAATGTAAATTAGACCCTATTAAACTCTACATGCTGTAAACATATAAAAACTAAACTAAATAAATCGCCACTTTAAAAATTAGATTATTTTCTTAGAAACAAACATTCAAATAAAGGTACATTAAATAAACAAAATAAACAAAATAAACAAAATAAACAAAATAAACAAAATAAACAAAATAAACAATCTGTTATCATTAAACCTTTAGCAATTAAACACGCCCCCCAGAAAAAACACTTATCACTTAACTAAAAGGTCAAAGCAAACGCCATAATTAAGTACTGACTCTTTGAATTAAAAAATATTTACCATATATACTTACCGATTCTATTTAAATATTATGACTTCACTTTTTACCGCTCCTATTCTTAAGTATAGGATGCATATGTCACATAGCATTGAATCTAGATTATTAATGAGTGCAGCGGTTATCGCCTTTGCGGCAGCTGTATGGCACTTATTGTGCATTTGGGGTGGGCCAAGTTGGTTTGCTTTTACCCGTGCCCCGGTACAATTAATTGCGTCATCGAAGCAAGGAACACTTCTTGCGCCATTGGGGGCGATTGTTGTTGCGGGGTTGATGTTTACTTGTTCGGCATTTGCCTTGTCTGCTTTAAAAATACTACCTAAACTGCCTTTTACGACAGTGGCTCGTGAATATATTGATGTTGGGATCATTGAGAATCTTTTGTGGCAGGTAACACCTATTAATGCTGCACCATATTGGCAAGTATTACCTAATGATCTCAAAACTCTTTACGTAAATTTTCACCAGCGCACACCTATTTAACCGATCAAATGTTAATTGTTTGCCACGCTATAGCAAAATGACTTTTTGGGATGCTAAAAGTACTGTAGCTAACAGAGAAATTAAACTCAGTCAGCGCATCGTTTTCTAGCATCTGGCAAATCATATCACCTAAAATAGGTATAAATTTACCCGCCCAACCTGCGGTATACGTAACTATATTTTTATTATTAGGTATGCTATCTGGCATATAATCAAGAAAAAACTCTGCTTTTTTTTGCCCTTTTTTCAATCGTGAATCATCCAATGCTATCAAGCATGTTGTAGTAAAATACGGTGTTGGCTCCAAGCCTGGCATAAACTGTTCAACCCATGATGACGCAACCGCTAATGATTGTTTGCTTGGGGCTAGCTGTCGATCATTTGGATCATAAATAATTGCATCCTCAGGAAAGTTAGTCGCAACCCGAATATAGCCCGGGTTTGCCCATTCAAGCTCAGGAAAACCACACAAAAGCGAATTAGTCGCGGTTCGTGGGTCTGATTCATTCTCTGCTTGTTGAAATACAAACCAAGATGGGGTCGTTGCTACAGGGTCAACTTTCTTAAAATACGCTGATGCCATTTGCCAAATAATAATTGGCACTGACACCCCTAAACTACGCACGGTTTCGTTGATATATGCCCCCGTAGTAATCGCTAGTTTTTTAGATGTATAACGTGTATTAGTGATGCCTTCTTCAGCGCTATGCTGGGTCGTTACTTCAACAATATCATCTGCTAATGAGGTAATAGTTTGCACATTTTCCCATTCGCGATAAGTCACACACCCAGAGTTTAACCCCGCGTTAAAAAGTGATCTCTCTGTTTGCTTTATATTAATGGTGCCGCCATTTGATTGAAAAAAACCATAATACTCTTTAGGGAGCCCCGCAAAGCAGGCCTTACGTTGTATTGCAGTGGCATCTGCCAGTCTCTCATAAGGGATATTTAACGCATCCATGGTCTTTTCAGCCTCGACAATACCGCCTTCTCGCGCATCTTTAACGCCTTTTTGACCAAACCATAAACTTCCCTCATCACCAATCAATGGCTCGTCTGACAATGCCTGTATTTGCTGCCAATACTGCAGTGATGCTAAACATAACTCAGACATATGCTGTTGATCATACTGCAAACGAAACTGTCTAGAATATCCGGCAGAGCTCCCTAAATCATTAAAGTAGCCATGCTTTTCGAGCACCAGTGTTTTAAGGCCTCGTTGCGATGCATGAAAAGCGGTCGATAACCCAACCGGGCCGCCTCCAATAACGATTAAATCGTATTGAGCTGCTGTAGACATGTCTAACCTATTACTATTATTAAGTTCTAGGGGTGTTATAAATGAATGAACTACAAAAAGATATTACGTGATATTACACTGCATTATTGGACATTACAGTCAGGGCGCGAGCACACTTTGTTAACGATGTTAACCGAACAACAATTCCTCTCTAAAAGCATCGTCATAACACGCTCTTACACACTTACTTCTTATTGAACTATTACTTTTCGTATGTTGTTTTACCATGTTTCTAACCACTCGACGAAATAATGCCATATGTTGTGCGCTTAACGGATCGTGAATTTGAGATGCATCTTCTTTAAACACGACATCCAATATCCAGTGTTGTT
>NZ_JABBMT010000109.1 GCF_012927645.1 Pseudoalteromonas arctica | reverse complement strand
CTCTCCAATCGCAATGGATGAAGGTCTACGTTTCGCAATCCGCGAAGGTGGCCGTACTGTAGGTGCTGGTGTAGTAGCAACTATCGTTGAGTAATAATTAACTTATAAAGTTAATTATTAGAAAAAAACCCGAGCATAGTCTCGGGTTTTTTAATGTCTGCGATTTACGCGATGTGAAGGGTAAGCGTCTAGCAAAATGCACCTGCCAGTAACTCGTCAAAATGATTAAGCTATTTCCGAATTTCAATGAGGAGATAGTCATGAGAAAAACACACAGCCTTGAACAGTGGCGCAGTATTATTGAAGAACAACAAGCCAGCGATTTAACTATCACTGAGTTTTGCCAGCAACATGCTTTATCAAAAACAAGCTTTTATGCGGTACTCACCACCAACAACACTGGATATTGGATGTCGTGTTTAAAGAAGATGCATCTCAAATTCACGATCCGTTAAGCGCACAACATATGGCATTATTTCGTCGAGTGGTTAGAAACATGGTAAAACAACATACGAA
>NZ_JABBMT010000081.1 GCF_012927645.1 Pseudoalteromonas arctica | reverse complement strand
AAGGTGATGAAGTTGCTGATGCCATACTTCCAGGAAAAGCCTCTAAGCTTCAGATTATACCGAATCGTACCCCAAACCGACACAGGTGGTCAGGTAGAGAATACTAAGGCGCTTGAGAGAACTCGGGTGAAGGAACTAGGCAAAATCGTACCGTAACTTCGGGAGAAGGTACGCTCCTATCTGTGATGAGACTTGCTCTCTAAGCGGACGGGAGCCGCAGTGACCAGGTGGCTGGGACTGTTTATTAAAAACACAGCACTGTGCAAAATCGCAAGATGACGTATACGGTGTGACACCTGCCCGGTGCCGGAAGGTTAATTGATGGGGTTAGTTTTCGGACGAAGCTCTTGATCGAAGCCCCGGTAAACGGCGGCCGTAACTATAACGGTCCTAAGGTAGCGAAATTCCTTGTCGGGTAAGTTCCGACCTGCACGAATGGTGTAACCATGGCCACGCTGTCTCCACCCGAGACTCAGTGAAATTGAAATCGCAGTGAAGATGCTGTGTACCCGCGGCTAGACGGAAAGACCCCGTGAACCTTTACTACAGCTTGGCACTGAACATTGAACCTACATGTGTAGGATAGGTGGGAGACTTAGAAGATGAGACGCTAGTTTTGTTGGAGTCGTCCTTGAAATACCACCCTTGTAGTTTTGATGTTCTAACGTTGGCCCCTGAATCGGGGTTACGGACAGTGCCTGGTGGGTAGTTTGACTGGGGCGGTCTCCTCCCAAAGAGTAACGGAGGAGCACGAAGGTTGGCTAAGTACGGTCGGACATCGTACGGTTAGTGTAATGGTAGAAGCCAGCTTAACTGCGAGACAGACACGTCGAGCAGGTACGAAAGTAGGTCATAGTGATCCGGTGGTTCTGAATGGAAGGGCCATCGCTCAACGGATAAAAGGTACTCCGGGGATAACAGGCTGATACCGCCCAAGAGTTCATATCGACGGCGGTGTTTGGCACCTCGATGTCGGCTCATCACATCCTGGGGCTGAAGTCGGTCCCAAGGGTATGGCTGTTCGCCATTTAAAGTGGTACGCGAGCTGGGTTTAGAACGTCGTGAGACAGTTCGGTCCCTATCTGCCGTGGGCGTTTGAGAATTGAGAGGGGTTGCTCCTAGTACGAGAGGACCGGAGTGAACGAACCGCTGGTGTTCGGGTTGTCATGCCAATGGCATTGCCCGGTAGCTACGTTCGGAACTGATAAGCGCTGAAAGCATCTAAGCGCGAAGCAGGCCTCGAGATGAGTTCTCACTAGACTTTTAAAGTCTCTGAAGGGCCGTTGAAGACTACAACGTTGATAGGCAAGATGTGGAAGTGGTGTGAGCCATTAAGCTAACTTGTACTAATTACCCGTGAGGCTTAACCATACAACGCCAAACGCGTTTTATG
>NZ_JABBMT010000022.1 GCF_012927645.1 Pseudoalteromonas arctica | reverse complement strand
ATTATATATTTACCAGACAAAATTCCTATCGTTGCCAATTTGGAAGCGCGCAATCAAACCATCATTGATTGTTTAGGTGAACAGTATCAGAAAATTTATTCTTAAAGTGGGTGCGGAAGATCGGATACATCTTTAATTACTAAGTTTAGTTCTGATAACGATCAGACCTATATTAAGGAGCTTGAAGAAGTGGAAGACAAAACCTTAGAAGAAATTAAAACTGCCATGAAAAAACCACAGCCGCATGATTGTGAAACCGTCCTGTCTAAAGTATTACTTACAATGCAAAGCTGTCATACTGAAATGAGCCGCATGCAAAAGCAATAATTAAACTCGTTAAGTCAAAGCCCAGTCTTAGCACTGGGCTTTTTTATGCTATAAGCCATATAAATCTTATTTTTTATAACAAAATAAAGCAGTACATTTCAAGAACGGTTAATTGATCTAGAGCAAATAGCTACGAACCACGCTATGTTTGCTGCTAATTATGAAATAGCTTCACTGCAAATTTTTGCAGACGAAAACAGTACCCATCAAATTTTAATGACAGTAATGAATAACATAAAAAACTATGAAGATTAGCCAATAGCACTGACGTCGAATTAAACGCGCTAAAAAGGACTATTCAGTCCTTTTTATACAAAAACTTTGTTTCGTCACATCTTTGTAAACTTTCATCTCTATCATTAGTGCTACCCACACTGGTCTAGACCAGAAACAAACTAAGGTGAAACTAATGATGAAACGAAATGCAATAGCAACAGCTATCTTACTGTGTACCAGTACGTTATTTGTTACCCATAATGCCGTAGCTCAAGATGCCGTTTTTATAGGCTCAGTGAAAGATACCCAATCACAATTATCCGGAGCGTTAATTTCCATTGTTGGTACCGATAAAAGTACTGTTACTAACTATCAAGGACAATTTGAACTGCCGCAACTTGATGCCGGAAACTATCAACTAAAAGTCTCTTATTTGGGTTATCAGCCTTATTTTATTGACCTCACCATTGCTGAGGGTGAAATACAAAAACTACAACCAATCACCCTGTTTGCAGCCAAAGATGACAACACAATTGAAGAAGTTATTGCTCTAGGGCAAATTCAGCGCGGTGAAATGGCTGCTGCAAATAACCAAAAAAATGCCAAAAGTATAAAAAATATCATCTCCGCAGATGGTATTGGCAAACTACCAGATAGAAATGCAGCGGAAGCAGTACAACGTATTCCAGGCGTTTCTATAGAGCGCGACCAAGGCGAAGGACGATTTGTTGCTGTACGTGGTTTACCTGCTCAATGGAGTTCAGCAAGTATTAATGGTGACCGATTACCAACAGCAGAAGAAGAAACTACCAGTCGAGCTACAGCTTTTGACTTTTTCCCTAGCGAACTTATTGAGTTTGTTGAAGTATCTAAAGCATTAACCCCAGATATGGAAGGCGATGCTATTGGCGGTAATGTTAATTTCATTACTAAAAAAGCCCCTGACGATTTCGTGCTTAACACTAACTTTGCTATTGGCCAAAATGAGCTAGCTGGCGGTACTAACTATTCGGCTAATGTGCTTTATGGGGATCGTTTACTTGATGATAAGTTGGGCTTTTTAATCAATGCTACGGCGTGGCAACGTGATTGGGCAACTGATAACTTTGAACCTCGTCGTGGTGATGACGGCATCGGGGTTCACCGTCTTGAACTGCGCGATTATACAGGAACACGCGAAACATACGGCCTAAATGGCGCTGTTGAATATCAACTCGACCAAGGTACAATCAGTGCAACTGCGATGTATGGTTCTTTAGTGGATGATGAAACCCACTATAAACACCGCATGCGCTTCGACAAAGACCGTGCTGAAGTACAACACATTCGTAATGAGTTAATTACCGAAATGACCGGCTTTGAGTTTGCTGGAGAACATTATTTTGGCTATGACAAAACCCTTAATTGGAAACTCTCTAGTTACGAGAATGAATTTCGTTATGGTAATACACCCAATGGTGAAGATAACAGTTATTTTGTTGTACGATTTGATCAAAAAAACGTAGGTTATCAAGGCTTAGAGGATAGAAACACCGGTAAAAATTACGCCTACAATACAATTGATGGCGGCAACGATCCTTGGAATGCAATGAGTAATCACTTACCCAGTGATTTCTCATTTGATCCTGATAAAACACAACTTTCATGGGTGCAGCTGTATAAAGTGTTTGTCAACGAAAAAGATAAAATAGTCGCAAGTACTGATTTTGAATGGCAGTTAGATAATGACCTTACCTTAAAAGTGGGTGCCAAGTATCGTGATAAAGAACGAGTTGCGCGTTTCAGTGATGAATTTTATGCATGGGATGAAGCCAATTATGGCCCAGCCCCAACTTTAAGTGATTTCACTTTAGCAGACCAACCTGGGCGAAGTGACTATTTAGATAAGCTTCCTATCGACTACCAAAGCCAACTTTCGCAAGTCGCCTCAACTGATGATTTAGCGCAATTTTGGAATATGAATAAAGACAAGTTTATCCTTGATAAAAGTGAATCCGCATTAATTGAAAATGGCGGCGCGTTGGGTCGCAACTTTGATGTAAGCGAACAGCATACCTCACTTTATGGTATGGCTACCTATACTATAAATTCGCAATGGGAAATGCTTGGCGGTTTACGCCTCACCCAAACAGACACAAACGTAGATGGTTACATTTATCTTGCTGATGAAAATCGTGTCGAGCCAAGTAGTGCTAAAAATGATTACTTATCAGTGCTCCCTGCCCTACATGTAACGTATCACAGTACTGAACAAACAAATTATCGCCTTGCATTAACGCGCTCGTTTTCACGTCCTGACTTTGGTTCCTTAACACCAGGGGCAACTTACTTAGAAGCCGAAAATGAACTGGTAACTGGTAACCCTGAGCTTAATCCCACCTACTCAAATAATATTGATTTAATGGCTGAGCACTTTTTTGAACGTGTTGGTTTAGTGTCAGCGGGATTTTTTTATAAAGACATTAGCGATCCAATTTTCCAAAGTAGCACGATTGGCGACTTTGGCAGTAACAGTGGTGTAAATATCATTCGCCCAGAAAATGGTGAAAGTGCATGGCTGGCAGGCATTGAAATGGCATTTAATCGGGATTTAGGTTTTGTCACACCAGCCCTTGAAAACTTTGGTGTGATGGCGAATGCGACTTTTATGGATTCACAAATGAGCATTCCGAATCGTGACGATAAAGTTGCTATTCCACGCCAAGCTGACAGCCTTTACAACTTTACCTTATATTATGACGATACTTTTTTTGCTGCCCGAATTGCCGTTAACTACAAAGGCGAATACATTGAAGAACATGGTAGCAACTCGCAATCAGATAGCTATTATGGCGATAACACCAGTGTTGATTTTACCACGTCATATCAACTTAACGAAAATGCACTCGTTTATCTTGAATTAAACAACCTCACTAACGAACCACTCAAATATTACTTAGGAGATGAAAGCCGTCCCCTACAAGTCGAATATTACGGTGTCCGTGGTATGGTTGGCATTAATTACCAATTTTGATCCCTTTAGAATTACGCGAGGCGTAAGCCTCGCAAAGGATAAACTATGTTTTCACAACATAAATGGCTACAACGTGCACACGGCTTAGGATTTGTATTATTTGCAGCAAGCGCCGCGTTTATGACTTATTTTTGCATGTACGCATTTCGTAAGCCTTTTACCGCTAACAGTTATACCGAATTCGATGATCCTAGTTGGCAAGTTAGCTTTAAAATTGCCCTCATTCTAGCGCAAGTATTTGGCTACTTATGCGCTAAATTTATCGGCGTTAAAGTCATAGCTGAAATGCGCCACCAACAGCGTGGCTTAGCCATTATTGGCATGATTGCAGCGGCTGAGTTATCACTTATTTTATTTGCCATCACTCCGGTGGGCTTAAATGTGGTGTGGCTATTTTTTAATGGCTTATCCCTTGGCATGATCTGGGGCATTGTATTTAGCTTTTTAGAAGGTAGACGGACGTCTGAGGTACTCGGCGCAATTCTAAGTGTTACGTTTATTTTGGCATCCGGTTTAGTAAGAAGTGTTGGTAAGTGGTTAATAGATAATCTTAACGTCGCAGAACTTTGGATGCCTGCGGCTACCGGCGCACTCTTTTTACCACTTTTATTACTCAGTGTTAAATGCTTAACCATGTTACCTGCGCCAACGGCAGCAGATCAGCAGGCTCGACAACAGCGCTTACCAATGAATGGTAAAGCCCGCTGGCAATTTTTTAAACAGTACTGGTTTGGTATTAGCTGTTTAATTCTAAGCTTTTTACTGTTCACTGGCTTTCGAGATTTTCGTGATAATTTTGCAGCAGAAATTTGGCAAGCTCTGGGCTATGGGCAAGAACCAGCTATTTTTGCATACGCAGGTATTCGCATGGCGTTAATTGTGTTGATCGCGCTTGGTGCTATGGTATTAGTTAAAAATAATAAAACTGCTTTTTATGTTAATCATGGTTTTATTTTATTTGGTGCATGCATATTCGTTGGCAGTACACTGGCGTTTGAAAATCAATTACTTAACCCGAAAGCGTGGATGGTACTACTAGGTGCAGGCCTCTATATTAGTTATATTCCTTACAATTGCTTTTTATTTGACAGAATGATCTCTGCCGTAGGCTCAACTGCCAATGCTGGCTTTTTAATTTACTTAGCCGACTCTGCTGGTTATTTAGGCTCAGTGAGTATTTTACTTTATCGTACGTTTGTGATGCCTGAGATCAGCTGGCTTAGCTTTTTTATCAGTGCTTCTTATTGGGTAGGCTGTATCGCCGCATTGCTCGTGATGTGTTCACTTACCTATTTTGTACTACGCTTATCCCCTTTTAAACCCTCTCACAGGTCATTACCTGTGTCACCATCATCTTTAATAAGAGAAAAAATATGAAACACTTAGAAGCACTCATCTTAGATTGGGCTGGAACCGTTGTTGATCATGGCTCTGTAGCACCGACCACTATTTTTGTTGAAGCGTTTAAAAGCGCATTTAATTTTGATATTACACTTGCTCAAGCGCGTATTCCTATGGGAATGGGTAAATGGGATCATATCGCAACTTTAGGTAAGTTGCCTGAAATAGACAGTCGCTGGCAAGCACAATTTGGGGCACCAATGAGCGATGAGCAAATAGATCATATTTATAATACCTTTATGCCCTTACAAAAAGCCAAAGTCGCTGAACGAGCAATGCCAATCGCTGGCGTATTAGCTGTTATAAAACGTTTGCAAGAACAAGGTATGAAAATTGGCAGCTGCTCAGGTTACCCTCGCCAAGTAATGGATGTGCTTGAAGTTGCCGCAGCTGAATATGGCTATAAACCCGATCACAGTGTTGCCAGTGACGAATTGGCCGCAGGCTCTCGTCCAGGTCCCTGGATGGCACTTGAAAATGTCAATGCATTAGCGATCAAAAGGGTTGCACACTGTGTGAAAGTGGATGATTCAGCACCGGGTATTGTTGAAGGGTTAAACGCAGGAATGTGGACAGTCGGTGTTGCCCTAAGTGGCAATGCAGTAGGCCTTACAGAGCAACAATGGGATGCTTGTACAACACAAGAACAAACTGAATTAGCACGTGACGCTTACCAGCAATTACATCAAGCCGGTGCTCATTACGTGATTAACTCTTTAGCTGACATTGAGCCTGTTTTAATTGAAATTGACGCAAAGCTAGCCCAAGGAGGACGTCCTTAATGTCCTACCAACCTTTTTGGTTTGATAAGGCCCTTGATGAGGAAGAAGCCACTGCGCTTCTTCCAAAACTACCACCAAACCATCACACGGATATTTGTATTATCGGTGGCGGCTTTACTGGGTTATGGACTGCAATTCAAATAAAGCAACAGCAACCTACTAAAAATGTCACCATTATTGAGCAAGATCTTTGCGGCCAAGGAGCATCAGGACGTAACGGTGGTGCAATGCTTACATGGTCCACCAAATTGCCTAGTTTAATTAAACTTGTGGGATTAGAGAATGCGCTGTTTTTAGCCAAAGAGTCAGAACAAGCTGTGCATAGTATTAAACAGTTCACCAAAGAACATGCTATTGATTGTGATTGCCGTGTAGATGGATGCTTTTACACGGCATCAAATTTAGCGCAACAAGGTTTACTACAACCGAGTATGCACAGCCTAACGCTACATAATGCTAACAACTGGCAAGTCTGTGATAAACAGCAACTACTAGAAACGGGCTCTGCAGCCAATCTTAGTGGTTATTACAGCCCACACGGTGGCAGTATACAGCCAGCAAAACTGGTTCGTGGCTTAAAAAAAGTCGCTGAGAAACTTCAGGTTACTATCATCGAGCAATGTGCTTATAAAACACATAGCGGGCAAGAGCCAATCAACATTGATACAACGCAAGGTCAACTAAATGCACAGTCAATGATTTTTGCAGTCAATGCATGGTTGCCTAGTTTACAAAAACAATTTGCCAAAAAAGTGGTGCTAGTATCAAGTGATATGGCAATCACTCCACCGCTGCCGGAGTTACTAAAAAGAAGGAAGTTAACTCATGGCGCCCCCGTTATTGATTCACGTATTTTTGTTAATTACTACCGCACCACATCTGATCATCGCTTAATGCTAGGTAAAGGAGGTAATTACTTCAGCTTTGCCAATAAGGTCTCAGCGAAGTTTGATGAACCAAGCCGGTATAGCGACTTACTGCAGTATTCTTTGCGACACTTTTTCCAAACTGATGATGTTCCTATCGAACGTACATGGACGGGACCATCTGATAGAAGTGTTAGTGGCTTTCCATTTTTTGGTCAGTTTAATGATGGTAGCCCCGTTTATTATGGCAGTGGCTATTCTGGCAACGGCATTGTGCAATCGTATTTAGGCGGTAAAATTCTCGCAAGTTTAGTGCTTGGCAGTGATCCACAGTGGAGCAAATGCGGCCTCGTAAATACTCCAATTGCTAATTTCCCTAGTGAGCCATTTCGCAGTATTGGAGCATACACCATTCGAAATGCTATTCGCCGTAAAGAGCGTACGGAAGATAGAAACCAACAGCCATATAAACTAGATATTATGTTAGCCAAACTCAGTGGCAGTGCAGCTAAAGTTGATATTAAATAGTGAATGATCGCCATGCAGGTGATTGCTCCTATTGGCTTTTTAAAATTAAGATTTGTTCAATCCAGGTTGAACCTTCGAGCAGCGCGTGTTTAACATTGATGCGGCGTTATATACCCAAAACATGCGCTGCACGAGCTAAACAGGGAGCAATAAGGTAATTCACTAACCCTAGAGCAAAGCACATTACAACTGATACTAATTTTGAGAATACAATTTTACATATTGGCTTACTCACCTGCATGACGATTTAAGCACCAGATAAACGATTTTCCCTTATATTTTTCATCTACATAAGCTAAGCTGATTACTTACCTTTATAAGAGCTACGCTATGTTGTTATTTCAAGAGATCCGAAATTATATTCATCAATTACTTGCTGATCAGAGCATTGCCGCAGGAGATAAACTGCCATCAGAGCGGGCCTTACAAGAGCAATTTAGCTCAACGAGGATCACCGTACGAGAAGCGCTACTGCGCCTAGAAGCTGAAGGCTTAATATACAGCCAAAAACGCCGGGGTTGGTTTGTTACTCCCGCTAAATTAAAGTGGCACCCAGCAACAAAAGTAAATTTTTATGAATTGGCTAAACAACAAGGGTTTAAAGCTGACACTTTGGTTATAGATTTAACGATCAAAGCAAATTTCAGCGACAGCGGTATAAACGCGCCAAGTCTATATCATTTACAACGTGTTCGAAGTCTCGATAATCGTGCGGTAATGTATGAAGATATTTATTGTGATACACAACGTTTTGAGCAATTAGAGTCTCACAGTTTAAATGGTTCCATTACCGATATCATGGCAACTCAATACAATACCGTAGTTTGCAAGGAAAATAGTGTTATTAGTGTTACTGTATTACCCGATCACGTTGCTATCAAGCTTGAAAAAAACAGCGGCACACCTTGTTTAAAAATCATTAGAAAACGCTACGATGAATGCCACGCATTGGTCGATAACAACATTGAATATTGGTTACATAATGCGATAGAGATGATAGTTGATGGTCAATAAGGGGGCTCAGTTAATATCTGAGCCTTAAAGTGCTTTATTTTAGCCAATAGCAACATGTTGCAATGGCCGTTAATAAACCTTGTATATCTTTTTCAAACACATGACCAATATTGCCAATTCTAAAACAGTCTGCCTCGGACACTTTACCCGGATAAATCACAAAGCCTTGCTGCTTAAGTGCATGATAAAATTTCTTAAATTGATAACCAGGATCCTCTGGTGAATAGAAGGAAGTGATTATTGGTGAATGTAATTCATCATCCAGTAAAGTATTAAAGCCTAGCTCTCGCATACCTTTAACTAAAAGCTGTTGATTTTCTTGGTAACGAATGGCGCGTGCTGCGATCCCACCTTCTTCTTTTAACTCAAGTAAGGCTTGATAAAATGCGCGCACGACATGAGTTGGTGAAGTAAAGCGCCATTTCCCCCCTTGAGTTTGCATACAATGCCACTGTGCATATAAGTCCAGCGACAGTGACCGCGCAACCCCTTTTGCTGCAACAATTAATGCTTGTTTACACACCACAAACCCAAAACCAGGGACTCCTTGAATACATTTATTAGAGGAGCTGATCATCACATCAACATGCAGTTGAGCCAAATCGAACTCGATGCCTCCAAAGCTGCTCATCGCATCAAGAATAAACACTTTGTTATGACTTTTAACTAATTCACCCACATGTTGCACGGGGTTTAACATGCCCGTGGTTGTTTCGCAGTGAACCATAGCAACATGAGTAATACTTGGATCAGTATCGAGGATATCGCTGATCTGTTGTAATACAGGCTGCTCTGTTTCAGGGTAATTTAAGCTATGGTAATCAATATTTAAATAATCGGCAATTTCTGTCATTCTTTGCCCATATGCACCATTATTAATAATCAATAATTTATCATTGGTAGTCACTAAACTACCCAGTGCTGATTCAACGCTTGCTGTTCCGCTTCCCTGCATTAACACGCAAGTGTACTGCTCACTTTTGGTAGCTAAACTTACCAATTGTTTGCGAATAGACTCTACAATATCGTGATTATAGTCATCATCCCACGTACACCAATCTTTAAGCATGGCACTTTTAACGGTTGCAGACGTTGTTAATGGTCCTGGGGTTAATAATAAATAGTCATTCATGGTTATCTCCAATAGCCTCTGGTCTAGTCCAGCTATTATTCATTATATTAACTTATTGCAACAGTGAAGCTTTTATTACACCGCTTATGTCCGTCATGAAAGCGACAGCTGCTATTTTATTAAATTAATACACGCTGTTTTGGCTGCAACTTTTCTATTAAAACAATTAGCAGTTGAAAATAAGAAATTAAACAGCGATTTAAGTCTCCTTAAACCGCTGAAGAATATACTACCTACAAAATAACCCTTTGCTGTAAAGTTGCTAGTGAACGAGCCTCACTGGCAACTAATGCGTGGTTAAAAAACAATAGATCAGCAACTGAAATATCTAGCTTAGTATTTAATAAGTTATAATTTCCCTCTCCCCCCTCTCCAATATTAACTGGGAACTCAGAAGCAATTGACTTCACATTTGGCGCAGCCACTTGCGCCATTTGAAAACCAAATGTTTCATCATTTATATACAAGCGAATCTCACCTATCACTAGATCATAGGCGACTATTACATACATCCATTGATTATGAACATAAGGCAAAGTGACATCAGCTCTACCTGAACCATCTCCAATGTTAAATTTCATAGTGTTATTAGTAGCTGACAGCGTAAAGCCTGGATTAAAACCACTCTGCCAATTTTTATTAGATATAATATTTGGATCACTGCTTATGTTGCCATTTACTTTTAGCCAGAAACCAAACGAACCCTGCAAATTACTCTCTAAAGGGATTGGCGCTGATAAATAGCCATTTTGTCTATTGATATTAATAGCTTGTCCGGTATTAAATGGACCGGAGTCAAATGTCGCTAACGGTTCGTTACCGGCAATATAGTCAAAAGGTGTAACGACTGCATCAAATGAAGCATGTAGCAGCGCTTTTTTTAGAATTGAACTAATTGGAACATATTCACCCAAGCTAAAATTAGCGATTGATGTTAAACCATTTCCTGTATCGGGAACAACCTTGTAAACAATACGTTTAGTCCCTTTACCCACTGTATCAATAGAAACTAAATCATCGTAAAATTGATCAGAGGCTGCCACTTGTGCAATCTTTACATCATCGCGATACAGGGTCACTGTTTCGACCTCTTTCGCTACTCGCCAATTAAGTGTGATCATTGCCTCATCTGATCGATGTTGCTTAATTTGAATAAAGGTATTTTTTACACCCACCTTGCCAATTAACGACGGGCTAGAAAACTGTTGCTCTGGCTTGATTTGATACCCTAAAAAACTCAGCGTTGTTGGTGTAATAGCGGTAATACCGGGGTAACCCATTAACGCATTTTGTTCCTCATCAGCGAGGTTCAACTGCGTATCGTTGTTGGCAAATAATTCATTCATTAACTCTGGCTTATTTGTACCTATAAGTGATGTTCTTTCTACAACACTATCACCACCATGCCCCCCTTTTTTTACATGACCATGATCAGAGACAATCATCACCAACCAATTTTCGTTGAAGCTAAGTTCTCGATCTTCAATTGCATCAAGAATACGTCCAAGGTGCACATCTGTTTCTTTTAACGTTTGCTCATAAGCTTCACACCAACCACAAGCATGTCCGGCACCATCAATTTCATCTAAATGTGTGAAAATAAAGTCTAAATTAGAATCGGGATCAGTTAACTCACCAACTAACCTCGTTGTAATAAATGTATCTAAAGAAGTATTTTCAGGACGTTGTGAGCCAACGACTTGCTGTTTAACGTAAGGCATATCATTTTTAATATGTCCTTGATTGATAGGAGACCATGCAACATAGCTTGCCATGTCAATAGTGTTATCTTCATTATAGAGATGTGCAAAAATACTAGCCGATATTGTAGCTTGATTATTATTTGACGCAACACCATGCCCATCGATCCATTGCCCCGTCAAAATTGATGACCACGAAGGACCAGAGTAAGTAGCTTGGTGACTATGGCTACCAAGGTAACCACCATTAAACGCTTTACTAATAGTTAATCTAGAAAAGTTTTCTAGTCTTGGTTCATTAAGTTCTGAGTTATCTATGTCATCAACATAATCATACATCAACCCATCGATCCCTAAAACCAAAACTTTTTTTACTGGTTCGTCGGTTTCAATTGCTATTACCTCATCGGTTTCAATTGCTATTACCTCATCGGTTTCAATTGCTATTACCTCGTCGGTTTCAATTGCTATTACCTCGTCGGTTTCAATTGCTATTTCTTCATATTTAGCTGTATTGTTATCATTACAACCAAGCAATGATAAGGTCGCAATACTGCAAAGGCTTATAACTGCCAGCTTAAATGGAGCGGTTCTAATATTCATACATATCCTTAATTTAAGTTACTTAATCTGGTATAGACCAGATTAAGTATTGGCATAAAAAATGATAGCTTGAGGTAATTAAGTTGACATTTCGGTGACAAAACTTAAAAGCGGTACTGTTTTATTGAATTAATTATCAAAAAAAGGGCCAAACGGCCCTTCAGAGTAAAATAACGTAGGAGAAGTTATTTTAGAATCGGTATTCAGCACCTACATAATAGTAAGCACCGTTAAAGCCAAAGGGTGCTGAGCGACGTGAGTACTCAAATACCCCAGTAGAACTGACAATAGTATTACCTGATGCATCTACAATAGTACCTGCGCGTGAGTTACCAATAGTGTTTTTATCTGGGTATACGTCAAATAAATTGTTAGCTCCTATGTTCAATGACAAATTATCAGTAACAAAATAATTCACTTTAACATCTGTTAAAATTTCAGCACCGTAGGTTTGGCGGCCACCATCTTCAACAGTGTACTCACCATAGCGGTTAAGAGATAAGTTCACAGTCCAATCTTCTACACGATATAGCGCACTTAAGTTAACTCTATCTTGTGGTTGCCACTCTTCGATTATTGATGTTTCTTGGGCTGAAAACACATCTTCTACTGGAATGGTTTCAAGACCACTGCCAGCTGGCGTAAATAAGTCCACCACCTCAGTTTCTGTAAAGTTAGCTGCCAATGTAAAGTCAAGAGTGCCACCTAGCCCTTGAGTACTCCAGGTTGCTACAAAATCAATACCTTGTGTTTCAGTATCAGCGCCATTTAAGAAAAATTGCCCAGCACCTGCACCTGAGCTAACCAGTGCTGCATCTAAAGTGTCTGATAAGCCCTTCCCTAAACGATTACTGATCACAATGCGGTCATCAATATCTATTGAATAATAATCTAACGTCACATTGATGTTATCAGTCACGTTATACACAATTCCCATACTTAGGTTTTGTGATTTTTCTTCTTTAAGTTTAGGAATACCAATACTTTGCGCAAGCGTACTGTCGTTTCTAAACGTCCCGACTTCTTCGGGCACTAAAGTACTATCAGCACCCACTACAAATTGGGTGCTGATGTTATTAAAATATAACTGCTGCATCGATGGCGCTCTAAAGCCCGTGCTCACAGCACCACGTAACGATACATTATCAGTAACAGACCAGTTACCAGCAAGCTTAAAGTTTACCGTGTCGCCAAAACCTTTATAGTTATCATAGCGTAGTGCGCCTGAAATAATTACATCATCAATAATATAGGTTTCTGCATCAAGGTAAAATGAAATAACATCGCGAGATTCATCCACCGATGACTCTGGTGCAGAGCCACCAAAACCTTGCGTGCCACCCGCTGCATTTTCGCTGCCAATACCACCGCTCATACCGTCATAAATATTAACACCATTATTAGTATCGTAATCACGGTATGCGTATTCGCTGCCTTCTAAAATACGGTATTCATCGGTACGTAATTCTGCTCCCATCGCAAGTGAGAAATCATCAAAATCTTGTGTAAAATCAAGGTTAATCGTTTGTAGTGATAACTCCATGCCATACGCATACGCTTGGCGAGGGATCGTGGCACGAATATCATCAGCACTTAAACCTTGCTCATAACGTAATAAATTAGCGTATGAACCATTGATAGTGTCACTAGTAGTGTAATCGATGCTGTTTTCACCATAGGTGTATGACAAATCAAGACTTGAGCTATTATCAAACTCTTTCTTGAAACCAAAGTTATAGGAAACATCGTCAATGGTGGTATTAATTTTTGGTAAGAAGCCCATTGGGATCACTGCATCACCATCTTGTAATACTGGGTTACCACCGCCATTGGCATTTTCACGGAAAAACGCAGCTGATTCATTATCACGGGTTGAATAAGTGATAAAACCATATAACTGGCCACCAGCAAGTTCGTAACCGGTATTAACTGTCAGGGCAAATTGTTGCGAGTCTGCATCACCAATTCTAAATGTATCACGGGGTGCAGTTAGCTCACGAGGATCGCCCGCTAACAGCGTGCCATCAGTAAGTTCTGTACAACCATAAAATTGGCAAGAACCGTGTAAACCAGCGCGATTAGTCGGTGCACGATCGCGGTAATTAACAGTGGTATTTAAATAACCACTATCACCTAGCGCAAAGCCTTTATTAAAATCAACCGTAACGGTTTCGCCATCACCTTCAGAATATTGACCATAGTTAACCGCGGCTTTACCACCTTCATCAGCATCTTTTAAAACAATGTTGATAACCCCCGCAATCGCATCAGATCCATATTGCGCAGCCGCACCATCACGTAGCACTTCAATACGTTTGATTGCAGCAGCAGGGATCGCATTCATATCTGTACCTGCGGTACCACGACCTACCGATGTATTAATATGGATAATGCTGGCTTGGTGACGACGTTTACCATTGATAAGCACTAATGTTTGATCTGGCCCTAAACCACGTAACGTAGCAGGTCGTAATGCATCAGTACCATCACTGATCGATGAGCTTGAAAAGTTAAAAGATGGTGCGATAGCTTGCAGCATACGGCCGACTTCTGTTTGCCCGGTATTTTCTAGCGCTTCAGCACTTAAAATATCAACAGGTACGGGTAAGTCCTCGACTGAACGCCCTGCTACACGGCTACCAACGATGGCGATTTTTTCAATATTTTCTTGAGCGGCTTGTTCTTGTGCATTAGCAACTTGGCTATTGGTTGCCATTAAAAGTGGTATTACAGCAGCACTTACCCCTGAAAGCTTTCTCATGTTGTTATCATTCCTATTGATTTGTTTGAGTTTTATACTCAGTAAACCATTTTGATCAACAACCGCATCGAGTTCAGTATTTTTCAGCATTGTACTAAGCGCTTCTAACTGAGTGTAATAACCATACACTGATTGAGCTTGGTATTGTTTAGCTAAATCAAACGAAAAAACCACGGTTTGTTCTGTTTGTTTTGCAAACTCTATCAATGCTTGATCTGCTCGCTGCGCTTTTATATCAAATTGTACCATCTGTGGATTTGCAACCTCAGCCTGAACATTTAAGCTCAATACTAAAGATGCTAATACAATTAACCCACAAATTGGACACGTTTGGTTACCGCGCAATTTATACAAACAGTTGAAAAAGAATAATCCGCTATACAATCCTATTTTTTTATTAATTATTTTTTTACTTTTTATCTTTACCATTGTAACTTCTGACACTTTAAATCAAAGAGCAAGCATATAGCTTAGCTGTGATCACCGTGTTTTAGGCTTACGATATGTTCACCTAAACGTTCATGCTCAATGGCTAAATTGATGCGCAGGCTATCAAGTAAACCAGTAATATCACCGGCTTTAAACACCCCTGCCACTTTTAAAGAGGCTAATGTAGGATCAGCAAGTTCAAAACGTGTTGCGGTATAGCGACTTACTTCTTGTAAAGCTTCACTTAACGGCTCGCCATTAAAAATGAGTATACCTTGTTGCCATGCAAGATCCCGTTGTACATCATCGTGTGTTAACCGTTTGATCGGCTCAGTAATACTTTCTTTGATTAATGCTTTTTCGCCAGAGATAACAATACTGGCATTAATTTTTTTCACACTATCAGTATCGTTACTGGCACTTTGCAATTGTACAAAGTCATCAGCATTTACGGCAACCGAAGGATCCGTGATCATCACTTTACCTTCAGTAACGAGCAGCTCAAGATCAGATGCAGCATTACGTTGCACATTAAAAACAGTCCCCAATGCGGTAAATGACTTATCACCCGCCATCACCGTAAATGGACGTGCGGCATCTTTAGCAACATTAAAACGCCCTTCGCCGCGGCTTAAAATCAGTTGTCGGCGATTTTTTGTATACGCTACTTCTAATAAGCTATTGGTATTTAACTGCACAATCGTACTATCAGGTAATACAAACGTTGCTTGCTCACCCACTTTGGTGCGGTAAATTTTACTGTACTTGGCTTGTTCTTGTGGTGTCGTTGGCCAATGTTCAATACCAACAAATATAAAGCTGGCAACTAGCAAGGCAGCAAAGACACTTGCCGCAATCGAGAAATTAATTTCTCTATGGACAGGCTTATTGATACTGTTTTTATTGGGAAATAAGCTGCTCAACTCATTTAATACACTCAGTTCATCCCATAACTGGGCTAACTCAAATACCGCATCTTGATGGGCCTTATTTTGTTGCACCCAGTGCTGAAATTGCATACGCTCTTGTTTTGATAAGCCCCTATCCATAGCACTTATCCAACGACTGGCATCAGCTTGAATAGCATCTTTAGACGAAAATTGATGAATATTACTCATTTTCCCACCCTCCTGGTAGGTTCAATAGTAGCACTACTGTGCTCATGTTGCTGCATGTAGCGCATAGATTGTAACAAACCTTTGGCAATGTGTTTTTCAACCGTACTTTCACTTAACTTCATTTGCGCTGCGATTTCTTTTTGGCTCATGCCATATACTTTCTTTAAAATAAAACATTTTCGCACTGGCTGGCTTAGTTGCTCAGTCGCACGACAAAACAGTAAAAAGCGCTCTTTTGAGGTCACTTCATCTTCTAACTGCATAGATCTCAACGACTGCTGAGAATCATCAGAGGTATCTAATGAATCGCAATGTTGATTATCCCATTTTGCAATGTGGTTAAGCGCCAAGTGCTTGGCAGTCTTGAGCATATAACTGCGCGTATATTTAATATCTTGTTTTAAATCAGCTTGATAGCTCTTAATAAAGGTTTCTTGTACGATATCTTCCACGTCATCTGGCTGTACTATACGCGAAACAAAACGTCGCAACTGTGAAGACAGCTCAATAAATGTTGCAGATAATGCTGGCTTGCGCGTCATTATTAACTTTACCCTTGCTATTATTATTACGCCTAGGGTACGAGTTTTAGCGCCAATTACAAAGCAATTTGTTAATTTTGTGGTTATTAAAAAACCATGAAAAATAAACACCACCATATACCTGTAAAAATTTAAGGTATACACTCATATTTAACTAAGCTAAATGGGTTAAGCACCATCAAAATTATCTTTATTCTTATTTACCTCGGCTTCGTTGTTTCTACAAGGTTGTAGTGCAACACCTAAAGCCGAACGTAAAGTAAAATGATTAGTCAAACTACGTGCTGAGAAATCGATCTCACAACGGGATTACGATAACGCCAGTTCCACCCAAAATGTCGCTAACACCACGTTAGCAGCCGCGATAGTTACGTTAAAACAAGCCCAGCTGAATTTAGAAATGAACCCTGATGACATTGGACGAATTTATGATTTAAGTTCAGCTGAAAATATAAGGGCAAACAGTAGTTTGCCCTTTTTTATGGTAATTTGATAACTAGCAATTTTATGCTGTCGGCGCTACTATTAATCTATTGCGTCGAGGAGCCTTATTATGAATAGTGAAAAATTAACCGAGTTTGAGCAGTACTTTCAGATTGATGAAAGTAATCGAGTAAATTTATTTGCTGTTGACGATAACAAAGTTCCCACCACCTTAGCGCAATTAGAAGCAGATATCCCACCATTATTTAAATTAGCCAATGAGGTCAGTGAACTGGAACAAAGCTCGTTAAGACCATTGCGTAGCCTTGGTGACTTAGCGCAAGAGCTTGCCGTATTTTTACACGCACAATCGCGTAAAATCGACTTGATCATGAGTCATATATTAGCCTCAGAGCAACCTGAAGATAACGCTATTTATTGTGATAGCTACGGCGGTGGCGGTATCAAACTAACCGATACAAAAGCCTACTCTATTGGCCAAGCATTTCGCACTAAGTTATTCTTACAGCATGAAGCCTCTGCTATTTATTGTTACACCGAGGTCGTTGCGGTTAATAAGATTGACGATGAACACTACCAATACACCCTACTTTTTAAAGCTATCCGCGATACTGACCAAGAACTTGTGGTACGTGCTAGTTTACATGCACAAACCAGACAACTGAAAAAGCGTCAGCTGCTGCAGCATGAAAGCGACAACTTTGATAACCAAGACACAGCAGAGCCAACAAAACCAGAATAATATAGGTACTAGCAACCCTCATTTTGAAGTGGCTTGGCTATAGTTGAAATGCTAAACTAACTGCACCTTTGTTTGTTTATTAAATTCATGAACTTTAGACTTTTACCCGAATGGGCTGAGCAAGACGCCGTTATGCTCACTTGGCCACACCAAGCCACTGATTGGTGCGATAATTTAACCGCTGTAGAGCCTGTATACGTGCAATTATGTCAGCATATTTGTAATGCTGAGCAATTAGTGATCATCGCCCATGATGAAGCCTTAAAAACACACATTAGCCAATTATTGCGTAATCACGCTGTTGATTTGAGCCGCGTGCATTTCGTTGTTACTCCCTGTAACGATACGTGGGCACGTGATCATGGCCCATTAACTTGCGCCGCAATTGCTGATAATAGCCAACTAAAAATTGTTGATTTTATCTTTAATGGCTGGGGCAATAAATTTACCAGTGAATTAGATAATAAAATTAATGCGGTACTGGTTAAACAACTTGCCGATACGCGCAATCAATACCAAGCGCTTGATTTGGTTCTTGAAGGGGGCGGTGTAGAGATTGATCAACACGGTGTATTATTGACCACCAGTGAATGTTTACTTAATCCAAATCGTAATCCAGACCTAACCCAACAAGACATTGAACAGTGCTTACGTGAGCAACTTGGCGCAAGCGACTTTTTATGGGTTGATCATGGCTATTTAGCCGGTGACGATACTGACAGTCATATCGACACTTTAGTGCGCTTTGCGCCCAATGATACCTTAGTGTATGTAAAGTGTGATGATAAAACTGACCAACACTTCAGCGCTCTCGCTGCCATGGAAAAGCAGTTACAAGGCTTTAAAACAACAACAGGTAAACCTTATACCTTAATTGATTTACCATGGCCAAAAGCCGTATTTAATGATGATGGCGACAGGTTACCTGCCACCTACGCAAATTATTTAATCATTAATGGCGCTGTACTTGTGCCTATTTATGCTGATGCCAATGACGAATTAGCCTTAGCACAAATTCAAACGGCCTACCCTGAGCATAAAATAATAGCCGTAAACTGCTTACCAATTATTCATCAATTTGGTAGTTTACACTGCATTACAATGCAATTACCCCGTGGATTTTTAGCTGGAGCATCATTATGAGCAGCCCTGTAAATTTAACCGTTGCCTTAGTGCAGCAAAGTAACAGTGATGATGTCGCACAAAATATGGTAAAATCAATTGCCGGTATTCGTGATGCCGCAAGTCAAGGCGCACAACTGGTAGTGTTACAAGAATTACATCGCAGTCTGTACTTTTGTCAAACCGAAGATGTTGATGTATTTGATTTGGCAGAGACTATTCCTGGCCCAAGTAGCGACACTTTAGCTGAGCTTGCAAAAGAATTAAGCATTGTTATTGTTGCCTCATTATTTGAAAAACGCGCCACAGGTCTGTATCACAATACTGCGGTAGTGCTTGAAAAAGACGGCACTATTGCGGGTAAATACCGTAAAATGCATATTCCTGACGATCCAGGTTTTTACGAAAAGTTTTATTTCACGCCAGGTGATTTAGGTTTTCAGCCAATTCAAACTTCTGTCGGTAAACTTGGTGTTTTAGTGTGTTGGGATCAATGGTTTCCAGAGGCTGCGCGTTTAATGGCAATGGCCGGTGCTGAGCTATTAATTTACCCAACCGCAATTGGCTGGGATCCGCGTGATGACGAAGGCGAAAAAACCCGTCAAAAAGATGCCTGGGTAATTTCGCAACGAGCACATGCCGTTGCCAACGGTGTACCTGTTATAAGTTGTAACCGTGTCGGTCATGAAAGTGATCCAAGTGAGCAAAGCGAGGGCATTGTATTTTGGGGCAATTCATTTATTGCTGGTCCACAAGGTGAGCTATTAGTAGAAGCAAATAATACCGATGAACAATTATTAATTGTAGAACTTGACCAACAGCGCTGTGAAAACGTACGACGCATTTGGCCGTACCTACGCGACCGTCGTATAGATCATTACCACGACTTAACCAAAATATATCGCGATTAAGAATAAATTAGCGCCTCAGTTACGGCGCATTAAAGGAGTAGTAAATGGCGTTTGCGCAATGGGCAGCCTTGCCTTGGGTAAAATCTCAAAAAGATAAAATTCAATGGGGGCAACTCACCGGTAGCGGGTTAAGTATCGCTATTGCCCAAGGGGTGAAACAACAAGACAGCTTAGTGCTGATTGTTACCCCAGATACACCCAGTGCGCTGCGCTTAGAGACGGAACTTGATTATTTATTACCTGATCACCCAGTGATGGTGTTTCCTGACTGGGAAACCCTGCCGTATGATCACTTCTCGCCGCACCAAGATATTATTTCGTCACGTTTAGCGACCCTTAATACACTAAAAAAAGAGCAACAAAGCGTATTAATTGTACCTGTATCTACGTTAATGCTGCGTACAGCCCCGGCCTCGTTTATTTATGGCTCTACACTTAATTTTAAAGTGGGTGATATTCTCGATACCCATCAACTGCGTAGTAATTTAGAGCAAGCAGGCTATTTACATGTGCAACAAGTCATGGAGCATGGTGAATACGCCATTCGAGGCTCGATTGTTGATTTATATCCAATGGGCAGTCCGCATCCATTTAGACTCGATTTTTTTGATGACGAACTGGATACCATTCGTTTATTTGATGTTGAAAGTCAGCGCTCGGATGAAAAAGTCGATAAAATTGAATTACTACCTGCTCATGAGTTCCCAACTAATGAAGCTGATATTGAACGCTTTAGAATAAACTACCGTGAAAAATTTGGTGCCAGTTCATCGCAAGATTCCGTGTATATGCAAGTGACCAAAGGCAATTGGCCTGCTGGTATCGAATATTATATGCCGCTGTTTTTTGAGCAATTAGCCACCATCTTTAATTATTTACCAGTTACTACAACAGTGATGCAACTGGGAGATTTAGAAGATGCTGCAGAGCATTTTTGGCATGATATTAATGTGCGTTATGAAAACCGTCGAGTCGATCCACTGCGCCCGTTACTTGAGCCTGTTGCACTTTATCAACCAATTAATGAGTTATTTGAAAATTTAGGCAACTTTGCTCGCATTCGTTTATCGCAAACAAAACTTGCAACAAAAGCAGGTAATAAAAATCTAGTCACCAGCGAGTTACCCCCAATACGCATTGATCATAAACTACATGAATCTTATCAAGCATTTATAAATTATGTAACAGCGCAAAAGAAACAAAAAGGTCGTATTTTATTGTCGGTTGAATCCGATGGTCGCCGTGAATCTCTGCTCGCTATACTTAAACCCAGCGGCTTAAAGTTTAAAGAGTTTTCATCATTCGATGAATTTGTAAATAGTAGTAGCGATGTTGGCTTAATTGTCAGTCCACTAGAACAAAGTGTGGTACTTGGTACAAAGCCCGTATTATCCATTGTTACTGAACAAGAATTACTTGGCATTAAAGTATCCCAGCGTCGCCGTCGTAAACATAAATACGAAGCCAGCCAAGATGCGCTCATCCGTAACTTAGCTGAACTTAAAGCAGGTCAACCGATTGTGCATCTAGATCACGGTGTAGGTCGCTATCAAGGCTTGCAAACGATTGATGCGGCGGGTCTGATCACTGAGTTTGTAACCATTACCTATGCCAATGAAGCAAAGTTATATGTGCCAGTGTCAGCCCTGCATATGCTCAGTCGTTATTCTGGTGGCGAAGAAGCCAGTGCCCCGCTACATAAACTGGGATCTGATGCGTGGGAAAAAGCGAAAAAACGCGCTGCTGAAAAGGTACGTGATGTGGCCGCTGAATTACTTGATATTTACGCCCAGCGCCAAGCAAAAGCTGGTAATGCATTTGCCCTTGATGGTGCTGCTTATCGGGTATTTAGTGATGGGTTCCCATTTGAAGAAACTGACGATCAACGTAACGCTATTGAAGCCGTTTTAGGTGATATGCAAAGTAACCAAGCAATGGATAGGTTAGTGTGTGGTGATGTTGGCTTTGGTAAAACTGAAGTTGCCATGCGCGCCGCCTTTGTGGCTGTAAATGACAATAAACAAGTAGCCGTTTTAGTACCAACTACCTTGCTTGCACAGCAACACTTTGAAAACTTTAAAGACCGATTTGCCGACTTACCTATTGAAGTCGGTGTTTTGTCCCGCTTTAATTCACCTAAAGAGCAAAAAGACACGCTTGAAAAAATGGCCAAAGGCACCTTAGATATTGTCATTGGCACACATAAACTGATCCAAGCAGATATTATTTTTAAAGATCTCGGCTTGCTTATTGTCGATGAAGAACACCGTTTTGGGGTACGTCAAAAAGAAAAAATAAAATCGCTGCGTGCCGATGTTGATATATTAACGCTCACTGCAACGCCTATCCCACGTACTTTAAATATGGCGATGAGTGGCATGCGCGACTTATCAATCATCGCCACACCGCCTGCCAAGCGTTTAGCGGTGAAGACCTTTGTTCGCCAGCGCGACGCAGATTTGATCAGAGAAGCTGTATTACGTGAAATTAAACGCGGCGGACAAGTATATTTTTTGCATAATAACGTTGAAACTATTGATCGCGTAGCAGCAGAAATTAGCGAATGGGTGCCAGAGGCAAGCGTCGCTTCTGCCCATGGCCAAATGCGCGAACGCGATTTAGAGCAACTAATGAGCGAGTTTTACCACCAGAAATACAATGTACTCGTATGTACTACCATCATCGAAACGGGAATTGATATCCCCACAGCCAATACAATTATTATGGATAGAGCCGATAAACTGGGGTTAGCACAATTACACCAACTTCGCGGCCGTGTTGGTCGCAGCCATCATCAAGCTTATGCTTATTTATTAACCGGCAACTCTAAAGGGCTGTCGAAAGATGCGGTAAAACGCCTTGAAGCCATCGAGTCGCTGGAAGATTTAGGTGCCGGCTTTGCACTCGCAACCCACGATTTAGAGATCCGTGGTGCTGGTGAGTTACTTGGTGATGATCAATCAGGACAAATGCAGACCATCGGCTTTAGCTTATATATGGAAATGCTTGAGCAAGCTGTAAAGTCGCTTCGTGAAGGCAAAGAGCCGACTCTTGATAACTTGCTACAACAACAAAGTGAAGTGGACTTAAAATTAGCCGCTTTACTCCCTGAAGATTATATTCACGATGTAAATGCGCGACTTGGTATTTACAAACGGGTTGCCAGTTGCGCTAACCTAGATGATATGGACGAATTACAAGTCGAGCTGATTGATCGCTTCGGCTTGCTGCCTGATGCCACTAAAAACCTCTTTAGCTTGCAACAACTGAAACTCAAAGCCAGCGAATTAGGCATCAAAAAAATTGAAGCAAATCCAAAAGGTGGCTATTTTGAGTTTAGTCAACATACTAAGGTTAACCCTAGCTTCATTATAGGTTTGATACAAAGTGCACCTAAGGTGTATAAAATGGATGGTGCAAATAAGTTGCGCTTTGCGATCAATGAGGCGAATGCCCGTGAACGCTTAAAAATGGTCACTGCAATGATTGCAGATTTCGAAAAAAAGGTTAGCCATTAATGTTGCTTAAAAAATCTCTTATCCTACTGTGTTGTGTATTTAGTAGCACAGTATTTGCAGAACGTTGGTTTGAAGTAGAAGTATTGATATTCAAACAGCGCCCTGCCCCTTATTTGCAAGAAGATTTTAGCTTAGAACAAGAGCCTATCAAGGCAAAACGCAGCCTTGATTTGCTGACACCACTCTATACTGCGCAAGCTAAACAAGAGTGTATTAACGGCGACTCTCGCTTTAATTCACAGTCATTAACCGATTCTGTGATTCGTGCCAGTCGGTCTAATTTATGTAATGACAGTATTGACTACCTACACAGTTACTCAGCACTGCCACTGAGCCCATTGGCACCAGCTAAAGACGATATGCAGCAAACCTACTTACTTGCTCCCGAACAGCTACAGTTTATATCACAACAGCAAACGCTGGCGCGAAAAGGACTCAAACCGATACTTCATACAGGATGGCGTTTTGAAGGCGCGAGCCGATCTCGCTCTGAAAACATTAAACTGTTTGGTGGTAAATTATTACGCGTACCTGTTATTGCACAAACACCCCAGTATACAAATAATGACTTTATTAGTGTCGTCAATCCCAAGCAGCGCATTACCCCTGCAATTGAGAAAAATGCAGATAAATGGGAATTAGATGGCAGTTTTAATATTTACTTGCGCCATTATTTATTTATTAATGCCAGTTTTGATATCAATGAAATTCAAGCCACTGGTGAGATCCAGCACGCTCGGTTCTCACAATTCAAACGGGTGATAAGTGGCGATATTCATTATTTTGATCACCCTAAAATGGGCATGATTGTACAAATTAGAAAATTCAAACACTAACATAAAGGAAGATAAGCAAATGAAAAAGCTTTTAATCATTGCGGCAACACTTAGCCTTGCGGCTTGTTCAAAAGTCAGCTTAGAGAATTACGAAAAAATCGAAATTGGCATGGACAAAACCGAAGTAGAAGCTATTTTAGGCAGTGCCGATAATTGTGTTGAAAAAACCCTACACACAAATTGTACATGGGGCGATGACAGTAAAAAAATTGAAATAACCTTAGTGTCAAACAAAGTATCTTTATATAGTAAAACCGGTTTAGAGAAATAAACCTATTACAGGCTCAGGTAGTAACAAACTTACTACCTACTGATTTAACGTCCTTACCACCAATAAACTGGATAATGACGTTTAGGGTTACGTGATAAATTATTAACTAGCAACCCAACTAACAGCATAATTATCGCACCAACCAACACAGGGCTAAGCACATAGTAATATCCCAATTGTTGTATGCCATTACCACCAATCACCGCAATCAATGCAGTAGCGCCACCTGGAGGATGCAAAGTACGCGTTAAGTGCATAACAGCAACTGATAATGATACCGCCAAAGCACTTGCCAACATTAAATCGCCAGGTAGCAAGTTTGCCACAGTAACACCCACCAACGCACTGAGAACATGACCGCCAATAAGATTGCGCGGCTGAGAAAACTCCGCCAATGGCGCGCCGTAAATCAGCACAGCCGTTGCACCTAAAGAACCAATCAAAAATAAATTAGTTAACGGATCAAACTGTAAACTTTTGCCAATTAAAGCAACCAAATAAATACCCAAAAATGATCCGAGTAAAGACCACATGATTTTTTTCATTGGTTTACGTGGTGGACATTGGCTCGTTGCCGTCATTCTGGAGATCAATAAGCGCATTCAGCTCCCTCTTAAAGATTATAAAAAGAGGGAGATAATACCTGATAGGCTACGAAAATCGACTATAATATCTATTCCATTTCATTATAAATAAGTTCAATACTAACAATTTTACTTCTATTTAAAGTTATCTTATAACGCTGATACTTTATCTCTTCGCCATTCTGATATGAAAGCACAACATTTAGCTGATAACGACGCTCCACACTTTGTTTAGATATTTTATTATTATCAAGGTGATAAATTTTTCCTTCACCTTTTTTTAAGTTCCGCGCAAACGCCGCTAAACTAAACTGTAAGGTCTGTTGTAAGCTATCATAACCAGGTAAAAACTCTTTTGCATTAACCCGTATTTCACTGGCAAAGTGCAGCCATTGCGCTGCTTGTTTATTTTGTTGACGTCGTTTTGAAAATATCTTTCGTACGTTATCTGGAATATGTTTAAATCGGGTATATTCAAGCCAGATGTATTGTGTAGCTATTTTATCTTTGGTAACACTATTTCGAAATTGAAACCGCCATTTAGGGCGTCCTTTCACGATTGCTCGCCAAATAATACGAGTTATATCTTCTTTAAAAATTTCCCGCATACCATAAATAGCGCCCAAAATGATCACTAATGTTGCTGTCACTTCAGTAAATGAGATCCGCGCATTCAGTACCACAAGCATAACAAGCGCCATTATAATCGCAGTAACAGTTCCTTTCACCAATCGTTTTAAATAACTATTAAGGTAACGAGTATTACGGTTTAACACCACACCATGCTCAATCAAACGTTGTAATAGTCGCATCTTATTGGTGATCCGGTTGGCATCCTCAAGGGTTGATTCCGAGTTATATTGCAGCTCATGTCGATACGCTTGCTCGGCTTTACAAAAATTCATCAGCTCATTACGCTGTTTCGCGTGATCACTGCTACGAGCCCCTTCGGCAAGTAATTTTAAAAACGACTGCTCAATATGCCAACTTAAATAATTATCAGCATTGGTATAAAACGAAATTAATTTTTCATCATCAGGAGTATAACGTCTTAGCTTTCGAAGTAAACTTTGACTTTGTTCACATAATTCAATAGCACGTTGATAAAACTCATCAACTTCTTCAATCTTTAATGTATCTTTGATATCAGTATCAATCGCTAGCCGGACTTGGTAACAATACAAATTGAGGTTTTGCCGATAGTCTTGTTGTTCACCTTTATTTTTACTAACAAAGCGACTGCGAACTAAAGGTAAATGGATATTATTGGCGTTATACGCTAAATACGATTTGAAGTGGTTATTAAAATACGACTCTTCTGTTAACGTTTGCGGATTGATGCCCATTTCATTCGGTATAGAAAAATACATATCAATGCGCTGTTCAGAGCGTGGGCTCAATTCAGGTTCAATAATAAAGGATAAATTTTCATCCTGTTTTAACAATCAGCTCTCCTAATAAATAAAAAAGATACCTCTAGTTTACTGCCACACTTTCATTTGTTCAATAAAAAAGGCCCAGTAAAAACTAGGCCTTAGATAGCTCCAAAGTTACTTACTGATTAGAATTTAATATTCACACCAGCGAAGAAACGACGACCTAGTACATCGTATGTGTACGGGTCAGTGTTTGAATCATTATTACCTGTAAAATAAGGGGCTTGCTTGTCAAATAAGTTATTTACACCAGCAGATACTGATACAGTATCGTTTATCACGTATGAGCCACTCACATCGTGATATATAACAGTACCAACGTCTGGAACTAAACATTTGCTATCTTCCGCTAGACAAGAATAGCTATCTAAACCACTGATATAGCGTGCTTGGTAACGTGCATCCCAGTCATCACCCGCTACATTTAATGTAAAGTTAGACTTCACATCTGCATAACTACCAATACCAGAAGTAATAATGCCAGTATAATCAATTGTACTAGTGCCCGTATCAACAATATATTCATCAAGGATTGTTACATCAAGACCCGTACGCCATGCAAGGCCTGCGGCATCAAATACATATGTTAAATTAAGGTCATAACCTTTAGTTTGCTCAGAACCAATATTTTGTAATTGGTTGTTAAAGCTAATGCGACCTGTACTTTGGTTAAATTTAATATTTGCAGACTGACATAATGTACTATCAGTATTAGTATAATCACCAGTAGCAGAATCAAGACAACTATCAACAATATACTGATTATTTACATTTGAGATAGAGTTCTCAATTTGAATATCGTAGTAATCAACAGTCATTGAGAAACCGTCAAACCATGATGGTGCATATACAAAGCCTGCTGTTACTGTATCAGCAAGTTCTGGTGTTAATTGGTCATTACCACCAACAGTTACTTCAGCTTGATCTTGAGCACCAGGGAAGTTCACATTTTCAAATGATGGTGATTTCCCTTGGTATAGCTCGTTTACAGTTGGTGCACGAAATGCTGTTGAACGAACTGCACGAAGCATTAACTCATCGTTTACACGCCAAGTTAAACCTAGTTTCCACGTTTCATCAGAACCAAAAGTGCTGTAATCAAATGCACGTATAGCGGCACTTAAATCAATATTATCTGCAAATGAAGTATCCGCAACTAGTGGAATAGCTAATTCAAGGTAAGCTTCATTAACGTCAAAACGACCACCTGTTGGTTCAACACGCGGATCATTAGCAAGACCTTGTGCAGTTAAAGAGTCTGGCACATACCAAGCTTTTTCTTCGCGATGCTCAACGCCCGCCGCAAACCCCACATAACCTGCAGGAAGTTCCATAACCTCGCCATTAAGACCAGCAGACACAACAACTAACTGACTACCACCAGAGTTATTTTCGGTGTAGTTATATTGCGCTAAATTATCAGCAGTCCAATGAGCTTGATCTAGTGGATTGAATGTCCCTTTACCAATTGCATCTTGGATTGACCCCATATTTAACAAGTTTGTAGCACGGTCAACAGCATCATTACGACCGAAAACAACTGAAGTGTCCCAGCCAAAACCATTATCTAAGTCACCTTCAAGGCCTACAACAGTTCTAACAGTATCAACTACTTGCTCATAACCGCGAGGGCCAATATCCGACATACGACGACCATATGAGATAGCTTCACCATCAGCAACACCATGAGAGATTAATGAATCCCCCATAGTTTCCTGATCATAGGTAAAATCAAACCATACTGGCTGAGGTGCCATTTGTTGATTAGACCAACGCTTTGAATAGGTAAACTCAGAAAATAAACGTGTATCATCAGTTAATTCAAAATGACCAATACCCGTTAAGTTCAAACGGCGCATCGGTGTATATAAGTAACTATCTGGAGCAAAGTTATATGCGTCATTTTCAGCAACAAAGTCATGCCATCCACCATCAGCTTGGCCTTGTAAGTCAGCCGTCTCGCCCCAGACTCTGCCATTAGGGCTGTATGTTGAACCTGAACAAAAGGTGCTGCCATTTTCAAAATCTTCTGCAAGCGGACATGAAGAGAAATCACGATCTGCTTGAGACGCCTCGCCACGGTCAGTGTATTGAATACCAATAACTACGTTACCACGGTCAAAACTTGAACCCATAGTGATATCAAATGAAGTTTCATCGGCATCGCCTTCACCTGTGATCGCACCATTAAGGTTCATATCTAGCCCTTCAAAGTCATCTTTTAAGATGATATTTACAACGCCAGCCACTGCATCAGTACCGTAAACCGCTGAAGCACCATCTTTTAGTACTTCCACTTGTTTGATCATTGAAACTGGGATGGTATTTAAGTCAACCGTAGATGCTGCACCAGTACCAGAGTTGATCATACGACGACCATTTACTAACACTAAAGTACGTTGTGCACCTAGACCACGCAGATCAACGCGTGCATTACCACCTGAACCATTATTTACTGCTGGGTTAGTCATTGCACCACTGGCAGCTGTCATTTTTTGTAATACGCTATCGATGCTAGTTGCACCCATCGCCTGAATTTCATCTGCACCAATTAAAGTAACTGGGCTTGACGTTTCCATGTCTGTACGTTTGATACGAGAACCCGTTACTTGGATTTTTTCAATTGACTCTGCGGCTTCGTCCGCAGCAAAAACTTGAGTGCTTGATAGCATTGGAATAGCAGCAAAAACAGCTAAACTAAGAATTGATTTTTTCATTTTAAACCCTACTTGTTGGAAAAATACCTTGCTCAGGTAGCGCTCGTTATTATTAGAATCACGAGTCAGCGAGGGCAACTTAGGCGGGTTTAACTGAACAAAAACTGAATGGTTGAACTAGAATTATACCGCACCTTATTATGTTAACCAATATAGGTAAAAAGGTTAACGGATGCTTCCTTGTTAATTAATTAATACCGTTTAAATTCAAGGTGTTAATGATATATAAAAACAATTTAAATACGTCTGAAATCAAACTAATGGACTTTGTAATCATATGCAATTAAAGTGTTAAAATACTCATATTAGAAAATTTCACAAGTTAATCACATCATTTTATTAAAACTGCAAAACTGACCAACAACTGCTAACTATAGTTATGCAATAATTTTGCGTATTTAAGCTCTATGCAACTTTTTTAATAGCAATATAATGCTGTTGAGCTTTGTTCATGGCAGCTTAATGTCAAAATAAGGTGGTTTTATGCGCACTCTATAAATTTAACTGAAAATATAATAAAGCGAGCTAATAAAAGGTGGCAAAAATGGAGTGTGGGTAGGTAGTATAATCGATAAAGGATGTCGTAACTAAAGAACCTGAGCTTGGATTATAAGCCTCTTAACTAACACTCAGATTTAATATGGATTAAACAGATATCAATAAGTCGCATCAAAGTAATAATATACATGCTTAATCTGGCCTTGTTGATTTTTAACTTCGAGTGTCAACTTCCAGGTCATATTGCGCTCGGAACAAATGCCAACCATACTTTGTGCCACTAAAATATCATCACGCGGCTCAAACATCACCGGTATATATCCCATATACATAGTGATACCTTCAAGCTTAGCACTGTGAACTAACAATGTGCTTGGTAACGATAAATGTATTTCAAAAGGCGTCTCTGGTGTTATTTGTTGCTCAGTTAACCAAATTTTCACCTGATTATCATACTCGCATAACTGGTTTGGCCGACAACTTGCACCTTGGGTTTGCTCTTCTATACTTAGTGGTTGTGGGTCACATGCCATTAACATATTCAATGTACTTAAAAACACAACTAAAAGCTTAATTGGCATAGTATTCCTTAGATAAATTAAAGGCCGATACTAATCAGCGTACCGTTAAAATACAACCACTGAGCAAAATTATTACGCAAATGTACAAAAGTGTGTCAAAAAACAACCAACTGCATGTGAAAAATTGATTGATGTCATAATTTTATGCAATTGACCTATCTTTTTTAGGCCAAAAATTTTATCATTTCCTCGCAAAAATAAGGGTTTCTCGAGTTTGTTTTCTGAAGCGGTCAAGACATTGAGGGTTTTTTGATAACATACTTGAGAGTAATAGTAGGCCCCACTTTATAAAGTGGGTAATTCATTTCTAAACGCATTTATTGCAGCGGAAGCCAGAAAATGAGCCAAACAGTAGCATCACAAACTGAGTACAACTATAAGGTTGTACGCCAATTCGCTATTATGACAGTGATTTGGGGCATCGTTGGCATGAGTATTGGGGTACTGATTGCTGCCCAATTAGCTTGGCCAGCACTTAACTTTGATACACCATGGTTAACATACTCTCGACTACGTCCGTTACACACGAACGCAGTTATTTTCGCATTTGGTACAAGTGCACTATTCGCGACATCATATTACGTCGTGCAACGTACTTGTCAAACGCGCCTCCTCTCAGATAAATTAGCGGCTTTTACCTTTTGGGGTTGGCAGTTAATTATCGTACTTGCCGTTATCACTCTTCCATTAGGTATTACCAGCTCTAAAGAATATGCAGAGCTTGAATGGCCAATCGATATCTTAATTGCTGTGGTATGGGTTACCTATGCCGTTGTATTCATGGGCACCATAGCTAAGCGTAAAGTATCGCACATTTATGTAGCTAACTGGTTCTATGCTGGCTTTATCATTACCGTAGCAGTATTGCATATTGTTAATAGTATGGCCGTTCCTGTATCATTAACTAAATCATATTCAATCTACGCAGGTGCGGTAGATGCGATGGTTCAGTGGTGGTACGGTCATAACGCTGTAGGTTTCCTATTAACCGCTGGTTTCTTGGGTATGATGTATTATTTCGTGCCTAAACAAGCTGGTCGTCCAGTTTATTCTTACCGTTTATCAGTTGTTCACTTTTGGGCATTGGTATCGCTATACATTTGGGCTGGCCCTCACCACTTACACTACACTGCACTTCCTGATTGGACGCAAAGTTTAGGTATGGTGATGTCTATCATCTTATTTGTCCCATCTTGGGGTGGTATGATCAACGGTATCATGACATTATCCGGTGCATGGCATAAACTACGTACTGATCCAGTACTACGTTTTTTAGTTGTATCGTTGTCTTTCTATGGTATGTCGACCTTTGAAGGCCCAATGATGGCTATTAAATCAGTAAATGCGTTATCTCATTACACTGATTGGACTGTTGGTCACGTTCACTCTGGTGCGTTAGGTTGGGTTGCGATGATTTCAATTGGTGCTATCTACCATCTGATCCCTGCGTTATTCTCACAAGGACGTATGTACAACATTAAACTAGTTAATACACACTTTTGGTTACACACTGTTGGCGTTGTACTTTACATTGTCGCAATGTGGATTTCGGGTGTTATGCAAGGTCTAATGTGGCGCGCAGTAAATGCTGACGGTACATTAATGTACAGTTTTGTTCAGTCACTACAAGCATCACATCCTTTCTATGTTATGCGCTTCTTAGGCGGTGTGTTCATCGTCGTAGGCATGCTAGTTATGGCTTATAACGTTTACCGTACGATTACAGCGAAAAACGATTCGTTGAAATTAGACGCGCAAGCACAGTTAGCATAACGGAGTGGGATGATGAGCAATAAAAATTCACAAAACAAACATGAAATAGTCGAAAAAAATATCGGCCTAATGGCTATCTTGACTGTTTTTGCTATTAGCTTCGGCGCACTAGTAGAGATCACTCCACTGATGTTCCAAGATGATACAACAAAGCCAGTAGATGGGTTACGCCCACTCAACGCGCTGGAAATGGAAGGCCGTGATATCTACGTACGTGAAGGTTGTTATAACTGTCACTCACAAATGATCCGCCCTTTCCGTGATGAAGTAGAACGTTACGGTCATTACTCTGTTGCTGGTGAGTCAGTATGGGATCATCCATTTCAATGGGGCTCTAAACGTACTGGTCCTGATCTAGCTCGCGTCGGTAAACGCTACTCGGATGACTGGCATTATGCACACTTAGTGGATCCACGAGCTGTGGTTCCTGAGTCAAACATGCCCGGCTTTCCTTGGTTAGCAGAGGATCGCGTTGATACCAGCCTTACTCTGAAAAAGCTTAAAATTTTCCGTGATACATTTGCTATCAATCCACAGAACCCGGCACACCCAGGTTTAGGGTATGGTAGTGACGAAGAACTAATCGCTGATGTTGCTAAAGTTGATGCAATGAATGACGGTAAAGGTGCGACAGAAATGCAAGCCCTTATCGCGTATTTGCAACAACTTGGCACACACTTGAAGTAATTTATTATGGATTACGGAACATACAGAGGCATTTTAACTCTGGTAATTTTAGTATTATTTATTGTCATTGTTGTGTGGGCATATAGCAAGCGTAGTAAAACTCGTTTTAAAGACGCCGCTAATGCCATCTTTGAAGATGAGAAAAAACACAACGATACAATCTCTAACGAGGAAAAGGAGTCTGAGAAATGACTAGCTTTTGGAGTATATGGGTTATTGTATTAACCCTATCGTGTCTTTTCATTTTGTTTGGTTTACTAGTATGGAACTTAAAAAACTATGCTGGCGTTAAAGAAGGTGAAAGCTGCGGACACGTATATGATGGTATTGAAGAACTAAATAATCCCCTGCCAAAATGGTGGACTTACATGTTCTTTGCAACATTTGCTTGGTCAGTTTACTACTTAGCAGCATTCCCAGGCTTAGGTAACTGGGAAGGTTTAGGTAAGTGGACAAGCTCGAATCAAGGCGTTACCTCTTTAGCTGAATCAAAACAAGCTGTTGAGAAAGCACATGCTGATGGCCGTTTTGTGAAGCTTGATGCTGAGTACCGCGCTGCAGATGAACGCTTTGGCCCAATTTTTGCCGCTTTTGCTAAGCAAAATATCGAAACGCTTGCTACTGATGAAAAAGCACTGGAAATCGGTCAGCGTTTATTCGCACAAAACTGTTCACAGTGTCATGGCTCTGATGCTCGTGGCGCCCAAGGCTTCCCTAACTTATCTGACAAAGATTGGTTATATGGCGGTACGCCAGATAAAATAAAAGAAACGATTTTACATGGTCGTATAGCTGCAATGCCACCTTGGGGCGCAGCACTGGGTGAGCAAGGCGTTAAAGAAATGACCGCTCATGTACTAAGTTTGTCTGGCCGTACAGTTAACCAAAAAGACGCCACCGCTGGCGCCACTAAGTTTGCAATGTGTGCCGCGTGTCATGGTGCAGATGGTAAAGGTTCTGTTGCACATAACTTACCATTTGGCGCTCCTGACTTAACGGATAACATCTGGCTTTATGGTGGTTCACAACGCGCAGTTGAAGAAACCATCATTAATGGCCGTGCTGGTGTAATGCCAGCATGGAAAGACATTTTAGGTGAAGAAAAAATTCATCTATTAACTGCATACGTTTATAGTTTATCGCTAGATAAATAACTAAAACGTTAATAGAATGTTTATATTTTAATGTTTTAATTCAATAGATTAATTCAGATCAAAAAAGCCTCCATCTGGAGGCTTTTTTTTAGTCTTTTCAACTTAAATCCTATAAAATGCCCTTATCGTAAACTAATTAAGTGTACTTATGAGCCCTACTCCTTGGTATAAAAATTTCTGGCCTTGGTTCTTAATATTTTTTCCGCTAGTTGCCATCATTGGCTGTATTTCTTTGTTTATAACAGCGATCGGCAATGGCCCTGATATGGTGGTTGATGATTACTATAAAAAAGGTAAAGCGATTAACTTAGAGTTAAGTAAGTTCAATAAGGCCAAAGCGTTATATCTACACGGTGAATTAACTGTGGATAGCGACAAGATAAGCTTTAAATTCAATAAAGGTGATAGCAGTAATATACATGCATTAAAGCTGTCATTCTATCACCGCACAATTCAAGATCATGATTTTGCTATTCATTTAACACCTAATGCGAATGGTGAGTTTACCGCTATTATCGCACCATTTATTAATGGCGCTTATACAGTATTTATTGAGCCAACCGACGGTAGCTGGAAGTTAAAAGAAAACATCACTTTGCCACATGAGCAAAGTATTGCCATCAGTCCTGAATATAAGTAGTCACGCTATCATGTCTAATAACTGCTTTCATTGTCTTGAAAGTGTACCAACTGGTTTCAACACGACTGTTATTATAGATGGTAGCGCAAAACCAATGTGTTGCATTGGCTGCCAAACTGTCGCTGAAACAATTGTCGCGCAAGGCATGACTGATTATTATAAATTCAGAACAGTGACTGCCGGTAAAGTTGAGCAGCTTATTCCTGAGCAGCTTGAATGGATCAAAAGTTATGATAATGAAGATATTCAAGATGAATTTATCGCCACAACGGATGATGTGAGCGAAGTATTACTGACCGTTGAGGGTATTACGTGCGCCGCGTGTGCATGGTTGATTGAAAAGCAACTATTAAATATACCCGCAATCAAACGCGTTGACGTAAATACATCAACAAACCGCGCGATGATCCAATGGCATAAGGATCAGACACCATTAAGCAATATCATCAAATCGTTATTGGAAATTGGCTACAAGGCCTACCCGTTTCAAGTCGATATTGAAGCAAGTCAAAAGCAACTTATAGCCAAAGCATATATTCGCAGACTCGGGGTCGCTGGTTTAATGACCATGCAAGTGATGATGTTTGCATTCGCCATGTACTTTGGTATGTTTTCTGGGATGGAAGAAAGCTTTGAACAGTATTTTCGATGGATCAGCTTAATACTCGCTTCACCGGTTATTTTATACAGTGCAATGCCCTTTTTAAGTAATGCAATTAATGGCTTAAAAGCCAAACAGTTAAACATGGATCTTCCTGTATCCATGGCTATTTTTGGCGCATATGGCGCAAGCAGTTATGCCACCGTGATGGCCGTGGGCGAAGTGTATTTTGAATCAATTTGTATGTTTACCTTTTTATTATTATTAGGTAAATATTTAGAGTTTAGGGCTCGACTTAAAGCCAGTGAATTCACTGCTAATTTACAAAAGTTATTACCACTTACAGCCCGAACTTTGGATGAAAATGGCCACGAACATATTATTGCAGCTAAAAAATTAAAACTCGGCGATCGCGTACTCATTAAAGCCGGTGAAACCATTCCGTCAGATGGTATTATTTGCTCAGGCAGTACCACTGTTGATGAAGCAATGATGACAGGTGAACATTTACCAGTTAATAAGTACATGGACCATCAAGTTTTTGCCGGCACCGTGAATCATGATGGTGTGATTGAGATCCTCATCAATAAAATTGGTCAAAACACTCTTTTAAACCAAATAATTAAACTGCAGCACAGGGCGCTTGTCACCCGTCCTAAACTGGTGGAGATCACCGACAAAGTAGCACAATGGTTTGTTGCCTGCCTGCTGGTATTTGCCTCACTTACCGCTATCGGTTGGTATCAAGTTGACCCTGAACATGCCTTTTGGATCACTATTGCGGTCCTTGTTGCAACTTGCCCATGTGCGCTAAGTTTAGCAATTCCAACCGCCTTAACCTGCGCTGTAGCAACATTGACCCGCAAAGGGATACTCATTAAACAATCTCATGTGCTAGAAACACTACCACAATTAACGCGTGTTGCATTTGATAAAACAGGCACGTTAACGCAAGGGCGTTTTAGCCTAGATGCTGTGGACTTATTAGCAGATTCTTTATCTAAAAAACAGGTTTTGGCTCTTGCAGCGCAACTCGAAAGTTACTCCGAGCACCCTATTGCGACTGCATTTAATGAATTTACACCCGCACCGCGCAACTTAACGAATATTAAAATTCACCCTGGCTGTGGCATCACTGGTAAAGATGACAATCATAACTATGCAATTGGTAAAAGTGGTTGGTTCAACAGTAAGAAAAGTAATGCTCAAGCAACGTTCTACATTGATCAACAACCGGTTGCTAACTTTTACTTTGTAGATGAAATAAAAAGTAATGCGGCAAACTTAATCTCCTCTTTACAACAGCAAGGCTTGAGCTGTCACATGCTAACCGGGGATGCTTCAAATGCAGGGCAAAAAATTGCTAAGAAACTCAAACTTGATAGCTTTAAAGTAGGTTGTCTGCCAGAAGATAAACAAAGCGAAGTAAAGCGGTGGTCAAGCCAAGGTGAAATTATTGCTATGGTAGGTGATGGTGTCAACGACAGTCCAGTGTTTAATAGCGCACATTTATCTATCGCGATGGAAACCGGTGCTGATATTTCCAAAAACACCGCCGATGTGGTATTACTCAATAGTGATTTAGCTGCTATCGAACATTTATTAACAGTATCAAAAAAAACACGTCGAATAATAAAGCAAAATTTAGCGCTATCATTGCTTTATAATAGCTCAATCTTACCACTTGCGGCATTAGGCTTAGTTGCACCTTGGATGGCTGTGATTGGGATGTCTGCCAGTTCCATCATTGTGATCAGTAACTCACTAAGGTTATTAAAATTATGAGTGTCATTTATATCCTTATTCCAATTGCAATTTTATTTGTACTGATCGCGATTGGGGTGTTTTTTTGGGCCGTTCGCGGTGAACAATTTTCAGATTTAAATAAACAAGGTCATAGCATTTTGTTTGAAGATGATAAAGATCAGCATAATAAAAGCAATGATTGACCCCTTATTTGTCAGCGCCTTTATCATGGGCCTGATTGGCAGCGGACATTGCATTGCAATGTGTGGTGGTATTGCCAGCTCCTTACAATTAGCCACAGATAAAACCAGGCCATTGCAGTACTCCATTGCATATAACATTGGTCGTGCCGCCAGTTATATGCTCGCAGGGGCACTCGTTGCTGGGATCAGCAGCCATTTTGCCACGCAAAGTCATTGGTTCGCGCTAACTTTAGCGTTTTTAAGTGGCCTGTTTATGATTTTGGTTGGCTTATACATCATGCGCTTAGGTGTAACTTTACAATGGCTAGAATCATTCGGTAAAACGCTGATATGGCAGCACTTGGTAAAACTAAACCGTTTTATAATGCCAATCAACTCATTACCTAAAGCCATGGCTTATGGCGCATTATGGGGTTGGTTACCGTGTGGTTTAGTTTATTCGGCGTTAACCTGGGCAATGACCAGCAACACTGCCCTTGATGGCGCTCTAGTGATGCTATTTTTCGCCCTTGGTACTTTTCCTGCTATGCTAAGTATCGGCATGGGCGCACAAGTATTGCATAAAGTATTAAATCACCCATGGGCACGAATAGCACTGGGCAGTGTACTTATTTGGTATGGAATTTATTTACTTATCATTGCAACTGACAAGCTGCTGCATTAATCTTAACGAATTAATGTGACAACATTTACTGGACTGAACTAATGGATTTATATCAAAACAAAGCTAAAAATAATTGCACCATCAGCTGCAATGACTGCAGTATTAGTCAATTGTGTTTACCTTTTACCCTCAATGGGCAAGAGATGGATAAGCTTGATGAAATCATTGAGCGTAAAAAACCATTACATAAAGGTGATTTTCTTTTTGAATCAGGAGCGCCACTGAACGCTATTTTTGCTGTTCGTTCTGGTTCGTTTAAATCTTACACCCTTTCTGAGCAAGGTGACGAGCAAATCACTGGCTTTCACCTAGCAGGAGATTTAATCGGCTTTGATGCAATAAATAAAATGGCACACCAAAGCTTTTCTCAAGCGCTCGAAACCTCAATGGTATGCGAAATCCCATTTACAACACTCGATGATCTAGCCGGTAAATTACCTAAACTACGCCAGCAGATGATGCGCCTGATGAGCAGTGAAATTAACTATGACCAAGAAATGTTTTTATCACTGAATAAAAAATCAGCCGAAGAACGCTTAGCCAGCTTTATCTACAACTTGTCAAATCGCTTTGGTGAACGCGGGTTTTCACGTAAAGAGTTTCGCTTTACCATGACCCGGGGTGAAATCGGTAATTACCTTGGTTTAACCGTTGAAACTATTAGTCGTTTACTGAGTCGTTTTCAAAAAGCAGCTTTAATCAAAGTGGAAGGTAAATTTATCACTATTCTAGATAGTGATGGGTTATCAGCAGCTGCAGCAATCCACCCAAAATAAATTTGATCTAGTGCAACAAGTTGTTAGCTGTTACTTTAACTACTCACGTTATACGTTACACTCTAACTATACAGTAGTTAAAGGAACAGCTTATGAACACTATCAAACAAATACTCGCCATTATTGATCCAACCGCTGAGTCTCAGCATGGTTTATCTCGCTCTATTGAATTAGCCAAAAAATCCGGTGCCAGCATCACCGCTTTTATGAGCATTTATGATTTTTCCTATGAAATGACGACCATGCTTTCTGGCGACGAGCGTGAAGCAATGCGCAATGCCGTCGTTAAAGACCGTCAATTATGGCTGGATGAAATTTTGCAACTTTATCCAGACGTCGAGATTAAAAGCCAAGTGGTTTGGCATAATCGCACTTATGAAGCGATCATTAATACAGTTATTGACCAACAGTTTGATCTGGTTGTAAAAGGGACTCACCAGCACGATACACTTAAGTCAGTTATTTTTACTCCAACCGATTGGCATTTAATTCGTAAATGCCCAGCCCCCGTATTATTGGTAAAAGAACACGCTTGGCCTTCGCAGGGCAATATTTTAGCTGCTGTCAACGCCGTAAGTGAAAATCAACAGCACCTTGATTTAAACCATTGTATTATTCAAGATGCGCAGTTTTTATGTGAACTGGCTAACGCAAGCCTCAGTATCGTTAACGCCTACCCTGCTACACCGGTTAATATTGCGATTGAAATCCCGGAGTTTAACCCCAGTATTTATAATGAGTCCGTAAAAAAACACCATATAGAATCGACCCATGAGTTAGCCGTTAGTCATAAAATCGCCCAGCAAAACTGTGTCATAGAAGAAGGTTTACCAGAGGACGTGATCCCTGATGTCGCAAAGCGCCTTAATAGTGAATTAGTGGTGATTGGTACGGTTGGCCGCACTGGATTAAGCGCAGCCTTAGTAGGTAACACCGCAGAGCATGTCATTGACAGCCTTGATTGTGACGTATTAGCCTTAAAACCCGATGGCTATGTGAGCCCGCTGGCAAAAGATTAAATAAATTTTGTTGATTGAAACTTTAGGCATATAATACGCCCCTTTATTTTACCCATCGTTCTAAAGGGGGCGTAATGTCGCATTCTGTTCAAGCCAAAGCTCAACATAGCTTATCTAAGTTACAAAAACGCTTACGTCGTCAAACCGGTCAAGCGGTGATGGACTTCAACATGATTGAAGAGGGCGACCGTATCATGGTGTGCCTCTCTGGCGGCAAAGACAGTTATACCCTACTCGACATGCTGCAACATTTGCAGCGTGTTGCCCCTATCAAATTTGATTTATTTGTGGTTAACCTTGACCAAAAGCAACCTGGTTTTCCTGAGCATGTGTTACCAGCATATTTAGACACACAGAATATCGAATATAAAATTGTTGAAGAAGACACCTATAGTATAGTGACCGATATTATTCCTGAGGGTAAAACAACCTGTTCGCTGTGTTCACGCTTACGTCGCGGCATTTTATACCGTACTGCAAATGAAATGCAGGCTACTAAAATAGCCTTAGGCCATCATCGCGACGATATGATCGAAACCTTATTCTTAAATATGTTTTATGGTGGCAAACTGAAAAGCATGCCAGCTAAATTAATGAGCGATAACGGCGAGCACATGGTAATTCGTCCATTAGCCTACTGTAAAGAAACAGATATTGAACAATATGCTATTGCTCAAGCCTACCCTATCATTCCATGTAATCTGTGTGGTTCACAAGAAAACCTGCAACGCAAACATACCAAAGCAATGCTTGCACAGTGGGATATTGAGCACCCTGGTCGTATTGAAAGTATTTTTACTGCAATGCAAAATGTTGTGCCTTCGCATCTAGCAGATAATGAGTTATTTGATTTCACCAACTTAAAAACCGGTGAAGTAATTGATGGCGGCGATATTGCGCTTGATAAGCCAGACATCCCAAAACAACCTGTGTTTAACGATGATGAAACAGCTGACGTTGTGACAATTAATTTAAGTTGATCATTGCCAACGTATAATTAATAAAATGCCGCGTTAATCGCGGCATTTTATTTTACTACAAAACAAAGTGAATTATGGCATATCCATTAACGCTTGGCTTTGCTCATCAATCTTAACTTGATAGTTTTCATGTCTTAAACCAAGTAGCTGCGGTAACGTTGCGGCAATACAAATTGACGATAATGTTCCCACAACAATTCCTACAAATAGTGCGATAGAAAACCCCTGTAACGGCGCACCAGCCAGTAACCATACACTCGCCACTGTAGCAAGTGTAGTGCCTGAGGTGATCAAAGTACGGGTCAAAGTGCTCTTAATTGATTCATTGATCACCGTATTCACGCTAGTTTGTTGTGTTGTGATATCTAAGCGCAGCAGCTCGCGTACCCGATCCCCAACAATAATTGAATCATTTAATGAATAACCAATGATTGCCAGTAAACTCGCTAACACGGTTAAGTTAAAATCAAGCTGTAACCATGCAAATAAACCAACTACCACCACCACGTCATGCATTAAAGCAACAACCGCTCCCAACGCTAAGCGCCACTCAAACCGTAGCGCTAAATAAATCATCACGGCAACCATTGCCGCAAATAATGCTAAACAGCCTTGTTCAAATAATTCATCGCCAACTTGTGAGCCTAAGTAAGAAGATGACAACACTTCTGCACCCAGTGTCTCATCTTGCGTAAGTGTTGCTAACCAAGCCGACGTACTGGCTTGCTCTGCCTCTCTTAACTGAAAGTGCTGGCTAGATTGAGCGCTTAAAGTAAAGTCATCAAGGTGATAATAACTAATTTTTTTCGCCAGCTCTGCCTCACTAATCGGCACTGCAGTGGTAAATTCAGTTAAATAACCGCCAGTAAAATCAAGGCCGAAATTGAGTCCTTTTGTAGCAACCCCGATTACAGAAAGCAGCACTAGTAGGATAGATAAAACCAACCCCGATAAACGTAAGCGGGTTGTGGTGCTCATTTTTTCACTTAAATTACTCATGCACTAGCTCCTCGCTTGTTTGCCAATTTTAAATACAAAGTCTGACTCAACGCCTTGGAGACATACACCCCGGTAAATACGCTAGTTATTAGCCCTAACCCCAGCGTAATTGCAAAGCCTTTGATTGGCCCATAGCCAATACCATACAAAATAATTGCCGTGATCATGGTCGTAATATTAGCATCAAAAATTGTCGCAAATGCTTGTTGGTAGCCCTGCTCTATCGCTTGATATGGCGCTCGGCCTTTACGGCGCTCTTCTTTGATCCGCTCAAAAATAATAACATTAGTATCAACAGCCATACCGATTGTCAGTACCAGCCCGGCTATGCCTGGTAAAGTTAACACCACGCCAGGCAGCAGTGACATTAATCCTACTAAAGCTGTTAAATTCAATAATAAGGCAATATTTGCCACCAGCCCTAAACGGCGATACCACAGCGCCATAAAGGCTAATGTAATACCCATTCCCAACATTAAGGCCGCGAGCCCATTATGTATATTATCTGCGCCCAAGCTTGGCCCAATGGTTTGTTCTTGTACGATTGTCACCGGCGCAGTTAATGAACCTGCACGTAATAGCAATGCTAAATCCTGCGCCGCTTGTGGGCTTTGCATATTAGTAATACTAAATTGGCTACTCAAATGTTGAGCTATATTGGCAACATTAATCACTTCACTTTTTTTAACTACTTCACCTTGGGCATTTTTATAATATTCAGAATACACCGTTGCCATTGGTTTACCGATATTACGTTTTGAAAATGCCGACATCGCCTCGCCACCTTGGCTATCAAGGCTAAGTTGCACTAGCGACTTGCCCCATTCATCGCGCCCGGCATGAGCATTATTGATGTGTTGTCCTGAAAAAATAGCAATTGGGTCTAAAGTGATCGAGCCACCATTTTGCAGAGTAAAGGTTTTTCCACCAATTTCTTTAAGCTGATAAAAATCAAGCGACGCTGTTGCACCTATAATGCGCTTTGCTTCACTTGGATCTTGTACACCGGGTAACTCAATACGGATCCGTTGTTTACCTTGGCGCTGGGTAACTGCTTCAGTAATACCTAACTCTTCAATACGTCCTCTTAAAGTAGTTAAGGTTTGACTCATTACTTCTTTATCAAACATATCACTACCTTGTTCACTAAAACTAAATGCCACGGTTGTTAAATTACCCTGTGAATGCGCAGTTGCGATTAAACGCTCAAAACGCTTTAACACGTTCGCCTGTACTACAGCTAAATCACTTTTAGCAGCTGGTAATGCGTGTAATTCAAAACCATGGGTATTTTTTTGTACGCGAATACCTCTGGCTTTTTGATCCCGAATAATTGTTTTAGTTTGTTCATACGCACTATCAAGTTGCTCTTGTTGCGCTTTCACTAAATCAACATCTAATACAAATAACACCCCACCATTGAGATCAAGACCTAATTTTATAGGTGCTAATCCTAAGCTTTGTAACCAACCGGGACTGGTTTGATGTGTAACTATTTTTGCATGCAACTGCGTAAATTCACTTTTTAACGCTTGTTGCGCTGCGGCACTTTTGGTTGGCTCTTGTAGTAACACATTTAATGAAAGGCTATTTTGCGCCACTTGAATTGATTGCTCAACCAAAAACCCGTGTTGATTTAAAAAATCAATAACAGATTGTTGCGAAGGAGTATTCGCTAGTAATTGCTGTGAATGTGACTGGCTCTGCGTTGTACTCAGATGCAGCCACGATTTTGCTGGATATAAATTTGGTAAGGCACTGATCGCTAATAATACCAGCGCCAAAAACATCGCCATATAGCTGATTTTAAAACGCAATAGCCGCGGTTTTTTTGATGAATTTTTTAACATATTTCTTCCTTTAAACCAATGCAAACATCGGTTTCACGCCACATCGGCGCAGTAATTTATTTGCTTTAGTTGAGTGACTAAAACACCGAAAAATTAGTAGGAAGAATTAACTGTAATAAGTAAGCACTGCACGGTATTGTAAGTTGGCGTCTTTCCAACCACTAATCCGTGATTTTTTACTTTCGTAGGCTACAAACCAAGGTAATGTTATTGGCGGTTCGAGGGGTTGTAAGTAAAGTTGCCGCGCAAGGCTAGGTACAAAAAACTCAAATATTGCCACATAACTTGGCTCAACTTGGTTTTGATACAGAAATAGTGATGAATTACTCACTGCAAAGCGTAGTTGTAAAGACTCAAACCCCGCGCCTTCAGTTTGTTGATCAGCCGCCGCAATTGGTACCTTCTTGGTAAAAGGAGTGATATCTGATACTGAAGTATCAAATACCTTCACCTCTAAAGCACTCAAATCAGCTAACATCACCGATTGAAAAATAGCGCTCGGCTGGCTCACATTAGCCTTAGCGTTGCTCACAGCATTAGCCTGCACACTAAAAAGTGCAGTAAACAGCAGTAATACAGTAAGGACTAAGCGAAAACGGATCATTTTATTATCTAAATAGTAAGCTGCTCTTATAAATGGGGAGTAATTGCCCTATTTCAATAGCTAATTTGCTATTTAACAAAAAAACCGCAAATAAAACTACTTCCGGCCAGAAATCACAGTCGATAATTAAGCGAGTTGGGTATAGAATACATCACTATAAAATTTATACATTTAAAAATATTTAAGGCGAAACGCAGATGGGAAGAGCTTACCAAAACAAAAAAGATTCAATGGCTAAGACTGCGGGTGCTAAAACTAAAGTTTACTCAAAGTACGGTAAAGAAATTTATATTTGCGCAAAAAATGGTGGTATTGATCCTGATGGCAACTTATCGCTACGTCGTTTAATTGAACGCGCTAAAAAAGATCAAGTGCCAGCACACGTAATTGACCGCGCAATTGATAAAGCCAAAGGCGGCGGCGGTGAAGACTACTCAGCAACTCGTTACGAAGGCTATGGCCCAGGTAACTGCATGATCATTGTTGATTGCTTAACTGACAACAACAAACGTACCTTTGCTGATGTACGTGTCTGTTTTACTAAAGCAAACGCTAAAATTGGTGCACAAAACTCGGTATCTCATTTATTTGATCATTTAGCTATTTTTGTATTTGATGGCGATGATGACGAAGCCGTGCTTGAAGCACTCATGATGGCTGACGTTGATGTCACAGACGTAGAAGTTGAAGCCGGTAAAGTCACTGTTTTTGCTCCGCATACTGAGTACAACAACACCCGAACCGCACTTGAAGAAATGGGCGTTACTGAGTTTGATGAAGATTTGATCTCATTTGTGCCACAAGTTGAAGCACCCATTGCAGGCGAAGACGTAGAAGTAATGGAACGCTTTTTAGCCATGCTTGAAGATTGTGACGACGTACAAAACGTGTACCACAACGCTCAATTTTAATTAGAATCGTTATAACTTAAAAAGAGGCCAACTATGTTTGGCCTTTTTGATTTTTAAAACATAGTTAATAAACGGAATTGTATTTTGAACACCTTAGAACAGCTTCGCAGTGGTCAGTTAATTGGCGCAAAACGCTTACAATTAGTCGAACAGCTAGAAACATTCCCAGACGAAATTTTTACCCTTGCAGATACCCTTGAAGTACTCGACTTATCAAATAATAACTTATCTGATTTGCCCGACGAATTTGCTAGTTTAACTAAATTAAAGCGGGTGTTTTTATCATTCAATCAGTTCCAGCATATTCCTGCTGTATTGGCAAAATGTCCCTCCCTTATTATGATTGCATTTAAAGGCAATAAAATCAGTGAATTTGCCGAGCATAGTTTGCCGCTTTCGACTCAATGGTTAATTTTAACTGACAACCATATTGAACAATTGCCAGACTCTTTTGGTGAACTTACGCAACTGCGTAAGCTTGCCCTCGCTGGCAATCGGCTAACGACTTTGCCACACAGCATGCAGCAGTGCCAAGCGCTTGAACTCGTGCGTTTATCTGCGAATAACTTAACTGATGTTAATGATTGGCTGTTTGAATTACCAAAACTCAGTTGGCTGGCTTTTGCAGGCAATGACTTTAATAAAGCACAAAGTTTACAACAAGTTCAATTAGCAGCCGTACAACTAAACGAGTTTTCACTTGTTGAAAAAATTGGTGAAGGTGCGTCTGGGATTATTCACTTAGCACAGTGGCAGCACAATAATGTGGCGTTAAAACTGTTTAAAGGCGCGATCACCAGTGATGGCTATCCACTTGATGAAGTAAACTGTTGCTTGCAAGCGGGCGAACATAAAAACCTAATAAACGTTCTCGCCTATATCGATAACCCAGAGCAACTTGGTCTGGTTATGGAGCTTATCAGCAAGGACTATCAAAACCTCGGCTTACCGCCGTCACTTGATACTTGCACCCGCGATACCTTTTTTGAGCATACACAGTTTACTGCTCACGCCATTAAACACATTGCTAAGCAAATGGTCAGCACCCTTACCCACTTACATATCAATAACGTAAGTCATGGCGATGTATATGCGCATAACACCATGATAAACGATGAATACACAGTATTGTTTGGTGACTTTGGCGCAGCAACTAACTTAGACTCTCTGACCGACTATCAGCGCCAACAAATGCAGCGTATTGAAGTCAGAGCGATTGGCTGCTTAATTGATGATTTATTAAATGTATGCACTGATGACATAAGCGATAAAACACCGTTAATAACACTTTCGCGACAGTGTATAAATGCCGATATGACGCAACGCCCTTCATTTGATATTTTAAATCACGACCTTTAGGTCGTGATTTATCACAAAAGAGAACAAAAATTGGCTACTTTTGCTTTTTAAACGGAAATAGCTGCTGCTTTAACATACCTGTTGGTACGTAATCCCCTACTACGCCATAGGCTTCGGGCCATTCTTTTTGGCCCTTAACAGCGGTTCCAAATAGGTAATCTAAAAATGAGAAATGCGCAGCATAGTTACGATCAATGGCTGCTTTATCAGATGAATGATGCCAATGATGAAACTGCGGTGTCACTAATACATACTTTAACCAACCGAATTTAACCTGTACATTGGCATGATTAAACACCGCCTGAAATCCAACGATGATCACATATAAGCTAATCACTTGCTGTGAAAAACCTAATACAAAAATAGGTGTTAGCACTAGGCTGCGAGTCACCAATATTTCTAAAATATGTTGGCGAGAGCCTGCTAACCAATCCATTTCTTTTGCACTGTGGTGTATGCCATGAAAACGCCATAAAAAAGGCACTTCGTGATAAGCCCGGTGCACAAAATACTGCATTAAATCAGCCACTAAAATAATTAACACGACTTGTAAAATAAATGGCAATTGATTGATATAGCCCTGTATTGTACTCGACACAGCCCAACCAAAGCCATAATGCACAAAGTGATTCGTCACCAATAATACAAAGCCAATAATAAGGTGATTCACAAAAAAGTGATTTAAATCGCCTCGCCATTCACTGCGCAATATTTTTTGTGTTTTACGGTGCGGCAACAGCTTTTCAATCAGAATAAAGATTAAGGTCGAGCCTAACAAATCTAATATAAACCAATCTAGGCCAATATAAGGTGTATTATCGGCAAAATCATTGACCTCAACATTAGGGCCACCAAAGGCAATAGCCAGCACAATAAAAAACCACGCAGTTGCCCCTAAACGTTTATTTTTATTACGCACAAAGTTAAGCAAACCCAAGCTTCCAGCCATGATAAGCGCACCGAACATCAGCTGACGTAAAAATTCGACACTGTAGTTTTGCCTTAATTCGGGCGTGGTAAGATACTCTGGGAAATGAAAAGCGAGCACGCCTAAACAAGACAGCATCGCTAAAAAGCAGCCGATATAACCGCTAATATTACCTTCACCTATTTGTAGGTGGTTAGTACGAAATACGCGACGGGATAAATGACTAAGCATTGAATTATCCTTGTTCAATTTTTTGCTAGAATAACATATTCAATCGATAAAACTAAACGCAAAAAAGCCACGATAGTCGCGGCTTGGTTGGATAAAGCTAAATTTTTACGGGGTACTTCTTACAAGTACTGAGCTAATGCTTTTACTTGATCTAACATGCGGTTTGAGAAACCCCATTCGTTGTCGTACCACGCCATTACTTTAACCAATTTACCATCAGCACGCGTTTGCGTTGCATCAAAAATAGATGATGCTGGGTTATGGTTAAAGTCGATAGAAACAAGCGGCAGCTCATTGTACTCTAAAATACCTTTCATAGAGCCAAACGCAGCATCTTTAACTACTTGGTTAATTTCTTCAATGCTTGTGTCACGCTTAGCAATAAACGTTAAATCGACTAACGACACATTAATTGTTGGTACACGTACCGCCATGCCATCTAGCTTACCGGCAAGCTCAGGTAACACTAAACCAACTGCTTTAGCTGCACCGGTTTTAGTTGGGATCATTGACTGCGTTGCACTACGCGCGCGGTATAAATCAGGGTGATAAACATCTGACAAGTTTTGGTCATTCGTGTAAGCGTGGATTGTCGTCATGCTACCTTGCTCAATACCTACTGTATCGTTAATTGCTTTGGCAATTGGTGCTAAACAGTTAGTTGTACATGAAGCATTGGAAATAATGTTGCTATCTGCGTTAATCACTTCACTGTTTACACCGTGAACAACGGTTGCATCTAAATCAGTACCTGGGGCTGAAACGATTACTTTTTTCGCGCCCGCTGTAATATGCTTTGCTGCATCTTCACGCTTAGTGAAAAAACCCGTACATTCTAAAACGATATCAACGTTTAAAGCTTTCCAAGGTAGATTAGCAGGATCGCGTTCCTGAGTTAGGGTAATAACGTCATCACCAATCAACATAGTGTTATCAACAAGCGTTACTTTCTGAGAAAATTGACCATGCACTGAATCATATTGTGTTAAATGTGCATTAACATTAGCGGGTGCTAAATCGTTAATAGCGACAATTTTAATTTCGTTATTTTGTACAGACTCATAAAGCGCGCGTAAAACATTGCGACCGATACGGCCATAGCCATTAATTGCTACATTAATCATTTTAAAATTCCCCTTAAATTATTTAACTTCACTTGCTTGGCGAGCAAGCGCTTCAATGGCTTGCCAGTCTTTATTTTCAATTAATTTTTTATCTAGCATCCACGTACCACCAACACAAATTACATTGCTCAGTGCAAGGTAATTTGGTGCAGTAGCTAAACTAATACCACCGGTTGGGCAAAAAGTTACTTGAGGTAGTGGACCACCGATAGATTTAAGCATTGCAGTGCCTCCGGCAGCTTCAGCTGGGAAGAACTTTAAAAACTTAAAACCATGGTTTGCCAACTTCATCACTTCACTTGGTGTTGCGGCACCTGGTAAAAATGGAATATCTGATTCTTTTGCAAGTGCTAAAAGTTCATCATTGATCCCTGGGCTCACCATAAAATCAGCACCTGCGGCAACGGATGTATCAAAGCTTGCTTTGTCTACCACAGTACCGGTGCCAACATAGGCTTCTGGTACTTCGGCTTTCATTAGCTTTACAGCTTCAGCAGCTATTGGTGTACGCAATGTAATTTCTAACGCTTTTAAGCCACCGTTATAAAGTGCTCTTGCAAGCGGTGCTGCATCTTCTAAATGTTCAATCACGACCACTGGCACTACCGGTGCCAATGATAATATTTTTTCTATGCTCATTGTGTGTTCCTCATACCCAGTTTGGCGGATTATTATTCTATTCCAAAGGCGCTAGCGCCCATGTCTGCACTACTTACGATATTTCTAAATCCTGTGAACAACTCGCGCCCCGTACCAAACGTTAAGCTAGGTGCACTCAGTTGTAATTCACGTTGTGCTAATTCCTCATCACTTACGTGTACTTTTAAAATACCTGCTGGTGCATCAAGCGTGATTAAATCACCTTCGTGTATTTTCGCGATGATGCCACCTTCAACCGCCTCTGGCGCTAAGTGAATTGCCGCAGGCACTTTACCTGACGCACCTGACATACGACCGTCAGTCACAATCGCTACTTTGTAGCCTTCATCTTGTAGCGTTGCCATTACAGGGGTTAACTTGTGTAGCTCTGGCATGCCTTTCGCTTTCGGGCCCTGCTCTTTAAGAACCGCAATAAAGTCTTGGTTCAACTCACCGCGTGTATAGGCTTCTTGTAATGCACTTTGTGAAGCAAATACTTTTGCAGGTGCCGTAACAACTTGATGCTCAACCGCAACCGCAGACACTTTGATCACGGCTTTACCTAAGTTACCAGTTAGTAACTGTAAGCCTCCTTGTTTACTGAATGGATTATCAATTGGGCGCAGTACATCTTCATCTAATGAATTATCTGGACACGACACCCATTTAATTTTACTTGGGCCGGTTGCGCTCGTCATGATCAGGTTACTATCAGTATCTAAACGTGGTTCTTGGGTATACGCTTCGAGACCTTCGCCAACAATAGTTTTAACGTCATTGTGCAAGAATCCTGCACCAACCAGCTCTCTCATAAGAAAACCCATGCCGCCTGCGGCTTGGAAATGATTTACATCAGCAGAACCATTTGGATAAATACGTGTTAGCAGCGGCACCACTTCTGATAAATCCGACATATCTTTCCATGTCAGCTCAACGCCTGCCGCTTTGGCAATTGCCACTAAGTGGATTGCATGATTCGTAGAGCCACCGGTTGCTAACAAACCAACCAAACCATTAATAATGGTTTTCTCAGTTACAACATCCGCCAAACAATTCGCGTCTTTACTTTGAATCAATTGTTTAAGCATGGTTTCTACCGCATTACCGGTTAGACCATCACGCAATTCTGTATATGGGTTGATGAACGAGCTACCAGGAAGGTGCAAGCCCATAATTTCCATCAGCATTTGGTTACTGTTTGCCGTACCGTAAAACGTACAAGTACCCGCGCTATGATAAGACGCACTCTCCGCTTCTAAAAGCTCATCACGGCTTACTAAGCCTTGAGCAAACTTTTGGCGAATACGGGCTTTTTCTTTATTTGGAATGCCTGACTGCATCGGGCCTGCTGGCAAAAAATACACCGGTAGATGGCCAAATGATAAAGCACCAATCAATAAACCCGGAACAATTTTGTCACACACGCCTAAGCAAAATACGCCATCAAACACATCGTGTGATAATGAAATTGCTGTAGACATCGCAATTACATCACGAGAAAAAAGCGATAACTCCATGCCATCACGGCCCTGAGTTACGCCATCACACATGGCTGGCACGCCGCCTGCAACTTGAGCTGTGGCATCGTACTTTGCAGCAATGTCTTTAATTAAATCTGGATAATCTTTATAAGGAACGTGCGCAGATAACATATCGTTATATGAATTAATAATCGCTAAGTTTGGCTGCTCATCTGCTTTTAAACGTGCTTTATCATCGCTACTACACGCAGCCATAACATGGGCGATATTGCCACAACCTAAACCAGAACGAACTCTTGTTTGTTTTTTTGCATGATTGATACGTTCTAAATAGGCTTGGCGAGTAGCTTTACTGCGTTCGATGACGCGTTCGGTGACTTCTTGAATACGAGGATGCAACATAAAATTCGACTCATCTCTAAGGTTAGAGGATAAAGGCTCAGTGGCAAATGCATACTCCACGAATGTACTTGCACTGAGCATCTTTGATTTACCCGTTCAAAGGTATACGGTGTCAGGTTGTCTCTCACAACCAACCTGACACCGGTGTCACTGTATTAACGCATGACTGTGACACCGGTGTCAACCCTATCCAATAAATTTAGTTTAAATATTTTAAATGACCAAATAATGAACGGAAATGATTTTTCATTAGGGGATCTGGCTTGGTCGCAAAATTGTGTTGCTGGAGTGCCGGAGAATATGAGGGGTTATTGCTTTAATATATTGATTACAATATGTTTTAATAATCTAAATCGTACATCCCTCTGAGCGGTTAATAAAACCCATATAGCAACAACATGCAGACTGTGTTGTTAAGCAAAAAATGCCCGAGTAAGCGTCACTCAAACTCGGGCAACTGTGAAAAGCCTTTATTTAACTTGTGCAGTAGACTCGCGTGTAATTAATCGCGCTTCAAGGGTAACCTGATACGGTTGCTCTTGCGGATCACCAATATGCTCAATCAATTTAGTAACCGCTTGTTTTGTCATTTCTTCCACCGGTTGCGCTATGGTAGTAAGACCAGGCCAAATATGACGCGCAATTGGTGCATTATCAAAACCCGCGATAGAAATATCATTAGGTACTTTTAATTGACGTTGTGTTGCCAATTTTAATACCGCCGCAGCCATGTAATCATTTGATGCAAATACGGCGGTTGGACGTGGGGTTAAGTCTAAAATGCTACGCGCACTATCAACCCCTGAGTGATAACTAAAGTTACCCTCTTCAACTAAACGTTCATTAAATTCGATGCCGTGCGTGCTAAGTGCTCTGCGGTAGCCTTTAAAACGTTGCTCAGTAGCACTGTGATCTGGGTGACCCTTAATAAACGCAATCGCTTTATGACCAAGCTTAATTAAGTGCTCAGTGATCTCAAATGCCCCCTGCTCATCATTACTGCGTACTGAAATTGAATCGTCTTCAAGCACTGCTGATGCAACGCGTGCATACGGTATTTTTTTTCTTTTTAGAAAATCAACTAATACCTTAAAATCTGAAAACGGCGGCGTCAATACCAAGCCATCAAGACGAGAAGAGTGTAGTAAATGCTCAATATTACTGATCAACGCATCACCACGTAAATCACATGGATGAATCAACAAGTTATAGTTGTTTCCTTGGCACGCAGCAAGTGCACCGGTTTGCACCCGGGTGATATAACTTTTACTCGGGTTATCGTAAATACAACCAATAATAAAACTACGATTTTGCGCCAAACCTCGGGCGATCGGGTTAGGGGTGTAATCTAGCTCTTTAAAAACCTTTAGCACTTTTTCACGGGTTGCATCACTAACATTAGGTTCATTATTTAAAACCCGCGATACGGTTTTTTTAGAAACCCCAGCATAACTTGCAACACTATTTATGGTAACTTTCTTCATCCAACCTTCCCAATAACACCTCTATGAGCGATGTATTATGACTGCTCATTGACGTGCAAGCATGCTGCAGCACCAATAAGTGGAATATTATCTTGTGTGACTAATGTCACTGGTATTTGGCTAACATATTGCGACATGATCCCTTTCGCACCAAAACGTTCAACAAAACGACTTGCAAGTAAACGCGCTTGCATACGTGGTAAAATACCGCCACCAATATACACACCACCTAACGCACCAAATGCCAGTGCTAAGTCGCCTGCAACACTACCAATCCAATCACAAAACTGATTTAATGTAGCATCGCAAATAGCACATTCACCGCTATTTGCTAATTCGCTAATTTGTGCAGCTGTTAGATTTTTAGCATCGATACCTTTTGCAGCTGCCATTGCTTGATACAAATAAGCAATACCCGGCCCTGAAAATACCGTTTCAACCGATACATGTGGCAATAGCTTACGTAATTCAATGATCAGCTGAGTATCTAGTTCGCTTACTGATGCCAACGTTATATGCCCACCTTCACAACTCAGAACAGCACTTGATTGACTAGTGCGCACTAAACACGCAGCACCAAAACCAGTACCAGGGCCCATAACAGCAATATTTGCATCAGTATCGGCTTGTCCTGCTTTAACTGCAATGTTTTGTTGTGGATCTAAATAAGGTGCAGCATAAGCAAACGCAGCAAAATCATTGATCACTTCAAGTTGAGTTAAGTTAAACTCAGCTTTTACTTGCGCCACACTAAAGTGCCATCCTAAATTAGTTAAATGTACTTGGCCGGCTTTTATCGGCCCAGCCACGGCTAAACACGCACGACGAGGTTGAATATGACTAACTTGAGATAAATAATGCGTTATTGCCGCTTCCAATGAACCGAAATTAGCACTGGGAAAAGTGATATTATGCTCAATAACAAATTGTTTTTTTTCTTGATTAAAAGCAGTAATTAAAGCAAAACGGGCATTCGTGCCGCCGATGTCGGCCACTAAGATAGGATCGAATTCTGAATTTGGCTTGGAGTTCATCGTGTTTTCTCTTTTGTCTAAGCGGTTTATATACTTAGCTATAACCGTGCTTATTATTGTAATTTCAATGGTCTTGCTATCGCTATGAGATAAACTTTGAGCTCTCACCTCAAAGTAGTTACTCTAGTATAAAAATACTGCCCAACTAAATGGGCAGCCAATACGTTTTGACAACAAAATGATAAAACATTCACATTATGACACCGGTGTCAGGGTTGAATCAATAAAAATTTTAAATTACTGATAAATAGCTTGTAAAAATCAGCAAATAACACGAGTTTTTGCACTTCAACTACTTGAAATAGTGTAAATTTTATCAATGTTCGATTCACACCAAAAGTATGATGAAAAAGTAGTATTGGTGATTTTTAGATTATTTAAAAGGGAAATTCACAACACCCAAATGTTGTTTGAAGTATAAGTTGGCATAAAAGCATACGCTTTTACTGAGCTACAGCACCGTAAGTGAAGTATAACTTGGCATAAAATTGAAGTAATATATGACATAAAGTTACCGAATTAAGCTCAAGCATCGAGATTAATAAAGTAAAGCATACTGGCTTGCGATGTGTCATTTTGAGCTGTAATAAATTTCACTAGAGAGTCAGACATCAAGCGTAGATATTTTTAAACAAAAGTAGGAGTAAATTCATGTTTAATGAGATCGTACGTTATTAATTAAAGGGTCGTTTTAGACCCTTTAATTGAAGCCAAAATATAATTACGCTTCGAAATTAATTTCTATTTAGAGCAACAAATGCAAGCTTTGAGCGGTATACTCTCATGCTGTGATCAGTACCAAATTTCTTCCAAGTAAACTGTTTTCTCATCCAACCTTTCAGCCGATACCAAATATCTACGTGAGTTAACAAGCGAGCTTTATAATACTCTCCAGGCTTAACATTGGTTAGAAAGCGCATATCGCCACCATGAATATATTGACCAAACTTTTCGCGAAGACCAGACTTTAGCTTATCTCCTATGGCGGGAATAAACCCTAAAAACCAAGAGGTAGTTGTGATAAAAACATCTGCGGGCGGGACCATAGTTACACCATCTGACGAATTTACAATTCTATAGATAGGTGTTTTCATTGTCATAAGCCAATGATCATCTGATACTCTAGGAGAGCCAAATGTATAACACGCTGCATTACCTCCTTTGTGGTTAATCCTCTTTGCAGCTATTGTTGCAAGCGCCCCACCAAGTGAATGACCTGTAATAAAAAGAGGTAACTCTTTGAATTGCTCAAGTGATTTATTAATATCCATCTCAATGAGGTTGTAAGCATCATGGAAGCCAGAATGCACCCTTCCTTCAGTCACACACCTCGTCAAAACAGCATTTGCATCCGATTTTATATCTTTTAATTCAGTTGGCTCAGTACCACGAAAAGATAGCACAACAAATTCATTAGTTTTAATTAGAACTGCTTGGCTTCCTTGAGCATTAAAAGTTGATACAAGCTCAGCATCTATAAGTTTTAGCTGATTTTCGAGTAAGATTTTTTCTTCATTGTGATCATAAGTAAACTTATCAACAGCTAATTGGATTGCACCTTTTAGAAGAGTGTCGCTATTTTTACTTGAAGAAAAAATCTTTTCTAGTTTAAGTCTGAGAACATCATTAATAACTGGAGGGTTAAATCTAACATAGGCCAGCTCAGCAAAACATGCCATTAACCATGCTGTTCTATCACTATAGGCCCTACGGTACATAGGCACTGTTTTACTTAATAAGCTTTTAGCTTGTTCTAATTCGTCAGTAGTACTTATCATTGGTTTTGACATTATCTCAATTCCTATTAATTTCTAAATAAAACTTGGTACAACTTGTTTTAAACTGTAATTAGAACAAGACTGCTGCTGTCTAAGAGTGTTTATAGGCTAAACTTAACCTTCTATTTTTGATTCACTTAAGCAAATTTTTGTAAAAGGGATAAAATCACACCGCCCAACTCTTCAGATTTAGCAACGATATTATTAATCTTCTCGTTTCTATTTTGCGAAGATTTAACTATTTTCATTAATTCGGTAAGTTTTTTTACATCTGCTGGGCTAGGAAATAACTCCTTAACTTCTTCATCAGTCATTCGAGTAATTGAAGAAATACTTGATGCTAATTTTTCATCTGTAGCCTCAGCAGAATTTTCGATTATTAAATCGATCTCACTATCAAATTCATCCCAATTTATCGTCATTTTAATCTCTCCCCTTAATTAAATAGAATCTCGTATTTCTCGGACTTTACCTAAAAATTTTTGTGAACGTTCTGATTTATCTTCCAAAATATCTTTCTTTTCAATAAGAACAGAAACCGCATCATCTGTTTCGTCAATCAACCTTCCTATGCTAGCATCGGTTGTATTAACCATTTCTAAGTATCGATTCCTATTATCTGCGACCTTAGATGCGGATAATAAAAAACTAGTAATACTATTATTGATCGCTCTAGCCTGCGTATATTCCTCTCTAATTTTTAGCTCGATACGTCTTTCAAGGGCATCAAGGGGCTGAATTAGCTCTAGTCTTTTTTCATTGATTTTCTTTATAAGTCTTGGGCCAGTTTTTACTAAAAACAGTAATCTTTGCTTTTTATCATCTTCACTAACAATCGTTTCCCAAGCATCAGAAATTGTTTTATTGGAAAAGAAGTGATTTGCAAATTCAGGAACCCATTCTTCCTCTATAAACTTATCCACTTCTTTTCGCTTCTGATCAAAGAATCGATTTAAAAGTGTGATATTTGATTCTTCAATTGCAGCAATTCGCTTACCTAACTCAACTGATAATTCTGGAGCTTCTGATGGAATTGATACACACCCCGTGACTGCAATAAGTACAGATAATGTTGTTACTTTAATTATTTTAAGCATCTTGCAACTCTCTTCTTTTTTATTCTCAATCGTATTTAAGGTAAATTAAGCTGGTTTAATTTACTTCCAATTATAGAATTACATCTCGACCACCAACCAAAAACATAAATAACAACAGGTTATAAATTAAAATAAATGTTCTTTTCGCTCAGGAGCCATTAATCCTAAACTCCACTTAGCAATAGGGGATCTTTTATCCCACCATTCACATTGTCTTCTGTGGAGCATATCAGCAATAAACTCTGCAATTTGAGGATCAGTTTTACCAGGTAGTAAATTTTCTTTTTTGATCGCTAAAAAGAGAGATTCTGCATATTTTTGACGACTTTTTATGTCCGACTTTCGAGTCATAATAGACATCACGGGATTTAAAATAAAAATCATCATAATAAACATTACTAAACAGAAACAAACTAAAGCACCTATGAATATCAATAATGACTTCTTACTTATAGTCTCTTGATATGGGCTATTATTTATATCGAAATCTCTTATTCCAACTCCTTTAGCAAAAGCTCTAATGTTTGGTTCCTCTGTACCTTCAAATAAAATTCTAAGTTGAATACCGTAGTCTGATTTTTCAGTCCGATTGATGGCTGAAACTTTGAAGGAGAAATTAAACGAGTTACCATCAAATTCCATTTTTTTTGGCTCTTTAACGAGGTCATTTACATCACCATGCCCTACCACTGAATAAGCTAACACCTTAAAATTAGATAGTTCTTTAGGTGTTAATTTAAAATTTATGGGAATATCCAAGTAATCTTTAGCCGTATAGTTAAGTAGTGAGATTTGCAATAAACCAATCTTTTCTTTTTCTATCTTATTCACAGTGAGAATTATATCATCGGAAGGGAATTTAGGTTTTGAGAAGTAGTTATCGTCATAATCTTTGTGTAAATCTAACTTTGATATTGCTAAGCTCTCAGAATAAAAGTAGTAACTACCTGCAAACGTAAATAATGCACTCAATGCTGCGACTAATATATTTTTCCACATCTTTTCATATATTCCTGATTTAAATAAATAGCTCTAAAGCGATAGTGCTCTCTCGTATCATCAATACTACTAACCTCAGTACTCACTACTGACCTGATGAGTCAATCCAGCTATGACTCAAACAAATCGTTAGAATTCTGTAATTAAGGTGCGGTCAAAACACAACCACGAACAGTATGATTTATAAACTACAGTATCATTATGATTCGGTCAATGTATTTTTGTGGTTTTCTTTTTGTTCTTTAAAGGTTCATATTGAATCTCAATGTTGTACCATTGATTACTCTGTGATATTTGTAGGGGAACACAAATGTTGGAGTCATTTTAGTATGATTAGCCTCAAGCACTTACCAGCCGCACAAGTTTCAAGATTAACTTATATAGAATTTTGTTTAAGATTTTTAGGTAGTTTTTCTCGAGCGGATCTTGTTAAGAAATTTGGAGTAGGAACAGCTGCTGCAAGTAGAGATATAGCGGAGTATAAGAAGCTAATGCCTAATAATATCTCGGAAACATCAAGCTCTAAAAGTTATGTACTTAGCGATAGTTGGCAGCCACTGTTTAACTTTAAATCCTCTGAAGTCTTAGCTCAACTAACTGGTAAAGAAATCCAAAGCTTCTCTCATTCATATGTTTCAAATGAAACACTTGATATCATTGACGAGCCGGATCTTAGGATTGTTACTGAAATAACAAAAGCAATTCTTTCGCAAAGAGCTTTAGAGGCCGAATACTTTTCCAATTCTAGCGGCTCTAGTACCAAGAACTTAGTCCCGCATTCATATATGTATAATGGATCAAGATGGCACGTGCGAGCATTTGATAGATGTAAAAATAGGTTTGGGGACTTTGTTATATCTCGGTTTCTCGGCGCAAAGATAATTGAAAAAGAGACACCTAATAAGCTTGAGCTTAAAACAGAAGATATTCAATGGAACAGACAAATTGATCTTGAAATAATTCCCCACCCTAGCTTGGAAGACACTCGCGGTGTAATCAATGAGTTCAATATGATCGACGGGGTATTAAAAAAGAGGGTTAGAGCTTCTTCAGCCGGGTACTTTTTAAAAAACCTCTACGTCGATTGCGCGAGAATTCCAACAGCAGACAAACATTTCCGATTAAGGTTAAAAAACAGGCTCTCTTTATATGGAGTCGGAGGACTAAACATGGCTCCATACTTCGATGGATTTGAAGAAGAATAGTTGTATTTATAAGCAACTTAATAATATTATTAGAATATGACACCTACTTATACTTTAGAGTTTAATATGGCTAAAACAATAAAAGCCAGCAACACCATAGATAAATCGGCGAATTTCGATTGCGAAAATGTAAAAGCTGCATTAGATGGTCGGCTGTCCGTAGATGATCTCAGCGCAGCTGAACAATCTGTATTTATGGATAATTTTGATGAAGCTATAAACTCTAATTTAGAACAGGGTTTTTCTAAGCATTTTGAAAAACTGAGCGGTAACGAAAAATTTTATGGCTTAGATGATAAGGATAAAATTATCTGTGATAACAAAAAATAGCTTATACCTTAATTAAAGTTAAATAAAAAGACCCCAGCGTTTGCTGGGGTCTTTTTATTTAGCCTCTGCCTTTTCGGCAGTTAAGAGTCACAATTTGTGGTTGTTCAATTCCTGGCCTAATTTCAGCTGCCTACTCGGCAGTTCACATCCACATAACAACTATTGCCAATGCGCTTGAATTTCCAGCTGCCTACTCGGCAGTTCACTGTTAAAAATAGTTTAAATTTCTATAAATACCAAACTGTTAAACGAATTTAAATTATTTACCCTTATTTTTAATTAACCTGATAACCCATTGAAAATAAGAAGAGTATTTTATGACTACTGAAAAATGGGATTCAAAGAAGGAACCGTACCTAGAAATGTTTGATTTGTAGCAAAGCCATAATTGTTAAAGTGATTATTTATGGGTTTAGGTTTTTCGACTTTTTGTACATGCAAAACATAACTTTGACCATTGCCTTTGCTTGATACGGGTATTGAATGAAAGTGGCCTATGGCTTTTTCCTCAAATTTATATTCAGGGTTGTAAACCTCGCCTCTAGCTTCAGCTCGCTTTTTAGCGCGTTTCAATCGTCTTTGCTTTTCACCAACAAATGCTTTGGCTACTGATTGGTTGCGAACAAACATGACTTCGCTTTGATTTACTGGTACTTCGAGTATTTTTGATAAGCCAAATAACTTATCATGAGCCATCATCTCAAAATAGCTTTGCTGAGATAGGTTGGTTAATTGCTTTTTATCTGTCGATACAAACGCTAATTCATTACCTATAGTTTGCTCATTCCATTTAGGAAAGCACACACCAATATTACTTATCTCGCGTGAACTCATAAACCCATGCAAAATACCAATGCAACGCCCAGCAAGAAGGCTTACATCACATTTTTTAGGTAAATAAGTAATGGTAAAATAATAGCGCTTCAACCTTTACTCCTTTGGAACAAGCCGCCTTTGATCAGCACTGCCGCAATAAAGTGAACTGCGTTTGATTGTTCACTTTGCTCTAAACCATGCTTTTCCATGTGCTTAATATGCAAAGCAATACGCGGGAGTAATGAATAAAAGTCTGAATGGGTCTTAGGTGTTCTGTGTGCAACTAATATTTGCTTATCTGCACCATACTCATGGGTGCGCAAAGGTTTGTAGCCTCCCTCATACCAATCATCAATAGTTTGAATAGCAGCCCCTACTTTTTGTGAGTTTAAACTTGCTGCTTTTTTATCGCCTACTTGAGTGTATGTAAGTTGTTTAGATGACATGCCCTGTTCAACAGTATCTACAAACTTTTGACTTGGGTGAACCTCCTGGCTAAATGCATTTTTAATTTTTGCTGTTATATCTAAATAACAGTAGCTTTGAGGGTTACTAAGCCCTTCTTGAATAGCTTCTGATAATGTTATTAGTGCTGTTTGATTATTTTGCCAATTGCCCTCCCACTTTAATTTTTGTGCACCTTCAACAATTATTGGGTCTAAATGTTCTGTAAGGATTTCAATATCAACATTTGGTGATTGGCGGTTGCGCCAAAGCCAATTGCCCATCAGTATATTTTTAGCGTAACGTGTAGCAACTTCATTAAGGCCATTGTGCTTTTTATAGGTTTCAAAAAAACGTTTTAACCAATAAATAACTTTAGGATCATCACAAGCATGTGGCTCATTACTATTGGCTTCAACCCTGAGTGAAAAACGACAAAATAGCTCATTTACCGTTGGAGGCACATAGCACACATCAATTGTTTGAGGGTTACCAAAAGCGAGATCTTGTGGCGCTAAATTTTTAGCCACATTTTGCTTTTGATACGCATCGCCAAACCCTGATTTTTGCCCAACTAATTTATTTTGCTCTATTTGTAGCGGTTCAAAATCAGACTCAGGTGTTTTATAAAAAAAAACCGCTTTACTGGGTGAGAGTGAGCGCGTGTAACTTAAGTGCCGAGGTAATTGCATTATTCATACTCAAACTTAGACTTTTTCATAAGCATAGACTCTTTTTGAACATCCATAACCCAAAATGCGTCATGAAAGAACTGCTTAGCCCCTGCGAACTTAACTGATGTATTGCTAACACACTCTAACAACCCAATTACGGGCTCGGCATAACAATGGTGTTCATATAAGGCTGCATCTCGTTTTACGGGTTCTTCAAGCGTAGCAAAGCCAATTGCAGCGGGTCTTAAATTAAAGTTACCGTTAAGGGCATCAATCAATTGTTCAAAACTTTTGATTACTCTTTTTGAAGGGTACAACCAACTGCCATTTAACGATTTTGCCTTTATATTTTTAAACAGCTCACTCGGTGTAGTATGTACATGGCACCAGTCAATATTTTGATATAACGAAGGTGGATGCATAGTCCCACCTGCAAATGTAGATGGTAGCGCGGGCTTTATAAGTTGACTGTTTAATTTATTAAGAACCTCAATATTTGGTACAAAAAGTCTAAATATTAAATCGAGTGTTATATCGCATTTAGGTTTATCGATAATTCCTGATCTTATTACATGACTACGGCCAGCAACTTGTTTTAACTTACTTGGTTCAGGTAATGGTTTACCTGTATGTAATTGATAGTTTTCAATGTAAATAGCACTGCCAATACACTTAATTGAAGGGTCTATAAAGTTTTTTAGCTTACGCTCAAAGTTATGAGCAAGCCCATTTAAAGCAGTAAGTGACGGCATGCCTTGAATATACGGATTAGCCATTGCCTCAGCATCAAACACTCGCATATCTTGGCAATGTACATACACTATCTGCTCATCATTTAATATTTCTTGTTCAGCTGCACAGTGAGTAAATACATAGTTTAACTGCGCTTTAAACAGTCCCATTAAATTAGGGTGATATGCAAAGCGGTTGAGCTTACTTAAATTACCAAGGCTTTCATTTAGTATGTTACTAAATTGGCTAATACAGTTAGTAATACTCTGATCTAAGTAATGCTTTGCCCACTCAGGGTAAACTTGCTCTTGCGCGTTATTTTTAGCTTCCAGAATGTTATCCCTGTTGTTCCGCACCCCTAATTTGAATTAAACTCGCTCATTAAATAGCCACTTGATTTGCTTTTGTAAATAAAAGCTTGACGCAGAACCCTAGGTTTGATCTATTACTCTCTTTTGAGAGCCTAAT
>NZ_JABBMT010000080.1 GCF_012927645.1 Pseudoalteromonas arctica | reverse complement strand
AACAAGGAAAATTAAAGTTACCCTGAGAATCGGTATATGTATTATCTTTTCTTGCTTTACCATCACTAAAATATAATCCGCGCTCAATTTTCACATTGGCTAATGGTTCACCATTATTGGTTAAGCGGCCTTTTACCTCAGGACACAAATGCACTTTATATGCGCCAAATTTATCTAAAAAAGGCTGGATTTTCACGCTAAAAGATTGGAGTTTATCGATGAGTGACATTTGAACCTCTTAATTTATAAATGGAATTATGAGGCATTGCGTAAAAACTGTGTTGTACGCAAAGTATTCACATTCCATGTCAATATTATAGGTATTTTATAGCGTAAGAAAAAATATGCAATTAATTTATAAGTAGATAACTGACAATTAATTAAAATAAATAACGAGGGTATCGCTGTCAAATGAACTGGCATTATTAATATTAATGCCAAATGAACAAGGTGCTGCTCAGCAATAGAAAAAATGTATAGCGGGGCATAGTGTATTCATTTAGTTTAAGAGCCTTGAGTGTAGATTTTATATATAGAAAAAACGGTTAAACTAATAATGCCAGCAAAGGCTGGCATTATTTATCGCTCATTCATAGCTTAGTTCTTAAGGAACGTTGATCGCGTAACTTCCTATTTTAAAACGGCAAATGTCACTTTCTTTTTCAATGGATTGACGCTTACAATTTACCGCTAGTAGCTTTAGTACACGGTGTATCTTGTGGCTGCACCGTGTTTGCTCCATGCAATCTAGAATATCATCCAACCAAAGATAACTGCACTTGCTCGCTCTAAATGTCGAGATCGCACATTTAAACATAGTTGCTGCACTATGGCAGATAAAACGCTTGATAAGTGTTTGCAGTATGCTCAGCCAAACCAGTGATTCGGCAATGTGTGGATCTCGTGTGATAAACCCCTTAAGGTTATTCCATGACTTTAGCTCTTTGAAAAGTAGCTCGATTTGCCAACGAGTCGCGTATATATCGAGTAACTCATCAAAGTTAAACTGGGCTTCTTTTAAATTGGTAACAAGAAAAACGGGGCGCTTTTTGTCGGGTAGATAAATAAGCCTATACTCTGGTCCATTTTTCTTCCAGCGTACTGTTAACTCCAGTGGCTGACTACCATACTTCTCGAGCAAGGTTTTGAGTTTACTATTATTTTCCTTAATCTCTACACCCGCGCAATAAGCTGATGTAACGATTGGGTTGATGTTTTTATTTGCTCTGACCAAAAAGTAGCCGCCATCTTGGGATACTTGCTCAAAGTAATCTAAGTCACAATACCCTGCATCAGCAAGTAATAATGTATCTTTAAGTGTGTGACTACCCGGTAAAAAGTCTCGCTCTGTTTCAACATCAGGGCGGACGTCTATTTCACAAGGCTGTTCGTTAAATAGGTCATAGGT
>NZ_JABBMT010000108.1 GCF_012927645.1 Pseudoalteromonas arctica | reverse complement strand
TTGAGTAATGCCTCATTCGTTAGACAGCCTTTTATGGCTTCCCGATTAAACAGGCTTTCTTACTCTCGGTCTGACCGTGTTATCGTCAATTGCTAATGCACAGACTCGGTGGGGTTAACCGTTTCGGTTTACCTTACTACTAGAAACTCATTTCACATAATCTACCTGATATTCTTTCTCTGAGTGTAACAGTGCCCAAATTAATCGGGCATTTTTAGCGGCCAATGCCACAGTTGCTCGTTTGAATCCTCGTCGCTCTACAAGGTCTTTAACCCATAGGCTTGTTCGGTCTGTTTTGTTTTTACAATTAGCAATAACGGCTCTTGCGCCATGAATAAGTGAGGTGCGAATATGTTTTTCACCTCGTTTGCTAATTCTACCTAACCGAACAACGCCGCCTGTGGTGTATTGCCTTGGAACTAAACCAATCCAAGCAGCAAAGGAACGGCTAGTATCAAAGTGCTTAGCGTCATTTACCGTAGCAACCACTGCAGTTGCTGTGATTTCACCAATACCTGGAATACTCATTAAA
>NZ_JABBMT010000021.1 GCF_012927645.1 Pseudoalteromonas arctica | reverse complement strand
GACTCGGTTAGTCGGCACCATTTATTTAGATAATTTGAAAGAGCAACTGACTTGTAATCAGTAATTCATTCAGGTTATCCGTTCGACTCGGTTAGTCGGCACCATTTATTTAGATAATTTGAAAGAGCAACTGACTTGTAATCAGTAATTCATTCAGGTTATCCGTTCGACTCGGTTAGTCGGCACCATTTATTTAGATAATTTGAAAGAGTAACTGACTTGTAATCAGTAATTCATTCAGGTTATCCGTTCGACTCGGTTAGTCGGCACCATTTATTTAGATTTATTGTTAAATTAACAGTGGATCAGCACAGTTAATGTGCCTCGATAGCTCAGTCGGTAGAGCAGAGGATTGAAAATCCTCGTGTCCGTGGTTCGATTCCGCGTCGAGGCACCATTTATTAAAAGTTATCAATCTTTAAAATTGAAATGTGCCTTAGCACACAGTTTAGTATGCCGACTTAGCTCAGCTGGTAGAGCAACTGACTTGTAATCAGTAGGTCAACCGTTCGACTCGGTTAGTCGGCACCATTTATTTAGATGATTTGAAAGAGCAACTGACTTGTAATCAGTAATTCATTCAGGTTATCCGTTCGACTCGGTTAGTCGGCACCATTTATTTAGATGATTTGAAAGAGCAACTGACTTGTAATCAGTAATTCATTCAGGTTATCCGTTCGACTCGGTTAGTCGGCACCATTTATTTAGATGATTTGAAAGAGCAACTGACTTGTAATCAGTAATTCATTCAGGTTATCCGTTCGACTCGGTTAGTCGGCACCATTTATTTAGATAATTTGAAAGAGCAACTGAGTTGTAATCAGTAATTCATTCAGGTTATCCGTTCGACTCGGTTAGTCGGCACCATTTATTAAAGTAAAATGTCGTGTTTATCGTACGTTTTACAGCACAGTTAATGTGCCTCGATAGCTCAGTCGGTAGAGCAGAGGATTGAAAATCCTCGTGTCCGTGGTTCGATTCCGCGTCGAGGCACCATTTATATTAAAGCCCTGCATGAAAATGTGGGGCTTTTTTTGAAAAAAGTCTGCTAAATACATGGTTGCGCTTTTTAATTCAAGCACCTAGCACCTTTAATCCCACAAAACCTGCGCTTTATCGCTGTATCAACTAAGTATTTGTAATTTTATGTAAAGTCAGTTGAGCTATTAGAGCTTGAGTGATTGAATTACAGTTAGTAATTGATGTATTCAGGGTTAAACATGAACTGGCAACTAAAGCCGAGTATTGTTGCATTAACTGTGTTGTTCATTGGGGCTTGTGCAACACAGCCGACTCAGCAAGAGCGAGTGCAACAACTCGATGCATTGCCAACTAACTGGCAACAAGATTCCACGCAAAAGTTAGACGAAGCTGTTGCTGATAATTGGTTACAGCAACTTGAAAATCCACAAGTGTATGCGCTTGTGGGGCAAGCATTACGTCATAATCAGGCTATATTGCAAGCTGGGTTTGATGTCGCTATAAAACAGCAACAATTAATTGCAACTGGGGCGGCACTTTGGCCAAGTCTTGACTTGTCTACGCGCACAAACCGCAGTAAAAACAACCGCCCAGTTAGTTATAATAATGCCAGCTCAACTGACATATCTTTAAGTTATGAAGTTGATTTATGGGGTAAACTTGCAGCGGCTGAGCGCCAAGCTAATTTAGAATATTTAGCGCAAAAAGCGACTTTTGAACAGTCTCGTCAACAATTGGTAGCAGATGTCGTCAGTGCTTGGCTTAATGTAATAACGGCGCAGCAGTTATTAGCGCTCTATAAGCAAAGAGAAAAAATCGCTGAGCAGAATCTCACTATTATTGAATCAGGATATCGTCAAGGATTGAGCGAAGCACTCGATGTATATTTAACCCGTAATAAATTAAATACAGCACGCGCTAATATTGCCCAGCAGCAAGCTACATTAACAGAATCGATACGTACACTAGAGCGATTAACCGGTGTCTATCCCAAAGGTGCTTTAAGTGTTGATGCCGATTTGCCTTTACTTGATAAACCAATTCCTAAAGGTTTGCCGTCAGAGCTGCTTACTCGTAAACCAAACTTAATGGCGAGTTGGTATCAGTTATTAAGTACGGATGCCGGCTTGGCTTACGCCCATAAACAGCGCTTTCCTAGCTTAAACCTAACCGCTTCACTAAGTGATAGCACTGATAGAATGAGTGATTTATTTTCCCCTTCAAGTTTAGCGTGGTCTTTAGTTGGCAACATTGCTATGCCGATTTTTGATAGTGGTCGTTTAGCTGCAAATGAACAGCAAGCAAGTCTAACAGTTAAACGCCAAGAGCAGATGTATCTTGAATCTCTCTATGACGCATTTACCGATGTAGAAAATGCGATTACCCAAGAGCAATCTCTTCAGCAACGTTATAAAACAACACTTGAAGCACAAACCAATGCTATTGCTGCTGAAAAGTTATCGTTTGAACAATATAAAAGTGGTTTAGTTAACTACACAACTGTACTGGATGCACAAGATCGCTCTTTTAGCGCACAAAATTCAGTGATCAATATTAAAAGTCAGTTAATTTTAAATCGCATAAAGCTACATGTTGCCCTTGGTGGCGATTTTTTCGAGCCGAACCAAGAATCAGAAGAGCAATAATCATGAACAGTAAACTTCGTAAATTATTAATCCCAGCTATTGTTATCGCAGTAACAGCGGTGTTAATTGTCTTCATTAAGGGTAACCCACCAAAGAGCGAACGTTTTGGCTCTGCGCCTAAAGCAAATGTTACCGTTGCTATTTCTCATCTAAAAGCAAAGCCTTACCAAGTTATGATCAACAGCTTTGGCACGGTAAAGCCGCGAACGCAAAGCATCTTAGTGTCGCAAGCATCTGGGCAAATTATCAATGTTAACGATCAATTTCGTGACGGTGGTTTTTTTGATAAAGATGAAGTATTACTAGAGTTAGATGACAGAGATCATCGAGCTGAAGTTAAGTCTGCACAAGCTAATTTATTAACTGCCCAACAAGCGTTATTAGAAGAGCAAGCACGCGGTAAACAAGCACAAACTGATTGGCAGCGCTTGGGTAATGGTGAACAAGCCAGTTCTTTAGTGTTGCGCAAACCACAACTAGCAGCGGCGCAAGCTGAGGTTTTATCAGCGCAGGCACAACTAGAAAAAGCAGAGCTTGATCTAGAACGAACCAAGATCAGAGCACCTTACGCTGGGCGAGTACTCAGTCGCAGTGTTGATTTAGGGCAAGTTGTGAGTAACAACACTGAACTGGCGTCTATTTATGCAATCGACAGCGTCGAAATTCGCTTGCCAATTAAAAATAAAGACTTAGCGTTTATCAATTTACCCATGCAATTTAGAGATAAAGATAACACTGAGCAGGGTGCTGATGTGGCCTTAACGTCAGAACTTGTTGGTCATCAACATTGGCAGGGACAAGTTGTGCGCACAGAAGGTGCTATTGATGAGTTCGCCCAACAATTATATGTAGTCGCAAAAATAAATGACCCTTATAAAGCCACCGCAGATAAGCAGTATCCAATTAAAATTGGCCAATATATCAAAGCTGAAATTACCGGAAAAATATTACCCAATGCTCTCGTAATCCCCAATAGTGCCATTTATCAAGGCAGCTATGTGTATACAGTAAAAAATGGTGTTTTAAATCGTAAAGACATCACATTGGCTTGGCAAAATGCAGAAAAAGCAATTATTGCTACAGGTTTAAATAATGGTGATGAGCTTGTATTAACCCCGCTTGGTCAAGTGAGCTCAGGCACCAGAGTAAGCGTTATGAGTGAAGAGCAATACCAACGTATACTTGATGGAGGCAGCCAAAAGCCAAAAATCGCTGAACAAGGAGCGAAGCAATGATCGCTTGGTTTATCAAAAATCATGTTGCAGCTAACCTTCTATTGATCAGTATATTATTAGCCGGATTGTTTAGTTTGTTTACACAAATTCCGTTGGAAGTGTTTCCAACGATTCAAACTGAACGGGTGAATGTGAGTGTATCACTGCGAGGCTCTACACCTGAAGATGTAGAGAAAGGGGTGACCATTCGTATCGAAGAAGCGGTACAAGACTTAGAAGGCGTTAAACGCATTTCGAGCCGCTCATCAGAGGGCTCATCATCGGTAAGTATCGAAATTGAAAATAGTTATGATCCGCGAGAGTTGCTTGCAGATATAAAAAACCGAGTTGATTCGATTAATACCTTTCCTGTGGATGCTGAAAAACCAATCGTATCGCTTGCCGAGTGGAAAAGCGAAGTGATCGCCGTCACCGTGTCGAGTATCTATGGCGAGAAAGAAACCCTCGCTTATGCAGAAACAGTACGCGATGAATTATTAAGAGATCCAAGTATTACCCAAGTTGAGCTCAGTGGTGTTCGTGACTATGAGCTATCTATAGAAGTAAGCCAGGATGTGCTGCGCCAATATAGTTTAAGTTTAGCCGATATATCATCAGCGATTGCCAGCTCAAGCTCTGATGTTTCGGCTGGTAACTTAAAAACCGAAGGCGGAGATGTACTGATCCGCTCTAAAGGACAAGCTTATCGTAAAGATGAGTTCGCTAAAATCGTTATTAAAAACCAAGCCGATGGTACGATTATTCGTTTAGGTGACATTGCGACAATTAATGATGGCTTTGAAGAAACGCCTGTTCGAACACGCTTTAATGGCAAACAAGCAGCATTTATTGATGTTTATCGTATCGGCCCGCAAAGTGCTATTGATGTTGCTGATGCCGTTAAAAACTATATTGATGTGCAGCAAAAATCGCTCCCAGAAGGCTTTGAACTAAGTTACTGGGACGATGAATCAGAACTTGTTAAAGCGCGGATAGCGACTCTATCTACCAATGCACTACAAGGCGGAATTTTGGTTCTAGCTTTACTAACGTTATTTTTGCGACCTGCAATTGCGTTTTGGGTGTTTATAGGTATTCCTGTATCGTTTATGGGCGCATTTTTAGCGATGCCATTTTTTGGTGTGAGCTTAAACGTAATGAGTTTATTTGGCTTTATCTTGGTGCTGGGTATCGTGGTGGATGACGCCATTGTTACCGGTGAGAACGTCTATACCCATATGAAAACGGCTGAATCAGGCGAACAAGCTGCTATTCGCGGCACGCAAGAAGTAGCCACACCGGTTACTTTTGGTGTGTTAACTACGGTAGCTGCATTTTTACCGCTGGCATTTATTGAAGGTCCGCGCGGAGCTTTATTCGCACAAATTCCGGTAGTAGTGATCCCAGTTTTATTATTCTCATTAATTGAATCAAAGTTTGTACTGCCTGCACACTTAAAGTATTTAAAATTACGCAATGAAAAAAGTGATCCATCAAAACTAGAGCAGTTTCAGCAACGTTTTGCCGACGGCTTTGAACATGCGATATTAAAATATTACCAACCCCTGTTAAATCTGGCGATACGTAATAAATTAGCCACCATTAGTTTCTTTGCCGGAGTCTGTTTAATTATTCTAACCTTGATCACCAGCGGTTGGACTAAGTTTGTGTTTTTCCCACGTATTCCAAGCGAGACAGTACGTGCAACCTTGACCTTTCCTGCAGGTACACCTTTTGAAGTGACCAATAAATATATTATTGATATGTCAGATAAAGCGAAGGATTTAAAAGAAAAATACCGTGATGAAGATGGTCAAAGCGTCATTTTAAATATTTTGGCAACCACGGGGGGGCGTGGTGGCTCGTCAAACTCAGGCAGAGTAAGATTTGAAATTACACCGACGGAAACGCGGGACTCAAGTATCACTTCTCAAGAGTTGGTAAGTGAATGGCGAGAGTTAATTGGTATTATACCCGGTGCTGAAAGTGTTACCTTTAGGGCTGAATTTGGTCGTACCTCAAGCCCTATCGATGTGCAGCTTAATGGTAGCTCAATTGTCACCTTAGAAAAAGTAGCTGATAAAGTAAAACAACGGTTAGCGACTTACCCAACAGTGTATGAAATTGCTGATAGCATGTCAGATGGTAAAGAAGAGCTTGAAATAGAATTGACCGATCAAGGTCTTGCACTTGGCTTAAACCGAGTTGATGTATCACAGCAAGTGCGGAACTCATTTTTTGGTGTGCAAGTGCAGCGTATCCAACGCGGGCGCGACGATGTGCGTGTTATGGTACGTTTACCCATTGAGGAGCGTCGCTCAGTAGCCGATTTAAAAGATATTCTGATAAAAACGCCAACCGGTGGTATTGTGCCGCTGTCGCATATCGCCACGTTAGTGCCCGGTAAAAGCCCTTCAACAATCAATCGTATAGACCGTTATCGAACGCTCAATGTGACTGCTGACATTGAAAAAGGCAATACCAACATGACGGTCTTACAAGCAGATCTTAAAGCATACCTTGATGAGTTGGTGCGACAGTATCCTGGTGTAACTCATTCACTCGAAGGTGAAGCCAAAGAGCAAAGAGAATCCTTTGGTTCACTTGCATGGGGCCTACTGTTTGTATTCTTTATTATCTATGCCTTACTGGCCATTCCATTTAAGTCTTATATTCAGCCACTTATTGTTATGAGCGTGATCCCTTTTGGGATGATTGGTGCGGTAATGGGGCACTGGATCATGGGCATGGACTTGAGCATCATGAGCTTACTCGGCATGCTGGCTTTAGTCGGCGTGGTGGTGAATGACTCATTAGTACTAGTTGATTTTATTAATAAAAAGCGTGCGGAAGGTGGCGAACTATTAGAGGCAGTAAAACAAGCGGGCGCATCACGTTTTCGCCCTGTGATGTTAACCAGTATCACTACTTTTATTGGTTTAATGCCGTTGTTGTTTGAAAAAGCAACGCAAGCACAGTTTTTGATCCCCATGGCAGTTAGCCTTGGTTTTGGGATTATTTTTGCAACCTTTATCACCTTATTACTGGTGCCCGTTAATTACCTGTTGGTAGAGCGCGTACAAGGCTGGTTTAAATAAACAACTTCCCCACGGCTAATTAGGTGTGGGGAATACATACAAAATTTCTCAAACTATTTTTTCAAGCTGAGGTAAACTAACCACAAAGTAGTTAAATTCAAAGGCTTCAACATGATTGAATACCCGATTGATCAACTCCCACAGCTTATTGACGAGCTTCTACAATGTGATACCACAGAGCGTAAAAATAAGCTGTTAGTTGACGCCAAAGAGATACTCTCGACAGAACATTTATCGCTATTATTTGAAGCCTTACCAAAAGATCAGCGGATTGATATTTGGCAATTATTAGATGAAGACACCCAGCACGAAATATTCATTAATCTAGGTGCCGATAGCTGTCGTTGGTTATTGCAAACTCTCGATGAAGATGACGGCTTTAAATTACTTGATGAAGTGAGCGTTGCTGAATTACTTGAACTTGAAGAAGTGATCCCTGAGCGCTTTGTTGAATACGCTCGTCGCCAATTAGATGAAGTACAAACTAAGCAATACGAGTTAGCGCAGCAGTATTTACCAGAGCAACTTGGTCACTGGCTTGATTTTGATTCATTAAAAGTGTCGGACAAATTGACCGTTGGTGGTGCAAAGAAAATATTACAAAAGGGCTTACCGCAATACACCGAAGTTATTTATTTAGTGAGCCGCAAAGGCACCCTAATTGGTGAAGTACCCGTAAATGCATTATTTAAAGCCAATGACTCAGATATCTTACTAAGTTTTGCTGATCACGATATCACCTCACTGCATGCTGACGATGATTTATATGAAGCTGCGGAAGTAGTGATCCATAGCGAAAGAATGGCCATGCCAGTCGTCAATGCTGATAATAAACTACTAGGGCGCTTAAAAGTTACTTCAGCTTACGAATTACGCCAAGAGGTCACCGATGAAGCCACGGCAAAAGCCGGTGGTTTACGTGAAGACGAAGATCTATTTGCCAGCGTACGAAAAAGTGCTAAAAACCGTGGTATTTGGTTAGGCATTAATTTGGCTACCGCATTTTTGGCATCTTGGTTTATAGGCTTATTTGGCGCAACCATTGAGCAAGTGGTTGCATTGGCAGTATTAATGCCGGTAGTTGCGTCAATGGGAGGGATTGCAGGTAGTCAAACACTTACCGTAATTGTGCGCGGTTTAGCGCTTGGTCAGGTAACCGACTCAAACCGTAAGGCGTTACTTAAAAAAGAGCTGAGGGTAGGGGCTGTGAATGGCTGTGTATGGGCTATGGTAATTGGTGCGCTTACCTATTTTTGGTTTAGTGATGTGATGCTCAGCATTACCATTACCGTGGCTATTTTGCTTAATTTAATAGCAGCCTCTTTGTCAGGCGTAGTGATCCCTTCTATTTTAGATAAAATGAAAATCGATCCCGCATTGTCAGGTTCAGTAATATTGACAACAGTGACCGATATCGTTGGTTTTGTGACTTTCTTAGGGTTAGGTAGTTTATTACTACTTTAGTGTGTGATGTATGATAACTTTTGCTTACACTTGGTTGATTTCAGTTTTATTTCCTTTATATGAACTTTTAGTGAAGAGCTGGTTGACGCGTAGCATCTGGTTCTTTTTTATCATAAAGTACAGCTCTCGCAGTGGCGAGCTACATAATTAAAAAAGGAAATACTCAATGTCAAAGAAACCAGCTAAAGCAATAAGTAAAGAAGTCAAATCGATTAAAAAAGAAATCAGCGCACGTAAAGATAAAGTCGCAAAACAAAAAGCCAAAATAGGTAAGCTTAAAAAAGCGCTGAAAAAAGCAGCTTAATTTAGCATATCATTGCACCCCTCATAACGACGGCCCATATTTATGGGCCGTCGTTAGTTGTTTAATTAAAAATTAAACGTTACATTTGCATAAACAAAGCGACCATCCAAACTATATGGCGTGAATCCGCTGTAAGTGAAAATTTGGTTGAAATCACTATAACCCACGTTATTTACAGTATCTTGCGGGTACTGATCAAATAGATTATTAGCGCCTAAAGCCAGCTTCCATTGCTCAGTTGGACGATAAGCCACTTCAATATCAGTGAGCCATTTTGCTTTAAGCCGTTCATCGCCATCAGCATCACTTGATGCATCAACTACTTCTCCATAACGTGTTACACGAAGCGTGGTTTGTATATTTTCATAATCCCATGTTGCAGACAGGTTCCATTTATCTGCTGGTGTGCCTTTTTCGAATCGAGAAATTTCACGTCGTGCAAAGTATTGATATCCATCACCTAACGCTTCGAGTTCCGGTGGATTGTCTTTCACATGAGTAACTTCTGTATCGTTAAAGTTTACAGCGGCACTTAAACGTAAGTCACCATAATTAGCTAAACCGAGTAAATAAGTGGCAACAATGTCAACCCCTTGAGTACGCGAATCGATAGCATTGGTAAAGTAGCGCACACTTTGGGTATTAAGCTCACCGGCTTGTTGTAAAATAGCCTCAACAGCAGGGCCTTCTAAGTTTTCAGAAAGCACAATGCGATCATTAATATCGATACGATAAGCATCAAGAGTGAAGTTAAAATTACCTTGGGTAAAGATAAAACCAGCGGTCATATTGACAGACTCTTCAGCATCTAAATCTTTTGCGCCAAGCGCTTTGGCAGCAGGCTCATTACTTGGAAATAGCCCAACTTCTCTAGGTACACCATCTTCAAATACAGTGCTAACTGATTTATAAGATGTTTGTGCTAGGGATGGCGCTCTAAAACCACTACTGATAGCTCCACGTAACGATAATGCAGGAGTAATGCTATAGCGGCTGGCAAGTTTCGCTGTAAAAGTACTGCCAAAGTCACTATAGTCTTCAAATCGACCTGCTAGCACAGCATTCCAATTCTCAGTGAGGTAGGTATCAAATTCAGCAAATAGGGCAATGTTATGGCGGCTTTTATCAGTTGCACTATCCGGTGAAAAACCGGATAAAACTTGTGCGCCACCAGCGGCAACAGGCACGCCTTGTGCATCAAGCACCGTTAAATATGAAGCTAGTTCACCGGCTTTGATTTGGTAGTTTTCATGGCGATATTCAGTACCAATGGTAACAAACACGTCATCAGGCAAGCCTAAGTCAAAGCTATTGCTGGCATCCAGATTAATAAGGAATTGTTCATATACTAACGCGCCATTGTCAAACTCTGTTGGACTGTTAGTACCCATAGAGGTATTGATACTATTGCTAACTCCTAAGGAAAAGTCATTGCGACCATAATTAGTGCTGATATCCCATGTCCAATCATTACTAATTCCATTTAAGCCGATAGCAAACGAATAGTCGTCAACATCAGTGTCAATGTTTGGTAAAAAACCATCTGGATAAACGCTTGGCACATTGCGGTTGTCTTTGGCACGGCGATAGAAGCCGCCTGAGTTACCTTTACGATTTGAGTAACTGGCAAAAGAGTAAAATGATAAGTCATCATTAAAGTCATAGCCAAGGTTATAAAATAGCGCGATATCTTCAACATCGGCTTTACCAAAACGGTGATTATAACGGTCAAACGTCAGCTCTTTTGGATCAAGTGCGCCGTTTTCATCACGATTATATTGTTCTCGCTCATCAATACCTGAGCGGTTAGTTGGCTCGTTGTTACGGGTTTCAATTGAGATATTGATAAAGCCATTCTTGCTAAGCGAAAAGCCCGCATTGGCACTTGCAATACGGGTAATACCATCGTTAACGCGGCGCTCATCACCTTTAACAAAACCAAGCTTACCTTGTGAGTCGACGATTGTTTCTTTTAACTGGGCAGAGCCTGCCATTTGTGAATCATATTGGCCATAAGTGTAGCTTACACTACCGCCTTCATCGGCATCTTTGAGCACAATATTAATCACACCAGCAATGGCATCTGAGCCATATTGAGCAGCTGCACCATCACGTAATATTTCAACGCGTTTAATCGCAGAGGTTGGAATATTATTTAAATCAACAGCCGTAGAGCCACGGCCAACTGTGCCACCTAAATTCAATAAAGCACCAGAGTGACGGCGTTTGCCATTGATCAGTACTAAGGTGTGATCAGGAGCTAGGCCTCGTAATACTGCTGGTTTTGCATGGTCAGTACCATCAGCAAGGGTTGCGCTTGGGTAATTAAAGCTAGGTAATTGCGCTGCAAGCACTTGGCTTATTTCTAGTTGGCCAGAGGTTGCCAGATCACGACTGGTCAGCAAGTCTACAGGCACGGTACTTTCCGCGATACTTCGTAAACTACGGCGTGTGCCGGTGACCGAAATAACTTCAATATCTTGTGCTGTTGTGTCAGCTGTTTGTTCAACAGCGATTGCAGTCGCTGAAGTAGCCAATGTACTTGCGATAGCAAGTTGCAAAGGTAACTTGTTAAATAGTTTCATTGTTTATCCCGTGTTGTTGTCATACGCAACCTAGTGTATATAGGGGGTTGGGAACAAACAAATAATATTAAAATATAGTATATGTATAACTAAAGCGGTTTGTTAAAATATATTGGTTTTTGTTATGGCTATGTTTATAAGCTAACGCTGATTTTATTTCTGCCGTCAGATTTTGTTCTGTACAGTGCGCTACCCATCATGCGTTTTTTATTAACAGGAAGTGCAATTTGAACTCTTTGCAAAGTAACATTTATCTCACTGAAAATAAAAGCCGTGCTTGATTTAACAAGCACGGCTTTTATTTTTTGACCGCTGTTAGTGAAGAATACGTGCTCTGATCGTGCCTTCTACTGCACTTAACTCTTTTAGTGCTATTTCAGAGTGGTCAGTATCTACGTCTATTACTACGTAACCAATCGCTTCGTCTGTTTGCAAGTATTGCGCGGCGATGTTGATGCCGTGCTGGGCAAACGCTTGGTTAATTTGGGTTAACACACCTGGGCGGTTGTGGTGTACGTGTAATAAACGGCTACGGTTGGCAAGCTCTGGCAGTGATACTTCAGGGAAGTTAACAGCAGTAATAGTTGAGCCGTTATCTGAGTATTTTGCTAGTTTACCTGCTACTTCAATACCAATGTTTTCTTGCGCTTCTTGAGTTGAACCACCGATGTGCGGCGTTAAAATTACGTTGTCGAATTCGCGTAGTGGCGATACAAATTCTTCATCGTTTGATTTTGGCTCAACTGGGAATACGTCGATGGCAGCGCCGCTGATTTTTTTATCACGCAGTGCTTCTGCTAGGGCGTCAATATCAACTACGGTGCCGCGTGAGGCATTGATCAAAATTGAACCTTGTTTCATCACTGCAATTTCCGCGCTACCAATCAGGTTTTTAGTCTGCGGTGTTTCAGGTACGTGTAAGCTAATAACATCAGCGCGTTGCAGTAGTTGGGTTAGGTTATGTACTTGTGTAGCATTACCTAGGGTTAACTTGTCTTCAATATCGTAAAATTCAACGTTCATACCGATGTTTTCAGCCATAATACCTAGCTGCGTACCAATGTGGCCGTAACCAATAATACCTAAAGTTTTACCACGGGCTTCAAATGAGCCATTGGCGGTCTTTAACCAGCCGCCACGGTGGGCAGTGGCATTACGCTCTGGAATACCACGGAACAAGAGTAAAATTTCACCAAGTACTAGCTCAGCAACAGAGCGGGTATTAGAAAACGGTGCGTTGAATACTGCAATACCGCGTTTGCGTGCGGCACTTAAATCAACTTGGTTGGTGCCGATACAAAAACAACCAACGGCAACCAATTTTTCTGCGGCATCTAATACCGCTTCAGAAATATGAGTACGAGAACGAAGGCCTACAAAATGCACATCTTTAATGCGTTCGATTAGTTCGTCCTCAGGCAATGAGGTTTTTACATAATCAATATTACTGTAGCCATTACGTTTTAGCGTTTCTACAGCGCTTTGATGTACACCTTCAAGCAAAAGAATTTTAATTTTGTCTTTTGCTAACGATACCTTACTCATATCCTCATCCTATTTATCTAATTTGCGGCCCATTTTTGGTACCGATAATCACTTTATCTGCGCCGCGGCGGGCAAATAAGCCGTTGGTTACTACGCCAACAATTTGGTTAATTGTCAGCTCTAAATCTTTTGCTTGGCTGACCGACAAATTATGTACGTCTAAAATGACGTTACCATTATCTGTTACCACGCCATGGCGATAAACTGGATCGCCGCCTAGTTTCAGCAATTGGCGAGCAACATAACTGCGTGCCATTGGAATAACTTCTACCGGCAGTGGAAATTCCCCCAAGGTGTCCACTATTTTTGTTTCATCAACAATACATACAAATTGTTTTGCTACCGCAGCGACTATTTTTTCGCGGGTGAGTGCTGCGCCACCGCCTTTGATCATTTCGTTCAGCGTATTTATTTCATCGGCACCATCAACGTACACGTCAAGGGTATCAACATCATTGAGTTCAAATACTTCAAGACCGAGTGCTTTTAGTTTTTCGGTTGAAGCGTCAGAACTTGATACTACACCACGTATGGTGTCTTTTACTGAGCCTAATGCATCAATAAAATGGTTTACAGTTGAGCCTGTGCCAACACCCACAATGGTGTCTTTTTTTACAAATTCGAGTGCAGCCCAAGCAGCTGCTTTTTTTAATTCATCTTGTGTCATGATTATGTGCTCAATAGGTGAGAGGGATTGCCATTAGTAGTATACCCAAGTCACCTCAAGATGCGAGTTTCAGTTGGAGTTAAAAGCGATTTAGACAAGGCATTGATTACAAGCAATAGTGGTTCTATTGTTAAAATCAATAACGCAGTATAAATCGCTTTTAAACCAACCCGTTGGGCGTTCCACAGGCACTTACTCTCATCGTTGTTACTTCTTAAAAGGGAATGCCATTCTTACAAAGTAACGCCTTGATATTAAGCCCCTGTGAAACGCTGAATTCTGCATCTTGAGGTGGCTTGGGTATATATAAATTGCTTACCAATGGTAGATTTTCTGTGGTGTGATTATGTAATTTAATGGCACATCCCACGATTCAACCGGTAAACTTGGTACATGTTGGCATTGATGTGCAAGGCCAATCAGTTGTGGTTTTTGCCAGTGTTCTTTTTCGTAGCGCGCCAAAGTTTTATCATAAAAGCCACCCCCCATCCCTAACCGGTTACCGTTATCATCAAATGCCACTAATGGCATTAGCAGATAATCAAGCTCCGCAAGTGGGCATATCTGACTACAATTTAACTTAGGCTCCAAGATACCATAGCGATTTGCCCTCATGGGTGAATTTTCTTCATAGCGTTGAAAGTATAAAGTAGTGCCGTTAAATGGGTGAATTACGGGTAGGTAGAGAGTGTGATTTTTAGTCCAAAGGTCTTTTATTAACAATGATGTATCTAGCTCTGCGTCATTGCTAAAATAAATGCCGATATGGGCATTTTTAATGGTTTTTTGCTGTTTCAAGTGTTGAGTAAAATTCACTTTAAGTGATTCTGCGGCAATTTTTTGCTCGAATTTTGACAGCGAATTACGTGCTTTGCGGATTTGTTGACGGATCAGTGCTCTTTTTTTGCTCATGTTTATTTTTGCTTTATCTGTTAATTATCTATAAAACTGAATAAATCAGGGAGTGCAAACGATAAGCCTAGTGCTATAAGCAAGACAATAACCATAGCTATAAGGGAATACAGCAGCATGTTACTGCGTTTTTTGATCGGTGTTGTTAGCTCTTCGTCTAGCAATAGGTCGTCAGTTTGCCAATTGTCGCCTTCATCAGTGTCTGGTTGTTGGGTTGTGGCGGGTAAGCGTTGCTCTAGGTCGTCGAGTTTTTCTTCGATGCGAATTAAACTACTGGTGATGTAATCAAGGGCGTTAAAAATACGCTCATCTCGCTGGCTGGTTGCATCGCTGCGACTTACCGCTGGTGCGTTGTTGGTTATTGGTTGCAGTTTACTTTTGATGCCTACGCTGGCAAGTAGCTTTGCTTGTTTGAGCGCTTTTTCTTTTTCACAAGGGGCAAATAGGGGGTTGTTTTCAAAAAATGCAGCTACTTTACTTTCAGGAGCTTTGAGCTTTACAGCCAGTTGTTTAATCGCATTCGATCGCTCAATATCTTGGGCTAGACCAACATACATAACACGGAAGTTTTCAGTCATCTGTGTTTTCCAAAAACGTAAAATCAATAATTTGAGTATATCCGAATTATCGATAAACAAAAGCCCGTAAAAACGGGCTTTTTTAATCCAGTGGTTTTAAGCACTGTTTAATACTTTGCAGCTTCACCTTCTTTTGGTAGTGACTGTAAAATAAAATCACGTAAATCGTTATTTGATGTTTCTAAATCTGCATGGCGTAAATACATCATGTGGCCACTGCGGTAGCCTTTGAAGCTTAGGCGATCACGCATTTTACTACTTGGATCTAGTTGCCATAAAGTGTATTTAGCATCAAAGTAGTTAGTGGCACCATCATAATAGCCTGATTGAATCATTACATTAAGGTACGGGTTTTGTGCCATAGCTAAACGGAGATTTTCACCGGTGTTATTATTACTGCGATCCCACGGGTGCACATTACCAAACAGGTTATATTTTACGTCAGTTTTATAGTTAAGCTCTTTACGTAAGTAGTGATTGATGGCTGGTGTAAATGAATGCAACCATGATGTTAGCTCAGCCCAGTAATCGGGAGATTCGCCAGCGTCACGCTTGTCCATGCCTAAATAGCGCGAATCTAAACGGCCTAACGTTTGACCGCGCTCGCGTAGTAGTTCTTTCCAAAAGAAGTTGGTAGGAATATCAAGGTTGTTTTGTGCAACAAACTTTTCAGATACACCCGCATATAAGGCCATTTGTTTGATAATAGCTTGTTTTTCATCGGTAGCAATAAATCCGCCTTTAGCGATTGCTGGAATTAGCTTATTAACGGTAAAGTCTTCAACTTCAGGTAGTAGCTCATCTAAATCTTTAGCTTGCAGTGCTGGGCTAAGTGCTTTGTGATACCAAGCCGTTGCAGCAAAGTAAGGTAGGCGGTTAGCCGCTTTTATTGAACCTTCACGTTTAATACCGATTTCAGTTGGAGACACCAGTACCACACCATTAACGTACATCCATTGACGGTTTTGTAGCTCATGAGCAAGGCCTGATACACGGGTTGTACCGTAGCTCTCACCAATTAAAAATTTAGGTGAGCGCCAGCGCTCAGTGCGATTTACAAAGGTGTTTAACCATTCGGCTAAGTATTTAATGTCGGCATTAACACCAAAAAACATTTTTTGTTGGGCGTCTTTACTAGGTAGTTCGCCTTTTTCGTTTTCAAGTACACGAGAATAACCTGTATTAACCGGATTTACATAAACGATGTCGGCAACATCAAGCACTGAGTATGGGTTGTCTTTCACGCCATACGGTTGAATAGGGTAGCCTTCGTCATCAATTTTTAATACCCGTGGTCCAGTATAGGCTAAGTGCATCCATACTGATGCAGAGCCTGGTCCGCCATTAAACGAAATTAATAATGGGCGTTTAGTGCGATCGTCAACTTTGTCACGTTCATAATACGTGTATTGTAATGTTGCAACGGCATCGCCCTTGTCATTCCATACTGGTTGCGTGCCTGTAGTTGCGGTATATGAAAAACGCTCGCCATTAATACGCGCTTTATGTTCGGTGACAACTTTACTATCGACATCGATACGTCGTTGGTTTTCTGCATAACTGGCTGTGCTTACACTCAAAGTAAGTATGGCCACAGAAACACTAATGATACTGATAAGCTTCATGGTGGATCCTTTAAACAATAGTTAATCTATTAAAGATAATTTTTTTGTAAATAACAAAGGGAATGAGACTAGACGACGATATTAATCGGTGAGCCCTAGGAAGAACCCTTTGGGCAGCGTATGTTTGGAATTTATACTGCGTTATCGCCTATTTATGGGGAACAACCACACTCATAGGCTCTGCCTTGCTTAAATATCAAACATGCTGCTGCAAAATTAATCACAAAAGGTCAGCACGTCCTAGAGATTAATATTATCAGTAATGTAAATACTCTGTTTTATGCGTATATATTCAGCAATATATTTTTCTCAAGCTCATAATAAAGTATATTACTGCCTGTTATAACTTTTAGTTTTTTACTCGTAAAAAATTTACCCTCGCAATGTCCACCTGAAGTGTAGAGAAGATATATGCAAAGAGTTTTAGTTGTTGAAGATAGTAAAGTGGTCCAGCAGGTTTTGCGGCACTTATCAGCGCATTATCTTGATGTTGCTGTTGATTTTGCCTGGTCACTTGCCGAGGCCAAAGAATTCATTGCAAAACATCATTACACGCTTGCTTTGGTCGATTTAACCTTGCCTGATGCGATGAATGGTGAAGTTGTTAAATATACTTTAGACCAAGCGATCCCTACCGTGGTATTAACATCTACCATTGATGAATATAAACGCCAGCAAATATTAGAGCTTGGAGTAGTCGATTATGTAATAAAAGATAATCGTGATTCTTATCATTATGCGGTTAAATTAGTCGCGCAGCTATTACGTAACCAAGGTTGTAAAGCCTTAATTGCTGATGATTCTCGTTTAAGCCGTTTGTTAATTAAACAAATGCTCGAAAAGCAGCTGTTTGATGTGCAAGATGCGCATGATGGTGAACAAGCTTTAAAAATATTGAAAAATGATCCAGAGATTAAATTATTACTAACTGATTATGCGATGCCGACAATGGACGGTTTTGAGCTTGTTAAAGCGGTACGAAATTTTCGTGGTCGTGATGATTTAGCGATTATTGGCTTATCAGGTGCGGGTAAGCATGGTTTATCAGCACGGTTTATTAAATTCGGCGCGAATGATTTTTTAACCAAACCCTTTATGAATGAAGAGTTTCATTGTCGTGTATTACAGACCATGGAGCAGCTATCATTGATCGCAGATATTAAAGAAAGTGCCTTTCGCGATGATTTAACAAACCTTTATAATCGCCGTTATTTTTATCAATTTGCCGAAAAACGATTAAAAGAAACTTCGCGTAACAATAGCTTAGCGTTACTCGATATTGATTTTTTCAAAGCAATCAATGATAAGTTTGGCCATGAAGCTGGCGATCAGGCTTTAAAGCAAGTAGCGTCTTTATTACGCAGTTCGTTTAAAGATTTTATCGTTGCACGCGTGGGGGGGGAAGAATTTGCCATTGTATTAACTGATATAGATTTAGATCAAGCTTACCAGTTACTAGAAGCGTTTAGAGTACGGTTGTCTAAGTATGATTTTGTGATCAACGGTGATACATTTGCAATTACAGTGAGTATTGGTTTAACAAAATTTCAAAATGTTACGTTAACAAGTGCTATGCGTTTAGCTGATAAAGCTTTGTATCAAGCTAAAGATCAAAGTAGAGACTGTGTAGTCAGACAAAACTAGATTACTGCACCAGTACAGTTGAGATATTAAAAAAATGCACCTATATGGTGCATTTTTTATGCGTCTGATTTGATTTTATTATGTAATTTATTGTTTTTAATAAGCTAAAAATAGTGGCACAAAGGTTGAGTTGTCTTAGCAAGCAGGATAACAAAAAGCGTCCGAAGGGGGCCACTATGAAAATGATTAGTGCAATAATAAAGCCATTCAAATTAGATGATGTGCGTGAAGCGTTAGCTGATTTAGGCATTGAGGGGATGACTGTTGTTGACGTCAAAGGCTTTGGTCGTCAACGCGGTCATACAGAGTTGTATCGTGGAGCTGAATATCAAGTTGATTTTATTCCTAAAATAAAACTAGAAATTGCTACTCGTACCGAAAATTGTCAAAGGGTCGTTGAGACCATTACCAAGATTGCATCAACAGGTAAAATTGGTGACGGAAAAATTTTCGTTTACGACTTAGATCAAATTATCCGTATTCGGACGGGTGAATTAGATGAAGAAGCAATTTAAGGGGGGGTTATGGAAAACACGATAATTGAACTCAAATTTTCGCTGGATACATTTTATTTTTTAATATCCGGTATTTTAGTGATGTGGATGGCGGCAGGTTTCGCCATGCTTGAAGCGGGCTTAGTACGTTCAAAAAATACCACCGAAATTTTAACTAAGAATGTGGCGCTTTATGCTATCGCATGTACCATGTTCTTACTAGTTGGCTACAACATTATGTATGTAGACAACGTTGAAGGTGGTTTCATTCCATCGCTAGGTGGGCTTATTGGCACTCAAGCCGCTGATGCTAATCATTCTTTAGAATCTGATTTCTTCTTCCAAGTTGTATTTGTTGCCACCGCTATGTCAATCGTATCGGGGGCGGTTGCAGAGCGTATGAAGCTATGGGCCTTCTTAGCTTTTGCTATTGTTTTAACTGGTTTTATCTATCCTGTTGAAGGTTATTGGACATGGGGTGGCGGTTTCTTATCTGAAATGGGTTTTGTTGATTTTGCAGGCTCGGCCATTGTTCACGGCACAGGGGCTACTGCTGCGCTTGCTGGTGTATTAATGCTAGGTGCACGTAAAGGTAAATATGGTAAAAATGGTGAAATTTATCCAATACCAGGTTCTAACTTACCATTAGCGACACTGGGCACATTTATTTTATGGATGGGCTGGTTTGGTTTCAACGGTGGCTCACAACTATTAATTTCAGATGCTGAAAACGCAACGGCTGTAGGTAAAATTTTATTAAATACTAATGCGGCGGCTGCAACCGGTGCGATTGCAGCACTGTTTGTTTGTAAAGTATTGTGGGGAAAAGCCGATTTAACTATGGTTCTAAATGGCACGCTTGCCGGCCTAGTGGTTATTACCGCTGATCCTTTATCGCCATCGCCTTTATTGGCTTGTTTACTGGGGCTTTTAGGTGGTTCATTGGTAGTATTTAGCATTGTAGCACTAGATAAAGTTAAAATTGATGACCCAGTAGGTGCGATATCAGTGCACGGTGTGTGTGGGATTTTGGGTATTATCCTAGTGCCAGTAGCAAATACTGATGCAACCCTAGTTAACCAGTTAATTGGCTTAGTTTGTATCGTAGGTTTTGTATTTGTAGCTTCACTTATTGTGTGGACAATACTTAAGAAAACGATAGGTATCCGCGTAACAGAAGAAGAAGAGCTAAACGGCATGGATCAACATGATTGTGGTATTGATGCTTACCCTGAGTTTGTTTCTGTTCGTAGCAACTAAGCAGAAAGTGAAAAAGTTTTAAAATCATTGTGTGTTCAAAACAAAACCCTAATTTCGATTAGGGTTTTTTGTATTTATGCAGACGCTAAATTTTTTTAATTAAAGTTTATTAATACAGCAAAAATCACAATAAGTAACTATGCTTAAAACTAGTCCAACTACAAATAATAAGGTTAAGCATGGATAACAAACTATTGCTGATTATTTTATCTATATTCTTACCACCTGTTGCTGTATTTTTGAAAGCGGGTGTGGGTAAAGATTTGATTATTAATATTGTCTTGTGCTTTATATTCTTTATACCAGCAATGATCCACTCATTGTGGTTGTGTACACGCTAAAATTAAGTCACCGCAACTCGGATTAAAAGATTTACTGCTCAAGGTTTGGAATAAGTAGTTTCAGTCAAGGTTAATTTTGCAGGTGTAATATACCCAAACTACCTCAAGATGCTATATGCAGTGGCTTGGGTATATAGCTATATGCTAAGCTCGCACCTGTAAATTTAACTCTGGAAATAAATAGCAACGTCAATGGCTGATAAAAAAGACTCCCGCTCCACTAAAACGCCATCAAAACGCCCGGCAAAGAAAGCACCAAGTACAGCGTCTAAGTCGGTGAAAAAAACTGCGACTAAAAATATGTCTGCAACGAATATAAAAAAACGTGGAATTGGTCGCAAAGTCTGGTCTATTTTTTGGAAGCTAAGCTTAGCTGGCATTGTTGCGATGGGCTTATATTTAATTTATCTGGATGCCAAAATTACGCGTCAATTTGAAGGCAATAAATGGCAATTACCAGCACAAGTTTATGCACGAGCAATGGGTTTTTACCCTGGTCAATTCTTATCTAGCCAAGAAGTGGTATGGGAACTGGATAGGCTAAACTATTCATCGGTCAATCAGTTAAGTCGTACCGGGCAGTATATAATAGCGGGTGATAGTATTAAAATTTTCCGTCGTGAATTTGAATTTTATGATGGCTTTGAACAAGCTCAAGTGATTGAGTTACGCTTTGCAGGACAAAAACTCGCGAGTATTAAAGATAAGTTTGGCCGGCGCTTAAACACTGCTCGATTAGAGCCAGTGCAAATAGCACGGATTGGTAATGATTCAAAACAAGATCGTGAGTTTGTACCGCTGGGTAAATTTCCACCGATGCTTACAGATACATTATTAGTTGTTGAAGATCAGAATTTTTACCAGCACCACGGTGTATCCGTGTTTTCGATTATGCGGGCTTTATACAGCAACATTAAAGCAGGGCGTACAGTTCAAGGTGGTAGTACGTTAACACAGCAGCTGGCAAAAAATATTTATTTAACCCGTGATCGTACGTTGATCCGTAAATTTAACGAAGCGTTGATCGCGTTAATTTTAGATTATCGCTATTCAAAAGATCAAATTTTAGAAGCTTATCTAAACGAAGTATACCTTGGTCAATCGTATAATCAAGGTGTGCATGGCATGGGTTTAGCGTCTGAGTTTTATTTTTCTAAGCCTGTTGATGAGCTTGAGTATGATCAAATAGCGTTACTCATTGCGATGGTAAAAGGCCCTTCATATTATAATCCACGCCGTTATCCTGAACGCACTATGGAACGTCGTGATTTAGTGCTACGTTTGATGGTTGATAATAAATTAATTGATACCCGCGAATACCGTGCTGCATTAAAGCGGCCAATTGATATAGCACCTATGAAAGATAGCTTGCCTAAATCGTATCCTGGTTATTTAGAGCTGGTGGATCGTGAGCTAAAAAAATTACTACCGGACCAAGAAGTACTAGATGCCGGCGTACGGGTATTTACCTATTTTGATCTGCAAAAACAAGCGGCAATGGAAGAGGCAATTGAAAAAAGCCTACTTTACCTTGAAAAACGAGCCACGACAGAGCAGCTTGAAGCGGCGATGATCTCAGTGAATGTAGAGAAAGGCGGTATATCTGCTTTAGTTGCGGGACGCGATCCGCGCTTTTTAGGTTTTAACCGTGTACTTGATACTAAGCGCAACATAGGCTCGTTAGTTAAACCGGCGGTGTATTTAACAGCTCTGGGTTTACCGCACTATAACTTAGCTACTTTGTTAGATGACTCGCCAGTACAAGTGACTAATGAACAAGGCAAAGTATGGCAACCAGAGAATTTTGATCATCAATATCGCGGTATGCTGCCACTGTACAAAGCGTTTAGTCAAAGTATCAATATTCCGGCGGTCAACTTAGGGCTTGATGTCGGGGTTGATAAAGTCGCGAATACACTTAATAAACTCGGCGCTAAAGCGCAAATCTCACAGTACCCATCATTACTGTTAGGGGCGATTGAAATGTCGAGCTTTGAAGTGGCACAACTTTACACCACGTTGGCGGCTGATGGCGAGTACCGCCAATTAACATCTATTTCGGCATTAACCGATTCCGTTGGGCGTGTGCTTTATCAGCATCAAGTTAGTTCAGAACCACGTTTTGATAAAGCAGCTGTTTATATGACTAAATACGCGATGAAACGAGTCACTAAAGATGGCACTGCTAAGCGTTTAAATGCCCATTTTCCATCAATTCAGCTGGCTGGTAAAACGGGCACCAGTAATGATCTACGTGATAGTTGGTATGCAGGGTTTGATCAAAATACCGTTACCGTTGCTTGGCTTGGTCGTGATGATAATAAAAGTACAGGCTTAACGGGCAGTGTTGGTGCATTAGAAACGTATATTCGTTATCTTAAGCCGCTCAATCCTGAAGCAATAGCCGATACTCGTCCGCCTTCAATTCGCTGGGCTTTTATTGATGAATTAACGGGTAAGCAAGCGCCACCGGGTTGCGGTAAAGTAATTCAACTGCCACTTAGAGTCAGTGAATTTGAGCCAAGGCCAAGTTGTCAGCGTTAATTGTATTGAAACGGCTTATAAAACGAACACGGCAACTTAGGTTGGTGTATTCATTTATTAGGTAAGCTGGTTAGGTTTTAAAAAACTGCATTGCACTGCTTAGTTGCTCAGACAGCTGGCTGATTTTTCTGGTATCTACAGAGCCTGAATGTGCAGACTTTTGAGTTTTCACTGCTAACGCGCTGATCTGTTGTGAGTCCTTTAAAACTTGGCTGGTGGCAATAGATTGTGACTTTACTCGCTGAGCAATTAACTTACTTTATTTCTAATTTGGGAGCATCAATCAAACCATCATTGATTGTTTGGGTGAACAGTATCAGAAAATTTATTCTTAAAGTGAGTGCGGAAGATTGGATATTGTGTCATTCATTGATATGAGAGCAGACATAAAAAAGCCTCTTAAAGAGGCTTTTTTATGTCTTGCTTATTTTATTTAATTAAACGTTTAAGCTTAAAAATCGTAAGAAGCAGACAGTTGGATTCTACGAGGAGATTGATAACCTTGCGCTAAACCGAATGTCGCATTATCATCACCAGCCGCTGCTTCAGCAATTTCGTTGTAACGTGTTGCTGTAGATGCATCGAATACATTAAAGATATCCAAAGCGAAGCGTACTTTTTGATCATTAAAGCGAAGGTTGTACGTAAAGTTAAGATCTAATCGAGCTGTCCAGGGAGTTGTTCCCATGCTGCCACGAGGGAACTTCTTATCACCTACATAATATGTATCACCATATTGGTACAAATCAGGGTCTGGAGTATAACCCTTACCTAAGGCAGTCCAAGGACGCCCAGAAGCAATATTTAGATTTGCGCCAACTAGGAAGTTATCAGTTACAGCATAAGCACCATATACTTTGATATTATGACGACGATCAGCTGGTAAGTTACCATTAGCACCATCCATTAAATAAGGGTAATCCCAATCTTGAGTTAGGCCTGCATCATCTTGAGCATTATCAGATTTTACAAAGCCCTCAGTATTACCATAGTTATGTGACCAAGTGTATAGTGCTTTTAGAGACCATAATTGATCCCAATTCTTTTCAATAGTAAGATCGACAGCAGCATAACGGCGCTTAGCTTCTGGATAACCTAGTTCTTCAGCTGTGAAGCTATATTCTTCTGTAGTGCCATCACCATCAAGGTCAAAGTTAAAAGTAGCACCATTTCCGGGGTTGAATAAGAACCAGTTTTCACCTAGGTAATTACCTTCATCATCTTCAAAGATATATGAACCATCATCTATTTGGTTACCTAAAGTACGATAAGTACCTTTGATGCCCCATGACCAGTCATCATTAATCGCTGCTTGATAACCAATAATAAACTCATCATTATACATTGGCTCTAGGTTTTTATCCGATAAAGTATTTGAAGGCTTTGCAGTGCCATCACCGCCGTTAGAAATCGCTGGATCACCTAACTGATTACCTAATCCAGCTGGAGTACCGTCAGCATTTAAACCTTCATATTCATACCAAGTTTGGATATATGTTTCGGCACCAGCTAAACGGATATTTGTATTAGCTGCGACAGGTAAATAATAGCGGCCAGCAGTGAAGAAAAGCTTACTATCACCATCTCCGTTGATATCCCATGAAGCACCTAATCTTGGGGCTATTTGATTGTCGATTGCAACAAATTCTTCGCCATCTGCATTGTAGTTAGTGAAGCTATCATTACGAAGACCCAGATTAAGCGTTAAATTATCTGTGACTGCCCACTCATCTTCAATGTAGATCGCCCAGTTTTTAACTTCGAACTCACCTCCATTTTTATAATCACGAACACGTGTAGTTTTCATTTGCTCAGGTAAAACATAACCGTTTGGAAGTCTCGCACCTGCATCAAATGTTTTGTAGTAGTAGTATACGCCGCCTGAGTTTATAGTCGTTGAGTTAGCTGTGTTAACTTCTGAATCATAGCCGAATTTCAGTGTGTGTTGATCGTTAAGGTACCAGTCAAGATCTACACGCAATTGTTCACGTTTATCTTCATTAGCACCAACAGTGAAGTTCACATAACATGTTGTGTCAGTACCTAAGTCTGCGTCATGCCCAGTAGGGCAATCATCAAAGTCTGAATAGTCAGTTTCTGAAAACTTAACTTCACCGTACATAGCAGACATACTTAAGTTATCAGTTAGGTTACCTGTATAACGAAGTGCAAAGCTTTCGCCACCACGCTCATGGTATGCGGTACCACCATCCGCGGTGTAGTTGCCCATGCCCGCCGCATCTTCAAGAGTACTTTCTGAATATGTACGCTTGTCGCTGAAACCCCATAGCATTAATTGATGATCCTCGTTTATATTCCAATCGATTCTTGCTAAGTAATATGGGTCATCATCTTTTATAGCTGTCAGTGCCGTTTGTGATGCATTACCGTATTCTCTTTCATTATCACGAGCAGTGTAAATACCATAAAAGAATAATGAATCGCCCCGAGTTCATCGGAGACCAGTTTGTTTAAGTCAGGCCACTTTACCTGACTCGTTTAAATTATCATAGTAGTCTGTTTCATATTGAGCTGGTGAAATATACCCAATTGAAGATAATAAGCGTTGATTATTAAACCAATTGACCCACTCTAACGTTGCGTATTCAACAGCATCAACATTCTTCCACGGGCCATTTCTGCGAATAATCTCTGTTTTAAATAATCCATTTATTGTTTCAGCCAATGCATTGTCATAAGAGTCACCCACACTGCCTACAGACGCTTGAATTCCAGCTTCAGCAAGTCGCTCAGTGTATCGTATAGACAAATATTGGCTGCCTCTGTCGCTGTGGTGAATTAACCCTTCGGGGTTGCCACGATGCCAAATAGCTTGCTCTAACGCATCAAGAATAAGCTCTGTGTGCATTGTCGTTGATACACGCCAACCTACAATGTATCGTGAAAAAACATCTATCACGAAAGCGACATAAACAAACCCACTCCATGTGGCAACATAGGTGATGTCAGCTACCCAAAGTTGATTTGGCTGCTCAGCAGTAAATTGACGATTAACTAAATCAAGTGGCTTATCTTGTTGCTCGTCAGGTATCGTTGTCTTATGTGCTTTACCCCGACGAACACCTTGAATTCCCATAACTCGCATCAATCGTTCGACTGTACAGCGGGCGACTTGATGGTCGTCAAGCTGTAGCTGCTTCCATATTTTTCTTGCACCATAAACTGACATATTATCCTCCCACACTTCGCGAATGAGTATTATCAGCTCAGCATCACGCTTTTTGCGGTTAGACAGTCGCTCAGGCTCTCTTTGTATCTGTTTATGAGAATAATACGTTGATGGTGCAATCGGCAATTCCTTGCAAATTGACTCGACACCGTAATGCTCTCTGCAAGCATCAATAAAATCCACTATTACTTCTGTTTGCGGTCGAGCTCCGCTTGGGCGAAAAAAGCGGCAGCTTGCCTCAGGATATCATTCGTTCGCTTGAGCTCTTTATTCTCGCGCTCTAAGACGGCAAGGCGTTCTTCAGTTGATTGCGTATTAGAAGAGGGTTTAGACGGTTGAGCTTGAGATTTCTTGACCCATGCTCTAAGTGTTTCTGGGGTACATCCCAGTTTATCTGAAATCGATACTAGCGCAGCCCAAAGAGAAGGGTATTCATGCTGTTGTGTGGTAACAAGCCTAATTGCACGTTCACGAAATTCTGATGTATAGCGATTTGATTTTTTCATAGTTCCAGTTTCTCAAGTTATTGAGTCTCTGGCAAACACGGGGCGATTCATAATGTATCTTCTATTATTGCGCCAGACGCATAAATGTTAGTTTCAAAAGAATTATTATAATTATCTTGGTTATTTACATATAAATCACCAATACAATGACCGTCAGCATCTTCACAACGATCATTTTGTGAATATAAAGAGTTTGGTGCTTGCTCTCTCAAAGAGTCAGGAGAATAGATCGTTTCAACCCCAAAATGAAAATCATTTGAACCAGATTTAGTTACTGATGAAATCAGACCACCAGTAGTTCGACCGAATTCAGCTGAATAACCACCTGTTTTTACTTGAAAGCTTTCGTATGCGGAGAATGGAATTGTTGCCCCACCTAAACCATTACGAAAGTTTGTCATATTTAAACCATTTACATAATACGCATTCTCGGCAACGGAAGAGCCACCAAATGAGGCTTGATCTCCAAAGCGGCTGTCGCCTTCAGTTGCACCTGGAGCAAGTAAAGCAACAGAAGTGATAGAGCGTGCAACTGGTAATAAATCAAGTTCTTCCGAGCTAATATTTAATGACGATTCTGTCACTGATACATCAACAGCCCTAATTGCGCTACCAACTACAGCAATGCGTTCCATATTACCTTCAACTAAAGGAATTTCTAGTAACGCAGTTTTGCCTACACCGATAATTACATCATTAATTTGGGCTTGTTCAAAACCTGATTGAGATACTACGATGTCGTATTTCCCAACTGGAACCTGATTAATATTGAAATTACCATTTGTATCAGCAGTGAGGATTTTTACATAGCCTTTAGTTTTATCTGTTATTGTTATTGTTGCACCAGCTAAAGATGTACCTGATTGAGTAGTTATGTTGCCTTTAATAGCGCCGTTAACATTATCAGCTATAGCTGGCATTGCTGCACTTAAGGTCATTGCAACAGCAGCTGCTGTAAATGAACGCTTAAATGTTTTTGAAAAGCTGTTTTTCATTTGATTGTTCCCTGAATAAATTTAATTGTTATTTTTTCTGCTAATAGAGTAGCTTTCGTGATTTTTATATTGTGTTCATAATATACTGTGAACACAACTAAAGAACCATAAAGTTTTTAACATAGTGGATTTAATTGTGTCAAGTTGTTTTTTATTTGTAACTTTTAATTTGGGTTTTTGTTAATTTGCTTGCTTTCAATTTACTTTTAGAGTTTGATTTATATCATTAGCTGTTAGTTTAAGGATTAGTTGAGGGGTAATTGTAAATTAAAAGATGCATTTGACGTGACCTTTTTTAAAAAATTGGACTTGTTATAGAGATTTCAAAGCTTGAAGCTTCAGTAAAGTACAATGTGATAAGAAACCACGTCAAAAGATACCGGAGTATTTAAATTTTATGTGAGATTCTTGTTCCTCAGAGTGGGCGGTAATTTGAAGCGGTTCTTAAAATGAAAACAAAAGTGCAGATTGGCGAATAGTGAAGTTATGGTTGTTGTAATTATGGAAAGGAGTGATACCTTTTGTACAACTATGTATTAGCGTTTATATACTAAATCTAGTAGTTGAGTGATTTATTATTTCCTAAATAAAATAAGCCAGAAGTAGTATAGGTAAGTTTTAAACCTTAATTTAACAGACTTTGATTAAATAAATACTTAACTGAATAATTTAAGACCATCATTATTTTAATGATGGTCTTTTGGTTTATAACTTAGCAAACGCTCGCTCGGCGGCTGCAATGGTGTCGGCAATTTCTTGCTCTGAGTGTTCAGAGCAAACAAAGCCTGCCTCAAATGCTGATGGCGCTAAATAAACACCTTCTTCAAGCATCAAGTGGAAGAACTTTTTAAAGCGCTCTAAATCACACTGGGTTGCTTGTTGGTAAGTGGTTACTTTCTCTTGTTCAGTAAAGAAGAATCCATACATACCACCGGCATAGTTAGTTGTAAGGGCGATGCCTGCGGCTTTTGCTGCGGCTTCAAAACCTTCACAGATTGCTTTACTTTTTGCTTCAAGATCAGCATGTAGTCCTTCAGCGCACAGTAACTCTAGCGATTTTAGACCCGCAGCCATGGCAATTGGGTTACCTGATAAAGTGCCTGCTTGATAAACTGGACCGACAGGGGCGATGTAATCCATGATCTCAGTTTTACCGCCGAACGCACCTACTGGCATGCCGCCGCCAATCACTTTACCTAAGCAAGTTAAATCAGGAGTGATGTTGTAATAAGCTTGTGCGCCACCTAAAGCTACACGGAATCCAGTCATTACTTCATCAAAAATCAGCACTGATTTATATTCATCACATACTGCACGCAGGCCTTCTAAAAAGCCTGCTACAGGAGGAATACAGTTCATGTTACCAGCAACAGGTTCTACGATAACACAGGCTATTTCGTCAGCGTATTTGGCAAAAATAGCTTTGACTTCATCAAGGTTATTAAACGAAACTGTTAATGTATGCTTGGCAAAATCTTCAGGGATGCCAGGTGAATTAGGTACGCCCATAGTCAATGCGCCAGAGCCGGCTTTAACTAATAATGAATCGGCGTGGCCGTGGTAACAGCCTTCAAATTTAAGTATCTTGTCACGGCCAGTAAAGCCACGAGCCAAGCGGATCGCGCTCATGGTGGCTTCAGTACCTGAGCTCACCATACGCACCTTTTCAATTGAAGGCACTAATTGTTTTACTTTTTCAGCCATGAAAATTTCGGTTTCGGTAGGCGCACCATAGCTTAGGCCATTTTCAACAGCTTCAAGTACGGCCTGTTTAATTGCTGGGTGATTGTGACCCATGATCATCGGTCCCCATGAACCAATGTAGTCGATATAGCGATTGCCATCAGCATCAAATGTAAATGGGCCTTGGGCTTTGGTAATAAATAGCGGTGTGCCGCCAACGCCATTAAAAGCACGTACTGGTGAATTTACGCCACCTGGGATTGAGGCTTGGGCGCGGGCAAATAAATCTTGGCTAATTGTCATGAATATTCCTATTGAGTTTCATGGTTACATTGAAATTGTGGGCTTTAGTCGTTACGTTTACGGCTAAACCATGGTACTTCAACTTCATAGTTTTCAACTTTGTCAGCAACATCTAACGTTAATGCAAATAATGCAATGCGGATCAATACTCCGTTTTGTACTTGACGGAAAATCGCTAAATTGTCATTACTGTTTAAATCGTTATCGAGCTCATTCGCTTCTAAGCGACTATCACGAGGTAACGGGTGCATAAGGACTGAGTTAGGTTTACAGTGGGCGTTATAAATTGACTGACTAATGCGGAAACCTCCGCGGTATTTATTGGCTTCTTCTTGCGATGGAAAGCGCTCTTCTTGAATGCGAGTTTGATAGACGATATCGGCGGCTAAATTACCTTCCATTTTATCGACGATTTCTATTTTATGACCTGCATTATCAACAGCATCCAAAATATAGCTAGGCATTTGTAAGCCATCAGGTGCCACCATCGAAAATTTTATATCTTTATAATGACATAATAACTTTGATAATGAATGCACGGTACGGCCGTATTTTAAATCACCAACAAGGGCGATATGCATGCCATCAATACCTTGTCCAAAGCGATTAAGCTCACGTTCTATAGTTAATAAATCAAGTAGTGCTTGAGTGGGATGCTCGTTTGGGCCATCACCGCCATTAATAACGGGTACTGAGCAACCTGTCGCAAATTCAGCTACCGAACCTGCATCGGGGTGGCGCATAGCAACGGCATCAGCATAGGCTGAAATAACCCGCGCGGTATCGTATAGCGACTCACCTTTTGCGAGGGCTGAGCTTTGCATCCCTGTGGTTTCTCGCACAAGGCCGCCTAATAAGTTAAAGGCTGTACCAAAGCTTACGCGGGTACGGGTACTTGGTTCAAAGAATAGGTTTGCTAAGATTGCGCCTTCTAACACATTGGTACGCTTTTGTTTTTTAGCATACGGCTCCATTTTTTTGGCTACTGTAAAAATACGTTCAATACAGTCTCGATTGAGCTGATTAACAGAAAGAATATTTTCACCTTCGAAACTTAACATTGGGGTTATTCCTATTACATTGAAATGAGGCGCGAGCAACCTTTCATGATGGTCACTCAATCGCGCGATATTATACCCAAACCACCTCAAGATGCGAGTTTCTGCATCTTGAGGTGGTTTGGGTATACAGCAAATTTTACAAGCTTGGTTTAGTGATGGCTAAAAATACGATAGTAAGCAGCACTAAAACAGGGAGTTCATTGAAAATACGATAAAAACGATCACTGCGCTTATTGCGGTCGTGTTTAAAGTCAGCCAATAATTGAAAGCAATATGCATGATAAAGGTACAAAATAATGACCAAAACTAACTTATAATGTAACCACATGCTGTGCTTAAACCACTCACGGCCGTATTCAACAATCATCAATACACCAAAAACGGCTGTTAATAAGGCAAAGGGAGTAACAAACAGTAATAAACGGCGCTCCATTATTTTAAGCATGGCACTGCATGCTTTCTCTTCGTTCATTGCGTGATAGACAAAAAGCCGAGGTAAGTAAAAAATACCAGCAAACCAGGCTATCATAAAAAATACATGCAAGGCTTTGTAAATGAGTAAGACGCTCATAATAATCTCTTTAGTTTGTTACAGTAAGCTGTTCCGTATGGTGAGGATATGGCGGATCTGATCCCAGCGCATAATTCCCATAATTTGTTGGTTATCGAGTAAATTATATATATATACAGCGCCTGTGCGCTTATCTTTTAATACATCAAATGCATCTGCTAGTGTGGCTTGGCTACTTATACCTTGCAGATTGATATAATTTATCGAGATATTTTGATCTGACATTAAGCTCAAATCATATTCAGCCAAACGGTAGCCGTTTTCTTCATCATAAACAATTAACGGGGTTTGGCTATCAACAGCATTTAAGGTGCTTTCTATTTGTTCTTTATCATCTGAATAAAGTAGTTTGAAGTTCTCATCCATCTCGTCCATCACCCCTACTTTTTGCAGTGCTTCGGTGGCTGGAGATACATGATAGGCTAAACCTTGAAAGTCGAGCTGCTGTAAAAATATCGACCGATTGCCAAACACTTGTAATGCGGTGACGTATGCCGCTGAGATAACTAACATGGCCGGTACGATTATTTCAGGACTTGAGGTTAACTCCATCACCGTAGTTAAAGCTGCCAGTGGAGCATGTAAGGTGGCAGCTAATAAGCCAGCCATGCCTAAGACGCTATAAGTACCAGATATATCAACGCCGGGGCTAATAAATTGTGCAAAAAATGCCATTAAAGTGCCCATTAAGACCCCTAAACCAATCACTGGGCCAATAATTCCGCCGGGAATACCCAAGCCAATAGCAAATAATGTCGCCAGCAATTTTGCAATTAAAATGGTGGTTAACAGTTGTACATCATCTGGGCTTTCTACTGCCAAAGTTATTGCACTCATACCGGATCCCATTGCTTGTGGCACCATATAAGCAATGCCGCCAGCAATCAGGCCTGCTAGTAATAAACGTGGAAACATACTCAAAGGTTTGAAGGTGCGAATGATCAACATTAGATTTTGGTTAAAAGCATAAGCAACCGCGCCCAAAGCCATACCAAACAGGATTAAAAAAGGATAGTGCCAGCCACTTAATGCCGTCACTGTGATCAGTACTAATTCTGATGCGTCACCAAATACAAATTGGGTCGCCAGTGCACCAGTGACCGCAGCGAGCATTATTGGCACAAAGATATGCACTTTGTATTCCCTAAGCACCACTTCCATCACAAAAATAACAGCCGCAAGTGGTGTATTGAATGAGGCTGCAATACCTGCTGCAACCCCGCAGCCGCTGAGTGTCCGCATGGCGTTATGAGGCAAATGTAATTTATCAGCCAGCAAACTTGCACCGGTTGCCCCCATATGTACAGACGGCCCTTCGCGGCCAACTGAGAAACCACTGATCAATGCCAGTGCACCACCGACAAATTGATTTACCGTGTTGTATAATGGCATTTGCCCGTAATGGCGTTTAATACGATGAATAACAAAGGGAATACCTAATCGATAATGTTTAAAACCAGTCAAAGCTGCAAATAGCGCAATTAAAAAGGCTGCAATAACTGGCATTAAAACCCGCTCAAGAGGCGGTAAGGTAGTAAAATCGTCAGGATTTTCAAGGAACGCACCTTGGAAAAATAGAATAGTTAAGCGAAATAGAATGATCAAAAACGCCGCAATTAGTCCAGCACTTACGCCGAGTAAGCACAATTGCACCGATGTTTTTGGCTTTGCCAAGCTACGCCTAAGCATTTCAAGCCACATGCATATTTCCTCGCCACCTATTTCAGTGAGCAGTTTATCAAAATAGTTAATGGAAGTCCTTGAGATTTTACTGGTTTTTCACTTAAACCAAATTGATATTTAGTAAGACTACTATATGATATGCGAGCTGAAATAGTCAGCTCTAGAAATAACTTTTGATTAAGCTTATTGAAGGTGAGCCAGTTGCGTGATGACAACCTAGTTATAGAAGAAATCAGCAGTGGTTTACTATACTTGATTAAAACACTCGGGTATTAGATAATCAAAGCAATGTAGGTATAGAGGGTTATGGTATGTCAGAAGAATTACCCATTAAGTTCAGTGATGCAGCTGCTGTTCGTGTTAAACAGTTAATCGACGAAGAAGAAAACCCAGATCTAAAACTGCGTGTTTATGTCACAGGTGGAGGTTGTTCAGGTTTTCAATATGGTTTTACTTTTGATGAAAAAGCAAACCCAGGCGATTTAGAAATTGTAAAAAATGGCGTAACCTTAGTGGTTGACCCAATGAGTATTCAATATTTAGTTGATGGTGAGGTGGATTACACCGAGGGACTTGAAGGCGCACGTTTTTTTGTTTCTAACCCCAATGCAACTACCACCTGCGGGTGCGGCGCTAGTTTCAGCGTTTAAAGTAATTGATTAAAGCCGTAGATTGCGGCTTTTTTATTATCTAAAACATCTTATTATCCAAAATTATTGCGTAGCTATTATTTCATTAACTGAAACCGATTTCGTAATGACTTTTGACGCGGGAAAAGCTAGCTGAACAGCTTACTGAAGTATTTCCCACTCAATAATCCTCCTTTTGGATGCATCGCTATTTTAGTTCTTTAGTGTAATGCTTCTATCTAGCTTATTGTCATTAATAGATGCTGTTGCTGGTGGTCTGAGCTTTATACCTTTGCTGGCTTTAGCTGTTATTTCTTGTTTATAAATGCTACGTGAACGTCAAATTGGCTTACTTTAGGTTAAGTCACTCATTTATGTAGGGTGAGTGATTTGGATCATTAGAATAAAAAAGCCTAACACTATTGCAGAAAATGCTAAAATATATATAAAGCCTTTCTTTCCTTTTTTGAACGGTACGCCATTTGCTTTAAGAAAAAAATGCCAAACTAAGCAGAGAATAATGGGTAGCAAAAACAATAACCTGAACATGAACGCTTGCTCCTAACAATAAAGGGACAGTTAATAATGTAACTATTTAATATATAAGTCAAAAATAATTAATCATAAAAAAGGTTTATTTAAATTAATTATTTGTTACATTAAAAAGGAACTAATTATAGAGCGAGTGTTTTGTTGTGGGTTTGACAATAAAGCAGTTCATCTATAGCAGCTGGTTCCTTAAATAGGGATTTTGCTGAAATTAGTTATTTCAGATGAGTCTGAATAGTATATAATGTATCCAAGAGTGAGACGGGCAAATTTCACTCTTAATTAATTAACTTTAAATCATCTAGTAGGAGATGTTTTTTATGATGGGTAAAACAGTTTCTTCTGAAGAAAACTCAAAACTAACCAAGTGGCTAAAAACTAAGCGTCACGAGAAAGGTCACACAATGCGTAGCCTTGCTCAAGTACTTGGCACACCACATTCATTTATTGGCAAAATTGAAAACCAAGAGCGCCGTTTAGACGTAATTGAATTTTTACGTTATTGTGACGCATTAGAAGTCGACCCGTATGAAGGTTTAGGCTTATTAAAAGAAGACTAATATTTAGTTTCTTTTTGTAAGCGCAGGGAAGCGCTCTCATTGATGTGAAATGTGTTAATTCCTACCGTGATAACTATTTTCTAACTCATACAATTTATGCCGAATAAGGTACAAAAATATTAATGATGGTATTACCATCAAGGCAGTCAAAATAAAGAATAACGACCAATTCCCATCTAACCAATCATCAATCACCACACCACTGTAACTTGAAAGTAACGTACGACCTAAGTTTCCCAATGATGCTAATAAAGCATAATGTGTTGCACTAAAAGCGCGATCACATAGCATAGATATAAATGCCACCATAGCAACTAATGACCAGGCTTGAGTAAAACCGTCAATCACAATTGCAAACGCATATAACCCTAAATTTGGCCCTACTAGCGCTATAGCCGAAAACGCTAAATTAGAGGCAGCCATTGCAACGCCACTTATAAATAGCCCTTTTACAATGCCATATTTTTGATTAAAGAGGCTGCCGATAAATGTAAAGGCGATAGTTAAAACTGCCGTGCCTACTTTCGAAAAAGTAGCTATGTCACTATTACTAAAGCCAATTTCTTTGTAAAACACAATCGACATTCTGCCTAAAAAAGCCTCGCCAATTTTAAATAAGAATATGAACGCGAGTAGCGCGAGGGCTGTTTTAACACCATTTTTAGCAAAAAAGGTTTTAAATGGGTCTATTACTGTTACGCTAAGCCAAGCAATAATTTTAGTAAAAGGTGTTTGTTTTATACTGGCCAATTTTTCTATATATACACGTTCAAGCTCTGCATGTACAACTTCGCGGTTAGAGTTAGGTTCTTTTGCCCAAAATACACAACTCATAAGTAATAACATTACAATAGCTAAAAAGTAATACACTTGTGGCCAGTCAATGCTTGGCATATCTGCCATATAAAACGGAATAGCACCTAGCAGAGCATAACCGCTCCACCAACCAGAAGTAGCCATTGCTGCTGCGGCAGTGGCTTTATGGCTTTCGTTTTCACTGAGGGTATCGATACGAAAAGCATCAATAGCAATATCTTGAGTCGCTGAGGCGATAGCAATTAATAAGCATAACGCAGCTGCGATGGCTAAATGCGCAGTGATATCTAATCCTGCCAGTAAAATAACTCCCAGCAAAATAAAGCATTGGCAAAATAGTATCCAACTACGGCGCTGGCCTAGCCAGTTATATAGTAAGGGCAGTTTTATTCTATCGACTAAAGGTGACCATAAAAAATTAATGCTGTAAGCACCAAATACAATGCCAAATAAGCCAATCATGCTGCGACTGAGGCCTTCATCTTTTAGCCACGCAGACATCACGGAACCTATGAGGACCCAAGGGAAACCACTACTCATACCAAAAATAAACACATTTATAAGTCGTTTATCTTTAAAGTACGAAAAATATTCTGATACCGACAAGCTTTTAGTCATAACGCCTTCATTGGCAATAGCGGTTTGGCCGCTATTTTATTGTTATAGTGGGGTTGGCTCTAATACAGTTATGTTTAAAATAACGACCGGGGTTTTTGGTACAAAGTCATAACCAATTTTTTCATTAAATCCGGTTTCAACTTGCATGATTTTATCAAGCGTTTCGTAGCCTTCCATTACCATACCGAACACGGCAAAGCCCCAGTCTTTACCTGGATTTAGATGGTCGTTATTGTCCATGTTAAAGAAAAACTGACGAGTACCAGAATGAGGTTGACGATCTTGATAAGCCATGGCAATGCTGTACATATCATTTTTTGAACCGTTACCGCTTTCATTAAAGATAGGTTCGCCTTCATAAACGCCGTCGTAATTTCTATCGTAACCACCACCTTGAATGACAAAGTCTCGGTCGTTTTCTACATCACGTTCAACTCGGTGAAATACAGTGCCTTTATAGCTGCCATCCATCACATAAGTTAAAAAATTATTGACAGTGATAGGGGCTTTTGAGCGATCCATCTCGACTATAATTTTCCCCATTGTGGTGGTGATTTCAACTCGTGGGAATATATTGTTTTTTTGCACAAAGCGTCCTTCGGTCGCTGCCATTACGGTTTGGCTAAGTTGCACTAATATAAATATTAAAAATAGACGTTTCATGGTTAACCTTCTAAATAGGCGAGTAATTCAGGGTCTGATACCATGCGGGTTATTAACTGCTCAGTCAACTTATTGAGTTGTCCTTCAATTTTTGCTCTATCGTGACCTAGCGGTCCTTCAAGGCTTGCATTACCACGGTAAATTTTACTGAAGTTACTATCGCTGCGGATCACACGCACACCTAATTCAATTTTTGCGTTGCTGGTATGAGACATCATTTTTTCAGTTACTATAGCTTGCAGTGTATGAATATCAACCTCAAAACGTGTAGTTGCAAGGTTTGAAATGCTTGCCCCGTTTCTGCTAAAAGCGCTATCGAGGGCACTTTTAATTGATTCGGTAAGGCCCTGGCTGGCAATTGTTTGGGTTTTGTCAGACGTTATTAATTTTAATGTTGCAGGGTCACCTCTAAGATCAATAACACTGGTTCTTAAACTTTGATTAATTGAGCTTAACTTACCATTTTGATAAACAGGATTTAAGATCAATTGATTAGGCTGACTACTGCAAGCCGATAGTGATAATAAAGTACAACAAGGTAAAACATATTTCATCATAGCTATAGCATTCCATTATTTTTAGTGGCACTTAATACTACAAACTTTTTATTTGAACCAAGTAATTCACAATTGCCAAACATACGTTTTAGTTTGTCATGGTAGTCTAGATGGCGGTTACCAATAATACGTAATTCGCCACCATTTTTTAACGTGTCTTTGGCTTGTTTAAACATTTGCCATGCAATGTGGTCAGTCACGGCTTGTGCTTGGTGAAAAGGCGGATTACATAACACTATATCGACACTTTCACGTTCAAAGCCCGTTAAGCAATCGTTTTCAATAAATCGGCATTGCTCAAACTTATCTTCCAAATTGAGTTCAACCGTTAAGCGTGCTGATTCAACCGCCATATATGATTCGTCCACAAAGGTAACTTCAGCGTTAGGGCAGCGTGCGAGTGTCATTAAACCTACCACACCATTACCGCAGCCTAGATCAATAATACTTTTTGCTTTATTAGTTTGTGGTAAAAAGTCAAAAAAGAACCGTGCTCCAATGTCCAGAGAATCCCGCGAGAATACATTGGCGTGATTACTAATGGTAAAATCAGTGTCTTCAAGAGGCCAATTAACAGGGAAGTCAGCAGCTTTATAACCACCTTGTGCTTGGCTAATGATTAGGCGAGATTTTTTCACTGCTAAACTAGTTTTAGTTTCACCGATAAAGTGCTCAAATGCTTTAATTGTTGAATTATGTACATCTTTGGTTTTTGCTGCGCCAATAACCGGAGTGCCAGGTGCGAGTACTTCACTGAGCTCAGATAATTGATATTGCAAGAAGCCTAATGTGCGTGGCACTTTTAAAATAACTAAATCAACCTGCTTAGGTAAAGCCGATAAACTATCGAGCTGGCTAAATGCCGTAGTTGGTATTTTATTTTTTGCTAAGTTGTAAGCCGCCGCTTGGTGACTAATATAAGAATCGTTTACTGAACAAACCGTTAATTTTTGTTTGCTAAAATAACAAGACAAGGCACCAAAACTATCATTTAAAATTAGCAAAGAGCGACAATCAGGATAATGTTCAGTAACATAGCTAATTAGGTACTCGTCTGCTGAATCCCAAGCTTGTAAGCTACGGTTTTTTTGATCCAATGGAAAACGTTCAAGAGTAAATGTTTTATCGCCGAGCTGTGCTTGCGTGGTCATAATAGTGAGTGATCAGTAATCAAATGATAGGTAAATTCTAACATGCAACGGCAAAAGGCCAACCCCCAACAGTTACCAAATGGCTTTTCTTATCAAAGAAGGGCGCTAAGTGCGCAAAAAAGCCTCGATTTATTTTATCATTTGCAGCAAAACTTAAACTGGCAGCAACCCAACACCACTGTTTACGGGCGAACAGGGCCAATTCCACGCTTACAATGTTTTATCAGTGATAATGACATTAAATATGGTTATTCTCACCGTAAATTAGTGGTTGAGCCTTGGCCTGCTATTTTATTAGCTTTACGTAAACGCTTAGAGGGGCATTTACAGCAGCCTTTTAATTCTTTATTGGTAAATTATTATCGCGATGGTCACGATACCATGGGCTGGCATAGCGATGATGAAATTGAGCTGGGTGTACAGCCAACGATTGTTTGTATTTCATTAGGTGCAGAGCGGGTGTTAAAACTCAAACATAAGGCCAGTAATAAAGTAACTGATTTACAGCTCCATAGTGGTAGTTGTTTAGTGATGCATGGTGACAGCCAGCGAGATTACCAACACGCGATTGCCAAGCAAACCACTTTAGCTCACCCTCGTATCAGTTTGACGTTTCGCTATATTAATAATAGTTTCAGTTAAATAGCATTAGCCATGGTATAGCCGCAGTTGTTATAGTAAATTTATAACTGAATTTTGAGGATGGTTTTATGTCAATGCAACAACAGATTGAAAGCAAGTTAGCTGATGCGATTGCGTGTAAGCACCTTAATGTAGTGAACGAAAGCCATATGCACAGTCGTGGTGAAAATTCACACTTTAAAGTGATTGTTGTTAGTGAAGAGTTTAGCGGCAAGCGTTCATTACAACGTCACCGTCAAATTAATGAAGTATTAAAAGATGAGTTAGCGAATCATATTCATGCTTTGGCTATCCATACTTTTACTCCTGATGAGTTTACAGAGCAAAGTGGTCAGGTTGCTGACTCACCGACTTGTTTAGGTGGCTCTAAATTAGATTAACGGCAAGGTCTGATAGTACACAAAACTCATCAGACCTGTATTTTTACAATTAGCCTTTAAACTAGCGCTAATTTTTATTGAAATAAATATAGGATGATCAATGGTCATTAAGCCCAAAATTCGCGGTTTCATTTGTACTAACGCCCACCCAGTAGGCTGTGCAGAGCACGTACAAGAACAAATTAACTATGTAAAACAGCAAGGCGCATTAAAAAATGCCCCTAAAAATGTATTAGTTATCGGTGCTTCAACTGGCTATGGCCTTGCATCTCGTATTACAGCTGCATTTGGTGGCGGTGCTAAAACATTAGGTATCTTCTTCGAAAAAGAAGGCACAGAACGTAAAACAGGTTCTGCAGGTTGGTATAATACTGCTGCATTTCAAGCGGCCGCAGACGCTGAAGGTTTATGGTCAAAAAATATTAATGGCGATGCGTTCTCTAACGAAATCAAACAAAAAGCGATTGATACAATTAAAGCTGATTTAGGCAAAGTAGACCTAATTATATACAGCCTTGCATCGCCACGTCGTACAGATCCAAATACCGGTGAAACATATTCCTCAACACTTAAACCAATTGGCGATGCGGTGACGACTAAAAACCTTAATACGTCAAAGCGTGAAATTGATGAAATAACAGTTGAAGCAGCAAGCCAAGACGATATCGACAACACCATTAAAGTGATGGGCGGCGAAGATTGGGAAATGTGGATTGATGCGCTTAAATCAGCTAATGTGCTTGCTGATAATTTTAAAACCAGCGCGTATACTTACATTGGTAAAGAGCTAACATGGCCTATTTACGGTCATGCAACAATTGGTAAAGCAAAAGAAGATTTAGATCGCGCAACCGTAGCAATTAAAGAGTCAACAAAAGCATTAAACGGTGAAGCGTATGTATCATCACTAAATGCAGTAGTAACCCAAGCCAGCTCAGCAATTCCTATTATGCCGCTGTATATTTCAGCACTATTCAAAGTAATGAAAGCAGATGGCACCTATGAAGGCACGATTGAGCAAATTCACGCGTTATTTACTGAGAGCCTTTATGGAGAGTCACCACGTTTTGATGACGGCGGCCATTTATTCCAAAACTACAAAGAACTGGAAGATGATGTACAGGCACGTATTCAAACAATCTGGGACAGCGTAACCACAGCAACAATTGACGAGTTAACTGATTACGTGGGCTACCACAATGAGTTTTTGCGTTTATTTGGTTTTGGTATCGACAGTGTTGATTACGATCAAGACGTTGATGCAATCGCGCCTATTGCAAACATGATTGACTAATTCAGCCCTGTTTATTTTAAAAAGTCGCTGCGGCGACTTTTTTATGGTTAGCCACTTTTCTGCCGCTATTTTTGTTTAATTTCCATCCTTACTCGCGAGCAATAGCACTTTGGTCTATATTGAATTTTATTCTAATGCGGCGATTGAGTTAAATAACCACACTTGTCGTATTAATTTCATATTTACACTCGCATAGTAGTCACGATTAATGTTAAAATTCGCGCAATATATGTGAGGAGTTTAACTGCGTTGCTTGTTTTGAGACTAAAGCAGGTAGTTCTTTGATATCTTGAATTTAGCTTAGATCATCGAAATAGCGACGTGGTTGGTACGATTTTTCAGTTTCTTTCCGTTAATGTAGTGCAAGTGCGTATGATCAACATAAAAAAAGGTCTGGACTTACCCATAGAGGGCGCACCTCAGCAAGTTATTCATGATGGTTCTACCGTCAAACGTGTAGCTGTGCTAGGTGAAGAGTTTATTGGTATGCGTCCAACCATGCATGTTCGTGTGGATGACCAAGTTAAAAAAGGCCAGGTGCTTTTTGAAGATAAAAAGAACCCAGGTGTATTATTTACTGCTCCAGCTGCTGGTACAGTAAAAGAAATTAATCGTGGTGCAAAACGTGTGCTGCAATCTGTTGTTATTGAAGTAAATGGCAGTGAGCAAATCACCTTTGACTCTTTCAAGTCCGATGAACTTTCAAGTCTCGAACGTGAAAAAGCCAAGGAAGTACTAATTCAGTCAGGCCAATGGACAGCACTTCGTGTTCGCCCATTCAGCAAAGTAGCTGCCGTGGATGCAAATCCAAGCTCTATTTTTGTGACGGCTATCGACACAAACCCACTTGCTGCAGATCCTGCAGTGATTATTGCTGAAAATGTACCAGCATTTGAAGCCGGTTTAGCTGTGGTTTCTCGTTTGACTGATGGTAAAGTATTTGTTTGTAAACAAGCAGGTAGCCAAGTGCCTAGCTCATCAATTCCTCAAGTAGAAGTACATGAGTTTGGTGGCGTACATCCGGCTGGCCTTGTTGGCACACATATCCATCACTTAGATCCAGTATCGGTAAGCAAGCAAGTTTGGCATATCGGTTACCAAGACGTTATCGCCTTTGGTCACTTATTCCTAACGGGTGAAATTAGCACAGACCGTGTGATTTCTCTTGCCGGTCCTCGTGTTAAAAACCCTCGTTTAGTGAAAACTCAACTGGGTGCTGCTTTAGATGATTTAGTTGCTGGTGAATTAGAAGACGGTGATAACCGTGTTATCTCTGGTTCTGTTTTAGCAGGTGCTACGTCACAAGGTCCTCAAGCATTCTTAGGTCGTTACCATGTTCAAGTATCAGTATTACTTGAAGGTCGCGAGAAAGAGTTGTTTGGTTGGATTGCTCCAGGCACAGATAAATTCTCTGTAACACGTACTTTCTTATCTCACCTAACACCAAGTCGTTTATTTAAAATGACAACGTCAACAGGTGGTTCAAAACGTGCCATGGTACCAATTGGTAACTATGAGCGTGTGATGCCTTTAGATATTTTGCCAACGCCTTTATTACGTGACTTAATTGCCCGTGATTTAGACGGTGCAATTTCATTAGGGGCGCTTGAACTTGATGAAGAAGATTTAGCGTTATGTACCTTCGTTTGTCCTGGCAAATATGAGTATGGTTCAATCCTACGAGATTGCTTGACTACGATCGAGAAGGAAGGCTAGAGAGATGGGTTTAAAGAAATTTCTAGAAGATATCGAGCCGCATTTTGAAGCTGGTGGTAAACATGAAAAATTCTATGCACTGTATGAAGCAGCTGCAACTATTTTTTATACCCCTGGTTACGTAAATAAAGGCGCGACACACGTTCGTGATAATATCGACCTAAAACGTATGATGATTTTAGTGTGGATGGCGACGTTCCCTGCAATGTTTTTTGGTATGTTCAATATCGGTCATCAGGCCGCGGGTGCTCTAGCACAAGGTTTTGAACTAGCAAATTCTTGGCAAGTTGGTTTGTTTCAGTTATTTGGCGGTGAATTAACTGCTGAATCCGGCTGGGGCGCTAAAATGTTTTATGGCGCATGTTTCTTCCTACCTATTTACGCAGTTACATTTGCTGTAGGTGGTTTTTGGGAAGTTATATTTGCTTCAGTGCGTAAGCATGAAATTAACGAAGGTTTCTTTGTAACGTCAGTGTTATTCGCGCTTATCCTACCTGCAACCATTCCTTTATGGCAAGTTGCACTAGGTATTACATTCGGTGTAGTAATCGCTAAAGAAATCTTTGGTGGTACTGGCCGTAACTTCCTAAACCCTGCATTAGCAGGCCGTGCGTTTTTATTCTTCGCATACCCTGCACAAATTTCAGGTGACACAGTATGGACAGCAGTAGATTCATTCTCTGGTGCAACTATGCTAGGCCAAGCGTTTGTAGGTTCACTTGATTACAGCAACATGGCACTTTGGTGGGATGCGTTCTACGGTTTCATTCAAGGTTCGGTAGGTGAAACATCGACACTTGCGTTGTTAGTGGGTGGCTTATTCCTAATCTATGTTCGTATCGCCTCTTGGCGTATCGTACTAGGTGTGTTTTTGGGTATGGTGGCAACAGCATTCTTATTAAATGCCGTTGGTTCTGAGACTAACCCAGTATTTGCAATGCCTTGGCATTGGCACTTAGTACTTGGTGGATTTGCTTTTGGTATGTTCTTTATGGCGACAGACCCTGTGTCGGCGGCATTTACTGACAAAGCAAAATTCGCATACGGTGCACTAATTGGTGTGATGGTAGTAATGATCCGTGTAATTAACCCTGCATTCCCTGAGGGTATGATGCTAGCAATCTTATTTGCTAACTTATTTGCACCATTATTTGATCACTTCGTAGTGCAAGCTAATATCAAGCGGAGGTTGGCACGTAATGTCTAGTAATAACGAATCAATCGGCAAAACGCTATCTGTTGTTGTAGCACTATGTTTAGTGTGTGCAATCATCGTATCGTTTGCTTCAGTTCAGCTGCGCCCATTACAGCAAGCTAACAAAACGCAAGATATTCAAAAAAATATCTTGGCAGCTGCGGGCATTGATGTATCAGGTTCTGTATCAGAAACTTTTAAAGCTAAGATCGAAACGCGCCTAGTTAATATGGAAACCGGTGAGTCTCAAACTGGCGACGCAGTTCAAGCTAAAATTGACGCTTTCGACTTTGAAAAAAGTAAGTTTGATCAAAAAATTAGCTTTGCATTAAAAGCCGAAGGTATTAAGGATATCGCTGGTATTCAGCGTATGACTCATGAGTCTCCTGTATATATCTCGAAAAAAGCAGACGGTTCTACAGATGCTATCATTTTACCTATCCAAGGTTACGGCCTTTGGGGTGTTATGTATGGTTTCTTAGCGCTTGAAAGCGATGGCGAAACGGTTAAAGATATTAACTTTTATAAGCACAACGAAACACCTGGCTTGGGTGGAGAAATCCAAAACCCACAGTGGACTGCAAGTTGGAATGGTAAAGAGTTACCAATCAATATTGTAAAAAGTGGCGCTAAGAATGAGCATCAAATTGATGGCTTATCAGGTGCAACTTTAACGTCTAACGGTGTTGATCACGCAGTTGACTTTTGGACTGGCGAAAACGGCTTTGGTCCTTTCCTTGCGAGAGTACGTGAAGGAGCGTTGAAATAATGGCTGATACTAAAGAAATGAAGTCGGTCCTATTTGGTCCGGTACTGGCAAATAACCCAATCGCATTACAAGTACTTGGTATTTGTTCAGCGCTTGCGGTAACGTCGAGCTTAAAAAATGCGTTAATCATGTCAATCGCATTGACGTTGGTTACTGCTTTTTCAAGCTTCTTTATCTCAATTATTCGTAACCAGATCCCGTCATCTGTTCGTATTATCGTGCAAATGACCATCATTGCGTCATTGGTAATCGTTGTTGACCAAGTATTACAAGCCTTCTCTTATGCTACGGCAAAAGAGTTATCGGTATTTGTTGGTCTAATTATTACTAACTGTATCGTAATGGGCCGTGCAGAAGCATACGCAATGAAGTCGCCGCCAGTTATGTCTTTCCTTGATGGTATTGGTAATGGCTTAGGTTACTCAGTAGTGTTACTGACTGTTGGCTTTATTCGTGAACTATTTGGTAAAGGGTCATTATTTGGTGTTGAGATCATCCCGCTTGTACAAGATGGTGGTTGGTATCAACCTATGGGTCTATTGATTTTACCGCCTAGTGCATTCTTCATCATTGGTTTATTCATTTGGGTACTGCGTACTTATAAGAAAGACCAAGTAGAAGCGAAAGGGTAAGGGGCAGACAATGGAACATTATATTAGTTTATTCGTAAAAGCGGTTTTCATTGAAAACTTAGCGTTAGCCTTTTTCCTAGGTATGTGTACTTTCCTTGCAGTATCAAAGAAAGTAACAACGTCTATCGGCCTAGGTGTAGCAGTTATCGTGGTATTGGGTATTTCAGTGCCAGTTAACAACTTGGTTTATCATGCGGTTCTTGCACCTGGTGCATTAGAGTGGCTTGGTTATCCTGACGCGGATCTTAGCTTTTTACGTTTCTTGACGTTTATCGGTGTCATTGCGGCACTTGTACAAATTCTTGAAATGGCATTAGATAAGTTCTTCCCTGCACTTTATAACGCGTTAGGTATCTTCCTACCATTGATCACAGTTAACTGTGCAATCTTTGGTGCGGTATCTTTCATGGTTGAGCGTAACTATAACTTCAGCGAGTCTGTAGTGTATGGTATCGGTTCTGGTGTGGGTTGGGCGCTAGCAATTACTTTACTTGCTGGTATCCGTGAGAAAATGAAATATTCAGACGTGCCAGACGGCTTACGTGGTTTAGGTATTACCTTTATCACTGTTGGCTTGATGGGTCTTGGCTTTATGTCATTCTCTGGCATTTCACTTTAATAGGTAGCGAGGATAAATCATGAGTTATGAGATTTTCTTAGGCGTTGGTGTTTTCATCGCTATCGTTGTACTGCTAGTTTTAGTTATCATTGGTGCTAAATCTCAGTTAGTTGCAAGCGGTGACATCATCATCGGCATTAATGGCGACCCAGATAAAGCCATTAAAACATCAGCAGGTAGCAAGCTTTTAGGTGCGTTATCTGAGTCAGGTATTTTCGTATCATCTGCATGTGGTGGCGGTGGCTCTTGTGGTCAGTGTCGTGTTCACATCAAAGAAGGTGGCGGCGATATCTTACCAACAGAACTTGATCACATTTCTAAAGGCGAAGCCCGTGAAGGCTGTCGTTTAGCGTGCCAGGTAAATGTTAAAAACGACATGGAAATTGAACTTGAAGAGTCAATTTTCGGTGTTAAAAAGTGGGATTGTGAAGTTATTTCTAATGATAACAAAGCAACCTTCATTAAAGAGTTAAAGCTACAAATTCCAGATGGCGAGTCAGTGCCTTTCCGTGCGGGTGGTTACATCCAAATCGAAGCTCCACCTCACCATGTTAAATATGCGGACTTTGATGTACCAGAAGAGTATCGTGGCGATTGGAATCATTTTGGTTTCTTCAAGCTGGAGTCAAAAGTAGACGAAGAAACAATTCGTGCTTACTCAATGGCTAACTACCCAGAAGAAGAAGGTATTATTATGCTTAACGTGCGTATTGCTTCTCCACCGCCAAGAGACTTAACACTTCCTTGTGGTAAAATGTCATCGTACATTTGGTCACTTAAAGAAGGTGATAAAGTTACTATCTCTGGTCCATTCGGTGAGTTCTTTGCAAAAGACACTGACGCTGAAATGGTATTCGTAGGTGGTGGTGCTGGTATGGCGCCAATGCGTTCACATATCTTTGACCAACTTAAGCGTTTGAACTCTAAACGTAAGATGAGTTTCTGGTATGGTGCACGTTCTAAGCGTGAAATGTTCTACGTAGAAGATTTTGACGGCCTAGCGGCTGAAAATGATAACTTCGTATGGCATACTGCACTTTCAGATCCACAACCAGAAGATAACTGGGAAGGCTACACTGGCTTTATCCATAACGTTTTATTTGAGAATTATCTTAAAGAGCACGAAGCGCCAGAAGATTGTGAGTTCTACATGTGTGGTCCGCCAATGATGAACGCAGCTGTTATCACTATGTTGAAAGACTTAGGTGTTGAAGACGAAAATATCTTACTAGATGATTTCGGTGGCTAACACTGATATCAAAACAGTTTAGTTTTGGTTAGAATATCAGCCTCGTAGCAATGTATGTTACGGGGCTTTTTTATTTCCATTATTTAAGTAGGCTGCTATGAATAGAGTTTTCCACCGACAAGGCATAATTGCTACCTTTTTTCTTACCCTCACTTTACTCATTAGTGGCTGTGGCCAAAATGATGATCCCCAAGAGCTTTACCTTGATGGTAAAACCATGGGTACTACCTATCACATCAAAGTTTTTGCTAAGCAAGAAAAGCTGGATTCATTAAATTTATTACCAGAAGTGACTCTGTTGCTCAAAGATATAAATCAATCAATGTCGACTTATATTGATGATTCTGAAATCAATACTTTTAATCGACTTCCCGCTGGTCAAGTTATGCCTATTAGCAGTGATTTTAGAGCAGTTGTAAGCGAGTCGATTCGCTTAGGTGAGTCTACTAAGACTCTTGATGTAACCATGGGACCACTGATTGACTTATGGGGCTTTGGTCCTGATAAAAAACCAACAAAACGTCCAACGGATGAAGAACTCGCAGCCATGGTTGCACAAATTGGAGTTGATAAGTTAATACTGACTGAGCAAGGCCTAGCGAAAACAGTAGCGGGTTTGCAATTGTCATTTTCTTCTACAGCAAAGGGTTATGGTATAGATAAAGTAGCTGAATTATTAGAAAGCCATGACTTAACTGATTATATGGTTGAGATTGGTGGTGAGTTACGTGTATCAGGTAAAAAACCAAATGATCAAGATTGGCGTATCGCTATTGAGCAACCGGATACTGAGCTTGGTGTGCGTAAAGTGCACCGTGTCTTAGCACCGGGTAATAACGGCATTGCAACATCGGGTGATTATCGCATTTTCTATGAGATGGATGGTATTACCTATAGTCATTTAATTGATCCGGAAACAGGTATGCCAAGTCGTCATGATCTAGTATCGGTTACTGTATTGCATCCATCAGCGATGACAGCTGATGGCCTTGCAACAGCATTGACTGTAATGGGGATGGAAAAAGCAAAAGTTTATGCACGAGAGCATGATTTACCTGTTTATCTGATTGCTAAATCAGAAGATGGTTTAGTCACTTATTCTAGTCCTGCGTTTAAACCCTATTTGTAGCGTGGTTTAAATCAGTTTATAATAGCAACAGCTTGGTGATTATCATCAAGCATTATTTTATTGCTGATCAATAGGGGCTAAGCAATGTCACTTTTTCTTCTTACGTTTGGTTTACTGCTTTTAATTGTTGCAGCGATGGCTGTGGGCATGATAGTACAAAAGAAGTCTATGGCCAGCAGCTGTGGTGGTTTAGGCTCTGTAGGCATTGATAAAGCCTGTGATTGTGATGATCCATGCGACAAACGCAAAAAGCGCATGGCAAAAGAGCAAATTTGGAAAGAAAACCAAATATTATAAATTTTTTGCTAAATTCAGAATAATAGAAAAGCGCCGCACAGGGCGCTTTTTTGTGGTTGTTTATAATTTAATTAATTGCTCCCCTAAAATTGCATATTTGGCAGTACCTTGTTCTCGTAAGATAAACGCTGCTGCACCATAGCGTCTAGGGATTGTTGGCTGTGTATTGCTACATTGATAACTTAACCAGTCACTGTGGTTGTTAAGTAGGGCTATATCTCCCGAGAAACAGCTGTAGCCTAGGCTTAACAGTTGACGATACTTCTCGGTTGTAAGGTCTAATGGCTTGGCTAGTGGGTAAGCTTTACCACTATCAAAGCTAAGCGTTTTAGCTTCTAGCTGAGTAAACCCTTGGCGAATGCTACTTATATCACCCAATTCATTAATTGTTGGATAACGGCCTTTAGCATTAATTGCGATATCTATGCTATAGCTTCCTTGTGGACTGGTGACAATTACATCATCAATGAGTAAATCAACCCATGCATCTTTAGCATTAAATGGAATTGCTTGGTAAGTAGTGATTTTTTGTTGTTGCCAGTTCCCTGCCACCAATTCGTCGATCATTTTAACGTACAACATACGATTCATTTTGCGTGCTACTTGACGGTTTGGATCCGCAGGGTAGGCACCTGACTCTATTAAAATTGTACTGATCCCCATTTCTGAAAATGTATCACCAAAACTACGATAAGAGTAGCTATCGTTATATTTAGCTAAATGGCCTGGTATTGTTTGTTCGATGAGTTTACTTAATTGTGCAATTAGCTTCATAGCATTACTACGGCTGTTATTGATTTCACGTTGTGCATTATACGCTGGGGCTAATACAGAGATAGTTGCAGGCAGGCCTTGTTCTCCTACGCCATAATAAGCGTTTTGATCGTGCAGGTTAAAGCCAAATTCGGGCTTAAATGCTTTAGCTGCAGCCATTAACAACTGACCTTCAGGTGTTCGTAATGATTTGGCATCTCGGTTTAAATCTATTCCTTGCGCATTAAAACGGGTTTGCAGCTGTGCGCCATCGGGGTTGACCATAGGAATGATCATCAGTGATAGTTTGTTTTGCCAATTTTCCCGCCATGCATTATTTTTTGTTTCGATTGCATAGCTTAAAAAATCCATTAATGCGGCACTAGCTGTATTTTCATCACCATGCATTTGGCTCCACATCATGACTTTGATTGGTCCCGAGCCAATATAAAATGCATCAATTGATTTCCCCAAGAATGATTGACCTAAATTCTTTCGCTCTATGCTGGGGTGATCAGCTAGCGTATCAAATAAAGGAGCAAGATCAGCGTGTGTAATTGCTGCTTTGTTTAATCCTTTCATTTCGTGCATAGCGATCGGTGCGGCAGTTAAACTAAATGAGTAACTAAGTAAGCCAACTAGTATGGTTTTGCGAATCATATTAACATCCCGTTATTCTTATTTTTTACTTTATTTAGAATATAATATTTTATAACCATAATTCAACATATTAATAAAAAGTTAGCCCGCTCTGTTGTTTTATACTTGTAGCTTGTGTTGACTTTGTTATAATCCTCTAGAAATTTCAGTAATTACTGAAACTTTATTGATGAAGATCATAACAACGAAGTGGAAAATAGCGTAAAGCTAGTAGCTTTTACTTTGTAATATATAACCAATAAGGCCATATACGTTTGAATTTGCAAAATTTTCCGCCAGCAAAAACGCACTCTACGCTTAGTAGATGGCAATTGCGTGCGCGTGCACTTTTTGCTGGGCGAGAGCTATTTTCTGTATTGGTTATTCTATTAATCAACTCAGCCATGCTAATAAATGGAAGTGTTGAAGATGCAACAGAGCTAAAAAATATATTAACTGATGATGCTATCTATGAGTCATCTTTAATTAATGTATTGAGCTTTTTGGCATATCCTGTTGTGTCGTGCCAGTTACTTATTGGTTTATGTTGGTTGATTTTTCATTTTTTCCCAGCGCGTCGTGCTGGGGTTATTTTACGTAAAGCAGCCTTTGCTTTTCGTCAAACAAAAACATCTTTAGTAGTACACAGTGCTCATGGTTGTCGTGCTCCACCTCTTGTTAATGGTTGAACGCTACTCGTTATAGAGAGTTTGGCTGCGTTAGAGATTAACTAATCTGCTGATTCTGTCCGCTACAATAACGCTTAGCCGCAGTGTACCTGCGATTCAACCAACACCTTTAAATTCCTTTATTGTTTTTTGATGCTTGGTATTTTTTATGGCGCTAAAAAGTTACCTGAGGAATATTCAAACCGTTGTTTTTACGCTTTATTTAGAGTTGTAGGGGCAGCACATATCAAATTTTAGGTTGTAGGATAGTCCTTTGTTAATTCGAAACCTCTGTAATATTGCTCTGGGCACAACTGTGCTCGCACTGACTGGCTGTAAAGGCGGGGTGCTTGATCCTAAAGGGCAAGTTGGGATAGATGAAAAAAATCTGATCATCATTGCCACTGTGCTGATGTTAATTGTGGTTATTCCTGTGATTGTGATGACTTTGTACTTCGCGTGGAAATATCGTGATGGCCAAGAGCAGCAAATTTATGCGCCAAAATGGGCTCACTCAGGAAAAATTGAAGCCGCAGTCTGGGCTATTCCTATTGTGATAGTGATTGTACTGGGTGCCATTACTTGGCAATCAACACAACAGCTTGACCCTTATAAACCGCTTGAAGGTAAAGGTAAACACCTAACAGTTGAAGTGGTATCACTGAATTGGAAATGGCTGTTTATTTATCCTGAGCAAGGTATTGCTACGGTGAATGAATTGGTATTTCCAGCCAATGTACCGGTGGAATATAAAATCACCTCAGAAAGTACCATGAACTCATTTTTCATCCCACAACTAGGTAGCCAAATCTACTCGATGGCGGGCATGGAAACTAAGTTGCATTTAATTGCTAATGAACCGGGTACGTTTAAAGGCTTTTCAGCTAACTACAGTGGCGCAGGCTTTACGGGTATGAAATTTAATGCCATAGCTACGCCAACGCAAGCTGACTTTGATACGTGGGTAAACAAGGTGAAAAGCCAAGCTAATACGCTCACTAAAGCGAATTATGATGCACTGGCATTACCGAGTGAAAACAACCCGGTGACTTATTTTGCTGATGTTGATGATGGCTTGTTCCACACCATCATTATGAAATATATGCAAGCACATGGTGATATGAACAAAATGCACAGTGCAATGCCTGAGCATAGCAGCCATAAAAATCACACAATGCACAGCGAGGGCGAGGAATAATTATGTCGTTATTTGGAAAATTATCGTTAGATGCCATTCCGTTCCATGAACCTATTTTGATGGTGACAATGGCGGTAGTCGTGATTGCAGGGGCATTGATTGCAGCTTTAGTCACAAAATATAAAAAATGGGGGGTGCTCTGGCACGACTGGATCACCTCAATCGATCATAAACGCTTAGGCGTGATGTACATTATCCTTGCCTTGATCATGCTGTTTCGTGGTTTCTCTGATGCCATTATGATGCGGGCACAATTGGCGCTTGCTACAGGTGGTGCTACAGGCTATTTACCGCCAGAGCATTATGACCAAATATTCACCGCGCATGGGGTGATCATGATCATCTTTATGGCGATGCCATTTATGATTGGTCTGATGAACATTGTATTGCCACTGCAAATTGGTGCGCGCGATGTAGCATTTCCGTTTTTAAATAATTTAAGTTTTTGGCTTACTGCCGGTGGGGCAATATTAATTAATATTTCATTGTTCTTTGGTGAATTTGCCAAAACCGGTTGGGTGGCTTATCCGCCGCTATCGGAGATGTCTTTTAGCCCTGGAGTTGGGGTAGATTATTATATCTGGGCACTGCAAATATCAGGTATTGGTACACTATTAACGGCAGTAAACTTTTTAGTAACAGTGTTTAAAATGCGTGCCCCTGGTATGCGTTTAATGCAAATGCCAATTTTTACCTGGACATGTACATGGGCAAATATTTTAATTGCTGCGTCATTCCCAATCTTAACTGCGGTGTTGACTATGTTAACGCTAGACCGTTATTTAGGCTTCCACTTCTTTACTAATGAAGCTGGCGGTAACGCCATGATGTACATCAACCTGTTTTGGGCTTGGGGTCATCCTGAAGTGTATATCTTGATTTTACCTGCGTTTGGTATTTTCTCAGAAATTATTTCCACTTTTACTGGAAAACGTTTATTTGGTTATAAATCGATGGTGTATGCCAGCGGTGCAATTTCTATCTTAGGTTTTATTGTTTGGTTACATCACTTTTTCACTATGGGGTCCAGTGCTAATGTTAATGCCTTCTTTGGCGTAATGACCATGGTCATTGCGGTGCCCACCGGAGTGAAACTGTTTAACTGGTTATTTACTATTTATCGTGGTCGTTTACGCATCACAGTTCCTGTGCTTTGGACGCTGGGTTTTATGGTCACCTTTACTGTTGGTGGTATGACAGGCGTATTACTTGCTATCCCTGGTGCTGATTATGTATTACACAATAGTTTATTCCTAATTGCACATTTCCATAATACTATCATCGGTGGTGCGGTATTTGGTTATTTAGCTGGTTTTGCATTTTGGTTCCCTAAAGCAATGGGCTTTAAACTTCACGAAGGGTGGGGTAAGGCGTCTTTCTGGTGTTGGTTAGTAGGTTTCTTTGTAGCATTTATGCCGTTATATGTACTTGGCTTTTTAGGCATGACGCGTCGCTTAAACCACACTAATAACCCAGATTGGAATATTTGGTTGTACATTGCCTTTATCGGTGCGGTGATCATTATGTTTGGTATTTTGTTCCAAGTTGTACAGCTTATTGTGAGCTTTAAAAATCGCGAAACACTAAAAGATACAACCGGCGATCCGTGGAATGGTCACACACTTGAGTGGTCAACATCATCACCGCCACAGTATTACAACTTTGCTACGATCCCACATGTGCATGACATAGATACGTGGACCGACATGAAAGAAAAAGGTCAAGCGTATCAACAAAAAGCAAACTATGCGCCTATTCATATGCCAAAAAACACTTCGGCAGGGGTGATGATGAGTGCTTGCTTTACAACTTTTTGTTTTGCCATGATTTGGCATATTTGGTGGTTGGCGATTGTCGGTGTTATTGCTGGCATCACGGTATTCTTTAAACGTTGTTACACCAGTGATGTTGATTACTACGTGCAACCAGAAGAAATTCTTGAAATTGAAAGTGCACATAATGCTAGTGCAACAACATTAAACCAAGGTAAGGAGTTCAGCGCATGAGTGCAATCCCTGCAGATGTAAATAGCATCGATCATGATGCTCATGCTCATGAGCATCATGATACTGGTGGCGATACGGTATTTGGTTTTTGGCTTTACTTAATGACCGACTGCTTATTGTTTGCCTCATTTTTTGCAACCTACGCTGTGCTTTATATGAATACAGCGGGTGGTGTATCTGGCAAAGATATTTTTGAACTGGACTTTGTAGCGGTTGAAACTGCTGCATTGCTACTAAGTAGTATCACTTTTGGTTTTGCGATGATCTCAGCTCATGCGCAAAAGAAGGCCGCTACATTAACGTGGCTGGCAATTACTTTTGCTTTTGGTGCTGTGTTTATTGGTATGGAAATTTATGAATTTCATCATTTAATTGCCCATGGTAATGGCCCGCAGCGCAGCGCATTTTTAACCTCGTTCTTCTCTTTAGTAGGCTTGCACGGTATGCACGTAACCGCTGGTCTGATCTGGATGGCGACGATGATGATCGAAGTATCACGCCGTGGTTTAACCCCAGCAACCGTTACACGTTTAAGTTGCCTAAGTTTGTTTTGGCACTTTTTAGATGTGGTGTGGATCTGCGTATTTACCGTCGTTTATTTAATGGGAGTGATGTAATGAGCCACAGTGAATCACATGTATTAAATGATCTACATACACAAAGCCATAGTGATAATTCACATGGCAGCGTTAAAGACTATTTAATAGGTTTTGTTTTATCAATTGTACTGACCGCGATCCCATTTTGGGCGGTGATGAGCGGTACGTTGTCAAAACCAACCACATTTGCCTGCATTGTTGTAATGGCCATTGTACAAATTTGGGTGCATTTAAAATACTTCTTGCACCTGAACTTTAAAACCGAAGATGGTAAAGCCAGTTCGTTATCGTTCATCTTCAGTGCGCTGATCATCGTTATGGTGGTGGGGCTGTCGGTGTGGATCATCTACGAATCGAACGCCATGATGATGTACTAGCCCCAGCTAGTACGTTTTCGTAAAGCAAAGAATAGAGGACAGCAGATGTTTCGTCGTTATTTAAAGGTCACTAAGCCCGGCATTATCATGGGCAATTTGATCTCGGTTGCGGGTGGGTTCTTACTCGCCTCGCGTGGTGATATTGATGGCTGGCTAATGCTTGCTACATTAGTTGGTTTATCACTGGTGGTAGCCTCAGGTTGCGTGATCAATAATGTGATCGACCGTGATATTGATATTCGCATGGCGCGCACGCGAACACGGGTAACCGTAACCGGTGAAATGTCTGCAACCACAGCTTTGCTACATGGCACAGTACTTGGCTTACTAGGCTTTGCTTTACTAATGGTTTTTACTAACTGGATTGCGGTATTTTTTGCTGTGTTTGGTTATGTCATATACGTGGGTGTTTACAGCTTATATATGAAGCGTCGCTCAGTGTATGGCACGTTTATCGGTAGTTTATCAGGAGCAGTACCACCTGTGGTAGGGTACTGCGCCGTTTCTGCACAGTTTGATGTTGGCGCGTTGATCTTATTAGTAATGTTTAGTTTGTGGCAAATGCCGCACTCTTATGCGATTGCTATTTTCCGCTATAAAGACTACCAAGCTGCGCGTATTCCGGTATTACCGGTAGCGCAAGGTATTGATAAAGCTAAACATCACATTGTGTTGTATATCGCGGTATATGCGTTAGTGGTGATGTTATTAACCATTGGCGGTTATACCGGTATGGCTTTTTTAGCTGTTGCTTGTACTACTAGTTTTTGGTGGTTATTAATGGCGCTGCGAGGTTATCGTCGTAATATTGATATTAGTGGTTGGGCACGCCAAGTATTTGCGTTTTCAATTGTGAATATCACTGCATTAAGCATTGCTATGGCTGTTGATTATCAAAATATTGCCCCGCATCTGCTTACTTTTAACTAATTACTAAACCGAGTTAATTCCAAAGTTAACCAAAGGCTCTGAGTTCTCCGAGGAGCCTTTTTTCATTTTTGTAGCACCGTTAATTGATTAACTCAGCAATACTGAGTTTCCCTGCTAACACTAAATTTTGCTTTATGGCAGCACGTATTTCAGGCGGTTTATTCTGACTAAGTTTAAAATTGCCACGCCAGTGACTAGGAATAAATTCAATAAAACTCAATTGTTGGTACATTGCATGGCGATGCTGTACGGGGACTTCATCAAGTTGCCATTTAGTTGTATCAGGTTGGGTAAAGTGTTGCTCAAAATGATCGGTTAGCCGTTGTATGATCTGCTCTTTGTGATGTTGGTCTTTAACAATACGTACTTTAGCTGTCACATAAACACTCGAGTAAAGCCAACTGGGCAAGGTTTTGTTATCTGCATAAGCGGGCGATAAATAACAATCATCGCCACTAAATAGTAAGTTCACTGATTGACCATCAAGCGATGAGAGTGGGTTGTATTTAGCCACATGAGCAATAAATAACTGACGGTTAGTATCATATAAAACTGGCACGCGGCATATATCATTGAGCTGGCTTTGTGGATTTGGCATTAAAATAGTCGCCAGTGGATAGCTATTTACTAACTGCTGTAATTGCTTACTATCATGTTGTTGAAAATGCTTCGCTGGGTACATTATAGTTTTCCTGCTAACTGCGATTTTATTGTCGGCCATTGCTCATCAATAATGCTGAACTGGGCGGTGTTTCGATAGGAGCCATCAGCAAGCAACCTATCTTTATAACTAATGCCTTCAAAGCGGGCGCCAAGGCGTGCAATAGCATTACGCGATTTGCAGTTTTGCTCATGGGTGTTAAAAGCAATACGGACTAAGCCTAATTCATCGAATGCATATTGCAGCAGCAAGTATTTTGCGTGGGTGTTTACAAAGCTGCGCTGCCAAGGGAGACTTATAAATGTGTGCCCAATCTCGGCGCTGCGATTTTGTTTATCTAATCTAAACAACCGTGTGGTGCCAAGAACTTGGCTACTTGCTTTATCCACGATGGCGTAGACTATTTGTTGCTCGGCATTAAATTGTGCAGTGTTGATAAACCAATCATCGAGAGTTGCACGGGGTTGGGTGTAATTCATTAAAACCCAACGCCATATTTGTGGATCTTGGCCTGCTTGATATAGCCCCTCTAGGTGGTTTTGTGTCAGTGGCTCTAAAGCCAGCTTATTGGTTTGATGAATGTGTTTTGTAAACATGATAAGCCCCATATTTTGCTATTTATGAATAACAAAGGTACGCTACTTTGGTCAGTAATAAACAACCAGTTTTAGCTTTTTAACTAGACCAGTTTAGAGTGTTTTTGGAGTCGTAATGCAGCCGTTAGTTATTGAATTTGATGAGTCAGAGCCTGCCAAATATTTGCAACTAGCCAGCGCGGTACGCAATGCCATAATGCAAGGCAAGCTTGCGCCAGGGGTAAAACTCAGCTCGGCGCGTGTCATGGCAAACACTTATCAGCTCAATCGCCATACAGTGATGAATGCATTGCAATTATTAGTAGCGGAAGGCTGGCTTGAATCTCAGCAGCGCTCAGGTTATCGGATCACCAAGTCATTGCCCATTCAAAGTAGTGTTAGTACCTCAAGTACTCCAAGACTGAAAGCAAAACCTTATCAATTTGCTAAAACATTGGCTGTGCCTGCTGCTGGAATGGATTTAACTGCGCATAGATATAACTTTGCTGGTGGCTTGCCTGATCTTGCCAGTTTCCCACAAAAAGAATTTAAACGCTCCGTCAGCCATGTGTGTAATCATTTAGACATCAATCAACTGCATTATGGGCAGATCAGTGGTAACGAGCAATTAAAAGCGCATATTTGCGATTACTTATACAAAGCGCGTAATTTAAACGTAAGCGACGTATTGGTTTGCAACGGCTCGCAAGAAGCACTGTTTTTAATCGCAAAAGCGTTTATAAAACAAGATGATTTTATTGCTGTAGAAACTCTCGGTTATCCACCTGCAAGGCACGCATTTTCTGCCTGTGGCGCACAGCTTATCGATATTAAGCAGGATGAAGATGGTTTATGTGTTGATGATTTAAAAGCTCAACTGGAACGTTTTTCAATCAAATTGCTGTACTTAACGCCACTGCATCAATACCCAACCACTGTTACTCTATCGCCAACGCGGCGCTTGCAAATTTATCAACTGTGTTATGCCCATAACGTGATGATCATCGAAGATGACTACGACCATGAATTTCATTATCGCTGTCAGCCATTACAACCCATGGCCGCCGATGACCCCGCAGGCATTGTTATTTACCTATCGACGTTTTCAAAGATTATGTTTTCAGCCGCACGTATCGGTTATATCTGCGCAGCGCCTGAAATATTAGCGCAGTTAACTGCGTGGAAGCAGCTGATGAACCATAAGAACGATGTGATCATGCAATTAGCTGTGGCGCACTGGATGAAAGAAGGTGGTTTTGAACGCCATTTAAAACGTATGAGCAAACTGTATAAACAGCGCTATGAAGCGATGGATGATTATCTAACGCAGTTGCAAACTTCAGGCTACCCAATCGAGTATAAAAAGCCCGACGGCGGCATGGCGATGTGGGTCAACTTTAATAAAGATACTCAGCACTTAAAAGCGCAGTTAGCAAAGCAAGGTATATATTTACAAACCCAAGCCGAGTTTTACTTTACCAACTCAGTACGTAGTTTAAAGCCCACAAACTATAGCTATGCTCGACTTGGCTTTGCAGGACAATCGAGTGAGAAGATGCAGCAAGGTTTACAGCTTGTAGCGCAATATTATTAGACAAATGAATTATTATCACAGTGGGAAGTTCAAATTGGCAGGGCGGGATCATACTTTGTAAATATTTATAATCTATGATCTAATACTATAAATTTCATTACTTTATATTCCTAATTCTCCCATTTAGCAGCTGTAAGCATAGTAATAGGGATATATGCACCTTGGGCATTACCGTTATATCAAGGCTTAAAAACCTATGCAGTCACAGGTAGTTTTGGTGCAGCTTTGAAAGCTTACGTTATTTCGTCGGCTACAATAGGTATTTCTCAATACATCGGTGCTGAATTAAATTTTGATCTCGGTGGGTGGACTGCCGTTCAAAATGTGGCATCCCATGCGATGGTAGGTGGCGTTTCTGCTGTTCTTCAAGGAGGAAAGTTTGGTCATGGCTTTGTCAGCTCCTTAGTCACCGCCAGTATGAAAGGGTTTATGAATCCAAAAACCGGCACTTATGCTGATGCAGTGAGAAGAACAGCAATTGCAGGGGCTGTAGGTGGCACTGTGTCTAAACTTACTGGTGGAAAGTTTGCCAATGGTGCCGTCACCTCAGCAATGCAATGGTGGTATAATGCAGAAGGGAATCCAGGAAAGTCAGGTTCTTGGGCAAAGCCCATGGGTTACAAGGCTGAAGGTTTTAAAAGAATGGTTGGCAGAGATGGAAAATATTATTGGGGAGACCCGTTATCAAATCCTTCTAGTTATGGCAACTCATTTATGGCAGAGCAAGTTGGTGAAAGTATTTCTGATTACGAAACGACTACGGATTCTGAACTTTCTTCCGCTGTTGGCGTAGCTGCTGGAATTTTGGCACTACCTGCTACTACATCAGCTTTAGTAGTATCAACTGGGGTTTCATTTTATTCATGGCTATTAGTTCCTAATACGCAAAATGCATTGGGAGTAGTGCTGGGACCTCTTGGACGAGGCGCATCTTATATTTATAAACCTTTAGGGCAAACTTTAGATTATATTGGAACCATAAATACTGCTGCTGGTTCAGGTATTCCCCAAGGTATATCTAATAATTATGTTGAAAAAAGAGATTAGGATTAATATGGATAAATTTTTTGCAGTTGTGTTAGTTTTTTTACTATTTTTTCCTTTATTCTCTACATTGAAAGGTCAAGATGTAACTTACTTGGTTGTTATAATTGGTTTGGTCATTATATTTTTTTGGAAAAAGCTTAGAGGGGCTATTTTGCAGGATACATTTTTGAAAACTGTAATTATTATTAACTATACAGTAGCAATAGTGTTTTCATTTAATATAATTAATTTGGAAGAATTAGATATAAGTAAACGTGTTTTTGGTTTTTTCTTGTTGTTATATATAATAATTTTGAAAAATAAAATCGTTCGTTTAAGTGAGCTTCTATGTTCACAAAGTCTAAAGTGAATATAAAAAGAATAAATATAAAAATAAATAGGGTCAGGTCTTTCTTTTTGTCTTTTTATTTTATTGTAAATAAATAGGGTCAGGTCTTTCTTCTTGCCTTTTTGTTAGTTGCGCTAATCTTAGATATTAATTTATAAAAATTGATAGGTGAGAAGATGGCTAGGCCTCTCAGATTAGAGTTTGCGGGTGCGTTATATCACATAACTTCGCGGGGTAATGAAAGAAAGCCTATCTATCTAGATGAATCAGATTTTGAGGGGTTTTTAAAAATCCTAGGAGACGTTTGTGAGCGCTATAATTGGGTGATCCATTCTTTTTGCTTAATGACAAATCATTATCATTTATTAGTCGAAACGCCGGATGCGAATTTAAGCAAAGGGATGCGGCAATTAAATGGTGTATATACGCAATGGTTTAATAGAAAACATCGGCGTGTGGGGCATTTATTCCAAGGGCGTTATAAGGCAATTTTGGTTGATAAGGATGAAAGAATGGGGTCAGGTCTTTCTTTTTGCCTTTTAGTTAGTTGCGGCTAATCTTTAGATATTAATTTATACAAATTGATAGGTGAAAAGATGGCTAGGCCTCTCAGATTAGAGTTTGCGGTTGCGTTATATCACATAACTTCACGGGGTAATGAAAGAAAGCCTATCTATTTATAGAAATGGTGGGGTCAGGTCTTTCTTTTTGTCTTTCAACTGATTTAGGTTGGAATTTAAAAAAATACCAGAGTGCAGTGGCGGTTGGAAGTCATTTAGCTACGATACCCGAGGTAATATGACCCTTTGACCCTTGATTTCAGTAATGTATATCACGAGGAAAGAATGGGGTCAGGTCTTTCTTCTTGCCTTTTGTTAGTTGCGGCTAATCTTAAGATATTAATTTATACAAATTGATAGTTTAAAAAATAAATAGGGTCAGGTCTTTCTTCTTGCCTTTTTGTTAGTTGCGCTAATCTTAGATATTAATTTATAAAAATTGATAGGTGAGAAGATGGCTAGGCCTCTCAGATTAGAGTTTGCGGGTGCGTTATATCACATAACTTCGCGGGGTAATGAAAGAAAGCCTATCTATCTAGATGAATCAGATTTTGAGGGGTTTTTAAAAATCCTAGGAGACGTTTGTGAGCGCTATAATTGGGTGATCCATTCTTTTTGCTTAATGACAAATCATTATCATTTATTAGTCGAAACGCCGGATGCGAATTTAAGCAAAGGGATGCGGCAATTAAATGGTGTATATACGCAATGGTTTAATAGAAAACATCGGCGTGTGGGGCATTTATTCCAAGGGCGTTATAAGGCAATTTTGGTTGATAAGGATGCATATTTATTAGAGTTAAATAGGTATATTGTGTTAAACCCAATTAGAGCGAAAATGGTCGATAGTCTATCGGATTGGCCTTGGAGTAGCTGGCATTATGTAATGGGTCAAGAGCCGATTCCCCAATGGCTTTCAGTAGATAAAATGTTACTGCAATTTGCAAAGTATAAAACAATAGCCAAACGAAAGTTTGCGCAGTTTGTAGAGCAAGGAAAAGGGCTGGATCCTTGGGGTAATATTTCAAATCAGGTCTTTTTAGGGAGCGATGAGTTCGTAAAGGAGCATTTAGAATTACTTAAAGCACAGGAAGGCGATTTATCGGAAGTACCCCAAAAGCAAAGGCGCAGGGCAGCGTTAGCATTAGCAGAATATGCTCAACAGTGTAGTAGTCGTAATGATGCCATAAGAGCTGCCTATGCATCCGGTGGATATACGTTGAAAGAGGTTGGCGATTATTTTCAGCTGCATTATTCTCGAGTAAGTAAGATAGTGGCAAAAAGAAAGACCTGACCCCAACCCATGACCCAAAATTTAGATTGGGTGTCTTGTTTATTTATTTTTATGGTGTGAGGCATCATTAAAAAAATTTAATTTTATTCTACTTATTACAACTATAAATAGTTCCCTCTCTGGAATAACCTATCTGTAAAAGCACAATGATCCATCTTTTAACAATAGCTAATAAAAAGGAAGCAGAAAGATAACGCAATGAAAATAAAAAACATTTGCAAAACTTATACAACGTATATACCTGTTGTTCCGCACCCCTAATTTGAATTAAACTCGCTCATTAAATAGCCACTTGATTTGCTTTTGTAAATAAAAGCTTGACGCAGAACCCTAGGTTTGATCTATTACTCTCTTTTGAGAGCCTAATT